>JAPOWW010000010.1:115159-251752 GCA_026707405.1 Chloroflexota bacterium
CGCTCCTGGGGATTTCCTGGGGAATATGGGGTGGCGCGGCCCGCGTATTCGCCGTCGGACTCGGCGGCATCATCTTCGTCGTCGCCGTACTGCCGCACGAGATGGAGCTCTTCAACCGGGTCCTGTTCCTCCTGAACCCCGTCGCAATCGGATTCGGCTATTTCGCCGCGAGACCGCTCGGGCTGCACCACGCCAAACGCATGGTCATCGTCTCGACTTCGATTGTGATCATCTCCATGCTGCTCATTCGCGGCATCGAAGGTGTGCCGGGACTGCAACCCGTCAATCCGCAGGATATCGGCGGGCTGATGCTCAACCTCCTCCTCGCCCTCTTCGGCATCTCGATGTCCATGCCCATAGGCATCGGGCTGGCGCTCGGACGGCAAAGCAACCTGCCGGTGGTCAAAGTCGCGTGTGTGGTTTTCATCGAGGTCATTCGGGGCGTTCCCCTCATTACGCTCCTCTTCATGTCCCGGCACATCCTCCCGCTCACGTTCCCCTCCCACATCAACGTAAGCGCGCTCTATCTGGCCGCCATCACCATCACCCTGTTCAGCTCGGCCTACATGGCCGAAAACGTGCGCGGCGGCATGGCCGCCGTCTCGCCCGGCCAGACCGAAGCCGCCCGCGCGCTCGGACTCCGCGGCTGGCAGACCACGTTGCTCATTACACTGCCCCAGGGACTCAGGAACATCATTCCCGCTATCGTCGGCCAGTTCATCAGCCTCTTCAAGGACACCAGCCTCGTATTCTTCATCGGCATGTTGGACCTCGTGGAGATGGGCCGTTCCGCTCTACAGGACAGCAGCCTTGAGTTCATCGACAACGGACGCGAGGTCTACCTCTTCATCGCGGTAGTGTTTTGGGTGTTCTGTTTCTCGATGTCCTACGTCAGCAGACGAATCGAAGGCGCGCTGGGCGTAGGCCGGCGTTAGATGACCTACGTCGTTATGTCACTCCAAGCTGCGTCCAACCAACGCCTAACCGTCATTCCGGCGAAGGCCGGAATCCAGTCCCCGCCTAGCGATCAACTGCCTCCGCCCGTGCGCCCTGAGCATGTCGAAGAGCCTGCCCTGAGCCTGCCGAAGAGGCGCACGTCACCAGTCCCCTACTCGTCATTCCCGCCCCTACCCGTCATTCCCGCGAAAGCGGGAATCCATCCCCTCCCCCCCAATAACATGCGTCACCTCAACTCCACGCCAAAGAATCTCGCATCGGGAAAATCAACATGAGTGAACAGTTCACCGCAATGTCCAACGACAAAGCCCCCGACTACCTCTCACTGCCGCTCGAAGAGCGCGACGACATCATCGTCTGCGAGAACGTCCACAAGTGGTTCGGCGACTTCTGCGCCGTTCGCGACGTCAGCATGACCGTCAAGCGCGGCGAAGTGCTCGTCATCTTCGGCCCCTCGGGGTCCGGCAAGTCAACCTTCATCCGCATGATCAACCGCCTTGAAGAGCACCAGCAGGGCCGCATCGTCGTCGACAACATCGAGATGACCAACGACGTCCGCAACCTCGACGCCATACGCAGCGAAGTCGGTATGGTCTTTCAGCAGTTCAATCTATTCCCGCACATGTCCGCCATCGGCAACATCATGCTCGCGCCCCAGCGCGTCCGCCATATGCCCAGAGCCGAGGCCGATGCCACCGCCATGCAGTTGCTCGAACGCGTCGGAATCCCCGAGCAAGCCCACAAATACCCCGCCGAACTTTCCGGTGGTCAGCAGCAGCGCGTCGCCATCGCCCGCGCCCTCGCCATGCAGCCCCAGATCATGCTCTTCGACGAGCCAACCTCCGCGCTCGACCCCGAGATGATCAAGGAAGTCCTCGACGCCATGCGCGAGCTCGCCGCCACCGGCATGACCATGCTCTGCGTCACCCACGAGATGGGCTTCGCCCGCGAAGTCGCCGACCGCATGGCCTTCTTCGACGAAGGAATGCTCGTCGAGCTAGGCACCCCCCAACAGATCTTCAACAACCCCCAGGAAGACCGCACCCGCCTGTTCCTCCAACAAATCCTCTAGCCACCGCTAGGTCGGCCCTACTCCGCGAATACTCCGCGACGCCCGAATTCCGCCGCTACGGAGTTGTGAACCGAGCGCGCCTCCGACTCCGCTCCAACCGCGTCGGCATTGGTCGGCTCTGGCCAGTCTCTTGGATATCTCGCTTCCGCTGCCCACTGTGTCAGTCCAGCCAGATCGGTATGGGCATCTTTTACAGGCCAACCCCCTGGAAGCAGATCGCACAAAGCGTCTAGGTCGTGTGTGTACGGGAATTCGATCCGCTCCAGTATCAGGGCCGCCTTAAGCGCCTTCTCTGCGGCCTGTTGGGCAAGCCAGCAGGCGTGACGAGGAGTCGACGGACTGCCTGATAGCAATCGCGAGGCCACGTCTAGGTCCTCTGCCGAGAACCGCAGCCAGCGGCTGGCCTCGCGTGCGGCGGGATCAAGGTCGTTCATACAAGACCCTCCCGTCGCGAAGCGCCGCGTGCAGTACGGTTCCCACCACCTGGCCTCGACTTGCGATCTCGTCGGGCGTGGTTACCACGATGTCCTTGCTCACCCCAAGGCCCCCCAGCAACCGCCGTATCTCAACTGCGATTCGACGCTTGTCCGGTGCGTCTTCCATCACGACAAGCAGGTCAACGTCGCTCCACTTGCTTGCCGTACCCCGCGCCTGGGAACCAAACAGAACGACGCGAGACGGTTGAAACCGTCCCACTATCCGATCCACCATCGTCGAAATAATCGCTTCGGTAGTCATCGGCGATCCTGAGCTGCTATCAAAACCCCGAGGAAGACGGCAGTCGTATATTGCCGGAGCAGATACTTCTGCATCAGGATTCCGAGGTGCTGCTTCGAGCCACAGTAGTCATCCCGGTAATTGAGACCTCGTGCTTTTCGACCGCTGTGATCTCGCCTTGGAGAATGGATACAAACCTGCGGCCACCGTCCGCTTCAAGTTCAACCGAGACTGCCACTCCGGAACTCAAGTCGTGATTCGCGTCCCAGAATTCAAGTTTGTAGGTTGGGATGTCGAAGCTAAGGCTGGAGATATCTGCATCCGTTGTCCAAACATGATCCGACGTACCCACAGGTGCCGGAAACCGGTCTCCGTCAGTGACTATACGCAGCCGCTTAGACTCTCCATCAACCGTGACGCGAACTGGCTTTGTAAGATGTCCGACTAGGTAAGCTTTGGCATCGGCTTGAACTTCAGCAACTTGCTGCGCCAAGCCTTCTCTCGCCGGCATGATTCCCCATCCACCATCTGCGTACCTTTCTATGAGGCCCAGCTCGGTTCCACCTGGTGTTACAACCAACCCCCTAGTATTGACGTCGTCAAACCACTCGACTTCAGGAATAGCGTCAGGGATTCGTCGCTGAGAGCCCTTGGGTAGGTAGGTGAGCGTGCCGAGGAAATAACGGACTGCGGGGTCTTTCGACTGTTGAAGGTCGGCGTACGCGTCACGCAGGGTCTTCCTGACGAATTCGTCGTTGTCTTTGATGATGAATTGTCGATCTACGGCCTCTTCCAAGGCGCTTCGGCGAGTGCGATGCTCCTTGAAAAGCCAGTTCCAGTACCAGTCGACTGATTGCTTCATGCTTATATCGTCAGGACTCCAATAGATTTCTCTGCGATAAAACATGGCGTTGGCGATTTCACCCTCTACACGGCTCGAGACTGTTTCGCGACGACTCGGGAAGAAAAGGCACCATACAGCGCGAAGAAGTTCCCTATGTATCGCCAGCGAAATGTGCGAGATGGGGCTTGCTCCTTTGCTGGATTCCCCAATCGCCCAATACCGAAGTGCCTCGAAAGCTCTGTCAGTGCCAGCCTTCGTCAGATAGTCATCGAAGGAACGGAATTGCTTAAACCCCCTTTTGTTGACGTTGTATCGAAAGAAACCGACTGCATCGTCGAACGCCGTAGCTAGGTATTCCGCTGACTTCTCGTCGCATTCCCTCAAGGCTCTATACAGCCTGTGCAGACCGTGCTCGTTTTCTGCACTCCCGCCAGCCTCGTTGATGAGCACCTTTATCCCTCTTTCTATTGCTAGATGGGCTATGGGCGCACGGTTGGTCAACTGCACGATAATCGTCTCTGCTACCAAATCCGGCCGGATCGGTGAGCAGTCGAGAATGGAGATTACGTCCTTTATCGATTCGTGAATCTTGTATCTGTCCATCGTGTCCATGTTGTTCAGACTCTACGCAAATTGAGCGGCTGACATCTGCCCCAATACTCTCACCAGTTGCCTATGTGCGTTTTGATCGCTGTCTAGAGAAATCAGCAGGCCAATTGCAAGAGCAGAGAGTAGTAACTTCCTCTTGAACCAGTCTACCGACCCACCACACCCTCTTGACGTCCCCAGCATCGCGGTAACATAGAAAGTGGATTGGGGGATGTTCCCGGTCGGCAGGGCTTTGAGCGTGCTTGAAGCCCCTTGCTTTTTGTGGGAAGACCGTAAGTCCCAAACCCTCTCACGTCGCCTTGCGGGCTCCGACGTAATTTCTGCTTGATGCAGTCCCAAGGGCCGTTGGATTGTTTCAGTCTGATAACGTGTCTACCTATCGGACAGGCAGTTAGGTGACATTCGACAATTGGACATACATCAATCCGAAGACATGGCTGTACCGAGAACCATCGAAATAGACCTCTATCGCGACCGCGTGGAGATTTGCCGGACAGAATTAATCCGATTCGGATATGCCATAGCCGGCATTATCGATGATGCTGAATTGATGCGCATTTACCTTAATGTGTGCCACCGTTTGGTATCAGTGCATCCGCGCCAAATTCTCAAATCGAAAGATTTTTCATGCAGCCCCGAGCATCAGGGGAGCCTCACTCAAATCGAGCGTGTCACTCGCAACGGCGGTGATCTCACCCCGTATCTCAGCAGGAAAATACTCAACGCGGAATACAACGATCCATTGCTCAACGATTGGGGTATCCATCATCTACATCTTGGAGCAAATACTGAGAGGGACGGTTTCGTGAGTCGCACTGGACCATTGTTGTTCTGTCGCTTTGAAGACGAGAAGGCCTATTTCATAGATGTGCTCAAACATGGTTCATGGACGATGCAGAGGCTACTTGAGACGATGCATGAGAATTGGCCCGGACTTCTGTCACAGTTTCAACTCCATGGAGTTAAAGGCGACAGATTGACCGATAGACAAATAGAAACATTACGAAACAAGAGACTCAATTACTGCATCGAAATGAAAGACGGCACGGTGTATGGCCCGCCAGGAGGTGGAATTACATCAGCAGGCACCAACATGATTGACGTGGCAAAAGCAGATTACATCTTCTTCTCAGCTCAGAAGGAGCAACAAAGAATCATCGACAACATCGAAGAAATCGCTGCGGATGCGCATAGACAAGGAGTTGTTCTTCCTGACCCGGCCCGTTTCAGATTGCGCGATATTGACGGACAGTTCTACGCCGTGGAGGTGAATAGCAAAATAGGAGTCCCCTTAGATTCTCTTTCCTGAGTTTGACGTACAGTTTCGGTGATCGTCCCACCTTCACTGCCCTCTCTCCAGATTCATCCCCAACAACTCCCCCAACGCCTCCTCCTCCGAGATATCCTCCACCCACCCATAGGCCGCTGCGACGGCTGAGTCGAGGTCCGCGTGCGCGTTGGCGAGCCATTGCGGGCGCTCGTTGTAGAGGTTGGTCAGCGTGCGTTTCTTGAGATTCCTTGCGGCGGACTCGTCGCGCGGCACCGGGCGCTTCGGATAGCCCGGCACAGGTTCGTCCACCCACTCCACCCATTCGGGCGGGTTGAGCCAGCGGTCCCTTAGCTCCACCAGCCGCCGGGCCGCGTCTGCGATGGCTATGGCGCGCGGATCGTTCGCGTAGTCGCGGGCCGGAACGTCCGGCGTCAGCCCCTCTGGGAACGGGAAAGTCTCAAAGGTGGTGGTCGGCGTGTAACGAGGATCGTTCCCGGCACCCAGCCATGTACCCTGCCGGAGCGACCATGCCTCGTGAAACCGGCTGTGCAGGATGCCGAAGGTCGTGTCGTCTTCCCGGGCGATAGGAGTCGTAGCGCTGTCGGGACATACGCTCGAATCGAGCCAGACGAACAGCCGGTGCTTGGCTACGCGAGGCGTCGCGATATAACGGGAAAGGCCCACTAGTGCCTTTCTCATATTGAGGCCCGGCTCACCGTGCCTATGCCAGGATTCTCTCCGTGATCTTCTTCGGTTTCGTTGGCGTACCGGTTTCACGTGTTTCTCGACATAGGCGAACGGCGCTTCATAGAGTGCTGCGTCGGCTTCGCTCATGTTTGGGCCGAAGTCGATGACCCACTTGCCTGCCGGCCGCCGAGTTATGTCCATCCCGTTGATCCACGGCTTCAGAACGTCAGAGTTGGGTCTCCCATTAGGGTTTGCGGGTAAGACAAGCCATTGCCGTGCGAGATCGCCGTGGATGTCAAATCGACCGTTCTTTTCGTCTCCTCTATGTGCGATGTTCTTGTTTGTATCCAGCACATCTGCTTGCGTTAGATCCAGTTCTTTGCCTTCGAGATCCGCGTGGATGTATGACGTTTCTGCGCCGTTCAGATAGGTGGAAAGCCCCGCATCTTTGGTAGCGAAGCAAATCAGTGAGACTCGCACCGCCGCGCCCTCCACCACCCACGGCTCATCGGACCAAGCATCGACGATGGCTGTCTGATCGACGATGCGGTCCAGCACAGCTCGGTTGGAGCCGCCTCGAATTGAATTGGTGGCGACAAGTCCGACGCGAGCGAGCTTTCCTTCCGTAACCAAACGCTCGGCCTTGTCGAACCAATAACAGACCAAATCCGCAGACGCAGGAACCAGCCCAACGTACGCTTTGCGCAGATCGTCAGTGCGATCGTCGCCTAACGCCGCAAGTATGAGCGAACCGCCCAAAAATGGGGGATTCCCGATCACCACTTCCGCCTCCGGCCAGTCCGGCTCTTCCCCCTCCGGCGTCAATATCGCATCGCGGCATTCGATTGTGTCCAGCGGCTTCAGGATCGGCTTGCGCGACTCCGAGAAGCCGTTGCGCCGCATCCACTGGATTTCCCCAATCCACACCGACACCCGCGCAAGCTCCGCCGCGTAGGGGTTTATCTCGATCCCCTTCACGCTCGCTGGTCCGACTTCCGGAAACGTCATCGGCAGGCCCATCGCGTCCGCTTCAAGCTGCACCCTGTGCTCCAGGTCCTTCAGCGCGTGCAGCGCCAGGTACAGGAAGTTCCCCGACCCGCACGCCGGATCGAGCACCTTGAAGCCGCGCAGCCGTTCCAGGAAGTCCCGCAGCAGCCCTTCCGCCCGCATTTGATGACGCTTCCGCGCCGCCCGCGTGCCAGCCCCGTCCGCCCGTTCCAGGCAGGCCGCTATTTCCGCTTTCGCCGCCTCCCATTCCGCCAGCCACGGACGCACTATCACCGGCTCGACGATCAGCATGATCTTGTCCCGGTCGGTATAGTGCGCACCTAGCTGCGCGCGCTTGCGCGGGTCCAGCCCCCGCTCGAACAGCGTCCCCAGTATCGACGGATCGATCTCCGACCAGTCCAGGTCCGCCGTCGCCAGCACCGTCTCGATTTCCGTCCTGTCCAGCGGCAGCGCCGAATCGTCATCGAACAGCCCGCCGTCGAACCACGCCACCTCCTCGAAGCCGACCCGGCCCCCTGTCGCCATCGCCCCGAACAGGTCGCGGGCAAGCTCCCCGAAGATCGCCGGTTGCCGCCGCGCCTGCTCCAGCATCCGCGTGAACATGCCGTTCGGCAGCAGCCCCACGTCCTCCGCGAACATGCAGAACACCAGCCGGTTGACGAAGTGCGCCACCGCTTGCGGATCGTGGCCTCGCTCCCGCAGTCCCTGCGCCAGCGTTGCGAATGCCGCCGCCGCCCGTTCGGTCAGCGCCTGCCGCGTCTCGCCGGGCCGCAAGCGCTCCGGGTCCGAGAGCGCCCACTTGAGCCTGTCGCGCACCGTCGCGTCGGCGAGATCGTCCAGCCCGAACTCGTATACCCGGCTGACGCTGTTCGTCCAGTTCGTGTGGATACGGAACCGCAGCATGTCCGAGACGATCAGCAGCGGCGGGTTCTCCAGCGCCAGCGCATACTGCCGGAGCTGATTGAAAGCGGCGTCGAGGTTGGCGCGCTGGCCCTTGTACTCCCATGCGAAGTGATGGCGCTTCCAGACGTCCGCCCAGCCGTCGCCGCCCGTGTCCTTGCGCGCGCCGCGCTCGAAGCAGTAGTGCTCGCCCGTAGGATCCGCCTCGGCGGGAGTCGGCTCGTTCAGCAGCCGGCACAGGTCGATGAAGTGCTCCTGCGCCGCCGAGCGCTCCTTCAGCTCCGACGCCCGCCATTTCGCGATGAACTGATACGGAGTCATCCCATTTACTCACCGGGACCAACCCGCTGTCGGGTAGGCGCAAATCGTCGCTGGCGCAGGAAGAAGCATTCCACCGCGAAGTCTACTAGCCAACCCGGAACCCGCATTTGTCTGCCTAAAAACTCTTGACCTCCAACCCCAACTTGACAATAATCCCTTCACCGTGCGTGGAGGCAACGGATCGACTGGCCCTCTGGCGCGGTTTTTCGATTTATTCGGGCCATCCAACGACTAGACAGAGGTAATGGCGGTAGACCCTCCCGACGAACTGACCAGCCTGTGGCTGGCGAAGACCATCTACGAGCTTGGCGGTATTGAGTTCGGCGACTTCACCATCGGCCGCAGCACCGTCAATTCGCCCGTCTATCTCAACCCCAAGGTCCTCATCGGTAACCCCCAGGCCCTGCGGACCGCCGCCAACCTCATCGACACCGAGACAACCTCCCGCGCCGCCATGCGGCATCCGCACTGCGGCCCCTTCGATCTCGTGGCGGGAGTCCCGCTAGGCGGCCTCCATATAGCCACCGCCTTCTCGCTCATCGCAGACCAGCCAATGATTTATGTCAACCCGGCCGAAGTCCGCGACGCGTCGCGTATCGAGGGCCGCTATCTGCCCGGACAATCCGTCATCATCATCGACGACCTCATTACGACCGGCGGCTCCGTTATCGCCACTGCCGAGGCGCTGCGCGGTGCCGGACTAACCGTCACCGACGCCGTTGTGCTCATCGACCGCGATCAGGGAGCCGACCGCCGGCTTCACTCCCACCAGATCAACCTGATTCCCATTCTCAAGCTCACCACCATTCTCAACTTCTACATGTCCGAGGGTTGGATAAGCGAAGACCAGTTCAAAAGGAGTCTGGACTACATACGTAGCAATCGGGCCTGAATTTTGGGGAGGCTAAGGCCGCTGCGCGTGTCTATCGAAAATGGATACGTACGCCGCTGGCCGCGGCAATAATCGCGGACATTCGACAGTACAGTTCGAGCGCGTTTCTAGCGCCCCCGCGACGCGTTGGCGAAACGCCGAACGGGGTTTCCATGCCGACTTGCCGCCGCCGCTTTTCAGCGAAGACCTGCAATCAGCCGGAAGCAGCCGCTGGTCGACCCGCTCCGAAGCCGTCCCGCTCGTAATCTCCGCTCTCATAATCGGAGTTGTGCTTGCGGTCATGCTCTCCGTCTGCGCTCGAATAGACATTCAACCGCAAGCTCCCGTCGTCGAAACAATCCCGCCGACGGTCGTTGCAACCGAAGCCCCCGTTATCGAACCGACCGCGCCGGCGATCAATGCACCCGCCGAGCGTCTGTTCCTATCAAACCAGAGACTGCCTTCCCCTCCCGTAGTCACCGCCGACGAGTATTTGCTCGTCGATTTCGACACGGGCGAGATTTTGGCCGAGCGCGGCTCCGACCGCAGAGTCCCGATCGCAAGCCTGACCAAGATAGCCACTGCCCTCGCGGTGCTCTCGCTGACGACGCCCGATCAGATCGTCGAAGTCACGCCCCTGGCGGCTGACATCATCCCCAACCGGATGGGTTTGTGGCCCGGCGAGCGGCTCTCGGTAGAAAAGCTTTTATACGGCTTGTTGCTCGATTCCGGCAACGACGCCGCCTATGCGCTCGGCGACGGCGTGGGAGGCGTGGACGTGCTCGTTGCCAGGATGAACTCCATAGCCGAGGAACTCGGACTGCGGGATACCAGCTTTGCGAATCCCGCCGGCTTCGACCATCCCGACAACTACTCGACCGCCCGGGACCTCTTCGTCCTCACTGAATTCGCCCTCGACTCCCAGCCCTTGATTCGCGAAATCGTCGCGACGCGTCGAACAGTGATAGAAAGCACCAACGAGCATGGCTGGTACGGGCCCACCAACCTCAACCGCCTTCTATCGGAGTATCCGGGCACGTTTGGAGTAAAGCCCGGCTGGACCGGTGACGCGGGCTACACGCTCGTCGCGGTCGCGAAGCGAGGCGGCCGGACGCTCTTTGCTGCCGTTCTCGGGTGCGAACGGCATTTTCGTGACGCCTCCTCGCTGCTGGACTTCGGATTCCGCGTCTTCAACACACGCCCCGCGCCGAGGGGTTGAGGACGCCGATGTGTCAGAGCAGCATGACACTCCACTCTCGACCGGGCGCCCTCTCCTGACCCTCAACGAGCGAAACCTTCGCAGCCGGGCATCTCAGGGGCCGGTTACCACGCGAATCACCATATACGCCGCCCATACCTGTATAATCGCCGTTAGCCGAGGACAACGTTCCTCGGCCTGTTTAGTTGAATCAGCACCAAATCAATTGTGCCGCTGCTTCCCTGGATCGGGAAGCGAGAGGAGAAGGTCTTGCCTTTCACAGGTAGCATAGGCCCGCTTGAGTTGATCATCATCCTGGTGATCGTGGTCATCATTTTCGGCGTTGGCCGTCTTCCCACCGTCGGCGGTGCCCTCGGTAAGAGCATCAGGGAGTTCCGCGAACAGGCTAGGCCTGAGGACGAAGAAGAAGAAGAAGGCGAAGAGGGTGAGGAAGGCGCCGAAGAAGGCGAAGACACCGAGGACTCCGAGGAGACTGCCGACGACAAGAAATCGTCATCCAGCAGTTCCGGCTCGTCCAGCGGCGGTACTTCCAAAAAGACCGACTAACGGCTCTCTCTACGGAAACAGGCGCACTGGCAGGTTGCCTGAGTCGACAAGCGGACTTAGCTGATCCGGCGCAGTCCCGCCGGTAGAAATTGCAGCCAGGTGCGATCGATTCGCCCGCTCGCCCTTTGCAATATCAGCTTCTCAACCGTGAGCGCCGGACGACTCGGAATCCGGTTCAGCCGCATCCCCGCGTCTCGCGGGGTCCGGCCGCCCTTCTTTCGATTGCACGACTGACAGGCGCTCACCAGATTTTCCCAGCGGCGCTTGCCGCCCAGACGGCGTGGCATCACGTGATCGATGGTCAACTGCAGGTGCGCCTTGCCGCAATACTGGCAAACGTAACCGTCGCGGGCGAAGATCTCCCGGCGAGTCAGCTTTACGTTGGGCGTAGGTCGCCGGACGTAGTACTTGAGCTTGATAACCGACGGACGGACCAGCCTGGCGGTCGAGGTTCTGATCTTTCGCGCGTGCCGCTCCAGGATTTCCGCTTTGCCCTTCTGGACAAGAACGAAAGCCCGTCGAAAATGACAGATGTTCAGCGGCGAATAGTCTTGATTGAGAACTAATACCTGCAACGTCCGCGTCCGTACACTTGAATTGCCGGCAACGAATCATGGCACACAATTGCAAATATTACCTATCGGCTATTTGAAGTCCTTGTGAAGAGAGCGCCAGAGTTTCGTCGGGAACCGAACTTTGCGCGTCCGAATTAGGTTCAGCAAAACGGGTCCCGCTCGCTATCTCTCCCACGGCGACACGGTTCGCGCCTGGGAGAGATCATGCAGGCGCGCCCGCCTTCCTCTCGCCTATTCGCGGGGATTCTCTCCGGGGCCTCAGCTCAGGTTCGGCCCTCCGCTGCCCGTTGGTTACGAAGGTCTCGCGGAGGTAATGGACGCGGATCTCGATCAACCCGTCCCGCCGGAGTCCATAAAGTCGCGTCTTGGAGATGCCCTCCCACCGGGATTGGTTCTCATCGACGCCGAGTTCATTCCTGTCATCAAGACCAGCCTCATGTCGGCGGCCCGTGCCGCCGATTACAAGACATCCATCAGCAATCCGCCTCCCGATATTTCCGACAGGATCGCCAACTTTCTTAACCACGACAGCGTTCCCCTCGAGATCACGCGCGGCAAAAAGGTCCGTGAGATCGACGCCAGGCGCGCCGTCATACATTTGAAGCAGTCAACTGAAAACACCCTCAATATGCGGCTGAAGCTGGGCCATGGAGCTGCTTGCCGTCCCGAGGACATCGCCCGCGCGCTCGACCTGGAAGTCGAGCAGACCCAGCGCTTGAGCGTCGTATACGAATTCCCTGCGACGTCGAAGTAAGCCTATGTACGACCACGACCGCATCGCCGACCTTGTCTGTCGTTTATTGCCCGGAGCCGCGGTGGTCGGATTGCGGCCCGTCGAGCCGAGCACGAACCGGCCGCCGAGCGTCTACAAGGTGACGCTCGGTGACGGAAGGGCAATAGCTATCAAAACTGCCTCCACCTCTTCGTCCATCGACGCGGCGGGAAACACTATCGCCACCGAAGCGGCAGTACTACGCAGGCTCGGCTCGCTCGGATGCAACACCCCTCGCGTCGTTGGCTTGCACGCATCCGTGGGAGTGCTCGCCACCGAGTGGCTTGAAGGCCCCACTCTGGAGCGCAAACTCTCCGCCGACGGCCCCGACGCTGTCGACATCGAGCAGGTAATGCGCGAGTTCCTCGCTATCGAAATTTGCCTCGACTCGGCACGAAAGCGGTTCGACGACGCCAGAAAGAAAGCCGCGCGGAGTTCACTGCTAAAAGAATCCGAATCCACATTCCAATCTGTGAGATCGGCCGCTCGATCGGTCGCCGCGGCCTCGGGGCGGTCGACTTCCGCGGCCGAAGACGCTGCCAACGAGCTCCGGCGGCAGGTCTGCGAGGGCGCCTGGACCGTGGGATCGCGTGACTACAACGCCTCGAACATCGTCGTTTGCTCGAAGGGCCCGTATTTCGTCGACTTTTCGGCCATCGGGGCTGACTGGCCGGAACGGCGCTTGGTGGGATATCTGATCGCCACCGGCCCCGGCCGCAAGGACGGGAATTTCAGCACGGCGCTCGACCAGCGCGCGGGTCTAATCTACGAGCGTCTCGGCAACACGGTCTGGGAGGGGCGCCCCGCCGGAGCATTGCTCGATGCACACTTTCTTACTGCCGTTCTGTATTCGATCGAACGTCTGCAAATCGCTCTGACGACACCGGAGAGACCGGATTCCCACACACTGCTGAAAGCATGGCCTAACCCGGACGAACGGCTCTCACGCCTCAATGAGCTCGTGCACACTCGGCTTTACCCCAATCCGACCGCGGATAGATTACGAAGCGCTCTCGGCTAAACTCTCAATAGGCGCTGGCGAATCAATTTACGGAGGTTGCAAATGGCGGAAGAACCGTTTAGGCCCCGACCTCGCGATTATGTAATCGATTCCGTTCCGTGGATAGCGCGGATGTCCGACAAGGCGCGCGCCCATTTCGACGGTTCGATCGGCGACTACATATATCCGTGACCAATCGACCTTCGGGTGCTCGGTGAGCTAACCCTAACGGCCGAAGAGTTCACGGATCTGGTGGTCAATTCCGAGTCCGATGGCGATCTGGCTGCCAGGATCACGTCAATAAAGCTGGGCGCGTAGACTCCGCGCTTCCCAATCCATTCGGCAGGACCCAAGAGCCGGAAGTTCCGATAACCGGTCCCGCTGCGTTGCCTGATTGGTGATCCATTCCCGTATGGCGCTTGTTACGTCAGGTCCGGCGCAATTCCCCTAGAGCTATGCAACCCGCAAGGGACACTCCGTTGCTACAATCCCAACGGCCCGCTAGCTCAATTGGCAGAGCAACGGATTCTTAATCCGTGTGTTCTGGGTTCGATTCCCAGGCGGGTCACCTTGCGAACCCTTTTCAATATCTGGGCTGGCCCGCATTGAAGACTTGTTTCAAGGGAAGCCAGACTTGATTCCAACTGCAACACGCACTTGCCGGGCGACGAGATGCACTCCCGGCTGGCCAGTCCGCCCCGCACACGTAGAGAACTGACGCAGTGGCAGGGCGCTTCGAAGTCAATGCACCTCTATGAGTCTGGTCCCGACCGACACGCCTTGGGTGGACGTCCTAGCGGCAACGGGCATTTGTATCTGGTTGGTAGCCATCGGCGCGCCGTTGGCCCGCGCGGCCTTCGGCGACCGGGCCCGGACGGTATGGCCTTGCTACGCACCGGTTCTGGGAATTGCAATAGTGCTCGCAACCACCAATCTTCTGGCGTATGCAATGCCAGGCGCGGCCGCCGCCTGGGTGGGATTGATCGTCTCAACGGTAGTGGCCGCGGCTGTTGCTTGGCGCGGCGGCATGTTGGCGAAAATGTCGCGTCGATCAGGCGTTTCGCTGGCTTCGCTCGCGTTTGCCTCGGCCGGTCTATTCGTCTTCGCACTCGCGAATCGCACGCAAGTGTGGTTTGTCGACGAGACGTGGCACTTCCCACTCGCCCTGCGCATGGCCCGAGGAGTATTTCCACCTACGACGCCGTACGGTCCCGACGCAGGCATCGGCTATCACTATGGCTCCGATTTACTGGCAGCCTCCACCATCAGCACCACAGGCGTGCCGGTATGGACGGCGTACTACGTACTGATGTCATTCCTGGTCGTCGCGCTGATACTCGTCGCCGCTGGATTCGCACGCCAGATGGGCGCGCCGTTGCCGCTGGCCGCCGGGATCGGCGCCGCGGTGGCGTTGTTTTCCGGGCGGTTCGTCATCGGTCTACCGCCCTACGTCGATCAGTCTGATCCTGCCGGCGGCCTCGCCGCGTTTCTGACAGGTCTGGCCCCCGCCCAAGACGCCCATCCGGACACCCGGCTGGCATTTAGCTGGCTAGAACAACCGCAGCGGGCGCTTGCCGTGTCCATTGTGATCCTCATCGCCGCCGCATTCGAATCACCGGTGAAGCGTCGCCAGGCGCTGGTTCTCGCGGTCGGCGGCGGTGTGCTCGCTCTAACGGAATCGGCGGCGCTTGTATTCGCCGCGGCTGCTTTGGGGCTGGTAGGCGCTCTTCGCCTCATCCGGTTACACAAGCGTGACCGGCTCTTCCTGGCCGCCGCGCTCACCGTTAGCGCTTTGCTCATAGTGTTTGCCGGCGGCCCGATATCGGATGCGATTCTGGGACGGGGTGGCACTACGGGGATGGTGCGTCTCGATCCGGACCTGCGCCGGGCAGACTTGCTTCCATTCGAGCTCGCGGGACCGGCGCTATTGCAGGTCGGAGTCATCCTACTCATGGTACTCAGCGGCGCCGCAGCGCTCAGGTGGCGAAGCTGGGGACTTGGCTATCTCTCCGCCGCCGCCTTCCTGGGGCTTGTCGAAGCCCAAACGTTGCACTCCGCGCTCCCGCGAAATGACGTGCGCATTATCTGGCTGACTACAGCCGTGGCCATGCTTGCCGGACTGTCCGCCGCCGGCCGTTTCGTCGGACTGCTGAGCGGCTGGAGACTGATCGGGGCGGCAGTTGGAGTTGGCCTTTTCGCGATCCTGCCAAACGCCCTGCCGCGCGCGATCTCCGGTGCGCAGCTTGCCTCCGACGGCATTGAGATCGGATATCCAGCCAACCGGTCGAGCGAACTCTTCCTCAATCGAACACAGCTCGGCGACGAGCTTGCACGGAACTGGGACTTCTATGACTGGCTGGCAAAATCGCTGCCCCATGATGCGCGTCTGCTTACGCCCCACCCGTCAGTTGTCGTCTCGACCACCGGCGTCACTACACCTACCTCAGGTAGCGGTCTACAAGCCCTCTCACCAATCTTGACGCCCGTCTACGAAGACGCACTGCGCTTCCTGAACCGCTACGACCTGGCGGAAATGAGGATCACGCATTTGCACGTCACCGAAGCCTACGAGGCCGCCTTGTCGCCGCCAGCGCGACGGTTGCTAGTGGATCCAAAGCACTTCAACCCGTTGGCCGACTTCCGCTCAATCTCCGGAACGCCCCACCGACTATTCGAGGTGATGCCCGGCGCTGGCACGACCGAGACGATGCCTTCAAGCTACCGCCGCCTGCGTGAAACGGTTCCGACGAATGTTCCCGTATCGCTCGTCGGAGCACTCTCACTGCATCAGCGCCGTATGGTCCTCTTCTCTCTCGTCGACCACGACGACATGCGGGCGCCGGCGGAACCTCTTTCGACATTCCTTGACAGAGCGACCAGGCTGCCACGTTTCGAGCCGCTCGCAGAACTTCCGGACCGAGGAGTCATCTTGCTGCCAGACTTCCTGGAACCCGGGATCGCGCTTGGATTGTCCGCTGCCGACGCCATCTGGTCCGGCTACGGGATGCGAGCGTACAAGGTCCCGGCGCCGACATGGTCGCCCGTATGGCGTATCGGTCCCGACGTTGCCGCCCCCCCTTCGATCTGCGCGATATCTGCGCATCGGACCCGAACCGGCAACTCGAATTAAGGGCATTGGGAGAACCCGGGACAAGGGTTGCGGTTGGCGACGGCGAGGTGGAGCTGACTGGGATACCGGAAGTCTTGCCGCTGTTAGCGCGAGAATGTGGCCGCCTCGCACTTGTCACCACGACCGAGGTCGTTCCGTTCGCTCAGATCAGGCCGTCTCGGCAGGCCAGCCGGCCAGAGCGTCCATCGAACGTCGCCGGACTCGGCTTCGACGGGGGGCGCGACGGCGACCGGGCGGTCGTGAATTTGTGGTACCGGAACCCTCTGGGGCTCCCGTTCGCGACCGGGACAGAGTTTCGCCTGTACCAGACCGACTCCACGAGCATGTCTCCACAAGACCCGCGTTCACGCGCCTCCCTCCAACGGTGGACGAGCCCGCTGATCTTGTCGCCCGATACGCAGATGGCCCGCGTCGAGTTTCACGCCACCCGGCTGGAAATGAACGGCGAACCCGGTCTCGACGCTGTCTCCCAACTCATTCCCGGACGTACTTATCTGCTAACTCTCACCGTTGCCGGTGCCGTTCCGGGACGAGGTTACGTGGAAATCCAGCAAGTAGTTCCGCTAGTGCGGTTCGTTTTCGACGACCATGCCGCTTCGTACGAGGTCTTCTCGGGAATTGTGGATATCGAATATCACGAGTTGGGAACAAGGGGCGAACCTCCGGGACGCGACGGTTGGCTTGGCCGTGAGCTTGATTTCACACCCCGCTAGCGGAGGCGTCGGCCTGCTCGGTCGCATGCTGGCAAAACCGTCAAGCGCTTTAAGGCCGCCAGACCTCAGCTCTCGAGCACCGCGGGCCGTCGGCTCTAGACAAGCCGGCCCACCCGCGCGCCATCGACCGTCGCATCCATGATCGACAGCGATTCGTTCGCGGCGCCGACCACGTGAACCTCGTCAATGCGTCCCTCGAGCGCAGCCCCAAGATCGTTCACCGGCTCGCTGCCCGCCGCAAGCACTACCGCGTCAAAGGGACCTAGCGTAACCTCCCGTCCACTAAGTATGTCTCCGAATATAGCTTCGTCGCCGTCAAGACGCAGTAAATCCAGCCCAGCCTGGAATGACACTCCTTTGTTCTCAAGCCGCGTATACAATCCTGCCAGGTCCAGTTCTCCCATCTCCTGCCCGACCGTCGGAGTTGCGGCCACGAACTCGACCTGAACTCCCTTCGAGCTAAGGTAATCCGCCGCGACAAACGCCGGAGCGCGCCCCTCACGATCGACCACCAGCACGGACCGCGCTTCGTCGGCGGCGCCATGCAAGACGTCCGGCGCCGACAGCACACTGCCGTCCGCTCCTGGCACAACGGGCCGTATCGCCCTCGATCCCGAGGCGACGATCACAACGTCCGGGCGCAGCTCCATAACGTTTTCGGCAGTCGCATCCGTCCCAAGCCGCAAGTCGAATTCTGCCGCCCTCGCCCGCTTGTCATAGAACTCCGCTATTTCAAGGTATTTCTTTCGCAACGGCGCGGCTCCTGCGAGCCAGACTTCACCCCCCACGCGGTCGCGCTTTTCAAGCACCATTACTTCGTGGCCGCGTTCAGCGGCGGCCATTGCCGCCTCAATGCCTGCCGGACCTCCACCTACTATCACGACGCGCTTGCTGGAGGCTGCATTCTTCAAAGGTCCCCACTCGAGTTCGCGTCCGGTGAGGGGGTTGTAAATGCACTTGGCGCCTTCCATATCAAAGCAATACAGACACCGGATGCAATACCGGATCTCATCCAGCCTGCCGCTCTGGACTTTGTTGGCAAAGTGCGGATCTGCAATATGCCCTTTGACCATGCCAACCAAATCGACCTTGCCTGAGGCGATCGCGCTCTCGGCAAGGTGAGGGTTCGTAAGCCGGCCCGCATGGATTACGGGAACGTCGATCTGCTCGCGAATGTATCCAACCCGGTCGAGAAACTCGCCGTCGGGCTGGTACATCGGTCCTATGTGCATCCACCTCACGCCCGCCGTGAGGCTCACGTAGTCGATAAGCCCCTCCGACGTGACCATCTGAATCAGCCTGACGGAATCGTCCTCAACCCAGCCATCTGGATGGAGGTCCCGCGCCAACATGCGCAAGCCGACTACGAAATCCTGTCCGACGGCGCCGCGCATTTCCCGGAGAGTATGGATTAGAAATCTACAACGGTTGTTAAAGCTTCCGCCGTACCCGTCTGATCTCTTATTGACGACCGGGCTTAGGAACTGGGCGTGCAAGTGATGCTCGTGGGCGTGGATTTCGACCGCGTCGGCTCCACCGGCTTTCGCGCGCGTTGCCGCGAGTCCGGTGCAATAGGCAGTTTCCTGCAGGTCTTCGACACTGTAGGTGGAGACGTGCCAATCGGCGGACACTCCAGGGTATGGAGCGGACGCCAGCGGCCCCGCCGCCGCCGGTCGAGGGAACGGCTCGCCTACTTCCTGATAGCGGATATCGGGGCCGCGCGGACAGAACTGAGCGATAACCTTCGCGCCGTACCGATGCACGGCGTCGGCGACTTTCTTGTATTGGAGGATGAACGAGTCATCGAGGTTTTGGTAATAACCGGGATGGTCCCCGGGACGCACCACGGTGGCCCCCACCCCAACCAAAGCAGCCCCACCCTTCGCCCTCTCCGCTAGGTAAGCGACAAATGCGTCGCTCGGAACTCCATCGCTGTTCATCCACAACCCGGCGAAGTGCGGCGGGACTGTGATCCGGTTGCGCAACTTCATCTTGTTGATCGTGAATGGGGAAAACAGATTGGGGAAGCTTCTCGTAGGCTCGGTCATCGCGATCGTTCCTCCCCCCGAAGCGTCCCCGCAGCTATCGCGTAGCCCGGTCTCAGTGTCCGGAGTGTATCACCCGAATATCGCCCGCAGGCTGTAACATTCAGCCAGGCGGCCGGGCCGACGTCGGACGGAGAGGAGCCCCGTCGTCCCGCGTGAGCGCGCCGACGAGAGTTCTCCGGGCCGGCGGCAGTGGGCCTGTCAGGGGCAACGGGAGGGTGCGGCATGGGAACACACAATTTGCGTATTTCTGAGGAGTTCACAGTCCGAGCGCCAATCGAATTCGCACGCGAATTCATGCGAAACCCCGAGAAGGTCGGTCCTTGCATGCCAGGAGTTGCCAGCATCAAGCCCACCAGCGACACGACGTATGACGTGCTGGTCGCGGCCCAGGTGATAGTCAAGTCAGCTTTATTCCAGATGCACGCGGAAATCACGGAAGAGGACGCCACGCACTTGAAAGGAAGGGCGTCAGGTAAGGACGTCGCCGGTGACGCCCATATCGATATGTCCGGAAGTCTCAATCTCACGGCTTTGGAGCGGTACTCAACCAGAATCGCGTTTGTTCTGGAAGGAACAGTCGAAGGAAAGATGATGCACGTTGGGACAGGACCTGCAATCAGCTTCCAGAGCCGGCACATGGCAAAGCAGTTCGTAAGCGAGGCGCAAAGGCGCATCGAAGCGTCACTTCCTACCTAGATCTCGAGTCTCGGACGCGCCCGGGACGCGTGGAAACCAACCGCGAGCGTCTCTCAATGGAAAAAGCTGCGGGAGCGGCGAGTCACCAGCATAGAAAGCCGCCTCGCCCATCAAGCTGCAGCCCGATGCAAGCGGACCGCATGAACATGCCCATGATCAGCGGCAGTGTTTATTGTATTGACTCTCAAGCCACCATGTGTTTGAATTGACGGCGACGGGGAAGCCCTGCCGTTTGTTGTCGTGGGGGGAGGTGGTTAGAGGAAGAGACGTGCGGGTATCAAGTCTGCGAGAACGTCGCCACGGACATCCTCGCTCTTTATTTCCAACTCAGTTATTCCCGAAGCAAACCCCAGATATCACCCGTCCGTTGCTGCGGATCGCCGAACTACAGGGAGAGAATCATGGCTGCAAGTAAGAGTCTCAACCGACGAGCCCTCCTTCAGGCTGGACTAGCCATAGGCGCTGGCGGCGCCGCGGCGGCAGCTCTGGGTGGCTGCGGCGAGGCGCAGATCGTAGAGGTCGAAAAGGTCGTCACGCAGGTTGTCGAGAAGGTCGTAACAAAGGTCGTCCAGGCGGAGCCGATGCAGAAAAAGGCCGTAACGATCACTTTGTGGGCCGAGCCTCATACACTCGTCGACCCGATCTTCGCGGAGCACGTGCCGCTCTATAACAAGCTCCACCCTCACGTGACAGTGAACCACGTCATTATTCCGTGGTCGGACATACCGGTGAAGACGCTGACCTCGATGGCCGCCGGCGATCACCCCGACATCGCCTACAACCATCCCCAGTTGAACGCCAACTTCGCGGCCAAGGGTGTAATCGATCCGATCGATCCGTACATCGCAAGCGATAAAACGTTCGAGTTCGACGACTATCTTGAAGGGCCCATTGCCGAGTTTCGCTGGAAAGGCAAAGTATGGGCGCTGCCTCTCTACAACGGTCCATTGCTTTACGTCTACAACCGGGACCTCATGGAGCAGGTCGGAATGGGCGATCCCTGGGAGCTCTTCCAGGAGGGCAACTGGACCATCGAGATATACGAGAAGATAGGCGAGGCGGCCATCGCGCTCGGCGGTTCCGGCCAGGATCGAATCTTCGCCGATAGAGAGGTGCCCAAAGCTCGAAAAAATCTGGTACCTCTGGAACTGGGGCACGGGCGGCAAGATCTGGAACTCCGACCCCACGTTGGGAGGCGACGACCCAACCGAGACGCTCATGCACGAGCCCGCCGCTCTTAAAGGGTGGGACTGGATGATTGACCGGGTTATTGACGAAAGGTTCGCCTCCGGGTCCACGCTGGAGAGTTTCGGCGGAGCGGAGGGAATGTTCATCAGCGGCAAGCTTGCGTTCTATCTGGCGAGCCGCTGGACAACCACGCGGATTCCCCCCGACTTCCGCGCTGGCACCGTCCCGATGTACAAGCACCCCAACGGGGACGACACGTCGAGAAACGCTTGCAACGCGCTGTCGCTCCACAGCAAGAGCCCCAACAAGGACGAGGCCTGGGAAGTCCTCAAGTACTGGACTTCAACAGTCGCGAAGGACATGGTGGCCGTCGGTTATACCGCGCCCTGGCTGAAGTCCCACATGGCCAGTCCCGTCTGGGAAGCCTCGATTGTGCCTTGGGATAACGTGGAAGTTCACAACGCCAACCTGTTGCAAGACAGAAGGCCCTTCTACCACCCGCCCGGCTACGAGGAAATCAACGCGCTGACGAAGAAAGCGTATGACGAGGCCGTCCTCGGTAAGCCAACCGCAGAGGCTTTTGCCGATGCGAAACCGAAGATCGATCAGGTCTTGGTGGACAATCTTCCGTAGTTAGCTTCGAAGCGAGACCGTAGAGCGGGCCATGGTCCCCGCAAATGGGGTCGTGGCCGCCTAAGGGAAGCGAAATGGATCTGGTTTTATGATCCCGACCAGCGGGCCTTCCGTGAAATCTCTTGCGGCTGATACCACGCTTTGCAAAGCCTCTCGGTATGCGCCCCAAGGATTTTGAATCGCTTCAATGACAGTCAACTGTGTTTGCGCCATGCCGCCGCAGGAATGTTCTGAAGGGTGCTACCGCTGACCGCGACCGAAGCCGCGGTTCGACCCGCGAAACGAATCAACCGGGGCCGCCTCAAGTATTACGCCTGGGGCTACCTCTTCGTCAGCCCGTGGATTCTGGGCGTTTCGATCTTCACCGCCTATCCACTTATCTACGCCGCGTATCTTTCCTTCACGAAATACGACCTGCTTACATCTCCAAAGCTGATCGGCTTTCGAAACTTCTCGACAATGATCCAGGACGACGTGTTCTACACCGCTCTTGGCAATACCGCCTATTACACCTTTGTGGCCGTTCCAGCCCAGCTCGTTCTAGCTCTCTTTCTAGCGATATTGCTCAACCAGAAGATGCCATTGATAAACGTATTCCGAACAGCTTTTTATCTGCCGACGGTAACGCCTACTGTTGCGAGCGTCGTTCTCTTCATGTACCTCTACAACCCCGACTTCGGCGTCTTCAACCAGATCGTCGGCTGGTTTGGCTTCGAAAGAATCAAATGGCTTGACGATCCGGCCTGGTCGAAACCTTCGTTGATAATCATGAGTTTATGGACGGTGGGCGGTCAGATGGTGATCTTCCTGGCAGGCTTGCAAAGCGTTCCGCAGGTGCTGGTCGAGGCGGCTTCGATTGATGGCGCCGGACCCATAAGCCGCTTGCGGCACGTGACACTCCCCATGATTACGCCCGTCATCTTCTTCAACCTGGTGCTCGGAATTATCGGCTCGTTCCAGGTCTTTACGGTCGCGTTCATCGCCACGGGCGGCGGGCCGATTGAGTCCACGCTCTTTTACGTCTTGTGGATGTACCAGCACGCGTTCCTGAATCTGAAGATGGGATACGCCGCCGCGATTGGCTGGGTGCTGCTGGCGATAATCCTCCTCTTCACCTTGATTCAGTTCGCCGTCGCGCGGAGCTGGGTCTATTACGAGGGCGGAGAGAGTTAGCTGATGGGAACCCTTGCGCTGGGCCGCGGCAAGACTGGAAGCACTCGACGACGCGCGGGGCAATCCCACCTGCGAAGTGGAATTCGCGCGGTCACGATTTACGCGCTCCTTCTGGCTGTCGGCGTTATCTCGTCAATTCCCCTCTATTGGATGGTGATTACCTCTCTGAAGGAGGCCGGGAAGGAGTTCCTTTTCCCGCCGGTGTGGTATCCAAATCCTCAAGTGTGGTCCAACTACGTGGAAGTTTGGACCCTCATTCCTCACATCCCTCGCTACACGTTTAACAGCTTCTTTATTTCGATCCTGGCGACCGTGGGGACGCTGTTGAGTTGCTCCTTCGTCGCTTTCGGGTTTGCCCGCATGAATTTTCCGGGCAAGAACGTCATGTTTGTCATCCTGGTAGGCACGTTGATGATGCCCACCATCATCACGCTGGTGCCGACCTTCATATTGTTCAAAACCCTGCGAATGACCGACAATCCGGTGCCGTTGATCGTTCCGTTCTGGTTCGGCGGGGGGGCCTTCGGGGGCGCCTTCTACGTCTTCCTTATTAGGCAGTTCATGATGCAACTGCCGCGCGAGCTGGATGAATCCGGGCTGGTAGACGGCGCTTCGTACTTTCGGATTTACTGGCAGCTCATCTTGCCGCTTTCCGGGCCGGCGATGGCGGCTACGGCGATCTTCTCGTTCATCCAACACTGGAACGAGTTTCTTTTCCCGCTCATATTCATTAACGAACCTACTTGGCGGCCGCTCGCTCTCGGCGTAAGGTTCTTCCTGAACACGTACATCGGCTGTTGCGCTCGCGGCGCAACACCCTGGAACATGCTGATGACGGCGTCGTTCCTTATGCTTCTGCCGATCCTTTTCGTCTTTTTCTTCGCTCAAAAATACTTCGTACGCGGGATCGCGCTAACCGGTCTCACGGGCAGATAGTCTTTCTCGATTGCGACGGCGCTTGCCCCTGCGGCAAGGCGAAAACCGGCAAGTGATGTGACGGTGCCCCGCCCGTTGCCGGCTGCGATCTGCTGACGGTTCTCATCACTACCACATCGGATGGACGATGTTCACAGACTCCCTTGGCAACAATGCGGCGATCTCGGCCCGATCCACCTCCGATAGCTCCAGATCGAACGCTGGCACGTTCTCTTCCAGTTGCTCCATCGTCGTCACCCCCAGCAACAGGGAAGTCACGGCCGGATGCCCCATCACCCACGCAAGCGCCACGTTCGTAACCGTATGGCCGCGTTCCTCAGCCCACGCCCCCAATCGGTCAACCACAGTGATCGACCGCTCGGTCAGCTTCGGCGACGATCTCGTGGGCGCCGCGTCGTCGGTGAACTTACCGTAATACCCGGCGCGCGCCTCGGCCGGGATCTTGGTCGAGTCGTGGACCATGTCCAGCGAATACTTCCCCGACAGCAGTCCACCGGCGAGCGGAGCATACGCGAATGCCGCGATGTCGTATTTCATGCACGTCGGGTACAGATCGTGCTCGTTAACCCGCTCGAAGAGGTTATACAAGTCCTGGGTGGCTACGATCGGACGCAGATTAAGTCGATCGGCTACCCACAATGCCTCCGTCACCTTTGAGGCGGAATGGTTGGACAGGCCGGCGTATCGAACCTTTCCTGCTCGGATGAGATCGTCCATGGCCGCAAGCGTCTCGTCGAGCGGCGTCGCGGGGTCGGGAAAATGCGCAAACAGTAGATCGATATGGTCCGTCCGCAGACGCTTGAGACTTCCCTCGACAGCTTGGTTCACCACGCGGCGCGTCAAGCCCAGATTTACCCTGGACGTCTCCCACGACCGGCTGGGACCAACCTTGCTTGACAGGAAAACGTCGTGACGTCTCCCCTTGAGGATTCTTCCCAAAACAGTTTCGCTCGCTTGGGGAACCGGTTGCAAATACGACTCAGCCGTATCCACCACGTTGATGCCAAGCTCCAGCGACCGTTCGAAAATCCGCTTTGAATCACTCTCGTTAATGCGAGTCCCGAAGAAGCTGCCCCCAAGCGTCACGTTGGATATGTGGACGCCGGTTCGGCCTAGACGTGTGTACTTCACCCTACACCTCCCTAACACCAATCCGGCCACGGCTTCAATGGACCAGGATCCGAAAATCTAGGATATCGGGCCGCCGTCCGATAGTCTGGCTGCCGGTCAAAGTATCATTCTTGAAACGGATACTTAGCGCGGTTCCCGCCTTCGGTCCGAATCTCAATAACCCTCCATTCATGGAGCCTACGTATATGAAAACACCTTCGGGCGCCACTTTCGTTGGGTTGGCGCTAGTTCTCTTCGGCGTACTGCTGCTCCTGAATCAAACCGGCATATTGGATATCGGGAATCCCGCTCGCTGGATACCCTCGATATTGATCGCTGTGGGACTTTGGGCGCTGGTCTCTTCGCGGTTTCGCAATCTCTGGGGGCCTTTGATCCTTATAGGCATCGGCGTCGTAATTCAGGTGGCGGTATTGAGCGGTCAACTATGGGGAACTCTCTGGCCCATGGCGCTGATCATTGTCGGTCTGGTCATAGTCTTCCGCGCCATTCCCGCCCGTCGTAGACCACTCGCTTCCGCCGACGGACGCGTGGAGGTGTTCTCCGCCTTCTGGGGAGCCGAGCAAGACTACGGAGCCGCGGACTTGCGCGGCGGCCAGGTCACGGTCGCGTTCGGGGGCGCCGACATCAATCTGCGAGACGCGCGCATCACCCGACCGCCCGCAGTGATCGACGTACTCGCGATGTTCGGCGGGATCGATATCAGAGTACCCGACGACTGGCGAGTGCAGATCGAAGCCCTGGGGCTCTTCGGCGGCACCGAAGACTCCCGCCGGAGCGGCTCCCCATCCAGCGAATCCAAGCTGCTCATCGTCCGGGGCCTCGTGCTCTTCGGCGGGTTGGAGATCAAGACCTAGCAGGCGGAACCGTTAAGTCAAGCCGTCTTCTCGACACTCGGCAAATTTGAACTAGGCGCCAAGCCGTGGCCGCGCCAACTCAATCGGATTGGGGCTGACGACGCCCTCTCTATTGCGCCCGCGCCCGCCACGCATACCTGGCGTTGGGGCCTTCCAGAATTGCTTTCTGACGCTCCGTCAAACCCCCGATGCCCTCCGGCGTAGGATATTCGTCCCACCACGCCAGCGAAGGCGGGCTGTATTTGTAGAAGATCGTCCGGCGCTCGTGGCTGGCCGTCCAGGGAAGCGGCCCGTGAGCCAAGGCTTCTGTGAATATAATGGCCGTCCCCGCCGCCCCCGTAACCTTCTCCACCGACGGATGCGAGTTCGACTTTGTCAGGTCTACCCAGTCATCAGGCAGCGCGTAGTTGCTCTTGTGGCTGCCCGGCACGCAGGCGAACCCGCCGTCCCCCGGGTTCACGTCGGCCAGGTTGTAAGCCACAACCGATAGACCGTTGTAAAACCGACCGTCGCTGAACTGAAAGTAGTTGATCGGACTGAACGGGATCGCCCCGCCGTGCAGAGTCGCGCCGATCGGACTGAGGCCGGCCCTGATTATGTCCACATACGTGTGATCGAGCCTGTACCCCGGTCCGATAACTGTCTCGAGGTAAGGCAGTATAGTTTCGTGGTCGATCAGGTCGAGGTATGGCTGTCCCCACGGAAGACAGTCGATGAACCGATAGGTGTCGGCGTCCTCCGGCACTTCCCCCGCGATGCGCTCGTCGAGCACGCCGTTGAGCCGTTCGAGCGTATCCGAGTCGAGCGCGTTGGGCACCGCTACATAACCCTGCAGATCGAATAGGTATTTCTCGTGCTCGTTCATGCAAACCTCACACTGATCCACACGTGGCGTTTTAGGTTAGTGAAAAGCCCGCTTGGTGGCTAGCGCACATGCTCAACCAGTACGCTTGATTGCTAATCATTATCAATTGCGTTAAGTTACTCACCATGAACCACGCTCCCCTGGCGACCGGAATTGCGCCGCCTGCACATCCCCGATCGAACTGAGCCGCCGCTGTTTTGAGCGATAACGCAATCCCGTCAGCCGCCGCACCGGCACCGTCCCCGCCCGCCGACTTGTCGGAAGACACCCTCCTCCACGGAGTCGTGCTACTGGGCAAGGGGGGTTATGGCGACGCGCCCAAAGCGGAGCTCGATCGCATGATCCACGCGGTTCGCACTTCGGGACGTTATGCGTTCGTGACGGGAGCGTTTGTCGAGCAGGGCCGCCCATCTATTGAGAGTGCGCTCGAGTCGCTGTCCACCGAGGGCGTTCGTCGAATACTCGTTGTTCCCGCATTTGTTCCAATGGATCGCTCGCTTCGCGTCTGGTTGCCCAAGATCGTTCGCCGCTGGTTGCGCAAGCGGAGCGATACGGATGTCGATGTTGTTTTGGCCGATCCGCTCGGCGACCACCGTGCCCTTGGCGAGGCGATACGTCAGATAGTCGTCGACGCCGAGCGTCGCCCCGACGTAAGGACAAATGCGCCACGCGACCGAGGGGACCCTAGCTGGTCACGCAACCCGCCGCACAAACATCACGTGCTGTTCTGTATGGGGCCCCGCTGCACAAGCCAAGACTCGGGAGAACTTCTCGACCGGCTCCATACGACTCTCGAAAGGCGCCGTATGCTCTCAGGTCCCGATCAAGTAAGGATTACGAGGACGGGCTGCCTTTACCCGTGCAACCTTGGTCCGCTGATGGTCGTATATCCGGATGGCGCATGGTATTGCGCCCTGGACGACGAAGCGATTGACCGCGTGGTTGAGAGGCACCTGGAAGGCGGGACAGTGCTTGACGAACTCACCTGCCCGCCAGCTACGCATCCTTATAAGCGGCCGAATGGAGTCCACGTCTAGCCGAACCCCGACCGGGTTGACCTGCTCGGCTCCTAGTGACCGTTGTCGGAGTAGAAGAGCAGATGCGGCCGTCCGGTCTTCGGATGAGGCTGGACTATGGCGCCGATCCCATAAATGGACCGGATGAGTTCAGGCCGCAGCACTTCCTCCGGAGCGCCCGACGCCACGATTTCGCCATCGGAAATAGCGTAGATTCGGTCGCAATAGCTGGCCGCGAGATTGAGATCATGCAAAGCCGCCAAAGTAGTGACACGGAGACCCTTGACGAGATCGAGAATCCCAATCTGAAACTTTATGTCAAGATGATTCGTAGGCTCGTCCAGCACGAGGAATCGAGTCTGCTGGGCCAGAGCCCGGGCTACTATCACTCTCTGCTTCTCGCCGCCCGAAAGCGTCCAGAAATTGCGGTCGGCAAATTCCGTCATGCCAACCCTCTCCAGAGACTCGGCCACGATGCGACGGTCCTCGTCCGTCTCGCGGTCGAGCAGCCCCTTGTGCGGAGTGCGTCCCATGAAAACAATCTCTTCTACCTGAAAGTCGAACTCCGAAGGTGTCTCCTGCAATACCACCGCCGTCTTTCGGGCTGAGTCGCGGATTGTCATCTGGGCGATATCGCCGCCGTCGATGGAGATCAATCCGGCGTTGGGACGCAGCGACCGGTATATGCACCTCAGCAAGCTCGATTTCCCGCTGCCGTTGGGGCCAATCAAACCGACGAACTCATCGTCATTAGCGTTCAGGGTGACTTCGTTGAGGATTCTCTTGGTCTCCACTTCCCAGGTCACTTGCTCCACGTCAAGTCTCACGCCCGACCTCCTCCGAAAGCCTGGCTGTGCTTCCGCATCAGCAGCAGAAAGACAGGACCGCCTACGATCGCCGTGATAACCCCGATCGGAAGCTCTTGCGGCTGCACGACGACTCTGGCAACCACGTCCACCCAGATCAGAAAAATAGCGCCCGCCAGCATGGCGACCGGCAAAAGCCTGCGATGGTCCGACCCCACAAACAGACGGACCGCGTGAGGCATCAGCAGGCCTACGAATCCAATAGACCCGGCGACGGCAACGATAACCCCGGTTAGCAGCGAAGCCACGGCCATCAACTGCTTTCGAAATCTACTCATGTTTATTCCGAGCGTTACGGCCGTTTCCTCACCCGCTATTAGTCCGTTCATGGCGCGCGCTTGCAGCATTAGGAATCCTGTTCCCATAGCCAGCACCGCGGCCGGGATCGTCAAGAAGCCCCATTCGGCCCCGGCAACGCTTCCCGCAAGCCAGAACAGCACCGCCTGGACCTGCCTTGATTCCTGCGCTCTGAAGATCAGGAAGCTCGTCACCGACGAGAAAACATAGGACGCGGCGACTCCCACAAGTATTAGCCGCACTGGAGTCAGTCGACCGCGGTGCTGCGCGAGGAGAAATACAATCGCAAACGCGCCCAGGGCGCCCAGGAAAGCCGCGATCGACAGCGAATAGAGACCGAAAACATTGAGTCCGAAAAGGATAACCAGCACTGCCCCGACGGAGGCACCCGATGAAAGGCCGAGAATATACGGATCGGCAACGGGATTTCGCACGGTGGCCTGCATCGCGGCGCCGACCACCGACAGGCTCGCGCCGATTACTCCTGCAAGCAGCACTCTGGGTAAACGGATAAGCCACACGATGTTGTCGTGCGCATTGCTCCAGTCGCCTCCATCAATCGCCAACACGTGTGCCCCGATAATCTTCCATACGACGACCGGATTGATTGCGACCGGACCGATCGTCACGGCCGCTGTCATCGAGGCCAGCAACGCGATCACAAGCAGCGACACTGTCGCCGACAAACGGCTTCTGCGCCATACGCTCCAAAACCCCGCGGCCCCCGCCGGTGGCGAGGGCCGCGAAGCCGTTGATACCTCAGCGGTTCGGGCTATGAGAATCCCCTACGGGTAGAAGGCCTTCACGAGCATCTTCACGACCTCGGGCATGCGAGGCCCAGGTACGGTGGAGCTGAAGGGGACGACGACGAATCGTTGATCTTTGACAGCCGACATGGAGGCAAGCGACTCGCTCTCCAGCAGGATTTTCTCCTTATCCGCCGACGTGGACCAATCGGCCTCGATCAGAACAATGACTTCAGGGTTGCGTTCAACCACTTCTTCCCAGTTTACGGTCTTGTAGTTGCCGGGAAGATCGTTGAAGATGTTGTCCCCGCCAGCCTCCTCGATTACCAGGTTTACGGCGCCGCAACATGCGGCCGTGAACGGCGCGTCATCGCCGCTGTCGTACAGGAAGACCTTCGGCGAGGCAGCCCCCGATCCGACCTGCGACTTGAGGTCGGCCAGTTCGGTCTTCCATTGCTCGACCAGCGCTGCGGCGCGGTCTTCAACGCCGAAGATTTTGCCGACGTTTAGAAAGTCCAGGTAAACCTGATCGAGCGTCAGCGGACCTTCCCGCGTGCTGCACGACCCCGTGCTCAAGTAGCTGTGTATTCCGAGTCGAAGCAACTCATCTCTAGGCGGCGAGTTTTCCGGACGAGTGAACGCGCTGGCGAATCCACCGAACAAAAAGTCGGGGTCAGCGCCCAACAGCACTTCCCGCGATGGATACTGCTCGGCGAGAACCTCTATCTGGCCATAAGCCTCCTGATACTGAGGCAGGATGTCGTCGTCGATATATGCCGTCCCGACCATCGAGCCCTGCAATCCCAACGCCAGCATTACCTCGGTAGCGTGCTGGTTAAGCGTGACGGCCCGCTCGGGCGGAGCGGTATACGTGACCTCGTGGCCGCAGTTCGATATTCGCACCGGTTCGTACGACGCCATCGCCGGAGCCTCCACCGCGGCGGGCTGTTGCACTGCCGGGGCGGTGGTCGTCGCTTCTGTCTCGCCGCAGGCCGCGGCCGCTATCAGCGCGAGCGCGCCAATCGCCAGAGCGGCGCCCCTTCGTTGGGCAACTTTCCAATTCCCCCATCTTCGAAACAAGACTACTCCTCCCATTGAAGCAAGATGTGTTGTAAATGATAATGATTCTTATTTACGGCTGCAATTCGATGAATGCATCAAACGCACACAGTTTCTGACCCGCCGTTTGCCAATCCCGCCCCATACTGCGAAGCTTCCACCAAGTCGAAAATCGGGAGGGACGCTATGCGAACGCTGGAAGCCGAACTAGTCCTTGACGCGCACGCGGTGGTAGGCGAGGGGCCGCATTGGGACGCCGACTCCAGTCGGCTCCTCTGGATCGACATCACGCCTGGCGAAGTCCACTGGTTCGACCCCGAAACCGGCGAAGACTCGATGACAAACGTTGGAACCATGGTCGGCGCCGCCGTGCCTTGCGAGAACGGAGGACTCGTGCTCGCAGTTCCTGACGGCTTCGCGCTAATGGACGATGACGGCAAAATCACGTCCATCGCCGATGTCGAGGCCGACGTTCCCGACAACCGCATGAACGACGGAAAGTGCGACAGTCAGGGGCGGTTTTGGGCCGGCACCATGGACATGAACCTTGCCGAACCCGTGGCCGCTCTCTACCGGCTAGGCGTCGATCGCTCCGTGGAGAAGATGGTCTCTGACGTAATTCTGTCGAACGGGCTGGGATGGAGTCCCGACGACACGCTGATGTACTACATCGACAGCATGAAGCGGTGCGTCGACGTCTTCGACTACGACTCCGCCGACGGTATCGTCCACAACCGCAGAACCGTCGCCCGGATAGCCGACGACGAGTGGATTGCCGACGGAATGACCGTCGATACCGAGGGGTATATCTGGGTTTGCGTCTACGGCTCCGGTCTCGTGCGCAGGTACGATCCGGAAGGCGCCCCAGATCTTGAGGTTAGGCTCCCGGTAAGCAACGTGACCTCCTGCGCGTTCGGCGGACCGGATCTAGGCGACCTCTATATCACTACGGCGGCGCAGATGATGTCCGAGGAAGAGCTTCGCGAGCAGCCTAACGCCGGCGGCATTTTCCGGGCGCGGACCGGACACACCGGCATGTTGCCTCACAACTTCCGCGGCTGAACCCTCGATCGCGAACCCGCGCAAGCCGTCTCTGACGGCTCCTACCTGGCGATACGGACTTCGGTTTCGTCTATAGGTAGCCCGCGCCTAGGTGAGTTGGTTCCACTCCGATCCCAACGCCGCGAACTGCTTCCGCAAATCTGCGACTATGCCCGCGTCGAGCGGGCCGGCAGTCGCCAGCGCCAGGTTCGCCAGCGCATGTTCCGCACTCGACGTCCCCACTATCGCCGTATCGATCTCGTCCAGGCTAAGCGTGAACCGCAACGCGAACTCGATGGGATCGTCGGGCGCGTCCGCCGGGGCCGACATGCTTTGTGATCGCCGCCAGTATTCGTCCGCGTAGGAAGACGGCGACGCCTCCTGTCCAAACGCCGCGTTCGCGATGGGCCGCTTCACGATGATGCCCACTCCATGCGCGATCGCCATCGGGAAGATCTCTGCGGCGGCGCTTTGGTCCACCAGGTTGAACGACGTTTGCAGGGTGTCGAAAACCCCCATGCCGATTGCTTCCGCCGCCGCGTCGCCGTCGCCGCTGAATCCTATATAACGAGTCTTACCGGCTTCTTGCGCCTTCACCAGCGCATTCGCCGCCTCGCCCGTCCGCAGCACCTCGGCCGAGCAGCTGTGAATCTGCACCAGGTCAACCGCTTCAGTCTTCAATCGCTTCAGCGAGCGTTCGATGCTCTCGGTGATGACCGGCTCCGAGTACGGCTCTCCCGTCGCGCCGTCCACCACGTGTCCGGCCTTCGTCGCCAGGTAGTACTCCGACCGCCGAGCGGCGATCAGCCTTCCTATCTGCTCCTCGCTGCCCTCGTAGCAGGCCGCTGTGTCGATGAAGTTCACGCCCGCGTCGAGCAGCCCGTTAAGCAAGCGCGCCGCCTCCTCGTCAGTTGATTTCTCGAACCCGATTCTCGCCCCGCCGAATCCCAATCGGGTCACTTCCATATCCGTCGAGCCGAGTCTCCGCTTCTCCATGCCGACCTCCCGCTTTGCATTTTCCAAGTCCGGCGATGTAAACCTTTGTGTCTGGCCGAACGTGACAGCGCCTGACCTATTAGGCGATTCTAGCCCCGAGGTTAGGCGTGTCGGTCCATTTCGGTCGCGCCGGATGTGATGATCGAGGTTCTATACGGAAAGGAAATCGCGAGTGAGTGTTACCGGACTCGAAGACAAGACCGTATTGGTGACTGGCAGCTCCAAGGGTATCGGCCGAGGCGTCGTGGTCGAGTCCGCAAGGGCCGGCGCAAACGTGGTCATCAACCATCGCGACTCTGAGGCCGAAGCCGGGGAAGCTCGTCGCATCGTTGAAGACCTGGGCCGAAAGGCAATTGTCGTACGCGCCGACCTGGGAGTTCAGTCGGATGTCGACGCAATGTTCGAGGAGGCCATCGACACCTTTGGCGGTGTCGACGTCGCCGTGCACAGCGCCTACTACAGCTATCGTGAGTTCGCCGTCGATCTGCCGTTCGACGAATGGAAGCGCACGATCGACGTGAGCCTTTCGGGCGCGTTTCTGATGGCCCAGCACACCGCCCGCGATCTCATCCGCCGGGGGATGTCCGGCAGCATCATCTTCATTGGCTCGATTCAGGCGATTAGATGCCCTCCAAGATCGGCGCCCTACAACTCCGCCAAGAACGGCCTGCGGGGACTCACCTACACGCTGGCCTGCGAACTGGCCCCGCACGGCATTAGGGTCAATCTCATCGAGCCGGGCTGGATCGACACCCCCGGCGAACGGAAATACGCGACCCAACAGCAGATTGACGAAGGCGCCAAAGACCTGCCCTTCAAGCGGCTCGGAACCCCCGAAGAAATAGCCAACGGCGTCCTGTTTCTCGCGTCGGACATGGGTTCTTACGTGAGCGGCGAGACCTTGCGAATCGACGCCGCAACCTGGCTGCCACGCGCCCACCACCGCCTGTAGGGGCAACCCTTGTGGTTGCCCGTCGTCCCCGGAGGGATCAGCCTGATGGCAGTTCCTCCAACGGCGCGCGATTGCCAAACGTGGGCACCGCCGACCCCGCCGGCGCTGCCCAGCGCACGGCGTTGCCGATCGCCAGTTGAATCTCAGGCTGGTGATAGATCCCGTAGGTCTCGTGCCCGGGGCTGAAGTAGAAGATCTTGCCCTTGCCCCGATGGAAGCAGCACCCGCTCCGAAAAACCTCGCCGCCCTGATACCAGCTAACGAAGACCAGCGTGTCTGGTGACGGTATATCGAACCGCTCGCCGTACATCTCCGATTCCTGTACCTCGAAATACTCGCCCAGTCCCTCGGCGATGGGATGGCCGGGCTCCATAACCCACACCCTCTCCCGCTCGTCCGCTTCTCTCCAGCGCAGATTGCAGCCCGTGCCCATCAGACGCCGGAAAATCCTGGAGAGATGCGCGGAGTGCAAGCAAATCAGCCCCATCCCTTCCAGCACGCGTTGTTGCAGGCGGTCGACTATTCGGTCCTCGACCTCGTCGTGCGCAAGATGCCCCCACCACACCAGCACGTCGGTGGCGTCGAGCACCTCCTCGGTGAGGCCGTGCTCCGGCTCATCGAGCGTGGCCGTCCGGGTCTCCACTCCCGGCAGCAGGTCCAGAAACCCCGCGACCGTCTGGTGAATTCCATCGGGATAATGGGCCTGCACTTCGGGATCGGAAAGCTCATGCCGAAACTCGTTCCAAACCGTGACTCTTATCGTGCTAGACATCTATTCGATCTCCATTGACTCAAGCGCAGCCAGACTAAATCAATCGACAATCCGGCGATTTCAAGATTCGCCGGGTCATTATCGCCACGGCGCCATTATCGCCCCCGGACTAGCGAGCGCCGTAATCCCACGAAAGCCCCCGGTCCGCGCTCCGAAATATTCTCCCGCGCCCATCAACTGCCGTGATGACGCTCGGATCGCCCCTGCTCACCGTAAGCGCCCGAATGGCCACGTCCAACTCCAGCAGGTTCCACGACGCCCCTCCGTCGATACTCTTGAACACTCCGCGGTCGGTCCCGACATACAACGCTCCCTCGAACCTGCCGTTGACTCCCTCGAACGAATCTCCGCTCCGAGCGTCATAGAAGATCGAAGGAGCGTGGACCGTTGGAAGCGCCCCGTTGACGAAGCCGTTGGCGCTCGCCCACTCATCCCGCCCGTCGCCCCCCAGGACGCCCTGGTCATTGGTCCCGATATACATCAGTCCGCGCATTGGCATCATGGTCAGCGACCTTGTCGACGAAGGGGCCGCCACCGGCAGCCGCTCCCAGCTCTCACCGGCGTCTGCACTGGCGAAGACGCTGCCTGCGCTATCGATCGTGGTTATCGCATAGGACGCCGCGGGATTGACCGCCGCGGCAATAAACTCGCCGGTGCTGCCCGGCGGGGTGATTTCCCGCCACTCCGATTGCAGATCGGTCGCCGTGAAAAGCCCTTGGCCGGCGATGTATACCACGCCCGGCGAGACCGCCAGCGAGTTCACCGGACCGCCGCCGTAGACCGACGCCCAATTCCTCCCGCCGTCACCGCTCAGATGGACCCCCGCTCCATGCGCCAGGATCAGCCCGTCTATGGCCCGTCCCCCAAAGCCGACGACCGCTCGATAATCTTGCAGCACGACCTCCGCGACGGGCGTTCGTGGCGGCGCGGCGCGCCCGAACGAGACCAATGCGATCACGACGAGCACGAACGCCAGCCCCGCTGCGCTGCCCGCGCCTATCAGCACGCCTCGACGCGATGTGGAAGCCGTCTGAGACCGCGTTGCCGTGACCTCGGATCGCTCGCGTGCCAAACCGGCGCCGTCGCCCGCTACCGGTCCCGACACCCCCGAATTAAATGCTGACACACGAGCGTCGACCGCCCGTTCGAGCATGTACAGCCGATGTTCACGACGACGGCGAAGCTCGCGCAATCGCCCCTCGGACTGCCGTTTCTCGCCTATGTACTCATCCCGTTCCAGATAGCCGTCCGCATACTCCGTCTCGACCTCGCCAAGCTCGTCGACCGCGAGTTGGATCTCTGCTTCCAATTCGTTTTGCGAGGTCGTTTCGCGATCTTTCTCGTCGGCTGGCCTGCGTCCCCGCCAGAGCGGTGCGGTCATCGCTCCGACCGACACGGCGAACCCCACTACCAGAATCACCAGTAGGGCGGCGCTCATCTCGGCTAGCCCTCTCGCGCCCTGTGCTCGTCCGTTTGCGGTGCCGTCCCCTCATCCGCATACGAGGGCGAAAGACCGCGCGGTCGCCGCGTGAGCAGGTAAGCCACAATCCCTATCCCAGCCGCGAGAAAGATGAAAGGACCAACCCACACGCCAAGTCCCAATCCTGTCTTCGGAGGGTCCATCAAAATGCCCTCTCCATATCGCTCCGCGAGGAAATCGATGATCGCCTCGGGGTCGTCTCCCAATCGCAGCCGCTCCACGATCAGGTCCCGCATCTCGCGGGCAAGTTGGGCGTTAGAGTCCTTGACCGACTGCCCCTCGCAAACCGGACAGGCCACCTTTTCGGCTATTTCCCACATCCGCTCCTCGTACGGGTCCTGAGCGGCTGCGGCGCCAACCGATAGCGCCAGCAGTAACAGCACCGCCGCGGCGGCGCGAAGCGATCTCAAGCGCCCGCCTTAGCGGGTTCGGGCGCCCCGCGTTCATGCTCGAACGACGGTGCCTTGCGCCTCAGTACGCCCGGCGACGCTACGACCAGTACGCCGCCGAAGTAAACGACGCCGCCAAGCCAGATCACGCTAACGAGCGGATTGACAATCACCCGTAGAGTCGCGCCGCCGGTCTCGGGGTCCCAGTTGGAAAGCAGTACGTAAACGTCATCGAGCCGCGGCAATGTCGTTACGATTCCGACGAGTGAAACCGGCTGAGACTCCCAGCCGCGATGAATTCGACGACCGGCTTCGAGTGTCGATTGCGCCGAACCGTTCCTCGTCGTGTGAACGATTGCATCTACCGTCTCGAGGTCCCGTGAACCGCTGAAGACCAGCCGTTCGAACGAAGTCTCATAGCCGCCCACGAAGGCGGACTCGCCCGGAGCCAAAGACACGGCCTTCTCGACGGAGAAAAACGTCGAACCGATCACGCCAACCGCGATCAATACGATGCCCAGATGCACTACGTAGCCTCCGTGCCTGCGCCGGTTCAAGAGCAAAGCCTTGCCTGCGGCCACCCAAAGCGTGGCTTGCCGGCTTCGCCGGTAGCCGAGGATTGCCCGGCCAAACTCGTAGACGATGGAAGCCGCCGTGAAGCCACAGACGGAGAAGGCTAGAACGGCGAGCCCGGTTCGCATTCCGAGCGCGACCAGCAGCACGCTCACAAGCGCGGCGGTTGCCAGCGGCCAGATAAACCGCAGCAGCACGCGCCGCGAGGCGCCGCTGCGCCACGCAAGAAGCGGCCCAACCCCGGCCAGAACGACCAGACCCAGTATCAGCGGGCCGTTGACCTGATCGTAAAACGGCGCTCCGACCGCCATCTTCGCGCCGCGGAAGATCTCGGATATGAGCGGAAACATCGTCCCCCAGAATGTCGCCGCCGCCACCGTGGCCAGCAGCAGGTTGTTGAAGAGAAACCCCGCTTCTCTTGAAGTCGCCGCTTCAAATTGCCTGTCCGCCCGAAGCAGCGGCAATCGATAGATGATCAAGACGATCGATCCCAATAGAACGATTCCAAGAAAAGTGAAGAGCACGGGACCAATATCCGACTTGGCAAACGAGTGAACCGAGGTGAGGATTCCGCTTCGGACTACGAACGTCCCCAGAATCGCCAGGATGAACGCCGCGATGGCAAGCGAGACGTTCCAGAGCTTCAGCATTCCACGACGTTCCTGCACTATCGCCGAATGCAGATAGGCTGTCGAAACTAGCCAGGGGATCAGCGCCACGTTTTCGACAGGGTCCCATCCCCAGTAGCCTCCCCATCCCAGCACCCGATAGGCCCACCACGCGCCGAACAAGAGTCCCGCGCTCTGGAGCGCCCAGGCCAGCAGCATCCAGCCCCTGACCGCCCTGATCCATTCGCGCCCCACCTGTCCCGTCGCCAGAGCCGCTATCGCGAAGGCGAACGGCACCGTAAAGCTCACGTATCCCGCGAGCAATAGCGGCGGATGGATTTGCATCCCGCTGTCCCACAGAAGCGGGTTCAGCCCCCGGCCGTCCGGCAGCGCCGCGGGCAGCTCCTCGAACGGCGAGGTCGCGAACGTAACCAGCCCCAGAAATACGCTCAGCACCATCATCAGCGTCGCCATTACCCACACGCGATGCTCCAGGCCGCTCGCCCACACCCGAAAGGTCGCGGCGGCGGAGAGAATCGCGAGAATCCACGACCAGTACAGAAGCGATCCGGCCTGTCCGCCCCAGACGGCGGACAGGGTAAGTCCGGCGGGCATGGCTCGGCTGGAGTTCTCGGCCACGAACCGTATTGAGAAATCTCGGGTCATGAACGCCACGGCGAGAGCCGCGATGGCTATGGTCGCGGCCAGCGCTGCGGCTCCAGTGGCGTTCCGCGCGCTCAGGGCCATTTGCGGTGCGTTGAACCGAAGTGCGACCAGCGACCCGCCGAGCGCATAAACTGCTAGGCCGAGCGCGAGCGCCACGGCGATTCGGCCTATATCGGCTAGATCGAGCATGATCTCCGCATGGCGTAGACGTTAAACGTCTAGTCCTGGTCCACACCCGAACCCGACGACCGCTCCGGCGCATCCGCCGCTGGAGTGCGCAGCGACTCCAGGTCCCGCTCCACCGCCCGCAACCGCGCGCCTACGTACATCACGTACGCGATTATTCCCAGCCACGCCACCGCAAAGCCCAGGAACAGGAACAGCAGAAACGTCGAGTTGTCACTCATCCATCAGACTCCTGGAGCAATCTCCGGAACCGTAATTCACCAAGCTCGTCGATAAGGCTCTCCAGCTTCAGTTGAAGTCGAAGCAATACGACGTAAAGCAGCAAAAACGCCGCCATCGTCACCAGCAGCGTAATGAGCATCTCCGACGAGAGCCCCGGCCCCTCCGGGCGAAGCACGGTCGCCTGAGGGTGCAGGCTTCGCCACCAATAGACTGACATGTAGTTGATCGGCACCACCACGAACCCGACGATCCCGACTATCGCCGCCAGCCGCATCCTGGCCTGCGGGTCGTCGACGTACCCTCGCAGCATCAGGTAGCCGACGTAGATGAACCACAGGATCAGCGTGGTCGTCAGCCGCGGGTCCCACGTCCAGCACGCGCCCCAGACCTTGGTTCCCCAAAGACAGCCGGTGATCAGGACGATGGTGATGAACACCACTCCGATGATGGCCGAAGCCCTCGCCAGCCTGTCCCACCGGACCGAACCCCTCGCCAGGTAGATCGCCCCGGCCAGAAAAGTGACAAAGAAGCCGACGTATCCGATGAGCGCCGTCGACATGTGCACGTAGAACAGTCGTTGTAGATCGCCCTGGACGGCCTCCGTCGGCGCATACAGGAACATCATGTAGAGTGCCGCTGCCATGGCGATGGCGGTGGTAGCCCAGAGGACCAACGTGCTCGCGCCTGCTCCGCGCAAGAGACCGGGGCGACCGGCTTCGACACTACGGTCCATCGGCAACCAGTCCCCCTGACAAATGGCTAGTCGCCCAGCACGTGATCAAAAAGAATCGCCCCCAAGCTCGCCATTATGGCGAGGAATCCAGCGAGGAGTCCCATCCACGGGAATTGTGCCGCATTGCTCGTCACGTCCAAAACCGACAGAGTGGCCGCGACTCCAGCAATCAAAATCGGCAGTGCGACCGGCAGCAGCAGCACCGGGATAAGCAGCTCTCTGGCACGAACGTTGGCCGTCACCGCCCCGTAGAGCGAACCCACCGACGATAGCGCGGCGGCGCCTAATGCAAGCAGTCCTATCATCTCCCATCTGATCAGCTCCACGTCGAACAATACCGCGACGCTCACGAGTGTCAGCAAGCCGACCACCGTCAGAAACGCGAAGTTCACGGCTGCTTTTGCCAGATAAATCGCCGAGCGCAGAACCGGCGCGAGCACTATTGCTTCGATAGTCCCCTGATCGCGCTCTGCGGAGAAGCTCCTCAAACCGCCGACCAGAGTCGCAAAAATCAGGCTGGCCCATAGGACTCCTGCCGCCACCGCCGGTACGTCCTCGGCCGGAGCGACGAACGCTAGGCTGAAGGCGATGACCATGAGTAGACTCAAAACCGCCAGCGCGGGAACGATCTCGCGCGTCCTCCATTCCAGCCGCACGTCCTTACCAATCAAGGCAATCATTTGCTTGATGGTTCCCACCCGCCCCGCGGCTCGAATCCCAGCATTCGCGATCTGTCGACCAGATTGAGTCTCGTCTCTGTTTATCGCGCCAGGGCTAACAGCTCGCGGAGCGCGAACCGCCTCGGCGACCCTCTCGCGCAGCTCATCCGCGCCGCCCGCTTGAAGCGGCAGCTCTCCTACCAGACTTCCCCGACGCAATATCAGGGCGCGCTGGGCCAGCTCCGAAGCGCTCGCCAGGTCGTGGGTCGCGAAAATGATGCCCGAGTCGCGCGCATGTGACTCGAAAATCCATCCAAGTCTGCTCCGCGTCGTCGCGTCCAGCGCCGCTTCCGGCTCGTCCAGCAGGAGCAGCCGCGGCTCGGGCAGTAAGGCAATCGCCAGGGCGAGCCGCTGCTGTTGCCCGCGGGACAGCGCTCCAGCCCGCAAGTCCAGGTGAGACTCCATCTCCAGATCGCGCGTCAGTCGATCCATTCGAGAAACATAGTTGTCGACCAGGAAAAACCTCGAAACCATCATCAGGTTTTCCCTCACGGTCAAGTCCGGGTAATGGTGGGGACGGTGCCCTGCGTAACCGATACCCCTGCGAAACGCGACGTGACCCCGCCCGGTATCCAGTCCACACACGGCGACCTTGCCGGCCGTCGGCGCAAGCAGCCCGGCTAAGACTTTGAGAAGGGTCGTTTTCCCCGAACCGTTAGGCCCCAGCAGCGCCAGCCGCTCGCACCGAACAACGTCCAGGGAAACATCTCTAAGCGCAAACGTTCGACCCAGCCGGCAGGTTAACGATTGCGCGCTTGCGACCGGCTCCGAACCTCGATCAACTTGCAATACAACTTGCCGGGAGTGCTCGGATCATTGCTGTTCCAGGGACTCGACCGGCTCGAACTCGGGACCGTGTTTTACGAGCAAGTTGCGCGCTCGCAACACCCCTGCCTCGTCGACCGTCCCTTCCACCACCACGTCTTGATAACGCTGCTCCGTCGAATAGCCGAGCAGGTCGGGAGGAGTTCGCTCGTAGACAACCGGAATCTCGCGCACGTTGTCCGTGAGCGTGAACTTGATACCCGTGGCCCCTTCCGCCCGTTCAATGGAACCGTCTTTTACGGTTCCCTGCACCCTTATCGACTTTCCCGAGATCGCCTGCCCCTGGACCACCACTTCGTCAAGAGTCAGGTAATAGACCGCTGCTGCCCGCGTCGCCGACCAGATAAGAAACCCCGCCGCCACGACGATAATCGCCGACGGAATCAGAAAGCGAAGCGGCGGTAAGCGAAACCCGTGAAGAGGCGCTTCGGAGGAAATCACCTCTGCGTCCTTCACTGACGCCGACCGCAATTGGCCGCCTGAATTCCATTCATTTTCGAAACCTTCACCACGTTGCTCAGTATACGGACTGGCGCGCCTCTGGAGGCTAGGCAAATCTCGAACACGTCAACCGTTGATAATGCTCCGCTCAAAGAGATATTGCGCCAATATCGAGATGAAATAGATCACCAGTCCGATAACGACCGCCATACCGCTCCGGCTAGTCCTTATCGACCTGATCAGGCTGGTGATCGGTTTCGACTCCCAGCCTTCCAGCCACGCCCCCTTCTGCCACACTAGGCCAAACGCCAGAAATGAAAGGGCCACCTTGATCCCAAGTACCACCCCATAGGCTGGGGTCACCCCCGGCTGCGCGAGACGCTCGAACGCCAAGATGCCGCCGGTGATAACGAAGACGCCAATCGCGCCGCCGGCGACCCTGCCGAATCTCGCCGCCATGCCGGCCGCTAATCTCGCCGGTCTGCCGCCCTCCGCCTTGAGAAGAGCCGGCATTATCGCAACCAGCAGTACGATTCCCCCGCCAACCCATATCGCCGCGGCGACGGCATGGATAGTTCGAATGATCAGCAGAACGAGCGACCAGATATCCACTTCAGCCGCCGATTTGCCAGACCACGGCCACGAGCTAAACCTCTTATCCCACGAAAAGCGTATACGTGTCGCCGTCGATACTGCTCACTTCCTTACCCGTGAGCAGGCCGGCGGTTTCTCCCAGAGCCGCCTCGGCCAAAGCCAAATTGATTGACGGACGGCTCTTCAGAGCTCTGACCTCGTCGAGCGAAAACCACTCGGCTCGGTCCGTCTCGACTCCGTCCGCCCGCGGCTCTCCGCTGACCCAGTCCATTTGAAAAACTACGTAAGTGCTGTTCGATCCGTCGAACAGCCTGTTGCGTATCGCCAGTATTCCTCGCGGAGACGAGGTCACTCCCGCCTCCTCCTCCACTTCCCGAACCACGGCGTCTTCCATCGTTTCCGTACGCTCGATGAACCCGCCGGGAATTTGCCAGTTCCCTCTGCCATAGGCGCTCGCCCGTCGCACCAGCAGCAGCCGTCCGTCTTTGACCACCGCCCCGCCGACGCCTACGTTATATCCGCGGTTGTAATACTCGAAAACCGATTCGCCGGAAGTCTTCGCCGTCACGGTCGGTAATTCCTGCCTTTGTCTATGGGAGCGGCCGAGCCGCTCGTCCGCTCCCAGTATGAAGCCCTGCGAGTAGTAACGGAAATTCGCGACGTCGCGCTGGTTCGAACCTGACGGTGGCCGGTTCGCATTTCCGCTACGCAGAACGTCCGACTAAGCGATCCCCGGTAAAATATGAACACGGCTTACCGGACTTCAGGGCCGGTTCCAGCCGGCCGGCGGCGGGACCGCGGAGCGCGAGCCGTCGCATTGCTCGTTGAAACCTACCGGCCCTGGCTTTCCTGGCCTGCGATTATTTGAATATCAAGCTCCTCACAATGTACGGGCGGTCGACGGGACGGTAGCAGTTGCTTTACGACTTCCACACCCATACGTTTTTGAGCGACGGCGTGCTCTCGCCGCTTGAGCTGTCTTATCGGTGTTACCGTCACGGCTACGATGTTCTCGCAATTACCGACCACGCCGGAATCGCGGAACTTGACCGGTTGCTCGGCTCAGTGGTGGAAAGCTGTCGTACTGCATCGGACAACTGGGACCTTCGAGTCTTGCCGGGAGTCGAGCTCACCTACGTTCCGCCGTCTGAAATTGATCTCGCCGCCTTGCGCGCCAAGGAGCTCGGAGCCGAAGTCGTGGTCGTTCACGGAGAAACGGTCTCTGAGGACGTGCCGCCGGGTACAAATCGCGCCGCCGCGGCCTCCCACGCCGTAGACGTGATCGCCCACCCGGGACTCCTCGATTACGAGACCGCCGAAATGGCGCGAGACTCCGGCAAGTTCATTGAGCTGTCGGGGCGTTCCGGCCATTCACTCGCCAACGGATTCGTGGCATCAGTCTGTCGTAAGACGGGAGCGCCGATGATCGTAAACAGCGATGCGCACGGGCCGGGCGACATCCTGACCGCCGACCGCGCCCGGACTATCGCGCACGGCGCGGGCCTCTCGGAGTCCGAGGCCGCCATCGTTCTCGAAGAAAACCCCCGTGCGCTCTTGCGCCGACTCGGAATCGATCAGAAAACGACTCCACTTGTGAGGTAATGAGTTTGAGTAGCGAAGAAGAGAAAGTCTGGCTTCCAAGCGATCCGGATCGAGGCTACTCGGAGAACCAATTTGAAGAGGCCGAGATAATCAACGTCGATGTGGAAATCGGCGATGATGACGACGGCCCCGACGCTGTCGATCTGCCCGTCCTTCCCGTTCGCGGCACGGTCCTGTTTCCCGTACGCGAAGTCATGAGTCCCTTGCTGGTATCGCGCGATGTCTCGATCGCCGCCATCGAGGCGGCGATGGCCGGCGACAAGCGCATCCTTGTCGTCGCTCAGCAAGACCCCGATAGGGAGTCGATCACCGCCGACGATCTCTTCACGGTAGGCACCCAGGCTCACGTTGCCAGAATGCTCAAGCTCCCCGACGGAACGACAAGCGTTTTGGTGGAAGGGCGCCGCCGCATCCGCGTCCACGAGTTCCTGCAAGAGAGACCTTACTTTCGAGGACGCGGCTCGGTCTTTAGCGACTCCCCCGAACCGGCGCCGGCGACCGAGACGATGAGTAGTGGAATGCTAAGGCTGTTCAAAAAGGTCGTAGATCTCAGCGAGCATCTGCCCGAAGATGTGTACATAAGGGCAATGAACGCCGAGAGCCCGTCGGTCCTGGCCGACGTGGTCGCGTCGTCGATGGATATTCCGTTCCTGCAACTCCAGGAGTTGCTGGAATTGGAGCAGGTGTCCGAGCGCCTTCAGCGCTTGCACGAAATAGTCGTCAACGAAATTCAGCTCCTTGAGACCGGCAAGTCCATCGAGTCGAAGATAAATGCCAAGGTCGAGAAGGCGCAGCACACTTACGTTCTCAAAGAACAGATGAAGGCGATAACCAAGGAGATCGGCGAGACGGACCTCGCCGCCCGTGAAGCCCAGGAGCTCGCCGACCGCCTTGAGCAAGGATCCTATCCGCCGGCGGTCAAGGAGCGCGTAACGAAGGAGATCGACCGGCTCAACTCCATGCCTCCCGGCGCCCCGGAAATCAACGTAATCCGCAACTACGTCGAATGGATACTCGATTTGCCGTGGAAGAAACGGACCCGAGACCGACTCGACATCGCGACGGCCGAGCAAGTCCTGAACGACAGTCACTTCGGTCTCGAGCCGGTCAAGGAGCGAATCCTCGAGTATCTCTCGGTCAGGAAACTCGCCAGACGAATGCGCAGCCCCGTCCTCTGCCTCGTTGGACCGCCTGGGGTTGGCAAGACAAGCCTGGGTCAAGCGATAGCCGACTCCATGGGACGGAAATTCGTCCGCGTCACTCTGGGTGGCGTGCGTGACGAAGCCGAAATCCGGGGACACCGGCGAACGTACATCGGCTCAATGCCGGGCCGCATTCTGCAAACTATGCGGGAAGCTGGAACCATAAACCCAGTGTTCATGCTCGACGAAATCGACAAGCTCGGTATTGACTTTCGCGGCGACCCGACGACCGCCCTTCTCGAAGTCCTCGATCCCGAGCAGAATCACGCGTTTTCCGACCACTACCTCGAGATTCCGTACAACATCTCGAATGTGCTCTTCATCGCTGCCGCGAATACCCTCTACGGTCTGCCGCCTGCGCTTGTCGACCGTATGGAGGTAGTCGAGATCCCCGGCTACGTTGAAGACGAAAAAGTCGCCATAGCCGAGAGGTTCGTGTTGCCGCGCCAGCTGCATGAACATGGACTGCAAGAGCAACACCTCAAGGTCGGCAAGAGTGCCCTGCAACGCATCATCCGCGAATACACGCGGGAAGCCGGAGTCCGCAGTCTTGAACGTGAGATAGCGACGTTGTGTCGCAGGCGGGCGTTCCGGCTCGCCGAAGGCGGCAAATCCCCCGTCAAGCTAACGGCGCGCTCGATTCCCAAATACCTTGGGGCGCCCAAATTCAGGTTCGGAGCCGCCGAGGAAAACGACGAAGTCGCCACCGCCACCGGCGTATTCAGGACTGCCTCCGGCGGCGAGCTAATGCCGGTTGAGGTCATCATTAACGAGGGTAGCGGCGGTCTAATGACTACCGGACAGTTGGGAGACGTGATGAAGGAATCGATCAAGGCAGCCCAGACCTATTTGAGGTCTCACGCAGCCGACTTCGGCATCGACCAGCGAAAGTTCGACAGCATGGACTTCCATGTCCACATTCCCAATGGTGGTATTCCAAAGGATGGATCTTCCGCCGGAATAACGATTGCGACCGCGCTCGCTTCCGCCCTCTCTGGAAGGGCTGTCCGCAAGGACACAACCATGACTGGCGAAATTACGCTAAGAGGGCGAATCCTCCGCACCGACGGACTTAAGGAAAAGATCCTCGCCGCGCACCGGGCCGGCCTCAAGCAATTCATAATGCCCGAGGCCAATGCCCGTGAACTTGATGACGTTCCCGACAAGGCGAGGCGCGATCTGAACTTCGTACTGGCGAAGCACATGGGCGAGGTCGTCGAAGCAGCTCTTCTGGGCACGTCAGGCTAGGCGTTCTTAAGTGAGAATAGTCGCTGGCCAGCCGTATGTAGTAGCAAACTGCCATTTTGTCTATTCATCACCCGTTTCGGTGCTAGACTTCGCATTGTGCTGGAGTCCGACGGTCAGTTCGGTTGATTCGTCGGTGGGAGGCCCAGGGGGCGGAGAGTTGGCTAGATGTTTCGCCCCTTAAGCGCGCTTCTCGGCCTGTTCTCGCGAGATCTCGGAATAGATCTCGGAACCGCAAATACGCTCGTTTATGTGCGCGACGTTGGCGTGGTCATCTCGGAGCCGTCAGTCGTGGCAACCGACACAAGAACCGGCAAAGTTCTGGCGGTTGGCACCGAAGCCAAGAAAATGGTTGGCCGCACCCCCACCAACATCGTTGCGACCCGCCCCTTGCGCGACGGCGTCATTGCCGACTTCGAAACGGTCGAAACCATGCTCCGCTACTTTATCCATCGCGTCCACGACGAGACGCCGTTCTTGCCGCGGCCCAGGGTCATCGTCGGAATCCCTTCCGGCGTGACTGAGGTCGAGAAGCGAGCCGTCCACGAAGCGGCCCTCGAGGCCGGCGCCCGCGAAGCTTATCTGATCGAGGAGCCCATGGCCGCCGCAATCGGCGTAGGACAGCCCGTGCAGGAGGCCGCCGGCAACATGATCGTCGACATCGGCGGTGGCACCACCGAGGTTGCGGTCATTTCACTTGGCGGGATTGTGATAAGCCATTCGATCCGGGTGGCGGGGGACGAAATCGACGAGCAAATCGTGGATTACGTCAGGTCCGATCATTCGCTGCTCATCGGCGAGCGCACCGCCGAAACCTGCAAGATCGAGATTGGATGCGCCACCGACAATGGCACGGACGGTAAGACCTTCGTTCGCGGGCGGGACTTGAATACCGGCCTCCCGCGGGCGCTGGAGCTTACAAGCGGCCAGGTCAGAGAGGCCATTTCCCCAACGATCGACGAGATCGTCGAGAACGTGAAACTGGCGCTGGAAGCAACGCCGCCTGAACTGCTGGCCGACGTCATGGAGCACGGCATATATCTTGCTGGAGGCGGCGCGCTCCTTAATGGAATGGACAAGCGTCTCGAAGAAGGTACGGACATTCCTGTGGTCGTAGCCCCAAGTCCGCTCGAGTGCGTGGTGCGCGGCACTGGCTCTTGCCTTCAAAATCTGACCGCCTATCGCGAGATTTTCATATCGGATAACCAATACCCCTTGTAGTGATTCAAACACCACCCGACTCATGAGAGCGCGAGCGTCGCTTTACTGGCTTGTTTTGCTCTCCGCGCTTTCGCTCGGATTTTCGGTGCTGCATAACAACGGTGCGCTGTCGCCCGTCGAAGACATCATTCTGCGCGCATCCAATCCTGCGCAGCGAATGATTGGCGGAGTTTCATCCTCCCTCGCCACCACGCTCGAGGACTTGCGCCGCTTTAGCGAGTTGCGGTCCGACAATGAACGCCTGAACGCCACGGTCGCGGAGCTGCTGGCGGAAATCGCTCGCCTCAGGGTCACCGCCCGTGAGAACGTCGCTCTGCGGGAGGCCGCAAAATACGTGCGCCAGAACCCCCAGCTAGCTCTTGTCTCTGCTCGCGTGGTTGGCCGTGACAGCTCCAATCTCCTCGACACGATATTGATTGATCAAGGCGAGTCCTCCGGCATCCAGGACGGGATGGCCGCCGTGTGGCGGGGCGGGCTTGTTGGACGTGTCGTCGAAACCACAAGCAACACCGCCAAAATCCTGCCCATCACGAGCGTCAGCAGCGTGGTCAACGTAAGTATCCAGGGCGCCGACACCGACGCCGACGGATTGGCCACCGGCCGGTCGCACAACCACCTGGTCATGGGACAGATTCTGGAAGATCAAAACATCGAACCCGGTCAGCTTGTAGTGACCTCGGGCTTGGGCGGCGGCTTTCCCAAGGGCATCCTCGTCGGACAGGTTGTCAATATCCGCACGACCAGTACGAGCGTCCTCAAGGAAGCCGATGTAAGGCCGTTCGTCGACACCAACCGGCTAGACACCGTTCAGATCATCGTGGCCGGCGAAGGCGGCTAGGATGTTTGCTCGCGGGCGACGTAGTCTCATGGCGACGAGGCGTATCCCGGGAATCAGAACTTCGTCTCAGCGTTACGTCGTTGCGTTCCTGATCCTTCTTGCGGCGCTTTTTCAGAGTTCCATCTCCCCCGGATTCCAGGTCTTCGGCGTTATCCCCGATCTGGTGCTTGTACTTCTGGCCACCTGGGCCGCGGTCGCCAGGCCCAACGGGTTGATTTTCTGGGGTTTTGGGTCCGGCTTCCTGCTCGACGTTCTAAGCGGAGTCCCCACCGGCGCGAATATGCTGGCCCTCAGTCTGGCCACCTTCGTCGCCTCCATGGGCGGCGCCGGCCTATTCCGATCCAACCTTGTATGGGCGCTGCTGGCGTCCGTGCTGGGCACTCTCGTTTACTATCCCACGATGATGCTGATGCTCGCCGTACAGGGCTACTCGGTGGATTGGTTCAAAGCCATCATCGCAACAACTCCCGCCGCCGTATTAGTCAACCTCATGACCTGTGTCCTGATATACCATCCCGTAACCCTGCTGGAGCGCCTCACGCGAACGCGGAGCCGATATACCATTAGCTAGCAAGCCCGGTCATTCTCAGGCTGGCGAAAATACAAGTGTCACAGTCGCAAGAGTCATCGCTAAGAGGTACGGGCAGACCTTCGAGCAAAAGCCGCAGATCGCTGCTGATCGGCGGACTGGCCGGCGTTAGCGTTGCCGCGCTTGCAGGACGGCTGTGGCAGCTTCAGATAACGCAGGCGTCCGAGTTCATAAGTCAGGCGGAAACCAACCGCACTCGGTCCGTGGCGATCCCTCCGATAAGAGGTCTGATATTCGACCGCGCGGGTAGGCAGTTGGTCCGCAACACGCCGGTCTTTAGCATCTGGGCAACCCCGGCGGACATTCCGGAAGACGATACGCGGCACGTCTCCGATCTGCTGGCTGAGTTGACGGAAGAAGATCGAGACGAAGTCGAGCTGGCGATTTCCTTGGGACGTTCCGATCCGGGAGAGCCTGTCAGGGTCGCTCGGGAGGTGAGTCGCGAGACGGCCCTGATAGTCGCCGAGAAGTACCTTGAGCTTCCGGGAGTTGAAATCCGGGACTCGACCAAACGCGAATATTCCAGCGGAGAGACGCTCGGCGCGATTGTGGGCTACACCGGTCCCATACCCGCCGAACGAGCGGCCGAGTTCGCGCGGCGAGGCGCAAGGTTCGACGAAGATATCGGCCTCGCCGGAATTGAAAAGAGCCTTCAAGAACAGCTCCGCGGTGAGGACGGACGCAGGTTGATCGAAGTCGAGGCTCTCGGACGTGAAGTTCGTGAACTGGCCGCAACCCCGCCGAGGTCCGGCGGAAACGTCTTCCTCACCATCGACGCCGAACTCCAGCAAGGCACTACCGAGCTCATGAGCCGGTACCTTGGTGGCCGCGGTGCCGGCGTGGCCATCATCCTCGATCCCAATAGCGGCGACGTTCTGAGCATGGTCAGCTATCCCTCGTTCGACAACTCCCTGTTTGCCGAAGGCATATCCGTAGACGATTTTCAGCGGCTGGCAAACGACTCGCGGCGACCGCTCGTCAACCATGCCATCTCAGGCCTCTATCCGCCGGGGTCGACCTACAAAATCGTGGCGGCGGCCGGCGCTCTGGAGGAAAACGTCGCGGCGCCGTCGACTTCAATTGAATGCGCCGGCCACCTGATATTGCCCAGCGGATGGGTGTTCTACGACTGGCTGCTCACCGGCCACGGGTCCGTCAATCTTCACCGGGCGATTTCGGAGTCTTGCAACATCTATTTCTACAACATCTCCGGAGGCAACCCGTACACCGAGTTCAAAGGACTCGGCGAGAGTCGCCTCGCCGAGTTCGGCCGGTCTTTCGGGTTCGGCACTCCTACAGGTATCGACCTTCCCAACGAAGCAGCGGGAGTGGTGCCCGACCACAAGTGGAAGAACGACAACCTGAGCGCCCCCTGGGTAACCGGCGACACGTACCAGGCCGCGATCGGACAGGGACTGATGCAGGCGTCCCCCTTGCAGCTTGTCAACATGTATGCCGCCATCGGCAACGGCGGCACGCTCTACAAGCCTAGGATCGTCGATCGAGTCGAGGACGCCGACGGTGAAGTCGTGGACGTGCCTGCGGTCGACGAGATCGGCAAGATCAGCGTCAGCCCGACCAACCTGTCCTTGATCCAGCGGGGACTGGTCGAAACCGTAAACGGCCCTCAGGGAACAGGCGGGCGCGCCAGGACGCCGGTAGTCACGATGGCGGGCAAGACAGGCACCGCCGAATACGCGGGGCCCAAAGATCGTCATGGTAACGATCCCAGCCATGCCTGGTTCGTCGGATACGCGCCCGCCGACTCCCCGCGGATCGCATTCGTCGTATTGATCAGAGACGGTGGCGAAGGGTCCCTGGCCGCGGCGCCCGTTGCGCGCGATCTGGTGGAGCTGTATTTCACCGACACCATTCCTCAAATGCGCTACCCGCCTTTTGATGCGGGCGGTCCCTCGGGATGATGGACCGTCCCCAGCCGCGCCCCATGGACGCGGCTGTCTTACTGTCGATCCTGGGGCTGATCACCCTCGGACTCATAACGCTTTCCCGGATCGGCTTGCCGCCGTCAGCGGGCATGGATAGCCAGATTGTCCGGCAGTCCATTTTCGCTCTGGTGGGTATTTTCTTGTTCGCTATGGTGGCGTATTCGGACTATCGCATCGTGGGCATTATCGCGTGGGTGCTGTTTGGGGTAAGTGTGCTGCTGCTCATATTGGTGCTCTTCTTCGGCGTCACCCGATACGGTGCGCAGCGTTGGTTCCTGTTTGGCCCGATACAGTTTCAGCCCTCCGAGCTGGCCAAATTCACCGAAATCGTGCTGCTCGCCCGCTTGTTTGCAAAGTACCAGGGCGAGCCAATCAAATTCCGCATATTCGCGCTCTCCGCTCTCATTCCAGCTTTGCTCATTGCGCTCACCCTTTTGCAGCCCGACTTCGGTACCGCCATGATTTTCTTCGTCATCTGGTTCGGAATTGCATTCATCGCCGGATCACGGATTTTGCATTTAGGCGCCGTCGTACTCCTTTCTATCGCGGCGGCGCCGCTCGCATGGTTTCTCATGAGGCCTTACATGCGTGAGCGGGTCGTGACTTTCTTCGACCCCACCATCGATCCGCTCGGCGCAGGCTACAACGTCTTGCAGGCCCGAATCGCCGTGGGATCAGGTGGATTGTGGGGTAGAGGCAGCACTGGGGCGACTCAGAGCCAGCTCGAATTCTTGCGCGTTAGAGACACCGACTTCATATTCGCCGTCATCGCCGAGCACCTTGGTTTCGTCGGCTCGATCTTGGTTTTGTCGCTCTTCAGCATCATCTTCGCCTACGCCCTTGTCGTCGCCATCCGGGCCAGCGACGACTTCGGCCGCTACCTGGCCGGAGGCATACTGGTCTTGCTGGCTTTTGAAGTGTTCGTCAGCATAGGCATGAATGTCGGCATATCGCCGGTTACCGGTATTACGCTGCCGTTGATGAGCTCTGGAGGCAGTTCTCTGGTCGTAACCCTGATAGCGCTTGGGACCTTGGTCAGCATATCCATACACCGGGGCATGCCCATGTTCAATCCACCCACCCGCGTCGGGCTTCCAGCCCGGGCGCGCCGCGCAGCCATCGGCCTACGGGATCGCGCGTGAATCGCTGCGACCAGCCGTTCGCCATCTTCGCCCCCGCAACCTCCGCAAACCTCGGACCGGGATTCGACACGCTGGGTCTCGCCTTGGATCTCTATGACGAGTATCGCTTCGAAGTCTCCGAAACAACATCCGTCGAAGTTACGGGCGAGGCCGCCGGCGAAACTCCGACCGGCGAATCGAACCTCGTCCTCAACGCCGCAATCCAGTATTCCAGCATCCTTGGCGTGGAGTTCCGTCACCGGTTGGTGCGCCAGGTTTCGAGAATTCCGGTTTCGCGCGGACTCGGAAGCAGCGCCGCCGCCACCGTCGCCGGAATCGTCGCCGCGTGTCGATCCGCCGGCATCGAGGTTCGTCGATCTGAATTGATCGAACAGGCCACTGCCATGGAAGGACACCCCGATAACGTGATCCCGGCGCTGACCGGAGGGCTTTCGGTTATTGCGCAAGCCGGGTCCGGTCCGGTCTGGACCAAAGTGCCGTTCCCCAGCGACCTCCAGATAGCGATCGCGGTCCCCGAAACCAGAATCGAGACCGATCGCGCCAGATCCGTTTTGCCCTCCGAAGTCGATTTTGCCGACGCCATATTCAACGTCTCCCGCGCCGCCCTGCTCGTAGCGGCTTTGCAGAGGTCCGACTATTCGGTTCTCGCCGAAGCAATGCGCGACCGGCTCCACCAGCCCCATCGTTCGTCACTGCACCCGGCTCTATCGGAAATGATCGATGCCGCCTACGACTCCGGGGCCGTCGGAGCCGCTCTGAGCGGCTCGGGCTCGGCGATGATCGCCTTTGCCGAGTCCGACGCCGAGGCAGTCGGAGCGGCCATGCGGGCCGCCTGTGAGGCCGCCGGCGTTAGCTGCACGAGCTTCACCACACGCGTTTGCAGCGAAGGCCTGAGAGTCCGCCCCGAATAGAGCTGCACGGTTGGCAAACGGCCAATATGCACCGCACTCCAAACGACCTCTTCCTCCCCTCCAGCGGGCCGTTGCAAAACCGTCACTCCCGCGAAAGCGGGAATCCAGAAGCCGTAATGCAAACCCTGGCGATAATCGTTTCATAACCACATTCCCTGCCAGTTGGGAGTTAAGAAAGGGACTCTGCAGGCAGTGGATCTGGGCGGGAACCCGTCCACAGCTCCCGAGCGCCTACTCTTCCCAAACCTCGCCAAAGAGTCGCAGGAAGTTCCCGCCTAGAATCTTGGTGGTGTCGGCGGACGTGTAGCCGCGTTTCATTAGCACGTCCGCTAGGTTGGGCAGTTTGTCCGGCGTCTCAAGCCCTTTCGGGTAGTAAGACTGATCTGCCATGGTTGTCGGTGTGCGGCCAAGGATGGCCTTGAGAGGGAAGCTCGTTCCCTGCTGCGCGTTGATGTATCTCCAGAACGACTCGGGTTGATCCTGCGTGTAGTCGGTCCCGACCCCCACGTGGTCGATGCCTATTCTCTCCACCATGTCGTCTATGGCGTCGACATAGTCCTCCACCGTAGAGTCGCTGCCAGTGCGGAGGAAGCTGGTGATGCAAGTAACGCCCACCACGCCCCCTCGCTCCGCCAGCAGTTTCACCGCCTCGTCAGTCTTGTTTCGTGGCACGTCGAAATAGGGTTTGGCGTTCGCGTGAGTAACAGCCACGGGCTTCTCGGATAGCTCGATGGCATCCATTGTCGTCCGGACGCCAACATGCGAAAGGTCGATCAGGATGCCGAGGCGGTTCATTTCTCGGATGGCATCAACGCCGAAGTTTGTCAGGCCGTAGTCGTTGCGCTCGTAACACCCACCCCCCAGCAGATTTCCCTCGTGGAAGGTGATTTGGATTATTCGCACGCCCAGCGCGTGGAACAGCGCCAGGCGGTCGAGATGGTTCTCTATGGGAGAGGCATTCTGAAAGCCCAGGATCACTCCCACCTTTCCATCCTCTTTGGCTTGGAGGATGTCGGCAACCGTCCTGACCTGCGTCAGGAGGTCCCCGTAATCGGAGAACCTGTGCAGCCAGACGGCTATGTTGTCCATGGTTTCCTGAAAGTTCTCCCAGGTGGCAACCGTGGCGTTTAACGCCGTGACACCGCCGGCGTGCAGACTCTCGAATACGGCGCGACTGTCCCAGTTGCTCGCGTTGAGACCATCGATGACAACGGCCTCGTCATAAACTTGCTTGGCGTTTTCAGCATTTTCCACCGCGCGTCTCAACCCCATTCCACTAGAACGCGTCATTTGGGCCGACCCCTTAGCCGAGCTACCCAGCTCAACCCGGCCACGGTTCACACTGGCCAACTAGCTAAACATATCCTCCAGGGAGTCGGCGATCACCTTGCCGGTGGAGCACCCACTCTGGCTCCACGCCCGCCCGTATTAGCAAAGAGCAGATGAATAAAGTATGGATCGATGACGGTCGAACCGCTTGACCAGAGGCCCCCGCCCGTTCCCTGGGCGGTTAGCAGTCGAGCTAGTCGCTACATATTTACCGAAAGAAATCGCTGTATGACATGTGCTTAACCAGTAGAGCGCTTTGCCGCGGAGCACGTTTCGCTCATATAATCCGAGCGTGAAAAAGCTAGGCCAATCCGCTGGTTTAAGCTTCCCGCGCATTTGTCGAATGCGCCTCCACCGGCCCTGCCGCGTAGCCGGTTAGCGTGTCGCCCCCAACCGCCGTTAGCCCGGTCACTCGCAAATCTAAAGTCGGCCTCGACACCATCGTCGTGCTCGACTACGGCTCTCAATACACGCCGCTGATCGCTAGGCGCATCCGCGAGTCCGAGGTCTATAGCGAAATACTCCCCTTCGACGCTCCCGCCGAGCGGGTACGGTCCCTCGATCCCAAGGGCATCATTCTCTCGGGGTCCGACGCCAGCGTTTACGAGACTGGAGCGCCCGATCTGCCCGACTACGTACTTGAACTGGGCATACCGGTCCTCGGAATCTGCTACGGGATGCAACTGGTAAGTCGAAGTCTCGGCGGCTCGGTGCGCCCCGGAACAACTCGCGAATACGGCCCCGCAACGCTGGAAATCGTCGACCGCGGCAACCCGCTCTTCAAGGACTTCCCCGAGAGGTCCCGCGTCTGGATGAGTCACGGCGATCAGGTAACCGCGCCGCCGTTCGGATTCGAGCAGCTCGCTCGGACCGACAATTCGGAATGGGCCGCGATTGGGAACGCCGACGAGGACGTTCTGCTATTGCAGTTTCATCCGGAAGTCAGGCACACGCAGCTTGGACACGCGCTCATCAGGAATTTCGCGACGGGAGTTTGCGGAAGCCGCCCGGAATGGACGCCCGCCTCCTTCGTTGAAGGCAGTATCGAATCTCTTCGCCGCGAGATAGGCGGCGCACAGGTCATCCTCGCGCTGAGCGGCGGCGTCGATTCCACGGTCGCGGCCGCGCTGTTGCACAGGGCGGTCGGTGACCAGCTTACCTGCATCTTCGTCGATACCGGCTTGTTGCGTGAGGGTGAGGTCGAGGAGGTCGAAGAGGCCGTCGCGAACCAGCTGCATTCACGTGTCATCACCGTCGACGCCCGTGCCCGATTCCTGAAGCGCCTCGCCGGGGTAACCGACCCGGAGCTCAAACGCGAGATAATCGGAGACGAGTTCTTCAACGTATTCATCGACGAAGCGGAGAAGCTCGAAGACGTGGAGTTCTTTGTCCAGGGCACGCTGTACCCCGACGTCATCGAAAGTGGGACCGCGGGCCTCGGGTCGGCCAAAATAAAGACGCATCACAACACCCGCATTCCCGACGAGTTGAGTCTTCAGGTCATTGAGCCCCTCAAGCGCCTCTTCAAGGATGAGGTCAGGCAGGTCGGAATCGAGCTCGGACTGCCCGAATCCATCGTCTGGCGGCAGCCTTTCCCCGGCCCCGGACTCGCCGTGCGGATCATGGGCGAGATCACTTCCGACCGTCTCGCGGCGCTCCGGCGCGCCGACCTGATATTTCGTGACGAGGTCGCGCGCGAAGGTCTCGATCTCGCGATCGGCCAATATTTCGCAGTCCTTACTGGCGTCAGAACGGTCGGAGTGATGGGCGATGGCCGCACCTACGGCGAGATGGCCGCCCTTCGCGCGGTTTCCACCGACGACTACATGACCGCCGACTGGTACAGACTTCCCAACGAAGTTTTGGAGAGGTCGTCGGCGAGGATCGTCAACGAGGTCCCCGCTATTACCAGAGTCGTCTACGACATTACGTCAAAACCACCGGGAACAATCGAATGGGAGTAACAAGGAGCGCGCCAGGGGCGTGAACGTGCTTGTTTTGGGAGGCGGCGGACGCGAGCACGCCATCTGCTGGAAGCTCGCTCAAAGTCCGTCTTTGGATCGTCTGTACTGCACACCCGGAAATCCGGGAACCGCGCTTCACGCCACCAACGTCGAAGTCGACCCCGCGGACCACGAGTCGCTGACGAGTTTCGCGGCCCGCGCCAATGTCGACCTGGTCGTCGTGGGACCGGAAGACTTGCTTGCCGGAGGCGTGGCCGACGCCCTCGCCGCCGCCAGCGTCAGATGCCTCGGGCCGGTAGCCGCCGCCTCGCGCATCGAGTCCAGCAAGTCTTGGGCCAACGAGTTGATGGCCGAAGCCGGCGTGCCGTCCGCGGCGTTTGAGGTCGCCGACGATCCCGACTCGGCATTCGAGATTCTTGACCGATCAAACTTTCCGATTGTCGTCAAAGCCGACGGCCTCGCGGCAGGCAAAGGCGTGACGGTCGCAGGGTCGCCGGAGGAAGCCCGCGAGGCAGTTCAGACCATGATGATCGACCGGGCCTTCGGCGACGCTGGCGACAGAGTGGTTATCGAGGAGTGTCTGGTTGGACAGGAGGTCTCGGCGTTCGCTCTGACCGGCGGCAAGTCCCTCAAGATGCTGCCCTTCGCGCGCGATTTCAAAAGGGTCAACGACAACGACGAGGGACCGAACACGGGTTCGATGGGCTGCTATTCGCCCGTCGCAATGGTAGACCCCGCGCTGGCGGACGAAATAGAGCGCACAATCATGCGCCCCACGCTCGACGCGCTCGCTAGGCGCGGAACTCCCTACGTCGGGTTTCTCTACGCCGGACTGATGATCACCGACGACGGTCCCCGCGTCGTCGAGTTCAACTGCCGTTTAGGCGACCCCGAGGCTCAGGTCGTCTTGCCGTTGCTCGACTGCGACCTCGCGGAAGTCTCGCTGCTTGCCGCCGAAGGCAGGCTTGAGGAAGCTCGCCTCCAAACCGCCGACGGGGCGGCCTGTTGCGTCGTTACCGCCTCCGGCGGATACCCCGGAAATTACACGACCGGTTACCCAATTGAGGGTATCGACGAAGCCGAGGATATCGCTTTGGTCTTCCACGCGGGGACCGCCGAGCGAAATGGCAGTCTGCAGACGGCGGGCGGGCGCGTCCTGTCTGTTGTGGGACAGGGGGCCGACCTCGACCGGGCGCGCCAACGAGCCTATGACGCTATCGACAAAATAACCTTCGCCAATTCGCACCATCGCACCGATATCGCCGCAAACGACCCTGAAAGGATTTTTGCTTGATGGAAGGATCGAATACTCAACCGCCCGTGGCCGTGTTACTCGGAAGCAAGTCCGACCTGGACTACGGCAACGAGACGATGGACACCCTGGCAAGTCTCGGCGTCGATGCCGAGATCAAGATACTGTCGGCTCACCGCTCCCCCGACGCGGCCAGGGACTTCACCAGGAGCGCCGCCGGTAACGGCGTCAAGATCATCATTGCCCTCGCCGGCGCTGCTGCACATCTGCCCGGCGTGGTCGCTGCCTGGACGCAACTCCCGGTGATCGGCGTTCCCTTGCCCACCAGCGAGCTGCGCGGCGTCGACTCGCTGCACGCCATCGTGCAAATGCCAGGCGGCATCCCGGTCGCCACAATGGCCATCGGCACGGCCGGCGCCCGCAACGCCGCTTTGTTCGCCGCCGAGATACTCGCCTTGAATGACGCCGGCATTGCCGAAGCGTTGCGGCAGCAGCGCGCCGAGCTGACCCGCAAAGTTCTGGCCGACTCGGCGGGGCTGGCCGCCAGATGACCCCGCGCTACACCCGTCCGGAAATGGGCCATATATGGAGCCGGCAGCACTACTTCCAATGCCAGCTCGAAGTCGAGATAGCCGTCTGCGAGGCGTGGGCCGAGGTCGGCCTTATCCCCAGGGCGGATATCGAGAAAATTCGCGGCGCTTCATTCTCCATCGACCGCATCGACGAGATCGAAAGCACCACCGATCATGAGACCGACGCGTTTGTCGCGGCTACGGCCGAAACGCTGGGCCCCGAGTCTCGCTGGCTGCATTATGGGCTGACCTCGTCCGACGTGCTCGATACCGGCCTCTCGCTCCAACTGGTCGCAGCGGCCGATCAGCTATTGGAGCGCCTTCGAAATCTTGAGTCGGTCGCGTCCAAACGCGCGCTTGAGCACAAGAAGACGCTCACAATCGCCCGTACCCACGGCATTCACGCCGAACCCACCACCTTCGGTTTCAAGCTGTTGGTATGGGTCGACGAGATTCGACGGCAGATTCGCCGTCTCGAAGACGCCAAAGAGCAGATCGCGTACGGAAAGATCTCCGGCTCCGTCGGCACTCACGCCAACGTGCCGCCTCAAGTCGAAGAGATCGCCTGCGCAAACCTTGGACTGAACTTTGCCAACGTCTCCAATCAAATCCTGCAGCGCGACCGGCACGCTCAGTTCCTCACCACGCTGGCAATTATCGGCGGATCGTTGGAAAAATTCTCCACCGAGCTGCGGAGTCTCCAGCGCACCGAGATAGGCGAGACCGAGGAGCACTTCGGCGAAGGTCAGCACGGCTCTTCGTCCATGCCGCACAAACGCAACCCCTTCCGGCTGGAGCGAATATGCGGACTGGCCCGGTTGCTGCGCGCCAACGCCCACGCCGCTCTCGAAAACATGGCCCTCTGGCACGAACGCGACATGAGCAACAGCTCGCTGGAAAGGGTGATCCTGCCCGACGCGACCATCGCTCTGGACTTCATGCTCTGGCAGTTTGGGCGCATCCTCGGAGGGCTGCGCGTCAACGTCGCGCGAATGCGCGAAAACCTCGATTTCACCCACGGCCTCATCTACTCCCAGGGGATCCTGCTGGCCCTCATCGAAGCGGGCATGTCGCGTCAGGAGGCCTACGCGGCCGTCCACGAACACGCCATGCAGGCTTTCAACGACGGCACGCCTCTCAACGAGCTGCTGGCCGCCGACTCACAGGTCACGGAACTGATCGACGAGGACAGCCTGCGTGGCTATTTCCAACCCGACCGGCATTTGAAATGGATCGATACTGCATATTCACGCTTAGGACTGGATTCAAGCAACGATCAGGGAGGCTGATTTGGCGACCATAACCCAGACCGAACTTAGCGAGTTGCGCTTACTTTCGAGGGGCAAGGTTCGAGACATATACGATCATGCGGGCAACCTGCTTATCGTTACCACCGACCGGATCTCGGCTTTCGACGTGGTGCTGCCCACGCCCATTCCCGACAAGGGACGTGTTCTGACGCAACTCTCCGCGTTCTGGTTCGGAATTACTGAATCAGTCGTGGAAAACCATCTCATCACCACCGACGTTGGCGACATGGGGCTGCCCGCCGACGTCGACCTCGACGAACTCGAAGGCCGCTCGATGCTTGTGAAAAAGGCGCAGCCGCTCCCGGTCGAATGTGTGGCACGAGGCTACATAATCGGCTCCGGCTGGGTGGACTACCAGGCAACCGGCGAAGTCTGCGGAATCAAGCTGCCGTCCGGCTTGCGGCAGGCCGACAGGCTCGAGGAGACCATTTTCACGCCCGCCACGAAGGCCCAGACGGGTCACGACGAGAACATCGACTTCGACCGCGCCGCGGGCATTCTCGGACGCGACGTCTCCGAGCGCGTTCGAGACCTAACCCTTGAGTTGTACGCGATCGGGCACGACCACGCCCGCAGCCGAGGCATCATCCTCGCCGACACCAAGTATGAGTTCGGCATCGTCGACGGCCGGATCGTCCTCATAGATGAGGTGATGACTCCCGACTCATCACGTTTCTGGGACATCGAGACCTACCAGGTCGGCACCTCGCCGCCGAGCTACGACAAGCAGTTCGTGCGCGACTATCTGATCGACTTGGGCTGGAACAAGGAGCCGCCGCCGCCCGATCTGCCGGACTATGTCGTCAGCAACACTTCCCGCAAATACCTCGACGCTCTGGAACGCCTGACGAGCTCTGAGTGAGTCGAAAAACCTACGAGGTCGCGGTGGTCATCCGCCCGCTCGCCGAGGTCGTAGACCCGGAAGGCGAGACGATCCACGCGGGCTTGCGGGACCTCGGTTACGCGGGCGTATCGAGGGTGCGTGCGGGCAAGTTGATTGAGCTGGACATCGAAGCCGCCGGCGAGGACGAGGCTGCGGCTCTGGCAAAGGACATGTCGGACCGCCTGCTTGCAAACCCCGTCATCGAGCAATTTGAAGTCACCGTCCGCGAGGCAAGGCAGGCTCCCGCTTGAAAGCCTGTGTGATCGTCTTTCCCGGCAGCAACTGCGACATGGACACCTTCCATGCCCTCAAGACAGTCGCCGGCTTCGATACGGACCTGCGTTGGCACCGGGACACTGACCTTGCCGGATATGACCTGATTGTAATTCCCGGCGGATTCTCCTACGGCGATCACCTTCGCGCCGGGGCCATAGCGCGATTTGCGCCCGCCCTTCGTGAAGTGGCCGCCGCCGCCGCGCGGGGCGTTCGCGTGCTGGGGATTTGCAACGGCTTTCAGATCCTTCTCGAAGCGGGCCTGCTGCCCGGCGCGATGTTGCGCAACAACACCCTTCAGTTTCGCCACGAGTGGGTGAACCTCAGAGTAGACTCTACATCCACTCCGTTCACCAGAGAATGCGACCCTGTCCGGGTATTGCGCATGCCTATCGCCCACGGCGAGGGCAGCTACTTCGCCGACGCCGAGACCATTTCCCGGCTCAAGCACGAGGGCCGTGTCGTCTTCACCTACACCGACGACAACGGGCGAGCCGTTCGCGAAGCCAACCCAAACGGTTCGCTGTCCAACATAGCCGCGATCACCAACGAGCGCGGCAACGTCCTGGGCATGATGCCGCACCCCGAGCGTTGCTCCGAACCCGTCCTCGGCGGTGAGGACGGCGCGATGATTTGGCGCTCCCTGGCGGCCTAGGGAACGTCGTGGAGTCCGTCGTCGACGATCGCGTGACGGACGAAGCGCTGGAGGCGGTCGCGCTCAATCGCTTCGAGTATCACAGGATTCTGGAGCTGCTGGGCCGGCCGCCAAACGAGCTTGAGCTGGGAATGTTCGGCGCCCTTTGGAGCGAACATTGCGGCTACAAACACTCCCGGGCCCTGCTCCGGCGGCTCACCACCGAGTCCCCGTCGCTGCTAGTCAAAGCCGGCGAGGAAAATGCCGGAGCCGTCGATATCGGCGACGGCCTCGCCATTGTCTTCAAGGTCGAAAGCCACAACCACCCCAGCGCCGTCGAACCGTTCGAGGGCGCCGCAACCGGCGTCGGCGGAATAATCCGCGACATATTCACCATGGGCGCGCGTCCTATAGCGCTATTCGACTCGCTCCGTTTCGGACCGTTGGACACCCCCCGCAACCGCTACCTCGCCGGTGGAATAATCGGCGGCGTCGGATCCTACGGCAACTGCGTCGGTATCCCGACCGTCGGCGGCGAAGTGGTTGTCGAGGACTGTTACGCCGGCAATCCGCTGGTCAACGCCATGTGCGTGGGACTGCTCCGCCACGACCAGTTGACCCGCGCCGAGGCGGTGGGAGAGGCCAACCCCATAATCCTTGTCGGCGCCGACACTGGTCGAGACGGCATCCAGGGCGCGACTTTCGCTTCGGTCGAAGACCCCGAGAAGTCCGCCCGCGGCGTCGTACAGGTCGGAAATCCCTTTCTCGAAAAGCTGCTGATCGAGGCCTGCCTGGAAGCTCTCACCACTGGAGCCATAGTGGGACTTCAGGACCTCGGAGCCGCCGGCTTGACCAGTTCGTCGGTCGAAGCCGCCGCGCGCACTGGCGCCGGCGTTTGGATCGATGTCGACAAAGTCTCCCGCCGGGCGGCCCGCATGACGCCCTACGAAGTGATGCTCAGCGAGAGTCAGGAGCGAATGCTGGTCGTCGCCGAGAAAGGCCGCGAGGAAGAGATCGTCGCCGTCTTCGACAAGTGGGGGCTGCACTCGGACGTGATCGGAGCCGTAACGTCCGACGCGCACGTCACCGTCGCGGAATCGGGAACGCCGGTGGCTCGCATCCCCATCGAGCACCTCAACAATCCTCCCGAATATCGACTGCCAGTCGAGTTGCCGGACTACCTGGCGACCGTGAACGACCTGGACATCGGCGAAATCCCCGAACCGGACGACGTAGCCGAGGCTTTCCTGTCGCTGCTCTCCTCGCCGAACATCGCCTCCAGGGAGTGCGTATACCGCACGTACGATCAGACTGTCGGCTCTAACACCGTCGCGGGCCCCGGCGCGGACGCCGCGGTCCTGCGCATCAAAGAGGCTAATCGGGCCATCGCGCTTTCCACCGACGGAAACGGGCGAATCTGCTACCTGAACCCTCGTGCGGGTGGAGCAATGGCCGTCGCCGAGGCCGCGCGCAACGTCGTCTGCTCGGGCGCGCGCCCGCTCGCCATAACCAATTGCCTCAATTTCGGATCGCCCGACAATCCCGCCGTGTACTACCAGCTGGCCGAAGTTATCGAGGGCATGGCCGAAGCCTGCGCCGCTTTCGACATACCCGTAACCGGCGGCAACGTCAGCCTCTACAACGAGGCCGACGGCGTTCAAATCTTCCCCACGCCCGTCATCGGTATGCTTGGCGTAATCGACGACGTTGACCTGCGCGTCGGAATAGCGTTCGCAGGCGAGGGCGATCTGATCGCGGTCATCGGCTACGTTCACGGTTCGCTCGATGGCAGCGAGTACCTCAAGCTGGCCCACGGCCAGATCAAGGGGCGCCCGGATATCGATCTGTCGCGGGAGGTCGCCGTTCAGAGCGTCTGCACCTCCGCTATTGAGGCTCGGTTGCTCACTTCCGCTCACGACATCTCGGACGGCGGGCTTGCCGTTGCGCTCGCCGAATCGTGCTTCGCGGGCGGCATTGGGGCGGCCGTCGACCCCGGATCGACGTCCGCACGATCCGATGAGCTCTGGTTCGGCGAAGCGCCTTCCAGAATCCTTGTATCGCTGGTCCCGGGTAATTTGGAGGAAGCAAAGGCCCTGGCATCAGCCCGTGACATCGCCTTTGAAGTGATCGGTCGCGTCGGAGGCGGGGACATAGTTCTCGGCGATGACGTAACAGTTCCACTGGATTCAGCGCGCGAGAAGTGGTCCACTGGGCTTTCCGCGGCTTTGTCCGGCAAGTCGGCGGCACACTAGAATTGAGTTCGCCACTCGATATGTGGGGGCAGGGATTGTCGAGCGAGCGCGAAGCTTACGACTACAACCCGGAATCCCGCATCCTCAATGAGGAATGCGGAGTTTTCGGAATATATGGCCCCGGCGAGGATGTCGCCCGCGAGACCTATTTCGGTCTCTATACCCTTCAGCACAGAGGGCAAGAAAGCGCCGGAATAACCGTCACCGACGGCGCGTCCTTCCACTCTCACAAGGATATGGGCCTGGTTTCACAGGTTTTCGACGAGCCGGCTTTGACGACTCTCAGGGGCTTCGCGGCTATCGGCCATACACGCTACTCGACCACCGGGTCTAGCAGAGTGGAAAACGCTCAGCCTGTCGTGATTGAAAGCGACATTGGCCCTATTGCCATGGGCCACAACGGAAACCTCGTAAACGCAGGCGACTTGAGGGCGGAGTTACGAGAGTTGGGCTTCGAATTCTCGACCTCGACCGACAGCGAGCTGATACTGCAACTCGTGGCGGTCGCGCCTGGAGATACGCTCGTCGAGCGGGTCTTGGCCGTCGTTCCCAAGCTCAGCGGTTCGTTCAGCCTGGTTTTTCTCGGCCGCGACACCATAGTCGCGGCGCGGGACGATCTCGGCAATCGGCCGCTCTGCCTCGGCAGCTACAACGGTAGCTGGATGGTCGCCTCCGAGTCGTGCGCTTTCGGCGCGCTTAAGGCCAAGTTCGAACGCGACCTGCTCGCGGGCGAAGTACTCCAGATCGATGACGACGGCCCCAGGACCTTCAGTACCGGTCACCATCCCCCTAAAGCGCTCTGCATCTTTGAGTACATCTACTTTGCGCGGCCCGACAGCGAAATTGAAGGATCGAACGTAAACGACGCCCGCAACCGGCTTGGCGCTGCGCTCGCCAGAGAGCACGGCGCCGATGCGGACGTGGTAATAGGCGTACCGGATTCCGCCACCGCCGCTGCCATCGGGTTCGCCGGCGAATCCGGCCTTCCCTATGCCGAAGGTCTGGTTAAGAGCCGGTACATTGGCCGTACGTTCATTCAGCCGGACGACCGAATCCGTCAAGCAGGCATCGCGCTGAAATACAGCACGTTGAGGTCTGTGCTCGGAGGTAAGCGGGTCATCGTCGTGGACGATTCGATCGTTCGCGGAAACACCACGAGGGCGCTTGTCGATCTCATCCGCCGCTCGGGGGGCGCCAGCGAAGTCCACGTCCGGATCAGCAGTCCGCCCATTCAGTGGCCCTGCTTTTACGGAATCGACATCCAGCACGGCGACGAGCTCATCGCCCATAACTCTTCGGTCGACGAAATCTGCGCCAGCATCGGGGCCGACTCACTCGCGTACCTCAGCGTGGACGCTCTCATTGACGCGACACACGTCCCAGCTAACCAGCTGTGCACCGGCTGCCTGACCATGGACTACCCGATCCCCGTACAGCTTGAGATGGACAAGCTGGTGTTCGAATCACCTCCCCTGGAAGGCTCGATGCCGGCGTTACGCCATGACGCCGCTACCGGCGACGAGGCTGCGGCCCCAGCCGAGGCTTCCTCCCAAATCGAACTTGTCTGACAGCCGGACCGCGCCCTCGTATAAGCAGGCTGGCGTGGATATAGCGGCGGCGAATGCCGTAATCGACCGCATACGGGAATCCGTCCACTCAACCCACGGTCCTCTCGTCGTGAGCGATATCGGCGGCTTCGGAGGCGCGTTGAGGATCCCGCCCGGTATCAATGATCCCGTCATCGTCTCCAGCATCGATTCGGTCGGAACCAAAGTCTCGATTGCCGCCCAGGCCCGGCGATACGACACCGTTGGCGCTGACATCGTGAACCACGGCGCGAACGACATACTTGTCGTCGGTGCGCTGCCTTGCGCGTTTCTTGACTACTTTGCCGCCTCCAGGCTCGACCCCGACGTCGTCGCCGATGTCGTCGAGGGCGCGGCCAGCGCCTGCGGCAAGCTCGATTGCGCGCTGCTCGGGGGCGAGACCGCCGAGCTTCCCGGTGTCTACCAAGAAAACGAGTTCGACCTGGCGGGATGCATGATCGGCGTCGCCTCGGAAGCCGAGTTGATCGACATCGACCGCGTCAGACCCGGAGACGCCGTCGTCGTGCTGCCGTCCAATGGACTGCACACCAACGGCTATTCGCTCGCGCGCCGCGTGTTCCGCGGCTATTCGCTCGATCACGTATTCCCGGAGCTCGGACGGCCGCTGGTCGACGAGCTATTGGCCGTCCACCGCTCATACGTCCGAGACCTGCGCGAACTCCTGCCCATGGTGCGCTCCATGGCCCACATCACCGGCGGCGGGCTATTCGACAACATCCCGCGGGTTCTGCCCGACTCCCTTGGTGTCGATCTGGAGTGGGGAGCCTGGCAGGTCCCGCCGGTTTTCGAGTTGATAAGAAAGCTGGGTGGCGTCGACTTCGACGAGATGTGTCACGTATTCAACATGGGCGTCGGCATGGCCGTGATCTGCGCTCCCGAAAACGTGGATGAGTTCGTCTACCGCATCCCCGGCGCATCGCTGGCTGGGACTGTCCGGACCCTCCAACAGGGCGAAGAAAGAGTGCGCATACTAACGTGACGCGGCGTTTGGGACTGGCGGTGCTGGCTTCGGGGCGCGGGTCAAACCTTCAGGCGATTCTCGACTCGATAGACTCGGGGCGCTTGGACGCCCAGGTCGCGCTGGTGCTCAGCAACACGCCCCGCTGCCTCGCACTCGACCGAGCCTCGGAAGCCGGAATACCAACCTGCTGCATCACCAGGAAGGCATCGGGTGGCCGCGCTAGTCAGCTCGCGCGAATTCATGACGCCCTGGTCGAAGCTGATGTCGATCTCGTCGTCAACGCCGGATTCAATCTGATCCTGTCCTCGGCAACCGTCGAGCATTTCCGAAATCGTATGCTCAACATTCATCCCTCTCTTCTGCCCGCGTTCGCGGGTGGCATGGCTCCCAAGCCTCAGCGCGACGCGCTGGAGCATGGTGTCAAGGTATCCGGCTGCACCGTGCATCTTGTAACCGACGAATTGGACGCCGGTCCGATTCTCGCGCAAGCCACGGTACCCGTACTCGATGACGACACGCCCGACACTCTGGCTAGTCGAATCCTCGTCGAAGAGCACAAGACATTGCCCAAAGTGATCCAGTGGTTCGCCGAAGGCCGCGTTCTGATCCAGGGCCGCCGTACTTACATACTCCCCGAGCCTGTCCAGCAACAGACCGCGAGGGTCGCCGGATGAGCCAGAAGCGCGCCCTGCTGAGCGTCTACGACAAAACTGGCATAGTCGACTTCGCCCGCTGGCTGGTCGATCTCGGATTCGAGATCATTTCCACCGGTGGAACACACGCGAGCCTCGATAATGCCGGAATTCCCGTCCGGCAGGTTTCAGAGGTAACCAGCTCTCCGGAGATCTTGGACGGACGCGTAAAGACCCTGCACCCGACCATCCACGGCGGACTGTTGGCGCGCCGTGGCAGTCCCGACGACATGCAAACTATTGACGGCATGGACATCCCTCCCATTGACGTGGTCGCGGTCAACCTCTATCCATTTGCCTCTACTTTGTCTCAGAGAGCCTCGCACGCCGAGATCATCGAGCAGATCGATATAGGCGGTCCGGCCATGATTCGGTCGGCCGCGAAGAACTCCGAGAGCGTTTTCGTCGTTGTCGATCCGGATGACTATCCGGCCGTTCTGGAAGCTATCGAATCCGGTCGCGGAGCAGACTTGCGGGACACTCTGGCCGCCAAGGCGTTCAGTCACACTGCCGTGTACGACGCCGTCATAGCGGCATACCTATCGGGACGCGGCGCTGGCCCGACCCCTGCCGAACTGGCTGTTCCTATGACCAGGATCGGAAATCTCAGCTACGGGGAAAACCCGCACCAGACGGACGCCGCTTTCTATGCTTTCGGATCAAAAGGTCTCGATCGATCCGGCCTGGCGGCTACCGAGCAGCTTCACGGTCCGGCGCTCTCTTACAACAACGTGCTCGACGCCGCCGCCGCCTGGGATGTTGTATCGGACTTCGACCAACCGGCCGTCGCGGTTATCAAGCACGGCAACCCGTGCGGGCTTGCCGCTGGAACGCACCCGCTGGCCGAGCTATTCCGCCGCGCCCGCGAGGGCGACCCCATTTCGATATTCGGAGGAATAGTCGCTACCAACCGCCCCCTCGACTATCCCATGACCGCGGCCATGCGCAGCATCCGTCTCGACGTGATCGTCGCGCCCGACTTCGCGCCCGACGCCCTGAAGAGGCTTCGAAGGCGAAAGTCGACCCGGATCCTCAAAGTGCCTTCGCCGTCCCAATCCGCGAGCGGCCGCCCGCTTCCGCTGTCCGGCAGGCAGGTTCGCTCCGTGCCCGGCGGGTTTCTCTTGCAAGAAAAGGACTCCCTCCCGCCCGACGACCTTGAAATCAGCGTCGTCAGCAAGCGTCAGCCTACGGACGAGCAACTTGCCCAGCTTCGATTTGCGTGGCGAGCGGTCAAACACGTCAAGTCCAATGCCATCGTCCTGGTCAAAGACGGAAGTCTGGTCGGGGTTGGAGCGGGCCAGATGAGCCGCGTCGACAGCGTATTCATGGCCGTGCGCCGCGCCGGCGACCGCGCCGCCGGCAGCGTCCTGGCCTCGGACGCCTTCTTCCCGTTCGACGACGGCCCCGAAATCGCGCTCCGGGCGGGGGTAGAGGCGATAATCGAGCCGGGCGGCTCGAAAGGCGACCAGAGCGTCATCGACATGGTCGACCGCCACGACGCTGTTTTGGTGTTCACCGGCGGCGAACGTCATTTCCGACACTAACCGCTACCGGTGTCATTCCGGCCCATCTATTCGTCATTCCCGCGAAAAGCCTGCCCTCGACCCGATCGGGGGCGGGAATCCAGAATTCCCAACAAAGCATCCCGGCCAAGAGCCTGCTCCGTACCGAGATACGAGGCCCCAATCCAGACCCGATCATTCCGGTTTGCGCGCAGACGATCCGCAAATCGTCCCGTAGGCTAGACATGTCGGACCAGATATTCGGAGCCGTCCGGCGCGTGATCAGGAGCGTGAAATCAAAACCGAAGCCGCAACCATTTACACCCCGTTCACCCCATCGTCAAACACCCCGTTTTTCAAAGTTCACAGGGTAATTTTCAGAGACTTTTATGAAAGTCGCTCTTCCGCTGCCCGCCCCAACGACGGAAATCAGGCACATTTGCCGGGAGCGAGGTCCGCGAACCGCCTGCTCGCAATCGCCATCCAACCGTGCATGGTGGGCCTGTCGAACCGCGCACAGCGCAACCCGTCATTCCCGTGCGTCCTAAGCCCATTGAAGAGTCGAAGGGCGCAGTCCTGAAACCCATACTCGAAACCGGGACGGCAGCTTGCGAATAGCCATGATCGCGGCCGAGGTCGCCCCTTACGCCAAAACTGGCGGTCTGGGAGACGTTCTCGCGGCGCTGCCTAAACACGTCGCAATGCTCGGACACGAAGTTTGCTTATTCGTCCCTAAGTACCGACACATCGACCTCCGTGAAATCGGCGCGACCACCGAAATTGAACGCCTGCCGGTACCGATGGGAGAAAGTTCGGAACCAGGCTCGGTCCACAGTCTGCAACTTGAAGGCGTCCGCATCTACTTCCTCGGCGGAGAGCGCTACGTCGAACGAGGTGTGATCTACGGCTATGCCGACGACGGCGAGCGATTCGTCTTCGCCTGCCGTGCGGCGCTGGAAGCGCTCAAGCTTCTCGATTGGAAGCCCGACGTTATCCATTGCCACGACTGGCACACCGGCCTCATCCCGAATTGGCTAAACACGCTATATCGTGATGACCCGTTCTTCATCAAAACAGCGACGTTGCTTACGATCCACAACCTCGCGTTCCAGGGGGTTTTTGGCCGGGACATCCTGAAGCTCGCTGGCTTCGCCGGCAATGAACTACCTTTCTCATCCCGCCATCCCCGAAGGTCCGACACCGTCAACTTCATGGCGCGGGGCATCGCTTTTGCCGACCAGATAAACACCGTAAGCCGAGAATACGCCCACGAGATTCTCACCCCCGATTACGGCGAGGGGCTGAACAAGCTGCTCAACCGGCGAAAGGACGACCTGTCGGGCATCCTCAACGGGATCGATACCGACATCTACAATCCCGCCATCGACCCGGAAATCGCCACCAACTTCGACGTGTCGTCCTGCGATCTCAAGCTCGACAACAAGCTCGCCCTGCAACGCGAGGCCGGACTTGAGCAGCGGCCCGACAGGCCCCTGGCGGCGGTGGTGGCGCGGCTAACGCGTCAGAAGGGCGTCGATCTCGTTGCACAGACGTTGCCAGTGCTCACCCGGCTCGGCGGTCAGCTGGTGGTCCTTGGAGTCGGAGACTCGGACATCGAGGACCAGCTGGTCCTCGCCGCAAACGCCCACCACCAGGCCGCGCGAGCATTTCTCCGGTTCGAGCCGAAGCTCGCCCAACGAGCCTATGCTGGAGCGGACGTGCTGCTCGCGCCATCACGTTTCGAGCCTTGCGGTCTGACTCAAATGATCGCCATGCGCTATGGAACGGTCCCCGTCGTCAGGTCCACCGGCGGGCTGGCCGAGACTGTGACGGACGTTTCATCAGACCCGGATTGCGGAACCGGCTTCACTTTCGACGAGTTCGACCCGCTCGACTTCATCGCCGCCGTCGCCCGTGCCTTCGAGCTATACCGCAGCCGCGCCGACTGGCGAACTCTGATGCTCCGATGTATGGCTCAGGACTTCTCTTGGGGACCAGCCGCCAACGAGTATTCCAACCTTTATGTCAAGCTGATCGAAGAAACACGCTCCGGAAGCTAATAGAACGCCATGCATACGTCCAGAATCCCGATCAACTCAGGGCCCTGTGTCACCGATACTTTGATGAATGGTCGAGCGGTAGTCCCGACATCGAATTAGCTTTCGTTCCGGCCATGCACCGCTTCACCGCCAAGCGCTCGGCTATACGCCACAAGCATTCAAGACTCGGCGAACAGGGTGATTTGGATCGTTCTGACCGTCCAGGTCGAAGATCACTCGCTCCGGATCGCCAAACGTGGGAAAAACTATCAGATAGAACCTCGATGTCCCCAGCAGACGATTCGCAATTTGCACAGCGGAGGATCCCAGAGTGTAGACGCCCACGTCGTCGTCCAATCCTCTCCACTTGTCGCTGACCTGATCGCTGCCCTCGAATCGATACAGTACGTTATCTCTTCCGTATTCAGAAACGTATATCGATCGATCGTCCCATTGTGCGGCGACCTGCAATACTTTGTTGCTCTGAGACGATATGGCGCAACGAACGAATAGCCGAGCCTCGCGGTGTGTCGAACCGGCTATCGCCGTAGGCCAATCGTATCCAGAATGCTCATTGTAGTTGTCTATGTACCGCCATAGAACAGACGTTTGGCCGGGCTGAGGCGCGGATGTCGAACTTGGAGTGGACTGTTCCCCAATTGCCCACGCGAACACCGAGCGCACGTCGTCGCGGTGATCGTTCTGGCAGGCAGCTTCAGCCTGATCGCCGAATGTCCTCTGGTAGATACCCACGTTGCCGTGGTTTCCCAAATGTGCTTCGACAATGTCGTTTAGCTCCACGCAAGTCGTCGGCCATTGAGCTGCAACTACGGCCGCCGTTAACCCGGCGAGTAATCCAGCTATAGCTACGGAAACGGTCAGTCGGCGCACCATTAAAGTACCCTCCCAAATGGCAAGAAATATCGCTTGCCGAACAAAAACGTGCTTGCTACGGAAGGGTGTACAGACCCCTCGCCAAACGGCAATTGGCTTACGCAGCCGGCAGCGCTCTGGCGGTGTTGTTCGGAGGCTAGAGACTATTCGAGCGCGCCAACGACTGGCAACTGGATCGAGTGAGACGGCGACGCGCCAACGAGTTATTGAGTCAGAGGCAAATTAGGATCGACGTCCAAATCCGCGGGCGCGATCTCTCCACGTTGCAGCATGAACGCGCCCGCCATCGCGACCATCGCCGCGTTATCCGTGCACAACCGTATTTCCGGCAAGAAGAGCGGAACGTCAACCGCCGCCGTCATCTTTTCTCGCAGCAGCCGGTTCGCCGCCACACCGCCGGCAACGATTACCGACATCGCCTCGAACTCGCCGGCCGCCGCCGCAGTCTTTGCCACCAGAACGTCGACTATCGCATCCTGAAAGCCCGACGCCATCCGCGCATGCGCCGAAGCGTCGCCCCGTTCGAACTCTTCCCGACCTCCATCTCTGAAAATACTCCGCGTCTCCGAAGGGCCCAGCTTGCCCGCCTTCGCACGATAGACCGCCGTCTTCAGCCCGCTGAAGCTGAAATCGTAAGAGCCTTCCAGCCAGGCACGCGGCAGGTTAAACGGCTCCAGAGAGCCATCGCCGTCATCGTCTATCAGCCGCTGGATCGCGGGACCGCCGGGAAATCCGAGGCCGAGCACTCTTGCCACCTTGTCGAACGCCTCGCCTGCCGCATCGTCGCGGGTTCTTCCGATCAGGCGATGGTCGCCGTGTTCGCGCATGATCGTGATCTCCGAATGCCCGCCGGAAACTACGAGGCAGACGGCGGGAAGCTCCGGGAATCCCAGCTCTTCACGCCCGATCCACGTCGCATAGACGTGGGCCTCGAGGTGATTGACTCCTATCAGCGGGGCTCCCAGTCCCATCGCCAGGCCCTTCGCGAAATTGAGCCCGACGACCAGCGCTCCCGAGAGGCCCGGCCCGCGCGTCGCCGCCACGCAATCGATATCGGTCGGTCGCACTCCCGCCTCGTCGAGCGCCGCCTGATAGACCGCCGCGATCGTCGCGATATGCCGGCGCGAGGCAATCTCCGGCACTATCCCGCCATACTTCACATGGTCGGCAAGCTGCGATTGCGTAACGAGCGATCGGATCGTGAATCCGTCGAGCACCGCGACCGACGTGTCGTCACACGAGGTTTCGATCCCCAGAATCACGGACAACGCCTCAAAGTGTCTGCTTCCATTCAATGCGTTCGCCAAGCGCCGCCTTGTTTTTCTCCAGCCTGCGGCGAAATGTGAGGCTTCCTACCTCCTCGGACCACATCACCAGGGCGTCCTCTCCGTTGTCGCTGTAGTAACGAGGCCGGACTCCATTGGAGTAGAAGCCGTACTTGTAGTAAAGGCGCTGGGCTATGTCGTTGCTCACGCGAACTTCGAGGGTGATCAGGCTGGCGTTGATCGCAATGCTCTTTTCGATCAGCGCCAGCAGCAGCAGTTCTCCGAGTCCCCGGCCGCGCCAATCCGGATCGATGGCGACCGTCGTAATGTGCGCCTCGTCCACCATGAACCAGATCCCGGCAAATCCGACCACGTCCTTCGACTTACGGTCTCCGGATCGTCCTAGTATCCTCCGCCAGAATCCCGGGCGCTTGTCGACTGCTTCCAGCTCGGGCTCTTCTGGATCGGGGCCTTCGCGCCTCAGAACGACATAGTGCGCCATCCTGTTCTCGACCAGTTCGTTTCGGTACGAGTCTCGCGGCCACGGAGTGCTGAACGACCGCCGCTCGATCTCCCGCACCCTGTCGAGGTCTTCGAGCCGCATCGGCTCTACAATCCAGGTCTCCCGTCCCGTTCTCGATCTCGCGGTGCTTACCATCAGGCCCTCGCCCAGCCGCGTGCCGGAACCGTGATCCCCGCGCCGCGCATGTACTGCGGAATTGCGGTGATGGCGTTGGTGGGCCGCGCCGGTTCGGAATCGTGGTATGCCGCTAGTCCCACGAATCGCGCCAGACCGCTCTCAATCAACTCGGCATCGAACTCGATCGACCAGCTCGAAGTTTCACGCATTCGGTCTAGGTCTTCCTCGCTTACATGTCCCGCAACGAATACTGGCCCGCTGATTATCTCGTGCAACGCCTCGGCGTTTACGACGAAACAGTCGCCCTTCGCTTCGGGCAATGTGCGTCGCTCACTACTTCCTTCCAGAAACTGATCACTGGGGCGCGCCCGCTCGAATGCCTGCGCGAAATACCGACCGGACCCCGCCGGTATCAACGTCAGTATCGACTCCACGTCAGTCGGCGACGAATAGGCAAGTGCTACAGGAGTCGGAACCGCTGCAAAGCCGAGCCCCAGGGCGCTGCACAACCCCTTTGCAAAAGCCATCGACGTTCGCAGCGAACTGAATCCGCCCGGCCCCGCCGCCACGGCCACCGTCCCGACCCGTTCGGATTTGCCTCTTGTGACGTCCCTGACGTTCGGCTCCACGTGCACAGAGTGCTTTCTGCCCGCCCGCCACGCACGGGCCGCCAGAACCTCGGCGCCGTCCAGCAACACGGCGCTCGATACTGCCATTGAGGTGTCGAGAGCTAGGGTCAGCGTTCGAGAGTTATCCATCTCCGCCCGATCCCCCAAACGTCTGGACGTAACTCCTGACTACAGCGTTCGACCTCGCCCCCGTTCCCGCCATTTCGATCTTCCTTTTATCGCCGCCGAGATGTTCGAGTGAGACTGTCAGGCAGTCTCCATGCCATCGACTCCTGACCTGCTCGGGCCACTCGATGGCCGTCACTCCGTCGGAGTGTACGTACTCCTCCGCGCCCAGTTCCTCGAACGGATCGATTCCTCCCAAGCGATACAAGTCCATGTGATAGAAGGGGATCGACCCGCTCTCGTATTCGGAAACAAGCGTATACGTCGGGGAGGTCACGGGGGCGGTCACACCCAATCCTTTGGCGACACCTTGCGCGAACACCGTCTTTCCGACGCCCAACTCTCCACTCAGCAAGATCACCGTCCCGGCGGAGAGTATCGTTGACAAATCGCTGCCGATTCGAATTGTCTCCTCCAGAGCGAGCGTCACGCACTCGAAGCGCGCTCCATCCGCCGGTTTTGAACCATTTTTCACGGCGAGGTCAAGTACTCGTTACGATAGCTCGTCATAGTTCCCGTCGTTTGGCGGCTTTCGATATGCGGCGAATCCGGTTCTCAAGTTCTTAGAGGCGAAAAACTCCGCTTGAGTTATAGCATTGCTCAACTGGCTCCCACACCCTACTTTTCGGATTACGGATGCCACGTTCGCATACTCGAAGAAGTCCGCGCTCTCAAGCGCCTCGGACACACGAGTACCGTGTTCACGTATCCCGGCGGCGAAACGCCGGCGGGTGCGGACGTAGTTCGCGGACATCGGATCCCGTGGCAGCGAGGGGCGCATGTTGGGTCTCATTGGAACAAGTTTCTACTCGACCCGCTTTTGTTGATAACCGCTCTGACTCACGGACTATCCCGCAACTTTGACGTCGTTCACGCTCACCTCCATGAAGGCGCCCTGATCGGCAGCATAATCTCCAAGCTCAAGGGAATCCCCCTCGTGTTCGACTTTCAGGGAAGCCTTAGAGCGGAAATGCTGGACCACGGTTTCATCTCACCAAACGACCCGCTGGAAGCGGTGTTCGAGGCGCTGGAGCGAGTAATAAACCGACTGCCCGCCAGGATCATTACAAGTAGCGATCATTCCAGGAACATCCTGATCAACCACTTCGACATACCGCCGGAGCGGGTGATTCAAGTGACCGATTGCGTTGACGCGACTGTGTTCCGGCCGCGAACTTCAAATGAAGTCCGGGCCGAGCAAATCCGGGCAACCCTCAAGATCCCCGATAACACCCTGGTGGTGGGGTATCTGGGCCTGCTCGCCGGATACCAGGGAACGCCGCATTTGTTGGAGGCCGCTACGCGGGTGCTCGAAGAGTTCCCGGCGTGCCATTTCCTGATCATGGGCTACCCCGGTGAGCACACCTATCGCGCGCTGGCCGACCGGAACGGCATAGGCTCGAGCGTAACCTTCACCGGTCGCATTCCCTATGCCGACGCCCCGGCCTACCTCTCCGCGATTGACGTGGCGGTCTCTCCCAAGCTCTCCGAGACCGAGGGCAACGGCAAATTGCTCAACTACATGGCCTGCGCGATCCCCACCGTCGTTTATCAGGCGCCGGTGGCCCGTGAGCTGCTTGGTGAGTTCGGTAGGTTCGCGCTGCCCGGAAGTCCGCGATCGCTTGCCCACGAAATCCTGACTCTCCTGACCGACGCCAACTTACGGGCTGAGTTGGGGGACAGTCTCCGGCGCCGCGCTTGCGAACGGTTCTCCTGGGAAGCGGGCGCACGCAAAATTGAGTCAATCTACGACGACGTGCTTGCGGAGGCCGGTTGATGGCAGCCCCGGCCGGAGTTGAATCACACTGACGCCAAATTCACTCGATCTTCCTGCAATCGGTGGATCGGCGTTTGTGCTCGTCGTGGTCTTTGCGGCCGTCGGTCTGCTCGCCTTCCCAAGGTTCATTTCAGCCGAATCCAAGCAAGGGCTTTACCGGCCCGGCGCGGGAGCGTCCAGCAGACTCCCTCTGATTGGCGGCGCAGCTATCGTCCTCGCGGTAGCGGGAGCGTCCGCGGTCGCCGTGGCATTGGGCGCGGAGGTCCCGTGGCTGGTACTTCTAACTGGTCTCATGTTCTTCGTGCTCGGTTTCGTAGACGACGTTCTAAAGGCCCGGTCAAGTTCCCGCACCGGTCTCTCGGAACGCACAAGTTTTCTTCAGGCGCTCGCCGGATCGCTTGTCGGAGCATCTCTCCTGTTCTCCTTTGTCGATGCGAATGCGAGTTCGGCGCTCTCACTGTCGTATTGGACCGGATCAGGCGCGGCAGGCTCGGTTGTGGCGTTCCTCTGGATCGCCGCGTTGCTCTTCACGGTTACTATCGGGGCAGGATTCAGCGACGGCATCGACGGCTTGACCACGGGATTGGCCGTACCGGCCGCTGGCTGGATGATCGCCGTGATCGGAATCCAACAACTCGGCGGCGGCGAGTTTAGATACGCTGACCTGGGCGATGCTGCGGTAGTAATCAACCAAGCGGGGATCCCCGCGATAGTTGCGCTTGCCAGTGCGTGTCTTGGTTTTCTGCTGTTCAACTTGCCGTCAAACTGGACGAAGGGATCAAAGTCCCGCCGGCTGGCGAAGGCCTATCTCGGCGACTCCGGCGCGCTCGCCATAGGAGCACTTTTGGTCGGGTCGGCGGTCGCCGCCGGCATCGACCTGGTCCTTCCAATCGTCGCCGGGGTCTATCTCCTGGAGGGACTTTCATCGTTCGTGCAGGCGAAAATACTGGTGCCCTTGTGCCGCCGGTTCGAGTTCTTGGGAGGACCTGACAGGAAAACGGTGCACTATTCCGAGTTTCCTCTTCCGTTCGTCGCCGCTCCGCTGCACCATCACCTGGAGCTGATCGGAATGTCGCGGGGCGGGATCACGGCTCTGCTCTACGGTGTCGGAGTCTTGCTGGCCGTGCTGGCGGCGGCAACCGTGTTCCTTGGGACTCCCGCTGCGCTGATAGCCGCATACGTAGTCGCGATCGTCATCCTCAGCTTGCTGTGGTTCGGATCATCCATGTTCAGGCCGGCATTCTTCCGTCTAGTCGAGACGAGCAATCGGTTGGAGCTCCAGATTTGCGCCGGTCGACCTCAACGCATCCTCGGAATGCGGCTATCGTCTGTAGTCGCTTCCAAGCCCTTCTCCGGAGGCGAAAGTCGGACCGCTATGCCCCCGCTTCTCTCAAAAATGAACCCTGTCACCGCACGACGCATATTCGATGAATTTCGACCAAATCGAGACACAGACCTGACCGAAATCAGCAACACACCCAGGTGATGGCTGAAACGGCTCGGCGTCCATTCACGCCCGGAATACTGGCGATTCTGGGACTTGAAACCGTAGTCGATCTCGAACACGTCGAATGGCAGTTGGTTACCCCAGAGTCCCGGCACGGGCTATGGCGTCTGCGGTTACCCACTGACATTCCCGGACCGAAGAGCTACGTCGTTAAGCACTACCACCACGCGGCAGATCGATATTTCGACCACAGATTCAGACGAGAAGAGCGCGCCCTGAATCTACTGGGACGCCTGTCTCCCGGCCTTGTTCCAACCATCCACGGCGGTTCCATCACCGAGGGACACAGCGCCTTTCTGGTCCTTGAGGACCTCGGAGACACTACGCTTCACATCGAACTGGAAGCCTCGCCACCGGAGGCCCGCAGGCGGCTCATGCTTAGCGCGATCGACTCGCTGGCCGCGCTTCACCGCCAGACCGATCTTCACTCAGCGATCTTTCGTGCTTTGTGCTACAGCTCAAACCTCGACCGCATCACGGCCAGGACAATGATGGCTAGGTTCGCAATAGCTCTGAAGCGTTGCGTGCCCTCCAGCAATAAGATGCCGTTTTCCGCCGCTGAACGAAACTCCGAGTTTCGCGACGGGATCGTCGTCCCCCTCTTGAAGGCGCGAAGGCGCGTTATACACGGTTCATTTTCACCCCTCAACCTGTGTGTAAGGGGCACCGGGCGTACGACCATCGTCGACTTCGAAACCTTGTCCACCGGACCGGCGGAGATGGATTTGTCCGAGCTCCTCTCGTACCCGATGGTCAATCTTGGCCGGGAAGAGGACTCCTTCATCGATCGCTACGCGCGTTTGGCAGGCCGCGTTGACCCGAAGCCTGATTTTCGAAGACGAGTCCATCTGGCTGCCGTCGCCCGATGCATCGACTACGCCGGCACACTCGCGCTCCGTCGAGCGAGATTCGCCCGGGAGGGGCGCCACGAGCTTGCTGCGGTGCAACACCACCGCCGGAACTTGTACGTGGAAGAAGCGGTGAGACGTGCGGTCGAAGCTGGGCTCTCCGGCAACTTGATCAAATTGATAGATTCTCTCGCTCCGCGCCCGGCGAGCTAGCTTGATACATCTCGCCGATCTCATCGCCGCCACCGGGGCACGACCGCAATCGCGGAACATTCCCGAGCGGCTTTCCAGGTTCTGTAGGAACGCCCGCAACGCTTCCCCGGGCGACCTCTATGTCGCCCTCGACGCTGAGGGCCAACGACGCGTGGAGCAGGCGCTCGAGGCAGGGGCGTCCGCCGCGCTTTGCGAGACCTGGACCGGATCTCCTGATGCTCCCGTTCTGACTGTCCAGAACCCAAACACGGCCATCAGAAAATACGCGCAATTCGCCATCCGCAACTTCGGAACGGAGATCATCGCAATAGCAGGTGGCGAACCGGACGCGGCAACCACGGCGCTGCTATCGAAGATTCTGTCCACCCGGTTCGACGTCTTTCGCACCGCCAAGCCGATCGAAAACTCGTCGGACCTGTGGCTCTCACTCGGCGGTCTGCATCCCGGTCACGATTTGGCGCTAATCGACTTGTCCGACTGCCGGCCTGAAGTCCTCGAAGACTTCGCCAACGCCGTATCTCCCAGAGTGGTCCTGCTACCTCCAAACGCAAAACGCGGCGGGGAATCCCCACTCCACGCTGATCCGGTAGGGACGACTCTGGCGGGCTCGGTCCAGCCCGGCGGCCATATTGTCGTTTCCGCGACCGAGCGCGCAGCTGCGATGCTCAAGGACTACGAAGGGCGAAACCTAATCACCTCCGGAATCGATTCCGATTCGCGCATTTCCGCGACCTGTATCAGGCGATGTCGCGATTCCATGGAGTTCACGCTCTCAGTCGACGGAAACCGCGCCACCGCCCATCTGAATACTCAAGTCACCTCGGAACCTGACTCAGCAATCGCCGCTGCCGCCGTCGCCGCAGCCTTGGAAATGGATGTCAATGAGATCGCGTCGGCGATCTCGGCAACCCGTCCCACGCCTGAAACAGCGGCAGATGACGGTGCCTCGGCGAGCGTTCACACCGTCAACGCCGACGGGCCCGTATGGATAAAAATCGATCTGCGTGCGGTTGAATCGAACGTTCGGCGCATACTGGAAGTTGTCGGGCGGGACATCCAGCTATTTGCTGTCATCAAGGCCGACGGCTACGGACACGGTGCTCAGCGGATCGCCGCCGCCGCGCTGCGGGGCGGCGCGTCGGGCTTCGCCGTCTCCCGGCTCTCGGAAGTCCCAAATCTACGGGACGCTGGGATCACGGCCCCTATTATCGTGCTCGGTCATACGCCGCCGGCCCATGCTCGCTGGGCGGTCAGCGCCGACTGCCAGCCGACGGTCTTCGACCGCCGGGGTGTGGACTCACTGCGGCGAGCGGCCTCATCGATGGGCAAGAGACTGCCCGTCCATCTCAAGATCGACACCGGAATGGGCCGCCTGGGAGCGACCCCCGAAGATGCTCCTGGCCTGGCGGAATACATAGTCGGCTCGGACTCGCTGGAGCTTGCGGGAGTTATGACCCACTTGGGCCGTGCCGGCGAGTCGGACAAGACCCACTCGAAGGGACAGCTCGCGGTGTTCGACCGCGCGCTTACCGAAATCCGCTCCCTGGGAATCGATCCCGGCATCGTTCACGCCGCCAACACCGCCGCCGCCGTGCACATACCCGAATCGCGGTACGACATGGTCCGCTGCGGTATAGCCGTTTATGGGCTTGACCCATCTCTTGAGTCCCCGCTGCCGGGCGGCTTCTCTCCCGCGGTCACCATGTCGGCGAGAGTCGCGCAGGTCAAAAAGCTGTCTGCGGGAACCTACGTCAGCTACGGAAGCGCGGGCAAGCTGGAGCGTGACTCGACTATCGCCGTCGTTGGGGCCGGTTACGGCGACGGGTTTCGTCGCGGCCCCAACAGTTGGGGGCCTGTTCTCGTTCGAGGACGCAAGGCCCGAGTCGTTGGAAACGTCTGCATGGAGATGTTCATGATCGACGTTACCGACATCCCGGGAGTCAAACAGGGCGACGAAGTCGTACTGATCGGAACCCAAAGTGGAGAAACTCTCTCCGCGTACGAAGCCGCACATAGAGTCGGAACGATCAGCTATGAAATAATCACGCAGATGCTGCCCCGGCTGAGGGACGACTGGCAGAGTTCAACTTGACCAGTTTTCGAAGTCAGGGTCGTAATGGGACGGGTACGGAAACCGGAGCCTTTGGAGGCGGAACATGCAGAAGATCTTTCTTCACGGTTGGAACTATCGCGACCAGCCCTTCGAGCTTGCGGCGCGGCGCGCCAGGGAGTTCGGCTTCGATGGAATAGAGGCGTATCCCGGCCATTACAGCCACCCGGACGACCCGTTGGCGAGCCAGAAGGAGCTAAAGGCCATCGCCGAGTCGGAAGGGATGAAATTGGCCGTGGGGTCGTTGCAGATGGACACGACGACCGACGACGAAGCCGCCCGCCGCGAAAGCTTGGCGTCCTTGGGTGACTACGTAGCCGCTCTTGCGGAGCTGGATTTCGATTTAATCAATGGCTGGATAAGTCCTCTTTCATCTCCGAGCGGCTCCTATCACGACAGCGGCTCGGCCATGGCGACGGACGCTCATTACGACCGGGCCATTGAAGCCTCCAGCCTGATCGCGCAGGCCGCCGAGGCGGCCGAAATCGACGTGGTTTTCGAGCTGCACATGAACATGCTTCACGACACTGTTCGCTCGGCATTGCGAATCATCGAAGCTGTCGGCAGCCCAAGACTCAAGGTCAACTACGATCCCGCCAACATGCACGGCTACGACCACGCCGAGCCGCCCGACGAAGCCGTTAAGGCGGCCGCACCCTATCTCGCTTACGCCCATTTGAAGAACTGCCGCCGGTTCGGCCGCGACACCGACTACCACTACCCGCTTCGCACTGGCGACCTCGACTACTCCATCATTCTCCGCGATATGTACAACACCGGCTTTCAAGGTCCGTACGGCCTTGAGTATTCCTGCGCGGGAGACCGGAACGCCCAGACCAAAGAGGATTACGACTACCTTCGCGGGCTGCTGGACGAAATCGAAGCGGAAGGCTAGCCGCGCGCCGAGCTTTAGCTGAAAGCGGCCGTTGTTCACCGTTGCCGACGCCTTCATCGCCTTGGGGCGCAATCCGCCTGAAGGCGCTCAAGACGTCGACGTAAATGGAGTCCAGATCGATTCCCGGCTTGAACTGACCGGCCGCCTGTTCGTCGCGATTCGCACCGAATCGGGTGACGGCAATAGATACGTTGCCGACGCGTTTGCCGGCGGCGCGGCGGCGGCGATCGTTCAGGAACCCAGCCCCGAGTGGCCGTCCGACCGCCAGGTGGTCGTCGAAGACTCCGTGGCCGCGCTGGGAAAGCTGGGGTCACACCTTCGCCATGCCGGTGCCGCAACGGTTATCGGAGTAACCGGCAGCAATGGCAAGACCACGACCAAGGAGGCCCTTGCCGCCGCGCTCTCCGCCGCCGGTACGACCGTCAGGTCCGCGCGCAGCTTCAACAACGAGCTCGGCGTGCCGATAACGCTCTCGGAAATCGACTCCACGACCGAGTTCGCTGTCGTCGAGATGGGCGCTCAGATCGTCGGCGAGATAGCCGAATACTGCGCCATTGCGGAGCCTGACGCCGGGATCATCTGCAACGTTGGTCGCGCTCACGTAGGTCTCTTCGGCTCCGCCGAAAACGTGGCAGAGGCCAAGGGCGAGCTTGCCGAATCGATACGCCCGAACGGAATAGTCGTCCTCAACCGCGACGACCCGTGGTCGCGGTCCATTCGCGGGCGCACCGGCGCGAGGATAGTCTGGTTTGGCCAGTCCGAAGGAGAAGGCGTTTCTGCGCGCTACTCGGCTCTTGACGGGCTTCGAGGCTGCCGCGTGGAGGTGCTATCGGGCGCGAAATCCGGGACCATCGAGGTCCCCGCTATTGGCCGTCATCTCGCCAACGGCTTTGCCGCGGCCCTGGCATGTGGCGAAGCGCTCGGCGTTGATTTCGACACGCTTGTCGACGGACTCGGCGCATTCACACCCGCGCCGCATCGGATGGATGTCCGTAGGGCTGGTGGAGCGACCATCCTCGACGACAGCTACAACGCAAACCTGAACTCGATGCAATACGCGCTTTCTGAGCTTGCGAACGCGGCTGTGGAAGGCCGCAAAATCGCCGTTTTGGGCGACATGCTTGAGCTCGGCGAGTTCACCGAGACCGATCACCGGGCGGTCGGATCCTCGGCGGCTTTTCTCGACCAGTTGATAACGATCGGCGACAAGTCGCGAATGATCGGCGAGGCAGCGGTCCTGTCGGGCCTTGATTCCCGCCGTGTCCATCATTATCAGTCCGATCTCGCCGACCCGGTAACGATTTTGGAGTCGATTCGAGCCATCGCGAACCATTTCGACACCGAGTTGCGGGACGGCGATGTCGTGCTCACAAAAGGGAGCAACGGACTGGGCCTGTACCGTCTGGCAGACAGTCTTAGCTAGGCCTAACTCCCGCAAACACCGTCTAAAGTCCCGAGGCGAAAGCTACCCCGACGGCGGTGCCTACCCGACGCCCTAGTACAGCAGGTCCTCCCGGTCCGACTCTGACTCCAGGCCTATCCGATACGAGTCCTGCGCGGTCGGCGAGCTGCGGTCCGGTTGCACTATCTGCACGTCCTCCTGTCCGCGAAGTTGCCGATGCCCAAGACCTGCGGTCCCAGCGAGCCCGATACCGTAGATCACCATCAGCGGCCAGACGCCGCCCAGCGAAATAGTCCCCTTGCCAAGGAAAAACACCAGCACCACCATCACCGCTGTCGAGTTTGCAAGAGTCAGCGCAACCCACAATCTGCCGCTATTTCGGTCGCGTCCCGCAACCACGAGACTCGCTCCCCAAGGCACCATGAAGGCCCCCAAGAGTGAGCCTGCAAACAGCCCGGAGTCGCTCAGGTCGGAAAGGCCCAGTTGCGTCAATGCGTAGTTGGGCGCAACGAGCGTGATCACTCCGAACACAACTGTGCCCGCGCCCAAAACGACCATACAAAGTTGTAGAAGAAGACGGCGGTCCTTCATCAATTGCGGCCTCACTCTAGCCTGCTGCCTTGCCAATCCACGCCAACGGTTCCTGGTCTCGATCCCTCGGCAGCTTAACTTTATTCCACCGTCTGCGTACGAGCATGATTGCCGTCATTCCTCGACGGCCCGCTGCGAATTCCCGCGCGCTAGCGCGTCCGCTACCCTGGCGGCCGCGACCATGGCGCGCACGTCATGCACGCGAATTATGTCAACTCCAGCCAATATTGCAAGCGCGGTCGCGGCTGCCGTGCCCGACGTTCGGTCTGCTTTTCCATCATTGAGCGCGAAGCCTATGAACGATTTCCGCGAGAGGCCGATCATCATTGGAAGGCCTAGGTCGCCCAGCTCGGCGAGACGCGAAATGAGTTCGAGATTCTGAGGCGGCGACTTCCCGAATCCGATCCCCGGATCGACTATTATCCGATCCATGTCGATTCCCGACGCGGTTGCGAAATCGATCTGCCCGGTCAGATCGCCGATCACGTCCCGCACGATGTCGTTGTACTCAGAGTTTGGGTAGTGCCCGCCGATGGCTCCAATTCGTGGACGCGCCCGCCGGTTGTGCGTCACCACCACGGGACAACCCGCTTGCGCCACTACGCCTGCCATCTCCGCATCGCGCCTCAGTCCCCAAACGTCGTTGACGAAATCCGCGCCGGCGTCCAGCGCTGCGGCGGCGACCCGCGCCTTATACGTGTCTACCGAGATCGGAAGGTCCGTTTCCTCTCGAACGGTCCGGATCGCGGGAATGAGCCGCGCAAGCTCCTCGTCGACCGGCACGGTTCTGGCTCCCGGGCGCGTCGACTCCGCGCCGACGTCGATGATGTCTGCGCCCGCGTCGGTGGCGGCGTTGGTCAGCTGCGCCACTCTGGCCTGGTCTCCGCCGACCCCATCTCCCGAAAATGAGTCGGGCGTCGCGTTGATGATGGCGGCAACGTAGGTGCGCAGTCCCCATTCGAACCGATGCCCCCGGATCATCATCGAGTCTGCCCGCGTGGATTCCGTCATGACCGTTTACCGCCCGACGCAGCGAAAATCGTTTGATTTGAGCCTAATGTCCCGCCCGGTGTCCACTGGTTTGACACCGGCTAGCTCAGCCCCATGACTCGAAAACCAGCAGGCGCGGAGAGCGAAGGACGGCCCGTTCGCACCACGGAAATGCCGACCGTTGGAGACATCGACATGGATCCGTACGGCCGGGTAGCGCCGCCCGCCGGATGGTCCGTCGCCGACTTGCACTGTCACACCGATTGCAGCGACGGAGTAGTGACTTCTGGTGAAATACTCGAAATTGCAAAATCGCGCGGGATTCGAGTCATCGCAATAACCGATCACGATATGGTCCACGGTGCGCTAAGCGCCCAACCTCTCGGCGCGGCTCGGGGCCCGCGCGTGGTCGTGGGACAGGAAGTTACCACCCGCTGGCAGCACCATATCGTCGGTCTCTTTCTGAATCGCCCCGTGCCATTATTCCGCACCGTGCCCGACACCGTGCGGGCGATCCGCGAGCAAGGCGGCCTTGCGGTCATCGCCCACCCCGCGCTCGGCCTCCCATCGTCGGCTTCGATCAAGACGATGACCGAGTGGCTCGAAGAGACCACGTTCGACGGTATTGAGCTCGATTCGCCCTATATTTCGCCGCGTTCGCGCGACCGTCTCCTCGATTTCTACGACGCCAATAGCTCGCGCCTCGGGGCGGCGATAGGGGGAACCGACGCCCACTTCGGCGACGTGGGAAAAGTCGTTACGCTGTTCGAGGGTGAAACGCCGGAAGACTTGCGCTCCGCAATCGAGACCCGACGCACCGCCGTGGCCCGCACCGGTCTCGAATATCCCAAGCCCGGCTGGCGCGTGCACCTCAAAAACCAGCGCCGCTCTTTGCTGCGGTTACCCTTATACCGTCTCAAGATCATGCTGACCGGCAACTATTCAAAAAGCCGTGACTAAATCGTGCAAGTCACCTAAGCGCTGAGGGAGAAACAAATGCGCATCGCAATCGGCGGGATAGCCTCCGAAAACTCGACATTCAACAGTCTTCCTACAACGCTGGATGACTTCGGCGTTTTCAGGGGTGGCGAGCTCCTGGAAAGTAACCGCTATCCCTTCCTCGACGAATATCCCGATGTCGAGTTTGTCGGCACGCTGTACGCCGGGGCGCTTCCCGGAGGCAACGTCGAGAACGACGCGTTCAGCGCACTCCAAAGTGAACTTCTGGAACGACTCCGCGAGGCGGGCGAGGTCGACGCCGTCTATTTCGATCTGCACGGCGCCTTGGAAGTCGACGGTCCGCACGACGCCGAAGGCCGCCTGATCGAGGCCGCCAGGGATATCGTCGGTCGCGACAAGCTCACCGCGTGCAGCCTGGACCTCCACGGCAAAGTCACCGACCGGATGGCCGGAAACCTCAACATCGCCACCGCCTACCGCACCGCCCCTCATATCGACACGGTCGAGACCAGGCAGCGGGCCGTCGATCTCCTAGTCCGATGCCTGCGCGACGGAATCCGTACCTCCACCACTCGAATTGGCGTTCCGATGGCCATGCCGGGCGACATCACTAACACGAACTTCCAGCCAATGGCGAGCGTCTACCAGATGCTCGAGACCGTGAATCGCGAGCCGGAAGTCATCGACGCCTCGCTTCTCATCGGCCACTGCTGGACCGATCGCCCTTACACGATGGCAAACGCCCTAGCCTGCGGCGCCTCTCCCGAAAGCTGCCACGAGGCCGCCGCGAATGTCGCCGGCGAATTCTGGAAGCATCGCAACGAGTATCACTACGGTATGCCCGCCGGATCGATGGACGAGTGCATTGCGCGCGCGCTGCAAACGGAGGCCCGCCCCGCTTTCATCACTGATTCCGGCGACAACCCCACGGGCGGAGGTGTTGGAGACCTCGTCCACGCCTTGGAGCGTCTTGTCGCCAACAAGGTCCCCGAAGCGGTATTCGCCAGCGTACCCGACTCCGTCGCGCTCGATGCGATGGCCGAAGCTGGAATCGGCGGCACGGTCTCAGTGTCGCTGGGCGGCAAGCTCGACAAGATCTACGGTAAGCCGCTCGATGTCACCGGCATCGTCGAACGGCTGGAAACCGTTGGCGGTGGATCTCTGTTTCGCTTGGCGCGCGGGCGGCAGGCGGTGCTCAACGTCGACGGAATCAAGGTGATCGTCACAGACCGCCGCACACCCTTTCACCACCTTAATCAGTTTCGGCGGCTCGGAATTGAGCCGTTGGAATGCAGGTTGATAGTGGTAAAGCTCGGTTATCTGCAGCCCGAGCTTTCCGCCGTGGCAGCCTCATCCTGCATCGCGCTAACTCCCGGCGCCATCTGCCAGAACCTGCCGTCCATGCCCTTTAAGGCGATCCGGCGTCCGATCTATCCCCTGGACCCCGACATGGAATGGCAGCCGCCCGAATATTCGGCGGCAGGTAGGACTGACGGGTCTTAGGCGGGCCTCTTAGCGGAAACGGCCGAGAACCGACGAAAAGTCCTGGTATGGCGCGGCCTGCTTCATAATCGCGCCCTTCGATCCATCGGGGCGGCGGAGATCGAGTCCGTCCTCGAATGTTGGCATGTCGATCTGGAAAAGCACGCCTATCGGAATCCGGTCACCCCACTCGTAGGACTTGGCGAGTGCGATCTGCTTCTTTTGAACGATCTCATCGACGTTGGACGGGTCTCGCACCACGGGGTCGAACCCCTCCTCGATTAGCTGATACACACGGCGCTGCTTATCTTCGCGGTCTCGCCCCATGTACCACTCCACCGTTTGCTTGTCGTTATAGACGGGGCAGGGCTGGAGCACGTCGATAAAGGACGTCCCTCGATGGCGGACCGCATCGACGATCAGCTTCGCAAGCCCGCGCGGGTCCATGGCGTAGCCCCTGGCGACGAACGTGTAACCGGAAGATATGGCCAGTCCTATGGGGTTGATGCCGTCCTGAATCGCGGCCTCGGACATTGACTTTGTCTGCTCGCCGCGCACCAACGTCGGCGACGCCTGACCCTTTGTCAGGCCGTAAACACCATTGTTGAACACGATGTAAGTAAAGTCGAGATTGCGCCTGCCGGTGTTTACGAAATATCCCGCGCCGATTCCGTAACCGTCCCCGTCGCCGCCGACGGCGATCACCGTCAGTTCACGGTTCGCGAGCTTGATGCCCGTCGCAAAAGGCAAAGCCCTGCCGTGCAGGGTGTGAAAACCGTACGTGCCGATGTAGTGTGGGGTCTTCCCCGAGCAGCCTATTCCCGAAACTACCGCAACGTTGTGCGGCTCGAGACGCATGTTTGCGAGCGCCTGACGAATCGCATTCAAGATTCCAAAATCCCCGCATCCCGGGCACCAGTCCGGGCGCACGTCGACCTTGAAGTCTGGCCGCTTCAACTCCGCTACAGCCATCTACACCATCCCCGCTAAGACCGTCTGACCATAAGTCTTTTCGACACTTGCATGTTCAAGGATGGCTCATTACCAGGCGCACGGGGCCAACCCGAGCGGCCTCTGCCACGCCCTCCTCGACCTCGTTCTGCGATATCGGTCTGCCGTCGTACTTGAGGACTTTCGATTCGATATCGATTCCAGTCTTTTCTCTGATCAACTCTCCAAGCTGTCCTGAGTAATTATCCTCGATCAGTATCAGCTTGTTCGCCTCGTCCAGCACCTTTGCAATGTCCTCCGCCGGGAACGGCCTCATCAGCCGAATCTGCAAGAAATTGACCTTGATTCCCAGGTCTTCGTCAAGCACCCGCATGGCGTCGATGATCGCACCCTTCGTCGATCCCCACGAAACGAGGGTCGCGTCGGCCTGCTCGGGACCGTGGAGCGTCCACTTGTCCGCCGCCGGAGTCTCCGCCGCCATGAGGTCGAGTTTCCGCATTCGCTTGTCCATCTGCGCAAGACGGTTTTCGATGCCCTCGCTGATCTTGCCGGAGTCGGTGTGCTCGTCGCTGGTCGTCACAAACAGTCCACCCGGCTCGCCGGGAATACTGCGCGGGCTCACTCCCGACTCCGTTACGGCGTGGCGCTTGTACGGCGCCCCCCCGTTGGCCGCGCCATTCTCTGAAAAGAGCTCCCCCCGGTCCGCCACCAATCCATCGACGCTTATTTCGTCAACGGCCCAGAAGCTGTTTGCCAAAACCCTGTCCAGCAGAACTATGACCGGCATCTGGTACTTATCGCCGTAGTTGAACGCTTTGAAGGTGAACTCGAAACTCTCCTGGATGTCGCCCGGCGCCACCACTATGTGCGGAAAGTCGCCGTGACCGGGATTCAGCGCAAACTTCAGGTCCCCCTGTGAGTGCCGCGTAGGCAGCCCGGTGCTGGGACCGCCACGCTGGTAAAGGCACACGACCGGCCCCGGAGCTTCCGTCATCGCCGCGAAACCCAGTCCCTCGCACATCATCGAGAAACCCGGTCCCGCCGTCGAGGTTGCGGCCCTGGCTCCACCGTGAGCCGCGCCGACGGCCATGTTGATGCAGGCGATCTCGTCCTCGGCCTGCAATATCGTTATCGGGAACTGAGTCTGTACCGTTTCGAGAAACTCGCTCTCTTCCGTCGCCGGCGCTATCGGATAGTAGGTCTGAAAAGAGCATCCGGCGTACAGCTTGCCCAGACCGACCGCATCCGCGCCGCGGATAATCATCCGATCGGAATCTCTTGCAAGCGACTCAAGCGTGAAACCAAAGTCGGTCCCGAACTCGTCCTTCACGAACTGAGTCGTAGCTTCAACGACCCTCGCGTTCACCTCAACCAGATGTGCGCGGCGCGCCGGCAATTGCTGCCGCAAAATGTCGACGATCACACTCGTATCCATGTCAACCAGCGCGAACGAAGCGGCCACCGAGACGATGTTTCGCATGATGTCGTGCCGCCTGGAGTTGTATTCCAGCCCGGCCCGGCTCACACCCTCCTTGAGCAGGTCTGCATAAGGTATTGCGAAAACCTGCACCTCGTCACGGCCGATCTGCTCTTCCGAGACTCCCAGCGCCGAGTCGAGGATCACCCCTCCGCCTGGGGCTATTTCGTGAACATGGCCCCGGTGCGTTGGATATGGGCTGTCGACGTCCCCGAGAAGCGTTTCCTCATCCAGAGCCAGCAGAAGATCGACGGAGTCCACGTGAGACCGTATTCGCTTGTCATTCACCCGAACGCGGTAGAAGCTGTGCCTGCCCATGATGTTCGAGTGATATTCGATATTGGAAAAAACGTGCAGTCCGTTTCGAATGCACGCTCTGGCGAAAACCTCAGCGGAACGGTTGATCCCGCTGCCCTGTGGACCGCCAATCATCCACGACAGCTTGTTTAGCGGCATTGGTCCTCCGTTGGCCCAATCATAAAATCACGCTCCACACCGAGCCTTTCCACGCGCATGCCCGCGTCGACATGCAGTCCACACCTCTATAAGTTTAAGATGCTAACCATAATCGAAGGAAGTTAAACGTCAGCCAGCCGACCTCCGGCAATTATTCTCACAGTTGCCTCACCAGCCAGTCCAGCCGATAGCCACTTGAAACTGGCCGTGAACAAGAGCATTCGGCGGTGCGGCCATCCCTACACGGCCACATGAACGTCGACGAGTTGATCCAAAGCCTGACCTCATCGGACGCGGAGGTTCGGGCGAACGTCCGAAGAAGACTTCTCGATCTGGGAGCCGACGCCGTCCCGCTGCTAAGAAGACATGCGTCCTCAGCCTCTCCGAGGACCCGAGCAGGCCTGTGGGGTATTCTCCGGGAGATAAACAAGCGCGGATTCAAGTCCGAGTTGACGCGATTCGCCGCCGATCCGCGGTCCGTGTCCCTCGAACGCGCCGCGCTGGCACTCTCCGGAATCGACAACCCGGACCTCGACTCCGAGTCGTACGTCACAAGGCTGACGCAGTTCTCAAGCGACCTCGCCTTTCTGCTCGGCCCAGAGTCTGAAACGCCCTTCAACCTGGACGCCTTCCGGAACTTCATGTCGGGCGAGCTGGGATTCACCGGGAACTCGGACGACTACTATGACCCCGCGAACAGCTTCGTAGACCAGGTAATCGATCGCAGGTCGGGCATTCCCATAACCCTCAGCCTCATCTACATGGTCGTCGGATCGAAGGCCGGGCTGCGAGTTGATGGGATTGGCTTGCCCGGTCACTTCATCATCCGCTTCGGAGACTCCCGCGACGAGATATATCTCGATCCCTTCCACGAAGGTCGTATTTTGAGCCGCCGCGATTGCGAGCGAATCGTCGCCGGCCGCGGCTTCGCCCTTCAGGAGGAGTACCTGAGGCCGGTTACGCCCAAGATCATCGTAAGCCGAATGTGCAGGAATCTCGTCAACGCCTATTCCTTTAGACAGGCGCCCACGGCCGTACGCGAGTACTACGAAATCGAACGGCTGGTCTCGTCCTGATCTCCCGATCCCAGGACGCACGTCCCCCTACTTCGCCTGCGATTTCAGAACTCGCCGCGCCGTCGGCTACGCTTTGCTTGCAATCGAAACCGCCCTGCCGCCCCTGGGGACGGCCTGATCGAACTGGTACCCGGTGGAAGGACTAATGAAGATGCGCAAGAACGCTGCGAAACAAAAGATGCTAGGCGGCGAGCCGGCCCTCGGAGTCTCGGCCGCGCTGACCTCTCCGTGGTCGGCGGAGATACTGTCGAACTCCGGCTATGACTGGGTGCTTATGGACACGCAGCATGGATTTTGGTCGCCGGACGCGATTAGGACGGCCGTCCTTGCAATCTTGCGCGGCAGCGCCGCGCCAGTAGCCAGGGTCGCCATCAACGACTACACGCTCATAGGTCGCCTGCTGGACGACGGTCTGATGGGAATCATCGTCCCGTTGGTGAATTCCAGGGCCGAAGCTGAGGCCGCCGCGGCGGCAGTGAGATATCCGCCCCGGGGATCGAGGTCCAACGCCGGATCGCCCATCACCGCGCTCTATGGCAGCGACTACTTCGATCAGGTTGATGACGAGCTCTTTCTGGCAGTTCAGATCGAATCGGTCGAGGCAGTCGAAGACGCCGACGAGATATTCGCCGTCGAAGGCGTCGATGGTTGCTGGATCGGCCCGTCCGACCTCGCCCTGTCAATGGGCCTCAAGGTGAGCGACATGGGAGTCCACCCTGCGCACAACGAAGCCGTTGCACACGTGCTGGAGATGTGCCAGAAGCATGGCAAGATTCCGGGATATGCCTGTGGCACTATGGAAATGGGTAAACGCCGAATTGCGGAAGGCTTCAAGTTCGTCAACATCGGCACTGACGCCGGGTTCGTGACGGACAGTGCGGCCGCCTACGTCGCGGAGCTTCGTTCCTGAGCGAATCCGGCCGCCGGGCATTCAAACCTCGCCAGCCAATTCACAGGCCAGACGCTCGGTCTACGTTCGCAGTCCCGATGTGCGTCTGCGCGAGCTGGCTTCGCAAACCGCGGCGTTATCCGACCAAGTTCACGGGCGATCCATCCATGAAGTGCCAGATGTTCTCGACAGACATCACTAGGCCCGCTTCCAGAGCCTCCGGACTCAGTCCCGCCGAGTGTGGCGTGAGCACGGTATTGGGAGCGCTAAGCAGAGGGTGATCCGCGGGCAGCGGTTCCTCCACGAACACGTCCAGCGCCGCCGCTCCCAATGCGCCCCCGTTCAGAGCCATAACCAGCGCCTGCTCGTCGATCAGCGCGCCGCGCGCCGTGTTGACCAGAATGGCCTCCGGCTTCATTAAGGCCAGCTTCGCCGCATCCAGCATTCCTTCCGTCTCCGGTGACTGTCGCACGTGAAGCGAGACGACGTCCGCCCGGCACAGTAGCTCGTCAAGCTCCACTAGCTTTACGCCCAGCTCGTCCGCCAGCCCGCTGTCGGGGTTGAACGTCCATGCAATCACGTTCATTCCGATCCCCGCGCCGAGACGCGCCACCTGCCGGCCAATCGCGCCGAGGCCCACGATCCCCAGCGTCTTTCCATGCAGTTGCGAAATCATCGCCTTGGGCCAGCCGCCCTCTTTGACCTCCGCACTGATGTCCGGCAGCCTGCGCGCCGCGGCGAGCATCAGCGCCAGCGACTGTTCGGCTACCGAAACGGCCGAAACCGCCGGAGTATTGCAAACCGTAACCCCCAGCTCTCTGGCCGCCGGAAGGTCCACGTGGTCGGTCCCCGTTCCCCAAATCGAGATGATCCTCAACTCCCGGCACGCCTCGATGACTTCCCTCGGATAGGCCACCGCTCCCCGTATGCTTATCACCGCCTCCGCTCCGCATATCCGCTGAATCAACTCATCGTCGGTCCGCGGCCGGGTATTGAAGATCATCACTTCGCCAAGACCGCGCAGCATCGTCTCGGCTTTCGACCCTTGGAAGACCGGCGGGTGATCGTCCGGCACAACGGTTTTCATCGAGCTCCCTCCTCACGATCCGACCAGTCCCTTAGCTTACGTTCCCTGCGTCCACTCTTTCGCCCGAAAGTCAGGGGAGCAGTCTGGGTAAACCCATGGCAGCTCCAGCTTCATGGTTCCCGTATTTCGCCATAATTGCCAAACACAGCCGCCATCCGGGAGGAAGCAACGATGGATCTTGGGTTTTCGGGCAAAGCCGCATTGATCACCGGCGGAAGCCGCGGCCTCGGCAGAGCCACCGCGCTGACGCTCGCCGACGAAGGCTGCGACATAGCGATCGCGGCCAGAACTCCCGAAACCCTGGAGGCCGCCGCCGCCGAAATAGCGGATAAGAACGTAAGAGCACACGCAATCCAAGCCGACGTGACCGTCCCCGAGGACATAGTCCGAATGGTCGAGTCGGTTAAGCAAACGTTCGGCAGACTCGACGCGCTCGTGGCGAATGCCGGCGGCACTCAAGGCGGAGCTCTCCTCGAAGCGACCGACGCCGACTGGCAGGCGACCCTTGACATAAACCTCATGCATGCCGTCAGGACGGTTCGGGCCGCGGTTCCGATCATGCGAGCTTCAGGCGGCGGAAGCGTCGTCATCATTTCGTCGATATCCGGGATCACCGCGAGCGTCCCCGCGCAATACGGGGTCGCTAAGGCGGCCGAGATATTCCTTGCCCGCTGCCTGTCCCTGGAATTGGCTCAATACAACATCAGGGTGAATTGCGTCGCCCCCGGATCGATCATGTTCGAGGGAGGCGGCTGGGGGCGGCGGGCCGTCGAGATGCCGGAGGTTATGCGCGAATTCGCCAACTCGCAATTCCCATACAAGCGGTTGGGCAAGGCGCGGGAAGTTGCCGATGCGGTCACATTCCTGTGCTCCCCGCGCTCATCATGGATCGTCGGGACTACCCTGGCGGTCGACGGCGCCCAGCAGGGCGCGGGTCTGTGGTCGGTGTCCGAAATGCCGGGACCACAGGTCTGACGGCAAACCACACGCAGAACCTGCTCGCGTTGATAGTGACCTGTAACACCTCGTAGAATTGTCTGACGGGTTAGCTCATGTGGATGAGTCACGCCCCCAATTCAGAGAGCGAAAGGACCGGTTCCGTGGAGCGGAAAGATCCAACAATCACAGCGTGGATGAAGCCGTCGTGCGGCTGGAGCAACGGCGTACGCGCCGTATTCGGCAAATACGGTCTTGAATACGAGGACAAAGACATCATCAACTATCCGGAGAACTTCTACGAGATGGTGATGGCGTCGGGTCAGCAGTATCAGCCATGCGTCGAAATCAACGGCGTGATGCTGGCGGACGTTAGCGGCGAGGAAGTCGAAGCCTACTTGCTGCAGAAGAACATCGTCGGGCACTCCAGCAACGCCACCGACGTTCCACTCGACGCCCCGTGCGAAACTCACGACGACCCCATCGAGATCGCACAGCCCATGGGGATCCAGCTTGGAGGGCTCGAAGACGACTCCTGACCCGGCCCGCCGGGGCCAGGTTTTTCGGACCGGCTGGCCGTGATGGTCCTCGCGGGACCGGCGCGCAAGACACGCGTGCCGTCGCAGTCTCTTCGTTCGAGCCTTAGATGAATTTCGCCTCCGCGGCGTTCGCATCCGACGACCAGGCCGAGATTGTCGCCGGCTTAGCGAGCCAAATTTCTGGCGGCGAGCGGATGGATCTCGCTGTCGCATTCGTCAATTCATCCGAGCCCGCAAGTGCCTCCGAACTCATTCCAGCTATACGCGAGTCCATTCAGCCGGATCATTTCCTCGCGTGCACCGCCGGAGGGGTTATCGGCGGCGGACATGAGATCGAAGACCGCGCTGCGGTAACCCTGGTAACCGGATCGCTGCCCGACGTTTCGATCAGCCCCTTCCATCTGGGTGAGAGCGACGTACGCGCTTCCCTCAGAGATCCCGCGACGTTCAAGTCAATCGTCGGCATGGAAACGCCTCCCAAGGTGTTCATCGTTCTCGTCGAGCCGTTTTCCACACCTACCCGCGAGCTTCTGGCGCTTTTCAACCACGTCTACCCCGGCGTGCCGGTCGTGGGAGGCGTTGCCAGCGCCGGCGCTAGCCCCGGGATGAACGTGATGGCTCTCGACCAACGCGTTCACAAGACCGGCGCCGTCGGACTCGCTCTCGCCGGCAATCTCGAAGTCGAAGTCATCGTCTCCCAGGGATGCCGGGGCATCGGACCGCTGATCGCTATCACCGAAAGTGACCGCAACGTCATCACCGGTCTCGGCGGCGAGCCGCCGCTCGAGGTTCTTCGCGGCATCTTCAGCCGGCTCGATCCCGAGACCAAGCGAATGGTCGAAAACGGCATTCTCATGGGCATCGCCGCCGAGGGATCAGGCGACGATCCCGGCCCGGGTGACTTTCTCATCCGCAACATCGCGGGTGCCGATCCATCCAGCGGCGCGCTAGCGGTCACCGATCTCGTCGACCCCGGCCAGTTGATCAGGTTCTTCGTGCGGGACGCTCAATCCGCAACCGACGACTTCGAGTTGCTGTTAAGCCCTCAGGCCTTCGCTTCCCCCGCATCGGCAGCCCTGCTTTTTAGCTGCAACGGTCGCGGCCAGCGGCTCTTCAATCGTCCCGACGGTGACATTAGCGTCGTATCCAGGGCGCTCGGCGAGGACTGTCCCGTCGCCGGTTTTTTCTGCGCCGGCGAGCTTGGCCCTATCGGCCCCGTGAATCACATCCACGGCCAGACTGCGAGTCTGGTGCTGCTCAAGCCCGGCCGCAGCTGACCTAGCCAAGAGGTATCGATGGTATCCAGCAAAGCCAAAACTGTATCCGACTATCTGACCGAGCTGACTCCCGAGCGCCGCGAGCTTGTAAGCCGCGTAAGAGATGTGATCCTGGAGAATCTCCCCGACGGATTTCAGGAGACCATGCAATACGGCATGATTTCATACGTCATTCCGCTGGAGCGATACTCCGACACCTACAATGGCCAGCCGCTCGGAATCGTCTCCCTGGCTTCGCAAAAGAACTACTGCTCGCTCTACCTCATGTGCGTCTACGGACACGCCAACATTTCCCGCTGGTTTGAAGACCAATGGAAAGCGACCGGCAAGAAGCTCAATATGGGCAAGTCGTGCGTGCGGTTCAAGAAGCTCGACGATCTGCCTCTGGAGCTGATCGGCCGGGTTGTTGAGAAAGTCTCTGTGGACGAGTTCATCCACGTCTACGAGGAATCAAGGCGCAAGTAGCCCGCGCGCCGTCCATTCAATCCACCAACACGGCCTGACTCGGTAGCCGTGGGCTACATCACTCGATACACAACTTCCAGCAGGTTGCCTGACGGGTCCTCGAAGAAGACCGCGTAGTACTCGCCCGGATATTCCTCCACCCTGCCCGGCCCGCTCTCGATCTCGGCGCCTATTTCGTTCAGCACCTCGCCGATGCGGTCGACTTCCTCGGGACTCTCCCGCCAGAAGGCGATGCGGTTTGCGTTGGGCTGGTGGCTGTTGTCCTCCACGATCGAAAAGAAGGCGGCGGACGGAAGCTCTCCCTCCGTGGCGAATACCTTCCACACCGGACCGTGGAACCGCAGCGTAAATCCGAGCGCCGGGAGCAGCCGACCATAGAACTCAAGCGCCGCATCGATGTCCGCAACACGCAGGTCGATGTGGCTAAAGGGATTCATACCGCTCCCACCACGCTGTCGCTAACAGCCGGCTCGCGTTTCGCTAGTCCAGCGAGTTGGTTCTTTGTCGCTAAATCCAACGACTCCGTTTACTTCAGGAAGTCGGCGATCCTGTCGACTCCCCGGTTGATGTTCTCCATGCTGGTCGCGAAGCTAAGGCGGACGCAGTCGTCCATGCCCGACGCCTCGCCGGGTACCACCGCCACGTGCGCTTCTTCCAGCAGGCGGCTCGAAAACTCAATCGAACCCGAAACCTCAAGCTTGTCGTAGCACTCCGACACGTCTGGGAAGACATAAAAGGCTCCCGCGGGCTCGGGACAAACTATTCCGGAGATCTCGTTCAACCGGCGGCAGATGTGCGCGCCGCGCTCCTCGAACGCTTGGCGCATAGTCTCCACCTCTGATTGGTCTCCGGAAAGCGCGGTCGCCAGCGCGTGCTGAACGAAGGTTGCCGTCCCGCTCGTCGTCTGCGATTGTAAATTCGACATCGCTTTGATCACGTCCGCCGGACCCGCCGCGTATCCGATCCGCCACCCGGTCATCGAATACGTCTTCGAGCCGGCATTGAACGTAATGGTGTTCTCGTAAGCGTGTTCCGAAACGCTCGCCCAGCTCTTGAACTCGCGGCCTCCGAAGACGATGCGGTCGTACATCTCGTCGCTCAACACCACGATGTCACGGCCTTCCAGCACCTCGGCCAGCCCCTCGACCTCGTCCGGCTCATACATGAATCCACCGGGGTTGTTTGGAGAATTGAAGACAAAGGCTTTTGTTCGATCCGTAATCGCCGCTTCGAGCTGATCGGGGGTGATCTTGTACGAGTTCGAAACCTCGCCCTGCACTACCACTGACCGCCCACCATTCAGCGCGGCCTGCTCGGGATAGGAGACCCAGAACGGCGCGGGCAAGATCACTTCGTCTCCCTCGTCGATGATCGCTGAGAATGCTAGGAACAGCGCCTCCTTGCCACCCACGGTGACGAGCACCTGCGAGTTTGCATCGTATTCAAGACCGTTTTCGCGCTTGAACTTGTCGGCCACCGCCTGCTTGAGCGGGCGAATGCCGGAAGCGGGCTTGGCGTATTTGGTTTCCCCACCCTCCAAAGCCGCCCATCCCGCCTGCTTTATGTGCTCTGGGGTGTCGAAATCAGGCTCGCCAGCCCCAAAGCTGACGACATCGATACCCTGTCCGGCTAATTGCGCCGCTTTGGCGCTCACCGCCAACGTAGCCGATTCTTTCAACTCGGACGCGCGCCTTGAAAGCTTCAAGCCTCTATCTCCTCCACGAGCGATCGCAGCAGTGCTGCTAAAAGAAACACGAAATACCGTCTACAAGCCACCTATATTTTGCCGCAAATCGCCGCATGGGCGCGGAGCCTGGCTCGACTTGGACAAATCCCTTTCCGAGATACCCGTCACACGACTCCCAATGACCTGTGTCGCGGGCGTCGGGGTAGGGAGTAACCTTCTATCCTATTGCCCGACGGCGATTGTGCTACCGCTTGTCAGTCCCGCCAGGTACGGTTCTATCCGGCAATCCATACCACGCGGAGCCTAGGAGGCCGAAGTCATGTTCAACCCGGATCTGTCGGGGCAAGTAGCCGTTGTCACCGGCGGCGGACGCGGAATAGGCCGGGCCTCCGCCCGCGCTCTTGCGAAGGCGGGCGCCGACATCGCCATTTGCGCTCGAACTGCCGAGGAGATCGACGCGCTGGCCGAAGAACTGCGCTCGTATGGCCGCAAGGTCGTGGCTACGGTGACCGACGTCTCCGACTGGAATCAGGTGTGCGCGTTCGCGGACGAGGTCGCGGGCAGCTTCCCCGCGATTCACGTCCTGCTGAACAACGCGGGCGTCAGCGCTCAACGGATTAGCGTCGCCGATAGCGATCCCGCCGAATGGAAGCAGATAGTCGAAATCAACCTGTTCGGGACTTACCACGTAACCCGCGCCTTCATCGAACAGATGACGTCCGGCGGCAAGATCATCAACATCGGATCGGGAATGGGGTACGAGGCTCACCCCAACGCCACCCCCTACAATGCCTCCAAGGCAGGCATAGCGATGTTGACCCGATGTCTCGCCCTGGAACTGTGGGAGCGTGGAATCGAGGTAAACGAATTGGTTCCGGGACCGGTTGCAACCAGGATGGTCACCTGGGCAAGGGACACCTCGTCGGAAGAGGCGGTCCTGGAAGAGTTACGCGACCGTCCCCCGCCCTTTAACCCAAGCGAGCGGGTCAAGTCCCCCGCCGAAGTGGCCAAGCATGTCGTCTGGCTCGCCGGCCTCGAACCGGGCGGCCCCACCGGCCAATCGTTCTCTCTCGCCCGACGACCGCTGTAAGGGCGGTACGCGCAGCGATTGTCAAACCAGGGCTCCGCATCGGAAAGGTCGGATCTCCTTTCAGGCTTCGATCTTGATGCAATCGGTGCCGCAATACTCGACGCAATTCCAGGGTTTGGCGATCCGCGTCCCCTCCGCAAACTCGGCGATGGATTCCACAGTGTTGTCGTGGAGACTTCGGACGAGATCGTGTTCCGGCTTTCCCGCAGCCCGGCGAGCATGTTGCTTCACCGCCGAGAACGGGAATTGCTGAATCGAATCGCGGGTTTCGTTTCGGTTTCGATGCCCGATCCGCGGTGGGTAATTCACCCACGCCCTGGAATTCCATTCGGCGCCGTGGGCTATCCCAAAGTCGCTGGCAACCCGCTCAACCCAGCTCAGCTTGGCCACTCGAAATCGCTGGCGTCGGACATTGCCGGATTTCTCCTGGAGCTCCACGGCATCGAACCCTTGGCCGTCGGCCTATCTGCCCGAGATGTAGAAAATGCGGGTCGCCCGATCGTCCGAGAGCTTCATCGAAGCGTCGCGGCCGTTTTGCGTCAGGAGTTTGGCGGACAAGCGGTGGAGCGGATCAAAAGATGGTTGGATTCCGTTTTGGCAGACGAAAAGCTGCTACAACCAACGCCACGACTCAGGCACGGAGACTTTTGGTACGGGAACCTCTTGATCGACCCGGCCTCCGGAGCGCTCGCCGCTGTACTCGATTTTGAGAACGCTGGCATCGGCGATCCCGCATTGGATTTCGCCACCTTGAGGTACATTGGTGACGACTTTGCCCGCACCGTGCTCGATCTCTACGTTGCATCGGGCGGCGCCGTCGATGACAACTTTGCTCACCGCATCCAGCGACATTGGGAGCTGCGGGAGTTTGACGGACTATCGCACGTAGTACTGAACGACCTCTCGGACGAACTGCCAGACCAGCTGCGCAAATTACGCGATGGTCCCGTCATGTCCACGCAGCCGCGCTTCCAGGATGTCGAACCCCATAGCATCTCCAGGGGATCAGCCTGACGTCTGCTCACTTGGGGACGCTAGCCAACGCCGCCCCCGTTACGAGTTCAATAGGGAGCTCCCGCCCCCCCCCGCACGGCCCTAGAGTATTCGATCCAGGAGTCCCCTCTTCCGCCAGGGGAAGCTCGCCGCATCAAGTTTGGCCGCCTCACCTTCCGTAAGCGACCAGCCAAGAGCTCCCGCGTTCTGAGCAACCTGCTCGGCGTTCTTCGCGCCGGGAATCGCAACTATGCCCGGTCTGCGGACCAGCCAGTTAAGCGCGACCTGCGCTGGAGTGCGCCCCTGAGTCGTGGCTATCGTCCGCAACTCATTCACCAAAGGTTGCACGGCCGCTCGCCGAGCTTTCGAAAACCCCGGCGAGCGTCTCCGCCACCCGGATATCTGAGAGTTCTCGTCGTACTTGCCGGTGAGTAGCCCCTGCCCCAGCGGACTGTATGCGATGAGCGTCACGTCGAGCTCGCGGCAAGCGTCCAGCACCCCGTTGATCTCCGGCGACCGGTCGATCAGGTTGTATTTCACCTGATTCGAGACCAGCTCCACTCCATATTCCGCTAGCGTCGAGTGCGCTCGCCGCAACCGTCTGGCCCCATAGTTGCTGACGCCCACCCACCGCACCTTACCGGCGCGGACGACACTGGCCAGCGCTCTCATCAGCGGGCGGTGCGAAACGATGCTGAACGGCCAGTGGATCTGATATAAGTCGATCCGGTCTACCCCCAGTCTCTCAAGTGACGCATCCACCGCCCTCTCCAGCGCCCGTCCCGTGAATCGGTTGGGTGCAGGCATGTACTTGCTGGCCACCACGACCTTGCCGTCGCTACGCGCAAGCCTGCGACCCAGCAGCCGCTCCGACTCGCCGCCGCCGTATATCTCCGCCGTATCGAAGAAGTTGAGTCCCGCATTTAGCGCGGCCTGAAAGGCTCCTTCCAGATCGGCTTCACCGTACGACTCCCCATATCCCCAATAGCTGCGGTCACCCCATTGCCACGTGCCGACGCCTATGGGAGCGATCTTGAGATCGCTTCGGCCTATTGGGCGTACACCGGGATCGGACGTATTCATGGCTCGAACTCTAACCTCTACCAATCCACGCCGCTTACACCACCCAACTCCCAAAGGCATTACTAATCTGAGACAGCGTCATTCCCACCCGCTAAAATCCCAAACCATGCCCGACAGGCCGAATATCGTCATCATCACGATGGACCAGCTTCGCTGGGATGCTCTCGGTTGCGTTGGCAACCCTGTCGTACGAACACCCAACATCGACCGTCTCGCGCGCGAGGGCGCGCGCTGTGAGCACTTCTTCGTGCAAAGCCCGGTCTGCCAGCCAAGCCGCGCGACCATGTTCACCGGGCGCTATCCCCGCGCCCACGGCGTCAAGTGGAACTGGCACAACCTGCCCGAACGCGAATCCACGCTCGCTGCCACGCTCAGCGACGCCGGCTACCACACACACGCGATCGGCAAGATGCACTTCACGCCCATCGACAAGCTCCATGGATTCGACGACCGCTTCTTCGTCGAAGGCAAGATGTTTTCCGAGTACGACGAGTATCGGACCCGACTCCGCGAAAAGGGTCTCGTCGACGTCTACTTCGAACACGTCAAGCAGTGGGGCAATCCGGAGAACTACGGAACGGCTACGTTTCCGCTCGGCGACGACAACTATGTCGACACCTACATCGGACGCAATGCCAAGCGCATCATCTCGGCTGACAACCGCGAGCCGTTTTTCTATTGGGTCTCGTTCTGCAACCCGCACATGCCGTTCGATCCACCCGAACCGTTCGACTCTATGTATCCGCCGGAATCGGTGGACATGCCTTCGGACTTCCCTCATATCCAGCATTCGCGAATCCCCGAGTTTCGAACGAGCTCCGGTCAGCGCGACTTTTCTCCGCTTACGGAGCAAAAGCTCCGCAAGGTGATCGCCAACTACTACGGCTGCATAAGTCTGGTCGACCGTGAAATCGGCGGAGTGTTGGACGCGCTCGAATCGCGGGGTGTGTTGGACGATACCGTCATCATCTTCCTTTCGGACCACGGTGAAATGTTGGGGCACCGAGGCCAGCTTTGGAAGGGCAGAATGCTGTACGACCATTTGGTCCGAGTCCCCTTCATCGTGCGCTACCCGCCAGAAATCGGGGGCGGCCAGATCATCTCCGACTTGGTCCAGGCCACCGACATCATGCCCACGATCCTCGACTACGCCGGTATCTCTGGCGCGCCCGGAATCCAGGGACGCAGCATTCGACGCCTCATCCGTAAAGATGAGGTCGATTGGCGCCAATGGGCTTTCGCCGAGGCCGGCGGTGTCAAGATGGCGCGAACGCACACGTGGAAACTGATTCACTATGTAGGCAAGTCCTATGGCGAGCTCTACAACCTGGAAGCCGATCCGCTCGAGCTCGAGAACCTCTACGACCGTCCCGAATACGCCTCGAAGCGGGCAGAGATGACGCAGCTATTGGTCAACATCCTTATCGAAACCGAAGACCCGCTGCCCGAGGCGGCGCTCGGCACTCCCTACGAAGGAATCGCCGGAGACCATCCCCAGCAAGAGTACGGAGGCCGCGATCGGGACGCTTACCTGCGTTAGGAGGCGCCGTCCCCCTGCACGGAGCACGTCGACATATCCGCATCAGTGCCGTTTCCCGGGTCTGTCGGCATCCGCGGCAGACCTCTCGAACCGGTTAGCCACATGCTGACGCAGACCGCTCTCGAAGTCCCCGTAACCCCCCAAGAAGGGCCTGCCGTCTCCATCGATCTCGGAATCCAACCTCGGCTGAGCGACCTCGCCTGCGCCTTCCAGGATATGCCGGGCCTTGTGGTGCTCGAGGGCGGTGGACCGTTCGGCATCGAGGGCCGCTGGTCGTACGTGGCAGCCGATCCCGTGCAAACGATCTCCGCCGCGCCTCAAACGACAGCCCCCGACGGCGGTTTCCTCCATCAGCTTCGAGATGCGCTCCAGGCGACAAGGTCCAACTCTGTTGCCGACGTTCCGTTCCAGGGCGGCGCAATCGGCTATATCTCATACGAGGGCGGAGACAGCTTGCATCGCCCCGTGGACCACGACTCCCAGTCGGCGCCGGCCGGCTACTTGTGGGCGGGCCTGTACGGCTGGGTCATCGCCCGCAACGCTCTCACCGGTCTTACGATGCTAATTGTCAACAAGTCTGTTCTCCCCAATAGCGGTTCGGTCATTGAGACGCTGATTAACCGCGTTCGGTCGGGAATCCGCGAGGCAGGCCAAGCTCGACTCGATACACTCGCATCGAACGCCTCCAGGGCGCGATACGTTCAATGGGTCCGAGAGGTCAAGGAGTACATTTCCGCTGGCGATTGCTATCAGGTCAACCTGGCCCGCCGCATCTCCGCCCGGCTGCAGGGAAACGCGCTCGACCTGTTTCGCCGCCTTACACACTTGCATCCCGAGCCGTTTTCGGCCTACTTGCGCGGCGGAGCGGTAGAAGTGGTCAGCGTCTCGCCCGAGCTGTTCTTGCGCAAAACTGGCAGGCTCGTTAGGTCCCGACCAATCAAGGGCACACGGCCCCGCCTCCGCCGACCCGAGGACGACGCCGCCACCGCCGAGGCCCTGCGAAGAAGCGCCAAGGATCGAGCCGAGAACGTCATGATCGTCGATGTGGTCCGTAACGACCTCGGTCGCGTCTGTGCGCCGGGCACCATAGAAGTTCCGTCACTGTGGTCGGTCGAAGCCCACCCCAGCGTATGGCAGTTGGTGTCCGAGATTCGAGGGCGGCTGGATTCCGACCGCGACTCCGTGGACCTGCTCGCCGCCTGCCTGCCTCCCGCCTCCGTAACCGGCGCTCCCAAGATTCGGGCGACCGAGATCATTCAGGAGATCGAGCCTCATCCGCGGGGCGTCTATTGCGGAACGGTGTTTGCCGCGGGCTTCGACGGAAGTCTGGTAAGCAACGTCGCAATTCGGACCCTGCAAGTCCTCGATCGAGAGGTCCACCTTCACGTCGGCGGCGGAATCGTCGCCGGCTCCGAGCCGGACGCCGAATTCGACGAAACGGTGCATAAAGCCCGTGGGATTCTCGGAGCGTTCGGTCTCCGTGAATAGCCTACCTGTCCCCCTGCGCCAAACTCGGAGAGTAATCAGCCTACTTACGGATGCGCGCTCCACGAAGTGAAAGGTTCACCTCCCGCCGGTAGAGAGATTTCGATCACCTGACCGGAAGCCGCGTCACCGTGATCCAGTCCCGGCTCAAACCCTCCTGAGCTTGTGAATGCTGTTCTCGCGTCCGACTTCGCAGAGGTACAAGTTTCCGCGCGAGTCCCCCCAGATGCCGTGCGGGCTAACAAACTGACCGGGACCGTCGCCGGCCTCGCCGAACCTGCTCAGAATCTTGCCGTCCATGTCCACGACCGCTACGCCGGCGTCGATTTCGGCAACGTACATCACGTCGTTGGAGTCCATGTAGAAGTCCGAAGGCCGCGCGTATCCGGTCCATTCGTACAGAAACAGTCCGTCCAGGTTGAAAAACTGGATTCGCGAGTTCTCGCGGTCCGCCACCCAAACGCGCTCGAGCGGATCGACCCATACGCCGTGCGGCAAGTTGAACTGCCCCGGCGCGTCGCCAAACTCGCCCCAAGAGTGCAGATGCTCGCCGGCTCCCGAGAATCGGTGGGTGCGTGAATTGACGTATCCGTCCGAAACGTACATGTCGCCGTTCGGAGCGAAAGCTAGCTGCGTCGGATCGTGAAACGGACCGCCGTTCGGTGCGGGCTCCCCGACCGTGCCCAGCGTTTGCAGTAGATTTCCTTCGGTATCGAACTTCCAGACCACTTGGCCGTATCGGTCGGTCAACCACAGATTGTCGCTCGCGTCGACATAGACGGCGTGGGCAAAATTGAGCGTTCCCTCGCCCCAGGAAGCAATCACATTACCCTCGCTGTCGAACACGATCAACGGATGGTCGCCCCGATTGAAGGCGTAGACCCGGTCCTCGGAGTCCACCCCGATACCGGCCACGACCTTCATATCCCAGCCATCGGGCAGTTTCGCCCAACCCTCTTCGATCTCGTAGACGTAGTCGCCGCTGCCCAGTTGCATTTTGACTCCCGATAAAACCGCTCAAGCCCTATTCGAATGGATTCGCCCCTGCACATAATGACCGCCTCCGACATCCTTGGCTAACCCCTTCATTTCCATGATCGTCAGCAATGCGGCCACTTTGCTAGCCGGCAGCCCGCAGGACCGAGTGATCTCGTCCCTATGGATGGGCTTCAAGGAAAGCACCTGTGCGACCTGCCGCTCGTCCTCGCGCATTGGCGGCGGCGGCTCGACTTCGAACGGCAGTTGAATGGTGCGCGCCGCGAAATTGATCGTTTCCAGCGCGTCGTCGGCGTTCCGGGCCATTACGGCCCCGTCTCGAATCAGCGCGTTGCAGCCGGCGCTGTTGACGGAGAACACGTCGCCCGGCACGGCCAGCACGTCCCGCCCTTGATGATTTGCGAACGACGCGGTTATCAACGCGCCACTCTTCACGGGTGCCTCCGTGACCAGCGTCGCCATGCTCAGCCCGCTGATTATCCGGTTCCGCTGCGGGAAGTTCTCCCCCGCCGGTTTCGTGCCAGGCGGAAACTCGGTCACAACCGCCCCCGATTTCGCGACTTCCTCGGCCAGGCCCCGATGTTTGGCGGGATACACGATATCGATGCCGGTCCCAAGCACAGCCACCGTTCGCCCTCCGGCATCCAGCGCCGCCCTGTGCGCCGCGCCGTCCACCCCGAACGCAAGTCCGCTGATGACAGTCAATCCGGCTGCCGCAAGATCGGCCGCCAGCAGACTCGTTATCTGCCTTCCGTACGGTGATATGCGTCTCGTGCCGACCATCGCAATCGTCCGCGTCAGGTCCTGCTCGGTAAAGCCTCCCTGCACGTACAGGACCGCAGGAGGCGACGGTATCTCTCTCAGCAAAGGTGGAAACGCCGCCGAGCCGAACGTGATCAGCCGCGCGTTCGCCGATTCGACCCTTTCCATTTCCAGGTCAGGGTCGATTCGCCTTCGCTCTTCTACGACCCGCGCCGCCCGATCCCGTGTAATACCCGCCTCGATCAGCTCCGACCGCGATGCGCTCCACGCAAGCGACATGTCTTCGAACCGGTCGTACAGCCGCAGCATCGCCGCCGGCCCGATGGCCGTCACCGTCGCCAGCGCCGACCAGTACTTCTCGTCGCCCGCATAATTCGTGGATTCAGACATCAAACCCCGCTCGTAGCCGCCTCCACCCCCTCTCCCTTGACGGGAGAGGGTTGGGGTGAGGGTGTCCCCAAAGACATCCTTCTCCCCGAGCCAGTCGAACGGCCAGCGACCGCCTCTTGGCCGTCGCAGTTCGCCAGCAAATTAGCCCGTCACCCATCCCGACGACTCGCCTACCTGGCTTCCCGTCAAGAGTATCCGCGCAACGCGCCGTAGTTCTGCCCATAGGTCACTTTACCCAGAACGACTCGACGGCGGGCGCCGGTGGCCGCAGGAACGTTACCTGCGGCTAGCTCAAATGTCTCGTTCGCCAAAACCGCGAATCCGACCGCCTCCTTGGCGTCGGCGGGAATGCCCAATTCGTCTGCTGCGATCACGTCGATGTGAGGCAAAGATTCCTTCAAGCGGCGCATCAGGTAGGCATTGTGCACTCCCCCGCCGGACACGGCCACCTGGTCCAACCGCGTGGCGTCCGCGGCGCAGCGAATCACGGCATCGCTGACGGTTCGCGCCGTCAACTCCGTAGCCGTGCATATCAGGTCTGCCGTACTGGACGTTCCCGCCACAGCCAGTATTCGTTCGACAAATTCCTCCCCAAACTGCTCGCGCCCCGCCGATTTGGGAGGTGGACGGCTGAAGTATGGATCGGCAAGCAGTGCCTCTAGCAGCAAAGCCATCGGCTTCCCGGAGCTTGCTATGCCCCCCTCCGAATCGAAACCCTCCTTGCCCCCAATCAGCCGGCGGACTAGCGCGTCGATCACCATATTGCCCGGCCCGCTATCGAATGCTTGAATCTCGTCTAGCTCGGCTGCGGGCGGCAGCACCGTTAGGTTCGCAATCCCCCCAAGGTTCAGCAGCACCCGCCCCAGCTTTGGTTCTCGAAACAACAGGAAATCCACCAGCGGGATTAGGGGAGCGCCTGTTCCGCCCGCCGCCATGTCGTTGGGACGGAAATCCGAAACCGTGGTAACGCCGGTCTCCTCGACCAGAACGGCGGCCTCTCCGATCTGATAGGTCGAAGCGATCTGATATCCGCATAAATCGCTGGGATCCGACTGGTGATAGATGGTCTGGCCATGAGACCCGATCAAATCCAATTGGCCGAGCGAGACCCTGCTGGCCTGGCAAACTTCCTTGACCGCCTGCGCGTAGAGGCCGCCCAGCAAAACACTGAGCTGGCTTATGACGCCCGCCGGAACCGGCCGCCCGGAGGCGACCCGCAAGAGAGCGTCGCGCACGTCTCTCGGATAGGGCAATGATACGAAGCGCTTCAGCTCAACCGCCGACTCCTCGCCCGCCCGGTGAATCTGCACCAGCGCGGCGTCAACGCCATCCAGCGACGTGCCCGACATCAGACCGACAATCAGCTTTGAATCTCTCACGGGGCTATACCCTACTTCGGAAAGCAAAAAGCAAGAGTCTCACAGACTCTCGTTAAATGGACTGCACCGTCGAGACCGGACCCCTCCTTTGAGTTCGAGGCTGGTCATTGTCCACCACGCCCTATGCAGTCACCGCTGGCGAAGGTGCGGAGGCTATGCACGCCGCTGCCAACGCGCGCGGTGGAGCTGACTGCGCCAGCCAGCTAGTACGGCCGTCCCTTCCGCCGAAGTTGGAAATTGGGATCAATCGTCCGTCCGCGCGCGACGTTGCGGGGCCTCGCCCAGATTCGCAACTGCAGGCGAGTCGTAACGACCAGCCGCAAAGATATGTATGACCACCCTTGCTAGTCCCGTCGGCATCGGGATGGCTTCAGTCGGTAGGAACCACGATGCCGCCATCAGATGCGGTACAGCTCCTCAGCGTTCTTGGAGAAAAGCGGGATCTGCTCGTCCCTGCTGAAATCAGAGACGATTTCCGTATAGGCGTCCACTAGTTCGTCGTACGAGCTCCACAGCCAGTCCACCGGCCAGTTGCTCGCGAAGAAGCAGCGGTCCACTCCGAAGGTCTCGATGGACGTGAGCACGTACCGTCTGATGCTGTCGACCGTCCAGTTGTTGTCGCCCATGCCCAGACCGGATATCTTCCAGCGGATGTTCTCGCAGCTCGCCGCTACGGCCATGCCGCGCTTCCACTTCTCGAAATACTCATCCGTGCGTTCCGCGGGTGAGCCGGTGTGATCGACCACGATCATGATGTTTGGAAACTTGTCTGCCAGCGCCCGGAGCTTCTCCGTCTCCGGCCACCCGACCGGCATGCTCGACACGAGATTGTATTTCTCCAGCAGCGCAAAACCCCGATGGTAGTCCGGCTCGACTAGGTAGTCCCCATAGGAGAAGTCCCGTATCCCCCGCATGTTCGCAGACTCGCAGTGACGCTCTAGGACCGCCTCCACGCCGGGATCGCGCAAGTCCGCGTGCGCAACGATCGCATGCGGAAACCCCGTCCGCTCCGCCGCCTCTTGCAGCCACTCGGTCTCCGTAACCGGGTCCGGGCTGCCGATGGCCGCCTGCACGTGTATTGCCTTTACGACGTTCGCGTCACGCGTTTCGGCGATATAGTCCTCTGCGAAATAGTTCCTCTCCGCGAGCTTCTGGATTTGCCACCCGAGCGACGGATGCGGAACGCCAGGCTGCCAGTGCGCGTACACCAGCTCCGGGTGCTGCATGTCGTAGAAATGGACGTGACTATCGACGAACTCCAGCTTGTCCATGAACCAATCTCCTAAAGTCGAAGGGAAACCCGCCGCCGTCCTGCTGAAGCAATCGCCGCGCTCAGATTAGAGAATCTACCCTGACCGGGCGTCCGCAGGCAGCCGAGCGGTAGCCCGCCTCCAGAAACTCGACGACTCGCGCGCCGACGTCGCCCGGAGCGCGGTTCTCGGCTTCTCCCAGAATCACGTCCGTCAGTCCCCGTGACGGCAGGTGCGCAGGATACAGCTCCTCCTCTGTTAGGTCCGTGAACTGCTCGGACGTGCCATCGTGATACTGGGCCTCAAGTCGCCCCCCGGCCAAGTCCTGGCGCACCACACCGTCGCTTCCCGCGTACACGAATCCCTGGTCCAGCCGTTGGTGAGGGCGCATCGCGCCGGTTGATGCCATCGTGCCCGATGCTCCGTTGTCGAGCCGGTAGCTGAACGAGTTGACCAGGTCCACGGCCAGATCGTAGCTCTCCATGAAGGCAAATACCTCCACGGCCCGCCGGTCCGTGACCCATAGCACCATGCCCATCGGGTGCGTCACCTGCAGATGCCCCTGACCGCCCCCGGCGATGTTCGGGTCCGAGTAGCTGTTCGGCTCCGGCCCCGTCACCGGAAACCCGAACGCCTCGGCGTAGTCCTGGGGCCTCCCTCGCAGGTAAGACTCGACCCAGGAAGTGAATATGCCGGAGACGAGCTGCACGTCGCCGATCTTGCCCGACTGCACGATCTCGCGCGCGGCTTCAGCGTGCCGCGTGAACTGCGACGTGTAGCCGACCATTAGGTGCAGACCGTTGTTCTTTGCCCTTCCGACGAGGTCCCACGCATCGGCCGCCGTCAGGGTCATCGGCTTCTCGACCAACACGTGGACGCCGGCGTCCAGCGCGTCGCGGGCGACCTCGTAGTGGTAGGCATGCTGGACCGCGATCACAACCCCGTCGACGCCTGCCGCCAGCAGTTCTCGGTGGTCATGGTAGGTGTTGCCAATGTCGTAGTAGTCGGCGGCAGCCGCTGCCTTCTCCGGTTTGACGTCGGCGATGCCTATAAGCTCCGCCTTCTCGTACGTCTTTAGGCTGGGAATGTGGTACTGCGTCGCCCACCATCCGGCTCCGATCACGCCCATTCTCGCCCTGGCCATGACTCGTCCCCCTCGCTACCGGAAGATTCGGATGCAATCAAACCAAGCGCTTGACCGGGATCGCGGCCCGCCAGGCCGCCCCCCACAGTAGCGTCGCGTTGACGAAAAACTATACCTACTACGCACGTCATGTCGTCAACAATCCAGGCGGCCCGGCCAGACGCGATAGTCTCCCCGCTTCACACGGGCGCCTGCACCAGCTTCAGGCCGAGTGAAACGCCCTATCGGCGCGCCGCGCGGCGCGCTGGCCACCGGGCACGTCCACGCGCGTCAGCAGCACTATCCCGATAATGAAAAAGGCCATGATTGCCAGAACGCTCAGGCGGCTGGAGCCGGCCAATAACGAGACCCACCCGAAGATCGCCGGACCCAGGATGCCGGCGAATTTGCTGCCAATCGTAAGGAAGGCAAAAAACTCCGCGGATTTATGCCGGGGAATCAGGCTGGCATAGAGCGAGCGACTTAGGGCTTGGCTGCCGCCGATCACGGCGCCGACGACGATCGCCAGCACATAGAAGTGCAGGGTGGTCGTCACGAAATACGCCAGCCCGCTGATCACCACATACACCGACAGGACAAGGTAGAGGGTACGCTTGGTGCCCAATCGCCCGGCCAGGACGCCGGTGAGAAAGGTGCAGGGCATAGCCACGAACTGCACTGCCAGAATGGCCCCAATGAGCTGCGGTCCCCCAAGGCCGATCTCGGTGCCGTAGGCGGCGGCCATTCCGTTGATCGTGCCGATCCCGTCGTTGTAAGCCAGGAACGCCAACAGGAACAGGAAGGCGTGCCGATAGCCCCGGATTTCGCGGAACGTCTTCACCAGCCGCGTCACGCCCACACGTACCGGATTCATGCCGGCGACTTCGTCCTGGCCCAGCCGCCGCGGCGGCTCCGGCACGCGGCGGAACAGCGGAATCGAAAACCCTGCCCACCAGACGGCCACGCTGACAAAGCTGAGGCGGGTCGCCGTTTCCGCGTCGGCAATGCCAATTGTCTCGGGAAACACGATCCAAATCAGGTTGATCGTGAGCAGCAGTCCTCCTCCGAGGTAGCCCAGGGCATAGCCGGCCGAGGAGACCCGGTCCATCTCGCCTTCGCGCGCGATGTGGGGTAACAGCGAGTTGTAGAAGACGTTGGCCCCCGCGAGACCGACATTGCCGAGCACGAACAATACTGACGCAAACATCCAGTCGCCGCGGCCGATGAAGAACATTGTCGCCGTACCCAGGGCCCCCAACGCCAGGAAACTCCCCAGCATCCGCTTCTTCGCACCTAGGTAGTCGGCAACCGCTCCCAGCACCGGCAGCAGCAGCGCCACCAGCGCCATTGCAGCCGACCCTGTGAAGGCATAGCGGACCGTCGCCTCGTTCGCCGACAGATCCGCGGCCGCCACGTTGGCATAGAAGACGGGGAAGACGGCGGCGCCGATCACCGTGGCAAACGCCGAGTTGGCCCAGTCGTACAGTGCCCAGGCTCGCAGTTTCCGGCGGTGCAGTCCGAGTGCTTGTAGCCAGCGCGGACTACTTTTGGCGGTTACTCCGGCCGGGTCGTCCCTCTGTCCCGCTGGCGCTGCTGGACCGGTCGCCTCGGCTTGCGCATCACTCACGACGCGAAGATGGGACTACTCCACTCCCAGCGACGTCGTCGCCCGTGCCCGCACGTATTAACCTTCCTCCAAGCTTTCGACCACTGGGTATGTTAGCCCCCGAGCATCGGGATAGGCTAAGCAGGGAGGATGGCTTCCCCCCGGCACTGCCTTTTCGCCCCTTCTAGCGGCTCGCTGAAACCCTGCCATGCTCCGCCTGCCTCGAGACGCAATATCCGAAAACCGCCTGATTACTGGTCGGACATGTTTGCAACACGGTTGCCAGGCAGCTCCTGTCCTTCTTCGGGCCTATTCCCGTCACGATAAGGTCAGCGAGCTATCGGCGGTCGAGACGTCGCAGTGCTGACCGGGCGGCGAAGTAGCCGCACATCCCATGCACGCCGCCTCCGGGCGGCGTCGACGAGGAGCAAATAAAGAGGTCGGTCGACGGGATTGAATAGGGGCTCAACATACGGACGGGACGCGAGAACAGCTGGCCTAGGTCCTGGATGCCACCGTTGATGTCTCCGCCGACGCAGTTGGGGTTGTACTCCTCCAACGCCGCCGGAGGCCGGACACTTCTCTTCAAAATCAGCTCACGGAACCCCGGCGCGAATCGCTCCACCTGCTCCTCGATCCTGCCGGTCATGTCCAAGTCGGACCCGTTGGGCACATGGCAATACGCCCACACCGTGTGCCGGCCCTCCGGAGCACGGGTTGGATCGAAGAGGCTCGGCTGGGAGAGCAGCACGAACGGCTTTTCTGGGTTACGCCCGCTCCACACCTCACGCTCGGCCTTGGCGATCTCGGCCATCGTCCCACCCAGATGCAGCGTCCCCGCACGCGCGCACTCAGACGCTCTCCAGGGCACCGGCCCGCTCAATGCCCAATCCATCTTGAACGCCCCTGGTCCGTAGCGGTACGCGTCGAGCCTGCGCCCAAAGGACCCGCTCAGGTGCCGCCCGGCGATTTTCACGACCTGCCTAGGCGTCGTGTCGAAAAGAGTGACCGCCGTGGAAGGCAGGTCCTCCAAACATTCAACCTCCAGGCCCGTCTCGATCCGACCACCCAGGGAAACCAGCTGCGACGCCAGAGCGTCGGCTATTCGCTGGGACCCGCCGCGCGGCATCGGCCAGCCGACGGCATGGCCGCTTGCTCCCAGCACGAGGCCGAACGCGGCGCTGACGGGCCGCTCCAAGGGTAGTACCGAATGTGCCGCCAGACCGGCGAACAGCGCCCTGGCACGCTCGCCGCGGAAGCGGGCCTGGGCTAACGACACCGCAGGCCGCAGTCCGGCAAGCCCGAAACGGGCGGTCACCAGCGGATGCCGGGGCATTCGCAGAGGTCCCATTACGTCGGCGGCCAGCTTGCGCCAGTCTTTCACGAGAGGGCCAAACAGCCTGCTGTACGATGCCGCATCGCAACCCAGGCCGTCGGCGGTCGCCTCGACCGAGCGCTCCATCATTACCGCCGTGCCGTCGTCCAGTGGATGCGCAAGCGGCACGGGCGGCTGTATCCAGTCCAAGCCGTAATCGGAAAGCGGCAACGTGCGGAAGAACGGCGAGCCAATTGCCATCGGGTGGACCGCCGAGCAGACGTCGTGCAGGAATCCTGGCAGCGTCAGGGCAGCCGACCGGGCGCCCCCTCCAACCGTGTCTCTCCCCTCCACCACAAGCACCGAACGCCCCGTCTGCGCGATGGCTATCCCGGCCGACAGGCCATTCGGCCCCGCGCCGACCACGACCGCATCGTAGCTACCGGTCTGTGGCACCGGACTCTGATCCTCGATCAATCGCCTCCCCACTGCACGGGGAAGGCGGGCGGTTCCCTAAAGGAGCACTCTGTTGAATAGCTGCCGCTCAAGACCGCATTTGCCGCTGCCAAGGACTCCGATGAGGCTTGCGCTGATGAAGTACATGATCGTGACCTCCTGAAGAGCAGGGAGAACTCATCGGTGCGTGGTTGGCTGAACCGCCCGAGAAATCCCGTTTCCGATGCATTTGCTTCTGTTATCGCCCCAATCTCCCTCTGTCCGGGATTCCCCACACCGACAGTCTTCAGACACCGAGGATTTCTCTGGAATCCCCTAACGTCCCGCTCCGAAGCCTAAGCGATTTTGTGAAAACACGACGGATCTATGGAAGGCGTCGGACGCTTGCTCGGGCTGACATACCCGAAAATCGGTTGAGGACGAACGTCGAGAACTTGGGCACAGGGATGGGAAGAGACCAACGCCGAAATCAGCTCGGCAACCGCGAGGGCCGCCAGCCGCCGCCCCGCAAAGAGCCTGTCAGGCGGACATCTCCCGCACCTGGGTGTCACCGTTTCTCCGCAACCTTATAACGTCGCGCACTTCGACGGACTCCTTCTCCGGCAGCGGCGTCCCACCTTTCTTTGCGCCGATTTGCGCCACGCTCGCAATCTCCCGGAGCTTCTCGGTTTCCGCCAGAGCTTCAAGGTCGCCGCCGTAATAGTCGAACCAGGGCAGCCCGGCCTTCGCATATTCCCGGGCCGTGGGTGGCGGGGAGGGGGGCCGCTGCCCCGTGACGGCTTGCCATTGGGTCGAATTTGTGATCGTGATGAAGCACCGGCTGGCGTGCCGCTGATCCCACGCATCCAGACCATAACTGTCTTCGTATATCTCCTGTCTCATGCGGCCGCCGGGAGCCAATCCCATCGCCGGCTCCGCTTCCGCATACAGCATCCCACTGTACTTCACGTCGTCCGCATATTCCGCAACCATCTCGTGATAGCGTTCCGCTTTCATGGGATAGGCGATGATTTGCAGCCCGCCGTGCTCGGCCGCGCCCGTCAGCTGCTCCTCCACCGAATAACCTTCTCCCAGCGGCATCGCGACAAACTGTCGGATCACTCCCTTGGCCACGCAAAAACCATCCAGCCACGGTTGATCCGGCAGCACTACGTAGTCTTGCGGATCCGTGTTCAAATGATTGAGCCACGAATCGCCGGTGATGGCGCAGGACTTGCCCGCGGCCACCTTCACCGCGAACGGGTACTCCCCGCACGCAAAGTCGATCCACAGCGCCTCGGCCTGGTACATCGGCATCAGCACACCGCCGCGTCGTCGCCATCCCTCCGGAACGCGCCGCACGTAGTCGTCTAGATGGCGCAGAGGAAAACACCCCAGACTCGGCGGCAGCGGATAGTCCCGGTCGTCGTCCGGGATGCGCAGGGTTCGCTGGAACCCAATCGAACACTGCGCATTCTTATGAACCTGCGGAAACCTGAAAACCAGGCTGTCGTATTCAAGCGTGATCATTCGTCCGTCTCTCCATCACTCGTCATTCTGTTCGTCCCCATACTCCCTCACACCTCCGCCATGCCAATTGCCCTGGCTACCGGGCAATCGCCGGAGCCCACCTCATCTATTACCAGTCCCCGTCCCGTACCTCGCGCACGATTCGGAGGATCGCGTGGTCGGGCATCTCCTTGAGTTGCCGTATCAGTTCCGCGAACAACACAGGTCGCTTGCGGATGATTTCCTGGAGGTCGCCGGATACCTTCCCCGCCATCGCCAGCATCACATCCGGGTCCTCCCCCAGTTCCTTAGCCAGCCGGACAGTCGTGGCCTCCGAGGGCGGCGCAACCTGGTTCCGCTCGATCTTGCTCAGATAGCTGGGCTCAATCCCGACTCGCCGCGCCACCTGTCGCAGCGAAAAACGACGGTCATTCTGACGTAATCGCCGCCTCGCCACGCTCGCAACTTCGCCAAATCGTGTCATAGTTCGTACACACTACACATTACGCAAGCCGCATGTCAATCTCGCATACCCGCTCCGATAACCTTCGCGCATCCGCGAAACTTCCAACGAAGGATTGATGCGGTGATCGCCATTCTTTGCAAGCCTGCGGACCGGGTAGGTAAGCGGTCTCGACCAACCGATCAACTCAGAGGTTTCCGAAGGTGATCAGACCGAGTTCAATTAATGTTCTCCGCTAGCGACGGATCGCCTCACACATGGGCGCACCGCGGGTGCCGAATCGCTAAAGATGCGCGAGAATCGATGCTTGACGCCGACTCCTCACACCGGCCCCACGCTCGGCCATTCCAATTCCACTCCCTGCTTCACCAGCAGAGACTGGAAATCGGAAAGTAGCTCGCCGGTCTCCCGCACCTGATGTGGAGCTGCGCGTCGCCCCAGGCAAAACGCCGCAAGCAAGCCCGAGGCCTCGCCAATATTCCACTCCACCGGATGCAACCGATAGCACCCGTTGGAGATGTGGGTTGTTCCGATGTTTTTGCACGCCGGAAGGAGATTCCGTACGCGGACGGGGAGAAGTGAGCCCAGCGGAATCTGGAACGGCAATGACGAGATATCGATGTAGTTGTCTCCGCCGGTGCTCGGATGCAAGTCGATCCGGTAGCAGCCGATGCCCACGCTGTCCTCGAATCGTTCCGCCGGCCTTCCCTCCCTCGCTTCGGTGCCGACGTGGTTCTCGGTCACCGTGAACACGGCTCTTATACGGCGCGACTCGCGAATGTACGGGTACATCGCGAGGCCGTCGTCGGTCCCCGCCAGGTCGGGACGCAGATACAGACCCGGATAGCCAATCCCGCCGTCAGGTCGAGGAGCCTCGGTCTGCATCCAGTAGAGCAGACTCAACGAAAGCTGGCGGGCCTCCTCCAAGTATCGTTCGACCTCATCCGCGGGCTTGTCGATGATGTTTCCCTCCAGGTAGTCATTCTGAGGCCAGTTGATCACTGACACCTCGTGAGGAGCCATCGACTCCGGGTAATGGCCCCCGTAGAGAATGCGGCGGTAGTTCCACAGCGCCGTGGCCGGATCGTCGGTCTCATGTCCGAACAAGCGACGGGTCCACGGCCTGAGATGCGGCACTCGCGGATGCGTCCAACTGAAGAGGCGGCCCGACCAGGCCGGCTTGAGATCGGGCACGTAGTTCCGCCAGCGTTCGTACTGCTCAGGCTTGTCGATTACGTGTGAACCCTCTGGATCGAAGGCCAGCGGAAAACACCAGGTCAGGGACTGCACGTTGTCGGGTTGAGGAGGACCCGAAACAGCATGCGGTTCGCCTGTTTGGTCTTGGGATTCCGCTCCCGACACGTACTCCATCCCGGCCAGGGACAGCAGGTCTCCAAGCTCGGTTGCGTCGATCACATAGTCGAAGCAGACGACCTCGTTATCTCCAGTGTCGAGGTTGTGCAAGGTGACGGCTCTTATCTGATCGCCTTCCGTATCGACGGCAACCGGCTTCCGGCCCAACAACACCTCCAACCGACCGGCGCTTCGTTCGAATGCGAGCATTTGTTCCAGGACCGCCACGCCCACCCGGAAGTCGTGGCTCAGTCTCGACACCCTTCCCATTCCCGGATTCAGGTTCGGTATCGCCCGCGCCTCCGCCGTAAGCGGAAAGTGGTCACGGTAATAGCGGCGCACACCGTCTCGATAGGCTCTGTACCTTCCTGTGCAGCCGAAGTGCTCGATCCATCGATGCTCATCCGGAGGGACCGCCTGGCTCGTGAGCTGCCCTCCGATCCAACTGGTTTCCTCGGTCATCACCACGCGATGGCCAAGCGACGTCGCGGCCATTGCCGCGGCGCAGCCCCCCACTCCCCCTCCCACTATGAGAATGTCGGTCCGTTTCTCCGCCAAGGACTCGCTCCTTCTCCTCGCTTTCCGGCCCCAAGAAACCGGCCTCACCTCAGAGTCTAGGCAAACGATCCCATCGCATCAGTCAGGCAGATCTTATTTTGCACAACCACATCCTGAAGGAGACGGCGTGCATGCATTGTCGCGGGAGAGCATTTGTCTAAGGCGTAGACCTCATACGCGTGCGAGTCGCACATTAGGATTCATCCAAGCTAGGAGCGCCAGGGCGAGGACTATAGCCCCGGCGGCGGCGAACATGATCCAGATCTCGACGAACTCCGCGACCCAGCCGCCGGCGAGAGCGCTTACGGGGATCAGGATGACGGACAGGCTGCGGACTATGCCGAACACCCGGCCACGGTACTCTTCGCGGACCGCCGTAATCATGATCGCGCTACTGACAACCATGCCGGCAGTCAATGAAGCGGTCTCGACAAATTCCAAAACCATCGTCACCGGCAGCCATGTGGAGCCGGCTATTGCCAGAGTGCATACCCCGGCAATCGCCCAGCCTGAAGCCAATACGCGCCCCGCACCCAGACGCCGCTCCAGGGGACCTGCGACTAGCCCGCCCATCATGCCTCCGGCCGCGGCGGCCGCCAGCAGCACACCATAGAAATCCGCCCCACCACTCAGTCGCTCCTGTACCAGGGCCGGCCACAGCGGGCCGATGAAGGCTACGGTGTTGATGAGTAAGCCAAGCCAGAGCAATGCACGCACCACCGGTAGCCGCGAGGCTGTCCGCCAGCCTTCGCGCAGGTCCCGGGCGACCGACCTCGGGGAGAGACTTGGTCGGATTTCGTTGGGGGCGGCTGGCGGGGCGGCTCTGCCCGGCAGGCGGGCGAGTGCGATACACAGCGACACGAACATGAACGATGCCGCATCCACTACCAGCGCCCACACTGCGCTCGTAGCCGCAATCAGCAGCCCCGCGGCTGCGCTGCCTACCAAACCCGCCGTCTCTCTGGCCGTGGAGAAGAGGCCTTGGGCGGTCGTCAACAGGTCGCGCCCCACCACGGCGGGCATGATGGAAGCCCGCGCCGGATTCATAAACGTGGTCAGACTGTTCAGCTTGAAGATGGCGACGAAGGCAATGACTGGGGGCAAGTGACCAACCAGGACGACGATCAGGACCACTGCTCCCACCACCGCTGCGGCGGCAACGTTTGTCGTCACCATGATTGCCTTTCGGTCCCGGCGGTCGGCAAGGACCCCGGCAAGAGGTGCGAATAAAACGTCGGGGATGTGCCATACAGCCTGTATAACGGCGGTCTGCAAGGTGGACTGGGTCTCCGACCAAACGACCCACATGACAGCGAGATTGAAGAAGGCATCGCCGAAGACTGAAACTGTCTGCCCGGTCCATAGCAGCACAAACGATGGCTTTCGGAACAGGCGGCGGTAGCCGTCGGTGATGAGGAGCAGCTTGTTTCTAGTGCCCACAGGTAAACGGCCGACCTCTACCACCCACCGCGTGTGACTATCCTGCTGCCAAGACTATCTCGGAGCTCGCGGCAGGCTCAGCAGCAGTCGTCCTTATAGCCGCAACGCCTGCAGCGGCTATGCGTCCCACCCCGCAAATCCGGCATCGGCGCGCCGCAGCGCGGGCACTCCATCAGGTGGGCGTCGGCATTTCTTCTGTCATCCGACCGTGGAGCACGTCTGGGTAAAGGACGGTCGCTCGAAGTGGGGGCTTTTGGCCGTCGCCATCCCACGTGTGCCACATCCTTTCAAACGACGGCCAACAGCAGCACCGTTGGCTCTAACGCTGCCGAGGGCGGCATGGGCCTGTCCCCGCGCTTACCCGGGAATCATAGTATGACGAATTTCACGGCGGCCACCGGGATGGAAGCGAGCAGAATTACGAAAACCGCGCGCGTAGTTGACGTGTAGCCCAGGCTCTGCCGGACGGCGACCACCGTGCATACGAAAGTCCACGCGAATGTCGCCGCCAGGATGAGAAATGTAATGTCCGGTATGAAGCCGATGACGCTCAGAAGCCCCGGGGTTTGGGCGAATCCCGTTGCGCGCACCATTTGCCCCCAACCGGCGTTGGTGTTTTCCATTTTCAATAACGTCATGCCGAACAGCCAGATGAACAGCGCCCACATGACCCAGTTCAAAACTCCGTCAACCAGCCCGACGATCAGAGCTATCACCAAATGGATGTCTTCACCGGCCAGCATTGCCCCGACGACTCTAGCGGTCGACACAAGCGCCACAACCACCAGCGCTTGGCCAGTGGCGCGGCCGTCGTTGACTATCTCCCTGTAGACGTTTGCATTCAACCGGGCCGCGCCCAGCATCCTGTCTATCAACGAGCCGCCCCAGACGAAAGTGGATTTGCTCATATCAGATAGTCTTTAGCCGCATGGCGATCCGACTCTTCGAAACCCTTCGGTCAGAACTCGAGCCTGACTTTCTGCGGAGCGCCTCCTGCCCGGATCGATGCCGTTATAGCGTCCCCCACGGCCGAAATGCGGGCGCCGTCGAACTCGTCGAGGGGCTGGGGCACGTCGGAGATTATCGAATCCACGAACTCCCTCAGGAGCCTGATCTCCGCCGCCGTATACGGTTCGGGTTCGAAGTCAAAATCGATGACGGGCGTGCCGTCGAGTCTGTCCAGGACGAGTCGGTCGCTTACGAACGATGCGCTCGTTCCGAAGACCTGGATGTACATGCCGGGCAGCGGCGGCCGGACGCCGGGCGATAGCGCGATCCTTCCAAGAGTTCCATCCTCGAACTTGGCGTTGACGACAAACGTTTCGTAAACGTCGTCTGGATATCGCGAATCGTGACCGCTGTACGACCCAAACGCGGCTACCTCGGCTATCTCGCCCTTGAGATACCGCATGATGTCGATGTTGTGCGACAGGCCCCCATAGATAAAGTCCTGGGGTACCTCATAGCGCCACGGAGTGCGGTCATAGATGGGACGGAGGTCCTGATAGTAGTCCGACGCCATGAAATAGATGTCCCCGAACTCCCCGGCGTCTATGAATCTTCTCAATGCCATGTGGGGCCGAACGTAGCGCTGGGTCTGGGCGGGCATCACGCGCTTCTTCGTGCTGCGAGCCGCCTCGATAACCGCATCGGACTCCTCGTTGCTGATCGTCATGGGTTTGGTAACGAGCACGTGCTTTCCGGCTTCGAGCGCGCGTACCACCTGATCTCTGTGAAGGTGATCGGGCGTATATATGCCAACCAGGTCGATATCCGGACGTTCGAGCAGGGCGTCGAGGCTACCGGTTGCGAACTCCACCCCGTGATCGCGCCGCGCCGCCTCAGCCCGCTCCTCCACCAAGTCGCAAACACCGCGAACGAACGCGGGGAAATCCGGCATCCCATTTATCGACAGCAGATTCCCGCCCATTCCCAGTCCGACGATCCCGATTCCCAATTCCGACATGTAATCTCGCTCCTCCAACGTACAGGCAGGTGGTCCTACGCTTCGCAGATGGCGAATCTACCAGACGTGCTCCCAGGGCACACTGCACGAGGTGGGAATAGACTCAGCAGGTAGGATGATCGCTGGTGCCAGTCATCCTTGGCAAAGCGAACTGCGCGGCCAGACGCCGTTGTACAGACGGTCGCGGCCTCTCGTCAGCAATACGACGATTAGGCGCTGGGAGTTGTTTGGGTGATGGCCCCCTAGGAAGTCGACTTTCGCTTGGGCGCGACGCCCGAAACGCCGCTCAATCCACCTGAAACAATTAGGTGCTCGCCGGTCATGTGCACGGAGTCCTGAGAAGCCAGGAAGGTTGCCGCGGCGGCTAGGTCTTCCGGTCTGGTCCATCGTTGAAGCGGGACGGATTGCCTCAGCCGCTCACGCAAGTCCGACACCTCAATACCCATCACCGCCGCCCGCTCTGACATGTTTGCCTTCTGGAAGTCGGTGTCTACTGGACCCGGACAGATTGCATTCACGTTGATCTTGTAGGGAGCAAGCTCGATCGCGAGCGTCTTGTTGAATCCTAATACCGCCCACTTGGAGGCATTGTAAGCCGCTACGAGCGGCGGAGCCGAAACCCCGTTGACCGAAGAGATGTTGATAATCTTGCCATATTCGCGCCGCATCATCTCCCGGGCTACGTACTTGCTGCACACGAAAACGCCCGTGATGTTCACGGACATGACTCGATCCCACTCCGCTTCATCGAGATCCACGACTTCGATGACCTGCTGCCCGAGCCCGGCATTGTTTACCAGGATGTCGATCTGACCGAATTCGGCGAGTGTCGCGTCGACCATCGCCTGGACGTCGGATGGGTTTGTAACGTCGCATCGAACCACCAGCGCCCGTCGCCCCTTGGCTTCGACCTCGCTCGCCGTGGCTCTGCCTGTTTCCTCGTCGAGCTCGGCAATGACTACGTCCGCGCCCTCCTCCGCGAAGCGCAGAGCGATGCCGCGCCCGATTCCGCGCGCGCCGCCGGTGATGATTGCAACGTGATCCTCTAGACGCATCGTTCTGTTCTCCTTCTAATTAGCTTCGCGCCAGCCAGGGCGGAAGGGTCTGGCCGGGACTGTCCGCACCGCTGCTTGGTCTCAACACAGGGACATTTCCCCGATCCAATTTTCGGCTAAGCGACAACGTTCAGCGACCGCCAAACTTGCGGAAAACCCGTAGGCCACACACCCATCGAGTCGTTGACGTCGACGGCTTCAATCCCGAACTGCAGCGATGAACCCCCCAACTCCGCAAGCGGTACTTCGATCGAAAAAGTTGCACCCCGGCCTTTCTTCAGCTCCAGCGACGGCAACTCACGAGTGTGCCCGGTCCTGAGTTTCAGACGCACCGACGTGATCGTGCGCTCACCGGTAACGATGGCCTTGACGGCCAGCCGATCATCGCTCCAAAGCACTGTTGGCGGGGCCAAAACCTGAATCAGCGGCGGGCTAGAGCCGGGACCTACCCGCACCATTGCTCCGAACGACTTCATGGACTCCAAGCGCGGCGGCGCGACAGTGGTCACCGCGTATTCGTAGTCGCCTGGCGACCGTGGCGAGTCATCCAGACCGAGCGCCGTTATAGGCTCTGGCGTGACGCAGGTCCAGTCCTCGCTGCCAAACTCGCGACGCCAAACTCGGTATGCCTGTGCGCTGGCCAATGGTTCCCACTCGATGACAGCCGATATGTCTGAACCATGACCACGCACTCCGTTGGGCGGCCAGTTTCCACGGTGGATTCCGAACGCCCAGCTGGAATCTTCGTATGTGGAGAAAGCCTTTACGTTGATGGCGGCCAGAACACCAAGCTCTCCCTTGCTCTCTATCTTCCTCGCGTAGGCGTGCATGGCCTGCTGCAAGGGAGCCTCTCGTAGCAGCTCCCAAATGCGCCGGTCAAGGCTGTGGTCGGGATCACCCAGAGCGTCCCTTAGGAACAGAGCGTCGGCCTGACGGTGATAGGGCCCTCCACCTTCCAGGGTTAGCGTGACTCGGTCGTATAGGACTAGCCAGTCAATCGTCAAGATGAGCCATCGAAGCCGTTCCTGACCCGCCGGATCCCTCGCACTCTCCGACTCGGCCAGCAGCGTGCTGAGCCGCCCCCGGATTTCGGTCAAACGACTGAGATTGGCCGGGCTGGGCCTGCTGTCTGGAGCCGCGTCGTGCCCATCGGAAATCGACATAGGGCTGCCAACGCTCAGCCACGCGAAATTCCAGCACTCCCACTGGCCCCATGAGCCGGTCCATCTCGGCCCCATGTGCTCCAACTCACGAAGTATCGCCGCCATTTCGGCGCCGTGCCGCTCGCCGTAGGCCCTTCTGGCGTAGTCGTCATAGAAGGTCTCGAACGTGATGTCGCTATCCCACGCATAGCGGGCGCTGTAGGCGAATACCTCTTCGAGGTCACGGGTACGCCAATGGATGCCCATGAACCCCTCACATCCTTTTTCCCGCGCGTCCCGGCACAGGTCCGCAAAGATGTGAGTATTAGGCTGAGGTCCCCATTGGTCTCGCCGGGAACCGCCCGCGTCCGACTCGAACCACGGTACGGGCCAGCTCTCGCGGCCGTCGGAGAGCTTCCCGTAGACCTCGCTTACAGACCTCGCCGCCGAGGGATCGATGTTGTCCAGAGAGGAGAAGATGACGTCGATCGGCACCGTCTTGTCGAGACCCAGGTAGAGATCGGTAGACAGCATCCAGTGATCCCCACCCCAGCCGCAGACGAGCAGGCGCAAGCCGGGACGAAGCTCGGATACGATGTTGTGAATTCGGTTGACATAGGCGCTCAGCCGCACGGCTTCGGCTATTAGATCAGGTCGTCCGAGATAGTCGAAGTGCGACGCGATGCGGTCGTGCTCGTGCTTGAACTCGGCGGACTGCATCCACTCGTCGACCTCGCCTGGGCCGGGTCCGATCCACGAACGCATTTCGGCCTGCCAGATGGCCAGGTAGTCGAGAGTGGGGTAGGTGCTGAGTATGTGTTTGAGGCGGCTGTTCAGGGCGGAATCGCCTTCCGGGTCGAACGGATTCCCTTCCACTTCCATGCCCAGCGCAATTTGCAGGCCCCGCTTGCCCGCGTATTCAAGCGCCTGCGCAAACGTCTCTTGCGCCCCGATTATCTGCTCCTCGCGGGTTTCTCCCTCAACCGTCGCCCTGGAACCGAATACCTCCGTGTCGAACCAGTCGCCCGTCCCAAATCCGAACTCCTCGCATCTAAATCCGGAAATCCGGCCCCACCTGCGTCCCGGCGTGCCCCAGCCGTAAGTCAGCGATGTTGCGAACGGATCGCCGCCCCGCCACGCGGTCTCATCCGCATAGTGACGCCGGCGGGCCGAGTCGAGAAAGTATGTCGCCGAGCCATCCGGCGGATACGCTTCCAGCGGAGTCCCATACGCTGGGACATGCACGATGTTGTTCCTCATCTTGACCATCTGGTCGAAGAAGACTTGGTAGTCGGCCAGGTCCCACGTCGCCGGACTGTTCAGAAAGTTGGGCCAGACCAGACTGCCCCTGATGTCGAACACAGGCTCCGCCCGGACGTTGACCGGTTTCCAGTGGAAACCATCGGGGTCGGGATACGTGTCGCCACCGAGATAGAAGCCGAAGCCGACTTCCTCAAGGTAGCCGTAGACGCCGTAGAGGACGCCAATCGGCTGAGCCGCCGCGATGGTCACGACAGTCCCCTCGATTGAGATTACGTAGCCCTGAAGGTGGATGTCCGACAGGCCGTGCTGGAGCACGAAATCTGGGGCGTCCTCGGGTGCGGCCGGCGCCAGGCCCACGTATCGGCCCAACTCCGCAGCGGCCAGATCGATTAGGGGATGCGTATCTCCCACGATCTTGATATCGGTCATCTCGATCTCGCTAGCTCCTACCCCGCGCTATGCCGACGTTCCCGATGGCTCGATCTTAACGGGGATGTTGACTGCTCTATAACGTCGGACGTTAGTCTCAGCCCGGCACGCAAAGCGACCGCCATACCGTCGGGTAACCGGTCGGCCACAATCCGCTCTGTCCGAGCTCGTCTTTCGCCTCGATCCCGTATAGCAAGACTTCCCCTTCGAGTCCCTCTAGCGGAAGTTCTGTGCGGTAGGTAAAGCCGCGACCGGGTTGAAGTTCGACCGGCGGGAGCGAGTCTCCGTTCACGTTTCGTCTATGAACTACAACGGAAGCTATGTCACGGTCACTCGTGACTACACACCGAATCGCAAGTTTGTCTTCAGCCCACAAAACTGTCGGGGGCTCTAGCACTTGCACCAGCGGCGCGTCGACCTGAGGGCCTACCCGCACCGTCGTGCTGACCGACCGAAGGCTCTCCAGTGCCGGCTCGGCAACGGACGTTATCGCGTACTCGTAAACAGCCGGGGCCAACTCCTTGTCTTCGAATTGGCACTGCATCACCGCAACAGGGGTGACACAGACCCAGCCCGCTTCGCCGGCTTGACGCCGCCATACTCGGTATCCCTTGGCGCTTTCCGAGGGACGCCACTGGACCACGGCTGAATCCCTCCGGCCACGACCACGGACATAGTCAGGCGGCCAATTCCCGCGATGAATACCCATCATGTGTCCGGTATCCAAATAAGTCGAGTAAGCCTTGACGTTGATCGTCGCGAGAGCGCCGAGCTCGCCCCGGCTGCCGACCTTTTGGGCAAAAGCGAGCATCGCCTCGCCCAACGGAGCCGAACGATAAAGTTCCCAGACTTGCTCGTCCTGCGAATGACCCCCCATTCCGTGGGCGTAGTGCATATGCAGCTCCGCCGCCTGCACCTGATAAGTTCCTTCAGGCTCCAGCAGCAGCGAGACCCGATCGTATTGAGTAATCCAGTCGATCGTCAGTATCAGCCACCGCAGTCGATCGCATGCCGGCGGGTGAATATTGGGATCGATGTCGGTCAGCATCGCAGATGCGCGCCCGCGAATCTGATGCAACCGGCTGGTGCTGAGAGGGCTGGGGCGGCTGTCCGGCTGGTCGGACTGGGTGCTTGAACCCAACCACTCGAATGGCCTGCACTCCCACTGCCCCCATGAACCGGACCAGCGCGGCCCCATGGAATCCAGTTCGCGTAGCAGTAGCGCAATTTCCCCTGAATATTCCGATGCGTAGGCTGTGCGTGCGTAATCGTCGTAGAACTCGTCATACTCGACTTGGTCCCACGCATAGCGGGCGCTGTAGGCGAATACCTCTTCGAGGTCCCGCGTGCGCCAGTGGATGCCCATGAACCCCTCACATCCCTTCTCCCGCGCGTCCCGGCACAGGTCGGCAAAAATGTGGGTGTTCGGCTGAGGACCCCATTGGTCTCGCCGGGAACCGCCCGCGTCCGACTCGAACCACGGAACAGGCCAGCTCTCGCGGCCGTCCGACAGCTTCCCGTAGACCTCGCTTACAGACCTCGCCGCCGAGGGATCGATGTTGTCCAGAGAGGAGAAGATGACATCGATCGGTACTGTCTTGTCGAGACCGAGATAAAGATCCGTGGACCGCATCCAGTGATCTCCACCCCAGCCGCAGATGAGCAGGCGCAAGCCGGGACGAAGCTCGGACACGATGTCATGAATTCGGTTGATGTAGGCGCTGAGCCGCACGCCCTCGGCTACAAGGTCCGCCCTGCCCAAGTAGTCGAACTGTTCGCAGATTTCTTCATATTTCTCTTGAAAAGCCGGCGATTGGAACCACTCGTCGACCTCGCCTGGCCTCGGCCCGACCCACGAACGCGATTCGGCCTGCCAGATGGCCAGGTAGTCCAGAGTGGGATAGGTGCTCAGGATGTGTTTGAGGCGGCTGTTCAGGGCGGAATCGACTTCCGGATCGAACGGATTCCCTTCCACTTCCATGCCCAGCACAATTTGCAGGCCCCGCTTGCCCGCGTATTCAAGCGCCTGCGCAAACGTCTCTTGCGCCCCGATTATCTGCTCCTCGCGGGTTTCTCCCTCAACCGTCGCCCTGGAACCGAATACCTCCGTGTCGAACCAGTCGCCCGTCCCAAATCCGAACTCCTCGCATCTGAAACCGGAAGTCCGGCCCCATCTGCGTGTCGGAGTGCCCCAACCGTAGGTCAGCGATGTCGCAAACGGATCGCCGCCGCGCCACGCGGTCTCATCTGCATAGTGAAGCCGGCGGGCGGAATCGAGGAAATAAGTCGCCGAGCCGTCCGGCGGATACGCTTCCAGCGGCGTGCCATAGGCCGGGACGTGCACGACGTTGTTCTTCATCTTGACCATCTGGTCGAAGAAGACCTGGTAGTCAGGCAAGTCCCACGTCGCCGGGCTGTTCAGAAAGTTGGGCCAGACCAGGCTGCCCCGTATGTCGAACACAGGCTCCGCCCGGAGATTGACTGGTTTCCAGTGGAAACCATCAGGATCGGGGCACGTGTCGCCCCCGAGATAGAAACCGAAGCCGACCTCCTCGAGGTAGCCGTAGACGCCGTAAAGGACACCGATCGGCTGAGCCGCCGCGATGGTCACGGTAGCGTCCTCTGTTGAGACTACGTAGCCCTGAGGGTGGATGTCCGACAGCCCGTGCCGGAGCACGAAATCTGGGGCGTCTTCGGGCGCGGCCGGCGCTAGGCCTACGTATCGGCCCAACTCGGCTGCGGCCAGATCGATTAGAGGATGCGCATCACTGACGACATTGATATCAGTCACTTCAGAACCCAGCCGCCTTTCTACCGTTTCCCTTGTCCCTAGCTGTTCAAGGAGAAGCGAACAGGATGGCTCGTTGAGTCTCGCTTGACTAGGCCTCGACTTTCGAAGCGTTCGAGGTGTCCAAGGAACGAGAATGCAAGAAGCTCGTCTGCCCCTCGCGGCCAGTCTCCCAAGCTGGGGCCTAACTCCTCGATAAGCTCGCGCATGGTGGCCCCATTCGCCGCCTGTGAGATAGCTTCAAACATTGCCCGATCCACTTGTTCGACGTAAGCACGGCTCTCGTCAAGAAAGCTGTCAACTTCGCGGCCACGCTGAATGGGCCAGTGAGCCAGGCAAAGTATGTCCGCACCGAGGTTCTTGAGATACCGAATCGTCGTGAGATAGGCGTCTACGTAGAGGTACGTGGGGCCTAGCGCGGCGCCGCCCTCGAGGCTTGGATAGACGCTGCCCTGAACCACGTCCCCACCGATGATTGCCCTATTCTTGGTATCAAAGACGCACAAATGACCGTAGGTGTGGCCTGGGGCGTGATGTACTTCCAACAGCCAATCGGAGGCGAGCCGCAACGTCTCGCCTCCGGTCCACGTGAAATCGACCTGCTGAGCCCTGCCCAGGTCCTCCATGATCGCCGCACGAGCGTCGTCGTCGAACCCAATGCCGTGGTCGGCGGCATAGTGGTTGTAGCGAAAGCTGTAGGTCGTCTCCGGGTCCTCCACCATGAATCGGTCCTGGTCTCCGCAAGTCAGCGCTACGGCGGGATTCGCGTCCTTTATGGCGCTCAGCCCTCCGAAGTGGTCGTGGTCGCTGTGGGTCACGATCACCACGTCAAGGTCGCTCGGAGTTAGCCCCAGACCCTTGAGGTAGGGGAAGATGACGTTTTCGGGCTCCGATGATCCACCGGCATCGACAAGCACAGTCCGGTCGTCGCCGACGAGAAGATACAGCTGGAGAGGGCGTCCTCCCGTTTCGGAATCGATTCTGTATACGTTAGGTGCAATTTCCATATGGCCTTCTCTTCCTGCTAGTCGATCGGCAAAGCGCCTGCAACTGTGTATCCGCCGTCGATAATCAGATTTGAACCTGTAACAAAGCTCGATTCGTCGCTGGCCAGGAAAACCGCTGCACTGGCGATCTCGTTCGGCGTTCCGACGCGTCCGATTGGATGAATGGCGTCGAAACCGGCTCGCGCCTTCTCCTGGTCGTCGGACAGCGCCACTGCCCTGGCAAGCATCGGCGTATCGATGGTTCCGGGCGACATGCTGTTCACCCGTATAGCGTCGTCCGCGTAGTCGATTGCCATCTGCCGCGTTAGCGCCACCACGGCCCCTTTTGACGCCGTGTACGCTGCGATACCGGGTGTCCCCACTATCGCCGTTACCGATCCGAGATTGATGATCGAACCGCCCCGTTTCTGCTTCTTCATTTCACCGATTACGTATTTGGAACAGTGAAATATGCCCCGAACGTTTACCGCCATCACGCGGTCCCAATCATCCTGGTTAGCGTCGGCAATCGCTCCCATTGGCATCACGGCTGCGTTGTTCACCAGAACATTGGGCGGGCCAAATTCCGTCACCGTCGTTTCAACCAACCGTCGGACGCTGGCGTCGTCGGTGACATCGGTTTGTACCGCAATCGCCTCTCCGCCTGCGTCCCGGATCATCTTGGTGGATTGCTCAGACGAAGGGGCGTCGATCTCGGCTACGACAACCTTCGCGCCTTCACTTGCGAACTCAAGCGCAATCGCTCGACCGATACCAGCCCCGGCGCCAGTTACTACGGCGACTTTACCGCTCAATCGCATGGTCGTCTCTGTTAGCCGTCTGAAGATGCCGGCCGCGAGGCTGCTCGGTTCAGAACTTCACGGCCCCCGACGTCAGACCGGCGACAAAATGCCTGTTGAAAACAATAAACAGAGCTACCACTGGAAGCATTGCGAGCGTACTGCCCGCCAGCACCATGCCGTATTCAACTCTGTAGGTATTGATCAACGCGGCCAGTCCGAGCGGTACAGTGAGCATGTCTTCACTGCGCAGGACAATAACGGGCCACAAATAGTCGTTCCACGACGTTAAGGCTGTCAGCAGAGCGAGTACCAGAAGTCCGGCCCGGGTCATCGGAATCGCCACGTGCCTGAAAAGGCCCACCTCGCTTGCGCCATCCACCCTTGCCGCATCGAGGATTTCATCGGGAACGCTCAGCATCATCTGCCGCATGAGGAAGATGCCGAACGCGCTCATCGCCTGGGGAACGAAGACACCCTGGTAGGTATTTAGCCAGCCCAGCGAGTTCACAATGAGGTACAGCGGGACAACCTGAACCTGAATCGGGATCATCATCGTGGCCAGAACAAACAAGAACATCTGATTCTTGAACCGGAACTGGTATTTCGCGAAGGCAAATCCGGCCAGGGAGGAGAAGAAAAGAACCGACGCAACGACGATGACGGCGATCACGGCGCTGTTGAGATACTCCCGGGCGAAGGGTATTTCTTCAAAGAGACGTACATAGTTGAGAGGCTCGATCTCGCTGGGTATCCAGGTTACCGGCACGCTATATATCTCGTCTCGCCGCTTGAATGACGAGCTGAGCATGTATGCGAACGGGACGAACGTGATGATGGCCGCGATCGACAAAAACCCGAATAGCGCTCCCGACCGCGCACTCCGGAGCGTTTTGGAAAGCGAGGCTTTCCGGTCCCGGGACGATGCAATCGGTTCGTAGCCTCCCTCTACCGCCCCGAGCGCCGTTGTCGCGCGGTTATTGGAAGACGAAGGGGTCATCTGTGATTTCAACCGTCAATCATCCCGAAACACGCTAAATATCCGGAGCTGGGCCACTGAGAGAACCAGGATTATGAAGAACAGGATGTAGCCGATGGCCGAAGCGTACGTGAACTTGGCAAAGCTGAAGGCGTTGTTGAACAGGTAGACCATGGCCATCAGTCCACGGTCGCCCGAATTACTGAGAAGCAGATAAGGTTCGGCGAAGAGATTGTAGGAGCCGATTATCGCCAGTATCACTGTGAAGAGAACCACGGGCTGTATTTGCGGGAACGTTACGTACCTGAATACGGCCCAGTGCCCGGCGCCGTCGATGCGCGCCGCTTCCTCGATGTCTTTACTCGCGTTTTGCAGTCCGGCGAGATAGTAGAGGCTGTTCACTCCGGTCCACTTCCAAACCCCCATGACCACCAGCGCCGGAATGACGAAACTACCGTCCTGTAGCCAGCTAATTCTTTCGAACCCGAGAGGCTCAACAATGTAGTTATTGAGCAACCCGTACCTGGTATCGAATACGAGAGCGAAGATCACCGCCACTACGACACTGGACGTTAGCAGGGGCACGAAGAACGCTATTCGGAATACGCCCTTCAGGCGGAGCGACGGCGAATGAAGGATAAGCGCCAGAATCAGCGCTGCGGGGAGGATGACGAAGATGCTGCCAAGCCCATAGTAGGTCGTGTTCCAGAGCGAGTGCCGGAATCGCTCATCGAGAACGAGGTCGATGTAGTTCTGCAACCCCACGAAGGGGCGCTCGGCCACCAGGCCTACCTGGTGATGCAGGCTGAGGTAGAAGGCGTATATGACGGGGAAAAGACCAAAGATGCTGAACCAAATGAAGAACGGCGCTGTGAATATGTATGGCGCTGATCGTTTCTGCAGGCGATTCCGGTTCAATACGCCTGGCCTCCAGTTAGTCCGTCAAGTCCTGGCCGTGATCCGTCAAGCACAGTCGTAGTTGTACAACCCCACCGGTGAGCCACGCCGCGATAACCGCCGTGGCTCACCGGCAAGGTGCTAAGCGCTAGCCGCCTTTGGCGATAATGTCGCGGACTTCTGCCGCGGCTTGGGTCAGCCCCTCTTCTACGCCAATTTTCCCGTCGAGAACGTCGGGGAGAATCTTTGATTCCCAGACGTCGCGGAGCTCGGGTCTGAACGGATGCTGGTGCTGCGCGGGCACTCGCCTGGCGACGAACTTGAAGACTTCAGTCAGGTCCTGCCCACCGTAGTAGGGGTCAGCGAATGAGATTTCGCTGCTCTCCATCGCCGGTAGAAAGGCCGGGAACTGGCTGATGTCCTTGTACCGGCGAACGCTGCCGTCGATGGTCAGCATTCCGAACTTGATGTATTCCCAAGCCTCTTCAACGAACTGCGTGTGCGTGGTGATCATTATGCCCGTGCCGCCCCAGCAGCTCGTGTCTGTCATGGTTGGATCGTCGGCCCACAGCGGCAAAGGCTGCGCCCGCCACTTCCCTTCACCTTCGGCCCCGACGTTGTCGCGCAGAAAGTCCGCTATCCAATCAGCTCCGACGGTCGTTGCGTGGTGCTCTTCCTTGAACGCCCCCCACATACCAGGACTCCACGGCTCGGCCCGATCGGCGATTCCGCCTTCGGCCCGAAGATCCTCCATCCACTGCATGGTCTCGATCAACACAGGATCGTCGAGACCGACTTCCCCGTCTGCCGTGAAGTAGTCGCGGTTACGCTGGCGGAACATCGGCTCCATGGGCATCGGCAAAGCGCCCGTACCGGTGCCGGTAATCAGCGTCTCTCCGCCCGACCCGCTCTTCATCCTTTGTCCCGACTCGACGAAGTCGTCCCAGGTGGCCATTCCCGCTTCTGGGTCGATTCCATATTTCTCGAAAAGGGATAGGTTGTAGTACATCACCACCGGGGTCAGCGCATACTCCACGCCGTAAGTCTTGCCTTCCCATGTGTAAAGAGCTTGCCTGGACGTTACTAATTTGTCCCAAAAGCCTTCTCGCGTGAGCATGGGCTTGAGATCGACCAGCTGAATATCGCCCTTGAGATATCGGCCCATCGGCCCCTGCTCGATATCCACCATGTCGGGAGCGCCAACGCCCGTCTGCAGGGCAACCGACAGCTTGTCCCAAATCTCGGAGACTCCAACCCACTCGGTCTTGACGTTCGTTTGGGCGGCGAACAGGTCGCCATTGGCTTTGTGCCATCGCGGAAGGTGGGCAAACGTCCAACCCGTCAGGGTAACGGATCGGAGCTTCGGCGCCACCTCGACCGTAACGATTTTCTCTACGATCTTCTCTCTTTCGACGACCTTTTCTTTTTCGACGATTTGAGTTACTACCCGCTCGACTTCTACTTCGACCGGCTTCTCGACTTCTACGACTCTTTCTTTTTCAACGACCTGGGTGACGACCTTCTCGACCGGCACCTGCTGCGTTACGACCTTGACGACCTCTTGCGTGACCACCTGAGTCTCACCGCATCCTGCGAGTGCAGCGGTGGCCGCTCCCGCGGCGCCAATAGCTCCGATGCGGAGCAAGTCTCGTCTGCGTAAACTACTGGGCTGCTTCATGCGGTCCTCCCTAGAGAGCAAACCTTCGGCCGTCGGTGCCGGTGGGAACCGTCCCTAAGCCCTCTCGACAACCATGGAATTCCGACACTCCAGATTGTCGCTGACGGAGGCTTAGAAACTAAGTTTCAATCCGTCATACCTGGGTACGATAGGTGCATCATCTGGCACTGTCAATTCCAGGCCCTAGGGCGTCCACAGTCTGCCCGCTGAGGCCTCGGTCGATATACCGGTTATTTGCCGTTCAGTCCCAATAGAAGAGCGAGCAACCGCCGTCGACAAGCAGCACCGAACCTGTCATATGGTCGGAATCCTCGGAGCATAGGAATGCCGTGGCTTTGGCGACTTGCTCCGGGGTCGATAGTTGTCCCAGCGGTATGACTCGCTCGGCCTGGGCTCTAAAGCTGGGATTATCTCTCATCACTTGCGCGGCCAGACCCGCATCTACGATCCCCGGGGCTACAACGTTCACGAGAATCCCCTTCGACGAAAGCTCCCTCGCCATAGACTTAGCCAACATTTTGACGCCCGCTTTCGAAACCGAATAGGCGCTGTCGTCGGGCCATGGAATGTCGCCGACCCAGGATCCTGTGAAAATAATCCTCCCACGCGCCCCCCTGCTCACCATCAGTCGTGCAGCCGTCTGGCCTACGTTGAAACACCCGGTCAGGTTGATATCGAGATGCTGATGCCATTGCTCCTGGGTCACGTCCAAAAAGGGAACGGGGATCACGATACCGGCGTTGCTGACGACAACGTCGAGTGGATCGATCGCCGCGAGCACTGATTCAACGCTCGACCGATCGGTCACGTCAACCTGCACGTAGTTTGCATTGCCGTTGGCTGATACTCGGTCTACCCAGTCCGATGCCTCGTCCGGACTCTTTCGATCCAGGAGCGTCACCGTCGCCCCTCTCCGGCAGACCTCCGCTCCCATTGCCGCACCGATGTCTCCCGCACCGCCCGTAACGACGATGTTCAGGTCTCTCAGGTTGTCCACGGATGCCTCCTTCTCGCTTGTACGACCAATCTCGACCTCACCGATTTGGATGGATAATCTACACACTCCGGGTTGCAGTGAAAGACCGGCATCTTGAGTACCCTGTCAACACAAGAATACGTCGCTGCCCTTGCTGATGACCCAAGCTGGTCATGAGCACAGCTACCTACGCAGATTACAAACTAAGGCTCGGGAGCGCCTTATCCAAGGAACGGGTCTTTGGCGTGGCGGCATTCATCACTCTGCTAACCCTGTTTCTGATATTCAATCGGCTGCCAAAGCTCGACATCGTCGAAACGGACCTCGCAGCGGCGGCTTCACCCACCCAAAGATGCTTTCAAGGCTTTTGCGTCGACGCTAACCCCGAATCTTCCCTGCTTAGCCGCGTATGGAGTTTCTCTCTCAGCTATTTGCAGATCGTATTGGTCGGTATGGTGTTCGCCTTTCTCGTAGCGGGTTTGACTGAAACTTTCATCCTCCCTCAAAAACGTTTGCCGGGCGTTCGGGGCGCCGGATTTCGATCCGCCATCAAGGGAATCGCTATGGGAATGCCAATGACGCTCTGCTCCGCCTGCATCGTTCCCTTTTCGTCTGCCTTGCGCCGGAAGGGAGCTGACGTTTCCGCCACCATAAGCACGGTTCAGGCGTCGTCAACTCTAAACCTGCCGGCCCTCATCATGGTGGTGGTCGTGTTCGCCCCCATGATCTCCGGCTCGCGAATAGCCCTCAGTCTGCTCGGCGCGCTCGCCTTGGGCCCCATGGTCGCTCTGATAGCAGATCGGCGGCGCAAGCGGCTCGCTGATAACACCGTCCGACAAAGCCTCGAGCGCATCCAATACCCGACTTGGGCAGATATCTTCACAGCCGGAGTCAAGGACTGGATGACCGCCAGCTTTGGATATCTGCTGAGGTTGGGTCCCGTTATGGTCTTGGCTGGCATCGCCAGCGGATTCGTAATTCAGGTGCTAAATCCCGACCTGGTCGAAACTTATCTGGGCGATCACCTGCTCGGCGTTGTAATCGCCGCTTTGGTCGGCGTTCTCATAAACGTCCCCCTTATGTTTGAAATTCCGCTTGTAGCCGCACTTCTGTTGGTCGGGATGGGAACAGGCCCGGCGACCGCACTGTTGTTTACCGCGGCAGCCGGCGGTCCCATAACGTTTTGGGGACTCGCTCGCGTGCTGCCACGGAGAGGCGTAGCCGCCCTGGGTATCGGCACATGGGTGCTTGGAGCGCTTGGCGGCATGGCCGTCCTGGGCATCGGGGCGCTGTCACCCTCAGCCAATCTCGGAGATGTTCCGGGACTTGCCAATCGACGAGCGGCGACACTCGAATCCGGTCAGCACTCCAGGACGGCTGGGGGACCACTCCGGTTTCCGCACTTCGTAGACGTGACTGCCTCATCCGGGATCAGCTATGTGCAGTACCACCTCAAGCCGCACGGTTCGTGCCTGCTGGATGGCGGAATCGGTAACAGCGCTGGACGCGGACAGTACTGTAGTCCCGAGCGCATGAGCGGCGGCGCGGCCGCAGCCGACTATGACAACGACGGCCTGGTTGATCTGTTTGTGACCCGCCTCGACGCGCCCGACATCCTGTACCGCAACGTCGGTCACGGGAAGTTCGAGGACCGAACCGGGGCGGCCGGACTGGCCGAATTCGACCTGAGGTCGAATGGTGCGCTCTGGTCCGATATCGACAATGACGGCGACCAGGATCTCTACGTCACCACGATTGCCGACAAGCGTTTCTATCTATTCATAAATAATGGGAATGGTCGATTTACCGAGGAAGGCATCGAAAGAGGCGCCGCTATCGCAACAGACGAGCTCCACATCGGCTACAGCATTGCCACAGGCGACTATGACCGCGACGGCTGGCTTGATTTGCACGTCACCGAGTGGGGCTCGGATTCGGTCATTTCCGACGGGGTACTTTCTCATGCCCGCCTCCTGCGAAACCGCGGCGCTGAGGCGCCGGGATATTTCACCGATGTCACTGCGGTTGCCGGGGTTCAGCTTGATGACGTCGAGTCGCAAGCGCTCGGCGATCCGGATTCAAACCCGATGCTGTCGCTTGCTGATGGCGCTGGGCTGAACGGTCCCTTCGCGTTCGCGTCGGCGTTTACCGACCTTGATGGAGATGGTTGGCCGGATCTTGCAATTGCGTCCGATTTTGGTCAGTCGCGCCTGTTCTGGAATAACCGCGACGGCACGTTTACCGACGGGTCGGTCGCCGCAAGAATCGGTACGGATAGAAATGGCATGGGGTCCACCTTTGGAGACTATGACGCCGATGGCGATCTCGATTGGTTTGTGACTTCGATCATGGATCAAGCGGCGAACTGCGAGAAGATTCTGATTCAAGACGAGTCGGCCAGAATCAGTCTTGGCTGCCGCTCGGATGACACGACGGGCAACCGGCTGTACCGCAACGATGGAAACCGCTTGTTTTCCGATGCCACCGATTCGGCGGGAGTAAGAGACGGAGGCTGGGGCTGGGGAGCGGTTTTCCTTGACTACGACAACGACGGCGACTTGGATCTCGCCATGGTCAACGGAATGGCGCACTCTGCAGAGCCTTCCGCGTCGGAATTCGAGCCGTCAAGGCTATGGCTGAACGACGGCTCAGGCGCCATGACCGAAGTTGGGATTGAATCTGGCCTACCACATCTGGAACCAGGCAAAGGGATTCTCACGTTCGACTATGACGGTGATGGAGATCTGGATCTGTTCATCGTCAACAATGGCAGCACTCCGCGGCTCTACAGAAACGACGGCGGCAATGCCAATTCGTGGCTGCGAATTCGCCTTGTCGGAACGAACTCAAATAGCAGCGGCATCGGAGCCAAGGTTTCTGTAACACCGCGCCTTGGTGATGCGTCCCAGGTTCGTGAGATCGGCGTGCGGAGTCATTTCCTTGGTCAAAGCGAACTCACTGAGCACTTCGGACTGGGCCCAGAATTAGCCGAGGTCGCGGAAGTTAGGATCTGGTGGCCTCGGACCGGACAAGAGGTAGTTCTCCGAGATATTCCCGCCAACGAGACAATCGTAGTTCACGAAGGTCGTGCGGGGTACACCCTCGAATCCTCGACTGCCTCCTAGCCGATAGTCGGCCTGCGCCCCCACCTATATCGATCTCGCGACCGTCGAGATCGGCCCGACAGGAAGATTGACCGCCAGCGCTCGGTAGCCCCTAAACAATGCGGAGCGATGCAGGATAGAGACCGGCGCGACTTTGGGGGATACTTGTCAATCTTCTGCCCGCGCGCGATATTGCAGAGCCTCGCCCAGATGCGATACGCCGATCCGCTCGGCCTCGTCTAGATCCGCTATAGTCCGCGCCACCTTCAACACCCGATGGAACCCACGCCCCGAAAGCTGCAACCGGTCGTGCGCATGTCGCAGCAATGACTCCGCATCCCGGTCGGTCTCACAGAACCTGTCCACGTCCTTCGGGTTCATCTCCGCGTTCGTCAGCTTTCCGGTTTCATTCAGCCGTTCGGCTCCAAGTTGTCGCGCCTCCATAATTCGCGCGCCTATACGTTTCGACGGCTCCCCGGTGGCAACACCCGCCATCTCTTCATAACTTCACCCGCGGTACCTCGACGTGCACGTCGATTCGGTCCAAAAGCGGACCCGAAATCCGCCTGCGATAGCGCGTGATTTGCGACTGCGTGCAGGTGCATTCTCTCCGCACGTCGACCAGATACCCGCACGGGCACCCGTGCGGGTATTTGCTACAACCTCCGGC
>JAPOWW010000014.1 GCA_026707405.1 Chloroflexota bacterium
CTCGCCCTGGACCGACGAATATCGCGAAGCCGCTTCTTCGTCCCCGGCAGCCGTGTTCATCTCGACGAGCTGGCCGAGAGCGCGGAAAGTAAGCGCCTGATCGAAAATCGAGGCGGTCACGGCATCGCCCGGCAACAGGTCCGTGGGAAATTGCCCGCCCTCCAGCTTTACGTCGCCCCAGTCCGACGTGTGAGCCCGATAAATCAGCCCGGTCTCACTGTCGCGCCGCGCCCTCAGCACGTATTCCACCGAATCGTTGAGACGCTCCAGGACCGTCTTCTCTCCGACATAGGTCCCAAGCCAGTTAACGCCGCCGCCCATCCGGAAATGCTGGTAGGCGATCTCGATTACGCTGGTTTCTTCGTCCGATACCGCAGTCGCTTTGTCCAACTCGCCCGCCGGCGACACCGTAGCCGCAACCGCCCCGCGGGTCTCCTGGTTTCGATTGAAGACATCCTGCGTCCAGAGGAACTCTTCGACAGGCGTCCGCTGAAACGCCGGGTCGAACGTATACCCTATGAACTCCGAAATGGTCGCCAGATCACGCGCGAACACCTGCGGATACAGCTTGCCCGCGTTTATCCCATAGACTTGGCCAAGCCGTCCCCTGAAAGCGTTCACGTTGAACGAAAGGACGCTGCTGATTCTGTCCACCATCGCCTGTATTTCCGGGTACGACGCCACGTGCCACTCGAACGGCTGAGCGGTGGTTGCAATCGACGGGGCGGAAGGTGGTTCGTTTGCACCGGCGATGCTCGGTATGAACATGCCGGAAAAGAGGCTCGCGCTCGCCGCTATCAGCGACCTGCGCGAGAGGCTTCTGGACAGCCCCGGAACTCTACTCAATTATGTAAACAGACAATCTCACCGATGAATTGTATTGTTAGCGTCCACTTGGCGAAACCCCTAAATCGTTCCGTTTTTCAAAATGCACTCGTTCACTTCACGATCGTAGGACGCGAGCGGTCTTCGTTCCCGGTCCACGCAGAAGGACGCTATGCGGATGACGATTGACGCGTCCGTCGTCCCCGGGCTGCTGTTTCTGCTGGCGGAGTTCGCCGCACTCGCAGCTGTCGGCTACGTCATTGTCCGCGTAGCTCTCCGGGAGAAGGACCACCGCGTCGCGCTGGCGCAGGGGCTGGTCGTCGGACCGGCGATCTGGGGCGTTGTAGTCAACCTGGTGATGTACGTGCTCCCGGGCATGGCCGGGGCGATCGCGGGCTGGATATTCGTGCTGGCGCTGGGCGCCGTCCTGGTCTGGCGCTCGCCGGAGTCGATTCGACCGCGGCCGCAAGTAGCGGCGGTGTTCGCCCTCGCGGCGCTGGCGGTCTTCTGGATCGCGCTCGCCAGCCGGCAGACGTGGATACCCCGTATACCGATTCACCTGGGGCTGTCCGCATCGATACGCGCGGGCGGGTTCCCGCCAGAGCTGCCCTGGAACCCGGGCGCTCCCGCCCCCTATCACTACGGCGTCGACATGCTGGTCGGCTTGCTGATGCCACCGTTTGGCCCGGACCTGTCCTTCATGATGGAGATAATGGGCGCCTACGCCTGGATGAGCCTCGCGCTGGTCGTGATTACGGCGTTACTCAGGCGCGTGTCCGGATTCGCGGTCTTGACGGTCTCCCCGCTGTTGTTCACGGCCGCCGCGTGGGGACTCTGGAACGGGGAGCCGTCCGGGGTTGTGGAGGCTCCCGTCGCAACCGGCATCCCGGCCGCCGGACTGCGCGCCTCCCTGGCGGACATCTACTGGCGGACAGGCGATTCCCACTATTTTTCCGTGCTGGCCAACGTCTCGAAACCCTCATTCACGCTTCCGTATGCGCTTGCGTTTGTCGTGCTCGCGCGCGCCGCCTGCGCCGGACGCCGGAATTGGTCCACAACTCTGACGCTCGCCGCGCTGCTCGGCTTTATTGGAATTTCCTCGACCTCGCTCGCTCCGATAGCGCTCGTTCTCTGGGCGGGACTGGAAGCTGTATGGCTCATACAATCCAGACGCGCCGGGTCTCTGCGACAGTGTGATGCGATTCGGTCGGTCTCTGGACTTGCGTTCGCCGCGCTGTTGTTGCTTGCCGGAAGCTTCTCCACCCTTATCCTGGGCGGCCCCGTCACGTCTGGCCTGTCGCTAGGCGCCAGCCACCACTTCGGCGGCTGGCGGCTGCTGGGGGCGCTTGAACGGCTGCCTGGCGGAGTCGGTCTCCTTGGACTTGGTCCGCTGGCCGTTGCCGGGCTCGCCTTGCTGCTGGCCTGGCGCGACCGCTTGGTGCTGGCGCTGGTGGCCGGAACCAGTCTGCTGCTGCTCGCCTCGCTCGTCCTGATCTACGAGCCGCATCCATTTGACCAAGTCCGCCTGGAAGGCCACGCGCGCAACTTCGCCTTGTTTGCGTTGCTGCTGGCGCTCGGCGTCCGCCTCACCAGCCTTCGATCGACGCGCTGGCGCTACGCCGCGGGCGCTGCACTCGTCGCTCTCGTCTCTTGGCCGACGATTGTTGCGCCTGTCCGCAACCTCGGCCTGGCGGTCGGTAGCGGGATCGAGCTGGCAAACGCCCGGCGAACGCAGCAGGAGCCTGGTAAGCGGTTCGTGCTCGAATTCAGCCAGTCCGACCAGATTCCAACCTACATCCGTAACAACACAGCGGTAGACGCACGTATCTTCTCTCCCGATCCCCATCAAATGACCTACGCCACTGGCCGCCCCAACGCTTTGGGATTTGCCGGACTCGTCCACCTGGATCACCATGAAGGCCCCGAATATCGGGACGTCCTCGGCTACCTCGATCCGGTGGCCGTCCGGCGGCTCGGCTTCGAATACGTTCATGCACCCGACGAGTGGGTCGAAGGGTTGCCCGACGAGGCCGCTGAACGACTCGGCGATCCTAGCCTGTTCGAACTCCTGGTCCGCGACGACTCCGAGAGCCTCTACCGCGTGCTGCCCGCTTTCCTGGCGCTCGACCCGCCGCCCGCGCCCGGGTCATACGAGGCGCTGCGGCAGTCCGTCCCCGCGTCTACGACCGTATTGTTGCCCGCGGTCTCCGGCTCGAGTTCTTCGGTCGGCGCCACGCCGCCGCTGTTATCGTCCGGGGCTATTCGGGCTAAACGAGTGACCATGGTACGCGCAGCGTGGGCGCTGTCCCATACAAGACTGATTGGCGCCGTGGATCAGACGACGCTGCAATTACGGACGCCCTGGCGAGCCGGGCCGCTCGATGACCACGTCGCCGATCTGGTTATCTTGCCACTGGATTTCCCGACGTGGATGTTCCCTCGCGCCTCTCACAAGCCGATTTGGTGGAACGACGAGACCGCCGTCTACGCGCTCGACGGGATGATCGATCCAATTAAGTCTCCACCACCTGGCCAGCCGTTCCCGTTCAGCATCCGAGTGTCGGACGTGAGCGACTCAAACGGGAATATCGCCTTCACCGCCACCTTCGACAACCGCGCCCCCGACCAATGGTCCGGCCAGGACTGGATCGTCATCGCCACCGAAGCCCGACCTTGGAACCTCCCAAGACAGCTTCTTGCCGACGGCGTTACCCCGGCCTCTCACCTATGGTTTTCGGGTCAGATAGGACCCCGTTCGGGAAGGACTTCGATCACCTATGAGCTTGACATCCGCGGGAGCAGCCTTGCCCTTCGCGGCCAAGACGGCGCGTTGACTCCTGTCGACGCGTCGCAGGCCGCATCGGGTCCCGGCGAATACGTGCTTGCCGTGCGTCTGCGACACGAATATGAGTCGAACAAGTGGCGGGACGCCGCCCTCATTCCCGTGCTCCAGATCACCGTCTCCGAGACTGGCGAAGTCTCTTACGAAGTCTACGAGGACGCGGGTGGCTAGAAAACCAGGGCCGCGACCGTCGATCCGTCGGAAGTCCCGGGCCTGCTATTCCAACTCGCGACGCTGGTTCGGCGTCACCTGCTCCTCGCTTACAAGCCCGCCGCCTTAGCTCGGTTCGCAAGTCGAGTATGGCGACTCGCCGAGGCGGCGTATCACGCCATCCCGCTTGTTGAGCAGGAAGACCTGGCCGTCGGGGCCGGTGCCAAACCGCAGGTCCGCGCGCGGAATCTCGGACAGTCCCTGCTGAAGTCTGGTTTCCTGCACCAGCTGAAGCAGGGTCGTCGTCTCACCTTCGTGAATGAACAAGATCCGTCGAATCTGATCCTGCCCGCCGTCGTGCGGCCTGTCGACGTGAACGTAGAGTACTTCGCCGCTGACAATGTCGCCGAACAGCAGCTTGTCCGTGAGTTCCGGAATGGCATCGTCCCGGTAGACCACAATGCCGGTGATTGCGACCGCCGCCTTAAATACGGGATCCGATTGGTCGAACTCGACAATCGGGTACGTCACGCTGGGGTCGCCGCGTGGATCGTCGAGATAGACCGGGCGCCCGTACGGGGCTATCCGCGTCGGGTGAAAGCGGAAGCTGCCTTCCCACCTGCTCCAACCGAGATTGGCGCCCGGCGAGACTATGCTGATCTCCTCCATCACATTTTGACCGATGTCGGTGACTAGCAGATCGCCAGTGCGAGAGTCCCACCCGAAGCGTTGCGGGTTACGCAGTCCGTAGGCGTAGACTTCGCCCAGGCGGCCCGGTTCGCCGGCATAGGGGTTGTCCTCCGGGATGCCATACCTGCCGTTGGCGCTGTTGGATCCGAGTGGATCGATGCGCAAGACCTTGCCATAGATGTAGCTGAGGTTTAGCGCGTGGCCGTACGGAGCGCCAGGCAATCCACCGTCGCCTGTGCCGACATAGAGTATGCCGAAGTCGGAATCTCCGGGCGAGGCAAGCGGGTTAAAGGCCATATGCCCGCTGTTGTGGTATCTGTGCGGCTGCTGGATGCGGATGAGTTCCCGCGGCGGGCCGCCGTCGTAGACCGCGGTCCCGGGGTTGCGGGCCGTCCACTCCAGGAGGACCGTGTCGAAATGATCTTGGGTTTCATTCCAGGGCTTGAAGTCCGCCTTGGGAGCCTTGTTGCTCGTTTCCAGAAACGTGTAAAACTTGCCGAACCCAGGCGTTCCGGGCTGATTGAACTGTGGATGAAAGGCGAAGCTTGCAAACCCAAAATCACGGGCCTTGTCGCTAACGTCGAGGTTGAGGTTCCACTTGGGATCGCCGAGATCGACATACAATTCCACGGTCCGACCGTCATAGCTGACACTGTGCAGCGGGCCGCGAAAGTCGTTCACGAACAGCCGGCACGTGCCAGGCTCGTCGACGAGCAGCATCATCAAAGCCGGCCCGCCGTCCCGCTCGTCGTCGGCTTCCGGATCGCCCGAATCAGGCAGGCGCGCGAAGTCGGAGATGGGAACCTCGATGACGCCAACCGTTTGTGGGATGCGATCGGGCAACGGGTCCATGGACAGGTTCGGAGCCAGCGTGGGCATGGGCGTGGGCGTGGGTGCGACGGTTAGCGTTGGAGTCGCCTCGGGTGTGGGCGTGGGTTGCGGGGCCGCAACGTCGTTGCACGAAAACAGTAAAGCAACGGCTATGCACGTAATGCAAAGCGTGGCGCCAGTAGTGGCCCGCCTGTCGTAGCGGCGCGGCCAGTGGAACTTCAATTTACCGACGTTTACCTGAAATATAGAGCGATAGAAGCTGGCAGAAGTCTACCCTGCCTCATCTGCCCCCGAAATCGGGGTGGCGGGCGGTGTGAAAGTCTCTGATGGTGCGACGCTCACGGGCGGCGTCGCAAATCCGGAATCTGCCTCCACGAGGCGCAAGATGGGCCCGCCAAACGTGAGCACGTAGACATTGCCGGCGGCATCGGTTCCGAAGGAACTGACGGGCAAGGGCAGGTCCGCAATTTCGATCATCCGCCAGCCCGTGTCGGCGTCGTGGTCGAGCGCCCAGACGCGCCCGCCGCAAAAGTCGGCAAACAGATACACGCCGTCCAGCCTGGGGATTGCGCTGCCTCGATAGACGACACCGCCTATCACGGCGCATCTCTGCCGCGTCTGGTCATAGGTGACGATTGGGGGCGTCGCGCCTTCGAGTTCGTCGCACGGATTGACCCAGAAGCAGGCCGTGCCTTCGAGTATCGGCCATCCCAGGTTTGCGCCCGCCGTTACGATGTTGATCTCTTCCTGTAAGTCCCCACCGACATCGCCAACCCAGAGCCTGCCGTCCCGCGGATCGAACGCCATGCGCCACGGGTTCCGCATACCGTATGCCCAAACCTCTGGCCGCGCGTCGGGCGTTCCGACGAACGGGTTGTCGCCTGGCGCCTTATAAGGCTGTTCAGCCGACGCGCCGCGCACGTCTATACGTATGATCTTGCCGAAAAGACTGCCCAGGTCTTGCGCCGATGTGTAGAAGTGGCCGTCGCCTATCCCGAGATACAGCATCCCATCAGGTCCAAACCGGATCGCCCCGCCGTAGTGATAGTCGTCGGGGTTGACTTGCGGTATTTCCAGGATGATCAGCTCTTCTTCAGGCGCGGCAACTCCGTCGATGATCGGAAAGCGCGCAAGCCTCGTTAACGTCCCATATTCGTTGCTCTCATCCGGCGTCGTGTAGAAGACATAGAGAAACGGGTGATCACTGAACTCCGGATCGAGAGCCGCGCTCAGCAGGCCATCCTCGGGACCGTCGGAATTGGTCCTGTCGGTCAAATCAAGGA
>JAPOWW010000006.1 GCA_026707405.1 Chloroflexota bacterium
CGCCCTGGCCGCGCAGGCGGCGGGCAGCGTCGACGGGGCGGCCATCCGGGACCATTTGCGAGTGATCGGCGGTCCACCCGGCGAGGCTGTCCTTGGCACGCCCGCAGGCGTGGCCGACGGGCTTCGGCTGCTAGCTGAAGGCCGGGAGATCGACTACGAGGGAGCCGCCAGCACACTGGACTGGGACGACGACGGCGACCTCCGCCGGGGACACATCGGAATCTGGCGTTTCACCGAGGACGGGCGGATCGAAGAGCTGGACGCGGTTTTCGTCGAGTCCTAGCAGGCGTGTGGGCCTGTGTGGGGGCGGTGGAGGCGGTGCTCTATCTCGAATGACAAACCCCGTTCGTCAATTTCCCGACGGTGCTTCCGTGGTTCTGAGCGCCGGCGACGGGTCTTGAGTGGGATGACGGGGCGTTAGGTTCCGAGCGAAGCGAGGAATGACAGGTGGGAGTGTCGGGATTACGGGCGGGGGTACTCTGGGAGACACACCCTCACCCCGACCCTCTCCCATCAAGGGAGAGGGAGTGAAAGCGTACAGACCGGGGAGATAGGTTACATCCAGACCGGGCACATGGGTAACACATTGTGGGAATCGATTCCGGCTTTCGCGGTAACGGCGACTGGGAACGGGGTCGCGGGATGACGACGGGATGTCCCGTTTGTCCCTCGACAAGCTCAGGGCAGGCAGGCTCAGGACGGACGGGGCTGGTTGAGAGTCTGGCGGCTACCGCTTTCTGCGCCTCACGCGCCGTCTGACGAAGAAGGCGACTACCAGAATCACGATCCAGACCGGGCTGAAGATGCCGACCCAGATTAGTGCCTGAGCGAGGGCGGCGCCTACGGCGGAGAGCGCACGGACGGCGCTCCTGCCGGTGTCGCCAGCGCTCCAGCCGCCGATTACCAGACCTTCCTCTTCGTTGACGAAGACCTCGATGGTGTCGGAGGCCCGGATGTCGCCTGCGTCAGTCTTGCCGGTGATCGTGAGAGTCGCGGTGTAGGGGTCGGGGCGGTAGTTGGCGTACACGTGCGCCGCGGTCGCGGTGGTTACTCCAGGCTCAACGTCACCGGTCTCGGGTGACGTACCGTCGCCGAACGTCCATCTGAACTTGAGATCGGAGACGCCCTCGGGGCTGGTGAACGAGCCGGAGAACTCGGCCTCCTGGCCCTCCTCGACGGTGATCGAATCGCCCGCAAAGACCGTGATGACCGGAATCTCGCTGACGGTTACCACCACCGAGGCCTTGGCTTCGGCCGCGCCGGAGTCACCGGTGCCGGTGATGGTGATCTCGGCGAAGTACGGAGAATTCTGGACATCGTAATAGACGTGCGAAACGGGAGCGGTCACCCGGGTGTCCTCATCGGCGGTGGGCGCCGTCCGGTCGCTGTAGTACGGCCCGGAGCCGTCGCCGAAGTCCCAGACGAACGAGAAGTAGTCGATTCCCTCGGGCGGCTTGAAGAAGGCGCGGAACTGGACGGGCTGGCCGACCCCGGCGACCTGGTCGCCGCCGGCGTCTATCTCCATGTCCTGCGGCTCCAGCACGAGGGTGACATTGATCAACGAGAACGCGGAGGTCTGCTCAAGGAAGTTGATGCGTCCCTTGATGACCTCGATTTCGCCTTGAACATTGGAGAGCGTCCGCTGAACGTCGAGCGCTTCCTCGACCGTGGCGGCGCGGTCGAACAGCCGGAGCAGAGCGGTCTCGGTGGCCTCCAGATTGCCGAGGCGCGAGGTGAGGTCGACGTATTCGTCGGTAACATCCCTGCTGCTGGCGTTCTCGGCCTGCACGTCGACGGCCATTCCTCTGAGTCGAGCGACGGCCTCGTCGAGGCGCTCGGCGGGCACGCGAATCGAGATGAACCCCACGTGCCGCTCGGCGCGGCTGGTGGAGACGATCCAGCCGCCCATCTCGCGAGCCATCGCGCCGACCTCATCGACGGAGGTTGCCACGTCGACAATCTCCAGGGTCATGTCGACGGTGTAGATGATTATGCGTTTCTGGATGGCGAACTGGTTCGTCTGCTGCTGCGTGTCGCCGAGGTCCTGCATGGGGCCCGCCGCCTGCTCCGATTCGAGTTGGACGGACTGGGCTTGTGCCGGGGCCGCCGTGACTACTTTTTCGACCGCAACCTGACGCTCGACTACGACTTCGACAGGCACTTCCTGCACGACGACCTTTTCGACGGGCACTTCCTTGATGACCTCCACAAATCCGCCGTCCGTCATCGCGGACTCCTCTTCACCTTCGCCGAGGCAGGCCGTCAGCGCGAGCGCGGCGGCGAGGAGAAGGAGGGTGATGGCGTGCGCGCGCCAGGGCCGGAGCGCGTTTGAAGTGACGTTCTTAGGAATGTCGGTCATGTGGGTTCTCCGTACCGGTTTGCCCCGGTTCTTCCTGGGGATAGTACACCTTTGCTGATTTTCGGCGGCTGGAGCCAGGCTGAAGCTGGGTCTCAATTAGACAATACGCGTGGCTGGGTGAAATCGTTCCATCTCCTCCGACACTTTTTTGTCGAAGGGTATGAAGCAGGGGCGGAGGCGTATTCTTGATGTTGGTTTACCAGTCAATTTAGATGTAGATCCCGTGACGATATCGGCGAGCTTGCGGACGTGGTCCGCGCCAGTCACGCGCTTTGTCGATGGCGCGATTGGATATGGAAAAGGTTCGAGAAGTGAGTGATCTCGCGCGCTGGAAACCGGGCGCACAAATACTCCAGCAGGAAATGTGGGGTGAAAGGGTCGGCGCCATACGGCCGGTCACAGTCGTCGAGGACATGCCGGAGCGCCTAGTGCTGTACTCACATCCCAACACGCGGATTGTCTCTTGCGGTAATGAGAATCGACGCTCCATCGAGCTGTCCGAGCGGATCGATTTGTATATGAAAATGCTCGAACCGGGCGTGGCGGAGTTCCACGAGGAGGTGTCACCCAATCAGCACGTTCTGACGCTAACGCCCGCCGGAAGCTGGCATTCGATCTGGCTTTTCTGGACGGCGGACTGGCGGTTCCGGTCGTGGTACGTCAACTTTCAGTCGCCGGTGCGCCGCAATGGGGAGGGAATCCAGACTCACGATCTTGCGCTGGATATCGTGGTGCGGCCGGATCTGTCGTGGGAGTGGAAGGACGTGGACGAGTTCGAGGAGCTGGTCAGCCGGGGATTCTTCACGGACGAGCAGGCGGCGTCGGTGCGCGGCGAAGCGGACCGAGTGGTGGAGGTCATCGAAAGCGGTGGGCCGCCCTTCCACGATGGCTGGGAGGACTGGCGTCCCGATCCAAGCTGGCCGGCTCCAGTCCTTCCCGACAACTGGGCCGAGATAAGCGACATAACCACGCGGTAGCCGCGCCAAACCGACGGCTTGGAACCGAGTTCGTCCTGTCGTGAGCTAGCTGGGCGCTTCGATCAGTCCTCGTCGTCGTAAGTTTCGGGCATCAGCACGAATTCGGGATAGGCTTCGATTCCCAACTCTCCGGCGTCCTGCCCCAGCTCCTCGACCTGGCGGGACACTCGAGCCTTGAGGGTGAGGTCGATCAGGTACCAGACGATATACGAGACCAAGAATACGAATGCGCCGACCGCCAGCACGCCGACGACCTGGACACCGAAGCTGGCACCGGCGGCGATTGAGGCCGCCAGAGTTCCCCATACGCCGGCGACCAAGTGAGCGGGGACCGCCCCGACCACGTCATCGAGCTTGAACTTCTCGAAGAGCTTGATCGCGACGGTACACAGAATCGCGCCGATGGCGCCGATGATGATGGCCCAGAAGTGGTCGGTCATGGTCGGTCCGGCGGTTATCGAGACTAGGCCCGCGATGGCTCCATTGAGGCCGACGAACAGGTCGATGCGTCCCATGATGGGACGCGAGACTGCCAAGGCGGCGATCACGCCGGCGGCGGCAGCGAGGTTGGTGTTGACGAGCACGTTGCTCATTGCGACGGCGTCGAGCGCGCTGCCGAGAGCCAACTGCGAACCGCCGTTGAAGCCGAACCAGCCGAGCCAGAGGATGAAGACGCCGAGCGTCACGACCAGCACGTTGGAGGGCGGGGTGGGCCTGGCCGAGCCGTCACGGCTGAATTTGCCGAGCCGCGGACCCACGACCAGGATTCCCGCGAGGGCCGCCCAGCCGCCGACGCCGTGAACGATGGTCGAGCCGGCGAAGTCCTGGAAGCCCATCTCGGCCAGCCATCCGCCGCCCCACGTCCAGGCACCAACTATCGGGTAAATGACCGCGGTGAGCAGCAGGGTAAAGACGAAGAACGACCACATCTTGACCCGCTCGGCCAGCGCACCGGAAACGATGGACGCGGCCGTGGCGACGAAGACCATCTGGAAGAACCAGTCGGACATGACGGAGTAGCCATTGGAGATGACGGAGGCGGCCGCGCCTTCCTGTCCGTCCAGCAGGGCTATTTCATCGGCTGACGGTCCGTAGAGAAGATTGAACGATCCAATGAAGCCGCCGACAGTTTCGCCGTACATGAGGTTGTAGCCGATGACGAAATAGGCGAGACCGGCGATCGAGTAGATGCCGACGTTCTTGAGGCAGATCATCGAGGCGTTCTTGGTGCGCACCGAACCGGATTCGAGCATGGTGAACCCAGCGCACATCCACATAACCAGCGCGCCCCAGACCAGGAACGAGAAGGTGTTGAGTACGAACGCCGTCTCCTCTTCCACTCCCGCCGCGTATGCGATGGCCGGACGGACGAGCAAGATGATTAGCCCAACGATCCCCGCGACCGCCAAAGCGGCAATGCGGTTGCGCAGAATGATGGACAAGAACGAGTGCGGTTCTATTGTTCTAATCAATTTTCCCTCTGCCCCTTGGGTCCCGGCTTGCACGGGCCAAATTTAGCACTCTGAATCGCTTGAATCCAAAACGGAAACCGATTGAAGCTCGCCGGGAACTGGAGGCTCCTACCTTGTTGGCCGACGTGCTGAATCAGTGTGGGAAAGGCGGGGCGCAATTGATGTCGACTGGGATGCCTTGCGCGCGTGATAACCGTCGCGGTTGGCGGATTGCTAACTCATGACCAGCGGGCGTTGGAGGGTGACGGGAACGTCGATGAGACATGGGCGCTCGAGCGTCAGCGCGTGCTTGAGCGTTTCGCCGAGCTGCTCGGGACTGGCGCGGAGGCCGACCGCTCCGAACGATTCGGCGTATTTGACGAAGTCGGGATTGACGAGGTCGACCTCGTAGGCCCGGCCGTAGTCGCGCAGGAAGTCTTCCTTGATAGCGCCGTAGGCGTTGTCGTTGAAGATCACGGTCACCACGTTTATTCCAAGCTGGACGGCTGTGGCCAGCTCCTGGCTGGTGAAGAGGAATCCTCCGTCGCCGGTGAGCGCGACGACGGGTTTGCCGGGAGCGGCGAGCTTGGCTCCGAGAGCCACGGGGAATGCGTAACCGAGCGTCCCGAAGGCTAGATCGTACAGCCAGGTGCGCGGCTGGTATACGGGTATAAACGACCGCGCCCAGTAGCCGAGCAGATGCGGGTCGGCGGCGATAATGGCTTCGTCGGGCAACGCCTGGCGCACGGCGCGCTGTATGGCCATCTCGACCGGCGCGCGCCGCTCCATCTCGTCCCAAACGGTCTTGTGGGCGCCCTGGGCGGCGGAAACCCATTCGCCGCGCTCGCATTCCGCGCCGTCAAGAGCATCGATGAGGCCTTGCACGCCGAGCCGCGCGTCGGCGTGGATACCGATCTCGACGGGGAAGTTCTTGCCGGGTTGAGTGGAGTCGATGTCGACGTGGATCAGGCGTTCGGGAATCGGGATCGACCACTTGGCCGTGGGTAGATAGCCGAATCGCGCCCCTACCGCGAGCATGGCGTCGGACTCGGACATCAGGCGCTTTATGGGTCCCTGGTTGGCCAGGTTGCCGACGGATAGCGGGTGGTCTTCGGGGATCGAGCCTTTGCCGCTGCTGGTGGTGATAACGGGCGCGTCGAGCCGCTCGGCGAGCGATTGCAGCTCCGCCCAGGCGCCGGAGCTAATCGTTCCGCCACCGGCCCAGATGAGCGGGCGCTCGGCTTCGGCAAGGATGCGGGCCGCGCGCTGGATGTCAGCGGCGTCTCCGGAGGGGCGGTCATGGGTCTCGGCGCGCAAGATGTCGACTTCGGCTTCATCGGTGAAGAAGTCCACGGGAATCTCGACGACCACGGGACGGGGGCGGTTGACCTGCGTACGGCGAAGCCCTTCGTGGATCGCCGCCGGGATTTCGGCGGGGCCCGAAACCTGTTTCGACCACTGCGAAAGCCGGGAGAATATGCCGAACTGGTCCTGGCTTTCGTGAACTATGCCGCGGTCCTGGTAGAGGTACTGGGACATGTCTTCGGCCATGATGTTCAGGAGCGGGACGGAGTCGCCGTAGGCTTCGCCCATGGGGGTGGCGCCGTTTAGAGCGCCCGGTCCGGCCGTGCTGAATAGGGTCCCGGCGCGTCCGGTGACCCGGGCGGCGCCGATGGCCATGAAGCCTGCGCCCTGCTCGTGCCGGACGAGAATGTGGCGGACCTTGTCTTGTTGCATCAAGCGGCCGTATAGATGTTCGGTGTGATAGCCGAGAATGCCGAATACGAGGTCGATTTCCTCGGCTATGAGGGATTGGACTACGGCGTCGGACCCGGTCATGAGTGGCATGGAAGTGCGCCTATGTGGTGTGTTGAGAATTGATCGATGTTACGGATGGCTTTGAAGTGGGGCCTCCGTGCTTAACCAGTCTCAGGTTAGCCTAAATTCAATAGCCGCCTTAGGTAGGGCGGTATTCTGATGAGCCGTGGTCAATGAAGAATCAGGTTAGCCGGAGAGAGGTGACGGCTTTCTGTAATTGCCGTGTGGGTATGACGGGATGCTGCTGGGGTTGACCAGCGGAACCACCGGGCCGATAATGCACAAGACCCCCCCAGTTGCTTCGGTGGCTGGGATAGGAGCCATTCTCCGGAGTGGCTCCTCTTTTTTGCTAGGACTTGGGCCGGCTCCACTATTCGGTCATGGCTAATCCCGGCGTTGACCAGTTGGCAAACCGTGCATACAATCTCCATACATCCCCCCGGTTGCTTCGGCGGCCGGGTGCGAAGCCGCCCACGGGCGGCTTCTGCGTTTGTCGAGGCAAATGAGAGTCAACGTTTACGTCGACGGCTTCAATCTCTACTACGGTGCTGTTAAGGGGACCCCGTACAAGTGGCTGCATCTCGGTAAGCTATGCCGCTTGCTACGCCCCAAAGACAGGATCAATCGAATCCGTTATTTCACTGCAGATGTGAAACCCCGCCCCAACGATCCCCAGGCTGACATCAGGCAGCAGACATATCTGAGGGCGCTCAAGACGATCCCAAACCTCATGATTCACAAGGGGCGTTTTCTCTCGAATGAGACTTGGATGAGGCTAGCTCGTCCGATTGAAAGCGCAGGCGGTGAGACACTTACGAGAGCTTTAGTTATTAAGACTGAGGAAAAGGGATCAGACGTGAATCTTGCGAGTTGGCTTCTGATCGACGGGTTCGGGAGAGACTTCCAGTCGGCGCTAGTCATTTCGAACGACTCCGATCTCGTCGAGCCCATACGTTTCGTGCGGCAGAGGCTAAATCGGCCGTGCTACGTCATTCATCCGCACGGGACAGAGGTACGGACGCTTCGCCGTGCGGCGACGACGTATTTGCAGCTTGACGCCGACATCCTTGCCGAATGTCAATTCGCTCCAACATTGACCGATTCGGCTGGAAGGACTATTACAAAGCCGACAGCTTGGTGACAGTTGAGAGAATCTCGAAAACCTTCTGAGGAGGGGCTGCGATGGCGGATGTTTTGAAACTTGCTTTTGTGGGCTGTGGGGCAATTGCCCAGCATCATCTCGCGGGGATTCGGGAGGAATGCAAGAACGTGCGCGTTACGGCCGCGATTGATCCCGAGATCGAGAAGGCCGAGCGCATGGCGGCGGATACCGGGGCGGTGGCGTTCACCTCGCTGGAGGCGGCGCTTGAAGGCGGCGACTTCGACGCGGTGGACATCATGGTGCCGCACGACCTGCACGAGCCGCTGGCGATCGAGGCGCTGCGGGCGGGCAAGCACGTGCTGCTGGAGAAGCCGATGGCGCCGACGCTAGAGGCGTGTGATCGCATCCTGGCCGTGGCGGCGGAAGTCGACACGGTGTTCATGGTAGCCGAGAACGCACAGTACTGGCCGGAGGTGCTGCTGGCCCAGGAGATTCTGGATTCCGGGGAGATCGGGGAGGTCACGACGGCGAGGGCGGCGTTCGTGGCCCAGGTCGACAGCCAGTGGTACAGCGGGGAGCGGCCCTGGCGCTACGACGCAAAGCGCCGCGGCGGCGGCGTGGTCATAGACGGCGGGTCTCACTGGATACGGCCGCTGCGGATGTGGCTCGGGGAGATCGAGAGCGTGGTGGCTGTCTCGGGCCGGCCCTGGAAAACGGTGGAGGCGGAGACTCTGCTACGCGCCTTGTGCCGGTTCGAATCGGGTATCTACGCCAGTTTCGACGCGCTGGAGCTTGCCGGAGCGATGGCTCCTGAACAATGGTTCAAAGTGTCCGGGACTGAAGGCGAGCTTGCAATGGACGCCGCGTTCGACGGCGGCCTGAAGGTCTACTCGCCGGCGAGTCCAGAGGGCAGGCTGGTGGCCGAGCCGAGGGGTTGGGCGAAGTCGTTCGGACCCGAGATCGCAGACTTCGAGAGCGCGGTGCTGCACGGCAAGCCGCTGGAAGCCGGACCGGAAGAGACACTAGCCGAACTGCGCACGGCGCTGGCGATGTACCGCTCGGCCGAGAGCGGGCAGTGGGAGAAGGTCTGGGACTAAGGTGATTCCCTTAGCTAGATTGCCGTTTTCGGAGGATTTGGCGGAGGGCTAGTCGGCGGTTGGGTTTTCAGCCCAGGATTTGATTAGATGGTGGGCTATGGCGATGGGGCCGGGGAGCTTGAGGTCGGGGTGTTTGCCTTGCAGGGCGAGCAGCACGTCGGCGCGATTCCACCAGCGCACGTCGGCCATCTCCTCTTCGTCATGGTGTATCTCGGTTGTAAGGGCCTGGGCGTGGCAGCCGATCATCAGCGACGAAGGGAACGGCCAAGGCTGCGAGGAGTGATAGCGCACTTCGCCGACCTCTATTCCTGACTCTTCGCGGACCTCGCGCCGGACGGCCTCCTCGATGGACTCGGCCTGATCGACGAATCCGGCGAGCGCCGAGTACCAGCCGAGCCGGGAGAGCCTACCCCTTGATTGACCCAGCAGGCACTCGTCGCCGTGGCCGACGACGACGATCACTACCGGGTCGGTGCGCGGGAAGTGGTTGGATTTGCAGGACTGGCATTGGCGCATCTGGCCGCCTCTGGCCATGTGGGTCTGTTCCCCGCAGACGCCGCAGAATTGATGCCGCGCGTGCCAGTCGACCTGCATCCTGGCCTGCGCCACTATCCCGGCTTCGGCGAGGCCGAGCGCCATCGCGGCGTCACGCGCTTCCTCGAACCAACGAGTCTCGTTCCGGACAAGCTCGCCGGCGGCCTGGTCGTCCAGCTCGGAGACGTCGATTGCAAAGCGACTGATACCGTCGGATATGCCAAGGAATAGCGGAGCGGCGGTGATGTTGAGACGGCGGACTTCGGCGGCGTCGATCCAGCCCAGGCGTGTGTCTGACCGGCGGTCGAGCAGAATGTCGAGGTTTCGCAGCGGCAGGAATCTGCTGTTTGGATTCTGGGATTGGGCCTGGAGCCACTCTTCGTCGCGGCGTTGCTGGTCGCCCCTGTCGAGAGGATTGCCAGCGAATACGTGGGGCTGTTTCAAGTCTGAGTGCCCGTTGCTGGGGTTTTCCGATCGTGTAGCTCAATCATGACTGGGGTCACAATATCGTAAATGCGTGAAGTGAACACCGAATCGTTCGCTTTCCCCTTCCCAATACGCTAAGTTCTTCGACGTCCAAGCAGTCGTAATCTCTGCGAATCAAGTCGTCGGGGTGTGGCTTTTCGCCCCCTTGCGGCTTGCAGGCGCGACTGCTTGGACACGGTCACACCCACACTCTGCAAGGGGGCACCTGTGTCGAGAATGCCTATGAACATCCAAATCAGGGTGAGAAGAAACACCGGATGGGCAGCACTGTTGAGTGGCGAAAGTCAGGGCAGGGCTGTGGACCGCGGCTTAACTGAGTTGAACGAGCGGGGTTATCGCGTAGTCTTCATTACTCCTGACAAGTGGAGCCTCTTCAGGCATCTCCTGAATTTTCTACACGTATTAGTAACGCTCGGAATCTCCGGGCGCGCACCTAACATCCTGATCGTCGGTGAGCTTATCGACTCGGATCGAGAAGCGCAGCCAATCGAAAATGACGAGTGGACCTACCCATCGAAGTAAGCCAAGCGCCTGTGAGGGCGATTCCATGGGCGGGGCGGTGAACTGCTATGACGAGCTCCCCACCGCCCCGCCCGCCTTGCAATCATGAAGGACAAAGACCGCCTCGTCGAGTCGATTGCCAAAGTGGTCGTGCTTCTAGCGATGGCGCAAACGTGGTGTAAATCAGACGCCACCATGCGACCGGGATTGTTACGGGCGGAATGGATTTCAAGGCTCTGTCTGGCTAGCCGGACGCGGCTGGCGGAGGGAGGGCGGTTCGCGAACCGCCCCTGCGACTGACGCCGGTTGTGGGGTCTGGATTCCCGCCCTCGATCGGGTCGAGAGCAGGTTTTTCGCGGGAATGACGAGTGGGGGGGGTGGCAGTGCGCGCCCCCTCACCCTAACCCTCTCCCTCGGAGGGGAGAGGGGACAGAATGGCTGATTTCTCTTCGTCACAGGCTCAGGGCAGGCGAGCTCGGGATGGGTGGAGGAAGCTGAGGATGCGGGGAGGGGTTATGCGGCCAGGAGGTCGTCGATCTGCTTGGCGGCGGCGTTGCAGGCGTCGAGCGGACTCATCTCGCCGGTGAGCACGGGGATGTCGATTGCCTGGTTCAGGATGGCGGTGATTTGCTGACTCCTGGGGAACGCGGGCACGCGGGACGCCTCGGTGGCATTGATCAGAGCGGCGGCGCTGTTTATGTCGAGCGAGCTATCGATCCGGGTCAACTCTTCGGAACTCATACGCCGCGCGGGGACGAGTCCCTGGACTTCGAGCGCGTCGATCAAAGTGCGAAGCTCGCTCCAGGCGCTGGTCACGTCGGCGGCTCCGTCGAGAACTCCCACCATTCCACCGGCTTCGCCGGGATTGGCCGCGACCTCGCCTCGGGGCATGGGACCGAGCGGCAGGCTCTCCAAGACTTCGATGGGGTTTGCCGAAGGCGTGGTCCCGGCACTGGGTGACTGCTGATTCGCGGGTCCGCGCTGAATGTTCACGCGCGGCATACGTCCGCCCCTACCGCCTCCGGCGAAGATCGCCCGGAAGATGCTGAATCCAAACTGACCGCCAACCTGGCGGGGGAGCATCGCAACCAGTCCGCCGTTGATGACGATGCCGTCGTCGCTGAAGTCGATGGTCAGGTCCTCGTCGTCACCGACGATCAGTCGGGGAGATACCTCGTGCTCGAGCACGAGGTCGGCCATGAACTGCACGGCTTCGACCGCCTCGGGGCTGTTGACGGCCGACGTTTTCCCGTCGGGGGAGAGGATCTCGGCGCCGTTTTGCCACATGAACATGTATGAGGGAGTGGCGCCCGGCGCAATCAAGACGCCGTATTGCGAACGACCGCCGTCGGCGCGGGGGACGGTCAGCCGGGAAGTCCTTTCGACGAAAGTGGGCCAGTCCCACGAGTCGTTGGGCGGCTCGATCCCGGCGGATTCAAACGGCCGGGGACTGTACTGGAGCATGGTGGGGCGCACCCACACCGGAAGCGCCATCAGCTGCCCGTCGATGGAGGCGGCGTCCAGCGCGGACTGGTAATAGTTGGACGTGTCGAACGAGGGGTCGCTGGTGGCGGCGGCCTGCACGGCGGTGAGCATGCCGGCGTCGTTGAGGGCTTCCAGCTCGTCGCTATTACTAATGTATATAAGGTCAAGCTGCCGACCGTCGTCGCGGGCCGCGGCGATGGCGTCGGGCAAACCCTGCGGACCCGATTGCGGCTGTGCGGCGATGAGGGCGTGTTCGAGATTGGCGCTCTCGCCCTGCTCGCGGCGTATACCGGCGACTACGCCTTCGACCTGCACGGCGACACGCGATCCCTGAAATCCACCGGTCGGCAGTCCGATGACAACCGGTCCCGATGCTTGAGGCCTGGCGCTTTGGGTTTCGACGGTCTCGGCGGCTTCGGTGGAAGACTTGGCGAGTATTTCCTTGAGCTTTTCGGCCTCGGGAGAGTCAGCATCGCCGCTTCCTCCACACGCCGCTAGCGCGGCAGCGGCCGTTGCGGAAGCCGCCATAGCCAAGAACCGCCTGCGTTTCATCTGGACCGTTACCTTGGTGGGTTGGACGCTCAGTTTGAGAGACAGTTTATGTCAGAAGATAGAAGGAATTGTGAAGGTGATAAGGGTATGAGCGCCGTACGCGCCGGGCGTCGGGGCTGTTGGTAGAGTTGCCCTGAAGTCAGACTCCTTGGATTGCTACACTAAATGTGTCTTTTTAGTTTGGGTAGCGGGTGGAGGCATGCCAGTCAAGGTAACGATTCGCGATTCCGATGATCGGAAAATCGTAGCGAGACTGCGCCGGAAGATCCGCGTTTACGAACGGCGGTATGAAGTAAGTTCGGAACTGATGGCGAACCTGGTCACTACGGGATACGTGAAGGAAACCGCTGAGATAGATAGATGGATGTACACGTATCGCGTGCTTCAGTTACTCAAACCAGAGACCCGCACTCGTGGAACAGCTTCGACAGCTACGTCCACATCCACGAGACGCGCTTAGAACAGCATCCGTTCGTCGACCCCGTCCGCACGAGCACTATCGAGTTCACGCGTGGCACGACGTACGTTTTGATGCAAGGGGAGGTCTTCTGCCTCCGCGATGCGATTGTCGAAGTTTCCAAGACGTTTGAAACGCAACAACGTAACGGACGGTTGTACGTTCGCGGGGTGCTATATCGGTATATCGCCTGGGTTCAGGGAGGAAACCTCGTGTTGAAATACCACAATAGGCACGCCGACCCGAACGAGTATCATTATCGGGCTTACGATCCGAGGACCGGTTCCGAGATTCTGCATGAGGTTTTGGAAAGAAGGCAGTTCCCGGTGTTTTCGGAGGTCTTGGACGAGGCTGACTATCTGACTTCCGGTCTCTAACCCCCTGCCAGCGTGTTCGCCTCCTGCGTGAACGTCGTAAGGCTCGGATCGAGTCCAGTCGCTCAGGCTTTTTGGCGATCCATCCCTTTGGCGTAGCTGTAGAGGACGGGGACGACGACCAGGGTCAGGAACGTCGACGTCAAGAGTCCCCCGATCACCACGGTGGCGAGCTCGGCTCCGACGAGTCCGGCGTTTTCGGGCACGAAAATCGCCAGGGGCAGGAGCGCGAAGATCGTCGTGAACGCCGTCATCAGGATAGGCCGCACTCTCAAGCCGCCGCCGACTTCGAGAGCCTCGCGCACGCTCATTCCTTGTTGGCGGAGCTGTTCGACGAACGTGATAAGAACGATGGCGTTAGTCACGACGAGGCCGACAAGCATCAAGGTGCCCATCAGCGCGGGGACCCCAAGCTCGCGCTGGGTGATGTAGAGCGCGCCGAGGGCGCCGATCGAAGCGAGCGGCAGACTGAGGATTATCACGAGCGGGTTCATCAGCGAGCCGAGGCTGGCAACCATAACCAGGTAGACGAGGACGATGGCGACCACCAGCGCTATCCCCATTGAAACGAAGATCTCCTGGATTTGTTCGAACACTCCGCCGGTGCCTACCTCTACTCCGGCCGGGAGCGCGGCGGCGGCCACCACCCTGTCGACATCGGCGTTGACCGCTCCGGTGTTATCTGCGGTGATGGTGCCGGATATGCTGACCGCCCGCTTTCCGTCGACCCGAACTACCTGTACGGGGCCATCTTCCACCTTCACTTCGGCAATCTCGCCGAGCGTTACGCCGCCGACGTTCAGAGCCTTGATCTCCTCGACGCTGTCGATATCGTCGATGCGGCCCTTCAGAACGACGTCGACCGGGTTGCCGTCAATCTCGACCTTGGTGACAGTGCTGCCGACGAGCAAGGAGTTGACGGCGAAGCCAACCTGAGCCACGGTGGAACCGGCGGCGAGAGCCTTGGCGGGATCGACGTTGATGGCCAGCTCCGGCTTGGCGTCGGCGGCGTTGCTGGTGACGTTTACGAGTCCGGGCACGTCGGCAAGCTCCGACACGAGGGTTTCGGAAGCGGTGACGATGTCGGCGTAACTGGCGCCGGTTACCACCAGCTCCATATCTCCCTCAGGCGGACCGCCGCCCTGAAGCTCGCTGACGGTGATTTTCCGGTCGCCGTCGCCATTTGCGAAGCGCTTGCGGAGGATATCGGTTACCTCGGTTGTGTCGGAATCCTCCGAGAGCCTGATGACCATAGCGGCCGAGTTGGAACCGACGGCGCCAACCTGGCCGCCGCGCTGAAACACGTCTTCGGCCGTCCCGACGGTCGTTTGATAAGTGACAACCCCGTCGAGGGAGGCTATCTCGGCCTCCAGCGCCATCGCCTCGCGCAGAGTCGTGTCGGTGTCGGTCCCGGGTGGAAGCTCGAGGGTCAGATTGACGATTTTGCTGTCGCCCCCGCTGAATAGCGCCGTGCCGATGAACGGCACGAGGGCCAAGCTGCCCAGAAAAAGAACCGCGGCGATGAGCAGCGCGTAGATTCGATGCGCGAGCGACCATCGGAGGACTGGGGCGTAGACCCGCCGCAACCAGATGATGCGCTCGGCCTCGGGACCCTTGCGGCGCAGAAACAGGCTTCCCAAGACCGGGACGACGGTCAGCGCGACGAACAACGAGGCGAGCAAGGCCACGCTGACCGTGACGGCGAAGGGAGTGAAGAAGGCGCCGATTATGCCGCCAATGAACGCCAGCGGCGCGAATACGACGATGGCGGTGAGGGTGGACGAGGTTATCGCGCCGGCCACCTCTCGGGTAGCGTTGAACGCCGCTTCGAGACGCCGCTCGCCTTGCTGAATGTGGCGATAAACGTTTTCGAGAACGACCACGCTGTCGTCCACCACCCGCCCCACGGCGATGGCGAGTCCGCCAAGGGTCATGACGTTGAGGCTTATGTCGAGCCATCGCATGACGATGATTCCCGTAAGGATGCTGAGGGGGATGGATATGCCGGCGACCAGCGTGGAGCGAACGCTAAACAGGAAGAGGAAGATAACCACGACCGCAAACACGGCGCCGAAGAGCGCCTCGCGGGTGACACCGCTAATCGCCGATTCCACGTTTGGCGCCTGATCGTAGATAGTCGCGATCCGGACGTCGTCGCCGAGGCTCGGCTGCAGCTCCGCCAGCCGCTCGTTAACGTCATTGGCGACGTCAACCAGATTGGCATCGGCGTCCTTAAGGACCGCGATGCCGAGGCTTTCCTTGCCGTTGGTCCGGGAGAGCGTTCGCCGGGCCGAGTCCACGACGCTGACTTCGGCCACTTCCCTGAGGAAGACCGGTTTCGGCGGGCCGCTCGGCGGGGGCGTCGAGCTGCGGGCCGCGGGTCCCATCGGCAGTCCGCTCACGCCGACGAGCAGGTTTGAGATCTCGTCAACGGAGGTGAGTCGATGGGTTGCGCGTATGGGCAGCGTGGCGCCGTCGGCGGAGATTGCGCCGGCGGGTATCGACACGTTGGTCGCCCGCAAGACTCCGGAGATCTGAGGAATCGATATGCCGGTCTCCGCCAGCTTTTCGGGGATCGCGGCGACCAACACCTGCTGTTGCGAACCGCCGGTGACCTGCACGCTGAAGACGCCGGATACGGACCGTATTGCCGGCGCGATGGTCGATTCCGTCAACTCTTGCAGCTCGCTTAGAGGCCGGTCGCTGGTTACGCTGAGCTGCAGGATCGGAAACGTATCGGGCGTAATGCGGAGCAGACGCGGCTCTTGCACTCCTTGCGGGAAGGAGATACCGGCCAGGCTCCTGGAAAGAGTGCTCTCCGTCTCGTCCATGTCGGTGCCGAACTCGAATTCCGCTATTACGAGGGAGAGGCTCTCGGAGGAGAATGTCTGCAGCCGCTCCAGGCCGCGGAGCCCCGTGACCGCGTTCTCGATTGGGATCGACACATCTTCGGCGACGGAATCGGGGTTGGCCGACGGGTAGAAGGTGGAGACCGTTATCACGGGGAACTCGATGTCCGGCAGAAGCTCGATCTTGAGTCGCAGCGCGGAGAAAATACCGCCTGCCAGCAGAAGCAGAATCGCCAGAATGGTGACGGGCCGGCGACTCAGGGCGAGCCTGGTGATGTAAGTCAAATTGCGCCAGGCCGGTCCGCGATTACGATGCTCGCGCGTCGCGCGGCGCGATCGATTCGAGATTTGAACAAATGGAGCAGTGCTGAACCGGAACCGTCTTGGAGCGTGAACGCTCCCGCGATGTGCCCAGCAGAATCATCGGTCTCAATCCTGATATGCAAATCCATCTGAATATCAGCTTAGATTTGAAATACTAAGAAACTGTGAAGGGAAATCCGGTCCGAGGGTCTTCCGTCTGTGTATAAGGCCGTGGGTCACCCAATTGCTTTCGTGTGTATTACGACCCTTCAGCTTATAGCGCCCTGTCAAGAACGAGGATAGCGCTCGCGCCCGCGCGACGGTTGAAGACAGGTTTGCGGTCTTCACGCGTCAGCGATTGCTTGAGTGAGAGCAGCTAGTCAATCCTCAATGGTGAGTGACCAGCACGTTCCAGCCTGGCGCGCGGAGAGGCTAGTCTATGGGCGAAACCATCCAGACCTCTCCAGTCGCGGCTTACACGCTCATCGTGTCCGGAGGAGCTAGCCACCAGACGGATGCTCGGGAATCTCAGGGCCTATTGGCCTCGCGACCATGCCGGTTGATCTGACGTATTGGGTGGACCGCCACATGGTTCGAGGGCTACCGGGGGCATGACGGCTAGTCAGGTCGGGCGGCTGGCGGAACGGACCGGCCGATGGGTGCTGCTGGGCGCGGTGGCGTTTTGGTGGGGGGTGATAGTCGCTCCGCGGCTGGTGAGTCTGGCGTTCCCGGATCTGCTTCCGCCCGACGCCATTCCGCGCCATCTGGACCCCGAGGAGGAGAGGATGGTCGCGAACGGTGTATCCGCCGCGGCTTTGCTGACCGTTGGACTGCTTGCGCTCGCGAATGCCCGTAGATCGCTAGACAGGCTCACGACTCAGAATGAGCGTATATGTGCGTTGGGCTGGACGGCGTTGGGAGTGACGGGGGCGTACCTGGCCTGGGAGGAGATTTCGGAGTTCCACCTGCGGGGAACGCGCGACCTCGGTGATGTGGTGCTCGGCTCATCCAATCTGCCGTGGTTCTGGCCGGTGGTCTTAAGTCCGGCAATAGTCGCATTCTTGATCGCGATGGCAGTCTTTATCCACAGAGGACTGCGGGCCAAGGAAGTACGGGTGCCGTTGATTCTTGGTCTGGCGGCGTGGCTGCTGGCTGTTCTGTTCGAGGTCAGCTATCCCGTCACAGGGGCTGGACGGTTGACGGTGTTGTTCGAAGAGACTATGGAGTTCGGCGGGAGCCTACTAATCGCGCTGAGCGCCGGTCTGGCGCTTGGATCTTTAAGCAGGCCGAGGAATGACGAAGCAGGGCGGCGGGAGGCGAGCGACATTTTCAGTGTTCGCCATCTGACGCGGCTGGCGATTTGGTCGATGGCGGCGGTCACCGTGCTCGCCGTAATAGCCGCAGTTGTTTACCGGGGGCCGTTGGCCGATTCTCGCGCCCGCGTCCACATAGGGGCGTTTTACGTGAGCCTCCCCGACAGTCAGACCGAAGAACATTCCCTCGTCCAGGAACTCGGCGTGCTCGATGCGCCGGTCGCCCGTCTAAGGCTGCGCGTTGCCAATAGTGATTCTTTGGGGCGTTCGGGGACCATGCTGTGGCGCGTAATGGAGGAGGGGGAGGGAGGCTCCGGCCCCCTGGTTCGTGAGGGACGCGTGGAGGTTACCGCCAGAGAGCACCCCAAATGGGTGAACATCGATTTTCCGCCGCTTGAATACGCCGAAGGCCGGCGGCTTCTGTTGCAACTGGTGGCTGAGGTCGTACCAGGGTCGCACCTACGGGTTGGAGCGACGAAGACGAACCGCTTCCCCGAAGGATGGCTCTGGATAAACGGCGCGCCGACGTGGCCGGACCAGAACATCGAGTTCGCCGCGTACATGGCGGCAGAGCCAACGTTGGGCAAGCTTCGGACTATGTGGAATACGTTTACTTCCGATTGGCGCTGGCCGGTAATGGCGGTAGAGGCTGCCATCGGGATGGCGGTCGTGATCTTCATCCCGGCGCTGTTGGTCACCGCCGCGCTGCGCCGACGCGACTTGAGGTAACGAGGGCATATCGATGACGGTTGATGCATCGGTGCCTCCCGGCCCGCTACCAGCGCCTCCGTTCGGTCCCAATCCGGGGTCCAGCGAGGGAGCGTTGGGCGCAAATGCGCGGATATCGCTTTTCCCGGTCGTAGTGACAGTGCGCTTGCGGCAGGAGGCCAGGCGGCCGCAAATGAATCGGGGCGTCGCGTGACTTCATCGGGGCGCATAGCGAACAGTCAAGCCGGGCGGTTGGCGGAGTGGACGGGTCGGTTGCTGCTGCTGGGCGCGGTAGCGTTCTGGTGGGGCACGGTCGTCGTTCCGCGGCTCGTCAGCCTGATATTCCCGGACTTGCTTCCGCCGGACGCCATTCCGGAGAGTCTAAATCCCGACTTGGAGGGTTCGGTCGCCAACGCGATTTCCGCCGCAGCCCTGCTGATTGCGGGAATCCTTGCGTTCGCGAACGTCTTTCAACCGTTCGACAAGCTCAACAGCGTTCGACAGGCTCACGGCTGGATCATCGTCGGTGGCTGGACCGCGCTGGCGGTGACGGCCGTCTATCTGGCGTGGGAGGAGGTCTGGGGGTTCCATGACGTGGGCACGCGCAGCCTCGGGGAGAGGGTGCTCGGCACAGCCTACAGCAGTAACTTCTGGCCAGTACTTGCGAGTCCGCTGATCCTGGCGTTCGTGCTGGCGATGGCGGTATTCGTGCACAAGGGGCTCCCGTCGACAAGCTCAGGACGGGCGGTCCGCGGGCCATTAGTCCTGGGCCTTGCCGCCTGGCTGCTGGCCATCGTGCATGAGGCGATGGCGCCATTCGTATACCGGGGCTACGTTGTCGGGGTGGTGGAGTTTCTCGAGGAGACGCTGGAATTCGGCGGAACCCTGCTGATCGGACTGAGCGCGGGAATTGGCTTGCGGGGGTTGGAGCCGCTGTCCGGTCTATTCGGCAGCCGCCGGCGGTTCAAGGCAACGGTCTGGTCGATAGTCGTAATTTCCTGCATGGCGGCGGTCGGCGTTATTGCCCCATCGCTTGGCCGGGCGCCGCTCGCCGACGCCCGGGCACGCGCCCACGTCGGGACCTTTCACGTGAGCCTCAACGACAGCCTGGTCGAAGAACACTCCGTTGTCCAGGAGTTGGGCGTGCTCCCCGCGCCTCCGGTCCGCCTCGACCTGCGCGTAGCAAATCTTGATCCCCAGGGTCGCTCCGGGACCCTGATCTGGCGCGTGTTGGAATCTGTCGATGGGGACTTGGGGGGTATACTTCGCGAGGGTCGAATGGATGTTGCCGGGAGAGCTTATCTGAGCTGGGAGCGTATCGATTTCGCTCCGCTCGTGGAAGCCGAAGGCCGCCCTCTGGCCCTGCAACTCGTAGCCGACATTGAGCCGGAGGCCCACCTGCGGATCGGCGCGACGAAGACAAACCGGTATCAGGATGGACGGCTGTGGATTAACGGCGCACTGGCGTGGCCGGATCAGAATATCGAGTTTGTAGCCTATAGTGCGCCCGAGCTAACTCGGAGCAAACTCCGGGCCATGGGGCGCGCATTTGTCTCCAACTGGCGCTGGCCCGTGATGGTTGTGGACGTGGCTTTTTCTCTGACGGTTGTGACACTCATCCCGGTGCTGCTAGTAAGCGTCGTCTTGCCGCGGCGCCGTTCGCCGTAGCTACGCCGGTGGGCGGATACCGCTGCGCGTCAATCCTTCGAGAAGGATGACGGTCAGCCCGGTCTGGCGGCTGGCGGAATGGACCGGCCGATGCGTGCTGCTGGGCGCGGTGGCGTTCTGGTGGGGCGCGATTGTCGGTCCGGAGCTTTTCGGACTGTCCTTCCCGTCGGTGCTGCCGACCGGCGTTCCGCTTCAATTGAATCCCGATTCCGAGACGTCCGTGGGAAATGCGGTCTCCGCCGCGTCCCTCCTCATCGTTGCGATCTTGACATTTGGGAACCTCATCGGAATCTTCGGGAAACTCAGAGACCGCGAAGTCGGCCTACCCAACACTTCAAGAGGCTGGCGTCGGCTGAGTGCTCGGGACTGGATCGCCGCCGGCGGTTGGCTGACGCTGGCCCTGGCGGCGGCTTACCTGGCTTGGAAAGAGATGGATCTGAGCAGTTTCAGAAGCTGGTTCGTGCCCGGCGCCGGCGGGGCGGACTTCCGAGGGCCGGATATCGGCGGTCGAGGCCTAGTTCTGGCGCAGTGGGGCTTTGTTTTGGCGATGGCGGTCTTCATAGGCAAGGGAACGCCTCGGGTGGTTCGCGTACCCCTCGCATTGGGTGTTGCAGCCTGGCTGTTTGCCTTGATCTACGACATGGGTAACCGGATTGTCCCCCAGGATTGGACCTACACTCTTAACGTCTTGCTTGAAGAGACGCTGGAGTTCAGCGGGGCCTTACTTATAGCCGTGGGCGCCGCTCTGGGCTTGCTGAAGGGCCGTGGACCCGTCCCCCAAGGATTCAGCGGCCGCCGTCTGTTGCGGTTGGCGATCGGGTCGATAGCGGTCGTGGTTGTGCTCGGCGGCGTCGTAGCATTCGAGGCCGTGTTCTCGTACCGGGAAAAACTCGTCGATACGCGTGGGCGCGTAGTCTTCAACGTGAATCTCCACGATGATTATTCGCTAGTCCAGGAGCTGGGCACCTTCTCCACGCCGCCAGCGCGCCTGAGGCTACGAATGACGAATAGAGATCCGCGAGGCAATCCAGGGGTGATGCTCTGGCGCGTTATGGAAGCGGACGAAGGCGGCTCTGGGCGCATACTCCGCGAGGGTCGTATAGAGGTTGCGGCGCGGGATGAGCCGCGCTGGGCGAACATCGATTTCCCGCCGCTCGTCGAAGCCGAGGGCCGCCCTTTGGCAGTACAGCTGGTAGCCGAAGTCGAACCGGAGGCCTACTTGCGTATCGGCGGGACCAAAACTGACAGTTTGGAGAATCTACGGCTCTGGGTCCAGGGTGCGGAGACGTGGCCTGACCAGAAGCTGGAGCTGGCGGCCTACGGCCCGAGCGATCTGACGCGCAGCAAGCTTGCGGCGATGTGGAGCCACTCTACCTGGTCGTGGCCAGCGCTGGCGGTTGGGATGGTTTTTGGACTGTGGACGATTGCTTTTTTCCCGGCTCTGCTCGTAACCGCCGCTCTGCCGCGTCGCGGCTTGCCGCAATGAGACCGTATTGATGACGGTCGATCCTTCCGTAATCCCCGGCCTGCTGCTCCTGCTGGCTGAGCTGATCGCCCTCGCCGGCGTCGGTTACGTCATTGTGCGGGTGGCGCTGCGAGAGGAGGACGTTCGCGTGGCGCTGGCGCAGGGGCTGGTCGTGGGGCCGGCTATCTGGGGCGTCGTCGTCAACCTGGTCATGTACGCGCTGCCGGGCATGGCCGGTGCGATTGCGGGCTGGATATTCGTGCTGGCACTGGCTGGAGTACTGGTCTGGCGCTCCAGGCCACCGATTCGCCCGCAACTGCGGACGGCGGGAATGTTCAGCCTGGCCGCTCTCGCGCTTTTCTGGGCCGCGCTTGCCAGCAGGCAGCTGTTGACCACGCCCGACGCGCCGATCCACATGGGACTGGCGGCATCGATCAGAGCGGGCCTGTTTCCGCCGGAGATACCCTGGAATCCTGGAGCTGCGGCTCCCTATCACTATGGCCTGTATTTGCTCAGTGGCCTGCTGGCCCCGCCGTCCGGCCCGGATCTGGCCTTCGTCGAAGAACTGCTGGGCGCGTATGTCTGGATAGGCCTTTTTCTGATAGTGGCTACCACGCTGCTGCGGCGCGCCTATCGATTCGCCGTGCTCATCTCCGTTCCTCTCCTGCTCACGCCCGGCGGATGGACTCTTATGTTCAATGAGCCGTTCAGCATCCTGGAAATTCCTATCCCGACCGGCATCCCAACTGACGGGCTGCGCGCTTCCTTGCAAGAAATCTACTGGCCGTTTCTGGGGCTGCCTTTGAAGGCGCAGCATGACATGCCGCCAGACATCTGGACGCCCTCGTTCCCGCTCTCGTACGCGCTGGCGTTTGTAGTGCTCGAGCGCGCCGCGCGCGCCAAGCGCCGGTCGTGGCCCACGATACTGACGCTCGCGGCGCTGATCGGGTTTCTCGGCCTTACATCTTCCACCCTGACTCCGATCGTTGTCGCTCTGTGGATCGGACTCGAAGCGGTCTGGCTCTTTCAGTCGAGACGCGCCGGGACAGCGCAATGGGGTGATTTGATACGGCCGTTGTCAGGAGTTGCGCTGGCCGGACTGCTGCTGCTTGCCGGAAGCCTCTCAACGGTCGTCCTGGGCGACTCAGGCTCGTCCGGCCTGTCACTCGGATGGAACGTCCCGCTCGACCGGTTGCGGATATTCGGCACACTCGACCGGCTGCCCGGCGGCGTGGGCGTCCTTGGTCTCGGGCCTCTTACCATCACCGTCGTTGCTTTGCTCCTCGCCTGGCGCGACCGCCTTGTGCAAGCATTGGCGGCGGGAGCAGGTTTGCTGCTGCTGGCTTCTCTATTGCTGGTCTACGAACCCAAGCCGGACGACCTGGTCCGGATTGAAGGTCAGGCGCGCAACCTGGCGCTATTTGCTCTGCTTGTCGCGTTTTGCATTCGCTTCGTCCGGTTGCGGGGCACGCGCTGGCGCTATGCCGTGGGCGCAGCGTTCGTGTTTTTGGTAACTTGGCCGACGGCCGCGGCGCCAGTACGCAACGTTGGCCTTGCAATCGGCAATGGGGTCGAATTGACGAATCCTGAGCGACCGGAGGGGCCTCGAAGCTTCTTCGGGGGGCGGTTCTGGCTCGGATCACTCCCGTCCGACCGTATCGCTGCTTACATCCGCGACCACACCGCCGTCGACGCGCGCGTGTTCTCGCCGCGTCCACATCAAATGACCTACGCGACCGGCCGCCCCAACGCGTCGGGATATGCCGGACTCGTTCATGTCATACCAAAACCAGGCCCCGAATACGAGGACGCGCGCGACTATCTCGAACCGGCGGCTTTGCGTCGGCTCGGCATCGAATACGTCTACGCCCCCGACTCGTGGACGGAAAGCCTGCCCGAAGAGGCCGTCTCGTGGCTGCATGATCCCAATATGTTCGAGCTTCTGGTCCATGACGACTCCGAGCGCCTCTACCGTGTGCTACCCAACTTCCTCACACTCGACCCGCCCCCAACACCGGCCTCGCACGAGGCGCTGCGACGCGCAGTGCCCAGCTCCGCAACGGTCTTCCTGCCCACGCTATTCCATTCGAGGAGCTTCAACCGCGTCGCATGGGCACTCTCCCATACCCGTCAATTCGGAGCCATAAGAGGGCCGAGCTTGCATGTAAGGTCGCCCTGGCGGATAGATCCGCTCGGCGACCAAGTGCCCGACCTCGTGGTCACCTCCGCCAGCTTTGTGCCCTTGATGTTTCCTCACGCTTCGCGCCTGCCCATTTGGTGGAACGACAAGATCGCCGTCTACGCGCTCGACGGGGTCGTCGATCCAGTCATGCCGCCGCGACCGCAGGCAGAGCCGCCACCGTTTAACGTTCGAGTCTCAGAGATAAGCGAGTCAGATGGGCGGATCGCATTCACCGCAACCTTCGATGATCGCGCTCCCGACCAGTGGACCAGTCAGGACTGGGTGTTGATCCCAACCGAGGCTCCGCCTTGGGACATCCCCGCCCAGGTTATTTCTGACGGCACGCCCGTTCCCGCCATGTGGTTCATCAGCTATGTGAATCCTGGTAAAGGAAGGACTTCGCTTGCCTACGAGTTCGACTTCCAAGCGCGCCGCCTCGCCGTCCGAAGAGAGCAAGACGTAATGAAGCCGCTCGACCGGTCCGAAGGGGTGCTCGACGCGGGCAGCTATCTGCTGGCAGTGCGTTTGCGGCACGAGTACAAGCCCAATCAATGGCGGACCGTCGCCATAATGGAGGTGCTCAGGGTCACTATCTCCGAGACCGGCGAAGTCTCGTATCAGGTTCACGAGGACGCGGGAGGTTAGGCGATTGTTAACCGAACCGTGGGTGACATGACTTCTGAAAATGGACACTACCGTTAGTCGAACATGGCCGCTCACTGAGCGGACGGGACGTTTACTTCCGATTGACGCTGGCCGGTGACAATGGAGCAGGCGGCTATAAGGATGACGTTGGTTGCCTTCATTCCGACTCTGCCGGTTGCCGCCGCGCTGGGGCGGTGGGGTCAGCGGGCGCGCGAGTCTTGGAGGAACTCCTCGTAGAGTCTCAGGGGATCGGCGTGGTCGTCTTCGAGCTCAACGACGGAGAGCCGGGCCTTTGCGGAGAGCTCGTCGCCGGTCTGGACATCCTGGCCGAACAGCGAGAAGTACGACGGGTTGTTATGGGTGAACCGGTCTTCGGGGTCGGGACTGTCGTAGCCGGTACCCATGGCGAAGCACGTCTCGGGCGGCGTCATCCAGACGGCGGCGGGACCGCCGCCGGCGCGATGAAACATCAAGGGCAGCTTGTAACGGCGCACGGGTGAGAAGCGGGCCAGCGTGTCCCAGCGTCCGTCGGCGAATATCCGAACGGCGTCCACGTCGCGAGGGAAGATCAACACGCCGCCGCGGGTGGCGGGGTGCATGGCGACCCGGACCAGCTCAGGCTCGTCCGTGAATTTGCCCGGGACGTCGGTCAGTTCGAACTTGTCTCGGGCCAGAAAAACGTGCGGCGCAACTTCGGGGTTGTTGTAGCTGGAGAGGAGGATGTCGAACCGGTTGTAGGCGGCCTCCATGCGAACCGATGCGGTCACGTCGATGTGGTCTTCGCCGACCTCATACTTCAGGCGGACGGCGGCGCGGCGTTTGGGGATCGGGGGCCAATAGAGCGTGAGCGCGCCGTCGGAAACCTCGATCTGGTGCTCTTCGGAGCGGGGCTGTCCCAAATCGTCGCCCATGCCGCCGCTATCGTCGGGATCCGCGCCCATGATCCGGAAGATGTTGAGCAGCGACCACTCGGGATGTCCGAACTCGGCGCCCGTTGGCTTGTGCCGCAGCGCGATGACGCCGTGGTGAGGGAGGGCGTTTCCGGCGCGTATCGCTCCCTTTAGCGCGGCTGTCTCGAACTCGTAAACGTCTGTTGCCGTAATTCCGCTCACGTTCTCATCCTTCAGTAGGCTCCTTGCAGGCCCGGCAGCGATAGCCCTCGCTCGAACTCGACCACCTCGCCGGTATCGGCGGCGTGCTCGAACGCCAGCGTGAAGTCGAGCGTCTTAACAGCATCTTCGTAAGGACTTCTGACGAGTGATCGGTCGCCGGTCTCGATGGCTTTGACAAACGCCCGGTCCTGATGTGTCTGGGCAGGTTCGGAAGCTTCGAATATTTGAGTTTCGTCTTCGAGCTTGATTATCGAGCCTTCAAACGTGACCTCGGCCAAAGCGTCCCTGGCGACCACCGCGAAGAATCCGACTCTATGGCTCACAGGCAGCGCGAACGAGCAGAAGAACTGAGCGATGACGCCCGACTCGAATTCGACGGTGCCCGCCGAAACGTCGGGGATGTCGAAGTCGTCGATGCCGTCGAGCAGCCGCAGAGCATGGCGGGCCCACAGGCGGCGCGGTTCGCCGAGGAGATAGCGAGCGGTGTCCATGGAGTGGCAGAGCTGCGCGACGACCTGTCCGCCGGACCTGGACCGCTGATTGAACCAGGCGGCCTTTTGCGGCGGACTCGAAACGGGGGGGCCGAGATACGATCCCCAGGCCATTCCGATGTCACGGCCTTCGAGAAAGTCGCGGACCCGATCGGTGCCTTCGTGGTGGCGGAGCTGGTGTCCCGTGGCAGTGATAACGCCAGCTTTGTCGATGGCACGCTGTATCCGCGCCGCGCGGCCCAGGTCGAGTGTGACGGGCTTTTCGACGAAAAGGTGCAGCCCGCGCTCGATGGCGGCGACCTCGTGATCGGTGCGGGTGTAGGGCGGAATCAGCAGGAACACGCAGTCGAGATCGGCCGCGTCGAGCATCTGGTGGTAGTCGGTGAATACGGCGCAGTCTGGGCCGATTGCCTGGGCGGCAGTCGCGGCCCTCTCGACGGCGGTGTCGCAGATGGCCACGACTTCGGCTTCGGGGCAATCGATGAGCGCTCTGAAATGGCCTCGCGAGATCGTTCCGGCGCCGGTAACGCCGACTCTTACAGTCACGTTCGACTCTCCTCGCCGACCGCAGGCATGAACGGAATTCCGGATCGCCGGGGCGGCCTGCCGGTCGATTTTCCCGCGGGACATGGGGTAGTCCCGACGGGACGTAACAGCTTAACCGAGCTAGACGCGGGCTTTAGTGGGTTGGCTGTTGTTCGACGCTCGCTTGAGCCGCGTTTGTTCTGCCCCTGAGGTCCAGCTTGCCGCGCAGACCCGTGGCGCCGGTCTCGGCGAGGGTGCGGGGGACCAGATATACGTCGTCTCCGGGCGTGACCGGGAGTCCCAGCTCGGCTCTGGCCTCGGAACGCTTCATGACACCCCGCTGCACGAGCACGCCCAGCCGCTCGGCGAGGACTTTTCGGTCTTCCTGGAGGACTCGCACGTCCTTGAGGTCGAACTCCACGCGGGCGCGTTCGTCGCCGTCGAAGTCGGGCAGAAGCTGTTTGGAAAGCTCGGCGGCTATCAGCCTTTGCAGCGGGATGATTCCCGACTCGTAGGCCATCTCGCGAGCTTCGGCCATGTTGGCGAAGGTCGATCGGTCCAGCCCGGCGCCGAGTCCCGCGACTATGGCCGGGACGCCGAGCACGGCGCTTACGCGCTCCTCGGGAACCCGGCGGAGGTCGCGCAGGTTCATCTGATCGGGGCTGAAGCTGAGCACGTGCACGTCGGTGGGACCGCGCATCAGCATCACGTCTCCCCGGTTGTCGCCGCCGAAGGTCTCGCGGAACTTCTGCTTTATCAGATCCAGCTCTTCATCGGACCCGCCGAACGCCTGCCTGGGATTCAATATCACGCCGGGCACGCCCAGATTCTTGAGCAAGGATGCGCTAAAACCGGCGGCCTCGTCGTCGGTGAAAATTTCCCTCAGCACCGATGCCAGCGGGCTGAGGCCTTTCCTGGGATTGGCCGGATCGAGCCCGAACCGGAAATGGACGATGTCTTCGGGGCTGATGCGTACGGGCATCGCGCCGGCGCGATAGTCGTAATGGGAGATGAAGCGGGAGCCGTCGGCCGGCCAGCGCGGCTCGATCAGGGATTGGGGCGCCCACCAAAGCTGCACGACGCGTCCGGTGCGGGAGCGAATCTTGAGCCAGTAGGCGTTGCCCGAAGTGACATAGTCGACGATCAGCGCCATCAGCATGACGGGGCCTGAGTAAAAGTCGTTTGGACGGCGCAGCAGCTTTGCCAGTTCGTGGTCGGGTTGGATGGCGCGCGCGCCGCGCTCGTCGCATCTCGTCACCGCGAGCGGGGCTTCGGGAAACGTCCTCGCCAGCCAGTTGACACAGGCTATGACCGCGGAGTTGTTGAGCGCGCTTGCATGACGTTCGTAGCCGCGTCCGACGGGGGGCAGGGGGAGGCCGAAGGCGCGCCGACTGTTCGGCCATGCCATTCGCACAAGCGCCTTGAATCCCCTGGCCGGCGCGCCAATGGTGCTAATGAAACTCAAAGCGATACGTCCTCGGTTGGGGCCGGGGGCGCCGCTTGCGTGGTTCTCATCGTTCGACTTCCTCGTTTGTGTGTTTCGACGGTGGATGGCCGCCCATCCCAACTCGCGTATGAGAGCGGAGCCGCGCGGCCCACGTTAACTAGTCCACTACGTGAATCAGGCATCGTCTACAACCCGGAGCGAAATTGTTTGCTTCTACCTGGGATGGGAAATCGGGAGGACGAGGCGGGAACCGGTTGTGCCGGGAGTCCGGGGGGTGTTTGGCGGTAGCGCGGTTAGGAGTGTTTGCTTGTCTCGTGCGCGGCTGCGGTCTGAGGACTTTAGATAACTACTTAACCGCGCGAGAGGAGGCTGAGGCGGTGGCGGTTACGGTCCCTTGAGAAGGAACTCGTTGCCATCGGGATCGCTGAACGTGGCGTAGGTGCCCCACGGCATCTTCCTGGGTTCGCCGTCGAATTTCACGCCTTTGGATTTCATGCCGTCGTAGGCGGCCTGAATGTCGTCGCACTCGAAGACTATCGACGGTTGCCGCTCCGCCCAATCGTCCATGGCGGACTTGGGATAGATGACAAGACGGGAGTCGGCCCCCTGGGGGGCGACCTCCAGCCAAGTGCCGGCGTTCCCCATGGATTCCGATCGTCTGACCTCGAAGCCGACCTGATCGCGCCAAAACTCAAGCGCGGCGTTCTGGTCGTCGACATAAACGGCGACGGTTGCGATTTGTCGGATCATCGGGCGTTCCTTTCACGTCAATTGCAAGCGTAGTGCTTTAGGTTAGTCGCGCTAACTGCGCGTGCCAACGGGGCGTGGATTCCGGTTGCGGAAAGGCAAGGCGGCCTTGTAAGAGGCCCTAAAACGACGGCGACCACGCTGGCGGGCGCTATCTCGATAACTCTACCGACCCCGCTGGCGCGGTTACTCAAGCAAGCCTAGTCGGGTTGAGAATAGTTGACAACGCCGCTGGCGTATGAGGCGCTGCGTTTGGAATGGTGGCGACCGCGTTGGCAGGGTTGGGGCACATGTCCTAGGCCGCCCTGCTGGCGCGGTCACTCAAGCGACTGTAGCAGACCGCTACTTCGGACTTGGTACATTCGCACCGAGACCCACACGCCGCAGTTTATATTGGTAGTCTGTTACCCATAACTAGAACAGACGCTTGGCCGGGACGGCTGGATTCGGGGAGAAAAATATGATCGAGCGGTCGCAATTCATACAGGTGGCTATGCCGCCGCTTCGGTGGAACGTACGCGGAACCGGCTTTGCGTTGCCGCGCCCCGAGAAGCTGGCAGGGATGATTGTGCTGGCGCACGGCTCGTCGCAGCTTGTCCTGATGGCGACATTTCACGGCTGGCACGGTTTCGCGCTGGCCATGGTGGCTATCGAGGCGGCTATCGGCGTGGCGCTCCTGGCAGGCTCTACCGCGGCGGCGTCGTGGCTGAGATTCTGGATCGCGGCGAGTTTCCTCTTGTTCGCTCCAGCAATATTGTTCATGGGAGACTTCGCGGGACTTGCGGCGATGCTGGCGTTGTGGGCGGGGCAGTACGCCTTGGTAACGCCTGAGTTTCGAGAGATGCTCAAGACCGGGGGTTCGGCCGGACTTGCGTGCGGCGGTCTGGCGGGCGGATTCGGACTGTGCGTGGCCGAAGGATTGGGAGCGTACACGCCTCCGGGGCTTGTCTAGGAAGAAGGCTAAGCAGGCACACAGGTACACCGGCGGTTGGAATTTGCGGCGTCGTGCGCTGTTCCGGCATAGGCCGCCAAGACGCTCTTGGAGTTAACGGCGGCGCGTTATGAACGCCTTGGCATTAATGGCCGAGGCGCACCGAAATCAGGCGGCTAGAGTCCGAGGTCGGCCTTGACCTTCTCCCAAGGGATGGCTTCGCGGTTCGCCGGATTGGCCAGCGCCGCCTCGGCGGCCTCGACGTCGAGCCTATCCTCCAGGGCCTGCAGCAGCCGGACATCCTCGATAGAAACAATGGCGGCGACTGGCTTGCCGTGGCGCTCCAATTCAACGCGCTCTCCAGCATAGGCAACCTGGTTTACCAAGTCCGAAAAACTCTCTCTTGCCGCTGTGACTGAAACAGCCGCCACGTGTTCCATCCTTCCAATTGTTGTCAGGAAGACTAGCCAAGGTAGCTGAGCATACGTTGTGTATGTTCTGTATAAAAATAACATAACGTACATCTAGCGTTTGCGCCCTCTCTTTGGCTGTTACTTGCGGCAAGGGATGTTTCGTGCCCCGATCGCAGCATGATTTGCTCATTGAACATCAAATGACACCTGTGAAATGGGGACTAGTCTGAAGTATTCGATAGTCGTTCTACCGTCGGCCGTGCGAGCGCTCCGCAGGATTCCCAGACGCGAGCTCAGGCGGATTTCTGAAAAGGTCGATCTCCTGGCTATCGATCCTCGACCTCCCGATGCGAGGGTTATCCACCGGCAAAAGGGGCTCCTGAGGCTGAGAGTGGGCGACTACAGAGTCCTTTATCGGGTTCGTGACGATATCGTTGAAATCACCGTCGTTCGGATTGCGCACCGGAAGGACGCCTACCGGAATCTCCGAAGATTGGCCCAGCGTCTCGACTGACGGGCGCGGCTCGCCGCCGGGGAAGGACGGTCAGTCGGGAAAGCTGATCTGGTCGGCGGGGAGGGCTGGCTTGGAGTCAGAGCCGGCGTCGCCGAGTTCGCGGCGGAGCTGCTGAATTATCGCGTCGCCGGGCAGATCTACATCGCAATAGCGCAGGGGCGATCCTTTGGCTGTCGACCGGCGGAGCGTCACGCCGTCGGCCAGCGCCAAGGGCAGGAGGCCCATCCGCCGGGCTTGATGCCACTCCACGATGTAGCCGCTGAGGGTCGATCCGCCGCTGCCGTCGAGGCGCTCGCCGGAGTCAAGATCGCGCTTGGCCACAGCCGCAACGTCGGCGACCGGAGCTTCCCGCGGCGCGGCCACGGCATGTCCGAACAGCGCGGCCTCGGCGATCGTGAGCGGAGTCTCTACTCCGCAAAGGTGATAGGGGGTGTAGATGACTCCGGTGCGACCATCCGGGGCCATGCGCAGACCGTAGAACCTCATGTCGTCCGCGGTCAGGGGATGGTCGGACCTGATGACGGCGAAGACGCCTATGGAAATCTCTTCGGGGATATCGGACTCGTCGTCCGGCAATACGCAGTTCGCCAGCTCGACGACTCCCTCGCGGGTGAGGATGCCGCCGTGCCGGATAAGCCGAAAGAGGTTGGGCAGATCGCCCACGCCGGCGGTTGGCTCGTGCATACCGGGCACGTCGGGGACGAGTCCGGTCATGTTGGCAAGGGCGGTCATCTCGATCTGCGACTTCGTGCCGTCGCGAAACGAGTTATACATCCGGGGATTGAGCCGGCGGCGGTCGACCGTGTCCTGGTCGTAGCCGTAGCGGGCGAAGGCTTCTTCGGGGACGCCCGCCCGGTCGGACCGGTAGCGACGGGTGCCCCGTCCGGCGGCGATGACCTGGAAACCCAAGGCCCGGCTCCAGTCGATGAGGCGTTTTACGGCTGCCGGCTGGTCGCCGTCGGCCAGGGAGTAGACGGCGTTGTTTTGGCCTGCGAGGCGGCTGAGGGCTGCGCCGACGGCCACATCGCACTCGACGGTGACGTTAACTACGTGTGTCGCTTGCGCAAGCGAGTCGCGGCAGACCCGCGCGGAAACCTCGGGCACGCCGGTCGCCTCGACGACCACGTCCACGGGGAGGCCGGGAACTAGCGAAGCATCGGCGACGGCGGCGCGCCGGCCCGCGATGACGGCGTCGGCCGCGGCGCCCGACGACTCGGCCCAGACGATGGACTCGGGCGGGGCTCCGTGGGCCTTCCACGCTTCCTCGAGGTTCGAGGCGGATACGTCCGCTATGGCCGTGACCTCGATGCCCGGAATCTGCGAGATCTGAGCTATGACGCTGGTGCCGAATCTGCCCGCGCCGACGACGGCCACCTTCACTGGCCTGGAATCGGACTGACGCCGCAACAGCGCGTCAGCGATCATGCGGGTTCGCTAGCGGAAGCGTCGTCCGCGGCGTCGTCGGGCCGGAGGTTCCAGAGGTCCCGGCTCAGCACGGCCACTGATAAGACGAACAGCAAGGTCAACGAGCCTGCCCAGGCGAACGCGACTGTAGTCCCTAGACGTTCGGCGACGGCGGAGATGGGCAGGAGTCCGATTGGCATCAATCCCCAACCGATCATCCAGACCGAGATCACGCGTCCGCGAATCTCGCTGGGGACGAGGAGTTGGATGATGGAATGGTTGAAGGCGAAGTACACAGCCTGACCGAAGCCGATGAACCATAGAGCCAGTCCTGCCTGAATGAACGAACGGCTCATCGCCAGAATGAGGATCATCGCTCCCTGGATCAGAAGCGCGCTGATGACCATACGGCCCTTGGCGCGAACTCCCGTCAGGAGGATCGAGGCCATTGCCCCGACGAGCGAGCCTGCCCCGAGTATTCCGAGCAGGAGGCCGAGGTCTTCAGGCCCGCCCTTGAGGTCGAGCTTCACGAAGGCGGGTGTGAGCGTCAATACCGGCCATCCCAGCAACGACGGCGCCAGTCCCAACAGCAAGAGCGAGCGGATGGACTTCTGGCGCAAGACGTAACCGAAGCCGGCGCGCATGGTCTGCAACACCGATGCCGTCCCGCGCGGCGGCGTTCGCGTGGAGCCGATCAGGTTCACGTTCACGATGCTCCATACGTAGGCTCCGACCTGCACGAAGTAGGCGCTGGCGATGCCGAAAGCCGCCACGAGGAATCCAGCCAGCGCCGGGCCGACGAAGTTGGCGGTGCTGTGCGTGGTGTTGTTGAGAGCGACCGCGTTCGGAACGACTTTGCGGGGCACCAGGTCGGCGACCATGGCGTGACGAGAGGGGACGCTGGCGGCGAAGCTTGTACCGTTCATTATTGAAAATATGATCAGATGCCATATCTGGATCCAGTTGAGCGCCACCAGCGTGCCGATAGTCAGGGCGCCGACGAGCACCATTAGCTGGGCGGCCTGAATCACACGGGCTCGGTCGAGCCTGTCGGCCAGTATTCCACCGATCGGCGAAAGCAGGACCATTGGAGCTGACAGAAAGACGCCCAGGATTCCCAGCATCATGGGAGATTCTGTGAGCGAGACCACCAGCCATCCCTGGGCGACCGATTGCATGGAAAACGCCCACATGCTGCCGGTGTTGGCGCGCCACAGAGCCGCGTAACCGGAATACGCGAGGGCGGGGAAGAACCTGTCGCGTATGCGCGCGGGTATCCGCTGCCACGACGGGGGACGGGCTGCCGTGCGGGCGGCGGCGGAGATCGCGCTATCCGGCTGGATGCGAGAGGTCTTCATCTCGGTTGGCGGGTTCAACTTCCGAGGTTGGCTTTTACGCTGCCACCCTTACGGCAAATGTCGCACGGATTGACGGCAGATGCAATGGTGAATGCGGAAATAGTGCGGCGTTCGAGTTTGCGCCGATAACGGCCAGTTTTGCCGGCCTGGTATCGGACTGACGCCGCAGGAGCGCCTCGGCGATCACGCGGGTTGGCCGGTGGGAGAATCGTCGTCGGGGTCGGTCTGGAGCTTCCAGAGGTCCCGGCTCAGTGCGGCCACCGACAAGACGAAGAGGATACACAACGAGCCTGCCAACCCAAACGCGACTGGAGTCCCGAGCCGTTCGGCGACGGCGGAAATGGGCAGGAGTCCGACGGGAGTCAGTCCCCAGCCGAGCATCCAGACGGACATGACACGCCCACGAACGTCGCCGCGCACGACCAATTGAATTATGGAGTGGTTGAAGGCGAAGTATACGGCTTGCCCGAACCCGATAAACCAGAGAACCAGCCCGGCCTGGATGAACGAACGTGTGGTGGCGAGGACCAGGATCATCGCGCCCTGGATAAGGAGCGCGATGATCACCATCCGGCCCTTGGAGCGAATTCCCGACGCGAAGATCGAGGAGACGGCTCCGACGAGCGATCCCGCCCCGAGCACTCCGAGGAGGAGGCCGAGGTCCTCGGGGCCGCCCTTCAGGTCGAGCTTTACGAATGCCGGAATCAGCGTCATCACAGGCCACGCGAGCAACGACGGCGCAAGTCCGAGGAGCATTAGAGCGCGAATGGACGTATGGCCGAGAACGTAGGCGAAACCGGCGCGGACAGCTTGTAAGAGGGAAGCCGATCCGCGGGGCGGCGGCGACATGCGACCGATCATGTTCACGTTTACGATGCTCCAGAGGTATGCCCCGGCCTGTGTGAAGTAGGCGCTGGCGATACCAAGCGCTCCCACGAGAAATCCGGCGAGGGACGGGCCTATGAAGTTGGCGATGCTGAGTGTGGCGTTGTTGAGGGCCACAGCGTTGGGCACGATCTTGCGCGGCACGAGGTCGGCGACTATGGCGTGACGCGAGGGGACGCTGACGGCGAAGCTGGCGCCAGTGACCATCGAGAATATGATCAGATGCCATATCCGGATCCAGTCCAGAGCGACGAGCGCGCCGATGGTCACGGCGCCTACGAGCACCGCCAACTGAGACCCTTGAATTACGCGGCCGCGATCCAGTCTGTCGGCGAGTATTCCGCCGATCGGCGAGAGCAGGATCATGGGAACGGACTGGAACAACCCGAGAATTCCCAACATCATGGGGGACTGGGTGAGCGAGATGACGAGCCACCCCTGAGCGACGGATTGCATAGAGAAGGCTGACATGCTGCCCGTGTTGGCTCGCCAGAGGGCCACATAGGCGGGATAGGCGAGGGCGGGGAAGAGCCTGTTGCGCACCCGCGCGGGTATCCCCGGCCATGATGACGGATGAGCGGCCGCGCGGGCGACGGCGGAGATCGCGCTATCCGGCAGGATGCGGAAGATCTTCATGCTCGGTTGGCGGGCTCATCTTCGGAGTTTGGACTATGGCGTTGCAAACCCGTGTGGCAAATGTCGCACGGATCAATGGCCGATGCAATGGTTAAACGACACAAATTTAGAGAGTATTGAGCGGCCTTCGAGTCTGCGCCGGTGGGGCGGGAGCCGAGCTTGCCCGGTCTAGATGTTGCGGATTACGAAGTCGACCAGCACCTTGTCGAACTTACGCTGCTGGTCGGCGATGGCGGGAGTGCCCCAAGACGAGTCGGCTTCGACCACGACCAGGCCGTTCGTCCACATCTCCCCCACTAGGTCGAGACCTTCGAGCGCCGTGTCGTAGATCTCGTATCTCTTTCGCGTGGTGAGCGCAACGTTGTAGAACTCCTTGGTGAAGTCGAGCACGTCGGCCTTTGCGTTGCCGGTCATGATGAATATGTTCTGCTCTTCGCGAAGCGGCAGCTCGGCGGTGATGTCGATTCCGTTGTAAGCGGGATTGGGGGATACGAGGAAGGCGGCGCGCAGGTCGGCTTCGGCGTGCAGCACCTTTACGGCCACGTTTGCGCCGGTCTTGGACCCGATAAGTCCGATGCGGACGATGTCGATGGCCTCGTCTTCCTGAACCCATTCGAGGACCGCTCTGGCGTCGATGGCGAGGTCTTGCCAGTCCTCCTCGGAGAACGACTCGTGACTGACCGCCAATCCGCCTTTCGTCGTGCTCTTGCCGTGACCGCGCAAGTCGATGTTGAGGACGGCGAACCCGGCGTCGTAAAGGTATTCGGCGGTCTCGGTCCAGTCCTGGCGGCTGCCGCCCGCTTCGTGCAGCATCAAGACGATGGGGATGCTTCGCTTGCCGTCGTAGCGGTAGTAGGTACCGGCGATCTCGAAATCGTCGGAGGTCGTGACGACGAAGTCCTGGGTGCCCTCGGTCGGACTTATATCAGTCCCCGACTTGAGAAGACCCTCGACCTCGCGGACCGCCTTTCGGCCGGTCTCGACTTCCTGCAGCGACTCGCCGATGGTCTTAGGCGCGGCCTCTTCGCCACAAGCCACGGCGGCCGCGGCGAATGCGCACAAAGCCAACAAAAGAAGCCTCTTCAACAATCTGCCTCTCGTCCGAATCGCGTCCAAGGAACCGTCCGGCAGGCGCCGGGCCGTCTGAATCGAGTTGTATCAGGATTCTAGGTCAACAGCCGAGCGCCGCCAAGCCTGTGCGCCGGCGGTTTACGGGTTTGATGGTACCCGTGGAGACGGTTGACTGGATGATTTTCTATCTTTAGTAGATCGTTTTGGCGGGATGTTTGACAGCCTCCAGATTGACATATAGATTGGGTCGAATCAGGGTTTTATTGGTGCCGTGCTTTCGACAGGGATCGGCGGCGCGGGACCAGCCCGGGGGCAGCCAGTTTTCGGACGGGGCGTTTGGTCCCGTCGGGATGCCTGGTTGGCAAATCGTGTTGTTGGAAGAGCTTAGGCACAGGGGGAGCAGTTACTCAATGAATAAGAAGCAAAGTGGCAAGCGGTTGACGCGCCGTGGAATTCTTCGCGCCGGCGTAGTAGCCGGTGTTGGCGGCGCGGGTCTGGCGGCTCTGGCGGGCTGCGGTGAGACGCAGGTCGTCGAGGTCGTGAAGGAAGTCCCGGTCGAGAAGGTAGTTACGCAGGAAGTCGAGCGGGTCGTCGTCCAGGAGAAGGTAGTCACCCAGGAAGTCGAGCGGGTAGTCACCCAAATCGTCGAGGCCATGCCCGCGAAGCAGGAAACGGTCACCGTGCGGTGGGCCAACTGGGTTGCCAGCGGCGCTCGTCTGGCGCAGTGGAACAACCTGCTCAAGCGGTTCACGCGTGAGCACCCTCACATCAAAGTCCAGAACGAGCCGAAGCCGTGGCCACAGCACTGGGACAGCCTGGCGGTCTCGTTCCCGGCCGGAAACGCCCAGGACGTGGTGTGGTTCAGCGGTGCGACCTTCCTGAAGTTCGCCGAGGACGGCGTGATTCTGCCGATCAACGAGTACATTAAGACGGCGGGAGTCAACCTGGTCGACTACTGGACGCAGGCGGACGTGTTCGACTTTCAGGGCCAGCTTCACGGCATCCCCTTCTTCCACACCATGAGCTACGTGATGATCAACCAGCGCATGTTCGAGGAGAAGGGAGTCGAGGAGCCTTCGCGCGACTGGAACGCGCCGGGCTGGACGTGGGACGACTGGCGCGAGAAGTCGATGCAGCTCCAGGAAGTCGACGAAGGCGGACAGGTCAAGGTCTGGGGCACGTGGGTCAACCAGGCCTTCGAGAACATGTTCGGCGGCCTGCTTATAGCGAACGACGGCGACGTGATGAACCCGGCCAAGACCCAGATGACGCTTGGCGAGCCGAACTCGCGCGAGGCCATGCGGCTGGTCTACCAGTTCATCCAGGAAGACAAGATTTCGCCGATTCCGGCCGACCCGTCCACGTTCATCTCCGGGGCCCCGGACCCGTTTGCGCGGCAGGTAGTGGCCATCCGGCCGTGGAGCACGTCTTCGCTCTCGAACTACATTGCGGCGCAGATCCCGTTCGACACGGTGCCGTGGCCGACGTCGCCTAACACCGGTCACACGGGCGCGACGTTCAACGCCAACCCGAACGTCGTCGCCAAGGCGACCAAGTACCCGGACCAGGCGCTGGCGTTTGCCTTCTGGCTTGCCGGACCTGACATCCAGGACTTCTTCGGCGCGTTGAAGAGCCAGATGCCGTCGTACGTCTCGGCCGCCGAGGACCCCGAGGGCGGCTGGCTGTCGCCTCCTCCGACCAGCAACTTCGTGGCCAACACCGGGCAGAAGCTCGACACGACGATCGATCTGCGCTTCCACAAGTTCTGGCTCGAGTGGGTGGTGAAGGTCCAGGAGGTCTGGGAAAAGGCTCTCATCGGGGAGCAGGACTTCGACGAGACCATCGACGAGATGGACGTCGAAGGCCAGAAGATACTGGAGCAGCGATAGGCCCCAGTTAGGAACTGAACCGTTCCCGATGCCGGCGTCGGCGTGAAGGAACCAAACCTGGGGCGGGCCGCGGCGACAGTTTGCCGCGGTCCGTTCCGGGAATGACGTTGCCGCCGATGGCAAGAGCCGAGCCTGTCAAAGTGGCTGCGTTTAGTGAGACGCAGCGACAGGCTTATGCTGGCGGGAGACCCTCTTTTCGATGGCCGAATCCACGCTAACCCGACCGACAAACTCGCGCGCGGGCGCGAGACGGCGCGAGCTGTGGCGCAATATCGAGGGCTACATCTTTGCGTCGCCGTTCGTCATAGGGTTTGTCTGGTTTGCGCTCGGACCGTTTGCGGCTTCTCTGTACCTGGCTTTCACTCAGTACGAGATGAAGGCGGAGCTACCGGCCTTTATTGGAATACAGAATTTCCAGGACATGGCCGCGGACGCGGACCTGCGGCGGTCGCTGGTGAATACCGTCTACTACACGGTGGCCCACGTTCCCGGCACGCTGATTCTGGCGTTCTTCATTGCTCTGCTGCTGAATCAGAAGGTGAAGGGGATGCCCCTCTACCGGACGATGTTTTTCGTGCCATCGGTGGTAGCGGGCGTGGCGACGGCGATTCTGTGGCTGTTCCTGCTGGACACGAACTGGGGGCTCATCAACACCATTCTCACCATGATCGGCGGCGAGACGTTCCGGGTACCCTGGCTGACGAGCACGCGCTGGGCGATGCCGTCGCTGATCCTGATGAGCTTCTGGCGGCTGGGCGCGCCGATGATCATCTTCCTGGCGGCGCTGCAGGGCGTCCCCGAGCATCTCTATGAGGCTGCCGACATTGACGGCGCGGGCCGGTGGGCGAAGATTCGCCACGTTACGATTCCGCAACTCACGCCGACGATCTTCCTGTTGACGGTGCTCAACATCATCGGCTCGTTCCAGGTCTTTACGGACGCGTTCATCATCACGGAAGGCGGTCCGGCGGGGGCCACGCTGGTCTATCTGCTGCACCTCTACCGGCAGGCGTTCCGGAGCTTCCACATGGGCTACGGGGCGGCGATGGGCTGGTTCCTGTTCATGATCGTGCTGATCCTGACGATGATCCAGCTCTGGCTGTCCCGACGGTGGGTCTACTACGAAGCGGCGATGCCGGGTCAGAAGGTGGGCGGCGGTTAGATGGCGACGACCACCACACCGAGAGACCTCGCGCTGGGAGGTTCCGCCCGCATTCGGGATCGGGCGACCGTGCTGCGCCAGCGCGCGGGGCGCACGGTTGTGTACGGGACGCTGGTGACGCTTGCGGTGATATTCACACTTCCGTTCATATGGATGGTGCTCGCGTCGTTCAAGACGCAAAGACAGGTGTTGAGCAGCTTCGACGTCATCCCGGATCCGTGGACGGCCGAAGGCTATATTCGCGGATGGACCTCGCTTCCCGTCGGTAGCTTCATAACGAACAGCGTCATCTACTCAGGCACGGTGCTGGCGGCCGTGATCATCACGTCGTCGCTGACGGCGTTCGCGTTTTCGCGGCTTCACTGGAAGGGGCGCGATTTCTGGTTCGTGCTGGCGCTCTCGACGATGATGGTCCCGCCGCAGGTGCTGCTGCTGCCGCAGTTCATCTTCTTCACGCGGATTCTTAACTGGTCGAACACGCTGCTGCCGCTGATACTGCCGCTGGCGCTTGGACACCCGTTTTACATATTCCTGCTGCGGCAGTTCTTCCTGACGCTGCCGACCGAGCTGGACGAGGCGGCGCGCATGGACGGCGCTTCGTCATGGGGAATCTACTGGCGCATCATTCTGCCTCTGGCCAAGCCGGCGCTGGCGACCGTGGGGCTGTTTGCATTCATATTCACGTGGAACGACTTTCTCGGTCCGCTTATCTATCTGCACTCGCTGGACCGGATGACGTTCGCCGTCGGATTGCAGCTATTCCGCGGCCAGTTCACGACCGACTTCCCGGCGTTGATGGCGATGTCCACGCTCTCGCTGATGCCGATCATCACGATCTTCTTCTTTACGCAGAAGACCTACATCAAGGGGATTGCGCTAACAGGCATCAAGGGCTAGCGCCGTGAAGGGGCTTGCCGACCTCGGCCTGGACCAGCGACGCGGGGAGCGCCCCCTGAGCGACTCACTGAAGGACGAGCCGGACGTGCTGGTTGTCGGCGCGGGCGTAGTGGGAGTCAGCACGGCGTATGCGCTGGCGGTTCGCGGACGGCGGGTGGCGGTGATCGACGCTGGGCAGGTCGGAGCCGGATCGTCCTACGGCAACGCGGGTCTGATCGTTCCGAGCCACAGCCTGCCGCTGGCGATGCCGGGAGTGATCGGCCAGGGCCTGCGCTGGATGCTGGATCCGGAGAGTCCGTTTTACATAAAACCCCGCCTCGACCGGGCGCTGCTTTCGTGGCTACTGAAGTTTCGGGCGGCGGCCACCGAGAAGAAGGCCAGGCGCGCGGCGCCGGTGCTTGGCGGTCTTCTGCGGGCGAGCCGGGAGATGTATGACGATTGGTCGTCGCTGGCCGGAGCCGATTGCGCCTACGAAACGAAGGGCGCGATGTACCTGTATCGAACCGCCAAAGGGCTGGCGGAGGGCCGCCACGAGATAGAGATGATGGCCGAGGCGGGTCTGCAGCCTCGCGTGCTCGACGGGAGGGAGGTCCGCGACCTCGTTCCGCAGATACGGCCGGGGATGGCGGGCGGGATCGTCTTCCCGGAGGACGCCCACCTGGAACCGCATTCGTTCGTGCTGGGGCTGGCGCGTCACGCCGAGCGCAGCGGCGCGGTGTTTTTCGACAACGCAGAGGCGCTCGGCTTCGAGACTTCGGGGCGCAAGGTCACGAGGGTTCGGACCACGCGGGGCGACGTTCACCCCAATCAGGTGGTGCTGGCGACGGGCGCGTGGACGCCGGCGGTGGCGCGCGACCTGGACCTGCGGATCCCCATCGAGGCGGCGAAAGGCTACAGCCTCACGTTTCGACGGCCGGACCCTTGCCCGGAACTTCCGGTGCTTCTCCAGGAGGCGAAGGTTGGGGTGACGCCGATGGGGCCGTATCTGCGATTCGCGGGAACGCTGGAGCTGGCGGGCATTGATTTCTCGATAAACCAGCGGCGCGTAGATGCCATCCGTCGGGGACCACCGGACTACTTCGAAGGGATGGACGACCTGGAGCTGGTCGAGATATGGCGGGGATTGCGTCCGTGCACCCCGGACGGGCTGCCGATCGTCGGAGCGAGCGGCACGTGGGAGAACCTGATACTCGCGGCCGGACATGCGACGATAGGCATGTCGCTGGGACCGGTGACGGGTGAGATCGTGGCCCAGCTCGCGTGCGGCGAGACGCCGGAGTTCGATCTGGAGCCGCTGGCGCCGGGGCGGTTTGAGTAGGGGCGGCAATCGAAGGCGATAGCCGCTCTCGCCCGATTCGTTTTCCGATGTCTCCTCAACTCCGATTTTGACCGTGGGCGCAGGGATTTCGAGGAGGATGTAGACCTAGAGAATTCGGGCGATACGATGGAAGTAAGAGATTGAACCAGGCGCGTTGGCTGGTCGGGCGCTTGATTCAGAAGGGGGTCGGAAGACCCCCTTCTTTGTCTTTCGACTCTCTCTGAATGGAGTTGGAGCAACGTTGGCCATGGCGCTGCGAATAGAAATGACAGTGAGGTTGTAATTTGGCGCGAGAGGGATTGTTGTCTCCCGCTAGGCCGGGGTCGCCGGGCGAGGCTCGCGGCAATCCCTTGCACCGGACGTACCGGCCCGCGGGAGCGGCGGCGGAGCTGGCCAGGTGCCGGGACCGCGAGGTGCTGATAGAAGGTCCGGCGGGCACGGGCAAGAGCAGGGCGGCGCTGGAGAAGCTGCACGCCGCCGCGCTCAAGCACCCGGGAATGAGAGGGGCCATCTTGCGGAAGACGCGGAAATCGCTCACGCAGTCGGCGATGGTCACGTTCGAGCAGAAAGTCATCGCGCCTGCAGACGGCGTGCAGTGGCGGTCGACTTCGGAAGAGTATCGGTATCACAACGGCTCGGTGCTGGTGGTGGGCGGGCTGGACGATACTCAGAAGGTCATGTCGAGCGAATACGACCTGATCTACGTGCAGGAGGCCACCGAAACTACCGAGCATGATTGGGAGATGCTGGCGACCCGGCTCCGAAATGGGGTGATGCCGCATCAACAGCTCATCGCCGACTGCAATCCGGGCGCGCCGACTCACTGGCTCAATCAGCGGTGCAACAAGGGACTGACGACCCGACTGCTGAGCCGTCACGAGGACAATCCGTCGATCTCGGACGAATACCTGAACAGGCTTCGGGCGCTGTCGGGCGTGAGGCGGGCGCGGCTGTACGAAGGCCGCTGGGCGCGGACGGAGGGGACGGTCCATCAGGACTGGGACAGCGCGATGCACGTCATCGACCGGTCCGACCCATCGATGGGACTCGCGGCGGGCGTGCCGCGGGACTGGACGCGCTACTGGTCGATCGACTTTGGGTTCACCAACCCGTTCGTATGGCAGGCGTGGGCGGAGGACGGCGACGGGCGGCTCTTCTTATATAAGGAAATATATAAGACGCAGGTCCTGGTGGAAGACCATGCGCGGATGATCCTGGATCTGACCGCAGGCGAGCCGCGGCCCCGCGCGATCGTGTGCGACCACGACGCGGAGGGCCGGGCGACGCTGGAGCGGCATCTGGGCATGGCAACCCAGCCAGCGCACAAGCGGGTGACGGAAGGACTGCAAGCGGTGGACGCCCGGCTGCGCAGGGCGGGCGACGGCAGGCCGAGGCTCTTCCTGCTGCGCGACTCGCTGGTTGAACGCGACTGGCCTCTGGAGGAGGCGAAGAAACCCTGCCGCACGGAGGAGGAGATGGACTCCTACGTCTGGCGGGAGACGCGGGCCGGTTTCAAGGAGGAGCCGCTAAGACAAGACGACCACGGCAACGACGCGCTGCGTTACATGGTGGCGCATCTGGATATCGGGGCGAGTTGGGGGGCGGTTTGAGGCGGGAAATTGCGGGTCAACGGCGGAACAAATGACGGGCAACTTATACAATGGGTCTTGCTTAGCCGACTGGAGGGCGAAATGGCGTCGCTGGAGCGCGAATATCGATATTTCAAAGATCATCAAGACGAGCTTGTCGAGAAGTATGGCGGCAAGTTCATCGTGATTGTCGATGATGAGGTTGTTGCTGCATATGAGAACGAACTGGAAGCCTATACGGAGATGAAGAGAAAGTACGGGCTGGGTCACTTCCTGTTGCAGGAATGCCTTCCACAGGACCAACTACTGCAATATCACTCAAGGGTGGCTTTTTCTTAGACTATGGCCCGTTCAACGCCAGTTTGGGGATTTACAACTAAATCACGGGCGATTCAACGGGAGCTCATAAACGAGGTATATGTCAGCGAATACTTTGCCCCCGGTGCTGGGGATTCCCCTCCCCAGCACCGCCCTTACAAGGCACTATGGGATACCGGAGCAACTAACTGTGTCATCTCTCGACGGGTTGCCTCCGAATTGTCATTGATTCCCATCGGCCGCGTGGAGGTCCGAGGTGTCGGTCGCGGTAGTAAGGCCAATCTGTTTGAGACTGATGCTTACCTTGTCAATGTAGGTCTCCCAAACAAGGTTGAACTTGTGGGTGTTCGAGTGTCTGAAGGCGACGTGGCTGGAGTAGACGTGCTGCTCGGGATGGATGTGATTTCTCAAGGAGACTTCGCGATATCGAACCGGGATGGACAGACCTGGTGGACATTCCGAATTCCTTCAACAGCCCGTTTTGACTTTGTTGAAGAGATCAACCGTGACAAATCAAGAATGGGGCCAGACGGGATTCCTCTGAGTCGGCGCGAACGCCGAAAGCGCGAGAGAAATCGGAAACGTACCGGAGGACGTCAAGACTGATCTTTCGGCAGTACAGATCGTGCCTTTGAGACCAAGATGCTCTGAAAATAGGTACCCTAGACTCATTGAGTTGCCGTACATTAGTTTCCTGGTCAATCTAATCCATAACGCTCGACCGTAGCCGGGTTGAGCTCGAGGCCCAATCCGAGCTTGTCGGGATCGGGCGCCCAATCCGGGCCGGACGGCACCGGAAACTCCTTGTACAGAATGCGGTCCGCTTCCTCGACGGTGCCCAGAACCTCCACCACCAGCATGTTGGGCGTGGCGCAGGCGAGATGGAGGTGGACCAGCTGGTAGCCGTGTGACGCGACGGGGATGTTGAACGCGTCGGCGAGCTGAGCGACTTTCATCCACTCGGTAACCCCGCCGACCCTGCCGACGTCGGGCTGAGCGATGTCGGCGGCCCCGCGCACAAGCAGGTCTTTGAACCCGTACTTGGTGTATTCGTGCTCGCCGGTGGCGACGGGGATCGGGATAGCCCGGGCGACGCGGGCGAGGCCGTCGATGTCGTCGGCCATGACCGGCTCTTCGAGCCAGCCGACGTCGTATTCCTGAAACCTCGGGGACAGCCCTATGGCCTGCTTGGCGGTGTAGCCGTTGTTGGCGTCTATGTAGATCTCGACATCGTCCCCGACCGCCTCACGCACCGCGCGGAGGCGGCTGAGGTCTTGCCGGGTCTTGGAACCGAAGTCCATTCCGACCTTCATCTTGACGCGGCGCATCCCGCGTTCGACGTAGCCGGTCTGCTCCTCGACAAGCTCCTCTCGCGTGAACGAAGTCCATCCGCCGCTGCCGTAGATCGGGGTCGATTCGCGGCAGGGTCCCAGAAGCTTGAACAGCGGCAGCCCCAGGTACTTGGCCTTGAGGTCCCAGAGGGCGATGTCGACGGCGGACAAGGCCTGGATTGCGACGCCCTTGCGTCCGAATCCGCGGACCTGCCAGAACATGGCCTGCCAGAGACCCTCGATATGCAGCGGATCGGCCCCGATCAGCAACGGCTTGAGGTCGTGTTCGATCACCTCCCGCACGGCGCGGCTGGCTGTGGACATGCCGAGACCTTCAACGCCCTCGTCGGTTTCGACGTGCACGAAGCAATGACCGCCGGTGCCCATCTTCGTGGCCGTGGCGTCGGCGACGGCGCGGCTGCGCGGGACGGCCACCAGCGACGTGCGCACCTGGGTGATTTTCATATTGGAAGTTCTCCTGCTGCCGGGGATATGCGAGAGGGTAGCAAACCCGCCAAGCAGGAGGTCGGAATCGGGCTTCCGGCGTCCTGAAGCGGGGGGCAACCGTCGCGGCATCCAGCGACTCCCGCGTCGGTACGAAATCAGCACCTGAGAGGCCGGCGAAAAATCGCCCGATGATTTTTGGCGACGTTGTAGACGATGGCAAAAACGGCTCATAACTTGGAATGAACGGATAGCTGTGGGGGCTAGCAATGAGGAATCGTGGATACAAAGACGCTTACGGCTCCCATCGAGCTTATGGAGGACGGCCCTGAAGGGGCGGTAGTTGCGAGGATCGCCACGCTCGGCGTGGTCGACCGCGACGGCGATCTGACGATCCCCGGCGCGTTCGGCTCGGTCGAGGACGTAAAGGTCTCGCCTTTCAACCACTCAAGCGCCTATGGAGCGGCGCTGCCGGTTGGGGTGGGGAAGGTGTTCGAGCGCGGCGGCGCGGCCTTCTTCGAGGGGCTGCTGTTCCTGGACACCATCGGCGGCCGGGAACTGCACACGACCCTGAAACGGCTGAGCGAGGCTGGCGCGCCCTGCGAGTGGTCGGACGGATTCGAGGTGGTCGAGTCCGAGGACGCGGTGCGCGGCGATCAGAGGGTCCGCGTGCTCAAGCGGCTCGCGCTGTTCGAGGTCTCGCCGGTCCTACGCGGAGCGGGAATCGGAACGCGGACGGTGAGCGTGAAGTCGGACGCCGTTCCAGAGGCTCAGGGTGAGCGGTGGGTTTCACCCTCACCCCAACCCTCTCCCGTCAAGGGAGAGGGAGTTACGGAAGCCGCTTGGACAGGTTCAGGGCAGGCGGAACGGGATTTTGCGGAATTGCAGGTTATTGAAGCCCGAATGGCGGGCAGGGATGTTTTGGCCAGTCTCAACACGGAGGTTTAGAGGTTATGGCTACTGGAATCAGGACGATGCGCGACGAGCTGACCGCCAAGCGCGAGCAGCTTCATCGCATATTCGAGGAAGCGAGGGACGGCGAGTCCTACGACTACGAGCGAGTGAAATCGATCGTGGGCGGACCGAACGCCGTGCGTGACGAGGTCAAGCGGCGCACGAAGGAGATCGACGAGCTCGCGAAGAAGCTCGATGACGCCGTCGAAGCGGCGAGGGTCGCGGAGGACAACAGGCGCGCGCTGGAGGACGACCGCCGTCCGTTCGCACCGCCGCCCCATCCGGCGACGGGCGACGCCAGGGCGGTCCAGCCGAAGAGCCTGGGACGGCTGTTCGTGGAGTCCGCCGCGTACAAGGGCATGGTGGGGATGAACGGCCCGGCGTCGGTGCTCGACATCGGCGCGAGCGAGTTCAAGGCGCTGTTCCAGACTAGCGCCGGCTGGTCGCCTGAGGCGCTGCGCGAGGGACGCGTGGAGCTAAAGCCGGAGCGCCCGGTCACGGTGGTCAACTTCATTCCGACTTCACCGACCAACCAGAACTCGGTGAAGTACATGGAAGAGACCACCTTCAACAACGCGGCGGTGGAGAAGGCCGAAGCCGACGCGTATCCCGAGGCGTCGCTGGCGCTCACGGAGAAGTCGCAGTCGGTGCAGAAGATAGCGGTCTTCCTGCCGGTGACCGACGAGCAGCTCGAAGACGAGGAACAGGCCGAGGGTTACGTCAACGACCGGCTGGCCTTCATGCTCCAACAGCGGCTCGATTTGCAGGTGCTGCGGGGCGACGGAAGCACTCCGAACCTGCTCGGCACCAACAACGTCACGGGCATTCAGACGCAGGCGAAGGGAACCGATCCCACGCCGGACGCGTTCTACAAGCTCTTCCGAAAGATCCGGTCGGACGGCTTCGCCGAGCCGAGCGTGGTGTTCGTCCATCCGAACGACTGGGAGGGCATCCGGCTGCTGCGGACCGCTGACGGCGTCTACATCTGGGGATCTCCCAGCGAGCCGGGGCCGGAGCGAATCTGGGGCGTTCGCGTGGTGCAGACCACGGCGGCGACGCAGAACACGGCGACGGCGGGCGACTACGCGACGTACTCGGCGCTTCGCGTCAAGCGCGGCGTCGAGATCAGGGTGAGCGACTCGCACTCGACCTATTTCGTCGAGGGCAGGCAGGCGATCCGCGCCGACCTGCGGGCGGCGGTCGTCCACTACCGGCCCAAGGCGTTTGGGACGGTAACGGGGATCTGACGAATGGCGCGAACGATAGAGATCGAAACCGTCGACAGAGGCGCGGTCGCATTCGGGCCGGTCGAGGAATCGTCGAGACCAGATCAATGGAGGGTTCATAGATGGGAGTAATTCAAGGCGGAAAGGTCATCGAGGGCGCGCTCGCGCGGCCGGTCCAGGAGGTCTCGTTCGAGATCGGCCGGGAAGCGTCCAACGTCGTCAACGTGGCGATCGAGATGCGGGTCGGCGGTCAGGCTGTGACCGAGCGCGCGCGGGGGGAGTTCTACCTCTCCGACGACGCGAACGGCGACTCGCTGACCGCCACCGCGCCGAGCGGCGGCCTGGCCGTCGGGACGAACGGCGTAATCCTGAGCGAGCACACGTCCGGCAAGCATTTCACCGCGATATCCGAGGCGGACGGGAGCATCGATATCAACATCCGCCACGCCGGAGCCAGGACCTGGCGTCTGATCGCGGTGATGAACGACGGTCGAATTACACCCAGCGCCGCCATCAGGTTCGCGTGATGAACATGCGAGACCTCACGGCGGCGCCACCAATCTTCGAAGAGCCCGGCGGCGCGCCCCGGACAGCCCCCACGCGGGGCCGCCGCCGCGCTCGGACTCGACGCGGGAGCGGCGCGAGGGCCGGGGGGACCCGCGCCGGGGGAGCGGCCAGATGGCCGTAACCGACGCGTACGCCTCCCCGGCGGCCTATCGCAAGCTGATCTCGAAGACCGACTCCGCCGACGACGCGGAGATCGACATCGACCTCAAGGCCGTGTCGCGGTACCTGGACAGGGTGCTGGGACGGTCCTTCACGAAGGACGCCCGGGCGGTGGGGCGCATCTTCATGCGGCAGCCGCAGGGCGATCCGCGCGTTCTCTGGGTGGACGACCTGGCGGCGGTCCCGACCTCGATAAAGATCGACGAAGACGGCGACGGCGGCTTTGCCGGCGAGACCGCGCTGGCGGCGGACGAGTTCGAGCTATGGCCGCTCAACGCCAACAGGGGATCCGAACCGCGTCCGTGGACGGCGATCCACTTGCCGCCTTCGGGCGGCACGGCCGGATGGCCGGCGGGCCGCCGGGTGGAAGTCACCGCCCAGTGGGGCTGGCCGGCCATACCCGAAGCCATAGCCACGGCGACGGTGCACCTGACGGCGGTACTGCGGCTGGAGACGCCCAGGGCCACCGGACGGGTGCCCGAGCTGGGAGGCGCGTTCGAGGCGAGCCGCGAGGCGGAAGGCATCGTGCGAGAGCTTGCCGGCGCGTACCGGCGGGTGCGGTTCTGATGGCCGCGAAATCGAGAACGCATCCGGTCAGGGGCCTGGACCGGATTACGAGGAAGCTCGACCGCGACCTGGTCGAGCGGCCCCTGGCGAGCCTGCTGCGCACGGCGGCCGCCGCTGCTCAGCGGGTAGCCAGCGAACGAGCGCCCCGCGTAACCGGGGCGCTGGCGCGGAGCATCACCGCCAAGACCGGCTCGCGGATGGCCAAGGTCGGATCGACCCTGTCCTACGCGCGGGCGGTGGAGGAGGGCGCGCCGCCGCGTCGAGAGGGCCGGTTCTTCATGCGGGCGGCGGCGGAACACGTCCGGCGCGAGATGCCGCGCTGGCTCCACGAGATGGGCCGCGCCATAGGCGCAAGGTGGTCGGGACGGTGAGCACAGGCGTAGTAGATGGAAGCGTCCGAACGGGGCGCGAGGTTTTTTCACGGAAAGGATGGTTGAACGAATGAATATCCGCGCGGCGCTCGGTCGCCTCGTAGCGATCCAGGGCGGGCTTTCGATAACGGACCCGATAGCGGTCTCGGTGGGCGCGGCGTACAAGTACGTCCCACGGCAGTCGACCACGCTGCCGGCCACGCCGAGCTGGATGAACGACTGGACGCTGATTCGCGAAGAGCGGCACATCGACATGCGGATCCAGTTCTACACGGTCCACATGCAGCTATTCGTCAGGGACGCGGACCAGGACCAGGCCGCGGACGTCGCGAGCGCCTTCATGGAGAAGACGGTCGAAGCGCTCGACGCCGACGTGACGCTGAACGGCACGGTTACCCGGCAGAGCCTGCGCGGCGGCGAGCCGACGCTGGTGAGCCTGGAGCGGGGCGGGCTGTCGTACATCGGCCTCGACCTGTTCCTGGACCTGGAGATGAAGGAAGCCAAGAGCTTCTCGTAGGGGAGCTGAAAGGAGGTTGGCCTATCGGGAAACACACGCGGGCATGGGGGTGGGGGCCGGAAGGTCCTCACCCCAACCCTCTCGCCGGAAGGGGGAGGGAGTGGATTCCCGCTTTTCGAATTTGCGGGAAGGACGGGAGTTATCCCGGAAAGGAGGCGTGAGATAGAGGACTCTCACACGTATAGGCGGACGGACGACAGGCGAAACACGTCGCACAAGAAAGGAGCAGATGCCTGATGGGTTCGGCAATCAAGTCGGCGACGAAGATTCAAGTGGGCAAGGAGACGGCGCGCGGCACGGCGGTGGCGGCGGCGAGGCGAATAGTCACGCCGCAGGCGACCTACCGCCGCCAGGAGACGTTCGAGCACTTCGAAGAGGACATGGACGGCCTGCTGACGCGGTCGTCGCGGCCGCCGCTCAACATCCGCAACGGCACGGAGCTGGAGATCGGCGGGTTTCCGCTCGACTTCGAGCAGATACTGCTGCCGCTGCTTTCGGGGGTGAAGGGCGGGGTCGCGCCCACCAGCCCGGGCACGGGCGCGGCGCGGCTGTGGACGTTCAAGCCCAGCGCGTCGGCGGACCCCGCGCCCGACACGTTCACGGTCGAGTTCGAGGAATCGGACTTCACGAGCAACGCCGAGATGGAGGCGGCGTACGGGTTCACGACGGAGCTGGAGATCACCGGCAGCGACGAGGGCGCGCCGGAGGTCAGGTTCATCATGACCGCCCGCAGGACTTCCGACGCCACCAAGACGGCCGGGTTGTCGCTGCCGTCGCTCATTCCGGCGGCCAACGCCCGCTGGTCGGTGTACGTCGACGACACCTGGGCGAACCTGGGGAACACCAAAATCAGCGGCCAGGTATACGGGTTCACGTGGAAGCTCAGCGAGTTCCTGCGGCCCGGCTACTACCTGGACAACCGCGCCGACCTCGACTTCAGCAAGTACGAGTTCGGCAGGCGCCGCGTGGAGCTTTCGCTCGACGTTGTGCACGATCCGGGCAGCTCGGCGCTCGTGCAGACCGAGGAGGCGCACAAGAGCAAAGGGGTCACGCGCTTCGTTCGCGTGGAGATCACCGGCCCGGCGTTCACCGCGCCGGACAACGAGCTCAACCGCTTCGTGCGGCTCGACGGCGCATTCACGCACATGGACGGCTCGATGGAGGAGCGCGGCGGCGACCGCGAAGGGCTCATGTCGACGCAGCTTGTGCTCCAGAGCACCTACGACGCGGTCAGCACGCAGGACCTTCAGATAGCCGTGCAGAACGATCTGGCTGCGTTTCCGTAGCCCCCTCACCCTAACCCTCTCCCACGTAGGGGAGAGGGAACACAACAAGGAGTTGCTAAATGCTTACCAACAAGTCGAAGCTCACCGATCAGGTGGGCGTCCCGCACGAGCCTGGCGAGTGGATGAAGTTCCGCGCGCTCTCGTGGCGTGACCTGCAAGCGGCCGAGGAAGCGCAGATGGCCCGGGCTCTCCGGGAGGTGGCGGGACTGTCGCCGCAGGCGTTTGAGTTTTTGCAGAACCAGGCTGTCCAGCAGCAGGCTTCGGCGGGCCAGTTCGACCAGACCGTGATGCTCCGCTCCGGCATAGCCGAGTGGTCTTACGGGGAACCGGTATCGCCCGAAGCACTCGACCGTCTCGACAGGCGGACGGCGGAGTGGGCGTACGGCGAGATCGTGCGGCGCAACGTGATCGAGAGGGCCGAGGGGGAAGGCTAGAGGCCCGTCTGCGGCGGTACTACCGCGGGGACGGACCTTGGCCGGGAGACCTGCTGGAGGTGCTGCTGTGCGAGCGGATGAGGGTTAGCTGGGCCGAGCTGCAGGCGACGCCCGCGTACGTGGTGCAGGGGTTCCTGCTGGCGATGCGGGCGGAGCGGGTGGTTGCGGACCAGACGCGGCGGGCCGCCGAGCGGGACGCCCGGCGGAGGTAGCGCCCAGGGCGCTCAGGCGAGTCTCCTTCTTCTCAACGGGCAGGGGCGGATCTTAGATCCGCCCCTGCTTGCTTGTCACGAGCATTGGAGGAACGCGGGTTGTATGCGATGTCGGGATGGGCTGTTGAGCATGTAGGATGGTCGAGATCGAGCAGTAATGAGACCTATAGGAATTAACGCATTGAAAACCAGCGGATTGAGACGGCTGGGGGTAGTGGCCGCGCTGGCGGTGGCGGTGCTGCTTGCGCTGGCGGTGATGCCGGGGTGCGGGTCGGATTGTCCGACGCCGGAGCAGAAGGCTTATCTGAATGAAGCGGAGGAATGGTCGGACAGGTCCGAAGCGGCGAGTGGGGAATTGACGACGATTCTATTGGAAGGGGGGGGACTCCAAGGCTGATGTTAGACGATGGCTGGCGGCAGCGGCTGAAGCGCGTCCTGGACGAGTTGAATCGTGGACACGAAGAGATGATGAATGTCGAAGTCCCCGCCGGGGCGGAGGAGACGCACCGCGCGGTGGTTCGGGTTGCGGAAAAAGCCATGGAGTCCAACGAACTACTCTGGCGAGGGGTGTTGGACGTAGATGCGGAAACGTTGAAGAGGTCGCTCGAGAGGCTCCAGGAAGCCTCTCGCCTGCTTGAAGAGCTTGTAACGACGATAGAGCGATTCTGCGAGTAACCGGTCAGCAGCCTTCGTCTTCGTTGCCTTCTAACATCCATCCCCTAACGCCCCTCCCTCTGTAACCGTGTAGCCGCGCGTCGGCGCGTCTGCACTTTCGAGGTTAGATTCCCCGCCGTAGCCCGTCCTGAGCCGTTCGACAAGCTCACGAGAGCCTTGTCGAAGCACTCGGAATGACAGTCATCGTGGCCTGACAGAAAAATTCTTCACTTTTTTCTCTACGAACACTAGACGAACGCGCTTTCGGCTGTTGGACTTGATATGTGGCAAGCCGGGCAGCGAGGTTCCGTTCAAGACAGGAGGGCAGAAATGACGGCGAATGACCTGACGATAGTGATACGGGCGAGGGACGAGGCGGCGAAGGCGCTGGCGTCGGTGCAGGGCCAACTGGGACTGATCGTCGAGGCGGCGCAGGCCGCGAACGACGCGATCTCGCAGATCGCTGACACGGCGGCAATGGCGGCGGACGCGGCATGCGAGGCCGTGACCGGCGGTCGTTCCTCCCGATCCGTCATTCCCGTGAAAACGGGAATCCATGCTTTCTGATCCACAGGCATTTGCGGTAGGAGCGAATTGGGGATCACCCTCACCCCAACCCTCTCCCGTCAAGGGAGAGGGGGCTATGGCAGGGCGGTTTGGGGGCCGCCCCTTTTTTATTTTACGAACGCCAGGGGAACGCGGGTTGTCGGGGATGTCAGGTCGGGCCATTGGGCGTGTAGGATGGTCGAGGTTGAGCGGTAATGAGACCTATAGGAATAGGCGCTTTGAGAATCAGCGGACTGAGACGGCTGGCGGTGCTGGTTGGGCTGGCGGCGGGGGTGGCGCTTGCGCTTGCGGCTATGCCTGGGTGCGGATCGGATTGTCCCACGCCGGAGCAGCGGACATATCTTAAGGAAGTGGAAGATTGGACCGAAAGGTCTAAAGCGTCGACCGAGGAACTGGCCGCGATTGGCAGAGAGGTAGGGAACCGCCCGGAGGCTTTCCTGGATGAAGAGTGGCGTCGGCGGCTGAGGAGCACTTTCGATGAGCAAGCCTCTATCAGCGATGAGATGATTAATGTGAATGTCCCTGTTGGCGCGGAGGAAGTGCGTCGCTCCATCGTTCGGTTTTCAGAGGAGACGGCCCACGTCAATGAGCTCTTTTGGCAAGGGGTGTTGGACGTTGACGCGGAACTGCTGAACAAGTCGAACGTCAGGCGCCGGGAGTCTGCTCGCCTGCTTGAGGAAGTTAGCATTGCAATCGAGCGTATGTGCGAATGACCAGCCAAGCTGTTTGGCCTCCGTCCCTCTGTAACATCCTCTAACGCTCCTCCGTTAATAGCGCGCATGGGCGCGTCTGCACTCCCGTGCCTAGATTCCTCTCTGTGCCCGGAATGACAGCAATCGCTGCCTGGTAGAAATTCTGCACTTTTTTCTCCACGAACAGTAGACGAACGCAAATTCGGCTGTTGGACTTGATATGTGGCAAGCCGGGCAGCGAGGGTCCGTTCAACACAGGAGGGCAGAAATGACGGCGAACGATCTGACGATCGTGATACGAGCGAGGGACGAGGCGGCGAAGGCGCTGGCGTCGGTGCAGGGCCAACTGGGGCTAATCGTCGAGGCGGCGCAGGCGGCGAACGAGGCGATGGCGCGGATCGCGGAGAACGCGGCCCCGGCGATGGACGCCGCGCTCCGGGGGTGAGGTTCATTTCCCCCTCATCCCCGTATCGGAGTACGGGGCAGGCTCTAACCTTCTCCCACAAGGGGAGAAGGGACAGAGCCGGCGGGCAGGGCGGTTTGCGGACCGCCCCTTTCTTATTTCACGAACAGTAGGGGAACGTGGTGTTCGGGATGTCGGGCTGGGCGGTTGGGCGTGTAGGATGGTCGAGGTTGAGCACTGACAAGACTTATAGGAATAGACGCATTGAGAATCAGCGGACTGAGACGGCTGGCGGTGGTGGTCGCGCTGGCGGCGGGGCTGGTGCTTGCGCTGGCTTTGATGCCGGGGTGCGGGTCGGATTGTCCCACGCCGGAGCAGCGGACTTATCTAAAGGAAGTGGATGACTGGTCGGAAAGGTCCAAGACGGCGACAAGAGACTTCTATTTGATCATAGAAGAAATAGGTAGCCGCCCGGAGACGTTGATAGACGAGGAGTGGCGGCGGCGGCTTAAGCGCACTTTTGATGAGTTGAACTCTGGTCATCGAGACATCATTGCTATCGAGCCCCCTGCGGGAGCAGAGGAAACGCATCGCGCTCTGATGCAAGCCGGGCTGACACATATCGAGGCGAACGAGATGTTCTGGCAAGGAGTCTTGGACGTCGATGCGGAAACGCTTGACAGGTCGAACGCAAGGCGTCGAGAGGCCATCCGCCTGGTGGAGGAGCTAATCCAAGTGATAGAGCGCTTCTGCAAATAGCCGGTCAGGCGGTTTGCCCTACGTCTCTTTCAAACATCCACTAACGCTCCTTCCCTAATAGACGCGCATCGGCGCGTCTGCACTCTCGAGGCTAGATTTCCCGCTTCCTTAGGAATGCCGGAAATCGCAGCCTGACAGAAAATTCTGCACTTTTTTCTCTACGAACAGTAGACGAACGCAAATTCGGCTGTTGGACTTGATATACGTGGGTGTCCAGGGACGGCGCTCGCGGCGGACAAGTCGAACGTTTGTAAGGAGAACGAGTCGAATGGCGACGTTGAATGCGGCGGACCTGACGCTGGTGATCAAAGCAACGAACGACGCGTCGAAGGCGCTGAAGTCGGTGGAAGGGCACCTGCAACTGATCGTCGACGCGGCGGCGGCGGCGAACGACGCGATGGCGCAGATCGCTGACACGGCGGCCCAGGCGGCGGACGCGGCGTGCAAGGCGGTGACCGGCGGTCGTTCCTCCCGATCCGTCATTCCCGTGAAAACGGGAATCCATACTTTCCAGCCTGTACGTATTTCCGGTAGGAGCGGATAGGGGATCACCCTCACCCCAACCCTCTCCCTTCAAGGGAGAGGGAGTCGCGGCAGGGGCGGTTTGCGGACCGCCCTTTTTTATTTTACGAACAGTAGGGGAACGTGGTGTTCGGGGTGTCAGGTCGGGCCGGTGGGTTGTAGGATGGTCGATGTTGAGCGGTGACAAGACTCATAGGAATTAACGTAGTGAAAACCAGCGGATTGAGACGGCTGGGGGTGGTGGCGGCGCTGGCGGCGGGGGTGGCGCTTGCGCTGGCGGCTATGCCGGGGTGCGGGTCGGATTGCCCGACGCCGGAGCAGAGGGCTTATCTGAATGAAGCGGAGGACTGGGCGGATAGGACCGAAGCGGGGTATGGAGATTTGCTGACGATTATGGGAGAGGTTCCAAGCCGCCCGGAGGCGTTGATCGACGAGGAGTGGCGACGGCGACTGAGGCGGGTCCTGGACGAGGTGGACGCCGCGAATAGAGAGATGGCGGCCCTCGAGCCCCCTGCCGGGGCTGAAGAGGTGCACCGCCTCGTGGTTGGAGTTTCGGAAGCAACTATCGAGGCCAACGAGCTGCTTTGGCAGGGCGTGTTGGCCGTCGACGCGGAGACAATAAATAGGTCGATCGAGAGGCGTGACAAGGCCCTTCCCCTGATAGAGGAGGGTATCCGGGTGATGGAGCGCTTCTGCGAATAGCCTTTCGTACGGAGTCACCTCCGTCGCTCGCGAACATCCCCTAACACCCACCCCTTAACAGGCGCGCATCGGTGCGTCTGCACTGCCGTGCCTAGATTCCTCGCTTCGCTCGGAATGACAGTAATCGCTGCCTGACAGAAAAATCCTTCACTTTTTTCTCACGAACAGTAGACGAACGAATTTTGGGGTGTTGGACTTGATATGTGGCAAGGCGGGCGGGGACCGCGAGGCGGCGAAGCCCATTCAGGAAAAAGGGAGCGAAATGACGGCGAACGACCTGATGATAGTGATACGTGCGAGGGACGAGGCGGCGAAGGCGCTGGCGTCGGTGCAGGGCCAACTGGGGCTAATCGTCGAGGCGGCGCAGGCGGCTAATGACGCGATAGCGCAGATTGCGGAGACCGCCGCCCCGGCTGTAGACGCCGCGCAAAAGGCCGTGGCGGCCGCTCAAAGCGCGGCGCCTGCCGCCATCAGCGCCCCGCCGCCGATCGACACACAAGGCATGGCCGCGGCTGTGCAATCGATGAGTGATGGGATGGGACAGATCTCTGCTCATAAGGACGCAATAGGCGGATTCGGCGAAACCATCGGAATGGTGGCCGGCAAGGTTGGGGAGCTCTTGACGTCGC
>JAPOWW010000011.1 GCA_026707405.1 Chloroflexota bacterium
TCCACCATCGTCAAACACCCCGTTTTTCAAAATTCACAGGGTAGATTTCACAGATGTTTATGAAAATCACTCCTCCCGCACCCGCCTGAATGCCCAGAAAAAACACAAAATGCCGGGCGATTATGAGACCCGTCCGACCTGCGGAACGACTTGCCCGCTTCCCGCAGGGGCGGTTCGCGAACCGCCCTCCCCCCCTCCGTACGACATTCGGCAATATGCTGGCGTGAGACTCCTCGGCGCGTCAGCCGCAGAGGCGGAACACTTCAAGCGCAAGGAAGCGAAGCGCCCGCCCGGAGTAAAATTCTCCGGCCCGGTCGTGAGATATATGAAATCACCGGCTCCGGGCGCTGTGATTCGTGCAATTCAGAAAGGGAAACTCATGAGCGCTAATCCTGTTCTCGACAAACTCAAGCGGGGCGAGGTATCGCTCGGGTCCTGGTTGAACCTCGCGTCACCGACCGCGGCCGAACTGATGGCGCGCGCCGGTTACGAGTGGCTGGTCGTGGACGCCGAACACACCGCCTGGGACCTCGACGCCACGGCGCACGCGTTCCGCGCGATCCAGGCTGGCGGCGCGGTGCCGCTTGCTCGCACGTGGTCGCACGATCCCACCGCGATCGGCAGGCTGCTCGACGCCGGCGCGATGGGTATCGTCGTGCCGCACGTCAGCACGCCCGAACAGGCCGAAGCGATAGCCAGCGCTATGAGGTATCCCCCCGCCGGGACGCGCTCGGCGGGATCGGGGCGCGGCCAGTTCGTGATCGACGACTACCGCAACCAGATCAACGACGCGGTCATGGTCATCCCGCAGATAGAGGACATGGAGGGCGTCAATAACATCGAGGCGATCATGTCGGTGGAAGGGGTCGACGTGGCCTACCTCGGCCCCAATGACCTCGGAATCTCGATGGGGCTGCCGCCCGACCAGCACTGGAAAGACCCCGCGCACCTCGAAGCGCTCGAAACTGTTCTTAAGGGCGCTAGTAATTGCGGCAAGCCCGCCGGTCTGCCCGTGATGGATGTCGAGTGGGGAAGGCGGGTGATCGAACAGGGCTTCCTGATGATCGACCTCTCCAACGACCTGCGAATGCTCCAGGCGACGGCCACCAACTGGCTGGACGAGGTCAGTCGGTAGGACGACCTGCGCCTTGGCCGGGGCTAGTCCGGCTGGCTCGCCAGTCTCAGGAGTTGTCTCCGACACGCATGATGACGGTCGCTCCCAGTCCGGCGTCCAATGCTTCGGCGGCGGACCCGCCGGGCGCCGCCAATTCGATGTAGCCGGAGCTGCCGGCTACCGCGATCAGCTCTTCGCTCGACGCAAAGTTGGTTTGCACGCCCGCCGCCTCCACGCCGCCAATCGAGAACGTGACGGTGCCTGTCTCATCTGGCAGCGCGTCGGACCGCATATTCGTCACCAGGTTGCCGAAGCGGTCGACGTGCAGCACCTCAAGCTGGGTTGACCCATCGTCCAGCGGCTTCGGTCTGGCGATTGATAGCCCAGCCAGATCGGTGACGTATGCGCCCATTTCGGTCGCCGCGGCGCCCGACGCCAGGTGCGCGGCGACCGGCGCAAAGATGTCTCTTCCGTGAAACGTGCCGCTGACTTCGTCCAGCCAGAAGTCCGGGTTGTCCAATTCGACAATTGCGTCATCCGTGCGTGGCGTACGGCTCTCCCACTCCGGGTATAGGAGGCCGTTGTCCGGTCCGACGAACCACGAACCCCCCGCCCGCACTGCCACCGGGCGGCGTTCCGTGCCCACGCCTGGATCCACGACGCATACGAAAACCGTTTCGTCGGGGAAGTACCGACGGCTCACGTGCAGCACGAATGCGCCTTGAGCCACGTTCTGCGGCTCGATGTCGTGGCTGAGGTCGATTGTCCGCGCTCGTGGGCATATTCCGGCGATCACACCCTTCATCACTCCGACGAATTGGTCGCGCGTGCCGAAGTCCGTTAAAAGCGCGATGACCGGCGGGGCCTTGGGTGAGTTCAAGTCTGTCTCGCACTGCTGGCGGACTCCAGACCGTAGGCCGGTTCCGCCAGGAGAGCGCCGCGCCGGATGGCTTCGGCGACGGCCTCCGCCGCCATGTGCCCGACTCGGCTGATGTCGGCTTCGACAAGTTTATGACCGGCGCTCACGCAAAACAGCGTGTCGCCGTCCGCCATGGTATGAGCCGGAGATACGGCTCGCGCGATTCCGTCGTTGGCCATTTGGGCCACTTTAGTCGCTCCAACTTTGTCCAGCCGGGCGTTCGTCGCCACGATGCCGATCACCGTGTTTTCGCCAACGGCGCCGGCCCACGAATCAGGTCCCGAAGATATCGCCGGGGCCTGATCGCCTGACAGCGGATTGCCCCGGCCGTCTACGATGCTTCCCACCGGATTCGGCACCACCAGCGCGCCGACCCGGATATCGCCGTCTTCCAGCAAAACAGTGCCGATGCCGGTCTTCAATCTGGCCCCGGAGGCCGAGCCCGAAGTCGCCCCGGCTCCGGCGCCCACGTTACCCTCCGCGAACTCGTGGTTCGAGGCCGCCTTGTATGCGTACTTGCCGGCTTCGTCGTCCGGCCAGGTGACGGCGTCGCCCACGGAGAGATCGAACACCACGGCGGCCGGAACGATTGGAACGGCCCCTGCCGACGTTTGGTAGCCTCTGCCTTCGGCTCGAAGCGCCAACGCTACGCCGGACGCGCTCGCAAGACCCAGCGCGCTCCCTCCGGTAAGCACGATGGCGTCCACGCGGTCCACATGGCATACAGGGTCGAGAAGCGCGATTTCGCGCGTCCCGGGAGCGCCCCCGCGCACGTCCACTCCGCATACCGCCCGCGGTTCGAAAACGGCAACGGTGCATCCCGTTCCGGCTTGGGCATCGGTCCAGTGGCCCACCGCCACGCCGCCAACTCCCAGAATGCCGGTGCTACTCCCGGTCAAGCTTCGATCACTCCGACGGTTTCACTAGGCTGCGGCGCACTCGCTCTCGGAACCGACGGTTTTCGCCGGCCAGCGCAAGCTCGGGATCGAGGTCGATAGCGGTCGCGATTCTGACCAGCGCTAGCATGAACTGTCCCAGTGCGGTCTCCCGTTGAGATTCGGGAACCTGCTCCAGCCATCCCTCGAAAGCGTCCAGTGGATTTCGCGCAAAGTCATTGTCCGGCATTCCGGCGCTCAGGCGCTCGGCCCTGCTCCACGCCGCCCGGGCGTATGCCAGCGATGGCAGAGACTTCGGGACGCCTTCTAGGAAGTCTTCGTGTCCTCGCTCCCCCGCCTTGATCCGTTCCCAGTTGGACAGTACTTCGTCCGCGCCTTCCAGCTTGAGGTTATCGAACACGTGAGGATGACGCCGTACGAGCTTTGTCGATATCGACGAAACGACGTCCGCAAACGTGAACTCCCCGGACTCCGACGCGATCTGCGAGTGGAGCGCGACCTGAACCAGAACGTCGCCCAGCTCGGCCGCCAGCTCGCGGCCGCCTCCATCGTCGATGGCCTCAACGGCTTCATACGCCTCCTCGACCATGTGTCTGCGCAGCGACTCGTGGGTCTGTTCCCTGTCCCACGGGCAGCCGTCCGGCGCGCGTAGTCGGGCCACGATTTCCAGAAGCGATCTGATGGAGTCGGGCTCGTCCATCGCCGCCAGAGGTGCCGTGACGACGGAGCATGGATGTAATGGCGTGGGAAGCGCCGAAGGATCGATCTCGGCTGCCGGCGCGATCGCGCTCGGCGATGAGTTCCACGGAGCGACTCTGAGCCGCAGGCTTTGTGATCGGAGGCGCAGTCGGCTTGCGACTTCCTGGAGCTTTGCAGCGCCCACGATGCCGGTCACGATGCAGGTCCGCGAAAGGTCTGCCTCGTCGATGTCGTCGCCGAAAATGACCGAGTAAGTCTCTCCCTCCGGGCGGTTCGCCCACCATAGCGGCGGCGCTTCGATTAGCTCCACGTCAAGCGCCCTCGCCCGGCATTCGCGCACAAGAGCGTCGGCTACCGGATCGTCTCCCAGCGGCGCGCCCGGCCCGACGTACCTAACTGCCGACCGTTCAGCGTGATCGAGGACGGTCTTGACCGAGTGATCGATTCTCGTAGCGTCTGTCGGGGCTGGAAGGTCGTGGGCTCCTTCGATGGGCAGCCAAGTGAAGGTATCTGCGGAGCCGCGCGCTATCGAAGCAAGACGCGCGGCGTCCGGTCCAGCTCCTGAAATCGTTATCCGAGCCATCAGCCCCACTGCATTATGCGTCCGCGTACCGCACGATAGTAATATCAAGAGAGTTCCAATGGCTTCAACCGTAGGGGAGTCGACGTTGACGACCCTTTCTAAAACGCCGCTGCATCAGGTCCACGTGGACCTCGGCGCCCGCATGGTCGACTTCGCCGGATGGCACATGCCCATCCAGTACGCTGGACTGATCGAAGAGCACCAAGTCGTGCGGACCGAGGCGGGTGTTTTCGACGTTTCGCACATGGGAGAGTTCACGGTTTCGGGCGTCGAGGCGTTCGAGTTTCTCCAGTTCGCCCTCACCAACAACGTCGCGAAGGTGCGCAAGGGGCGGGCGCAATACACCCTTATGTGCTCGGAGTCGGGCGGCGTGATCGACGATGCCGTGCTGTACCGCCCTGATGACTACATGCTTGTCGTCAACGCGGCCAACGTCGAAACAGACTGGGAGTGGCTTTCGAGCCTTGCGACTGATTTCGACGTCCAGCTAACGAATCGCTCGGAAGAATACGCGCTCCTGGCGGCGCAGGGCCCTAAAGCCGAGGCGCTGCTCAATCCGCTTTGTGATCTCGATCTTACGCGCCTGCGACGATGGCGAATTCGCGCGGCGACCCTGGACGGTCGAGGCGTGCTGATGGCCCGGACGGGATATACGGGCGAGGACGGCTTCGAGGTCTTCACCGCGTCGTATGACGCGGTCCGGGTATGGGGCGCTCTGACCGCTGTTGGATTCACGCCCGTCGGCCTGGGGGCGCGTAACACGTTGCGGCTGGAAGCCGGAATGCCGCTGCACGGTCAGGATATCTCCCCGGAGATTAGCTCGTTAGAAGCCGGATTGAGCGGAGTCGTGGACATGAACAAGGGCGACTTCGTGGGGCGCAGCGCGCTGCAGGCGGCGGCCGGCAGTCGCGTGTTGAGAGGGCTGTGGATGGTCGACCGGGCAATACCCCGCGAACACTGCCTGGTCAGGACCGAGGCCGGCCCCGGCATGGTCACCAGCGGCACGTATTCGCCTACGCTCAAGGTAGGTATAGCAATGGCCTTGCTGCCTCCCGCGGTCGAGATAGGCGATTTGGTCAGCGTGGATATCCGGGGTCGCCAACGCGAGGCGCTCGTTGTAGAACTGCCGTTCTACAATCGTTTCTCGAAGCCCGATGCGGGGGATAGCTAGAATCGTTACAGTTCCAGAGTGACCACGCCCGGAGGCCAGATGTACCCGGATGATCTTCGATATTCAAAAGAGCATGAATGGGTGCGCCTTGACGGTGACGAGGCCACGGTGGGGATTACCGATTACGCTCAGGAGGAGTTGGGCGATATCGTTTACGTGGAACTTCCCGAAGAGGGCGAAGAGTTCAAGCTCTCGGATAGTTTCGCGATCGTGGAGTCGGTGAAGGCCGCCTCCGACGTATACAGTCCCTTGTCCGGTGAGGTCGTGGCCGTCAACACTGAACTGGTGGATAAACCGGAACTCGTAAACGAGGATCCTTACGGGGCCGGCTGGATGATCCGGCTCAGACCGGGTGACGCAAGCGAGATGGATGATCTACTCGACGCCGCCGGTTACGAAGCGCTGATTAGTGAGCTACGCGCCTAATACGCCGGCGGACCGCGACCGGATGCTGGCGGCGATAGGCGTCGATTCGGTCGAGCGGCTGTTCGCCGATATTCCCGAGTCTCTGCGCGGACCCGACCTGGACGTCCCTCCGCCGCTCGCCGAAGTCGAAGTCATAGGGCATCTGCGGGAGCTGGCCGAAAAAAACCGCGACCTGGACCACCTGACTTCCTTTCTCGGAGCGGGATGGTACGACCATCACGTACCCGCATTCGTGGACCAGCTTCTTCTGAGAAGTGAGTTCTACACCGCCTACACGCCTTACCAGCCCGAGATCAGTCAGGGGACGCTTCAGGGGATATATGAATTCCAGAGCATGATTTGCGGTCTCACGGGCATGGACGTGGCCAACGCTTCGCTCTACGACGGCGGCTCGGCCGTCGCCGAAGCGATCAACATGGCGATCAACGCGACCAGGCGCAAGACTGTGCTCATGGCGGACACGGTCGATCCGGTTTACAGAGCGATCGCGGCCACTTACACCGAGCCGCGCGACGTGACTTTGCGCACCGTCAAGACGTGGTCGATGCGGGATGACGGAGTTCTGGTCGAAGCGCTCGGGGCGTTATATGACGCCGTCGACGAGGATACCGCCTGCGTCGTTCTGCAACGTCCGAACTTCTTTGGCTGGATAGAAGACACGCGAGCGCTGATCGACCGGGCCAAAGCCGTCAAGGCGGTCGTGGTGATCGCCGCCGACCCCGTGGCGCTGGGAGTCTTGAAGCCGCCGGGCGAAATCGGCGCTGATGTTGCGGTAGGCGAAGTCAGGCATCTTGCGGGCCCGCCTTCCTTTGGTGGCCCGGGAGCCGGCTATTTCGCGACGACTAAAGCTCACATGAGGCGGGTCCCGGGAAGAATCGCGGGGCAGACTGTCGATGTCGAGGGGAAGCGCGGTTTCGTGCTGACCCTTCAGGCGCGCGAGCAGCACATCAGGCGCGAGCGAGCATCGTCCAACATCTGCACCAATCAGGCGCTGGTGGCGCTGGCGGCTACGATTCACCTCGCCGGTCTGGGACGGATCGGTCTCCAGAAGCTTGCGGAACTCTGCGTGGGCAATGCTCACGCGTGTGCGGAGCGAGACTGGCCCGATGGTTTCGCGGTTGCGGTCGAGCGGCCTTACATCCGGGAGTTTCCCCTTAAGTGTCCCAAGCCCGCCGCCGAAGTTAACGCTTCTCTGATAGAGCGGAACATCCTGGGCGGACTTGAGTTGGGCCGGTTCTGGGACGAGCTGGAAGACTACATGCTCGTCGCGTTTACCGAGAAGACGGGAGCGCGTGCGCAGACCGGTTTGATCGACGCGCTGCGGAGCGTGAAATGAGACCCGCCCGCCTGATCTATGAGCACTCCTCGCCCGGTCGCTCGGGAGTGGCGCTTCCACAGCCTGATCCTGACGCTCCGATGGTTTCCGACGTGATACCGGCCGACGAACTGAGAGCCGATCTGCCCTTGCCGGAAGTCTCGCAAAACGACGTTATGCGGCATTACGTCGGTCTCTCGCAGAAGAACTTCTGTATCGACACCGACATGTATCCGCTCGGCTCGTGCACCATGAAATACAACCCGAAGGTGAACGAGGTGACCGCCCGGCTGCCCGGTCTGGCCGCTATCCACCCCTGGCAGCCGGACGAACAGGTCCAGGGTGCGCTGGAGCTGCTATACGAGTTGGAGCGTCTCATCTCGGCCATTACGGGTTTCGCGGCCATCACTTTGCAACCGGCGGCGGGCGCGCAAGGCGAATTCACGGGGATGATGATCATCCGGGCGCACCTGCTACACACGGGCAAGCGTCGAAGCAAGGTCCTGATTCCCGACTCCGCACATGGGACTAATCCGGCTACGGCCGCGATGTGCGGCTATGACGTGGTTGGCATCCCGACCGACGAACGCGGCGAGCTGGACGTAAACGCACTGGAAGCGTCGCTCGACGATGAGGTGGCGGGGATCATGATGACCGTCCCGAATACGCTCGGCCTGTTCGAGAGCCGCATCGAGCGCATCTGCGAGCTTACGCACGACGCGGGCGGCTACGTCTACTGCGACGGGGCGAACATGAATGCAATGGTCGGGTGGGTGCGTCCCGCCGAGCTTGGGATCGATGTGATGCATCTGAACCTTCACAAGACCTTCAGCACGCCGCACGGGGGCGGCGGTCCCGGCGCGGGGGCGTTGTGCGTCACTGGTGAGCTGGAACCCTACCTTCCCACCCCCCAAGTCGTCCGAAACGAGGACGGCTCGTTCGAACGGCGGGACGACTTTCCCGAAAGCATCGGGCGCCTCCACGGCAGCGCCGGCAACTTCGGAAACCTGGTCAGGGCCTATACCTACATACGCAGCCTCGGCGACTCCGGGCTGCGCGAGGTCGGCGAGCTGGCGGTGCTCAACGCCAACTATCTGCGGACGAAGCTATCGGACCTATACGAGCAGGCCTACGACCGCACGTGCATGCACGAGGTCGTATTCGCGGGACTCAAGGATCCCGCCGCTGGTATTCACACGCTGGATGTGGCCAAGCGGCTGATCGATTTCGGGTTTCATCCCCCAACCATCTATTTCCCGCTGATCGTTGGCGAAGCTCTGATGATCGAACCGACCGAGACGGAGTCGGTCGAGACGTTGGATCGTTTCGTCGACGCGATGCGGCAGATTGCTCACGAGGCCAGGGATGAACCCGACCTGCTGAGGGAAGCACCGACCAGCACTCCGGTGCGGCGTCTGGACGAGACTAGAGCCGCGCGCCGTCCTAACGTCCGCTGGACTCCCGATAGTCCCGGCTAGGTGTCGCGCCGTCGGGTAGTTCGTCAAGCACTTGATCGAGCGCTTCGCCGAAATCGACGACCCAGAGGCTGAGATCGTCGGCATGTCGATACACGGCCCTGCGGCCGTCTGGCGATAGCTGCCACTCGAAGTTTGCGATACGCAGGTTTCCCGGGCCGTTTTCGGTTACCTCAACGATTTCGTCATTAGCAGGGTCCGCCCACCAGATCGTATGGTCGCCTTCGCCGCCGGGTCGCGGTGGAATCACCAGTAATCCCTCGCCGCTGGGATGCCAGCGATAGCTGCCTATCATGGGAATTCGCCGTGTAGTCCGGGCGGCGGTTTCGTATACCCACAGACCGGAGTCGGCCGGGTCTTCGGTAAAGGATCTAACAAATGCAACGAACCGCCCTCCCGGCGACATTGAGACCCGTCTCAAAAAATCGCCCCCAGCTATTTGCTCGAGCTCGCCGGAACCGAGGCTGTAAATCCATATTCCCGATGACTCTTCGAGCGTTTGCCTGCCGTACAGGAGAACTCGATCTCCATCGGGAAACCAGCCTATGGGACCGCCGAACATGCGCGTAAGCAGGCGGGTCTTGGATCCGTCGATCGAGGAAACATAGATAGACGCTCGGCGCGCCCACACTGGCGGACTTCCCGGCTCGCGGACGCTAAAGACAACGCGGCCCTCTGCGGGAGAAAACAGGAGATAAGGCCCGCCCGCCGAGAACTCCCAAGTCAGATCCAGCCACAAGTCCGTCAAAGTGGCGGAGTTTGGCCTTTCCGTTCTTTCGATTCTGTACCGGCCTGATGGCGAAGTAAGCTCAGGCGCGGGCGAATGAAACGTCTCTTCCAGCGTCGCAATGTCGAGCGCCCACAGTCCCTGCTGGTCGTCCCCTTTGCGGTCGAAGAAGGTAATGCTGCTGCCGTCCTCCTTCCACGAGAAGCCGCTGCAACAGCCGGGCTCGGTAATTGCCCGGTTGGAAACCTGCGCGGGAGAGTCCGGCCAAAACGCCGTCAAGGGTAGTCCGGCGCTTCCGCTGCCGACGACTGCGGCTCCCAGTAGCACTGCGGCGGCGGTTGAAAGCAATTTCAATCTACGGCTTCGTCCGCGCATTGCAATCAGCTAATCCGGGGGCCATGCATTGGGGTAGTCGTTTATCAGCGGACCGCCGAACCGTATGTCCGGCTGGTCGAAAAGCGATTGCCAGCGTCGTGGCGATTCCAGATCGATCTCGAACGTCGGACTGGAAAACCCTAGGCCCAGGCTCGCGTCATACCAGGGCGCTTCAATCAAGGGAATTGGATTCGTGGCGGTTCGCATCGAGTCCTTTCGTATCTCGAGGTGTAGATGCGGCGCGCGGTTGCAGCGAACGGAGTCGAGCCAGTCGCCGCTGTCCCCGATCACGTCGCCCTGCCGCACCCGCTGGCCTACCCCGAGGTGTGTGGTGCGGCGGCGCAGATGGCCGTAGAGCGAGTACAGCCCGTTGTCGTGACTTAGAACGAGGTTGTGGGGAGCCGATCCCCAGGGTCCGTCGATTGAATGGACCGTTCCGTCGCCTATCGCCAGCACCGGAGTGTCGCATTTGGCGACGAGATCAACGCCAAAGTGAATGCCCTGTCCCTGGTGATAGACGTTCTTGCGTATCCGATACGCCCCAACCGTGTTTCCGTAAGGCTGGCCCATGTACCACGTGTTCACGCTCGGCGGTCCGGCGAACGGCGGTTGGAAGATCGGGGCGAGTCCGGCGCCCTCCGTAGGTTCGGAGGCTGTCGAACCCATGACGGCGGGTATCGCCAGCAGAAGCGTCGTAAAGCGCCGGCGGTTTAGGGTTTTCCCCCGCAAATTGAGGATCCGAATCTTAATATCACGTCAGTCGTTGATACCACACCGCGTCCAGCGTGGTGCCGACGGTTTACCGCCTCCACGAACGTGAAGCCCGACTCAATGCAGATGCCACACCTTGGCGTTCATTGCCAAATCGTCAAATGGCGCGCTTGTGTAAAACCCTGTGTAGCGCTTGGGGAATCTCGGTGGAATTACTGATGAAAACGACTTGGAAATGCTGTGGACAAACGAATCGCATCGCGCTCCACTTCTAGGTCTTGGGTTGCTCGCTGAGCCCCCCTGCACCGCAGCGAACTATCGCTTCCGCCGGGGCCGAGCCTTAGTTGAAGGCCGTTTGAATAGCGTTCTCGGCCTTTACGCGCGCCTCGGTCGCGGCGTCCAGTGGGTCGATTTCCCGATACTTCGGATTGAAGAGCTCTACCTCTGCCGGTCCCGCGTAGCCTGCCTCATCGAGCGCTTGCAGAAACCGGGTCAAGGGAATAACTCCGTCTCCCGGCATTACGCGGTCGGGGTCCAACAGTGTCGACGCGTCGTCGTGGGGCGCGTCGTTGATGTGAACGGCCTTCACTTCCCCGCTTGCCAGGGCGGGGATGTCCTCTGGCGTCGAGCCGGAGCAGAAGAGATGAAAGCTGTCCGCCAAAACACCAATGTTGGCTGCCCCCGAGGCTCGTGCAATCTCCATGGCTCCGGAAACCCCGGTGAGGAACTCGAACGGCTTGTCTTTGAACATATCGGGGCCGCAGAACTCGAGCCCCAGACTGAAACCGTGGTCATCGAGAACGTCCGCGATAGCGGCGAGACGCCGGGCGACAAGTGCAAGCGACTCATCCTGCGGGCGGTCGGTCCGGTTGGGAATGAACGCCGCGCAGTTCCCCGCGCCGGCGTCCGCGGCGAACGCGGCGCTCACCTCAAGCTGACGAAGCCCGTTCTCGAAGTCCTCTTCGGAGGCGAACACGGATGGAGCTCCGCCCCATCCGCTTGGTTCGAGGCCGTGGCTCTTCAGTAGAGCCTTGGCCGCGCCCGGGCCGTGGTCGCGGTCGAAGTCGAGTCCCCCCTGAACGTCGAAAGCGGTGGCGCGATAGCCCGCGTCGCTCGCCAGACGCGCCCGCTCTTCGAAAGACAGACCCTGCTTGACGGTGGCCGAGTGGAACGATGGGTAGATTGGCAGATCAGTCATAACGCAAATCCTTGCAACCTGGAGACGGGCTACTTGCCAGCACAGTGGATTTTATTGTTTCCCGCGGCTGGCCCTTCACGGCAACCGCCTTGGAGGTTTGGCTGCGGGCAGCAGCGCGAAGGCAATTATCAGTAGACCTGCGGCAACGGCGTAGGTTGGATGGACTCCGAATATCGCGGCTGCCGGCAGGGCGAGGAGCGGGCCTAGCGCGGTGCCCGCGTCCCTGAAAGTGGCGAAGCCGCTCATGACGATCGTCCAGTCACCGCCGCGGGCTAGGTCCGCCGTCCACGCGGAGAGAGCGACGTGAAACCCTGAGGCCGCGGAGAATACGATTATGGCTCCAATTGCGATGCTGACGAGCGATCCGCTGAAAAACAGTATGACGAGTCCTGCCACCATCGCGGCCCCTGTAAAGATCACCGTGAAACGGCGGCCATATCGGTCGGAGATAAACCCGGAAACCGGCGCAAACAGCGTCTCGGTGCCGAATCTCAGGGCGACCAGGAATCCGGCCACGGCTGCGACGCCGGTCATCATCCCAAACACGTCCACCGAATCGCCGTAGGTCGTAAACAAAAGCAGGCCGATTGTAGGGACCACGACTCCCGTGCCGGCGAGGGACCCTACCAGGGTTACGAAAATGACGCGGAACTCCGGCGACCACTTTAGAAGGGCGGCTATCTCGCGAATATCGACTCTTCTGTTCGGAGAGTCGCCGAGGCTGTCGAGGCTTTTGCCGACCCGGCTCGACAAAGCCAGAGAGAGGAAGCCGGCAAGCCCGAACGCTATTGCTGTCGTGCGGAATCCCACCGACTCGGTGAGAATTCCTCCCACTAGTGCTCCGGTCATGCTCCCAAGCCACGTGATCGACTGGAACATGCCCATGACACGTCCACGGTTACGCTCGGTCGAGGTGGCGAGCACGGCGTTGTACGCGCCTAGCCTCAGCAACGAGAATGCCGTGCCCCAGGCAAGCCTCGCTGGCAGCATGGCCGCGAAGAATGGAAACACTCCGTAACTGAGCGTCGACCCGATCGCCAGTGACGAACCCGTGATCATGCTGCGGCGCGCACCCCACCGGGCAAACGCTCCGGCGGCGCCGAAGTTCGTGGCGATCCTGACCCACCGGTTCACGCTCAGCAAGACTCCTACAAGCGCGATGGGTATGCCCATCGACGCCGCTTTCGCTGGCAGCACGGCGTACAGCATCGCGTCACCCAGGAGGGATATCGCCAATGCGACGGAAACTATAAATACAGGTCTAGGCAGGGTGTCTACGATCGCGTGGACGCACCGCTATGGTGCGGTCGGAGGCCGGTGAAGATTCTATAGGAGTCTCCGACGCGGCTGTTTAAGCGATGCCAACCGCCTGGGCATCGCAGCGGCGTGTGTCTCTTATACTTCGCGCATATGGTCATGGGACTCGCTATCTGACTGACGTATCGATCCACAGTCGGCGCGTCGGATGAGACACAGGTTGTATTGATGCTCGATCCTGAAGTAGTCGAACACGTTTCTCAGCTCGCCCGTCTGACTCTCTCGGACGAAGAGAAGGACAAAATGCGCGTGGAGCTGTCCAAGACCCTTGAGCACTTTCGGGCCTTATCCGAGCTGGACACGAGCGCGCTTCCCCCGACGGCGCAGGTTATTCCTATCGAAAACAACATGCGCGAGGATGCCGTCGGAGACTGCTTGCCGAAGGACGACGTCTTGGCGAACGCGCCCAGGACTCGAGGTGACTACATTCGAGTTCCGGCGGTCCTTAAGGCGTTTTGAAGAAGTGAGGCCCGGCAATCGACGAACTATGTAGCCTGACCGTCCACGAGGCGTCTGGGCGGCTGCGCAGCGGGCAAATCTCGTCGGTTGAGCTCACTCGCGCCGTGCTGGACCGCATCGACGGCGTCGATGCGAGGGTCCGGGCCTACATAACGTTGACGCCCGACTTGGCGATGCGGCAGGCGGCGGAAGCCGACGAGCGCCTCAAACATCCCGATGCTCCAAGGCTGTGCGGCGTACCGCTGGCGCTCAAGGACGTTCTCTCGACGCGCAACGTCAAGACTACGTGCGGCAGCAAGATACTCGGCAACTTCGTTCCTCCGTTCGATGCAACGGTCGTAGGTATGCTTCGCGACGCCGGTGCGGTGACGGTCGGTAAGACCAACATGGACGAATTCGCGATGGGGTCGTCGACCGAGAACTCCGGCTTCTTCCCTACGTTCAATCCTTGGGATCTCGACCGAGTTCCGGGCGGCTCCAGCGGAGGGTCGGCCGCGGCCGTGGCCGCCGATGAGTGCATCGCCGCGTTGGGCAGCGATACCGGCGGCTCTGTGCGGCAGCCTGCCGCGCTATGCGGCGTGGTGGGCATGAGACCGACGTATGGACGCGTCTCGCGCTACGGCTTGGTGGCGTTCGCCTCGTCGCTGGATCAGATCGGGCCGATTACCAAAGATGTGAAAGATTGCGCGATTCTTATGCAGGCAATTTCGGGTCACGATGCGCTCGATTCCACATCCCTCCGGGCTGAGGTTCCCGATTACGAATCATCTCTCCACGCCGACGTTGCCGGTCTGAAAGTCGGATTGCCGCGCGAATACATGGCGGCTGGAGTCGACGAAGGCGTGCGCGGAGTGGTGTTGGAAGCGATAGACCGGCTGACGGAAGCGGGAATGGAAATTGTCGATATCTCGCTTCCGCATACCGAGTACGCGCTGGCCACCTACTATGTGATAGCGCCCGCCGAAGCAAGCGCGAATCTGGCGCGCTACAACGGCGTCAAGTATGGATATTTCGATCCGGATTCGGATGGCGTCGAAGAGCTGATGATGAACAGTAGAGGGACCGGCTTCGGAGCGGAGGTAAAGCGGCGAATCATGTTGGGAACTTTCGCCCTCTCAAGCGGCTACTACGACGCCTACTATCTGCGGGCGCAGAAGGTGCGAACTCTTATCAAGCGAGACTTCGACCGCGCCTTCGAGTCGGTGGATTTGATCGCCACGCCAACATCGCCGACAGTGGCCTTCCCGGTCGGAGAAAAGGTCGATGATCCGATTTCGATGTACCTGTCCGATGTCATGACGCTGCCGGGGCCGATAGCCGGGATACCCGGAATCTCGGTACCGTGTGGCTTTTCAGAAGGACTGCCGGTGGGTCTTCAGTTCATGGCTCCACCGCTGGGGGAAACGGTCTTGCTGCGCGCGGCCTATGCGTACGAGCAGCTTGCCGGCGTTGAATCGGCGACTGCCCGAAAGGCGGTTTGACTTCGTAATGGCGGCGCGAGCCAACGGCGGATACCAGGTCGTCATCGGCCTGGAGGTTCACGCCCAGCTTCTGACCGAGAGCAAGATGTTCTGTGCATGCTCGTCAAGGTATGCCGACGCGCCGCCGAACACCGTTGTATGCCCAATCTGCCTGGGAATGCCTGGCGTGCTGCCGGTGATAAACGAGCAGGCCGTCGAAATGACGATCCTCACTGGTCTGGCGCTCAACTGCCGCATTCCCTCGCACGCGAAGTTCGACCGGAAAAACTATGCGTATCCCGATCTAATGAAGTGGTATCAGATATCGCAATACGACCTCCCGTTTTGCGTTGGCGGCCACCTCGACGTGACGGTTGACGGAATCAATCGAAGACTCGGCATAACCCGCGTGCACCTCGAAGAAGACACGGCCCGGATGATTCATGGAAGGGATGAAACGGGAGAGGACTACAGCCTGCTCGACGTGAACCGGTCCGGTGCGCCCCTTATGGAGATCGTGAGCGAGCCGGACATGAAGACTGCGGCGGAGGCCCGCGAGTACTTGATGAGCCTTCGGAACATCCTTGTCTATCTTGACGTTTCGACGGCGAACATGCAGGAAGGGGCCTTTCGTTGCGACGCCAATATCTCGGTTTGGCCGCGAGACGGAGAGATCGGCAACTCCAAGGTGGAAGTGAAGAACATGAACTCCTTCAGGTCGGTATACCGGGCGCTGGAGTTTGAGGAGGAGCGTCAGATAGCGGTATGGGAATCTGGCGAAGGCCCGCCGGAGCAGGAAACGCGCGGCTGGCATGAGGCTTCGGGTACTACCGTCTCGCAGCGTACCAAGGAATACGCACACGACTACAGGTATTTCGCGGAGCCTGACCTGCCGCCGCTGGTGCTCGACAAGGCTTGGGTGGACGACATCGCGGCCCGCATGCCCGAGTTGCCGTCTGTGCTGGAAACTCGCCTGATCGAGACAGTCGGCATTCGAGCGGACGACGCTCGTCAGCTGATCAACAATCGGGAGTTGCTCAGGTATTTCGAAAAAGCCACGGCCGGTTACGGCGATCCCCAAAGGGTCGCCAACTGGATTACTCGGGATCTGGTCAAGGCGCTCGGTGACGCCGGCGCAAGCCCGTCCGAGTCTCCGGTTGGGCCGGGAGACTTGATTGAGCTTTTGAAACTCGAGGACTCAAACCGCGTAAGCGGAAAGATGGCGCGGGACATATTCCGGACCATGTTTGAGACTGGCCGTAGCGCTGCGGACATCGTGGCCCAGCAAGGCGAACAGATAACCGATCAGGATGAGATACGGCAGGCGGTCCGGAAGGCAATTCAGGAAAATCCGAAGGCAGTCGCCGACTTTCAGGCGGGAAAAACGCAGGCGGCAGGTTTCTTGGTCGGTCAGGTGATGAGGGCAACCAGGGGACGCGCAAATCCTGCCCGCGTAAACGAGCTGATCGCCGCCGAGTTGGGTTGAGCGCGCGAGCCCCAGACCATGTGCGGGGTTGCGCTGGTTGAGAGCGGAGGTGGCCCGGTCTAGTTAAGTGGCTTGAAATCTCGCTAGAATTGAGTACGGAATCGTGCACAAGGCAAAGGAGCCTAAGCAATGACGACCGTCGTCAGTTCCGAGACTAGTCACTCGACTGAACAAAACCCCTTCGACGCCGCTCTCTATCAATTCGACACCGCCGCCGAACGTCTCCGCCTGGATGACCGGCTGCGTTCCATGCTCCGAAAGCCCCGGCGGGAGCTCACCGTGAACTTCCCGGTCGAGATGGACGACGGCACCGTCAGCATGTTCAGGGGCTATCGCGTTCAGCACAACGTGCACCGGGGGCCGGCCAAGGGTGGGATTAGATACAGCTCGTCGGTGTCGCTGGATGAAGTGCGGGCGCTGGCGATGTTGATGACGTGGAAGTGCGCTGTTGTGGACCTTCCATTCGGAGGTGCCAAGGGCGGCGTTCAGGTGGAGCCGCGAGCACTCTCACGCAGGGAACTGGAAAATCTGACGAGGCGATATGCAACTGAAATCGCGGTGTTGATTGGACCGGAAAGCGACATCCCCGCTCCCGACATGGGCACCAACTCGCAGGTGATGGCGTGGATCATGGACACCATCAGCATGCATCACGGATATTCGATTCCGGCCGTGGTAACTGGAAAGCCCGTTAGCATCGGCGGCTCGCGCGGGCGCTTGACGGCAACTTCCGCGGGACTGGTCCGCGTGATCGTCGAGGCTGCCGCGAAGCTGGGAATCAACCTGGAGGGAGCCACCGTGGCCGTCCAGGGTGCTGGCAACGTGGGCATGGGAGCTATCGAGTTCCTTACTGAAGTCGGTGCCCGCGTGGTGGCGGTCAGCGACCGGTCGGGGGGTGCGTTTAACAGCCGTGGATTGGACGCCGATAGAGTGCGAGCTGCCGTCGGGGAACTCATGCCTTTGGGAGACATGCCCGGCGTGGATGCAATTACCAACTCGGAGTTGCTCACGCTGGACGTCGACATACTCGTCCCCGCTGCTATAGAAGGACAGATAACCAGCCGCAACGCCGGGTCGGTTAGGGCAAAGCTGGTCGCCGAGGGCGCCAACGGCCCCGTCACGCCACGTGGTGAAGAGATTCTGCTCGACGCCGGGAGCGTCATTGCGCCGGATATTCTGGCCAATGCCGGAGGCGTTGGCGTGTCGTACTTCGAGTGGGTGCAGGACTTGCAGGGGTTCTTTTGGACCCACAGTCAGATCAGCGAGCGGCTGGCAAGTATGATGCGAAGGGCGTTCGGCGAGGTTTGGGACCTGCATATTCAGGAAGATTGTGACCTGCGGACGGCCGCTTACATGCTGGCGATCGGTAGGGTAGCGGAGGCTGCGAGTGTTCGGGGACTCTACCCCTAGCCGCAAGTCGATGACCGAGGGAGGAGTTCCCGGTTTATGCTAGGGGCGGACGCGTGGAGGCGCGTTACGATCTAAGCGGCAGGCTAATGTGAAAGGACTGACTTGAGCTCCGAAACCAAGACCGGAGGCGTGCTCAGGGCCCTCCTAGAATCAGGCGTACGGATAACCGCGCAGCGTAAGCTCGTGGCTTCGATAATGGATGAGGAGCGGTCCCATCCCGACGCGGATGAGATATACCGTCGAGCGCGAACGATCGATCCCAGAATCAGTCTGTCAACTGTGTATCGAACCCTGGCGCTGCTGAAGTCGGCGGGGCTCGTTCAGGATCATCGATTCGACGAGGAGCATGCGCATTTCGAGCCGGTCGTCGACAAGCCGGGGCACCAGCACATCATTTGCCGGGGTTGCGGCGACATCATGGAATTCCAGCTCAACTTGGATGCTGCGCAGCGCGCGGCCGTCGAGGATGCCACCGGATTCCGGTTTGTTTCCGAGCGAATCGAAGTCATGGGGGTCTGCGAACGCTGCCGAAATGAAGATTCGTAGCGCGGAAGCGACCTGAGTGGCCATGAGGTGGAGATCTTCGAACGCCAGTAACCGTCTAGACAGTTTTGGCATTCGCAGTGATAGAATCGCCGTTACCCTGTGAGAACGGTCGTGTCGAGTATCATTGGTTTGGGCGACCAACTCAGGTTGGTGGAAATGCTCACAACGCCGTGACAAGTTTCGAAAGGACGGTCAGTTGACCCGAAAGAGACCGCGCGGCACTTATGGCGGACGTAATGAGGTGCGCCGGATCGCGCAGCGCATTGCGGGCGAGCTGACCAGCACCTGGCCGGGTTCCAGGGTGACGGTCGACCTGGACAAAGTCGACGAAGAGGACGCCTATTTGTGGATCGCTCCCGCCGATCCCACGTCTTCCGAGAAGATGGCGTTTATGGCGCTGGAGCTAGTGAACTCGCTGGCGGCGCGTCACGGCTTCTGGATCGTGCCTAGGATTTTGAACGGCGATGCGGCTTGGGACGCGACGCCTAGGCTCAGAGTCTCGTCAAGCGTAATTAGTCACCGCTAGCTAATAGGGCGTCCCGCCAGAACTCATTAGCAAGGCTCGAAACTAGCCATCCTGGCTTTGCGCCTCCCCAACACGTGTTAATTCCACTCGCCCGCGAGAGAACATGTTTCACCACGGCGACCGGCAAATCCTCGTCATTACGCATAACTCAACATTGCAGCCGCCGAACGTTGGGGAGGCCGGCTATGGCGAGAGCGACCAGACACAAACCAACGGCGCCCGAAACCGTCAAAGCGGTCGGCGCGCCGGCGGCGGTGGCGATTGCTCCGAGCGGAACGGTGCCGACCGGCATCGTTCCCCAAATCACCAGTTGAAGCGAGCTCATACGCCCTCGGAATTCATCTGGAACGATTAGCTGGGTGATGGCCGAGCTGGTGGCAATTATCAAGCCCCCTCCCATTCCGGCGAGCATAAGACAAGCCAACGACAGCCAAAGGGTGTTGGACAGCGAGAAGAAGAGCACTCCCGTCGAAGTCGTCAGGCCGCTCGCCAGCAGTACGAGGCCGCGTCTTCGAAAGCCCGAAGCCGCAGCGGCTATGAAAGCGCCCACGACTCCCCCGATTCCGTTGGCCGCCATCAGCATTCCCAAGCCCGCCGCGCCGATCTTCAGGACGTCGCTGGCGATGGCGGGCAGAAACTGCGCATAGGGATAGATGAACGCCGCGTAGAGGAGTCCTACGAGGTAGACGCCGCGAAGTCGGGGGTCGCGGATCGCCATGAGAGCTCCGCTTCGCAGATTCTGGAGGAAGCTCTCCGATGATCGTGGACGCCTGACCGGGGTGGTGGGAACGCGGCGGAAGTTGAATAGCGCCCAAATGAACGTTGCGGCTTGAAACAGGTAGGAGGCTCCAGCTCCGACCGCGGCTATCAGCATTCCGGCGATCTGCGGTCCCAGGATTCGGGACCCGCCGGAGGTTGTCGCATGGAGCGCGGTGGCGTTAGCCAGATAGGCCTTCGGAACGACCAGGGCGGTCAGGCCGTAGCGGGAAGGAACGCTGGCGGCGATCACGATTCCCATTATCCCGGCAGAGGCGAGAAGGTGCCAGGGGCGAATCAGATCGCTGAAGACGAGCGTGGCCATCAAGAACGCGAGGGTGGCTGCGAAGCCTTGAGTGGCAATCAGCATTCGCTTTCTGTCGATCCTGTCGGCAAGGACCCCGGCGAGCGGCGAGAGAAGGAGCATCGGCACAGACCTGCAGACTGCCGCCATGCTCAGGAACAACGGCGACCGGGTTAGCTCGTAGATGAGCCAGCCCTCGATGGTCATCTGCATCCAAAACGCCGCCGAAACGCCCACGCTGCCTTGCAGCATCGTACGAAAGCCCGACACCTGAATCGCAGGGAACATTTCGAGCGCCCGGCGGCGCAACCCGGCTGATAACGCAGATCGGCGGGTGCTGACCGCACGCACCCGGCTCGCACCTGAGGGGCCGGTGGCGGCCGCCAAAGACTCCCCGGCGCGGGACGCGCGGGCGGATTTTCCGGCGGGAGTACCTATGGAGCGCCTTTCGATCGAAGCGTCTGGCGGCTTGTCGCGAGACCTATGTATGGTCGGGATTTGGGATAAGGCTGTCAAACGCCTGCGAGCTGAATGCGACTCGCAAGCTTAGCTGCAGCCGCGCTTCAAACTTGCGGCGACACAGCATCTTCCGCCTAGTCGAATTGAACAATACGGGCCATTTGCCGACCAATGCGCTGTGGACGGCTATCGTTGTTAAGAGATTCCAATTTACAACCTCACTGGAGGAAATGAGATGGCCGACTTGACGGGCCGGAGCGCTCTGATTACTGGTGCTGGACGCGGGATCGGTCGCGCCATTGCCATCCGGCTGGCGGAGGATGGCGCCGATCTGGTCATAAACGATCTCGACCCGGCTCCGGCCGAAGAGACTGCCGCCGAGGTTCGCAAGCGGGGCGTGAGGGCCGTCGTCAACTATGCCGACGTAACCGACGAGGCTGCGGTTGCGGCGATGGTCGAACTGGCGGTAGCGGAGTTCGGCAAACTGGACATAATGATCGCCAACGCGGGCATTCATAAAGTTATGAAGATTCTCGATGCCTCTATTGAGGACTTTGACAGAATCATGCGAGTGAACGTTCGCGGCGTGTTCTTGTGCGGCCGTGAGGCTGCGAGGCACATGGTCCAGAAAGGATCGGGCAAGATCATCAACGCGGCATCCGTGTCGGGGCACCGCGGCGGCTCGTTTCAGAGCGCTTACGCCGCCAGCAAGTTTGCGGTCGTCGGGCTTACTCAGGCGTTCGCCCGTGAGCTTGCCCCCCACGGAATAACGGTCAATGCCTACTGTCCGGGAATCGTCGATACTCGCATGTGGGCCGGAATCGACGTTGAAATGTCCGAGGTCCTCGGCGGTCCAACGGGCACCGCACTCGAGCAGGCGCTCGCCACCGTTGCGCTGGGTCGGCAAGAGACTCCCGAGGACATCGTCGGCCTCGTGAGCTATCTGGCATCATCCGATTCCGACTATATGACCGGGCAGTCGATCAATATATGTGGTGGAATTCACATGTACTAGAGCGTTGATCGGCTTCGCCAAACCGAAAGACGCAATGGATGCGGGAAGAGAGGTTGGGCGCGCTGGACCCCGTAAAGGGTTTACGATGATGGTGATAATCATGGAGGTCTTGGTTGCCACCACCGAGTACGGGCGGAGATCGCGTTGAAATGCCGGTGACGCATAGTGGGTGATTCACAGGCCGGCGGCTCTAAGCTGCGCATTGCGATAGGCGGAGACCACCACGGTTTCGATTACAAGAACATGTTCCTCCGGTCTCTTGGGGAACGAGGCTTCGAGGTTATCGACGCGGGGCCGTATAAGTTTGACCCCGCCGATGACTATCCGGACTTCGCGGTTGTCGTGGGCAAAGCCATCCAGGAAGGCACGGCGGATCGGGGCATCCTCATTTGCGGCAGCGGCGTTGGCGCCAGCATCGCAGCGTCCAAGCTGCGGGGCGTGCGGGCCTCTGTCTGCCACGACATTTACTCGGCGCATCAGGGAGTCGAGCATGATGATATGAACGTGCTTTGCCTCGGATCGAAGATCGTAGGAACGGAGTTGGCCCGCGAGCTGGTCGACGCCTTCCTGAAGGCTTCGTTTACGGGCGAGGAGCGTTTCGTGCGCCGGTTGAGCAAGGTCGCCGATCTCGAATGACAGCCCGACCGCTAGCAGTGGTGATATTCCTCTAACCGGTTTGAAAGGAGCTAGGACAATGTCGACTACCCCCATTCATAAGCTTGGAAGCCTGGGGCAATCGGTCTGGATAGACCAGATAAGCCGGGGGATGATTACCTCGAGTGAGCTGGAGCGGCTCCGGGACGCGGGCGTTACCGGTCTCACTTCCAACCCCACCATATTCCAGAAAGCCATCGATGCGAGCTCCGACTATGACGATGACCTCACTGCGCTCGCTGATCGTGGGTTGAGCGCAGAGGCGGTTTTCGAGTCGGTCGCGCTGGACGACATTCGGGCGGCTTGCGACCTCATGCGGCCTGTCTATGACGCCGCAGGCGGTGCTGACGGATTCGTTAGCTTCGAGGTCTCACCCCACCTGGCGCACATGACGGCCGAGACCATTGGTGAAGCCAGGCGTCTTTGGGACCTTATCGACCGTCCCAATGTGATGATCAAGGTGCCGGGGACGCCGGAAGGCGTGCCGGCGTTTCGGTCGCTCGTGGCTGAAGGACTGAACATCAACGTCACTCTGCTGTTCGCGGTAGACGCATACGTAGACGTGGCCAACGCCTATATCGACGGTTTGGAAGCCTACGACAAGTCCGGTGGAGACGTCGGCTCGGTGGCCTCGGTGGCGTCTTTCTTCGTGAGCCGGGTTGACACGTCGGCTGACACGGCTCTGCAAAGTCTTATAGATGGCGGCCAGACCGGTCTGGCCGACTTGCTTGGACAAGCAGCAGTAGCCAACGCGAGGATCGCCTATTCTCGCTACTTGGATATTTTCGGTGGCTCCCGCTTCCAGGCCCTAAGAGCCAAGGGCGCGAAAGAACAGCGCTGCCTGTGGGCCAGCACCAGCACCAAGAACCCGGCTTACAGCGACGTTCTCTACGTTCAGGAGCTGATTGCTCCCAATACCGTCAACACCATGCCCCTGGACACCATCGAAGCGTGGAATGACCACGGCGACACAAGGCTGACTCTGGAAGAGGGTCTGGATGGTGCGCCGGAAATAATCCACCGCATCGAGTCGGCGGGGATTTCGTTCAAGGAAATCACCGACCAGCTCACGATCGACGGCGTCAAGGCGTTTGCCGATTCATACGACCTGCTGCTGTCTGACGTGGGTAAGAAGAGCGCCCGGCTGACAGCTGCGGCAGCTTCATAGCTTGTCTCAAAATGGGTTAGCTCCTCCGATTAGGCGGGCGCTCGACCGGCTTTCCAGCGACCTAATCGTCTCGCGCATCTGGGACAAGGACCCGACAGTATGGCGCGACGATGGCGAGGATCAGAGCGAGTTTGTCGACAGGCTCGGCTGGCTTGACGCGCCATCGGAAATGCTTGGTGAGGCGGACGCCATTGCCGCATTTGCCGACCAAGTCCGCGACGACGGAATCCGGCACGTCGTGGTGCTGGGCATGGGCGGCAGCAGCCTCTGCCCCGAGGTCCTTAGGGCCAGCTTTGGCAGCGCTCCAGGTTTTCCCGAGTTGGTGGTTTTGGATTCGACCGTGCCCGCGACTGTCGAGCGCGTTGCGCGCGCCATAGACCCCGCGCGGACCTTGTTCATCGTGTCCAGCAAGTCGGGCACCACCACCGAACCATTGAGCTTTCTCCACTACTTTCACGAGGTCGTTGCTGGCACGGTGGTGGCGGATGTCGGCGCCAGCTTTGCGGCTATCACTGATCCCGGGACGCCGTTAGAGAGTCTCGCCGGCGAGATGGGATTCCGGCATGTCTTCCGCGCCGCTGCGGACGTCGGAGGCAGGTATTCGGCCTTGACTGACTTCGGCATAGTGCCCGCGGCGCTGATCGGTCTTGATATACGGAAGCTGCTGAAGCGTGGCGAGTCGATGGCGGGAGAATGCGCACCGGACGTGGCGATTGATGAGAACCCCGGGACGTTGCTGGGCGCGGCGCTTGGGGGGTGGTACGGAGAGGGCCGCGACAAGTTGACCTTCATTACATCCCCCGCGCTCGAACGCTTTGGACTGTGGGCCGAGCAGCTCATTGCCGAGAGCACTGGAAAGGACGGCCGGGGAATACTGCCCATAGCCATGGAGCCGATGGCTGGCGCGGAGTCGTACGGGGATGATCGCCTGTTCGCATATCTTCGCTTGGATGGCGATGACAACGCGGCTACCGACGTGCATATGGCCGAGCTCGAATCGGTGGGCCATCCGGTCTTGAGAGAGAATCTGGCGGACCTCTACGACCTCGGAGCGTCGTTCTATCGCTGGGAGTTCGCGACGGCCGTAGCGGGGATGCTGCTGGGCATCCATCCTTTCAACCAGCCGAACGTTCAGGGCAGCAAAGACAGTACCGTCCTCCTTCTCAGCGAATATGAATCGACGGGCCGGCTCCCCGATCTGAAATCCGGTCACACACTCGGCAGCTTGGTAGATGAGGCGAATGCTGGCGATTACGTCGCGATCATGGTCTATCTGGACGAGTCGTCGGAAATGGATGCGGCGGTCGCGGGATTGCGGCGAGCGCTCCTAGAACGCCATCGCCTGCCCAGCACTCTCGGCTATGGACCGAGATTTCTCCACTCCACCGGCCAGCTACACAAGGGTGGCAAACAAAATGGGCTATTCCTGCAAATAGTCGGGGCCGATTATGAGAGTGTGCCGATTCCGGGAGAGTCCTACGGATTCGACGTTCTCGTCGCGGCTCAGTCCGCCGGCGACTTTCAGGTTCTGAATCACCGGGGATTGCGGGTCGCCCGGGTGGAGTTGTCGGGCGACTATCCGGCGCGGTTGCTCAGCTTGTCGGAAGGGATTTAGCCTCGAAGCTGCCGAATCGGATTGGAGCAGCTTCACCGGGTGCGTGATATTTGAACGGCTAGTGGGAGGTCTTGCGACTTGAACATTGGTATTTACGGACTGGGCCGCATGGGCGCGAACATGGCGAGACGCCTTATCCGCGGCGGGATCGAAGTGGTGGTTTCCAATCGTAGTCCCGGGCCGATCGCGGAGCTTGCCGGGGAAGGCGCCGTCGGGGCGTCTTCGATCGAAGACCTGGTCGGCAAACTCGATTCGCCCCGCACGGTCTGGTTGATGGTGCCCGCTGGCGCGGTGACCGACGCTGCTCTCGACTCTGTGACTCCGTTGCTGGAAACCGGGGACATCGTCATCGATGGCGGTAACTCCAACTACAAGGACAGCATAAGGAGAGGCGAGGCTCTGTCATCGCAGGGGCTCCGTTTCCTGGACGTAGGGACGAGCGGTGGCATCTGGGGGCTGGAACGCGGATACAGCATGATGATCGGTGGCGACCGGAGCGCTTTCGATCATATCGAGCAGGTCTTTCAGACGCTGGCGCCGGGTGCGGACCGCGGATACGGCTACGTTGGGCCGACCGGAGCCGGCCACTTCACCAAAATGGTCCACAACGGCATCGAGTACGGCATGATGCAGGCCATGGCCGAAGGCTTCGAGATAATGCACAAGAAGACGGACCTCGGTCTCGACCTGGCCGCCGTGGGTAGGATATGGCAGCACGGCAGCGTGGTTTCGTCATGGCTGCTAGACCTCGCGGTCGCCGCGCTTGACGACGACCACGATCTCAGCGGGCTGGAAGCCTATGTCGAGGACTCTGGAGAGGGGCGCTGGACCGTGTTGGAGGCGGTTGATCTGGATAGCGCCGCTCCCGTGATTACTCTCTCGCTATTGCGCCGATTCCGGTCGCGAGATCCTTCGCCCTTCTCGGACCGTATGCTCGCGGCCTTGCGCAATCAGTTCGGCGGTCACGCCGTTAAGACGAGAAAGCAGGACTGATGCCGGCCGGCGCGACCGTGGTGATTTTCGGAGCTTCGGGAGACCTCACGCGCCGCAAGCTTGTGCCTTCGCTTTTCAGCCTGTATCGCAAGGGACGCCTTCCCGGAGGCGTCAGGATAGTCGGATTCGCGCGAAGCAAAATGACCGATTTGGATTTTCAGGCCCGGATGCGCGAGGCCGTTGCCGAATCCGATTCTCCGGAATGGGCCGCGTTTGCGTCTTGCCTCCACTACGTTCCAGGCGACTTGACGAAGATCGACGACGTACGGGCGCTGGATGAGCGTCTGTCGGAGTTGGAGGACGGCGAAGAGTCGAACCGCGTCTACTATCTCGCGACCGCTCCGCGCTTCTACCCTGTTAGCGTTTCGCATCTCGGCGAGCTCGGTATGGCTCAGGAGCGGTCAGGCTGGCGGCGAGTGGTCATCGAGAAGCCGTTCGGCAGCGACCTCGAGTCAGCTCAGGCGCTGAACGAGGGTGTGCATTCCGTCTTCAATGAGCGACAGGTCTACCGGATCGACCACTATCTGGGCAAGGACACTGTTCAGAACATATTGTTCTTCCGGTTTGCAAACGCGATCTTCGAACCGGTCTGGAATCGAAATTTCGTCGAGCAGGTGCAGATTACCGTGGCCGAGGCCGAAGGCATCGGCCACCGCGGCGGTTACTACGAGTCGTCAGGCGTGCTGCGTGACATGTTCCAGAACCACCTGCTGCAACTCCTGACGCTCGTGGCGATGGAGCCGCCGGCCACGTCCGATGCGGACGCTCTCAGGAACGAAAAGGTCAAGGTCTTGCAGGCGGTGCGTCCCATTTCGATCCACGACGCCTCCCTGTTTACAGTCTGCGGACAGTACCGCGGTTACCGAGATGAATTAGACGTCGCGCCCAACTCCAAAACTGCGACTTACTGCGCTGCGCGGTTGTTGATCGACAACTGGCGCTGGCGGGATGTGCCTTTCTACGTGCGGTCGGGAAAGGCCCTGAACGAACGCGTTACCGAGATCGCGGTCCAGTTTCAAAGCCCGCCGCATATTTTGTTTGAATCAAGCGTCGGGGCCACTATCAGGCCCAATACCCTGGTCCTCCGCATCCAGCCGGACGAGGGTGTTCATCTGAAGTTCGAGACCAAGGTGCCAGACTCGGATCGAAACGTAAGGTCGGTCCACATGGACTTCAGCTATAGCTCGGGTATGGAGGGCGTGCGCATTCCCGACGCTTACGAACGACTGCTCTTGGACGCTATCGAGGGCGACGCGTCGCTGTTTACCAGGAGCGACGAAATAGAGTTGGCTTGGCAATTGACCGATCCGATCACAAAGGCATGGGCGGCCGCCGATAGCCAGCCACTCGCTCTATATCCTCCGGGGACGTGGGGACCGCTAGCTGCCGAGGACTTTCTTCGCGAAAACGGTCATGAGTGGATCTACGAAGCCGTAGAGAAGACTTGACGATTTGACTGTGATTCTGCTCTGGCCGGACATGATGTCTGGGCACAGCTCGTCGAAATGCGTCGTGCCTCGCTTTACTTCCGGCATCGGAGGCTGAAGCTCTGCGCTGGGCGATTGCGGGATTTGGCGAGATCGCCGACAGGGCTGTTGCCCCCGCGATTCTGAAGCATCAGGGCAGCGAGCTTGCGGCTATCTGCCGCCGGTCTGCAGCGGAGCTCGATAAGTACGGGCGGAAGTTCGGCGTCGCTGACACTTTCACGGACTACAAGGACATGCTCGAATGGGGGCAATTCGATGCCGTGTATGTCGCAACCCCCGTCGACTTGCATGCGCCACAGACACTGGAAGCCTTGTCTCGCGGACTCCACGTGCTTGTCGAGAAACCGATGGCGATGTCAGCGGACGAGGCGGAGTCGATGGTTGACGCGGCCACGGCGCGGAACCTGACATTGGGCATCGCCTACTACCACCGACTTATCCCGGTCAATCTAAGAGTGCGGGAAATCGTGACTTCGGGCGAAATGGGCGATCTGGTCGCTCTGCACGGCAACGCCTCGTCGCTTTTTAGTTTGCCACCGACGCATCCTAAATACTGGCGTGTCAACTTTGCCCAGAGCGGTGGCGGTCCTCTGGTTGACGTGGGCACTCACCGTCTCGATCTCTTCCAAGCGCTGGCCGGTCCGGCGGCGAGAGTGGCAGGTTTTGCCAAACAACGCTTTGTCGATGGCGACGTGGAAGACGTGTGCTCACTGGTCGTCGAGTACACGTCTGGCGTGCAGGCCACCCTCTCGTCGCTGTGGTGCGTCAGCCCGGGGCGCGGCGACTACGAAGTCATGTGCACTCAAGGACGAATCCAGGTGCCGGATATAAGAGGCGAAAGAATCGTAATCCAGTCCGGCGATGGCGAGCGGGATCTCATCGTGCCTCCCGACGAGCTCCACGATCTGCCGTTGATCGAGAGGTTCGTCGATGCGGCGGAAGGAAGATCAGAGCTCGAGCTTTCGGGGGAGGCCGGTTTGGAGGTACAGCGCATTACCGACGCGGTCTACAAATCGGCGTCCACCGGCACGATGATCCACCTGTAGTCGGATAAGACTCGGCAAGGCTCTCCATACCGGTTCCTTATCGGGGCAACTGACTAGATGTCCTGGTTGACGGGCGCCACCCTCACGCGGATTTTCGTCGGCGTTTTGCCGATGGCTATACCATCATTGGAAGATGGGTAATGACGGATTGCGGCGGATTGCGGCGCTGTGCCTGCTGGCTGCGGGCATTCTCTCGATAGGCGCGTGTTCACCGGGCGGCTCAACCGCGGGAGATTCGCCACGCCCAGATGGGGGTGGCGCTCTGTCGGCGCAACCCGCGCCAACGGCTGATGAGACCCTGGCTCCAACGGAGACGCCGACTCCATCTTCGACGCCCCAAGTTGCGGTCACTGCTACGGGCACGCCCAGTCCGATCCCCACGGATACGCCCATTTCTCAATCCGCGAGCACGCCTACAAGCTCTCCCACAACCCCGGCAGTAGAGACTACGCCCACAAGTGAGTCAGTCGACGACAAATCGGGATTATTGAGCAAACTCAAGCGGAGTGCCCGCGAAGCGCTCCTCAAGCTGGTACCCGACTGGCAGGACGAAGGGCGCATCAACATTCTCCTGCTTGGCATCGACAAGCAGGACACGCGCGAAGGGAATACTGATGTGATGATGCTGGCTAGCATCGACCCGGGAACCAAGTCCGCATTGCTCCTTTCGATACCCAGGGATCTGTGTATCGACGAATGTGACACATATTTGGACAGGCTCAACGGAGTGTATGAACGTGAGGGACCCGACGTCCTGAAGCAGAAAGTCTCGGAGATTCTTGGTCTTCCAGTCGACTTCTTCGCCGCCGTCAACTTCAATGGATTCGCGGAGGCTATCGACCTTCTTGGTGGCATCGAGTTCTGGGTCGACCGCGACTTCGACGAGCTATTCGAGTTTCTCGAAACTCGCGAACAGCTCCGTCTCCGACTGGATAGTGGCTGGCATGAGTTGACGGGACGTGAGGCTCTGCTGCTTGCCCGATCTCGGCAGTTCGATCCGGGCGGCGACTTTGCTCGAATCTGCCGTCAGCAGCAGCTGGTGCGTCAGATTCGTGAGAAGGCAGTTTCGATACAAATTGTGCCGCGAATCCCGGAGTTATTGCTGGGACTTGGGGAGTGGTTTGAGACGGACTTTCCGGTTGCGAGTATGCCTTCGTTTGCCGAGCTTGCGATGACCATTCCGTCCAGCCGACTGCATTCACAGGCGATTACGGACGAAAACGATATGTTGGAAACCATAACGGGTACGGATGGCGCTCATCTGCTGCGCCCTGATCTGGACGAGATCCATGACTTCGTCGATCAGGCCTTGTTGCAATCGGTGTCGGACAAACCAGGCGGCGTGCCTGTCTACTGCCCCGCGCCGCCGCCGCGCTAGGACCGGGTCATGAGGGCGGATATTCGTTGCGCGGCAGTTGCAAGGCTGCTGATCACCGTTGCCGCGGTACTTGCGCTTACATTGCTTGGTTCAACTGCCCGGCAGGCCCTGGGCGCGGAGTCGCCGCAGGTCGCTTGGCGCACGGGCGGTCTGGACCGGCCTCGCGGCGTCGATGTGGACCGGCGCGGCACGGTGTACGTGGCGGATACCGAGAACCACGTAATCAAGAAGCTCGACCGTCGTGGGAACGTGCTTGCAGTGTGGGGTGGCGAGGGTGAAGGGCGTGGAGAGTTCCGTTATCCACGTGACCTTGCCGTAGCGCCGGATGACCGTGTTTACGTAGCCGACACCTTGAATGACCGCATACAGGTCTTGACAGTGGATGGAGATTTCGCGGGAGAGCTCGGCAAGGGACGCGGATCGTTGCCTGGCTGGCTGGACGGTCCCAAGGCCGTGGCGGTCGATGCTTGGGGGAACGTGTACGTGGCCGATACGTTCAACAATCGAATTCAAGTGTTCGATGCCGACGGGGCTGTGCAATTCGAATGGGGCGGCTCGGGCTCGGCCGAAGGTCGGTTTCGGAATCCCAGCGGCATCGCGGTAAGCGAATCGGGACTGGTTTACGTTTCGGACACGTTCCATGATCGCGTTCAAGTGTTCAACGCGGCGGGCGGATTTCTCCGACAGTGGGGAGAAACCGGCAGCGAGCCGGGTGAGTTGCTCAGTCCCCGCGGAATCGACGTTGACCACGTGGGGCGAGTCTACGTGAGCGATTCAGACAATCACCGCGTGCAGGTCTTCGCTCCCGACGGACGCCACTTGCAAATGTGGGGCTCCCGAGGCACGGCGCAAGACGAGTTTCGGGGGCCGAAGGGCCTTGCGGTTGGACCAAACGGTCGAATCTACGTGGCGGATCAGCTAAACCACGCGGTTAAGGCGTTCGAGGCGCTTCCCTCGCCGGAAGCGATTTTCGAACCCAGCGTGGGTCACGAGTTCAGCATTGGACCTGCGTCAGTCACGGCTTCCGAATACGTGGCGTCGACTTCGCATAACTTGATGACTCTACGATTGCTGCGTAATGGCGAGCCGCACTTGGCAGATTTCCTGGGATTCTTCAGGTACACCGGCGGCACCCGGCGATGGGGGGACCCGCTTTCAGAGGTATTCGAGGAGCAGGTTGGCACGCTCACACAATATTTTCAGCGCGGCGCGATCGACTGGCGGTACAACCTGGCTACTCGAAGTTTCGAGTTTCAGCGGCGTCTCTCTTGGGAGATCATTGGGGGCGGGGCTGGTTATGCCGCCGACATGGGCTTTGAGCCTGAGATATTCAATCCCAATCCAGGTGTCGCGTCGGGACCCTGGGGGCATAAGATCTCGAACTTCGCTGTCGACGGGAGCTTCACGGGCTTTCTCGACTTCTATTCGGCTCGCGGAGGCGAGGCGAGCTTCGGGTATCCGAAAACGGATGCAAGACCCGATACTGGAGCGGCCGGAACGCTAGTTTGGCATCGTGGAACGTCGGGACGCGTACGTCAGTATTTTCAAGCGGGGATTCTTGAATACAGTCCTGATTCGCAGCCCTCTGTGATTGTGCCCATGATCGGATACGACCTGCTTTGGACGCTTTATGACGGAGATCGCTGGACGCAGTTACCTGAATTCGAGCCTGCCGATGAAATTCAGGTTGGGGCGGCGCTCGGCTCTCCTTGATAATCTTTCTGAAGTTCAATTTCGACTAACCCCCCGGCCATGGGCGGCAACCGTTTCTTGAGGAATTAGTGAGCAGTGCAAGCGCGGAACGAGGATGGTCAGGTATTGAGAGTTAGAGGCCGAGAGTAATGGCGAAAGGCGCAGACCTTCATACGCACACGACAGCCTCGGACGGATCGGAAAGCCCGGCCACGGTTGTTGCGATGGCCGCTGCGGCCGGCCTGGAGGCGCTTGCGATAACCGATCACGACACCATGGACGGCATTCCCGAAGGTGCAGCCGCGGCGAGCGAATTGGAGGTCCTGCTAGTGCCCGGCGTCGAGCTTTCAACGGAATTCGTGGGGCCCGCTGGCAAGAAGCAAGAAGTGCATGTGCTCGGCTATTTCCCCGACCCCAACAGTGAGGGACTGGCACGGCACATGTTCGATTCGAAAGACGAACGAAGGGGACGCGCCCGGCAGATGGTCGACAAGTTGAATTCACTTGGGCTGCACATCACCTGGGAGCGTGTTCTGCAGATCGCCGGAGACGCGCGCATAGGGCGACCTCACATAGCGCGGGCCATCATAGAAGCCGGATATGTGCAAAGCTGGAACGAGGCATTCGATAAATGGATCGGCAACGACGCCCCAGGCTATGTCGGGCGGTCGAAGATGGGTCCCGCGGCGGCCGTGACGATGCTCCGCGACGCCGGCGCGGCAACCTCGCTGGCCCATCCCATGTACGACTTTCACGGCGGAGCGCTGGACCTCGACGCTCTGCTGCCGGAGATGATCGAGGCTGGATTGCAAGGGCTGGAAGTATACTGTTCCAACCAGCCGGCAAGTGTGACGGACAGGTATCGAAGCGTAGCCCGCAAATTCGGATTGCTTGCGACGGGCGGAAGTGACTTTCACGGAGATCAGGTGTCCGCGGGCGTAAGGGTTGGCGACGCGACGGCCACGTCCGAAGTGCTGGCGGCAATATGCACACTGGCGCGCAACGTAGCCGCGGTCGGTCGGTAGAAATGTTTAATGGTGGTCGTGAAGCACGTTTAGGAGGGGCAGGATGGTAACCGCGGAACGTCGGTCTACGAACCTGCTGTCGACACGCCCCAGCCTTGACGACATGGACGTGAGTCTGGGGAAGCGAACGCGCCTGCACCGGATGCTCTACGACTACGGGCCGGGTGGGGGGATGCTGCTTATCTTGCCCGTCGACCAGGGCCTGGAGCATGGACCCCGCGATTTCTTTGCGAACGAGGAGAGCCTTGACCCGGCCTACGAGGCGAAACTCGCGGGTGCCGGAGGCTATTCGGGAATCGCGCTCCAGTACGGACTTGCGTCGAAATACATGCGCGATATAGCCGGATCGGTCCCTCTGATCTTGAAGCTTAATGGGCGGACCGAAATCCCGCCGTCGATCGCTCCCAGGTCTCCCCTCACTTCCAGGGTCGAAGACGCCGTCCGGCTCGGTGCGGACGCCGTCGGATATACGCTCTACGTGGGGTCGGCTCAGCAGGAACAGGACTTCGAGACGTTCTCTCAGGTCAGGCTCGAAGCCGAGCGCGCCGGTATGCCGGTCGTCGTGTGGGCTTATCCGCGCGGCAGCGATGTTGACGCAAAGGGGGGCAGGGACTCCCTTTACGCCATAGACTACGCGGCCCGTGTCGCCGCCGAACTTGGCGCCGATGTGGTGAAGGTTAACTATCCGACCGTGGGGCCGGACGGCATGGTCGGCCCGACCCCCGGGGCGCCGAAGCCTTACGATTCGACCCGATGGACTTTGAAGGAGGCGGTCGCGAAAGTCGTCCGGTCCGCCGGCCGAACTCTCGTGATAATGTCCGGCGGCGAGCAGGTGGACGATAGCCTGCTGCTGACTCGCGTCGAGGTCTCGCTTGCGGCGGGAGCGACGGGTTTCATTTTCGGTCGAAACATCTGGCAAAGACCCTACGCCCAAGCGCTCTCGATCGTCGGGCAGATCAAGGACCGAATGGCCGGGTACGCTATGTCCCCAAACCGGTCGACGAATCAACAGGCCAACGGAATCTAGTATCTCTGGGAAGCTGATGTCTACCGAATCTCATTCCGCAAAGCACGCGCATCGTCAAGTTGGCTCGGAATCGACTGAGGAGCACCGGCACGCGGCTGGGGAATATAGCGAGCTGGACTGCGCGATCATCGTGGTTAGCGATTCCCGCTATGAAGGCCAGGGCGGCGACACATCCGGCGACATGGCTGAGCGGCTGATCACGCGGTTCGGACACAAAGTCGTGGCGCGTACCCTCGTGCCCAACGTCCCCGAAGCCATAGCCGGTAAGTTCCACGAGTTCGTGGGAGAGAAAGCGAAGTTCGTCGTCTTTTGCGGCGGCACTGGGCTGAGCGAAAAAGACCTGACGGTGGAGACTATAAAGCCGTTGATGGAGAAGGTCCTCGACGGCTACGGCGAGTCTTTCCGGCGATTTAGCTGGGACGAGATCGGCCCGGCGGCGATGCTGAGCCGGGCGATGGGCGGAACCGCCAAGGGGTCGGTGGTGGTTTGCACACCCGGGTCCACGGCGGCGGTCCGGCTTGCGCTCGAGGATATCCTTCTGCCGGAGCTCGACCACATAGTGCGAGAAGCCAACCGGTAAGCTGCCCGGAGTCGGCTTCTCCAGCCGCGCCGAAATCGAGTAGGTCCGGTTTGCGCCGCGCTCGCGACTTGTCCGTCGGTCTACGTCTCCGCCGGCATGGAGTTGTGTCGTTGCCCCCGGCAGTCTCGGAGGATTCCGGCCAGCGTCTGGCCTAGTCGCATTGCCATGGAGGCCGCGTTAGCGGTAGGTCGTTTCAGGCGCTTGTGCGACCTGACCGCCTTCATGCGGTTTGGGGTTCCGAAAACAGTCGCTTCAATCAAAGCGCCTCATCAGTCCGTCGCGGACGTTTTTGGCCAGGTCGCCCTCGGATATCACCGTCCCGTGCACGTGGACCTCCAGGTTTATCGGGACGCCGCCTCCGTTCCCCGGCCCCACGATCTCCTCGCCGCCATGCACTATCGCCGGCACGGGAGTCCCGAACGCCCCGGGAACCACGCCTCCCATCGCGAATAACGCATCCTCGCCTGACTTCTTCACCGCATCCCGCACGATGTCTCTAAACGTCCATTCCACGTTCGCGCCGGTCTGGGCTTGGTCATCGGGATGTTGCCTGATCCACGCTATGTTTTCCGCCGTCTCGCCGGACCTCTTCTGATAGAGGTCAACGCCTTCGTCCCAGGACAGACCGCCCCCGGACGAGCCGCTGCCAGGAGGCGAGTCGCGGCGCGGAACCGGCCTGGGCAGGGGCCGGTAGGCTTCGAGCTCATGTCTACGTTGCTCCACCAGCTTGGAGACGCCCGCCGCCCAGGGCGTCACCGCTCCGCTCATCGCGGCCGCGTTGACGGTCAAGCCTTCCAGGGTGGCGTCCGTTACCCACTTCAGGTCGTCCAATCCCATGGCCATGTCGCCGAACGCGATATCCGCCGGCCTGAGGGAGTCGACGGTCCCGGACAGCGGGGGCACCAGATCGTGTTCGAGCATGTCCCCCAGCAGCCAGGTGTGGGCTGTTACCCGCCCTGAAGCCGAACCTAGATCACGCAGATCGCCCGGCAGTTGGCTCGCCACGATTCCACCGCCGCCGAAACCCGAGTCATCGAGAAACTCTTGTTGCCAGTCCCCGGGCTGATACGAAGGCATCACGAAATCCAGCATGTATTTGTGGAGGTCCGCGCGGTCGTTCATTGCTTTCTGTGCCAGCCACGCCCGGTGATCCATATCAAGCTTTTCAACCAATGCCGGGAGTCGCGGCGCCGATGAGGGATACGTCGGCTCCGAGTCCGGGACGGGCCGTTGCTCCTGTTGATCCCGGGCTACTCGTGGTAGTGAAAGGAGAGCTTTCAAGGACCTATCGGCGGCATGGACGCCAGTGACGAAATATGTCACTGCTTTGCCGATAGGTGTACCGAATCCCATTGCCGCCTGGCTGATAGCTATCGGTCCTCCCATTGCATCTATGACGTCCGCAGGGATACTTACGATAGCGCTGGCCACTTCAACGCCCCGCCAGACACCCTCGGATATATCTCCAGAGCCGCCACCGGAAGAGGAACTCAAGCCTAGCTCTCGAGCTACTCCGTCCAAGCGTCGGGTCAGTTCGCCGTAGGCGAATTCTTCGTACGTACCGGGGAGAAACCTCGGCGTCGTTATCTCGATTCTTACGTCGGTTCCTTCCGAGTCCTGGGGGGGCTTATCCTTCACACTGGCGTCACCTGAGGAGGTAGGGAGAGAATTCAGGATTGGATCAGGATGAGACACTTTTCAGGCTCCTTGGATTCACGCTTGCGCGCGGCGTGTGATACTCGGTGGCAAGTAACGACTCTGGACTAGACCGTGGGCGAAGCAAACGAGCAGTTTGATGAGGGGCATGAACGGGCGTCGCCAAGCCTTCGAATCGCTGCGCTCGCTATCGATTGGTGGATTGGAGTCCTAACGCTAACGGTTGTCAGCTTGGCCGCGATCGACACCGCGCCGGTAAACGCTATCTCCATGAGATCCTGGCAAGAACGGCTAGACGACTTGTGGTTCGCGGACTTTGCCCTAGCCGTGTACTGGGGTGGCTTAGTGACGCTCGTATTCCGCTTCCTGGTGAGCCTCCTTTTTGGAACTACTCCAGGTCGAAAGCTGACCGGACTGCTGATCGGCGCCAACGCCGGCGGCCGTCCTGCAAGTCGAGGTCTGATAGCGCTCAGGGACCTGATTGTTCTGCTTCTCTTTGCAATCCCGGTGTTGAACGCGGCGTGGATCGTCCTTGTCCTCCGGGATTCGAAGAAGCCTGGCTGGCGCGAGCGGCTCTCCGGCGCCGCCGTCACGCAAAGGTCGAGGGCTCCGCGCAACATCGATTCCGGGTTGCCGGACTCGCGGCCGCTCCCGTGGCGTGACGCGCGCAGGCCATTTGCGACCCCGGAGAGCCCAGCGGCGGAAGCAACTAAACGGACCGATTCCGGGCGCGAGAGGGCGGGGCTGGGACTCCGAATCGGCGCCCTTGCTATCGACGCATGGGTCGTCTTAACCGCTGTGAGTTTGTGGGGGGCATTACTCTTCAGTCCGGAAGTCAGCCAACCGGTGGACCCAACATTGATGCGCAATCTACTGCGGACCCTCGCGGTCGTATCGCTATATGTGATAGTCATCCACATTCTCGCGTTCCGTTTCCTGATGAGCCTTCTCTTTAGGACGACGCCGGGACGAAAGATCACCGGCTTGCGGGTCGTCACCGATCTGGGTGGATTTCCCGTCAGCAGAGCGCGCCTGGCGTTTCGCGAATTCCTGGCGGGGCTGTTCTTCTCGCTGCCTGTGGTCAATATCTTCTGGCTCGCTCTCATCGTCCGGCACTCGCGGTCGCCGGGATGGCACGAGGAAGCCTCGAAGACGACCGTCGTGCGAGCGACTTAGAGATCCCGACCGGCGATTTCGGGGCTTGATGGCTACGGCCCCGCCTCCGCCCGGATTCGCCGGACTCCCATCCCGGCTTGCGCGTCTTCTGCACAGAAAAGCACCTCCCTTTCGAGGTGCTCGGCGGCGCTCTTGTGTTTGACCTTAGCTATGAATGAGAGCTCGCCCCGTCCAGGTTGGACCGATGGACGCGAAGATTCGCTGCTTGTGCCAGTGGATTCTCGTAGGTTCCATGAAACCAGTCCCTCAGGATGCTAGGTAGATTCTTATGTTCGTTTAATGTTTGGCATCAGTCAAGAAGATCCGCCGGACTGGCGGAAAGCGCGTGGGGTTTTCGTTTCTCCCTGCGGCAATCGGGAACATTGGTGAGGTCTGGAGACTGACAGGACGCGTTCCTTGGGAGGAAATGAGTCGCCTTGCGGCCGCGTCGCCGCCCGGTCGTTGTGGCTTGGGACTAGTCGCCGGAATCTGCGGTCGTCTCGGACCGCCTTTTAGTCTTGGCTTCGGAGCTTGGCACCCAGTCGGGCATGACCTGCTTCATCGCGCCAACGGATCCCGCCCGGTCGCTGACGAGAGTTCCATCGAGATGGTCGATCTCGTGCTGAAGAGCCTGTGCAAGCAGTCCGCGGGCGTGTATTTCGAAATGCTTCCCGTCTATCCCCGCAGCCTCCGCGACCACGCGTCTGGCTCGCGGAATTGAGGTGCTGAAGCCGGGCAGGGAAAGACAACCCTCTGTAAGCTCTTCGTATTCGTCGAGTGCGAGTATGACCGGATTCACCAGGCGGAAAATCTCGGTCGAGTCCCAGTCCCATTCTTCATTGTCGTCCGACTCGTGGCCGGACGGCACTTCGATGACCACCAGCCGCAGTCCCACGCCGACCTGTGGAGCCGCTAGTCCCACGCCGTTGGCCTGGCGCATGGTCGAGATCATCGCCTCGAACAGCTCGGTCTCGCTAGCGCCGATGCTCCGGACCGGCGCGGCGCGCCTGCGGAGCTTCGGATCGCCGACGCTAAGAATGCGCAGCGACAACGGGTTTTCCGAAGTTGGAAGCGCCCGCGCGGTGTTTGTATTGACACTTGAGAGAGCGCATTCGTACGCTTCCTACCATAGCCAGCACGGCGCAAAGAGTTATTGGATGCACTACGACCAAGACCTTCCTCCTCAGAGGCGACGATAATGAGTGTCGCTCCCGCAAGTCCAGTCGATTCTTACGAGATGACGACTCTCGACAACGGACTTCGGGTCGTTTCGGTCACGCTGCCACACACCATGGCCATTTCGTTCTCGATCTACTTTGCTACCGGTTCTAGATACGAGAGCGACGCCAGCTCGGGAATCTCCCACTACCTCGAACACATGCTCTTCAAAGGTACCAGGAGTTGGCCGTCGGCTCGGGAGATCAGTGAAGCCGCTGAGGGAGTCGGCGGACACCTCAATGCAGCCACGGGACAGGAGATCGTTCACTACTGGGCCCGGGTGCCGGCCCCGAAGCTGGAGCTGGCCGCGGACGTTGTTTGCTCGCTAATTCGCGAGCCGATTCTCGACGCCGGCGAGTTTGAAAAAGAGCGCAAGGTGATCCTTGAAGAGCTCGATATGGCTCGAGACGATCCGCATTCGCGCATATCGATGCTGGCGGAGGAGGTCACCTTCCCGGGTCATCCGCTCGGACGCGATATCGGCGGTCGGCGTGAGAGTCTGGAATCCCTTACCCGGGACGATCTCGTCGGTCACCTCTCGCGCGAATATGTTCCGCGGGCGGCGGTCGCCTGCGTCGCCGGAAGGATGTCGCACGGCGAGGTGGTCGCCGTCGTCGATAAATTCCTCGGCGGTTGGGGGCTCGGCAGGTCGACGCAATCCAGGAGCGTCACGCAGGGATTGGCGTTCGGCAACGCCGTATTGAACGAGCACCGCGATACAGAACAGGCCAACCTGTGCCTCACGATGCCGGGCATATCCTATGAAGACCCTGATCGCTGGACGCTGGCGCTGGTCAACGGGATTCTTGGAAGCGGGATGAGCAGCCGGTTGTTTCAGAAAATACGGGAGGAGCTTGCGCTGGCTTATGCGGTTCAGTCGTTTTCACAGTCGTACTCCGACCAGGGTCTCTTTGGGGTCTATGCCGGAGTCAGTCCGCAAAGCGCGACTTCAGCCGTAGACGCCGTACTTACCGAGCTGGGAGGCTTTGCTGACACGGTAACGCTGGATGAATTGAATCGTGCCAGGGAATATCTCAAGGGACGGCTAGTCCTGGGGATGGAGGATACCCGCGGCGTTGTTTCGTGGGTCGGCCGGCAGGAGGCTCTGGTAGGGCGAATAGTAACGGTCGCCGAAGTGCTGGAGAGCATTGAGGCTACAACACTGGATGACGTGCGTAGAGTCGCGAAGCGGATATTCGACTCCAGCAACTACAAGCTCGCGGTGCTCGGACCGTTCGAGTCGGAAAGGGAATTCGAGACGCAGCTCGCGGCCGCTTGACCCGGCGGCGCGGAAGAGATCGAGGGGCTCCGGCTGATTTCATGTTATGCCGTGCTGATGTATGGGAAGAGCCGATAAGTCAAGCCAACGGCGCAGAGACTTGCAACGGAACTAGTGGCTAGAGAACACGTATCGCCCACCTTCATTACCGGCGGCATGGTGCTTGCGCCATCGGGACGTATCGCGACTGGCACGGTTGTAGTCGAGGATGGCCGGATACTGGAAGTATCGGACCGCCGCGCCGCGCTGCCTACTGACGCGAAGAGGATCGATGCGCGCGGACGGTACGTGGTGCCGGGGTTTATCGATACTCACACGCACGGGTTCAACGGGCATGACGCAATGGACGGTGCGGCGGCCGTTCAAGGCATGTCAGCCGAGCTTGCGAGCCACGGTGTCACGGGCTTTTTCCCGACGCTTATAGCCTGTCCTGCTGGTGAACTGAGGCAAACGGTGCGGCGGGCTGCGCCGGCTGAGACTGCGGGGGCCGCAATCTATGGCGTCCACGTCGAAGGGCCGTATCTGGATCCGGCGATGCCGGGGATGTTCGATCCGAGAGTATTCCGCGAGTTTGACAGACGTGAAGTTGTGGATCTAAAGGACGCCATTGGGGATTTGCCGGTCGTCATGACAGTCGCTTGTCAGGGAGAGCGGGCGGTCGTTGCTAAAGCGCTCCTGGCTGAAGGGATAATCCCGTCGCTAGGACATTGCGACGGGACGTACGAAGATGCGGTGCGGGCTGTCGAGTCGGGAGTTCGCCGGGCTACCCACTGTTTTAATGCAATGACGGGCTTTCACCATCGCGATCCAGGGATTATTGGCGGCGTTCTGACCCGTGGCGAGGTGCGGGCCGAGCTAATTCTGGATGGACTTCACGTTCATCCCGCCGCCGCGTCGTTGCTGCTCTCGCTCAAGGGGCCAGAAGGTGTGATTCTGGTCACGGATTCCACAGTATTGTCCGGTCATGCCGACGGTAGGTACGAGTGGTCGGGTTATTCGATCGAAATATCCGAGGGAGCGGCGCGAATACCCGCCGGGAACCTGGCGGGCAGTCTGCTATCGATGGACCAGGCGGTGCGCAACGCCGTTAAGATCTTGGGCGCACCGCTTGAAAAGGCCGTCGAGATGGCCAGTTTGACTCCGGCCCGTTCGGCCGGAATCGACCGAGTTACCGGCAGTCTGGCTCACGGTAAGAACGCCGATATCGCGATTCTCGACACCGACCTGAAACCGGTAATGACATTAGTAAAGGGTGAAATAGCCTGGCGGAGTTGATCCAAGGTGGACCGACGCGGTTCATGTCGGACCGCTAAGAAATCCGTTCTCGGCTAGAGCGACCTCGCGCTAGTAGGCGCCCTCGGCTTCCGTCATTTCGGCCAGCGTTTCGACATTGACCGGCGGTGTGAGCGGTGCAACCGAGCATGCCGTGCTCAATATGTAGCCGCCCCCTTCCTTGCCTATGGCAATTCGGCGGCGGGCCTCGTTACGCACGTCATCCTGTGTGCCCAACAGAAGCGTGGTTACGGGGTCCATGTTGCCCTTGATGAACGCCTTGCCCTTGAGCAGGTCTTTTGCGGCTTGAAGCTCCACGGTGCCGAGCGGCGGCGGGTCGAGCGTGTCAACTCCTTGTATTCCGGTCTCCAGCATCAGATCGAGCCGGTCGCCTATATCGCCGCAGGTGTGCGTGTAGATTGGCAGGTCGGGATATTCGGCGTGAATCGCCTCGACGACCCGCCGCTCGTACGGCAGTACGAACTCGGTGTAGTGCTTTCTCGATATGAATCCCCCGCCCGAGAATGCATCGGAGATCAGCAAAGCGTCTGGACCGCATGCGGCGTGCAGCTTGCCCAGCTCGGCCGCCCCCAGCGTTAGACGTTCCAAACAGGCGTGCACCTTGCCCGGATCGAGAATCATTGCCATCAGGCCGTTCTGGAAGTTCAGCAGCTCAAGAAACTGGGCGAACGGCGAAAATATCTCTGCGTGAACTGACGCGCTCTCGCCTACTCGCTTGATCACAGATTTCAGCGTGTCCTGGTGGAAGGGATCGAAGAACGAATCGAACGGCCGCGGTTCCTCGTCGAATCCCCAAGTGTAGGGATACGTTACGTCCGTCAAGTCCCACGGTTCGACGTAATACAACGTTTCGGGATCGAGCTCCTCGAATGTAGGAAAGTAGCGGTCCCCGTTCCCCAGAAAGTAATGCGGATTGTCGTCGTGCGGGATCCGCGTGTAGTTACCGTTTTTCCACCAGACGACGTCCTCGCGTTCCCCTCTTTCGAGCCGGTCGACATGGTCCTCGAAGTCAGGGTCCCGTCCCGGGAGGTTGACGAGGATGCCATCGAAACCCGTTCGTTGCTGCATCCCAACCAGGGCTTCGGCGAAGCTCTCCGAACGGTACCAGATGTCGAATGGGTCCAATCCGGAGTTGATGAAGTAGTAGCCGATCGACAGTTGGCAAAACGTCGGAACTTGGTCTGGCGGCTCGCACGCGTCATCGTAGCCCGATCGCATAGCGCGATTGACTCGTTCTTTAGACGTTAGCCCCATTGTTTGGCTCTTCCTCAGCTTGGTATGTCTGCGGCGTTTCTATTATGCCTGTTTGCGAGATGTGAGAGCATGGCGCCCCTCGCCTGGGCGGGACTCACAGCTTAGCGAGTTCCTCTTGCTCCGAATCGGAGCCCGGCTAAACGCCCTGGAACTCGTCGAGTCCGAGTCCGCGCAAGTCGGCCATGCGATCTTCTTCTTCGGATTCGTAGAGCCGCCATATCAGCCGCAGACCTTGCAGGCTGCCCGGAGCGTCGGTGAGGGGAGTCGCGCCAGTTTCGATGCAATCGAGGAAGTGGGCAAGCTCGTTGTGCGTGAACTTGCGCCCTTCGACGTTCATGAGCGTCTCGGTTTCTTTTACAACTTCCTCACCGCGCACGTTTTTGTGCCCCAAGAGCTTGCCGTTCTGGAAGTCGATCTCGAGCATCCCTTCGGTACAGTGAGCCTGGAACGAGTATCCGAGCTTGGTTCCTCGGGCGCCCCAGGTGCCAAAGTGATAGCCGAGCTGGCCGCCCTCAAACTCGATCACGGCGTTGCTGGTGCCGTCCTTCTCCATCCACGGAGTGCCGAAATTGGTTCCCAAGTGGACGCCACGGACCGGCCGCCCCAGAAACCAGAGCAGGATGTCCACGTAATGACAGCCGTGACTCATGAACTCCCCGCCGCCGAGGTTCTTTGCCGAGGCACGCCAGTGGTCGGGTCCGAACTGCGTTAGTTGCTCCGTCCAGATCGACATCTGAATTACGTCGCCGTAGTACTTCTGGTCGACCAACTCCTTCATGCGCGCGACCAGCGGGTGGTAACGCATGATGTAGGCGATCATGAACACGCCTTCGGCTTTCTCGCCGATTTTGACCAGATCGACGCACTTTTCGTCGGTGTTGGCCATCGGTTTTTCGAGGAGCACGTGCTTACCGGCTTCCAGGAAAAACTTTGCCGATTCGTAGTGATAGTGGTGGGGCACGGCGATTAGTACGGCGTCAACACTGTCCAGGATGTCCCTGTAGTCCGTGAACGGGCGGCATCCATCGAATTCTGCGCACACAGCCTCCGCGCTCTCTATGTTGTAGTCGACGGCGGCTGTCAACTCCACCCGATCCTCGAGCATGTTGAAGCGGGAGGCGTGTTGCTGAGCCATGTTGCCGCAACCAACCAGCCCTAGGCGTACTTTGGACACTTGCTTTGCTCCATTCTGTACAGACGGCAGTGCCAGAAAGGATAGCGGTTGAGCCAGTGCGGCCGGAATTAGCAACCTGGGGAGTCTGCCGATTGCGACAGAACTGCGTTACACGGATGTTTGTTCGGAATCAAGGTAGATCAGGAGTCGGCCCAGTCAAGCGATCTTGCGATAGCCTTTTGCCAATTGCGCCGCCGTTGGGCGATATCCTGACCGCCGGACGGAGCAAATTCCCTGTCTAGCCGCCATATCGAGCTCAACTCCTCTTTGGAATTCCAGAATCCGGTCGCCAAGCCCGCTAGGAACGCCGCCCCCAGGGCAGTCGTCTCCACTGCGGTCGGCCGCAGCACCTTCGTGCCGAGGAGGTCGGACTGCATCTGCATGAGGAGATTGTTCTCCGATGCGCCGCCGTCCACGCGGATGTCGTGGACGACTAGATCGGTCTCCAGCGCCATCGTCTCGGCAACGTCCGCTACCTGATGTGCGACTGACTCAAGCGCGGCCCTGGCGATGTGGGCGCGCGTCGCGTTTCGAGTAAGACCGGCTATAAGCCCCCGCGCGCGTGGGTTCCAGTAGGGCGCGCCTAGACCGACGAATGCGGGGACGAACACGACTCCGGCGGTATCGTCGACCTCGGCGGCCAGGCGCTCCGAATCCGCCGATGAATCGATGATCCGAAGTTCATCGCGAAGCCATTGAACGACTGCTCCGCCAATGAAAACGCTTCCTTCGATCGCGTATTCCGTTTCGTCGCCGATCGTCCAGGCAACAGTCTCGAGCAGAGAGCCGTTCGGGCGGCGGAGACTGCGGCCCGCGTTAGCGAGGAGAAAGCACCCGGTCCCGTAAGTTACCTTCAACATGCCCGGTGCGAAGCAGGCTTGCCCAAACAACGCCGCATGTTGGTCTCCCGCCAGTCCCGCGATCGGAACTCCCCTCGGGATTCCGTCAACGTCGCCGGTAACCGCCGCGGCGTCGCTGGTAGCGACGATCTGAGGTAGGACGGCCGGTGGGATATCGAAAATGGAGAGCAGTTCGCTACTCCACGCCACTTGCTCGATGTCGCACAACATGGTTCGTGAAGCGTTCGATGGGTCCGTTATGTGCGATTTCCCCCCGGTGAGATTCCAGGCGAGCCATGAGTCGACGGTTCCGAACTTCAGCCGGCCAGATTTCGCGAGACTTGCAAGGCGGGCATCCGACTCGAGCAGCCAGCGGACCTTGACCGCCGAAAAGTAGGGATCGAGAACCAGACCGGTCCTGGACCGTATATAGCCCGCGTGCCCCTGCTCCAGCAGGTCGCGGCACATCGGCGCCGTTCGGCGGTCTTGCCAGACAATCGCGGGCGCGAGCGGCTCGCCCGTGGCGGAATCCCAGAGCACGGTGGTCTCGCGCTGGTTGGCGATGCCTATTGCGGCCAGCGTGGGCTTCTCCGGTCCCAGGGCCTGGGAAGCGGCCTGAAGCACCGACTTCCATAGTTCGCGAGCGTCCTGTTCCACCCAACCGTCGTCGGGGTAGGCGCAGTGAACAGGTGCGTATGCGCGGGATCGAATGACCCCGGAACGGTCCACGAGCAAGCAGGTCGTGCCTGTGGTGCCCTGATCGATGGCAAGTATGAATTCGCCGGAGGACAACGGGACTCGACTTAACCTCGAAGCGTTTGGAAGCCTGCGCTAGCATAAATAGGTTGCCGCTGAATGACCACCGCTCAGCCGTGGTATCGGGAGACGTTCGAATGGTGGCTCGCAACTGGACCGTCAAGAAAAAGGCCTCCAAGCGCCTTTACTCGGCTGGGGGCGTCCCGTTCAGGATGTCGGCTAACGGTCTCGAGTTCGCGATGTGCAGGAGCTTTGCTGGTCATTGGGTGTTGCCCAAGGGACGCCCGGAGTCCGGTGAAAGTTCCGAGGAAGCCGCTCGCCGAGAAGTCCTCGAGGAGACCGGCCTTTCGACGCGAATAGTCTGCCATCTGGGGGACGTTCGATACCGGTTCAGGGCTAACGGCTCGCAGTTGTCCAAGCGAGTCGATCATTACTTAATGGCGGTTACGAGCGGGAAGTTGCGGCACAACCCCAAGGAGCATCTGGAATGCAAATGGTTCCACCCCCAAGGCGCCTTACGAGCTGCGCACTTTGAGGGCGACATTGGAATCATCAGAAAGGCCGAGAAAGCGATCGTCCGCTCAGGCGCGGCTTACTCCGGGCCGCGGGCGAAAGGCACTCGCAAAGGCAACCGTACGTAGCCAAAGCACCCTGATCGTCGCGAGAGCGAATCGCGCCTCGCGATATGTTTTGGCTTTGTTGGCGGCCGCGATTGCGATCGCCGCTGGCTGTACCGAAGGCGGAGGCGAGCACGCCGGGTATTCTGACGGGCAAGGCGGCCGTTTTGCGGCGGCTACCGAAATCGCGGCTGCGCCCAGTGAAAATCCCGCTCCGAACCAAGTCCTACGTATCGCTGGATCGCGTCCGGTCACTCTCGATCCGGCGCTGGTTCGCGACACCGGTTCCTCTCAATATGTCGTCGAGCTTTTTGCGGGCCTGGTTAAGCTCGATTCGGACCTCAATGTGGTGGGTGACTTGGCCGCTGACTGGGAAGTACTCGAAGATGGCCACGTTTACAGGTTCGACCTACGTTCGTCGCTGAAGTTCGCTGATGGAGACGCCTTGCAAGCGGATGACGTACAGTCGTCGCTTGCTCGCGCTCTCTCACCCCAAACAAAATCCCAGACGGCACTCACGTATCTGGGCAATATCGAGGGTGCTCGCGCATTCGCGCAAGGATCGACCTCCGATTTGACCGGAGTTCGGACCCTGGATTCGGAAACGGTTGAAATCCGTCTGGTTAGCCCCTCTGCTTATTTCTTCTATCAACTGAGCCACCCGGTTTCGTATGTCGTCGATGTCGATGAGACCCATGAATCCGAATGGTATCGCTCGCCCAATTCGAGCGGCCCCTTCAAGCTCGCGGCCTGGGAGCCTGGCGAGGAGATAGTCCTAGAAAAAAACGACAACTATCACTCCCCGCCCCGGCTTTCGAGCGTGAGGATCGCCTTGATCGGTTCCTCGGAGGCGTTATTGAGATACGAGACAGGTCAGCTCGACATCGTTCGAATTCACCGCGGGGACGTTGAGAGATTCCGCGATTCGAATGATCCCTTGAAGGACCACTACCAGTACTTCCCTAAATCGTCACTGTTCTACATCGGCTTTAACGCCGAAGTTCCGCCCTTCGACGACGTACATGTGCGCCGCGCCTTTGCCAAGGCAATAGACGTTGAGAAGATAACCCGCGTGAGCCTGCGCGGGCTCCAGGAACAGGCAAACGGAATCCTGCCTGCAGGATTCCCAGGACATGATCCCTCACGAATGGCGATTGGCTACGATCCGGCGGACGCGCGCGCCGAGCTTGCCAAATCCACGTACAAGTCCGTCGATGCTCTGCCGGAGATCAGAATGCTGGTATCAGGGGGCGGGCTGCTGCTGCCGGCCCATGTTAAGGCGTCGCTGTATCTGATCCGCGAGAATCTAGGCGTGGAGATCGCCGTCCAGACGCTCGAGTGGTCTAGCTTTCTCAATCAGATTTACGGGGACATGAGCGAATTCCATATGTACTCGCTCGGATGGGGTGCCGACTATCCGGATCCACATAACTTTCTCGACCTGATGTTTCACTCCCGAAGTCCTGAAAACTCCTCGCACTACTCGAATCCGGAAGTCGACGGCCTTCTGGAGAATGCTCGGGTGGAACTCAATCGAGATCGAAGGTTGAGTCTGTACTCGCGTGTCGAATCGATTGTCGTAGAAGAGGCTCCGATAATTCCGTTTTGGTTCTCGGTCGATCACCTGCTGGTCAGGCCAGACGTTCGCGGACTGCGTATACCAGCCAGCACTCAAGAATGGATGTCCTCGGTGTGGATAGCCGAATGATGGTTAGCGCGTGCGGAGGTTGATGTTGAAGTTGCGATGCGCAAGCAGGATGTCCTCGTTGATGCTTGTTGCCGCGGTTGCGGCGATGCTGGCCGCCGCGTGCGGGCCGCTGCCGGAGGTCGAAGTTCCCGGCGAACCTTCAAAGCGGACCTTACAACTCGTCATGACCGAGCCGCGCAGTATCGACCCTGCAACCGCAGCGGGAGCGGGCGCGCTCACAATCGTCAATCTCCTTTTCGAGCCCCTTACGAAAATGTCCCGTGACGGGATGGTGCTCCCGGCGGCGGCGGAATCGTGGACCATTTCCGATGACGGACGGGAGTTTCGTTTTCGGCTCCGCCTCGAAGCAAAATGGCAATCAGGAAAACGTCTGATAGCCAGGGACTTCAGATACGGCTGGACCCGCAACCTCGATCCGGCCGTGGCCGCAGATAAGTCGCATCTGCTCTATCAAATTGCTGGAGCTAAGAGGTTTGCCCAGGGTGCTGTCGAAGACGACTCGGAGGTCGCCGTCAGGGCGGCAACGGCTGGCGAGCTGAGAGTAAACCTCGACCGTCCCTCAATGTCTTTTCTAGCGCGCACTGCCACCTGGACATTCATGCCGCTCCCGAGAGAGGCCATTGAAGGATGGTGGAATCGTTGGACGGAGGCCTCGCATATCGACACAAACGGCCCTTACCGGTTGGCCGAATGGTTCCACGGCGAGAGTATGAAACTAGTTCCAAATCCGCACTATTGGGACTCCTCGAGCCCTCGTTTCGACGAGATCCGTGTGAAGATCGTTGAACCGGAAGAGGCGGTGATTCCGCTGTTTCGCAATCAGGTTGCGGATATCGTCGAGTTAGGTGACAAGGAGTGGCAGGCTGTGCTGCGTGACAGCGGCGATCTTGCCATGAATGCGGCTGTCTTTCCGATGGCCCAAAACTGGTTTCTGGTTTTCAACACTCGCAAGCCGCCCTGGACCGACTCGCGGATTCGCCGGGCGTTTGCGCTGGCGATCGACCTAACAACGGCTGACGGTCGTGTCTTTTCCGGAGCTCAGCAACCCTCTAGGAGTCTCGTTCCTAGAGCCCTTGTAGGCCGCTGGGGAGAGCCTCCCGGATCGCCCGACGAGGCTGCGGATGAGGCTCGCAGGCTCCTTATCGAGGCGGGATATCCGGGAGGAGTGGGATTCCCTGCGGTAAAGCTCTCATATCACCGGACGAGTCATTGGGAGAGCCTGGCATCGCATCTGGTGTCGCGGTGGTCGAACGTGCTCGGAATTGAAGTCGGTCTCGACACTATGGAGTGGAGAGAGTACCTGGATTTCTCGGAATCGCCCGGTGACTTCGATATATACCGTTCGGGCTGGGAATCCGACTATCTGGATCCGGCGGGCTGGCATAACGCTCTGTGGCACTCCGACGAAGATGTTTTGCGGTCGGGCTGGTCGAATGCCGAATACGATTCCCTTGTTGGTACGGCGGAAGTCATGGCAGACCCGCAATCGAGGCGAGATGCCTACGCGAAAGCCCAGCTGATCCTAGACGCTGAGTTGCCCGGCATTCCGATTGCTGAAGAGGGTAAGGCCTATCTGATTCAGCCCTACGTCACCGGCGTATGGGCCTCGCCGCTGGGCGGCTATTTGGTGTTCGACGACGCGGTTGTCGAGCGGCCCGAGTAGGCTATCTTTCACGCAGATCTGGCTCGACCGCGCAGGTTGCGGCGCGCCCACTCGGCAGCTCCAAGGATGCCCACCCTCTCACCGAGAGTCCATGGCTCGATTCTGAGGGATTCCCCAAAACCCGGGAGCGCTCGTTCGTACACGGTCTTGCGAAGGGGTTCGAAGAGAATGTCCCCCGCGTTGGCCACTCCGCCGCCTATTATGACCAGCTCCGGATTCAGTACGTGGACGAATCCCAGAATTCCGGCCGCGAGAGCCTCCACCGCCTGGTCCACGATCTCGACGGCGAGGCCGTCGCCAATCCGTGCGGCCTCTATCACCTCTCGTCCGGTCACTCGCACACGCTCGTCGAACACGCTTCGGAGCGAGGACTGCCTGCCGGCGGCGAGGGCCGCGCTCGCCTGCTGGCCGATTCCGCCGCCTGACGCATACATCTCCACGCATCCTAGGTTTCCACACTGGTGGTAGTCACCGTGCATGTTGACGGTGATGTGTCCGACCTCGCCGGCATTACCCGTGGCTCCCAATAGAAGCTCGCCGCCAATCAGCACGCCTCCGCCAACACCGGTGCTCACCGTGACATAGACCATGTCATTCACGCTTCGACCCGCACCGTAGGCGTGCTCGGCGAGTGCGGCAAGATTGGCATCGTTACCCAGAAAAACGGGAAATCCCAGCCTTTCAATGAGCGGTCCGGCAACCTGAACGTTCTCGAATCCGGGGATGTTTGGCGCGTGTAGAACCGTACCGGTTTTGTGGTCGAGCGGGCCGGGTGCGGCGACTCCCAGCGCTCGAATTTCGGTGGCCTGAACGCCGGACGAGGTGATTGAAGTCTCGATGCTTTCGGCAACGCGTTCGACGACGGCGGAAGCTCCCTCCCCGCCGGGGGTTTCGGTGGTGTTCCAGCCTTCTACCGCACCATCGGGCAGGACGATAGCGCTCCGTATTCTGGTGCCACCGAAATCGACGGCTGCATACACGTCCAAAGCGCTGTCCCCGTTCATCGATTGCTCCGATTGAGTGTTTGTGGCCCTACCGTAGTGGCTGGAACCGGGTCATGGATATTACTGCGGAGATCCCGTATCTCGTCCTTGCGGCGATTCGCGTAGACCGCAGCCCATAGCGCTGTAATGGCTGTGAAACCGCACAGCGTGGCGGTCATTGCCATCGCCGCGCGCAGCCCCAACGGGCCGGCTATGGCCCCGACGACGGGAGGAAACGCGATGGCTCCGACTGCGGAGGCGGCCATCAGGAAGCCGGCCAACGCGCCTCTGGCTGCCTTCTGCGTCGAAACGCCCTGTGACAGCGCTATGGGGAAAGTTGTGGCGACACAGACGCCTACAAGTCCGAAGCCGGCAAGGCTTGCGGCCGGGTTGTCGATCAGCGAAGCCAAGAGCACCAGAGGGCCCGCCAGGGCCATCGAGAGCGCAATAAGCGGCAGCGGACTGATCCATCTGAGAAAAAGGCCCGCCAGCATCCTGCCAGTGATTATTCCGCCCCAAAGCGCCGATAGCGAGATTCCGGCAAGTCCGCGTGAAAAGCCGTGCTCCAGCTCTAGAAAGCTCGGCAGCCAGCCGCTCAACGCTACCTCGAAGCCGATGTAGAGCCCCATCACCGCCATCATCAGCAGGAAGACCGGATGGAGGACGCCCTTTCTGATTGCCTTAAAAGAATGTGCTCTACTGATGATCGGCTTTGATATTCGCATGAACACGAATGGGAAAGGCGTGGTGCACGCGGCCGCCGCGAGCGCGCCGAGTATCAGCCGCCACTCGACGTCGCTCGCGAGCGCGAACCCCGCCAGAATCGGTCCTGCCAGACATCCAATGCCGAAGAACAAGTGCAGGAGATTCAGCCATTTAGCCGCGCCTTCGGGAGCGTGGTCGACCATTAGCGCGTTCAGGGGGCCTTCGAAAAGGCCCATTCCGAGTCCTGCGAAGAGTACGCCCGCGAGCACCAGGGGCCAGGTTGGCGCGAGAGGCATTGCTCCAATGCCCGCCGCCATGAGCGCAGTGCCGCCAACTATGAAGATCCGCCGCCCTCGGCGGTCCGACATCGGGCTCCCGAATAGCGAAGCGACTACGTAGCCCGCCGCCATGAACGAAAATATGAGACCGAGTTCCGCAAGACCCAGCCCATACGATTCGCGGATCGGCTGAAGCGTTGGCCCAATTGCGGTGATGGCCAGCCCGTATACGAAGTAAATCCAGCCGCCCGCCAGGATGTGGTATGTCGGAGGCGAATATCTGTTGACGGACTTGGCGACAGGCACTATTCGATCAGTCGTCGGCACACCCGGACGGGTTGACGAGAGTGATCAAGGGGCGATGTCGATCAGGTTGCCATGCGAGTCGAATCGCAGTGGGGCCGGATTGCCCGCTGGCGTTGCCAATCCTGCAAGGTGCATTTCTTCCGCGACGGGCGGCGTGACCGAAAAAGTCTCAATCTCCAGGGTGTTCTTGATTCGACCGAGACGGACATCTGATCCGCCCGCCCGCTGGGCGAGACCGATCGCTGCTTCGAGGCAGTCGCGGTCGTTCGCCAGTGTGAGTGGAATCCGCACCATGAGCGGCGCTAGGGCCGTCAGCGCGTTGACGTACGTCTGCTCTCTGTCGATCGCGTCGACGAGAGTCTGAGTGGTGAAGTCTGCCATACCAATCCCTACCGCATTGCCGTCGGAAGTCTGGCGCAACCTGAGTACGGAAAGAAATCCGTAGTCCGGCGTTCGCTCGCCGCCAATCCGACGCCACATCCCGATGACGTTGGTGTCCATGCCGGTGCCGGATATGTCCTTGCCGATCTCATCGACGATAAGGAGATCAAGTTGGTCGGTGGGGATTCCGGGCAGGATGCGCTTGGCCTCGATCAAGAGTTCGCGGTCCGTCTGATGAAACTCATGCGGCGGGCAAACACGCGCCAGGTATGGTCGGTCGAAGGCGTTCTCCACCAGTGCGACCCCGAAGAGCAGCTTGCCCGAATCTATGCCGACCGTGGCCGCCTCCGGGATCGTCTGGGCTAGACTCGCTTCGTGGATGCTGGCGGCTCCCGCTCTCTTACCCAGACCCACGCTCAGCATCTTGCACAGTCCACTTTCAATATCGGAACGAAAGCTGGTGTGCGGTTTGACGCGAGCAATGATGACGACGTGATCCGCGCTAAATGCGTTCAGGTCCATATGAACATCCACGCCATGTGGCGTTGTTCCCAGGACGTTAGTCTCCATCGTGGCACGGATGGGTGCGCCGACATCTAATTCAGTTATTCCGCGCTCCGCCAGCACGTGCCGTTGACCTTCGGCCGTCCCGCCGCCGTGGCTGCCCATGGCGGGCACTATGAACGGTCGAAGCCCGCTCGCCTTTAACTCGCGGACGACGGCGATCGTGACCTGCTGAATCGGCGAGACGCCGCGGCTTCCAACGCCGACTGCGACGCTCTCGCCGGGCTTGACGCACGTTCGGTCCAATACGGTCCGAATTCCCTCGACCAGCACGCCTTCAAGGTCGACTACTTCGCGAGCGTCGAATTCCTGCTGCATCGGAACGAATTGGGGCCAATCCACGTAAAACTCCCGTGCCGGCGCGACCAGACTTGAACTCGAAATATAGCGCATGATGCACCTGAGCTTCCGATGTGCTCTCGATCAGCGTACGGTGGTCTGGTACGCTCGATTGGAAGACAGTTCAGACAAGTCGCTCTCCGGAGCCTGATCCAATGCGATTCGCGATAATCTCAGACATTCACGGAAATCTGGCCGCGCTGGAAGCCGTGGCGCGGGACCTGGAATCGGCGGATATAGATAACGTCTACGCGGCCGGCGACCTGGCCCTGTTTGGTCCGCATCCGCGCGAATGCGTTGACTTGCTCCGGCAAAACGGATGGGCGAGCGTGCGAGGCAACACTGACAGAATGATCGCCGATCTAGAAGAGCTCGCGGCAGCGGGAAGTCTCGATCCTGAAACTGGTGTGGGAAGGATCGTCGCGTGGACTCGCGATCAGCTGGGACGGGAACTCGTGGAATCTCTCGGCGCACTTCCCCCGAGCATCACCATAGAGAGCCGTGCGGGCGCGGGCCGGTTGAGCATCTTTCATGGGACGCCTCGGAGCGATGAAGAGGGTTTTATTGAAGACGACCTAGACGAACATCTGCTTGAGTTGACGCAAGGGGTCGACGCCAGCGCTTTGATCGGCGGTCACACTCACCATTCATTCGCCCGCACTGTCGATGGCACACTAATTGCGAACACGGGATCAGTCGGTCGCTCGTACGAAGGCTGCCCGGGCCGCGCGACCTATCTGACGCTCGACGACAGATCGGGAGCTTGGAAGGCCGAAATCAGACACGTACAGTACGACTATCGCCGAAACTATCGTGCCATCGAAGAGATGGGTGCGCCGATCGGCCGCAAGTTCGCGAAGCCTTTCCTCACCGCAATTGCTCCGCCTTAAAGGGGCATGGCATGACCGCGTTCGGCGCTTAGTGGTTCACGATTGAGTGGCCCGCAACCGCCGTTCGGAAGGCGCTTTTGCCGTTATTGCGGCGGGAATATGCAGGTTACGGGCAGCGAGTCGCCGATCCGGTTGACATGCGGAGCCTGCGGACGTCCTGACTACTTGGCTTCCAAACCATGCGCCGAGGCGGTCGTGGCCGAGCGGGGCAGGATACTGCTGGTGAAGCGCGACATCGAACCATATTTCGGCTACTGGGACATTCCAGGCGGGTTCCTGGAAGATGGCGAACATCCCGAAGACGGCGCACGTCGCGAAGTCCTGGAGGAGGCCGGAGTCGAGATCGAGCTGAAGGGACTGATCGGTGTATATGTGGAGAGCTATCCGGGCGAGGAGATCGTAAACACCCTGACGCTCGCCTACGCCGCCGCGCCCCTAGGGGAGCCAAGGCCCGGGCACGAGACGACAGCCGTCAGGTACTTTCCCGCGAATGCTATCCCCGAAGATCTGGCGTTCGATCATGCCAAGCAGACCATCAAGGATTGGCGGGCCGGTAGGTTCAGTCGCGAGTAACCATTTAGCTTCACGGGGTCCGGCAGCTTAAATGGCCGCGACGCGCTCCGGGCCGTGGTTCATCGACCTGACGGCGGCGTCATAGCTCCGCAATAGCAGGTCAGCCTTAACGTCGCGGGCGGCTGGAACGTCCCATAGATTCTCGAATTCATGTGGATCGTTCTTCAGGTCGTATATCTCGCCCACGCCCTTGCCGTGGTAGACCACGAGCTTCCAGCGATTCTCGCGAAACATGGTGGCGTACGTATGGTCTGGCAGATCGACAGCGTCGAAGTACTCACACCTGACGTGATCACGGTGTCTTTCAGGCGGGACATCTCCCAGCAATATGGGCAACAGTGACTTGCCGTGCATACCTTCGGGAACCGGCAACCCGGCGATTTCCAATATGGTGGGCACGATGTCCGTCAGCTCCACGAGTGCTTGGCTGCGGATTCCCGACTGGATGGTTCCGGGCCAGCAGAAGATCAGTGGAACGCGGGAGAGCCCTTCGAAGAAGCGGCACCCCTTGAAGATCAGGCCGTGATCGCCCAGCGCCTCGCCATGGTCGCTGCTCAAGATGATCAGCGTGTTCTCGGTTTCACCCGCTCGGTCAATCGCCCGCAGGATGCGGACGAGCTGGTCGTCTACAAGCTCGATCATGGCGTAGTACCGGGCCTTTTCGACCCTTACATCCATTTCCTCGGGTGTTGACGGCGTGGACTGGAAATCCACTCCCGCCGCCGTCAACCGCGACTGGTTGGTCAAGTCGGATTCGCGGAACAGAGGATCGGGCATCGATTCAGCGTCGAATCGCTCCAGATACGATTGGGGCGGGTCGAACGGCGGATGCGGGTAGTAGGGGTTGACGCTGAGCATCCACGGACCGTTGCGCGGGCGCTCGATGAACTCTGTCGCCATGTCCGAACACCAGGTCGTCTGGTGATGCTCGGCCGGCACGTTGGCCGGGTCGGCGAGCATGGAGTCGAGATCGGCGTCTCTGGCGTGGAGCCATTCGACGTAATCGTGACCATGCTCCCAGTCGTCACGGGGGGCGTGACTGTACCTGACGTAAGAGTATCCGTCTTCCACGCGGGGCTCGACGCCCCCGGCGGCTGTGGCGAGGTGAAGCTTCCCCACAAGGCCGCACTCCCAGCCGAGGTCCGCCAGGGTCTTGGTGATTAAGGGATATCGTTGTGGGAAGAGTTCCACGCCGTTTTTATTAGCGCCCACGGCGCTGGGGTACATACCGGTTAGAAAGCTCGCTCGACTCGGCGTGCAGATGGGACTCTGGCAGTAAGCGCTGGCGAACGCCACACCGCGCTCGACGAGTGAGTTCATCGCCGGCGTGGTGACGAACTCGTTCCCCAATGCGGCGATGGTGTCGTAGCGCTGCTGATCGGTGCAATACCAGAGAATATTCGGTCGGCGGTTCATGTATATATGCTATAAGCCGATATATGGGAAAAGGCAACTCCGGCGCATCGCGGGGGGCAACGCAACGGTGGCGGAAGCTACCATGCGCGGTGTCCGATACGATTGAGATGATTGCCGCAAACTGTAGCTTCGCGGGGGCTAAGAGTCTCGCAATCAAGTTGGAAGGCGGATTCACGGCCCACGACACTGGGGGTACGCAGGGGATGAGCCGGATGCGCAGGCTCTGGAACGGCAGATAATCCATCGACCGTTACTAGAATTCGCGGCATCCGTGAGGCTTTAACTGGGCTAGGTGTGAGAAGCGTGTGATGGGACTCTGCCCGGATCAGATCGCCAGGTTCCATGAAGACGGCTATTTGGTCGTCGACGATGTCCTCAGCCCGGCTGACCTTCAACCCGTCATCGCGGAAATCTCTGAAGCGATCGACAAAGAGACCCGCGTACTAATGGACCGCGGTGAACTCAGCCGCTCCTACGCCGAAGAACCGTTCGAAAGACGCTTGACCCGCATAACGGCTGAGACGGAAGCTGTGTATTGGAGCGTGTGTAGCGGCAACCTGCACGGCTCGGGTATTTTCGACCTCATCACCAACCCGAAACTGCTGAATCTTGCCGAGTCGTTAGTGGGGCCGGAGATCATCGCGTCATCGGTCTATCGGTTGCGTCCCAAGGTACCCGGCTTTGCCCATGGCGTCGTGCCCTGGCACCAGGACTCAGGGTATTTCGAGCCTTATTGCGACGATGACCTGGTATTGACGGCGTGGATTCCTCTAGTCGACGCTACGCCCGAGCGTGGTTGCCTGCGCGTAATGCGTCACGCCCATACGACCGGCGTGGTTCCCCATAGGAGGGATACGGACGGGACCGGATACTTGGAGATTCCGAAATCTCATCTGCCGCTCAACGATATCGTTACCGTGCCTATGAGCCTTGGTGGAGTGTTGCTTCTCACCAACCGAACGCCGCATTGCTCGGGCGACAACGTGACCGACGTCATACGCTGGAGTGTCGACATTCGCTACCAGAGCGCCGATCTCCCTACCAACTATGACGCCCCAAGCGGTTGGACAAACGAAAAACTTCCAGACGACGCGCCGATCGCCTGCTACCCGCCGGAGGCGGATTTCCTGGTCAGGAGCCGCCGACGTCTCGGCGACGTCGTTCGTGGCCCGGAGACTTTTTCGCGGATACGTCGGAGGCATGTGGAGAGTCCAGCTACGGATCGCTGGGCTTAGGCGGGCGCACCGCGTCTCACGCCCTGCAATCATTCCCGTCCCTGGCGTCAGCTAGTAGTCGAGCGAGGCCCCGCCATCAACTTGCAATGAGTGGCCTGTGACGAAGGCAGCGTCTTCGGATGCCAGAAACAGACAGGCGCGCCCGATTTCTTCGGCTGTGGCCATACGCCCGATCGGATGTATGGCGTCAACTAGCTGGAGCGAGGCCTCGGTATCGGGCATCGAAGATGCCCACTCATGCATCAGCGGAGTATCGACTCCCGCGGGAAGGACGGCGTTCACCCTCACGCCAACGGGCGCCAGCTCCATCGCTAGTGCTTTCGTCAGGCCTATCTGCCCCGCCTTGGTGGCGCAGTACGACACCGCATTGTTCTGCCCAAGTATCCCCACCATCGAAGCCATGTTAATGATGCACCCGCGTGTCTTGCGGAGATGCTTCACAGCGTACTTGCAGCCCATGAAGGTGCTGGTGAGGTTGAGGCGCAGCAGGCTCTCGAGGTCATTCAGGCTCGTTTCGTCAATCGTCATCGAGGGCGGATGCCATCCGGCGTTGTTGACGAGCACGTCTAGCCGACCGTAGCGCTCCACGCCTATTTTAATGGCTTTGGCGATCTGCGCAGGTGCCGAAACGTCTGTCTGGACGAACGCGGCGTGCCCGCCTTCGTCCTCAATGTCCTTGACTGTTTTCATGCCGGGCCCCTCGGTCCGGGTTGCGACCACGACTTTGCAACCTTCGCGTGCGAAAACTAGCGCACATCCCCTGCCAATGCCTCGCCCCGAGCCGGTGATAACAGCCACCTTGCCATCGAGTCTCGCCATATTTGATCTCCCCTGGCCCGCATCGTCCTTGTGCCCTATCTTCGGAGGCGCTTACGACGTGGATGCAATTTAGACCATCGTCCAGCAATCGATCCTGCAACTCTAAACTTTTGGGATTGCAGAATCTTTGCCGTTCTCTTCCTACATTGTCAGGCATTGCGACTTGGTGTCGCGTCGTTAGCCAACCGCCAGCTAGGACTGGCAGCGGCGCTCGATTTCAGGAGCGGGCTTGGATAGGTGGCGATACCCTTCTTGCAACTGGTCACGGAGAATGAGTAGTTCAACCGTCGGCTTAAAGGCGATGAGTCCGATTCCGCCGGCAACAGGCACAGTAGAAAGGGTGAAGCGACGATGTCGGATTTGAGCGGGCGAGTGGCGTTGGTGACCGGGGCTGGAAGCGGGATAGGAAGAGCCATAGCATTGAGGCTCGCCTCCGACGGCGCCCACGTCGCCGTCAATGACGTGATCACTGAACGTGCGGAGCACGTTGCCGACCTAGTCCGCGATCTTGGTAGACAGGCGCTGTCGAATGGCGCCGATGTCACGAACGAAGTCGCCGTCGGAGACATGGTCCACAGCGTTACGTCCAAATTCGGGCGCCTGGACATCTTGGTATCCAATGCCGGAATCATCGATACCGGGAATCTGGTTGAAACGTCACTTGAGGATTTCGAGCGCGTGATGGCCGTCAACGTGACGGGGACGTTCCTTTGCGGAAGGGAAGCGGCGAAACAGATGACCATCCAGGGCTCGGGGAAGATCATCAACGCCAGTTCGGTCGCCGGCCGCCGCCCTACTCCGTTTCACGTGGCCTACGGGGCCAGCAAATATGCCGTGATCAGCATGACGCTCACGATGGCAAGAGAGCTGGCCGCGCACGGGATAACCGTTAACGCCTATTGCCCGGGAGTTGTCGAAACGCCGATGTGGGACCAGATCGATAGGGAGCGCTCGCCGCTTATGGGACTGGGCGCGAGCGGAGCGCTTCGAGAAATCACCGACTCGATACCGTTGGGAAGACCGGCGAAGCCGGAGGAAGTAGCCAGCCTTGTCAGCTTCCTCGCTTCAGCGGAATCCGACTACATCACAGGGCAATGCATCAACGTGTGCGGCGGGATACTAATGTTCTAGCCGCGCTTGCCTCGCGCGTGGTCGACATGCGCCAGGCGCGTTTACGCCCTGAAGTTCGACACCACCAGGCTCTAACCCTGGCTTCCTGAAAGGTCTCGACTACGGGACAGGCAAGCGACTTCTGCAAACGCCTGTCGACTCCGCGTCGGCTACTTCCTGAGGTCCGCGATTTCCCTCAGGCGTGCCACCTCAATCTCCGGGAGAAGGCCGTCAGGCTTCGGGCCGACGTTGAGAAGAACGTTCCCGCCGTACCGGTTGGCCTGCTCCAGTTCTGCCACCAACACTTCTGCGGATTTGTATTCCTTGTCCCGAGGGTTCCACGCCCAGGTCTCGCTCATGGTCTGGCAGCTCTCCCACGGACGCTCCGGCTCGAATTCGCCTGGGACGTATCGCTCCGGGGTGTCGAAATCCCCACCGTACTGCATCCAGTCGGGCGGGGTGAATCCGTTCCTAGGTCCCTCGAACGAGTATCTGAGAGCCAAACGATTGTTGATGACAATCTCAGGTTGCTTCTTCCGGACCATGGCCAGCAATTCGTCGGCCTGCCACTTCTGTCCGGCCATTACTTCGCCGTCTTCCGCAACATACGAGTAGTCGAACCACATCACGTCGATTTTGCCGTAGCGGCTAAGCAACTCGTCGACCTGGTTGTGCAGATAAGTTACGTAAACGCTCCAGTCGCGCGGCTCGGCCAGCGCATCTGCGTCGTCGCGCAGCGGATGGTAGTGATCGATGCGATAGTTAGGGTGCCGCCAATCGATAAGCGAATGGTAAAAGCCGACCTTCAGGCCGGCCGCGCGAAACGCCTCTACGAAAGGTCCCACGAGGTCCTGGCCGCCGGGGGTATTGCCAACGTGATAGTCGGTCTGATCGGTCGGCCACATGCAAAAGCCGTCGTGATGCTTGGTCGTGAGAACCGCGTAGCGCATTCCGGCTTCCGCAGCCAGTCGCGCCCAGGAATCCGGATCATAGGCAGAAGGCCGGAATTCATCCATCCAGCGCTCGTAGACCGCCGGTTCCACCTCTCTCCGCCCTAGTCCCCATCCTATTTCGACGCCGCCAACGCAGCTGGTGCTCCAATGAACAAACAGGCCGAAATCGGCTTCCTGAAACCAGGCTAAACGTTGCGCGGTCGTCATCTATCCAACCTCTTTTCGGTCCAATGTAACGCCCCGCCAAGCCGGTAAGCGCGATTCCACGGACGAACATTCGTTTCGCTGCGAAGAATATCGCGATCATCGGCGCCGACATGATTACCGACACGGCCATGAATGGGTTCCAGTCGGTGCCGCCAACCTCGCATCGAAAGAGCGCGATCCTGAGGGCCAGCGCGTCGGCTTGTGACTGAGTACACGTGGGTTCGTATCTTGCGGAACCCGATGGTCGCGTTACGCGGTGGCGCTTGCGCGCGTTTAGTAATTGGTATCGTGAGTAGGTGCTTTGCGAGGGTGCAGGATTATTTGGCAATTGCCGGTCCGTCAAGTGCGGCGGCAAATTCGATGCGGCTCAACCACTTGCCGTGTTACCGACGGTTCAGGCAACCACCGTCACCTCTAGGCAGCGGGAGTTTGGCGCGGCGTTGGGCAGGACTGATTCGGAATCCCGATGGGATCCTTGTAACCGGTGACTAAGGTGGCCGCCCGGACCACGATTTCCATTGGGGCAATCCTGGCGGCGTTCGCCGTGTTTATCGCGCTGCTGGTCATGTCGCCGTCGGTCCGGGCGTTCGCTCAAGACATCTTGTTGCACTTCCGGGAACGTCCTTTTTCGGTGGTTCATATCGACGGCGGTGTCTTCGAGTCCGGCTTGCGGGGACTAGGACTAAGCCCCTCGGAGGCGGCCACAATCGAGTATGAGACGGCGCCTTCGCTACGGGTTGCAGGGGAAGGCGATCGGCAAATTCGGCGTAGCCTGCCCCGAAACCCCGGAGGGATTTCGTCCGAGCCTTACCGAGCGGTGTGGGGGCCTGTATCCGGGACTCTGACGATGCGTCTCGAGGGTATACCGATCGGACAGTTCGGCGGTTCAAGCACTGTGGGCTATCTGTTCGAGATGCAGGCTGCGGCTGTCACCATCTACGCCGAGGACGCAACGGTGTTGGCTGCATTGCAGCGACGAGACGTTCCATCCGGTAACGAAAAATATCTTGTATACGGAGAAATCGCGGTCCCGCAAATCACGCCGCAAGGGGCGAATGACTTGCCCGCAATGGCCGACGCGCTCGCGCGGTTTCGGGTGTTACCGGCGCGGTTTCGCGGCCAGATCCGGGTCGTCGCCGATTGGCTGAGGTTTTTGATTCCCACCGCGCAGAGCGCGGACGATATCGAAGTGCCGCCGCCCGTTTTGATAGAGGGGCTGGCCGTTGGTGACATCGTAGTCTGGGAAAGTGACGGATTGGTTGGAATTCTCATAGGAAACATAGGCGGCGATTCTATGCTCGATATAGCGAAACGAAGTGGCTGACTCCGTCCCGGCGGTCGCCGTCTCAAACTTGACGAAGACCTACGGCAAGGTCGTCGCGGTCGCAGAAGCGAACATGAAGATCGACGCTGGGGAAGTGTTTGGCCTGCTGGGCCCCAACGGCGCGGGAAAGACGACCCTGGTGAAGATTCTCGTCGGTCTGGCCCGAGCGGATTCAGGATCGGCGGCGGTGTTTGGGCAACCGGCTGGAAGCCTCGGCGCAAAGAGGGCTGCGGGATACCTGCCCGAGCTATTCAGATTCCCCGACTGGATGACGGCGACCGAATTTCTGGAGTTTCACGCCAAGCTGGCATGGGGCCGTCGCGCCGCCTGCAGCGAAAAGACATCTACGCTTCTGGAACGAGTGGGTCTGGCTTCGCGGGCTGATTCGAGGCTAGGTACGTTCTCTAAAGGGATGTTGCAACGGATCGGCATCGCGCAGGCGATGGCGGGCGCTCCCAAAATCGCCTTTCTCGACGAGCCAACGTCGGCGCTGGATCCCATAGGCCGCCGGGAGGTCCGAGACCTGATCCGTGAACTACGCAACGAAGGCGTGACGGTGTTTCTGAACTCCCATCTTCTGTCGGAAGTTGAGATGGTGTGCGACCGGGTGGCGATTCTCAGTAAGGGCCGGGTTGTGGCTCAGGGCAAACTGGAGCGACTGCTTGGCGAGCGTGTCCTGACGGTGCGGGTTGGCGAATTCAGCCAGACCAAAGTCCGGGAGCTGCTTCCGCGTGTGGACTTTGACATCCGAGATGGGGGGCGGCTCGTATTCAACATCCCTGACGAGGATGTGGTTCCCCGGATAGTGCGCGCCATCGTGAAGTCGGGGGCGGATATCTATCACGTATCGATTGAAGCGAATTCCCTGGAAGATCTGTTTGTGGAAATGGTCGAGGCAACCGACCGGTGAAGCGCGCCGCGAATACCGCGCCAACCCGTGCCCCAAAGCCAATGGGCTGGCAGACGTGCTGACTATCGCTCTGGCGACTTTGAAGGAAGCGGTGCGCCGCAAGATCGTCCTGGCGGGACTGTTGCTCACGGTCGGATTCCTGATCCTGTTCGGGCTTGGGGTGTGGTTTGCGTTTCAGGAGCTCAAATCGGAAGGTCCCCTCGATCCTTCGGAGCGGGCGATCTTTGGAGGTTTCCTTCTTTCAGGTGGCATGTGGGTGCTGAATTTCGTGGCCGCGTTGCTTGCGATCCTGACAGCGGTTGGAGCCGTTTCGGCCGAGGTGAGCAACGGCACGATGGCGGCTCTGGCGGCGCGGCCCGTGCCTCGCTGGAAGATATTGGTCGGCAAGGCCCTCGGACTTGCCCTGATGCTGGCCGCGTTTGTCGCTCTATCCACCGGAGCGGTAACCGCGATCGTGTACTTCATCGCAGGCTACGTTCCGGCGAATCCCATAATTCCCCCTCTGCTCATACTTCTCGCGGCCGTGGTTATGCAGTCGCTCGCTCTGCTGGGAACGACCCGGTTGCCCACGATCGCCAACGGAATCCTGATCTTTGCGCTGTTCTCCGTGGGGTTGATCGGGGGCATCGTCGAGCAGCTTGGCTCGGTGATCGACAACGCGGCGATGGTGAACATCGGCATAGTGAGCAGCCTTGTGATTCCGAGCAGGGCGATATTCGAAATGGCCAGCGCCCGGCTGATTTCGGGGATTGCTAGTCCAACGCCGGGCGGACCCGCGGCTAGTCCCTTTGCGCTGGCGAACCCGCCCAGCTTGCTAATGGCGATCTATGCAGTGGCGTATTGCTTCGCGGCGGTCGCCCTGGCGATTAGAAGTTTCAGCACCCGCGACTTGTAGACGGCGACGCCGTTTGCCAGCCGCCTTCGGAGCGCGCCGTTGGGTATCATGCTTCTGAAAGGTGGGTCTCAATGGCAAGAGCGCGGGTTAAATTCACTTATCCCACTTCGAAGATTCAGGAACCGATCATCTACAAGGTTTCTCGGGACTTCGAACTGGTCAGCAATATTCGGCGGGCCGAGGTTACCGATAAGGTCGGCTGGGTAGTTCTGGAGCTGGAAGGCGAGCAAGACGCCATAGACGCGGCGTTGGACTGGGTTAGGGGCCAGGAAGTTCGCGTCGATCCCGTCGAGGGCGACGTAGTCCACTGACACACTCCCGAAGCCACTAGCCCAGCGGCGTCAAGGCTGGCCATCTTCCGCACTTTACTCATTCGATTTGCGATTGTTTCCGTGGCGCTGTTACTCACTGCCACGGCCTCGCCGACGCTGGCTCAAGAGACTTCCGAGAGGAGCCGAGTCTACGACGTAGCCGCGGAGTTCCGGCTCATTTACGAGAGATTCGGAGGCGCGGAGTCGCTCGGCGAAGCGATAAGCCGTCCTTACTACCTGGGTGACACGTTGGTGCAATATTTCGAGCGGGGGCGGCTCGAACGGGCCGGACGAAGCTCGAACGAGCCGCTGGGCGCGACCCGAGTCTCCGATCTCGGCAGATACTTGGCACGACTGACCGGCGAGTCGATACGCCCCGCATTTCAACCTGTTCGACCGGTGCGTAACGGGCTATTTTTTCCCGGAACGGAGCACAGCATACGAGAGCCGGTCTTAACGTACTGGAGAAATCATGGAGGGATTGCGAGGTTCGGCCCGCCGATCTCCGAGCGGTATCACCAAGGTTCTCGCTCCCTTCAATGGTTCTCCAAAGCCGTTCTGGAGATCGAGACCGAATCGTCCGATCCCCGACAAATACAAACGTGGGACATTGGCCGAGAGTACATGGCGTTTCCCCGTTATCAGCGCGACGAGGTCGAGTCCATCGCGCCTCTCTATGCGATCGACCTAGCCGATCCTGCGAGTGGTCTGGATGTGCCGATTGTCTACATGCATGAAGTACCGGACCAGCGACTATTCGAAAGTCAGATCGTGGGACTGATTCAGGCCGGATACACGCCGATTCCGCTGGCTCGGCTGGTGCGCTCGCTAACCTGCTGCGCGACACTGCCGGAAAATCCCATCGTCTTTACATTCGACGATGGATGGGAGAGTCAACTCACTCGGGCACTACCCGTACTTGTGAAGTATCGAGTTCCAGCCACGTTCTTCGTGCTTCCGGGATTCGACAGCAAGCAGCCAAATCACATGAGTCTCGACGATTTCCAAACGCTTGTCGACGCTGGCATGAGCGTTCAATCGCATACGATCAATCATGCTGAATTGCCTCCGCTTCTGCGTAGCAACAGGGGCGCCGCTGAGGCGGAAGTAGTGGAGTCCAAGCAAATCCTGGAGCAGTTCGGCGGGGTGGACTACCTGGCGTACCCGTTCGGAGCATTCGATACGGACACCGAGATTCTGACTATTCGAGCTAACTACGCCGCCGCATTGTCGACCCGGTTTGGGCGTGTCCACTTTCCAGGGGATCTGATGCGCCTGTCGAGGATCGCGGTCAATCCGTCGGCATCGGCGTTCGCCGTTATCGCCAATCTAAACCGCGCCAAATAGCGGTTTGGCGCCGGTTGCTAGGAAATGAGCCCCTGAGGTTCTAGTCGCCTGCGGCTGGGAACGACACCCCGACAACGCCAGGTCCAGCATGTGCGCCCACAACCGGGCTGAGTTCGCCCTCGTACCAGCGCTCTACTTCAAATCTCGATGCCACTCGGTCCTTGAGCCGCGCCGCACCAGCCTCGTTCCGGACATGCAGGATTCCGCAGTAGGCAAGCTTGCCGTCAGACTCGTCGTCGATGTATTGAATCAGACGGTCGACCGCCTTTCTCTCCGAGCGGGCGCGTCCTAGTGGTTCGATGAGACCCTCGTGAATGTGAAGAACAGGCCTGATCCTGAGCAGAGACCCTACTAATGCCTGGGCGCCGCCGATCCTTCCCCCCCGCTTCAAATACTCGAGAGTGGTCAGGGCGAAACCTATTCGCACCTTGGGAATAAGTTTGTTGATTGCCTGGATGATGATGTCGCGGTCTGAGCCGTGACGCGCCATTTCCGCAGCCACTACGGCTAGATGTCCAAGGCCTATCGCAACGCTTTGGCTGTCAATCACGTCGACGGTAGCGTCGATCTCCTCGCGAATGGCCGTGCGAGCCGATTCACAGGTTCCGGATAGCTTGGAAGAGATATGAATCGAGATGATCGAATCGGCATCTTCCGCAAGCTCTCGATAGAGCTCCAGGAACTCCCCGGCGCTGGGCTGCGACGTCGAAGGAAAAGTGTTTCCCGTTATAAGCCGATCGTAGAACTCGCCGCTGGATATTTCAATGCCGTCTCGATACGCATCCGAGCCGAAGCGCACGACAAGGGGAATGGTCGCAATACCCAGCTCTTCCTTTTGGGCTTCGGTGATCCCGGCGGTGCTGTCGGTTACGATGCGTATAGTCGCCATGTCGAAATCTGCCCCTTCCTCAGCCTGCGCATAAGTAACTTACCTAAAGATAACAATTCGAGGACTTGAACAAGATCATTCGATGGATTCGAATCGGACTAGCGCTGCTCACTTTCGCGCTGGTCGCTTTTGTCGTTGCCGCGGCGGTTTTCTGGAATGTCATGTCTTTTGTTCTGGCAACGCTTTACCTAGTCACCGCCGCCTTAGCGGTCTTGCTGGCCCTCGCTTTCGGCGGATATGTAGTGAAGCGGCGTTCACGGCTCTGATTCAGCGCTAGTGTAGCAACTTGACCTTGTTTTGCGATGATTCGTTGCGTGGCGCGACTATATGGTGTCGAGTTTGGTGTGACTCCGCCCTTGGCCGTTATCGGGATAAAGCCGAACTGGTTTGATACGGGACTCTTATCCGAAGGCAAGCATGAGGGATGTATTGCCGTCGTCTTGAACTGAAGGACTTTCGAAATCTGCGCTCGGTCGAGCTTAACTTCAGCCCGGGCATCGTTCTGCTTGTCGGCGCGAACGCACAGGGTAAGTCCAACCTGCTTGAGTCTTTTCTCGCGCTTTCTACTGGTCGGGGGAGGTCTACCCGGCCGATGGTGGACCTCATCCACTCTTCGGCCGGAGAACGGCGGGCATTTGCCCGTGTTCGGTCGGAGGTATCGGCCCGAAACGGCGCCACCCGGCTCGAGTTAGTTTTCTCTGTGCTCGACGGCAACGGCAGGATAGGCCGTCCGCGGCGCGGCCGCACCGCGCGCCGTGCCATGATTGATGGAAAGTCGACGACGCTGTCGAGATTCGTAGGGCGGTTGAAGGCGGTCTACTTCTCACCGGAAGATGTGGATCTGCTGATCGGGCCGCCCTCGTTACGTCGGCGGTTTCTTGACATCTCCGTATCTCAGGCCGACGACACTTACCTTCGAAATCTGATGGACTATAACCACATCGTGACGCAGCGAAACGCGCTGCTGCGTGAAATCAAGATGACGGGCAGAGGAACATCTCGCTCACTTGAATTCTGGGACATGAAACTCGCGGAGCTGGCGGTGCCGATAATGGACTCGCGCAGGCAGTTCGTGAATCATCTTTCAATCTATGCCGCGGATTGCTTTCGGAGGCTGTGGGATGACGGCGAGTCACTGGAATTCAGCTACGCCATAGAATCAGCGGCTCGCATGGAAAGCGTGTCGATGCTGGAAGCTCTAAAGGCCTTGCGGGAACGTGAGATCGGGGCGGGACAATCGCTGCTGGGGCCGCATCGTGACGATTTGACCATAACTCTCGGCAACCGGTCTATCGCCGGATACGGATCGCGCGGTCAGCACCGTCTGGCGGTGCTTAGCCTGAAATTCGCGCAGCTCGAATGGCTGCGCAACGCTGCCGGAGAATTGCCGATATTGCTGCTCGATGACATCTTTTCCGAGCTGGACTCGCGTCATCGAGCGACGGTCGCGAACCAGATTCCGGAACACGCTCAGGTTTTCGTCTCTTCGGCGGATATTGCCAGCGTTCCACGGCGGCTGGTCGATTCCGCACGCATGCTAAGCGTGAACGGAGGGGTGGTCGAATGGAAGCAGGTTGATGCGCCGCAATAGTGATGCGGGCGAAGACCGGTCGATCGGCTCGTTGCTGGAAGCAATGCTCGAAGAGCCTGTGATGCGTCGGGGCATCGAACGCGCGCGGCTTTTGGATGCTTTCTCCGAAATTGCCGAATCGGTCTTGGGACAGAGTGCTTCCGCCGCCTGCCGCGCCGTTCGCGTAACCGATCACGCATTCGTTGTTGAGGTTTCGGACAGCATCTGGGGTCAGCGCATCCAGCTCATGTCGAGAGCACTCCTTGCGGCGCTGAGGGACGCCGGCGCGCCCTCTAGGGTTACGCGAATACTTACGCGTCCCGCGTCCCGTCAACTGTCGGTTGAAGCGACGGCTCCACCGTCAGCCGCCTCACTAGCAATGCGCTGCGAACGATGCGGCGCGATGAGCAGGAGCGGGAAGTACTGCCTGGCTTGTCGGGCCGAGGCAGATTTCTGGAACACCCGGCTGGGGTAAACGCAAGCTCGCGCTGGCGGAGTTAAGCCGTTGAGAGAGGGGCGTCGGTAGCGCGCTGCTATCTATATACCGGTGGTGATACCGTTACGCCACACGGGATTCAAGTCATTGGCGGGCGTGTCGGCAACGTTCCAAAAGACCTGCCGTTGCGGATCTAGTATGTAGATCCCATAAGTCCCTTCAGCCGACCGTCTGGATGCGAAGGCGATCAGCTTCCCGTCAGGAGACCAAGCCGGATTTCTGTATTCCCAGCCATCCCGGATAAGCGGGACTATGCTTGAGCCATCGGCGCGCATGGCATACATACCCTCGAATCTTCCGGAATGCACCGTGAAGATGATCGTTTGACCGTCGGGGGAAACGTCGGGATTTCTGGCGTCCCCGGGAAAGTTGGTCAACTGTACTGCGCGACGATCCGTCAGTGACATGCGGTAAATGTCAAAGTCCCCGTCGCGGTCTGACGCGAAGATGATCTCGCGTCCGCCGCTCGCCCATACCGCGTCGACGTCGGCGCCGACCGACTGCGTTATGCGGACCAGACCGGTGCCGTCGACGTTGATGGCGAAGACGTTATTCGTGCCGAATCGGTCCGAACTGAATAATATCCTTGAACTATCCGGCGAAAAGTTGGCGAACCCGTTGAACTGTCCCGAGTTCGTCAACTGCCCCACTCCCGTTCCATCGGAGCCGGCGATAAACAGGTCCAGGGTCCCGTCGCGTGAACCGGTGAACGCGATATGCCGTCCGTCTGGCGACCATCCCGGAAGCACGTCGATCCAGCGGGAGGTGGTGAGGTTTACTGGAATAATCGGCTGCCTGCCATGTGAGGCGGCCCAGATATCGGTCGGCCCCTCCGAGATGCTGGACGAATAGAACAGCAGGGTGGCCTCCTCCGGTACAGGCCGGACCGAGCCAACCGGCGTCGCGAACCTGGCTACCGTCGGGTCCCTGTCGGCGCCTTCGCCGGAAACAAGCTTTGCAACGGCCGACCCGTCGATGGAAACGACGTGAATGTCGTCGTTGAAGACCCGTTCGCTCACGAACACGATGAATTGACCATCCGGAGTGAATGATGGCGAGTGGTCGTGCCCGCGGCGGCGGGTGAGATTCCTGGCCTCCGAACCGTCAGGATTGGCGATGAATATGTCGTGACCGAACTCGGTTGACCTCGAGAATGCAATGGACTCGCCGGAAGCCGACCACACGGGACCGAACTCGGAAACTTCGCTGTGCGTGATTCGAGTCATACCAGCTCCGTCGGGGGTTACGGAATAGAGCTGATATGGGCCATCGTGATCAGATGCGAAAACAATCGTAGAGCCGTCGGGAGACCAGTTCGGGTCAATCTGGCTGTATGGCAGCGTAAGTAGCCTTACGTTTTCGGCCGACGTTACGTCGGCGACAAACAGCTCGGAATCAGTGTCGGCCCAACCGCTATAGACGATCTTCGTTCCATCCGGAGACCAGGAGAGCGCTCCGGCCCAGACACCTTCCGGGCTGACCGTTCGCTCCTCGCCCGTCAACAGGTCTCGAACGACGATTCTAGGGAGAGTCAATTCACCTGCCGAGGGCTCGCGCCGCTGGTCCACGGGAGGCGCCATTTCACCGCGCGCGAAGGCGAGCATCGTGCCGTCAGGCGAGACTGCAGGAAATCTCTCGACGTTGTCGGTGCTAGTAAGCGCCACAGCGTTCGCGCCGTTTGATGCCGACGAATAGATCTGCGTCGAACCAGTCCGCTGAGAGCTGAAGAGGAGCCGGTATTCGCTCTCGGATACGAATGGAAGGTTGGCCGGCGAGTGTGGCTCGGTGGAGTCCTCGCGCGGCAGTAGCCCGGCTTGCTTGAATATGTCGCCGCCGTTGACGAACGTGATGCTGCCCGGCGGCTGGCCTCCCGGCACATCTTCTACCCAAAACTGCATCACCGCTCTTTGAAAACGCTGAGCGATGAACGGTCCCATGCGCTGCGGTTTGGACATGGGCAAGCCGCGCAGGTCGATTGCGTCCCCGCGGGACCAGTTGGCTATTCGGCTTGGATTGGGATTGGCGAAGTAAGCGTTGCGCAGAGGCTCGTTTTCCAGCCAGCCCAATCTGATCTCAATGGCCTCTTCGTGAGTAGTCGCGCCGTCATCGGCGATTGGTTTGGGGACGCCTGTGCTTTCGAGGTAATCGTCAAGCTCGGCCGACTCCAGAATTTCGTAGATATTTGCGATCCGAAGGCGGCCTTCATAACGGTTCCAGTAGATCAAGGACTTCTGCGTAAGTTGGGCCCAATTGAGACCAGCCCATCGGAAGACTGTGGACGTTGGGTAGCCGAATGTGGACACGCCTCCCAGGCGGTCGAACTCGGACCAAAAATACTCCATCCGGATACCGAGCCGTCGCTCGTCCAGAACGTGGAAGCCGGTCCCAAAGCCGATGCCGGTCTGCGAATAGAAATGCCCCATCTCGACAGGGTGATCGGCCGGGCCGAAGTCCAATGAAGTGGCGTGCACACTTGATGCCGCGCCCAGAAGGAACACGAGCAACATCGACTTGGCAATTCGTTCTAGATTGGCCCACATCGAATCTATCCAGCTTGGTTCGGCAATATGCAAAGGTAACCGGGGATCCTGCTACGCCGCTAGGGTACACGCATACGAATTGTGATGGTGTTCTCGCCGGATCGTGGAATCTTCGCGGCGTAACGTAACAGCTGAGTCTGCGCGGACTTCATAGTGAGATTTGGCGGAACGCAAACGTCAATTGGGGCAAAATGTCACCTCACATTGCCCAAAGAGTCTCTGGAGCGAGTCGATGCGCATCACCGAGGTCGTTGCGGAAATACTGAGATACGAACTCGACCGGCCGATGGCCGACGCACAGGTGTACATTCCAGCACGAGTTTCGACCATCGTCAGAGTTCGGACTTCGGACGGCGTGGAGGGAATCGGCGAGGCCGCCTGCTTCGGGGGAGCGGAGCACGTCGTATGCAAGATCGTGGAAACCCAACTCGCGCCGCTTCTAGTTGGCGAAGACCCAGAAAACGTCGAACGCCTGTGGGAAATCATGTACAGGGGCACGATTCAGCTCGGAAGACGCGGAGTCATCTTCGGTGCGATCAGCGGAGTCGATATCGCCCTGTGGGACTTGCTGGGCAAGGTCTGCGGTAAACCAGTATGCACGCTGCTGGGCGCGCATGACAGATCGTTGATGGGTTATGCCAGTGGCGGGTTCTACATGGAAGGCAAAGGGCTTGATGAACTGTCTGATGAGTTTCGAGGCTATCGCGAAGCCGGCTATCGAGCGGCCAAAATGAAGGTCGCCGGTGAGCCTATGGCGGTCGATATCGACCGAGTCCGAACGGCGCGCGAGGCGCTTGGCCCCGGTGTGCGTCTGATGATCGACGCCAACAACATGTATACCCCCAAAGAAGCAATCGCAATGGCCCGGGCCGTGGAGGACCTTGACATCTACTGGTTCGAGGAACCTGTGAGAACCGACGACACCGAGGGGGCGGCGATGGTCCGTTCGGCGACAGCGGTACCTATCGCCGGCTATGAGACGGAAGCGTCGCTCGACGGATTCAAGCGCTTGATAGCGCACGGCACGGTTGACTTCGCTCAGCCCGACGCCGTTTGGTGTGGAGGGATCACTGAGTTCCGGCGGATAGCGGCGCTCGCGCGGGCCTGGCACCTGCGGATGGCGGCGCACAACTTTGCCGGCGCGGTGTCCGGATTCGCGAATCTGCACGTTTCCGCGACCTTGTCGCACGCCCCGATGTTCGAGATGGACCAGAATCCGAATCCGCTACGGACGGAGATAGTCACCTCGCCGCTGACTGTCGATTCCGACGGCGTAGTCCAAGTTCCCGAAGGGGCTGGATTGGGATTCGAGCTCGATGAGTCAGTCGTCGAGCGGTACCGTGTCGCCTAGCCTTCGGCTCCCAATTCGGCGAGGGGTACGCGCTCGCCGCCCCGAGCGACGGACTCTTCCGCGGCGATTCCCAACACCGCCGCCCAGTAGCCGGCCTCGAGTCCGGCGGAAGGGTCCCGATCACTGGCTAGCGCGCTGAAGCAGTCCTCGAGCAGCCCAACGTCGCCCCCGCCGTGACCGCCCTCGCGGCGTTCGACCGGATGGGTCACTACTGTTTCGCCTACCGCGCGTGTTAGTCGCAGGCTATGGCCGGTCTCCGTACCCTCCAGCTTGCCGTCTGCGCCCCACACGCCAAACTCCCGACCGGTGTAGCTGGCGAAAAGACAGAGTGAGTAAGACGCGCGAGGCCCGCCGTCGTATTCAACGTAGGCCGCCGCATGGTCGACGGTGTCCTTTTCTGAGTTGAAAACGCACGTATCGGCGATATATCCACTGGTTGCTTCAGCTTCGTAGTAGAGACGGGCATTCTGTCCTTGAGTGATGTCGGTGTACTCCGGGCAAGTCTGTTTGGCGTCGCACGTCAGACAGCGCTCACCCGCCCAGTCCTTTGGAGAATAGACGGCGATGCCGCCCACCGCCGCGACCGCGGTAGGGCGCTCGTCGAAAATCCAGTTGATGGCATCTAACGCATGGCAGCTCTTGTGCACGAGCAGCCCGCCGGAGTTACGGCGCAGCCGATGCCAGCGTCGGAAGTAACTCCCTCCGACTCGGTTGTCTATGGCCGTGAGAAAGCTAGGCTGGCCGATCTCGCCCCTCGAAACAGCCTTGTGGAGCGCCGCGAAGAACGGTGTGTAGCGAAGAACGAATCCGACCATGAAAAGGCGGTCGGATCCCCGTCCCGCGGCAAGCACCTTGTTGCAGTCCTCGATGGACGTCGCCAGCGGCTTTTCGCAGATGACGTGCTTGCCGGCGTCGATGGCCTCCAGGGCAATGTTGGCGTGGGTAAAGTCCGGCGTGGTTATAACGACGACGTCGACGTTCGAGTCCGCTATAAGAGCCGACACGCTCTGGTAGGTCGTTTCGACGCCCAGCGTCTTGGCCGCAAAGCCGAGCCGGGTCGGATCACTGTCGCATAGCGCGGTTATATCTGAACGGTCGCCAAAGCGCTCGCGCAAGTTGCGACCGAACGCGTTAAGGCCCCGTGATCCGGTTCCAACTATTCCGAATCGAATCATCGGGCCTGTCAGAGTTCCTGCTGGGCGCGAACCAAAACATCCATGGTCTTCTCGACCGCTGCAAGCGGGTCTTCGAGGTCGTTCTTGACTTCGACCGAAACCGGCCCGTCGTAGGGCGATTCTTGCAGGGCGCACAATATCTCGCGTACGTCGTCGGCATCGAACAGGCCGTCCGTCAGCGCCAGATGAAGGTCGTCCTTGCCGTCGTTGTCGTCAACGTGGACGTAGCCCAGACGGTCTCCCGCTGCTCTAATCGCTTCGGCGGGATTTTCTCCAACCATCAGGCAATGGCCGATGTCGATAAGCAAGTAGACGTTGGGATGATCGGTCCGCCTGGCGAATTCAACAGTCGCGGCGGCCGAGCTCAGCCTGAAACTCGGCACGTGCTCGATGCAGAATCGCAACCCGGCAGAATCCGCTTCGCTCGCTAGAAGCACGACTGACTCCTCGAAATCTCGCATACTGGCGCCAGTCTCGGGGGGCGGTCCCACGTAAACTGCTTCGGTGCCGAGTTCGGCCGCTTCTCTGATACTGCTTCTTACGTGCTCGACGCCGATGCGGCCAGCCTCACACTTGAAATCACCTAACCTTCCGCCCGGCGGCATCAAATGGTCGGCGGCGAGGCACTTGACGCTTAGTGGGACTGCGCCGGAGAGCTCGCTAAGCTCGCTAGTAAAGCCGGGATCAACGTCAACGCCGTCTACGCCAATACCCGCCAGCTTGCGGGCCGCTTGCGCAGGCGGTTCGCGCAAGCCCCATAAACATGCTGAAACGACCAGTTGGCTATCCTCAGTCATTCAAAATCACCGGGTGACTTGTGCTCAAACAGAGCACGGTTTTCTGCCTCTCAAGGGCTGGGACGAGGTCGTGCCGAGTTCCCGTTGTAGGCTTAACGTCAGAGTCCGGCCGCCTCGGCCTTCTCGACCACTATTTCAGCCATCTTCAGCGTCGCCGCATCCACCATCTCGCCGTCGATGGCGATTGCGCCCTTGCCTTCCTCGAGAGCCTTGCTGTACTCAGCGACGATCCGGCGCCCCTTGGCTATATCGTCCGCGGAAGGCGTGAAAACGTCGTTGGCAACGTCGATCTGATTCGGGTGGATGGCCCACTTTCCGTCGCAGCCCAGCGCGAGCGCCATCTCGCAGGACTGCCGGTAGCCGTCGAGGTTGGCGTAGTCGGCGTACGGACCGTCGATCACCTGAATCTCGGCCGCCCTGGCGGCAACGACGATCCTGTGTATGGCGTAATGCCAAACATGCCCCGGGTAGTTCTCGCTGGCGCCTATGGAAAGGCCTCTGGCCTGGACGCTCGCCGAATAGTCGCCGGGACCGAATATCAAGCATCGCAGTCTCTCGCTGGCGAATGCGATCTCGTTGACGTTCACCATTCCCATGGCGGTCTCGATCTGGGCTTCTATGCCTATCGCCCCAATATCAAGACCGTTGTTTTCCTCAATCTGGGTTAGAAGCGTGTCGAGCATATAGACGTCGGCCGCAGAGTTGGCTTTGGGCAGCATGATTGTGTCGAGCGCTTCGCCGCCGCCCTCGACGATTTCGATCAGATCGCCGTAGAACCATTTAGTGTCGAGGCCGTTGACCCGCACGCACGCGATCTTGCCGGACCAGTCGAACTCATTGAGGGCCTGGACAACGGTCTTTCGAGCTTCGACTTTGGCGTTAGGAGCGACGCTGTCTTCCAGGTCCAGGAAAACCTCGTCGGCGGCGCTCTGGCTTCCCTTTTCGAGCATGCGGATATTCGAGCCCGGGCTGGCGAGTTGACACCGACGTAGTTCCAAGAGTTGCCCCCTTATTTCTGCATCACCACGCGCATTACCTGCCCGGTAATGCGCGCCACCTGCCTCAATGTGTATTGGAGGATGGCGGAATGGCGTTTATCAAATGAGATTTTAAACCTTTAAGGTGGCGAAGTAGAAAACCGGGGCTTGTTTACCAGTCAACTGCTTGTACGGGGCTGTGCTTTGGCAGTTTCGGATCGCGGCGTCCTTTGAGTTCGTGACGCGGTTGATGTGTGTTTATTTTTGTTTGTATTTTGTATGGTATACTGCGGGTCCACCATCCGATTCGTTGGAAAGCGTGGTCTGCCGCTCACAATGAACACAGGGCGGCAAAGGAGCGAATGAAACAAGCCGTGGGAAAGCCTTTGTTGAAGGTATCCGAAATCCCGGAGTCCGTGCGACGAGCGTCGGCGGGCGAGGTGGCTCCATGCCCCTCTCGTTCCAGCCCTTTTTCAGATCAGATAGAAGCATGTCGTCAGACGGTGCGGCGGAAGTCTTTACGAGAAGCCGTGCTGAAGGTGGAGCGGCGCTGGGGAGTTCGAGCTTCGGGACGTCTGTTTGCCGGGCGTTACACGCCGTCGCTGGGGCTGGCTACCGGGCTGCCCGAGCTGGACACTGCCACCGGCTTCGGGGGGCTGCCCTGTGGCAAGCTGACCGAGCTAACCGGCGGGTCTTCCAGCGGCAAGCTGACCTTGGCGCTGCGTGCCTTGACCACTGCCATGAATGGAGGCGGCGTGGCCGCCTATATCGACCTGCCGGGGCAGTTCTATCCGCCCACGGCGGCTGGGATGGGAATCGACTTGCGGCGCTTGGCGGTAGTACGTCCCGGCGATGTCAAGGGCGCGCTTAGGGCGGCGTCCAACCTGCTGAACAGCGAGGGGTTCGACGCCGTGCTGCTCGACATGGCCGATCAGGATGCGCATCCGAACATTCTGGCGCGGCTGGCGGGTCTCGCGGGCCGCGCCGCTGCCTCGTGCATCGTCACCACCGAGCGGGGGATGATGGGACTACGTTTCTATTCGTCGCTGCGATTGAGCGTGGTCCGGCGTGGCTGGCTTTGGCATGAGGGGCCTATGGGTCTTGCGCCTGCGGGCATGAGGCTGCAAGTAAGTGTGCTCAAGAGTCGCAGCGCTGCGGGCCTGCGCAGACTCTTAGTCGATTGTCCATTCAAGGGGAGGCAAGTTGAAGAGGAAGACGGTATGCGTACGTATACCGCGTTTCCGGACATCGCTGGAGACCAGAGAGCGTCCGGAGTGGCGGTCGCTGCCACTGGCCATCTTCGAGCCGCTGGCTAAGGACCGCCGGCTCGTCGAGGTCTCGCTTGCCGCGGAGGCGGCTGGCGTTCGACTCGGCATGGCTTTTAAGGAAGCCCAGCTTAGGTGTCCGCAGGGCGTCTATCTTCCGGACGCCCCGGATAAATACGAGGTGGCCTTCGATGGAGTGCTGGAAACGCTGGACTGTTTTTCGCCCTCGGTAGAAGACTCAGGAGTAGACCTTGCCTTTATAGATGCCACCGGTCTGGAACGGCTTTATGGTTCCGACTCGAGTCTGTGTGAACGGGTCCGCAGGGAGATATACGAACGCCTCGAGCAGACCGCTTATATAGGACTTGCGACCGGCAAGTTCGCGGCGGAGATTGCGGCTCTCACGTCCGAAGAGGCGGGATTCAAAGTCGTCGATTCCTCCGACCGCGACTTTCTGGCTCCACAACTGGCGGACCTTCTACCGCTCCCGGAACAGGCGCTGGAGCAGCTGCGGCTGCTGGGCGTGCGAACGATGGGTGAATACGCCGCACTTCCGCGCAATTCGGTCCGCTTACGTTACGGGATTGAAGGATTGCTGGCTTGGCGTCTGGCGCAGGGTGACGACCGGCGGCCGGTCGAAGGCCGGGATCGTCCGCTGGCGCTGAGCGACGAAGTGCGGTTCGAGTGGGAGGAGCACAACCTCGATCGCATAACGTTTGCTCTGCAAGGCCTTTCGGAGCGGCTGGCGGCGCGGTTGCGGTCCAGAGGCATGATGTCGCGGCGGATGCGGGCTGAGATAGGCCGCTCCGATGGCGTGTCGAAATCGTTCACACTCAACCTGCCGGAGCCTTCGGCCCAGGCTCGCACTTTCCGTGACGCCGTCCGGTGGTATCTGGACGCGAGTGAAGCGTCCCGCGAGCCGACCTCCAGCCTCGACGAAATACCGCTCGACGAGCCTGGGGTGGAGTTCATCCGGATTCAAGTGGACGAGCTGTCAGCTTTTGAAGGGAAGGCGCTTGGGCTGCTGCCCAATCGGGCAGACCGGCTGGAACGGGCTAATCGCGCCCTGAGCCGTTTACAGGTAGAGCTGGGAGAAGGAGCGGTCTACCGGACCAAGCTATGTCTGGAAGAACTCCTGCCGGAACGCGCTTTCCGCAAAGTCGGCGTCTACTTTGAACATACAGACTTTAAGGAATCGGAGCTGTCAGCCCGAAACTCTTACCCTCCTGAGGAACGCTATGCCGCCGATTCGGGCGGCATGTTGCGGCTCTTTGATAAGCCGCTACAGGCACGGCTGGTTGAGGGCGGACCTTATTCGTTAATCGACCGTCATAGCCCTGAATCTCTTCCAAGGGGAGATGGAGACCACCTGAAGTTGCAGAAAGGCGTGCGGGGTCTGGAGTTTGGGGGCGTTTCCAGAAAGGTTGCCGCTTGCCGAGGTCCGCACAGGCTCACGTCGGAGTGGTGGGAGGGGCCGTATGAGCGCGACTATTTCCGTGTATCTCTTGATGGCGGGACGGCGCTGTTGATCTACCACGATTTGAGATCCGGGCGCTGGTACGCACAGGGAGTGGTTGATTGAGCAGCTTGCAGCCGCGCTACGCCGAGCTACACGCGCATACGAATTTCTCTTTTCTCGATGGTGCGTCGCATCCCGAAGAAATGGCGAACAAGGGCAAGAAACTTGGCCTTGCCGCGCTTGCGGCAACCGATCACGACGGCGTTTACGGCGCAGTCCGGTTTTCCAGAGCTGTAGCGGAGGCTAACGAAGTGGTCGATACGAGGCCATGGTTGAAGGCCATCGTCGGTATGGAGATCACACTCGAGGGCGGCCCGCATCTGACTCTTCTGGCACGAGACCGACAGGGTTACTCAAATGTATGTCTGATCTCTACCGAAGCTCACCGCGACCGTCCCAAGGGACATGCGGAGCTTTCATTGGATTTCCTGGCACAGCACTCCAAGGGTCTGGTTGGCCTTTCCGGTTGCAAGCGCGGCGAGATTCCCACAGCCGCTTTGGTGGGACATATAGACCGTGCAACCGAATTGGCGGGCGTTTACGGGGCGATGTTCGAACCAGGCTGCTTCTATCTGGAGTTGCAGAACCACCTGCATGAAGAGGAAATCATCATTGGCAACAGGCTTATCGATGTCTCAAGGAGCACAGGGATACCGCTTGTGGCCACAAACAACGCGCACTACCACGAACGCTCCCGCAAGCGCCTCCAGGATGTGCTGGTCTGCATAAAGCACAGGAAAACCCTAAGGACCGCGGGCCGGCTCCTGCGGCACAATGGTGAATACTGCCTGAAGTCGCCTGAGGAAATGGCGCGGCTCTTCGATGGCGTGCCTCAAGCGATAACCAACACTTTGCATATCGCGGACATGTGCGATTTCGATCTGAGCAAGCCCCTCCAATACGGGCTGCCGAAGTTCCCGACTCCCAGGGGCGATTCCGAATACGAATATCTCGAAAAGCTGGCGTGGGAAGGTGTCGAACGCCTGTACAGCCAGGTCACCGACGAAGTCAGACGGCGAGTGAATCGCGAGCTAAAGCACGTCAGGGAGAACGACCTTGCCGGTTACTTTTTGACCGTGCGTGAAATCGTGCAGTTCTGTCACGACAACGACATCCTGGTAAACACGCGGGGTTCGGCCCCAAGTTCGATTCTTTGCTACGCGCTGAAAATCTCTTTGATAGATCCCATAAGCGCAAACCTGATGTTCGAGCGCTTTATGTCGTCCCAGCGCGGCGAGCCGCCGGATATAGACCTCGACATCGAGCATCAGGAGCGCGAGCGGGTTATCCAGCACGTTTATGAGCGCTACGGACGCGACCGGGCCGGTATGGTGGCCAACGTCATAGCCTTTCGAGGGCGGTCCGCCATCCGCGACGTGGGAAAGGCGCTCGGACTGCCGCTGGCTCAGGTAGACCGGCTATCCAAACACCTCCAATGGCATCACTCGTCCAGCATTGAGCAAGAGGTCAAGGAGGGTGCCGAATTTCCCAGCGAGATTCCCAACCAGGTTGCCTCGCATCTGTTGGAGCTTTGCAGGCAGATCGACGACTTCCCGCGACATCTCGGCATCCACACCGGCGGCATGGTCATCTCTTCTCGTCCGCTGCCGGAATCGGTTCCCATAGAGCCCGCGACCATGCAGGACCGGACGGTGATTCAGTGGGACAAGGACGATTGCGCCGACGCGGGATTGATGAAGATCGACCTTCTGGGGCTGGGCATGATGACGATGGTCCATCGCGCCTTCCGTCTGCTGGAGCAGCAGCGCGGGGAGAAGTACACGCTAGACAGCTTTAGACCCTACGACCACCCCAATACCGAAAAGGAAGAAGATAAAGATATATATGACGCTATATGTGCCGCTGACACGCTCGGTCTTTTCCAGATCGAGAGCCGCGCGCAGATAAACGCGCTCCCCCGCACACGCCCGCGGGTGTTCTACGACCTGGTGATAGAGGTGGCCATCATCCGGCCCGGTCCGATGACGACCAAGATGCACCGGCGCTGGATATTACGTCGGGCCGGTAGGGAAGACAGCCGCCCTGTTTGGCCTGGCCTCAAGAAGGCTTTGGAGCGCACCTTGGGGCTGCCGCTATTCCAGGAACAGTGCATGCAGATGGCCATAGACGCGGCCGGGTTTTCGCCGGCCAAAGCTGATGCCCTGCGCCGGGCGATGACTCGCAAGCGCTCCCTCCAGCATATCCAGGCTCTCAAGGATGACCTTATGCGAGGTATGGCCCGTAAAGGAGTGCCGCAGGATGCCGCGGAGCAGATATATCAGCAGATCGAGGGCTACGCTGGCTACGGCTTTCCCGAGGCCCATTCCTGGGCGTTTGCGATCCTGGTGTACGTCTCCGCCTGGCTCAAGGTGCGCCGCCCCGCCGAGTTCCTGTGCGCCATCCTCAACTCTCAGCCTATGGGTTTCTATCACCCGCATACTCTCATTGGCGATGCTCAGCGGCATGGCGTCACGGTGCGCTCGGTAGATGTTCAATGCAGCCGTTTCGACTGCACCATGGAACCCGACGGCACCGTTCGAATGGGGTATCGCTATGTCAAAGGGGTGGGCGAAGTCTGCCGGCCGAGGCTGGACAGTGAGATCGAGCGTGGGAAGTATCGGTCCCTGGAAGACTTCTGCCGTCGCACGCGTCTGCCGATCGACATGCTCAGAAATCTGGCAACGGCAGGTGCTTTTCGCAGCTTTGGGATCGAAAGACGGGAAGCGCTTTGGCGCATCCAGGCGTACGCTCCAGCCGAGCATGGTGATGAGATACCCAGCCTGGCGGACGAACTCGAAGAGGAAGTCGGGCTGAAACCCGCAAATGAAATGACGCAGATGCGTATGGACTTCGCCGCTACCCAGCTATCCACCGTATTTCGCGGGATCGAGTTCCATCGTCCGACCCTCGAGCGCGCGGGTGTGCTGACGGCTACCGAGTTGCAGAAGCTGGCGGCCCGGCTTCGAGATAAGCGGCCGTCACGTAACCAGGCGGTTCGGGCAAATGGTTCGGTGAGGCAGTCTGTCGCGGACGAGTCGGCGGTGAGGTAAGAGTGCGTGGTTGAAGCACAGGAAGTCGAGATGTCTCCGCAAGAGGGAAAGCGCCGCAAGCGCGGGCTTGACTCCATTGGCGCTCCCAGGGCGCGTCTGAGCCGGGGCCATCCACGCAACCAGACCGCGTCAGCGTTGCAGAACGCGTTCGACTTGGGCGACGAACAAGGAGATGAAGCCCGAGGACGGTATGGGGAACACGCGCGGAGAACGGGAAACAGCTACGACGGCATGGGCAGCGGAGTGCAGGCGCCCGGATTGGGCGACGCCGCGATTCCCAGGTCCTATCATCAGCAAGCGCGCACCGGCGTCTACGTAAAGGTTGCCGGGATCGTTATAAACCGTCAGCGTCCTGAGACCGCGCGTGGGTTCGTATTCATGACGCTGGAGGATGAGACCGGCCTGACCAACGTCGTTGTCAAGCCAGACGTTTTCAAGCGTTACAAGCATGTGATCCTGGACGAGCCGGTGATAGTGATTTATGGCGAGCTTGAAGACGAGGATACGGCGATACACGTAAGGGCAGAGCGGATCATGCCTCTCGATGGGTCATATATCGATACTCCGCCATCGCACGACTGGCATTGATGCCAAGGCAGGCGACTTCCAAGTGAAGTTGACATAACTAGATTGAAGTTGCTGGCTTCCCAACGTGAACAGCGAACACTTAGGTAAACTCAGTGATGCTGACCGCACCGCCCAAGTGAGGCGCTGCTCGCGGGGGTAGCTCAGTTGGTAGAGCGCTAGCCTTCCAAGCTGGATGTCGCGGGTTCGAGCCCCGTCCCCCGCTCCACCTGGCATCCGGGCCATGAGTCTGGTCAAGCCGCACTTGCATCGTGGCCGGGTCTTGGATACCGCTCATGCTGCTTTGCACCGTTCACGGCAGGCTACTCAAAACGACATCGCTCTGGCGAGGATCAATCGTGCCGCCTCAACGCCCCGGAGATCATCGGCTACTGCGAGAGGTTGCCGGTGATCACACGGGTGGCTCCACGACACACAACAATCGCCGGCCGCAATAGAAGTCGCATCGATATGCCGAGATGGACAGGTCGGCTTGTCCGCCAATGGACGGTACCCATAGAACTACACTCTTGGGGTCAAGATTTTGTGTCCCACACGCAGGGAGTTAGAGGAGATGGAGCGAGCATTCTTCACGTTGAAGCTCAATTCTGGATTCGAGGATGAATACGATCGCGTCCACAAGGAGGTGTGGCCTTCGGTTTTGCAGGCGCTCGGCGACTGCGGAATTGCGAACTTCAGCATATTTCGAGACGGGACGACGCTCTATTTCTTCATGGAGGCGGCGGATTTCCGGCGGTCAATGAGGATTCTCAACGAAGACCCTGAGCATACGCGCTGGAACCAGGTGCACAGTCATTTCTTCGAGTCCTCAGTTAGCCCGACCAGCGGGGACGCGGAGTTTCCGCTGATACCCGAAGTATTTCGATTCGAGGCGAGCTCCTCAAATAGCGAGAAGTAGAACTGTTGGCTGGAAGCCGGTTAGAAGCGACCGTCCAATGACGTCCAGCACGGCGAATACGTGCCGTGACGACATACTCCCGCGTAGTGGTTGAATTGAGCTTCGGCGCGGTCTCGCCGATGCGTCGGTTGCTATCCCTCTGTAGAGATAGGGGGAGGGATAACGAACCAGGACTAAGGAAGTCCTTGACAGGGGCCGACGACATCGCAATCATCGGCCCTATTACGCACCGGAGAGGATGGGAAGGCGCTAAATGAAGCTCGAGATGTTTCACCTGTGTCCCTACAGGAACCTTCCGAAAGATTTTCGGGAAAAGTACCACAGCGTCTGGGTGGACGTGCCATCGCATCTGTTTGATGCGGAAACCGCGCACAGGATCTACAACCAGACCCTCGATGAGCTCAAGTTTGCCGCCGAAATGGGATACGACGGCATCTGCGTCAACGAACACCATCAAAATGCTTACGGCATCATGCCCTCGCCCAATCTGATGGCCGCGGCGATGTCGAGGGAGACTCGTGACGTTGCAATCATCGTCATGGGAAATTCGATAGCTTTGTACAACCCGCCGATTCGAGTCGCCGAAGAGTTCGCGATGCTGGACTGCATCAGTGGCGGCCGCTTGGTGGCGGGCTTCCCCGTAGGGACGTGCGCCGATACCGCGTACGGCTACGGCGTCAGTCCGGCGTCGCTGAGAGACAAGTACGCCGAGGCCGAGGATCTGATCCTGAAGGCGTGGGAAGAGGACGAGGTCTTCTCGTTCGACGGCAAATACACGCAGCTTCGCTATGTAAATATCTGGCCGCGGCCCATCCAGAAGCCGCGTCCCCCCGTCTGGGTGCCGGGCGCCGGATCGATCGAGACGTGGGATACCTGCATACGCAAGGGACACCTCTACGCGTACCTGTCTTATTCAGGGTACAAGCGTGGAAAGAAAGTAATGGAAGGGTTCTGGAAGGTAGCCAACGAAGCAGGAGTGGACAATCCGTATCATGCCGGATTCCTGCAACTGGTATGCGTTGCCCGCAGCGAGCAGGAGTTGCAGGATAAATGGGCAGAGCACGCCGAGTACTTTTACAACAAGATGCTCTACGTCTACGAGGGGTTTAACGACGCTCCCGGCTACAGGACCATAGACACGATAAGGGCCGGACTGCTGGCGCAGACGATATCAAGATTCGGGAGGCCGGGCGTAGGGACGAAATCATTCGACGAATTGCGGGAGGCGGGCAACATTGTCGCCGGCACCCCTTCTCAAGTCACCGAGCAGCTGGAACAGGTTATTAAGGGTTTGAGAGTCGGCCACCTCATGATCCTCAATCAATTCGGCTCGGCGCCGCATGAATTGGCGCTGGAGAACATCGAGCTTACGGCGAAAGAGGTGCTGCCAAACCTTCGACATCTCTGGAATGAGTACGAGGATCACTGGTGGCCGCAGAACGCGATAATGCGGGAAGCGACAAGACCGGCAGTTCCAGCTTGACGCCGCCTCGTCGACACAGAATCAGCCTTGAAGGCGGCGGTCAGCACGTCGAACTGGTGCAGTGCGGCGAGGGCAGCCCAGTGTTCTATCTGCACGGTTTGCTTGGGTGCGAGGGAGATCCACTTGTGGCCGAGCTAGCGAAGCGCCGCCAGGTCGTCGCGCCGTTAATTCCAGGATATGGGGCGTCTACGGGCGGTGAGGAGCTCGCTGACATGCACGACCTGGTGATCTATTACCTTGAGATCCTGGATCGGCTGGGGCTGCGTGACCTGCCGCTCGTCGGCCACTCGCTTGGCGGAATGTTCGCGGCGGAGCTGGCGGCAGCGGCGCCGGAGCGATTCAGCCACCTGGTCTTACTAGCCCCCTTCGGCCTCTGGGATGACAGCGAGCCGACGTTCGACTTCTTCGCGGCCTCGCCGCAGGAACAGGCCAGGGCGTTTTACTCAGACGTCGACTCGGAAGGAGCGTTGGCGTTGGCGAAGGCCCCGGTGGAGGCCGCGACCGAGGTAGACCCGGCCACGGTGGAGGGCAGGGCGTTGATTGACAACCTCGTGGAGCGGGCGAAAACGATGATGTCTGCGGCCAGATTCCTGTGGCCGATCCCGAATCGCGGGCTTAGCCGGCGGCTGTATAGATTGACGATGCCGACGTTGGTTGTCTGGGGCGCAAACGACGGAGTCATTCCGCCGAGCTACGCCTCGAGGTTTGCGGAGGCGATGAGGGGCTGCAAAATCGTCGTTATACCAGAAGCGTCGCACATGTTATCTGAAGAGAGGCCCCACGACGTGGCTAGGGAGATCCTGACGTTAATCGACCCGCTTTAGGCGCGGGGTTCAGTGAAACGAGTGATACCTGTCACCGTCAGGTCAATAGACTCGACTATAGTCGTTGATCGCATCTACCCTGCTCATTAACAGACGGTCGATCGCAAACGCCTGTACACCCAGCGAGCTATCTGGGATTGATGCTGGATATACGTCCAAGCCGTTGAACGCAAACCAATAGTCGTATTCAAATTCCCGTGCATCCGCCTGCCGCGTCGTTCCGCGAATTCTGCTCCCTAAGAGTAGCTGGCGGCTTGCCCTCCAACACGCCTACACTTTGGCGAGACCGCATTCAAGAACGCAGGAGGCTGGCTCGAATGGCGCGATTTGAGATTCCGCTTTATGACCGAACCGAAACCATCGAGCTTCCCGACGCCTGGCAGGTGACGTACGCTTCGATCTCGGACGCGCCGACGCTGGGTGCCGACGAGATGCGAAAGGCGCTGGCTAACCCGATAGGCGCCGAGCGACTTTCGAGTCTCGCCCGCGGAAAGGGCAACGTAGTTGTGGTCGTGGACGACAACACCCGACCGACGCCGGCCTGGCAGTTTCTGCCGCACATAATCGAGGAGCTGCACGCGGGTGGCGTGGAGGATCATCAGATCACGATCCTGGCCGGACTCGCGCTCCATCGGCCAATGACACTCCCGGAGTTCCGCCGAAAGGTAGGACAGAGGATAGTTGATACCCATCTCTGCATTAACCCATCGCCGTGGGAGGACCTTGTATATCTCGGCGATACCGAGGCTGGCGTACCGGTGAAGATGAATTCCGACTACGTCAACGCAGACCTGAGGGTGACATGCGGGGGAATCATTCCGCATCCGACGGCCGGATTCGGCGGCGGGGCGAAGCTGACGATGCCGGGAGTTAGCAGTTACGAGACCATCACCTCCCATCATTTGTCGGATCAGTTCAAAGAAAACTCCGAGCGAGGGATCGTCGACCGCAACGCGGACCGTGAGGAGATTGAGAACATCGCCGCGTTCTGTCCGCCAGAATTCGTGGTAAATCCCGTCCTGAACCGAGAAATGAAGGCTGCGGCTCTGTTCTGTGGGCACTACATTCGGGCACACCGGGCAGGCGTCGAGCTGGGCAAGAAGCTGTACGCCGTGGAGGCGCAGCCTAATGCGGACATGACGGTGATAAGCGCGTCCCCCCAGGACTCCGAGATGATGCAGGCGCTCAAAGCGCTCGCGAACGGATTCGGCGTAATACATAGCGTGCGTTCGGACGGCGTGGTCCTGTGCGCGGCCGACGCTGTGGAGGGATTCGGGTACCACCAGATGCTGGAACACAAAAGGCGGACCGGAGTATCTGAAAGACTGGCAAGGCCGGGATACTACTTGGATCGGCAGATGTTGTGTTATTCGCCGAACATAAGCCCGGTGGAGTTCAAGGAGGAAGCACCGGAGGGATTTGAGCTCTTCCGGGATCTGGAGGACGCCATCGAAGTACTCGAGTCGCAGTCCGATAGCCGGTCGCCTGTCGTGAATATATTCCCTCAAGGGGCGGTCAGCCTGTACTCAGCGCCGTAGGTCGTCAACTACGCCGGAACTCGGGAGATCGGCCGAATCTGCCGTATGGGCTGCGATTTCTCGACCGGCGAGGGTGAGAGTGAGACGGTTGCTTAAAACGGCGGCCGTCGGCTATCGAGCGTTTTGACAATAGGCGGTGCTTGTAGCCCAAACGCCGCCGATCTGGTGGACGCCTCCGGATTGATCAGCGCTCGAAGAAGCGACGAATGAGCGTGATTCCACGTCCGAGGGAATCAAGGCATTGGCGCCCGCGTTGCTGCTGTCCCTGTGTCGGATCGGCATCTCCTTCCATCTAAAGGATATGGTGCTGATACAGTACGCGGATGCGTTTTCAAGGGCATGTAGCGGTAGTGACGGGCGGCGCCAGCGGCATCGGTAGAGCCGTAACACTATCGCTGGCCCAAGAGGGCTGCACGGTCATAATCGCGGACATCGATGGAGCCGCCGCCGAACGTGTTTTACGGGAAGTGGACGGCGCAGGGGGTAAGGGCGAGGTTTCGGTCGTCGACGTCACCGACTTTGAAGCTGTGCGCGGGATGATGGACGCCGCCGCCAGGCGACATGATCGCCTCGACATTCTCGTGACCAGCGTCACTCTTCCTCCTAAGGCCAACTGGCCCGGTCTAATGGATGCAAGTCTGGAGGAAATCAAGCGTTCGTTTGACGTGCACACAATGGGAGTTGCCCACTGTTGCAAGGCAGCCGTGCCTCACATGCGAAAGCGTGGATACGGCCGGATCGTAAATCTCGGATCGCTGGCTGCCGTGCTGGGAGGCGGTATGCTCGGCGGTACTGTTTATGCTGCGGCCAAGGCTGGTGTGCTCGGCTTGAGCCGCGGATTGGCTCGCGAAGTTGCGAAGGATGGGATTACGGTGAACGCGGTTAACCCGAGCCTGATCGAGACTCCGCGTCATGCGCAGCTTGACGATCAACCGCGAGCCCGAGCCGTCAGTCGGGTTCCGATGGGTAGGGCAGGCACTGTTGATGAGGTCTCTGCGGCCGTTCTATTTCTTGCCTCGCGGGAAGCCAGCTTTGTCACGGGAACGTCGATGGCCGTCGACGGCGGCACTACTATGCATTGAACCCTGCGGATTTGGTCGTTACGAGAGATTCACAAATGAATTCGGACATTGAGCCTGACCCCGAGACCATTTTGAGAAGCATCCGGGAGTCGCGCGGGAAATACCCGACATTACCGGCGTTTGAAGTGCTGGCGAACGAGGACCCGGCGTTCATGGCCGCTTTCGACAAGGTTTCGAGACTCACCCTGTTCTCCGACGAGTCTCACCGGCGCGAGCTGTCGAACCTTACCAGGCAGCTCATAGCCATCGCCCTGCTTGCGAGCAGGGAGGACGAGATTATCCGAGAGCACCTAAAACGGGCCCTCGATCTCGGTGCGACCCGGCGTCAGATCATCGAGGCGCTTGAAGTCGGCCTGCACATAACCGGCGCCCCGACGCTCCGATTCGGCCTGGACATGCTCGCTGAGGTTGAAGAGAGATCGCCGTGAGATGTGCGCCTTTATGCGGCGCCACTGATTTAACGACCGGGTTATGAGTCGCCCCACCTCCAGAGTGTTGCCGCAGTCTCTCCGAGCACCCACCGGCGCTCGCTTTCCGACAACCCCATCCGATTGCGGAACAGCTCGATATTCTGCATATAAGTACCGCCCGGGCTATATATCCAAGTCGGAAAGTTCGAGCCCCACATGCACCGCTCGGGGCCGAATGCTTCGATGACTTGCCTGACCATCCAATGGTGGTTGGCGTAGGGCCAGCTACTGGCGGCCGCCACGTCCAGGAACGTGACCTTGGCATACACGTTCGGGTACTTCGCCAGAGCGACGGCTGGATCAATCGTGGGACCCCGCGGCCGCAAATCAGGGGATAGGTAGCCGCAGTGGTCGAGGATCACACGCAGTGAGCTGAATTCTTTCAGCCGTGTTTCCACTTCCGCGTATTGGTCCTGAGTGACGCACAGGTCGACCGTCAGGTCCAATTCAGCCGCCGCCCGCCACAATGGAGTGCTGACGGGATCATCGCAGGCTATGTCGTTGAATGGCCCGCCGTGAATGCGAAGACCGCTGGCTCCTTCGGAAATCAGACCCCGCAGTTTTTCAGGTCCGTCCGGGGCTTGAGGATCGACCAGCACCGCCGTAGCCAGCCAATCGCTGAAAGCGGCCAGGCAGTCCATCGCATAGCTGTTGTCCCATAGGTAGATCCACGGCGAAATAGTCACCGCCCTGTCCACGCCTGCGGCATCCATCTCTAATTTGAGCTGCTCCGCGGTAGCGACCACATCCCGCACGTCGGAGGGTTCGGATCTGCGCGGGTACGATTCGAAATCTTCGGAAAATAGGTGCGTGTGTGAATCAACAATCATGTGGCTCCCTTCATCCATCATCTTTTCCGTTCACATTGACCTCATCGGCTTGGTTTCGCGCCAGCTTAGCGGCGTCTGAACTCTCGGATCGAACACTCAACGCCGGTTCGAGATTCCAGCTTCTCAGAGTCAGGTTTCACCATGAGCGTTGTGCGACTCGGGACGCCGTGGCTTTCCCGTCGTTATCCGGCGCTCATTCTTCCTATGTATGCAGAGTATGCTCTGCACGCGAAGGGCGGGCCGGACTGATGGGGAGATGCGCCAATGGATATCGTCACAGACTTTTGGTTGAACAATCCGGACGAGATGGCGGGCAGACTGGACAGCCTTGCCGAGCAGTCTGAATTTCCGGTTCAGTCCTTCCGATTCGGGAAGAGCTGGCGGGGCCGCGATCTGGTCGGCTTTAGAGCGGGCAGCGGCCGGTTGAATCTCTTCGTCGTGGCCGGTATGCACGCTGGTGAACACCCTGCTCCATACGGGATCCTTTCGTTCATCCACACACTCTCGACCGGTCGCGATCTTGACGACAAGGATGTCTCGGAGTGGGTAGATAGAACGCTGACGGAGCAGACGATCACCCTGGTTCCTTATCTGAACATCGACGGCGGAATCCGCATGTCGAAGATTCTTCCGGGCTGCTATCTGAACAACAGGTTCAAAACCTCGGATACCGAAGAATTCGACCACTGGGTACTCGATCCCATGCCTTATTTCGGTCTGCGGCGGCGACGAAACCTTTACTTGACTGACGAACAGCGGCGTATTTGGACAGAAGAGAAGGGCGGCTATATCGGGCAACTCTTCAGCGACCAGGGTGTGGATTTGTGGGAGGACTGGAAGAACTTCCGTGCGCCTGAAACCAGGGCTCTCCGGGATTTGATCGAGCCGTTGCGGCCAGACTGCATATTCGAAATGCACTGTCAGGACTCGTTTCACTCACAGATGTTCGTTCCGCTCTCCTCGGCTGAAGGAGAAGATCAGCTGACGCAGCTTCGGTATGGTGAGGAGATGATGACTGCGCTGATGGAGGCCGGAATACCCTCCAGCACGCAGTCGTGCCGCCCCTATAGCGTCCCGCCGGACTGGAACGAGTTCCCGGACTATGTGTATCGAAAGTACCGATGCTTGTCCCTTTTCGGCGAGGTGAACATGAGCCACCTCTTCGACCACCGCCGCGACGATTTTGGGGATGATCCGCTCTACCGCCGCGGTCTGGAAAAACCGTTGCCCACCCAGGAACAGATCCTCAGGGGCGTTTGGATCTGGTTGAAGACACTAGTTGACATGGGCGGCGCTAGGGAATATCGGTAGAGTCGACTGCTCCCTGCCATGAGCCCGGTCGCGATCCCTAAACTTAGGGAAACAGTGGGCTGTGGCGGCGCCGATTGTAGGCACCCGGGGACCGACACCCAGACGTTCAGCGACCTCATCGAGCTGGTGTGACGCGATCGTGTTCCTAACGCGCGCTGCAATAAGCTGGCGTTCGCCTTTCCAGCACATCGCCCCCCGCCGCCAACAACTCCTTGACCAACCGGTGCGGAGCTCTTCTAAATTGCCTTTTGGAAGGCCCGCAGGGTCATCGTCCTCCGGCACACTCAACCTCGATCGCGGTCGCCACCGGCGCTATGCAGTTCACGTCCAGTTCATTCCCCCTCGAATCGATGAACCTATCCCCTTCTCCCTCGGCATCCTCCAGCCCCCTGCTGAACTAGTACGATGCATTGACATCTAGTTAGTACGCGCGTAAATTGCGTTCAGACATGGTTGTGAGTGCAGCTTAGGAGTTGTACGACTTCCGACTGTCAGCGGCGATAGGGGGTGTGCGATGGGTTCCGCAAAGACTTTGACAAGACGGCGAGTTCTAAAGGGAGTAGCTGTCGGAGGTTTTATCACGGCATCTGCGGCTTTGGCCGGTTGCGGCGAGACACAGATAGTCACCGAAACGAAGATACAAGAGGTTATTAAGGAAGTGCCGGTCGAGAAGGTCGTCACTCAGATCGTCGAAAAAGAGAAAGTTGTAGAGAAAGCGGTCGCGGTCGAGGTCGAGAGGGTCGTCACCCAGATCGTCGAAAAGGAAACGATCGTCGAGAAAGAGAAGATAGTCGAGAAACTAGTCACGGCCGCTCCGACCAAGCCCGCGCAGGTCAGCTTTGATTGGTTTTATATCGCCAATGCGCCGGGCGCCTTCACGCACATTGAAGACATCGTGATCCCCAGGTTTAACGGAGAATATCCCCACATCACCGTCGTTCCCGAAGGCAAGCCCTGGGGCGAGTACCTGACGAAGATTAATACATTGATGGCGGCGGACGCTGTTCCTGATCTGATAGTGATGGATGACGTACTCCTGCCTGCGTACTCGGCCCGCGGAGCGATCATGCCGTTGGACGAGTTCTATAAACGCGACGGTCACTTGCTCGAGAATCTGGCCGACCGCGCCGGCAGTGTCGACAATCGGGTTGGCAAGATCTACGGCGTGAACCGCATGGTCAACCCGACTTCCGTTCTCTATAACGCGGAGCTATTCGAGAGCGTGGGTGTCGAGGCGCCCGATGATGACAGCCCATGGTCGTGGGACGAGTGGATCGAGAACTTCCAGAAGATGACCTGGGACAACCAGAATCGACATCCGGGTCAGTCCGGCTTCGATGTGGAAAATGTCGAGCAGTGGGGCCTCTATCTCAAGCAGGCCATTCACTCGGAATGGATACCTGCCTTGACCCAGAACGGCGGGGAGATGCTTAGTGCCGATACCACGACGTCGGGACTTAACTTGCCGGAGTCGATCGAGGCCATGCAGTGGGTGCACGATCATGTCTGGAAATACCAAGTCGCTCCCACCAAGGATCAGATAACGGGATTCGGAAGCGAGTACGACATTACGTTCGTCAGCGGGGCGGCAATGGCGAAGGGGCATATCCTCGGCCAGGAGGCTCCCTATCCCGCGCCTGACAAGGCCAAGTATGAGATCAAGGCAATGGTGCATCCGATTGGCAAACAGCTCGGCGCCTGCGCAACCGGTCACCAGATGATGATCGCGAAGGGCAGCCAGAAGGCCGAGGAAGCCTGGGCCTTTGCTGTCTTCCACGTCACCGACGTGCCGTCAAGTATTGGTATCTACACGGTAGCAAACTATGGTCTGTGCCCCGACACGACCACTTGGCAGCTTCCTGAAGTCCAGAATCGCGAACACTATCCTCGCGACATTAGCCCGTACTTCCACGTGATCGAAAACGATTACGGTCGCCCCATGCATCCAAACCCGTTCTTCGGGGAGTGGTATGGAGCGTTCAATAAGGCCAATGACGAGGCTGCTTACAACCGGTTGAGCGTTGAAGAGGCCATGTCGCTGGCCCATGAGGAGACCCAAGACGTTATAGACCGATTCTTCAAACTGAACCCCCTGTACTAGATATCGACTCGGTTCCGTTGTACAGGGCCGAGTAGAAAGAGGGACCCGGTCGGACCGGGAGAGTGCTTAGTGGCAGGTGTGACCGCCGTTTCGCACGTTCGATTGAAAGCCAAATCGCGGGGAAATGCTATTAGCTGCAAGGACTGAGCGCCTGAGAGCCTACAAAAGGCTAGCTCGAATCCTCTCGAAGTCCAACGTCAATGAGGGGATCTGGGCGTATGTTCTGCTCATTCCCTATCTGGTGAATCTGCTGCTGTTTACCGCCGGCCCCGTAATTGCGGCTCTCGTCCTCAGCTTCACCCATTACGACCTCTTACGCCCCCCAATTCCGGCTGGAATTGAGAATTACGCTCGTGCGTTTGGGGACAGGGACGTCCAGGCTGCATTCCGCAACACGGCCTACTACGTGGCGGCGTACGTACCAATTACCATGACCTTCGCACTGTTCATCGCCATCGCCTTGAATCAGAAGATCAGGGGCATTGTGTGGTACAGGGCGGCGTTCTTCATTCCGGTCGTAACCAGCGGCGTGGCCACGGCCATCATGTGGCAGATCGTTCTTAGCAAGCTCGGCATCGCGAACTACCTTCTCGGATTAGTCGGCTTTCGCCCTGTTGACTGGTGGGGATATGAGCGTGCTCTGGGCTCGATCATCATGATGGGTGTTTGGGGCGGCCTGGGCGTCTTGATGATGTTCTGGCTTTCGGCTCTTCAGGGCATTCCCGTTCACCTGTATGAAGCGGCGTCCATCGATGGAGCGGGCTGGTGGGGGAAGTTCAGACACGTCACCCTTCCGATGCTTACTCCTATGGCGCTTTTTCTGATGATTCTCGGAATCATCGGCTCATTCCAGGTATTCGTATCGACCTTCGTTATCACGAGCGGAGGGCCAGGCAATGCCACTCTGACGTTGGCTCTCCTCATCTACCAGGAAGGTTTTACTTACTTCTATATGGGTTATGCCTCCGCATTGGCATACATGATGTTTGTGATCGTATTCATCGTCACGATGATCCAGTGGCGCCTGCAGCGCTATTGGGTCTTTTACGAATAGGCGGACGACAAGATGGCTTCCACGGGATACCAGCCGGCGCCCAGGCCGATTCAGCCTTTGCCGGCGAGCACGATTTCCACCGATCCGACGGCGGCCGCGAGGATTAAACGAGTCGCGGCCACGCTCGGGCTTTTGATCGCGGCTTTTGTGTCCAGCGTTCCGTTCTACTACATGTTGAACCTAGCTCTACAGGAGAAGGGCGGCTATGGGCTCTTCGACTGGCCGCCGCGGATGGTTCCCGAGTGGCCGCTGCAACTCCACAACTTCCCCGATGCGCTCTCGCAAAGTCCATTCGGTCGCTACTTTCTCAACAGCACAATAATCGCCGTTCTGTCTGTGGTTGGAACCGTCCTGTCGTCTTCTGTCGCAGGGTACGTCTTTGCGCGAATGCGCTTTCCGGGACGTGACGTTCTGTTCATCGTGATGCTGGCGACGCTGATGGTGCCCCCTCAGGTCACCCTGATCCCGCAGTTCATCCTGTTCAAGTCCCTTGGATGGTACGACTCGTGGTATCCCCTGTGGGTTCCACACTGGACCGGCACCGCCTTCGCGATCTTCCTCATGCGCCAGTATTTCAAGACGCTTCCATCGGAACTAGTGGATGCCGCGAAGATCGACGGTGCGAATCCGCTCATGATTTTCTGGAAGATTTTCATGCCGCTGGCCAAACCGGTGCTGGCCACGGTGGCCATTCTGGTGTTTCTGGGATCGTGGAATGACCTGCTAGGTCCCGTCATCTACCTGCAGTCGAACGATAACTACACGGTCCAGGTAGGACTCGCGTTCTTCAGAGGGCAATACACCATGGACATCGTTTCGTTGATGTCAGCCTCGGTTGTCGCGGTTATCCCACCCATCGTTATCTTCATGCTCACGCAGCGATATTTCGTTAGAGGAATTGTGCTGACGGGGCTGAAGGGCTGATTGCAGGCTAGCGGGAAGGCGAGATCGCAGAGATCTGCAGCCTTGCGGCCGGATGGTCGGAACGGCGCTGGACACCGCTTCCAATGCAGCGTTGCGGTGGAAAATAAGGAGAGTCGGCCGAGGTCTGGTTGCGATTGATGCAAATGGGATCCGGCGAGCCTGAACCTCCGACGCGGCGTTGGTAACGGGCTGGAGTCCGGCTTGGAGAACGGGGCTGACCAGGTCTGGGGAGGCTGCTTCCCGGTGAAGAAAGGACATCGCGGCATGGAATGGTACGAGCGGGCGACCGGTTTCTGGACGTGGTCACGGCACGGGCGTCCCATGACCCGACGGTGGGTGCGTGAGTCTGTCATCGAACGCGCCCAGGAATTCAGCGCCGAGTACGTCATTTTTGGTATCCATATCGGCGGTTATATGGCCTTTCGAAGTGAGATAGCACCGCCTGTCCCCGACATGGAAGACGACGTGCTAGGACAGCTCTGCGAAGATGGCCACGCCGCAGGCTTGAAAGTTCTTCCCTACTGGATGACCACCAGCGGGCCGAACACGATCCAGTTGCTCGAGCATCCTGATTGGATCGTCAAGGATTGGGAAGACAAGGGGGAGCAGGTTCTTTGTTACAGCTCACCCTTTGGAGACTTCGCCGAAGCTCTAACCCGAGAAGCGCTAACCAAGTACCCGGTGGATGGGATGCTGTACGACCAGCTCACCGCGGGCCGAGGTGTGCAATCGACATGCTATTGCATCTACTGTCGAGAGGAGTTTCGCCGGACCTACGATCAGGAGATGCCGCGTTCCGCTCACCGGGGTAGCTACTACGACCAGCCGGTCGTGGAGGATCCAGACGCTCAGCGGCTGTTACGGGAATTTCAGATCCGGAATGCCCGCCATTTCTGCCAGCGCATCAGGCACGCTTTCGAAGAGATTAGACCCGAGGCCTTCTACATCCAGAATTGGTTGTTTGGTCCGATGGCTGAAGAGTGCGGTGAATTCGTCGACGGGCTATTCGGTGAGCGTCACATCACAACTGATGTGAACGAGGTGGCGCTTGCGCATCGACTCATGAAGGCCTATGGGCGGAAGCCAGTTTGGGGAAATTATTCGTATTCGTATCACCACCACGCGACCTTCCGTTCCCTGGAGAGTACACATATGGCTCTCATGGATACGGTGGCGTCCGGCTGCTCGGCGACGCTGTTGGATCTGAACGCCACAGACGACAACAAGAACCGCTACGAGGACATGAAGGAGGCCATGCGGCAGGTTCGGTGGACAACTGACGCGCTGAAGGATTCGCACCACGTCAAGTACGCCGCGGTGTTGCATTCGCGCGCTTCGGAAGAATTTGCCCATGACGACTTCGTGCCTTCGTTCGAGGGGACCTTCGAGGTTCTGGCAGAGCAGCAGATCCCGCTCGAATTCATAACTGAGAAGACCGTTCAGAGCGGTGGGCTGGATGGCTATAAGGTCTTGGTGATGCCGAACACGGCATATGTGAGTGATGCTACGGCGGAAGCGATAAGGGCATTCGTTCAGAACGGCGGGGGCCTGGTGGCGACTTATCGAGCGGGCATGTTCGACGATAGAGGTCAAATGCGGACGGCCGACTGGCTCGCCGCGCTGGCCGGGATCCGCCGGAGCAAGATCGTGGCGTGGGATATGGACACCTGGTATCCGTCGATGGACTCACAGGTCTACATTCCGAGCGTGGACCTGACTCCCGGACGCGGCTACTTCTGGTACTTCCGTCCGAATGATGACACTCCTGTTGCTGAGGGAATTGAGGGGCGGCTCCTTCACTTTCGGGCTCCGTACGTAGCCGTCTACGCGTTGAACGGGACGACGACGGCCGCACGCATTCTTGACTCCGATCAGAAGCTCGTGAACATGCAGCCCTACAACCGACGCGGACTTTTTCCGGGGGAACCGCGCACCCCTCTTGTAACGCTGCGTGAGGGTCCGGGGCGCGTCGCCTACATAGCAGCGCCGCTGGAGCCGGAGCGAAACCGGGTCGAGTGCTACGAGATCGACCATTTGTATCGCAACGTGGTTGTGTGGGCTGGTGGTGACGCTCCCCTCGAGACGTCTCACGTTCCCCCAACGGTCCAGCTGTCTCTAAGCGAAAGTAATGACGGAAGCCGTCTAGTGGTTGTGTTGGTTAACAAGACCATCCATCCTCTAGCCCGCGGAGCTCTTCAAGGCGGGAGCATCCGTTACGTCGTGCCTGTATCCAACTTGGAGCTCAGCATCTCGACCGCGGGGAAGCAAGTTTCCAGTGTAGAGACTGCTTCAGGGCGAGAAGTGGAGTTCGCGCAAGCTGAGGGCCGGGCGAACATCCTCGTGCGGGAACTCCCCGTGGCCGAATGTCTGACGCTGAAACTGGCATAGGGAATCGCTTCACGCAGCCTGCCGGGACGGATTGCGGCGGCCGCGTTTAGCGGTCTTCTGTCGGGTGCCGTTAGGGTCACGTCGGCGTGTGGGCTGCGCCATCCAATCGGTGCCCGAGATGCGTGACGTGCTGCAATTCACAGTGATGATCGCGGCGGATTGGACAGGCTGAAGGCGAAGGTCCTCTTTCCACGTGGGGGTATTCGTGATCAGGTGCTTCGGATAAGGCCAGAATTGGGCTCAACCGGGACGCCGCGGCCAACAACGGCAAATACTCCAGTGTGGAGCACCGGATTAGCGATAACCATGCGTGGAACATCGCCCCTGACGCTCTGACTTGAAGGTCTCACTCCGTGGGCGTGCTGACTTCCGGCACGACGTACGACTTGCAGGTGAGCGAGCATTAGGACAGGGCATGTCCGAGGCTCGCTGTCGGCACAGGCATCGGCAACGACCGGGCCCCGCAACTAGCGGCCGCCTTGACGAGCGACCGGGGTAGTGGCGTGACAGACGGATGTCGGGGATGAAGGGTTCTACCTCTCCGACCTGAATGTGACGGACCTTCCGGAGGCGGGCCACGTACGGAAGTATCGATCGATTGAGAGTCTCTTTAGCCCTGGGGCGTGCTGCGGGGGTGTCGACGACCGTCGCGTCGGGCTAGCTCCAGGCGAATCCGTAAAGTCTGGCACGGCGGAGATGGAATCGCACCGCCGCGACTTCTATCGGGCATGAGTCTCCGCCCGTCCAGCCAAGCTGAGCTGACTTGGCGTCACCTTGCCAGGGAACGAAGTCGTCCAAACCGAAGCCGTCAACGGGTTTGCCAGTGCCATCCAGGAGTTCAGCTCGGAGGAGACCATCTTTGACGGTGACGGCATTGACAGAGAGGCTCTTGCCACCAACCGCGAGAGGATGAGTTGTCAGGCTTGACTCGATATTCCCGCCGGGTCCCGGCACGGCCGCCCAGTAACGGTTGTGCTCCCAACGCGCCCGGCAGATAGCGCCGTTGAACTGCCAGATGGAAGGCTCGTTTTGCGAGGCGTCGCCGTGCAAACCTTCCAGTCCACCGTAATACACGAACGTATTGTCACCGTCCTCGATGAGGTGGTGAGTCGGCCAGATCATGCCCCCTCCGTAGTCCCCAAGCGGAGCGAGCGGCAGACAAGGCAGCCGGGCGGGACGGCGCCAGTGCCTGCCGTCTGCGCTTCCCGCAAACTGAAGGTCGATGGTTTGCGTGAGCGGGTGGTAGCACGTGGCGATGCCTAAGTACCCACCTTCTATAGGTGTATAGGTCAGCTCCATGAACTGAAGATCTTGGGGATCGCGCCAATCGGGCGCGAGGACGACCTCGTAGGCGCTGAATTCTAGGCCGTCCGTGCTGGTTCGTCGCACGATGATGCGACGTTTGGGCGACCCGACGTCGTACGGCGCCAAGCCGCCCGGGTGAATCGGTTCGGAGATCTTGTGATACGCCAGATAGCCGCCATCGGAGGCGCGGTATACAAATGCCCCATCCGCCGTATCCAATGTGGAGCGGTAGTTGACGTTGCGAGGCTGATGTTGGAGGATCAGCAGAGGCCCCGCTTCGGGCGTCCATCTGATTCCGTCGGGAGAAACGTACTTGTACATGCCGGGCGGATGGCTCGACCGACCGGCCGGAAGCGGGAGCCCGTCGATCACTATTTCGGGCTGTAACCAGGGTGACCTGCGTCTGTCGAACCCGTATTTGGGCAGCCGCATCACGTACATCTCGTATCTGCGAATCGGATCAGCCGTCGGATCAATCAGCACGGAAGCGTAGAGATTAATGCCCCCGGCGTCGGCGTCGATGAGAATATTCGTTCCGTCGTAGCCGGGATATGGGCACAAATCGAGAGCCGGGCGGGTCCAGTTAACGCCGTCTTCGGAGGTTGCATAGGCCAGACGCCAGTCGTGGGTGCCAAACGGAGCGCACGAGTACCATGCTTTCCAGAGGCCGTCGATTGGGTCTTTGACGACAGTGCCGTGGCTGAAAACCACTCCGCTATCCCAGGGTAACGCCGGTTCGATAAGAGGATTGTCGGGGTCGGGACTGGCCTGCTCGATTCTCCAGCCGATCCGGTCCGACTCCGCGATGTCATCTTCGAGGATCATCGCGATGCAGTTGATGCGGCGGAGAGACTGATAGCTGCCTGATTGTTCTGTGAGGTCCGACATCTACCACCCTTCCTCTGAGCCAACGACAGTGAACTGGTCTCAGTATGGCGCGGCCCTCTACCCAGTGCAACTGATGGGAGGCAGCCGCTGTGCATTGGTTTTCCTCCGGCAGTCAGGGGCCGTGTCGGAGTATGCGACAAGCTCGATGCAGGCGAGAAGGGCGTCGTTGCATACCCGACTCAAGTTCATCTAGCAATGATGTCTGCATCGACTGAACTAGCATCGTATGGAGTGACCTCTCATTCGCAGAGGTCATCATTGGGCAGGTTCTTGACTTAGTGGTAGTGCTGGTCGCGTTTCTGGACCTGTTCATACAGCTCCCTGTGAATTCGGCCTTTGCGAAGTCGCCGGATGCAGCGCCCTCCAAGTCGGCTATTCGAACTCCTACACGCTGTCATCCCACTCTCAGGTGAACTCATTCTGATCGTCGCCGCTACGGTCTCCACGTCGACTAATCTCCAGTTGATTCCTCATCGACTCGATGAGCCTTTTGCTCCTAGTTCGGCATCTCCCAGACGCCTCCTGAACCAGTCAAACTGATTGACTCGCCAAACAACGCAGGTATAGCACGACGCGCGACGGGTTTGCTTAGCATTTCAGTAGCACGCAAGCTCTACTTGATCATCTCGTCAATGGACGGGAAGGAAGACAACATGGGCGGAATTAGGGCTTCGCGGCGGATTATGCTGCGGAATTTGGCGTTGGGGGTCGGAGCTGTCGGAGCCGCCGCGTGAGCCGGTTGCGGTGAGACACAGGTAGTCACCGAAACCAAGATTCAAGAGGTTGTCAAGGAGGTACCAGTCGACAGGGTCGTCTCCCAGATCGTCGAAGTCGAAAAAGAGAGGGTTGTAGAGAAACCTGTCGAAGTGGAGGTCGAACGGGTCGTCACTCAGATCGTCGAAAAAGAGAAGATCGTTGAGAAAATCGTTACGGTCGAGGCGATGCCGGCAAAAGTGACCCCGGTAGAGATCGTCTTGTGGTCGTTCGACCCGTTGCACGTGAAGCACTTCACGCAGGTGGCGAGCCTTTGGAAAGATAAGTGGGCTCAATACGACCTGACGTTTGACTTCCTGACCGTCCCCTTCGACGAGCTAGTCACCAAGCTACTCGCCAACATGTCCGCCGGCGCGGAGCTACCCGATTTAACAGCAATCGAAATCGGCCAGTGGTCGAAATTCATGAAGGGCGACATAGCAGAGACTCAGCTCGTGGACCTAACGCCCTTGATAGGCGACGATCGCACCAAGTTCATAGAAGGACGCTGGACCCCATACATCAAAGATGGAAAGATCTATGGTGCCGAGAGCGTGCCGTCACTTTCTTATACTACCAGCCCGCGCTGTTTGAAAACGCAGGCGTCTCGCTGCCCATTGACACATGGGAAGAGTTTGCCGACAAGGGCAACGCGATGAAGTCGGCCGGTCACAGCATGATGCCTATTGACGCCCAGGGCGCCGTTCTATTCTGGATCATGTACCTGCAACGCGGCGGCTTCTTGTTTGACGAATCGGGCGACTTCGTGGTCGACGAGGATAAGAACCGGAACCTCGCAGTCGAAACGCTCAGGTTCATCAAGGAGAACATCGACACCGAGGACTTCTTGGGCATGAATGCTGGAGATTTTTGGGGGCAGGACTCCTATGCTGCTTACCAGGACGCATCCCTGGCTGGTGTCACAATGCCCGACTGGTATCTTGACCTGTTTCTCAAGTCCGGGGCGAAGAACATGGAGGGGCAATGGCGTGTCCAAGCGCCCCCGATGTGGTCAGAGGGCGGTCATCGCACCGGCGTTCTCGGCGGTTCGGGTTTCGTCATCCTCCAGAATGGGCCCAACTACAACACGACTCCCGATCTCGTTTGGGACTTGCTGAGAACCTCGTACCTTTCAAAAGAAGGTCAGCTTTTGCGCTGGGAGGGCATTCACTACTCGCCCACAATGTACGAAGCCATGGAGGATCCACGTTTTTGGGGAACTCCAAGACCCATATCTGGGCGGACAACAAATCGGTGAGGTCTACCTCTACACGTCGCAGAGCGTCCCGATTCCCTATCCGAGTCCCGTGATGAATGAGGTGAGGACCGAGCTTGCCAATCAGCTGACCGACGGATATTCGGGGGCCAAAACCCCCGAGCAGGCGATGGACGACTTCATCCGCAACAGCGAGGACATCGTCGCCAAGGCGGAGCGTTAGGCACGTCCGTCGTCGACAATGCTGTCCCGATCGCGAAGGTGCTGGTCATTGCGTATTGCGACGTCCGCGATTAGAAAGATCTGTGGCCATAGCGCAGTACCGGTTCAACTAGACAAGGGCAAGCGCAACTGGGAGCACAAGCGAATGAACTGTAGTCAGATTCCATTGCGATCTAACTGATCTGGTCGATGGAAGATCCGGCGACGAATATGAGGGATGACTCCACCGGACCGTTGGACAGGTCCCTGACCCCGCCCGTCTCAGTCGTGACGTAGAAACATGGCAGGGATGCGCGCGGCATCGGACGCATCGCTCGGTCCAGCATTTCCAGAGACCCCCCGCTGGTGGACGCGCAACCAGAAGCGCCTAGCGCCGTACGTCTTCATATCGCCCTTCTACATCCTATTCTTCGCTTTCTTCCTCGGACCATCAATTTTCGCGTTCTATTTGGCGTTTCAAGAATGGACTGGTTTAGGCGCTCCGGAGTTCGTTGGCCTTCGAAATTTCCTGGACTTGGTGGAAGACAGAACTTTTCGCCAAGCGGTCGTCAATTCAGCCTTCTATTCTGCCGCCAGCCTCTTTGTCATCACGCCGTTGTCCCTGCTGTTGGCTGTCGCACTCAACTCTAGGTTCGTAAGGGCGAAGATCGTATTCCGCACGGTCTTCTTTCTTCCGATACTCACGTCGACGATCGCGATCGCCCTCGTTTTCGTCTTGCTCTATGGGACCCGCTACGGACTTCTTAACGCGCCCTTGGTGGCGCTAGACATCCAGCCGATCGACTGGCTGGGAAGTAAAGTCTGGTCGAAAATCGCCGTCACCGGCCTGATTCTATGGCGCTGGGTCGGGTTCAACATGATCTATTTTCTGGCCGGTCTACAGGCGATCCCTCAGCATCTCTACGAGGCGGCGAAAGTCGACGGCGCCAATCACTGGCAGAGCCTTCGTTTCATAACTCTGCCAATGTTACGACCGGTGATTCTCTTCGTAACTGTAATCGTTCTGATCGGCTCGGCGCAGATATTCGACGAGCCCTACATTCTCACGGAGGGCGAGCCGGCGGAATCCAGTACGAGTTTGGCGATGTACCTATATCGGGTCGGTCTCCACTTCCTGAGTTTCGGATATGCGTCGGCGATCGGCACCGTGTTCTTTATCGCGATTTTCGCGTTCTCATGGATGCAGCTTCGAGTTCTGGGTGTTTTCCGTGACGACTGAAATCCGATCCGTTGGCGATTTCCAGTTCTGGAACAGTGATTTGCTACAGCGACCTACTTGCCGTGGCTGAACTCCTGGGAAAGCTCGGACCGCGTATCGGTGTGGGGGCGATCCATGCGATCTTGCTTCTTGGGGCGGCCGCAGCTTGGTTTCCGTTTCTCTGGATGGTGCTTGCATCGCTCAAGTCAAATACCGAGATCTTCAGATATCCACCGACGCTCTGGCCTCAAGAGCTCCAACTCGAAAACTTGACGACCCTATTTGAGGAGAAGCCATTCGCATCCTGGAATTTCAATAGTATCTGGATCGCAATTGTGGGCACGCTTCTCACGCTTTTCTTCAGCTCACTGGCCGGGTTCGGCTTTGGAAAGTACAAGTTCAAGGGGCGAACAGTTCTCTTCGCGGTCTTGATCGGATCGTTGATCATCCCGTTCCAATTGATCCTTACCCCACTCTTTGTCGTCATCGGGAAGCTTGGGTGGATAGACAACTATCTTGCCCTCTTCGTCCCATTCGTAGCGCCTGCCTTCGGGATATTCCTTATGAAGCAGTTCATGGCCCGGATTCCCGACGAATTGCTTGACGCGGCGCGCATTGATGGCGGCTCGGAGTTCCTGATTTACCGCATAATAATCGTGCCGATGGTACGTCCCGGACTCGCTGCGCTAGCCATATTCACCTTCCTCAACTTCTGGAATAGTTTTCTATGGCCACTGGTCGTTCTGCGCAGCGACGATCACTACACGCTGCCCGTCGGGATGGCCACCTTCTACGCTGTCTTGATCCGAGTCGAGTACGGCGCGATTATGCTCGGTTCGACCCTAATTTCCCTCCCCATCATTGTTTTATTCTTGCTCATGCAGCGGCATTTCATCTCCGGTCTCACGCTGGGCTCGGTACGAGAATAGGAATTGAGGCTGCGCTATATTGACGTTAGAAGGTAAGAGAGCATTTTCCATTCCGCGGTACCGACTTCAGCAAGACCAGTCCGACATCGCTAATGTCGCACAATGACTGATTCAGACCGGCTCGCCCGAATCGAGCGAGTGAGCCGCTTTTTCCCCGCGCACGAGCAGCTTAGGCAGCGCTATGACAGCGAGAGCCGGCGGTTCGCGGTTGATGTAAGTAGTCGACAAGCATTCCAGACTTGGCGACGCGAGACTCCTGTCCACCTGCGCAGTATTTCCGGCATCGACGCGCTGCGCGCCGCGCCTCCGCAAGCGCGCGTTACTGAATCAGTGCCCTGCGACGGCTACGTGAGGCAACGTGTAGAGATTCATACGGAGCCCTTAGTCGTGATGACCATGTACGTCTTGATACCAGACGACTTGAGGCGTGGCGAGCGGCGTCCGGCAGTCATTACACCTCACGGCCATGGTAGCGGCGGCAAGCTTAGCGTCGTTGGCAGGACTGAAATACCGGCGATCGCGGACTCGGTACGCGAATATAACTACGCGTACGGACATCGCTTCGCCCAGCGGGGCCTGGTAGTCTTCGCGCCGGATGCTCGCGGCTGGGGAGAGCGGCGCGAGCCGGTGCGCCAAGTCGAAAGCGAGGATCATTTCAAGCGAGGCTCGTGCGCGGAGCTCAACTACGTCGCAATCAGTCTGGGCCTGTCGCTATCCGGCATGTACGCCTTTGAACTGATGAGATTGATCGACTACATCCAGTCCAGGCCCGACTGTGACCCTGATCGCATAGGTTGTGCCGGGCTGAGTGGAGGGGGCCATCAAACCCTGTGGCTGGCGGCGCTGGACGAACGCGTTCGCGCCGCCGTAATAAGTGGGTACTTCTATGGGAGCCGCGAATCGCTGCTCGACAGGAACGATAACTGCGCCTGCAACTACGTTCCCGGCCTCTGGCAGGCAGTGGACATGGGAGATATGGGCGCGCTCGTAGCGCCGCGACCCTTGCTTATCGAGGCAGGTGATCGCGATCCTCTCAACGGCGCCAGTGGGCTGGACAACGTCAGATCCCAGGTGGATATTGCGGGCGCCGCGTATAGGTTTCTCGACGCCGACGCGAACCTGGTTCTCGACATACGCCGAGGCGAGCATCAGTGGTTTGGCGATCTGGCTGAACCGTGGCTCGTGGATCGGCTAACGGAAGCCTGAACGCCCGAGCAGGCAGGTTATTGGGTGTGGGGTGTTTTGGGCCACGTCGGCGTCCGGTAGTGTGACGGAAATGAGAAGTCGGTCCATCTAGGAACGGCGTGACTAGCACTGATTCAAACCTGAACAGTTCTGCGCCACTGAGGCGCTTGGTGCTCAGAGGCGGTCGAGTATTCGACGGCAGCGGCGCCGATCCGGTCGAAGATGGCGTGGTTGTAGTCGAAGGCGAGCGGATTGCCGCGATCAGGCTCGGGACCCCAAGTCTCCATCGATTGTACTTACATCGCATAAAATGACCTCTCATTCGCAGCGATCATCAATAGGTAGTTTATTGATTTAGTTCCAGGAGGAGCGCTCCAGCCAAATGGCGACATGGGCCATCCGGGCGGTAGTGCTGGTCGCGTTCCTGGATCTATTCATACAGCTCCCCGTGATTTCGGCCTATGCGAGGTCGCTGGGCGCGACGGCCTCGATGGGCGGCGCTATCGTCGGCATGTACTCGGCGTCGAACCTCGTCGGCAACGTCGGCGCGGGCCTGCTTCTGGACAAACTCAACCGCAAGCGCCTGATAACCATAGGCATGCTGCTCACGGCGGCGGCGCTCTACCTTTACGACTTCGCCTCGACCCCGGGTCAGCTTCTTGCTCTGCGCGCCTTCCACGGGCTGGTAGCCGGCGTCCTGGCTCCCGGCGCGTTCGCAATGCTGGGCGACCGAACGACTCTGCACCGCACCCGCTCTATTGGAATGAGCGGCGCCCTGATAGCGGTGTCGGCAGTAATCGGTCCGCCGCTGGCCGGATATATTCGCGATCTTTGGGGATTCGGAGCGGTGTTCGCCACCAGCGGCACGCTGATGCTGCTGGCCGCCATAGTGTTCTTGATAAAGGTGCCCTCCATGCCGATAGAGGCGATCCGGGATCGGGCTGTGGCCGGCACCCGCACCTCCACCCCGACGTGGCGGAGACTGACTCCGGTGTTCTGCGCGGTGCTGGCGATGACGTTCGGTATTGGCTCATTGATAAATCACCTCCCGATAGCGCTTGAGCTCGCCGGCGCGGCGCCGCGTACCGCAGGCATCGCCTTCGCGACGTTCTCGCTGATGGCGGCGGTGGTCATGGCCAGTCCGGTGCACAGGGCGATTGACGGCGTCTCACGCAGGCTCGCGGTATCGCTGGGGTTTGCGCTGCTTGGCGGCAGCAGCGTCATTCTGGGAGTTTCCAACGGTACGGCGGCTCCTGCATTCGGCGCCATGGTGGTGTTCGGACTCGGCTTCGGTCTGCTGTTTCCATCTCTGGGCGCGACGGTCTCGGAGATTACGTCGAGTCGCCGCACGGGTACCGCCTTCGGCATCTTCTACGCCGTCTACTCATTGGGCGTCGTCCTTGGATCTACGGTGTCCGGCATAGTGGCGGAGATGGCGGCCGGTCTCGGCGCGCCCTTCTTCGTCAGCGCAGCAGTCGCGCTGATAGCACTGCCGACAGCGGTCTACATACGGGCTGCTCGCCGAGGGACAGCCTTCGCCTAGCTCATCATGACCGCGGGTCTGACGTGCAGGCAGAGCATCGGGGGATGGGATTTTCAGTTCCGGGGGGACTAGGAACGAAGAGGGCGCGTGTCACGTTGCGGAGCTGCCCTTCGTCTACTGTGACGGGTCCTTTGCGTCGGAAGTTAGAGTATTGAGGCCGTTGCCGCGCCAGCGGGTGCGTCGGTGAGAGAGAGGCCGTCGGTTTTGATCGACTACCGCATTGTGAAACGCAGCGTGGAGCCGGCCTGCAAAGACTCGCGCTTGAGTAGGGTGTGGTGGGAACAACGGAAATCCTGGTTTAGTGGAAGGATGGGCTGAGATGGAACCTGTAAGAGTGGGGTTTGTCGGCGGAGGGGAGCACGCCCGCATGAGCCTCTATCCGAGCCTGCGGCACGCGTTCGGAGGCTCGCCTAGCGGATTGCCGTCGCTTGTCGCCTCTCACGCCGGCGAGCGGTTGCCCGAACTGGGAGCGGAGTTGGTTGCGGTCGCCGAGCACAAACGCGATCACGCCGAGATAATCGCCTCCTTCCACGGCGGGCGTGAGATCTACACCGATCATCGAGAGATGCTGGACAAGGCCGACATCGACTGCGTGATCGTCTGCCTGCATCCCAAGACTCAGGCCGATGTTGCAATCGACTGTTTGAACGCCGGCAAGCACGTCTGGGTGGAAAAGCCGCCGGCGGAAACGATCGCGAACTCCAACCGCATGAAGGACGCCGCCGATACCAACAGTAAGATCGTCGTCGTCGGTTTCATGAAGCGGTTCTCGCAGCCATACATGCGTGCTAAGTCAATAGTTGAGCTGCCGAATTTCGGAGAGCCCAGTATGTATGAAGGGCGGTATACCTACGGCCAGTATCCGGTCGACGTGTACGACTTCCTGAACGGGTTCTGCATACATCATCTCGACCTGCCCAGGTTCTTCATGGGTGAGATCGATACCGTCTACGCTGAGCGCGTTTCGAGGGGAACTGGTCTCGACGGCTACGCGATCACTCTCAGGTTTGCGAACGACGCGCTCGGCCTCATCAACGTCAACTGCTTGGAGGGCATGCACAACAACTGGAGTGAGCGTGTCGCGGTCACCGGGGTTGGCAGCCGGGTGTTCGTGGAAAACTGGCGGCGTGTGATCGCTTTCCTGGACGGCGAAGACGAGATGCGTTACTGGGAGCCTGACGACATCCAGCCGACCGACGACGCCAACAGCCTCAACATCCATGGCTTCGTAGGTGAGATTCGGCACTTCATCGAGAGCATTTCGAACGGAGCGGAGCCGGTTTCCAGTATCGAAAATGCAATAGAGGCGGTAAGGCTGCAAGAGGCGATCAAGCTTTCGGTCAAGAACGATTGCCGCGTCAAGCTCTCCGAGGTGACCGAGGATGTTTAGGGTCGGACTCGCGGGATACGATCTGTGGCCGCATACGCTGGCATTTATCAGGGCGCTCGAAGGCGCAGATTCCTGCAAGATCGTCGCAGTTTGGGACGAAGATCCCGAGGACCTCGAACTGCTCGTCAAGCACACGGGCGCCGATGGCTATACGAACCTGGACGACTTCGCTAACTCGGACATCGACGGCGGCATCCTCACCGTTCGGACGTCGGAGCGTATGGCGGTCTGCAAGGCCCTGGCTGCGGCCGGCAAGCACGTCCTGGCGGATAAGCCGATGGCCATGAACGTTCGCGAGTGCGAGGAGATGATTGACGCCTGCTCTCAGGCCGGTGTCAAGCTGCTTGCGGGCTACAACTTCCGGTATTGGAAGACGTTCCCGCTCATGAAGCGTATATGGGACAGCGGCGAGTTGGGCGAGCCGCATCACATCTACTGTTCCTATCCGACGGGGATGCCCACCCGAACGGAGTCCGATAAGTCGCTGGCAAGCTGGTGGACGGACGCGTCGGCTACTCCTGGGGGGGCCTGGTTCACTCACGCCGATCACGCGTTGGATTTCGCGCGATGGATCTTCCGGGCGGAGATCGCCGAGGTCATGGCCGACATGCGAACGTTCGTTCATCGTGAATTCGAGACCGAGGACTACGGCGTGGGACATTACGTGCTCACGGATGGCTCCACATTGATAGTCCATTCCGACGGAATCTCGCCGGGCCCACAGTCGCGGCTCGATCTGAACGTGTACGGCACCAAAGGTGGCATGGCTTTCTCGTGGCGGCCAAAGTCACTTTTGCGCGTTTGGGGAGCGCCGTCGCTAGGAGCGGACTACGTTGAGTACGAAATCGACGACTCGTGGGACGTGGCGATGGGGGAGATGACGAGAGCGTGGGTTGAGTCAGCTTTGAACGACACTGAACCTCCCATAACGGGTCTGGACGGCCTGCGCGTGATGGAAGCTACGATCGCTTCGTACGAGTCGTCGCAGTTGGCAAAACGGGTGAAGCTGCGGGACATCCAAGCCCAGGCAGATTCCGGTTCAGACGTCCGGAGCGGGGTCATCTGACACCACGCCGAAACCGATTACGACATAGGCAAATGTGAACCGCTTGACGTGATGCATAGGCGGTGCAAAAATCGCCCGGTTGTACAAGACTGGGCACCTGCTGGTGTTTGGTACGGGGCATGTGGAACTTCGGGAGGATAGTCCGAATGGCATCGAGACAAGATAGCGGAGCCGGTTTGAGGTCAAGACGACGGTTGCTGCAAGCAGGCGTTTTCACCGGAATTGGCGCTGCCGGGATCACCGCACTGGCCGGATGTGGCGAGACACAGGTTGTGGAGGTCGTAAAAGAGGTACCCGTAGAGACGATCAAAGAGGTAGAGGTTGAAAAGGTCGTTGAGAGAGTAAAGGTCGAGACCGTCATAGTCGAGAAACCGGCGCCCCAGAAGGTGACGATCCTCGATTGGGTACACCCTCTGTCGGCAGAGGACATGAAGGTTTTTCAGCCGCTAATCGATCGCTTCAACAGGGACTTCAATCCGAACATCGAGATTCGTATCGATATAGTTCCCTGGAGCAACCGGATTCAGAAGACCATGGGCGCGGTTGCCGCCGGCGCACCGCCTGACACGGCATATGTCAACGTGGATGAGTTCACGACATACGTGGTACAGGACGTGCTCGAGCCGCTCGACGAATTTGTCAAGAAGGACAATGTCGATCTCGATGACTGGTTGCCTGGACCCCGCGCGGGGATGGACTGGGAAGGCAAGCTCTACGAGTTGCCGCATCTCTACGCGTTTCGCGTGGCCTACTTCAACAAGACCGTCTGGGAGAAGTCAGGACTCGATCCGGCGATAACGCCGACAACGTGGACGGAGCATTCGGAAATGCTCACCCAGGTAATGGCGGCAAAGGCAGCCGGATCGCATGATGCTTTCGGTACCGCGCAAGCTGGGCTGGGTCACCCGGTGACTTACTGGAACCCGTACTTCTATCAGGCGGGCGGCTCGCTGCTCACCGAGGATGGCAAGTCGGGCTACAACTCCGCGGCAGGCCTCGAAGCGGCCGACAAGATCCTTGAAGTAATGGAGAACTTCGCGGACCCGGCCGACAGAGGGTCTAACGGCAGGGAACACCGGCCCGGTTTTGGCCAAGGGAATTACGCCTACCGCCATAACGACGAGCTCGGGCTGGCCAGGACTATCGAGAAGGATTACCCCGACCTCAACTTTGGCGTAGCCGAAACGATGACCGGAAACGTCAAGTGGACGCACGGCGGGTTGGGATGCAAATGCATCTTCGCGGGCAGCAAGTACAAGGACGCCACTTGGGAGTGGATCCAGTTTATGGCAGGCGCGGGTAACCTGGAGTACAACATTGAGTTCGGTTACGTACCGCCGCGGCAATCGAACCTGGATCTCTACATCAAGCATCCCGAGGTTGCCAATAGTCCCGTGAAGATCCGCGCGTTGGAGGAGGCCAAGTTCGGCCGAGTCGAAAAGGCGCCTGGACTCTGGGACATGTGGGATGTATTGAAGCCCGCTATGCAGGCGTTCGCGCTGGGTGAGAAGACACCCAAGGAGGCCCTCGACGAGGCCGCCGATAAGATCAACAAGGACATTATTGGGAAGTACCGGGGCGCGCAGACAGGTTAGGCGCGGCCGCGAGAAACCCTAGGAGCCACTCCGCGTGGCAGTAACGGCTGGAATCCGGCGCCCGTCGCTGAGTAGGACTCAGCGGCGGGCACTGGTGAGCTTTCTCTTTGTCGTACCGGCGCTTGTCCTGTTCCTCACCTTTTTGGCGATACCGCTGGTCTATTCGGCCGGGATAAGCCTGTTTCGCTGGACCGGCATGTCCGAAGCGACATTCATGGGGCTGGACAACTACGGACGCCTTCTTACCGACAATGTGTTCTGGCTCTCGATGAAGGCGACGGTACTTTATGCCCTGATGGTGATCCCGGTGACGACGCTCGCTTCCCTTGTGGCGGCGATATTCGTCAATCAGGGACTGAGGGGTACGAACGTCTTCAAGAGCCTCATCTTCATTCCGGTCATCACCTCGAGCGTGGTTATCGCTGTCGTTTGGAACTTCATTTATCAAGGCGGAGATGTAGGTCTTCTTAACGCCGTACTCGGATTAGTCGGGCTTCCCGGTCACGTCTGGATGGGCGACATGCTTACCGCGCTGCCGGCTATAGCGGTAATTGGCGTGTGGCACCGGTTTGGCTGGTTCAGCGTGTTGTTCCTGGCCGGTCTTCAGGATATCCCGATCGAGCAGCGAGAGGCGGCTGAGATAGACGGCGCGTCGCAATGGCAGGTGTTTTGGCACGTCACTCTGCCGCTGCTGAGGCCCACGATCGCGCTCGTGATGGTGCTGGGCGCGATTCAATCGTTCCAGGTGTTTGACGTCGTGTTCATCATGACCGAGGGGGGGCCCTACTACAGCACGCACGTGCTTGGTTACTACATCTGGACCGAAGCCTTTCGCGGTCTTCGCATGGGCTACGCGAGCGCCATGAGCTACATACTGTTCGGTTCGATCATGATCATCACGCTGATACAACTCCGGATACTCAGGCCGGCAACCTAGGAGGCCTCAGTGGCGACTGCTACAGAAGTTGCGCGAATCCGCGGCCGGAGCTGGCTTGAGCGCTGGGTGCGATTCGGCGTCCGCGCAACTGGGATCTACGTGGTCCTGGCACTCATGGGGATCACCTCTCTCCTGCCCTTTTTCTGGATGCTCTCCAGCTCGCTCAAGGATAGGGAGTCGTTGTTTGAGTATCCGCCGCAGTTCATACCTGCCGAACCGACACTCGCGAATTACACTTTTCTGTTCGCCCAGACGAACATACTTCGCTACACCTTGAATACCGCAATCGTCACCGTGGGAGTTACGGCGGTGGTGATCATCCTGGGATCAATGGCCGGCTATTCGTTTGCAAAATTGGAGTTCCCCGGCCGTAACTTCCTCTTCTTTGGGATGCTTGGCGGGCTCATGGTCCCGTTCGAAGTTCTCATGATCCCCCTCTTCATCCTCGTGGTCCGCATGAAGTTGGCCAACACTTTTCCGGGAATCATCCTGCCCATGGCGGCCGGCCCGTTCGGAATCTTCGTCATGCGCCAGTATCTGCTCAGCATTCCCGACGAGCTTCTTGATGCCGCGCGGGTGGACGGCGCCAGCGAGTTCACGGTTTTCTGGCGGATTGTAATGCCAATGAGCAAGCCTGCCGTAGCAGCGCTCGGCACGCTCATCGCAATCGGTGCATGGAACATGTTCATCTGGCCGCTGATAGTAACCTCGAAGGAAGAGATGCGTGTTTTGACGCTGGCGATCTCGATTCTGCAGCTCGAGTACCGAGGGCTTTACGGAACGATGATGGCCGCTGCCACAGTGGCGTTCGTCCCGGCGCTGGCTATTTTCCTCCTGTTCCAGCGATATTTCGTTCAGGGAATCGCGCTCTCGGGACTTAAGGGATAGTCCCGGCCTCTTTGCGCCCTTTGGAGGCGCGATTCGGCAGCGTTCGCGAGCTTCGAAAGGAGTTCCGTTGAGTTACAGATCGGCAATTCTCGGCTGTGGTCCCAGAGGTAAGCACCATGCCGAGGTTTATCCAGATATTCCGAACATGGACTTGGTCGCCTGCTGCGACCTGGATGGCTCACGTCGCGACGCATTTGCAAAAGCCTTCTCCATTCCAGCTACGTATGCCGATGTTGATGAAATGGTCGCCAAGGAACGACTCGACGTTGTCCATCTGGTCACTCAGCCGGATGTTCGGCTGGACGTAATTACAAGTCTGGCGGAAGCCGGCGTGCCTGCGATAATCGTGGAGAAACCCCTGACGCTCTGGCCGTCCGAAGCCGTCAAAATCGAGGAACTTGCGGCCCGCACGGGCTGCAAGGTGATTGTCAACACGCAGCGGCGTTACTTTCCCCAATATCCGGCAATAAGGGACCTGATCAGGTCCGGGCAGGTAGGCGAAGTGGACTTTGTTCGAGCTAGCACGTGGGGAGGCCCCTTGGCGATGGGGCCGCATCTGATGGATCTCGTGATGATGGTGCTTGACGACGAACCGCCCGAGGCCGTCTGGGCGACTGCGGAAGGGCTGGAGGGCTACGAGTGGTCTCACGCTGCGCCATCCCATGTCATGGCGACGTTCTGGCTTGCGGACGAGCGCCGGGTCTTCTGGGAGTGTTCGCCTAGGGGCATGGGAACCCGGGGTGAAACCCAGTACTGGATGCACCTCCACCTGGATGTCTGGTGCACTGAAGGCGTTATATGGGCTGAACAGGTGGGTACCTGGGGGTATCAGATTCGCGGTGAAGCCGAGGTCTTCAGCGAGCCCGCAAGCTGGTGGGACCAGTCCGTTCCAGGCCAGAGAGATTTCACTGCCGCCGTTGGCGACTGGCTCGACGATCCATCAAAACCTCACGAGTGCCGGCTGGAAACGGCGCTGCCCGTGATGAGATCGATATTCGGCGCTCTCAAGTCGGCCAAACTTGGACACCGGATCTCACTGGAAGACCGGGAGCAATTCATTCTGGACGCATCTCAGCCCGGCCGCACTGTAACCGTGTCGGGCGGCGTGACGGATAACGATCTTAAATCGCTCCGCAACAACCTGCCTCGATAGATCCTCCAAAGCCGCCGATTCGGTTGCCGGCGGCTGGGAGCACGTGAGTGGCGAGCGCCCTGAGCGTTGCGATTGTCGGATGCGGCAATCGGAGCGTGGAGCATATGAATGCGGTCGACGCGGTCGCCGGCCTGGAGATTGCCTCAGGCGCGGACGCGCAGGAGGCGGGACGAGCCCGATTCGCTGAACGCTACGACGCGCCGGTGTTTGACAAGTTCGCCAATCTGCTGGCCGCCTCCGTGCCGGATGTTGCGGCTATTTGCACTATGGAATATCCGCGCTACGAACTGACTATGCAGGCCATAAAGGCTGGCGTGCGCGCGATCGTTTTGGAAAAACCGATGGCCCGAACCGTGATGGAGGCGCGCGAGATGGTCGCGGCGGCTGAGAGCAGGGGGAATCATCTAATCGTCTGCCACCAGATGCGCTTTTCCGACGAGTTTGTATCAGCAAAATGGGCCCTTGACCGCAGTGCTATCGGGACTCCGTATCTCTATCGGGCGACCTCGTTCGGTCATCTGATGGAGCAAGGGCCGCATATGGTCGACATGGTCTTGTGGCTCGCGGGCGATCCCGAAGTCGAGTGGGTGATGGGACAGATCGCCGACGTTGAGTCCGGCAGATCGACGGTCCATCCGGCCCCGGCGTTCGTGTTGGGGTACGTTACTTTTGTCAACGGGGCGCGGGCTATCTTCGAATGCGGGCGCAGTTTTCAGCGCGCCGTAGAGCTGCCTGACCAGACGTGGCTGCAAAAACGGGTGCAAGTTCTGGGGACCGACGGAATGATCGACTCGATAGTCGCCCACCATTGCAAGATTATGAGTCCATCCCAAGGAAACTGGAAGACGCTCGCGGAGGGTGCCGCAAGCTGGAATCGAGCCACCGACGCGTTTTACGAGGAGCTGCGCGACGTGATCTACGATGGTGGCGTCCACAGGAACAATGGCGCCGCTTCGCTGAGGGGCTTCGAGATCATTCACTCTATATATGCGGCGGCTCTGGCACGCGACCGGATTGCGGTTTCGCCCGACTTTGACGCGACCGCCTTGGAACGGATTATGACTCTGGGGCGAACATGATGAAGATATCGACTCGCCAGCAATAGAGCAGCCTGCCACCACACCATTCACCGATTCGGAGGATCGACAATGCGACTGACTGAGCACATCTATCTTGTCGGGGGCGGGGACGTTGGTTTCGGATTGAGCCATCCTGTCGACTGTCATGTCTATGTCGTGACCGACGGGACGACAGCCGCTTTGATCGATTCCGGCGTCGGGATCGACATCGATCCGATCCTTCGGAATATCCACGATGACGGGTTGTCGCTCGACTCCATAGAGCGAGTGCTGATAACCCATGCTCACGCCGACCACTCCGGCGGCTGCGGCAAATGGCGGGAACTGCTGGGAGTCGAAGTTTGCGTCCCCAAGGGCGTAAGAAGGTCTCTTGAGGAGGCCGACGAGGACGCGCTCTATCTCACCCAGGCAAGGGCTGCGGGCCGCTATCCGGCGGACTACCGTTTCCAGGCAGTGGAGGTGGGGCAGGAGGTATCGGAGGGGGATGAGATTCAGGTCGGATCATTGACGCTGGCGGTTGTCGAGAATCCGGGACATTCGCGGCCGCACGTCGGCTACATGCTCGAATCGGACGGTCGATCGTGCCTGTTTGGGGGCGATTTCCTGTTCCATGGCGGCAAGATCATGCTCTTGAATACCGCCGAATGCTCAATCACAGATTACGCCAACAGCATGGAAAAGTTTCGCGGAGCCGGACTCGACGCGCTGCTTCCTGGGCACGGAGCTATTTCGCTCAGTGGAGCACAGGCTCACGTCGACGCGGCGCTGGCCCGGTTCGACGAGCTTGCGGTGCCGCCGAACTTCCTCTAGTCCGCCGACTGGCTGACGCCTCGAATCAGGTAATCTGCGGCGTCCGAAACTCCGATACGCTGTCAAGCCGGATGCGGTCCGTCTCGTCGAGCTTCCAATCGATCGCACCCAGGTTGTCTTCGAGGTATTGCATCCGACTCGGGCCGATCACGGCGACAGTCACCTCGGGACGGGAGAGCACCCAGTTGATTGCTACCTGCGTAGCGGGTTTGCCGTAGCTATCAGCGATTCGGGCGACCTCGTCGATAACGCTCATCGTCTGGTCGGTGACCGCGTCGTCGAATTCGTCGCTCCTTCGTACGTCCCAAAAGCTGTCGACGGGGGGCTGTCTGCCCTTGGAATAGCGACCGGATAGAAGGCCGACCGCAAGAGGGCTATAGGCCTCGATCGCGACTCCCTCTTCACGGCAAAGGGGCATGACTTCCTTCTCCAGTTCCCGGTGAAGAAGGCTGTATGGATTCTGGATGCATGACGGTTTGACCGCGCCGAGGCGGTCGGCGGTCCAGAGCATCTTGCACAGTTCCCACGCTGCGAAATTGCTCACGCCCCAGTACCGGATTTTGCCTTGCTGCACCAAGTGGTCCATCGTTGCCACAACTTCGGCAAAGGGAGTTGTCGCGTCTCGAACATGCAGTATGTAGATATCGATGTGATCGGTCTTGAGCCGGGTCAGCGACCTCTCCACCTCCCTCATGACGTGGTATCGCGAGTAGCCGCTGTCGTTCGGTCCGATGCCGACGGCGCTTGCGACCTTTGACGTTATGACCACGTCGTCCCTCCGGCCTGCGAGCGCTCTGCCAAGCACTTGCTCCGATACGCCTATATACCGGCGGTCGTCCATCGGTCCGTAGATGTTGGCGCAGTCGAAGAGCGTGACGCCGAGATCGAATGCGCGGTCGATGAGCTTTTGCATTTCCCGCTCGTCCGACTGGCTTCGAAATCCCAATCCAAATGCAATGCGAGAGACTTTGAGACCTGACGCGCCGAAATTTACGTATTCCACCGGGACCTCCTAGTTGCGCTCACGGCAGTGTAAGACAGTGAAGAGCAGGCGGCACATCGCCAGCGACATTTGGCGTTTTAGGTTCCCACGATGCCTTTGCGCCGTCGATGGGACCGACATAGTCGCCACACTGCAGTGTCAAGGGCGTTACAAATCAAGACGACGGATCGAGGTCCGTACAATTGCACGCATGTCGACACGCACGAACAAGCTCATTTGCTCATAGTGCCGTGCCTTCAGGGGTGTACCGACCGCCGCCGATGTTTCCGCCAGATCAACGTAGCGACAGTTCAGACGAAGTTCCCTGGACTAACCTTGCTCCAGGAACGAGAGTCGCGCTTCGCCAGTTCAAATGGGGTAACGATTCACCGCACCGAACCGGCTTCGGCTTCGTGCGAATGTCGGCGGCATCGACTATCGAGGTTTTCGTGCCTCACCTCAACGACTCAGCCTCATACGACGGCTCGTCGTTCAATACTTATTCCAACGGTATCTACCGTTTTGAGCGACAGGCCTGGTACAACGTCATCGAGTATGAGCGCCGTGGTCGGCACTGGTACTGCAACATCGCGACGCCTGTGCGCGTAGAGAGCGCATGCCTCTCCTGGATTGATTTGGATATAGACGTCGAGTTCTTCGCTGACGGTACCTGGTGGATCGCCGACATTCCTGAATTCATCGACCGTTGTGGACAATATCCAACTGATGTCATCCGCTCGGCTGTTCAGGCCGCTGGAGCGCTGGTGAACAGATTTGCGTCGCGGGAGCCTCCATTCAACCGGGAAGCGGGCTCAGCCGGATACTCTTTTTATGACCACGTCTTCTGGAGCTCTCCGGGAGTTGGCGACGGAGTTGCAGCAGTAGACTCGAGAGTTGACTCAAGTACGGTTGCCGCACGCTCGCTCCAGGCGTTTTCGCCCGGTAGTGTGCATAGCATCGATGATCCGATCGGCGCGGTCCTCCGTCGATCGATCCCGCCCAGGGACGGCTTGCTCGTAATCGGTTCGGACGACTCGCCCGTCGATACGATCGCTCGAGCTCGGGCTTGGGCCAAGACTCTGGCGCTCTCGAAATTGGTCCACGTTGTGATTGTGCGTGGCAAGCCGCTAAATCCGATTGAGGATCTTGGGGATTCGGTTCGCCCGGGCTCCGGGCACAGTCGGCTTCTGTTAGATGTCAACTCCGCAATCTTGGAAATACCGGGCGCCATCCCCTACGTGGCATCTGCGCGCGATATGGTCGCGGCCGGTTGGTTCTAGCAATATCAGGATGGCGATGGTGGTGGGGCGATTGGCGCCGTCAGGCCAGACTCAGTATTGATTGTCCGCGGACATGCCCTGGAAGCTGGAGGCAATACGGGACCGCTTCCGCCGTGCAGCCAGTCTTCGCCAATGAACCGTTACTCAACGCCCGGGTACCGTGCCCGTTTGTCGAGGTCTCTCACCGCCAGGCCGGGGCATGTTGAAGGTGCAATATGCTGGTATCGTCATCGCCGTTGCTGGCAGATTCCATACACTCGCGCTGGTCGAGCGACCATCGTCGGAGGAGGCGCAATGTCTAACCAACAGGCTCCCGTCGCGTGGGTCACCGGTGCCGGCCGGGGCATTGGCCGCGCTGTCTCCCTGCGTCTCGCCGCCGATGGCTTCACCGTTGCCATAAACGATGTCGATGCTGAAACGCTGGACGCCGTCCGGCAATCAATACACTCCGCTGGCGGCCGCGCCCTGCCTGTTCCCGGTGATATCTCGGACGAAGACACCGTCCGCCGTATAGTTGCCTATATCGTCGGTGAGCTCGGCAGTCTTGACGTACTCGTCGCCAACGCTGGCGTCATCCACATTGGCTCCTTTCTTGACACCACTCTGGAAGACTTCGATCGTGTCATCAACATCAACGTTCGCGGTGTCTTCGTGTGTGGCCGTGAAGCGGGTCGCCAGATGATTGCGCAGGGACGAGGCAAGATCATCAATGCGTCCTCGATCGGCGGCCGCCGCGGCGGCTCGGACCAGCTTGCCTATTCCGCCAGCAAGTTCGCCGTGATCGGAATGACCCAATGCATGGCCAAGGAGCTAGCCCCTTACGGCATCACCGTTAATGCCTATTGCCCGGGCATTGTCGACACCCGAATGTGGGACCACATCGACACGGTCCGTTCCGAAGCGATGGGCCGGGAAAAGGGGGCCGCCCTGCAGGCGATGGTTAAAACAATTCCCCTCGGGCGTCAGGAACAGCCCGAAGACGTTGCCAATCTCGTCAGCTTCCTGGCTTCTCCTGATTCCAACTACATCACAGGCCAGGCCATTAACGTGTGTGGCGGCATTCACATGCAGTAGATCCCGCCGTGCCGGGCGCAATCCGGCTTGACGAGACGGTATGCATCGGCGTGCGCTAATGGAATGCCGAGTGTCCCTATCACGCGTCCAAGCGACGTAAGCTCATTCGTACTCCACAAGCGCCATTGCCAGCGTCTCGAAGGGTTCGAATCCGATCTTTACGTACGGCCCGGCTCTCTCGAACGCTAGCGGCTCGCAGTCGGGTATACGGAACGCCCCGCTCGGGTCTCGGCCATAGGGCAGCTGCACCTTGATTGTCGCGCCAACTGGGATCGCAGGAGGTTGTGATTGCATGTTCAGCATCCCCAGCAATAAACGCCGGTTCTCCGGCTGATCGAACAGCGTCACCTCGATCGACGGGTGCGTTTCTGCTTCAAACTTGTACGGTGCTGGCAAGAGTCGTTTCAATAACGCCAGAACGAGCCTCGCATTTACCTGCTGGGCCACGGACTCAATCGGCGCCGCAACCCAGACCGCCTTACCCTTACCGTACGAGTGCACGACTATTCCGGGATCTGATCCCGCCGTGACTGCTGGCGGATCGCTGATGATCGCAGCGAAGCGGCTGCCTATGGCGCGTCCGGCTTCGGGCGCCGTGAACGGTAGCGTCACCGTCGCCAGCACCTCCGCTTCCGGCAGCGTCTCCGCCCGAATCATCGCTCCGCCGAAGATAAGGTGGTCCTGCGGCCAGATAGTCTTCGCCACCGCCTCATCGACAGGCGTCAAATACGTGACCCTTGTCCCTAAAGTTCCCATGTAACGGACGCCCAATACGTCTTCCAGCAGATAACGAGGCCCGGCCTCGTAGAACCGGTCCAGCGACGACGGCCCGCTGGCATAGAGCACTCCGCCGTCTTCGACGAATTGCCTGAATACGGCGGCTTGAGACTCCTTCATCTCTAGCACGTTAGGCACAATGACCGCTCGATATCTTCCTAGCTGATGTAGAGTCGCGTTAGTCACCACCCCGAAGGGAACATGGCCCTCTCGCAGGATGTTGGCTATTCCAACGAGTGCGTCTCGGTGCGGAAGTTCATCGATCGCCTGCACCTTGGCCACGTGCACGCCGTTCTCGTCAGGGTTGTACATAGACTCCTTGTCGTAGTAGATCGCAACGTCCGCTAGCAGTTCGCCGCCCAGGAACTCTTCGTAAGGAGCTCGCTCGGCATTCAGCCCCCGCATGAAGTCATAGACTTCGCCGTTAAGCGTGCCATCGGCGTTGATCGCATCTATCAGCATGAGGGCTGCCGAGTGAAGCGTTGGTACGAACGATTCGACCCTTATCTGATCCTTGGGCTTGATCGTCACGTGGTCGGTCATGCCGATTGTGCGGGAGGTGGCCATCTCGAATGGGCGATCGCGAGTCAGGCTGGCGTACGCCTTGCACACCAGCGAGTGAGACGCCGGACCTCCGTAGAAATCTCCAGTTACGAAGTCGCAAGCCTCCGCCAACTCGAGCGGCGCTCCGAGCTGCCAGCTATGGAAGACGGTTGCGAACTGGTGGTAGACGGAAATGGGACGTATCTGCTTCACGGTGCGGGTCATGTCGTTAACGAAGTCCAGTAGCCATGCCTGCCTGGCGCTCTGGAATATCCTCCACGCCGGGTCGTTCCAGTCAACGATCCGCGGCGGTTCGGCATCGTGCTCCTTCCAAAAGCGTGCGGTGCAGTGGGTGCAATAGCAGACATCGGGCCACATCGTCATATCGACGAAAATTGCCTCAAATTCATAGCTTCCGACAAGCTCGCGTAGGAGGTCGCGAATGTAGTCCCGGTATGGAGAGTTGGGGCACGCGAATCCATAGCGCCCCTGCATTATCTTGTCGTCTCCACCGGCGGGACGGACTCGCCAGTCGGGATGCTTCTCATAGGCCCAGTTGTCCCAGATCACGTGGAAATAGCAGACCGTATGGAGGCCATGGCGTCGACACTCTTCCAACACCTCTCCGAAGTAATCCCGACCACCCATGTTCGAGTGCGCCTCACCAACTTTCGTGGGCCACAGACACAACCCGGCGCACGAGATCGCGTATTGCTGGTATGACTGAAAGCCGGCGCGTGCGATTGTCGCCACACAATCGACAGGGTCGAAGCGACCTAGCAAGTCGGGATGCCAATCGGGAACGTGCATGTCCACGAGCAGCCGACGAAAAACATCATCCGGCCATTTGGTTACCTGACTCATCCCCCTCCAACTCCTCCCGGTCGACTACCAGCGTCGCAATCCTTCACCGCCCTAACTTGCTTCACGGCTCGTCCCGTGACCGGGGCCTGATTAGCCGCTTGGCTCTGCCGGACTACTCCCCATCAACCGTTCAACTGGACCGGCCGGAGCGGTTTCTGTACTCTTCGGCCGTCCTCTAGCGCCGCCACTCGGCAATGTTCCACAAATCGCTGTCCCAACCGTTCAGCCGGACGCCTTGCAATGTACTCAAATGGGCGGCAACCCTTCCCCGGTTAACGAGTGGAATTTCCGAATAGCTCTGCACCAGCGCATCGTTCAGCTCTTTGACAAGCGCGTCGCGTTCGGGCCCTGGCCGGGCTTGTGCCAAGCGTGCATATAGATGGTCGTATTCGGGATTGCACCAGCGGGAATTGTTGTCGCCGGCCCAGTTGTTGTCCCTTGTCTGGATGTGGGCGCATGTCTGACCAGAAAGGTACTGTTGGGGATCTACGCCGGAATCTTCCGTGTACATCTGCACGTCGGCGAAGAATCTGCGGAACGACGCTTCCTTGTGAACGGCCGGATCGCCGCCGAAGAAGACTCCTGCGTCGTGCTGCACGAGGACAGTGTCAATGCCGATCTGTAACCACCAGTCGCGAATCAGCGCCTGTGTCTCTTGCCGAATGAAGTTGGTTGTCGTTTGGTAGGTAACGCGCAGAGACACTCCGTTGTATTCGCGAATGCCGTCGCCGTCTGTGTCCAGGACGCCGTTTTCGTCTAGCAACCGGTTGGCGCCTTCAGTGTCTTGGGTGAGGCATCTGTTGTTTGCCGTGGAAACGTACCTCTGAGGACCGGCGATCATATTGCATTCGGCTTCCCCCGCGAAACCATATAGACGTTCCGAGATGAGTTCGCGGTCGATGGCCATCGACATCGCCCGGGGAATCGGCGTAAAGGTCAGGAATGGGTGTGGGTTCCGTCCGTCCAGATATTCAGAGCGATTTTCCCCGAGCGCAGGGTCCGGGTTGGTATGGTTCACTACGATGCGTTCGACTAGGCTTCCTAAGGCGTAGACAATTTTGTCTCGCCCCGCCGCTTCCAGCTTCGCCAATGTTTCAGGGACCACCTGTATGTTCCAGGCATAGTCGGCTTCGGCGAGTTCCAAAACGGCGCGGGCCGCAGTAACGGCGTCACCTCCTCCTTTGAGGACAACACGGTCGAAATAGGCCGCCTCCCCCCGGTAGAACGGGTTGCGCTCGTATACTGCCCCGTCGCCTTGCTTGAAACTGATGATGCGGTAGGGGCCGGTACCGAGAGGGAAAGTGTTCTGCGCCGTGCAGGTCACAGCCGCTGCACCGATACACTTGGCGAATTGGCGGCTGCTTATCACCGGCGAACCTGCTCCAACGAAGGCGCTGTATGGATATGACGTTGGCGCTTCGAAGTTGATTTTGACCGTGCGGCTATCGAGAGATTCAACGGATTCAATGCCAGCGAAGGCTCCGGCGCGAACGCAGCCGGTGTTTACGTCGACGCAGTAACGCCACGTAAATACCACATCGTCGGCCGTCATGACGCTGCCATCCGACCACCTCAAATTCTCTTTCAGCTTCCAGGTGATCGACATCAGGTCAGGCGAAACGCCGCCGTTTTCAAGCGTCGGCACTGAGACAGCCAGTTTGGGCACGATTTTGCCGTCAGGGGCGTAGTTGGCTAGGGGTTCAAGCGTTACCGCGCTCGCATCCCGGTCTTTGAAGCCGCTCGACAGATATGGTGTGGGCAGGGATGGAGCCTGCCAGTAGAGGATCGTCAAGACTCTCTCGTCAGCGGGCGTGACAGCCGGTGTTTCCGCCAAGTTGGCCCAAGCAAACAGGGTGCGCGCATCATCGCGGTGTTCGTTCCGGCAGGCCTCTTCCGCAGCATCCCCGAACACCCGTTGGTAGATGCCAACGTTGTCATGGTTGCCGAGAGACATCTCGACGAGATCGTTTAGTTCGACGCATGTCGTCGGCCACTTTGCGCTCGCCACCGCGGCCATAACGACCGTTGCCAGCATCGCGAAAACTAACGCGAGCGACAGTCTTATCCGGTTGTTAGACATCACCTTCCTGCCCTCGGTAACGAGAAATCTGACAGCTCGCTGGACGATGATACATAGGCAGCTATATCCCTCTGAGGACTTTCTCTCGGTTGTGGCCGGGTGTTGCCATCACGCTAGCCGCCATCTTCAGGCCGCGTGGTGCGACGAATGGCATTTGGACTAAGGGCACAGTCACACTCTTGGAGGAGTGTGACTGTGGGTCAACCCTGGGTGACAGCCACCGGTTGGTCGACGAAGTTGGGCATTACCTCTTCGGCGAACATCTGGATGCATCGCAAGGCCTTTCCCTGCTCGAGTCCCGCCTTGCCGAATGTGCCGCGGATGGATCTAATGCCCTTGGATCTAAGATTTTCGATCCTCTCGCAAACGACTTCGGGCGTGCCGACTAGGGGGAGCATTCCTTCCTTGAGCGCGCGTTTCGCTCCTACCAGCCGATCCTCGTCGCGCTTTGCCCAGTGCTTGAAGCCGTCTGGAATGGTCCCGTCAGCGCGCTTCGGATTGCCTACCCTTCTGAACACTTCGTTGATTTCATCTTCGAGCCCGATCAAGTCCGACTCAGCCTCCTCCATGGTCGGCGCGACGTATACGTCCATGCCAACCGCCAGATCGATATGCTCGTGGGGATAGCCGTAGTGCTCCATCCGCTCGTGCCAAAGATCCATAACCTGAGAGACTTGCCCCATCACCGCGGTCGGTCCACCGACGATTATCTCTAGACCCAGCTTGGCCGCGTAGTCCACACTCTCCGGACTCGTACTCACCGCGATCGTAACCGGCAGCGGTTTTTGAATCGGCTTGGGAATTACCAGCAGGTCTTCGACATCGACGAACTGGCCCTTATAGGTCAGCGGACCTTCCTCCCAGCACTTTCGGATGACGTCGAGATATTCGCGAAACCTTGGTCTGGCCTCTTCGATGTTCGCTCCCAGGCCGCGAAACTCCTGCGCCTGATATCCGGCACCTATACCCAGCGTGAATCTGCCGTTCGACAGAATGTCTATCGTCGCCGCTTCTTCAGCCACCATGATGGGATTGTGAAACGGCAGTACTACCACGGCGCTTCCGATTCGCGCGTACTTAGTGCGCTGCGCCACGTAACCCAGCATCGACCAAATGCCGGAGATGATTCCGTGCCGGGAGAAGTGATGCTCGCCGAGCCATATCTCGTCCATTCCCAGCCTGTCCGCTAGCTCGACCTTCTCCATCACGTCGCTGATGCTTTGCGGAATGGAGACCTCCGGGTGCCATCTGATGATCTCAAACTGACCGAATTTCATCTCACGTTCCCGCGGGCACCGCTAGGCGGCGGTTATGTTCCATCATGCATCGGCGCATACTATATCGCGGGGAAACTGGCGGAGCGGGCGGCGTTTCGGAAAAATGTGGCCGAGCGCCAGGCGTCCGCGCCGCCTTTCGAGCGCCAACGCAAAGCTGGGGGCTGAAATCGATGCGCTTTGCCGGCAAGGTTGCCATCATCACCGGAGCGGCGAGCGGGATGGGAGCCGAAGAAGCAAGGCTGTTCGCCCGCGAGGGCTGCAAGGTAGTGATTTCCGATATCTCCGACGATCCAGGCAATCGAGTGGTCGAGGAAATCCGCCAATCTGGAGGCGAAGCTCGTTTTTCCACACAGATGTGACGAGCGAGAAATCGTGGGATGCGTTGATAGACGAATCGCTGGCGATATTCGGCGCGATAAACATACTCGTCAACAACGCCGGACTCAGCGGCTCATTCGTGACGGATGACGGCGATCTCGATGCGTGGCACGCGCTGGTAAATGTGAATCTGACGGGTGTCTATCTCGGCACGAGAACCGTGTTGCCCGCAATGAAAGAAGCCGGCGGCGGTTCGATCGTGAACATCTCCTCTGCTTCAGGACTATTCGGATCCACTTTTGGTCATCCTGGATACCACGCTTCGAACGGAGGAGTTCGAATATTCACAAAGGCCATGGCGTTCAAGCATGGTCCCGATGGAATCCGCGTGAACTCGGTGCATCCGGGCTACATGCCGCCTATGAGGTCGGCCAATCCCGCGAGTAGCTCGGGAGGCCGATTGGTTGGATATACGCCGCTTAGGAGACGTGGCGAGACTATCGACGTAGCAAATGCCGTGCTGTTCTTGGCTTCAGACGACGCTTCCTTCATTACAGGAGCTGAGCTGGTGGTCGACGGCGGCCTAACCGCCGGCTATGGCGGCTATCCTGATCTGACGGTGTAACTTACCCGGGAGAGTCCCAGCGACAGAGACCAGAGATCGTGTATCTCCAATCTCGGCCAGTTCGATGACAGATACTCTGCTCGGCAACATGAGTCGCGGGTCACGGTTTGGTTAGTGCTCTCAATTTGAGACGCGCGAATATTCAACCAACATCGGACTGGCTCGGACCTGCCTGCCGGAATCAAGGGGGTGCAACGATGTCGATTAGAGACGGTTGGCGTGGGCGTTTCTTCGAAGATTTCGACGTTGGCGACGTTTACCGGCATCCGCTCGGGCGGACGATCACCGAAGCTGACAATACCTGGTTCACGCTGTTAACGATGAACACCAATCCATTGCACTTCGACGCCCATTATGCGGAAAAAGGTGAATTTGGACGTCCGTTGGTCAATTCGGCACTTACATTGGCCATCGTCCTCGGTCAGAGCGTGACCGACACTAGCCAAAACGCGATAGCGAACCTCGGGTGGGACAAAATCCGCCTGACGCACCCGGTTTACGCGGGAGATACGCTGTATTCCGAGAGCGTCGTGATGGAAGTGCGAGAGTCGGAGTCCCGGCCACATGCCGGGATAGTGAAAGTTAAGACGCGCGGGTTAAACCAGCACGGCGATGTTTGCATCGACTACCTACGCACCTTCATGGTCTACAAGACTGACGCGGCAATCTCTGATTCCACGTTTCCCGTTGCCGCTACGCCTATCGCTCACGGAGACGGGGATCCGATTTGAAACCACTCGAGGACGTCCGAATCGTATCGCTCGAACAATGGGTGTCTGGGCCGTTTGGCACCGTGCACTTGGCCGATTTGGGGGCCGAGGTCATCAAGATAGAAGACCCGCATCCCGGCGGCGACAGCGCACGTTATGCGACGCCCTATCAAGAAGGCGAGGACAGCCTCTTCTTCGAGACTTTCAATCGCAACAAGAAGAGCATAAGTCTGGATCTTCGCAATCCTGAGGGACGTAAGGTCTTTGAGGATCTCGTTCGAGTCTCCGATGCCGTCTACTCGAATTTTCGAGGGGACGTGCCCAAGCGGTTGCGCATAACTTACGACGATTTGAAGCACTTGAATCCCCGGATCGTCTGCTGCGCGCTGAGCGGATTTGGCATGACGGGACCGCGGGCGGCTGATCCCTCCTACGATTACATGATTCAAGGTGTGGCTGGCTGGATGAGCATGACGGGCGAGCCGGATGGCCCGCCTGCGAAGTCCGGATTGCCTGTAGTCGATCTTGCCACCGGCTTCGCCGCTGCGTTGTCGTTGATGATCGGCATTCATACGGCCCGACGTGACGGCGTCGGCATGGACTGCGATGTGAGCCTCTTCGACGTGGCCTTGAGCATGTTGTCGTATCCCGGCACCTGGCATCTGACCAGCGGATTCCAGCCCGCGCGCACACGGCGATCGGCGCACCTCACGTTGGTGCCATTTCAGACCTTCAGGACGGCGGATGGGTGGATCGTCGCGGGCGGCGCTACACAAGCATTTTGGAAAGGAATGGCCACGGCGCTCGGTCGGTCCGATCTGGCAAATGAACCGCGCTTCGAGACTTTCCAGGACAGGAGGAGGCACGCCGTCGAGCTGCTGGCGATAATTGAGCCGATCTTCGAGTCGCGTCCCACTGCACACTGGTTGGCGGCTCTGCGGGCCGCGGACGTGCCCTGCGATGCAGTCAACACGGTGGCCGAAGCGGTGAACGAACCTCAGGCCGCGGTGCGAGATATGGTCATTGAGGTCGACCATCCAAGGTTCGGGACCGTGCGCCAGCTGGCCAGTCCTTTGAAACTAGGCCGTTTCCGTCCTTCGTACCGAAGAGCGCCGCAACGCGACGAGGACCTGATGAGTGTGCTCGAGTCGGTGCTCGGCTACACCGCCGACCAAATCGCGGAGCTACATGCCGCGAAAGCGTTCGGCAAGCCGCAACGTAGAGACTAGGGTGTAAGGCCCAAACTGGCTCTTGGAGTCGAATTCGCTAGAACGGTAGAGATGTTCAATCGATGGAGCATCGGAAACATGCTCTTATACGGTTACGGTTCCCCTTATTCATAATAAATGGTCGTCGCACGACAGACTGACTTTAGGTGTGTGCCGAGGGCGTTGCGCAGTGTTGCCGGTCATCTTTAGACGTTAAGCTCGAGAAAATGCCGTGCGGGAGATCATGCGCTCGGAAACTTCCTCGGGTTACGCATTCGGAGACACCGATGTCGCCGCCAGGCGTTTGCAGCTGGTTGCCCAAGTGTTCGAGCCGGAGATGCGTAGTTTCCTCTCGTGTGTTCAAGTCAGACCGCGTCTAGCGATTGATCTTGGCTGTGGGCCTGGCTACACCACTCGCCTCTTGGCCGACGTCCTGATGCCGACGCGCACGATCGGACTCGACACGTCCGATCGATTTATACCAATGGCGCGTGCCGAACCGAGGGATGGCGTCGACTACTTTAGGCACGACGTCACGACCACACCGTTTCCTGTCGGCCCGGTCGACTTGATGTTCTGCCACCTTCTCTTGCCGCATTTGCAGGATCCTGCGGCGGCGCTGTGTACATGGGCCACGCAACTCGGACCGGCAGGTCTGCTGCTAGTGGATGAGGTCACCAATATCCGCACAACTCAGCCGATATTTCAACGCTATCTGGACATGGTCGAGACGGTCATGGTTGAGCGTGGTGGACACCTTTATACGGGAAAAGTTGTGGCCCAGCTTGATTCCATCCCAGGATTGGAAATGGTGTTCAGCCGGCAGGTGGAACTTGCGGTCAGAACTGCGCAGGCCGCAGACATGTTTCGGATGAACCTCGCCGTATGGGGCAGAATGCCGAACGTGCAGGATCTTTTTCCATATGGCAGCGTCCTTGAGATCGAGTCGGAACTCGAGGAACTAACGAAATCAACATTTGAAAGTGAAATCGTCTGGGAGATGTGTCAACTGAGCTATAAGGCTTCACCCCTCGAACTCGGTACGTGACTAGGTATTGAAAAAGGAATAGGTAGACCATGAAGCAGCTAGGACTCGGAATCATCGGTTTAGGAGTTGGTAGAGGAGCCTTGCTGTTGAACGAGGATCCTGAATCGCCGATTGCTGTGCGTGCAGTTGCTGACCTCGACTCCGAGCGACTCGAACAGGCTACCGGCGAATACGGTGTGGCCTTTGCGACGACGGACTACCGCGAGCTTCTGGAACGACCAGACGTGGACGTGGTAGGGGTATTCACGCCCGACCATCTGCATGCGGAACATCTGCCCGCCACACTGGAGGCGGGCAAGCACGTTATATGCACCAAGCCGCTGCTCACCACGCTCGAAGACTGCGACAACGTGGTCGGCCTGGTGCGGCGAACGGGACTCAAGTTCGTGGTGGCACAGACGTGGCGGTTTATTCCGCATATCATCGCCGTGAAGCAAGCGGTGGACGATGGCCGGATAGGTCGCATCAACCTCATCGAGACCGGCTACATACACGACATTCGCGGCGTGTGCGAGAAAACGCCCTGGCGGGTCGCCGCACCGCAGAACTTCCTGTTCGGCGGTGGCGCTCATGCTATCGATTGCCTGAGGTGGTTCGCCGGCAACGTCTCGGAGGTAAGCGCGTTCGCCATGAATTCAGGTGTCGTCCCCGGATATCCGATAGAGGACATCTGGATTCTGAATCTGGTATTTGAGAGCGGCGCATTAGGCCGGGTCCTGGTGATGTGCGGCTCCGTGAACAATAGAGGAGAGGGACTGGCAGGCGGCAATAAGCATCTTCAGATTTACGGTACGGAAGGAACCATCACTGGAATTGATATCGGCGTCGACGGACCCCATGAACATGCCAACCTTGAGGTGCAACCGCCTCAAGTCGCCGGAGCTCTAATTGAGGGACACGCTGCCGAGTTGGTGCCTTACTTCTACAAAATGGCGGAGTGGATCAAGAACGACGAAAAACCCGACCCCGGCGTAGTGGAGGGCGCCAAGGGAATAGCTGTGGCCGTCGCCGCGCAGGAATCGCTTAAGACTGGACAGGTGGTCAGGGTCCGCAATGACTTCTGACGTACGATAGTCCTCTAGAGTGCTGACCGGGCGCAAAGGCGATCCGCGGGCAGCCTGAACCGTCGCAATCAGATATCGAGGCCACCGTCGATCGGGAGGTGGATAAATGGCGAAGAGCAAGCTGCTTCAAGTCGGTTTCGACGGAATGAACCTGCTTCCGCTTCGAAAGTACGAGGCCGACGGCCTTCTTCCTAACTTCTCCAGTCTTCTGGAACGTGGCTCTGCTAACAGACTGCTATGCGCGATTCCGGCGTGGACTCCAACCAATTGGGCGACTCTGGTGACCGGCGCAACGGCGGGAACGCACGGTCTGGGCGGCTGGAGCGTAAGAGACCTCACCAAACCTCGTGACACGGCTGATATTCGCGCGGAGGACTCCAGATCGGTGGGCGCCGAGACTATTTGGGAAGTGGCCGAACGCGCGAATCTCAAGTCGATGATCACTTTCTATCCGGCTTCATGGCCGCCCCCGGTTGCTGACGGCTACGTGGTGGCGCCCGGATTCCGGTACCCGCCCTTTGCGGTCCTGCGCCCGGAAAAATACGTGATCGGGCTGCTAGGCGCGGACCACCAAGCGCAGGTCTCAAGGGAAACTACCCGCGCTGGTACTGACACTGCGGAGACTGGAGAGGAACGAGAAGTAACCCACCTGGTCGCCCGGCCCACAGCCGGCGGAGCGCTTGAAGCCGAAATAAGACTCGGTCGGGAGTCGGAAGTCTGTCTGCTGATTGGGATCTCTGAAGTCGCTAAGGCTGGACGATATACGGTCACGGCGCAATGTGCGGATAGTGCCAGTGCACCGGTTTTGGTCGAGAAGGACCGCTGGAGCGAATGGCTGTTTGCGCAGCTACTCGATGCGGACGGAGAAACGCGCCGCGTCTCGTTCAGACTTCGGCTGCTGCAAGACGAAGTCGACACGATAATCGTAGTGAGGTCGGAAGCCCACCGCACCGGTGGATTCGCAAGTCCCGAGAAGCTAGCGTCGGAACTGGTGGACTCCGTCGGTCCATTTATCGGCATGTTCGCAACCAAGCCCGAACCTGGCGACGCTGAGCTCGACGCCTGTCTGGACGAATATCTTTACAGCGGGCTTTGGCAGGCAAGAGCTGCCAAGTACGTGATGGACAACCACGGTTGGGACCTCCATTTTTCGCATTGGCACCTGTTCGACACGATCAACCACAGTCACGTGAACCCGGCCGATCCCGGTCATCCGGGATTCGACGCAAAGCGGGCTGAGTGGCATATGAGCGCGCACAAGCGCGCATTCGAGGTCGCCGATCAGGTACTGGGAGAGTTCCTCACTCTGGCCGACGAGAACACATACGTACTGGTCAACTCCGACCACGCGATGGCGACCTCACACCGATGGGGAAGCGTTCCACGGCTGCTGCACGATCACGGGCTGATCGCATTTCACGAGGACGGCATCACCGTAGACCCCGCCAGGAGCAGGACCTACGTGATCCCGGATCGCGGGAGTGAGATATTCGTCAATTTGGAGGGACGCGAGCCTGACGGAATAGTGCCCGCCGATCAGTATGAGGTTGTGCAGGAAGAGATCATCGAAGCACTTCACGATTGGCGAGACCCTGATTCGGGCAAGCGGGCTGTAGCACTGGCGCTCAAGAACCAGGATGCCCAGGTCGTCGGCTTTTGGGGGCCGAACAACGGAGATGTCTTCTTCACTCTCAACCGGGGGTTCGGCTGGGGCGACCCGCTGGGCGAAGGAAGCATTGGCCCTGGACGCGGGGCGCTTCACGGATCGCAGATTCCAACATCGGAAGGGCCGGTTTTCACCAACATGGGGTGTTTCATCATTTCCGGACCGGGCATCAAGGGTGGTTACGAGCGCGATTGGCAGCGGTACGGATTGATGCGGATGATCGACCTCGCTCCCACGATGGCACTCCTGATGGGCATTCGACCTCCGGCTCACAGTCAGGGCGCTGTATTGTGGGACCTCTTGGAAGATAGCTAACCCTCAAACCCCGCCGTGGTCGGGCTGAGGATGGCTCGCCGGTCTCAGGCAATTTGATGTCGGTTTCTGTCTAGTGCACTTGACAAATACCGAACGATAGACGAACATTCTGTCCAGGAATTTGTTTGGAACGTGTTTTGATGCACCCGGAGGTTAAACGGCCCCCGATGATGCTGGATATCCCGTCAGCCCGCAGACAATTGTCTGCATCCGGTTTTGAGGCGATGAACGGACGCCGACCGTGAATCGCATCAAATCGACGTACCGCTCCTTGAGCGCCGGCGAGCGCCAGGCCCGCTGCGGCAGGTGCGGCAAGCTCCTGGGCGAGTTTCTTGTCGTTGATGGAACGATCCGTTGTCCTCGCTGCAAGTTTGACAACGACTTGAAGATGAGGCCATTGAGCGTGGCGGTGCAAGTTACTGACAATCACAGGATGGAGGCTATGCCCAGGGACTAAACCGGTTTTGACGCAGGGAGCGCCATTCGAGCGCCGGATCTTTCGATCTGGCGCTCTTTTTTTAACGGGATCACGGGCGCGAAAAAGCAGCCGAAAGGAGGCAGCTATTGGCACGAATGCATGGGGCGGAGGTAAGAGTGTATTTGGGCGATAGGGACGTTGGCGGAGACCTCACGTCAATCGCCCCGGCGGTGTCGGCCGATACCCACGAGGTCACTAACTTCAGCTCGAACGGCTGGAAACAAAGCGTCGTGGGGCTCGTGGGGTGGACCGCCTCGATCGAGGGGTTCTACGACCCGGCGGTTGATGGCTATGGCCGTCAGCTCAGCGATCTGCTCGGCGCGACCGGCGGGATTCTGAGCATCTTCGACGGCGATGCCGATGCGGTCGGAAAAGGCGGCTGGCTTGGCTCGGAGGCGATCCTGACCGAGAGATCGGAGTCGGTCAGCGTGGCCGATCTCGTCAAGCTCAGCGGAGTTCTGCAAGGGGCCGGCCGGGCGGGAATGGACGCCAGGCTGCTGCATCCCCACGGCCAGGAATCGGCAAGCGACAGCGGGTCCTCGGTCGACAACTCGGCGGCTTCGGCTAACGGTGGTCGGGCGAACCTTCACGTAACGGCCGCGACCGGCCGGTGGGCGGTCAAGATCGAGCACTCCACCGACAACTCAACGTGGGCCGACTTGGTCGCGTTCTCGTCGATCAATGCCGGTACGTCATTCACTAAGGAGGTGTCAGGTCAGGTAAACCGCTATTTGCGAGCGCGATGGACGGAAGGCGCGGCAGGCAGCGTGACTTTCGTTCTCGGGTTCGCGCGCTACTAGGAGGTGGACTGAGAGTAGACCGGAACCGGATTCAGTGAGTTTTTCAGCCCGGCTTATATAGGTAAGTGAGCGCGGGTAACGATAGGAAGGTATCACATTGGCAAGAGTGCATGGCAAGGACCTGAGCAGCCTGAGCGTCGATGACGCGGGCGGGACCGCCAGGAATCTGCTCAACGAGACTATCGGGGTTGACTTTTCGACTTCGGCCGATACGCACGACACGACCACCATGGGCGACGACTGGAAGGAGTTCACCGCCGGGCTCAAGGGCGGCGACACTTTCACCCACGAAGTCTTCTACAACAACTCCGCCACGACGGGCACTGCGGCCGTCTATCGCGGACGCATCGGCGTGGCCGGTTCGTTCAGTTTCAGCGACGGCACTTTGACCGCGTCGATGGAGACAATCGTCACCAACGTTTCCGAGTCTTACTCGGTCGCGGACATGATCAAGATCACGGCGACCCACCAGGTCACCGGCGCCGTGACGTTCGGCTAATTGCTGGAGGGTAACGAGACGTGGCCGCATCAAGCGAAATTGTCTGGGCCAACGGACTGCTGCGACGCGACCTTGGCGGCGAACTGGAGGGCTGCTGGATCGGCATCGATCCGGCCATGCTCACCATGGGGTTGCTCGAGGACCTCTACGGCGCCGATCCCAAGCAGCTGCTCGACTCGGTGTCGGGTTGCCTGGCCGACGGCGATCTTCCGCATGGGTTGGACCGCGACGGCTTGCGGGCGCTCACCCGCTCGCAGTTCGCCGAAATCTCGAATGCCGTGGCGGAGGCGTACCGCGTCCCAAAAGTGAGCTGAAGGAGTTCGTTAAGTGGATTGCCGGTATGCGGGCGACGCCCAACCTGGCTCTGGTCTCCCTGTACCAGCGCGCCAGGATTTGCAGGACGTTTCCCGCATACCGGCTGCACGAGCTCCACGATCTTCCCGTGGCGGAGCTCCTGTGGGCGATCGAACTCCTGGACGCCGAGCAAAAGGCCGCCAGGTGATCTTGGGCCGGTTCCCAGGCTAGGCGGGGACGTCTGGCGGGCATCGTTGCCCCTGCGGCTATGGTTGTATCAAGACCAACTTTGACGAGGTGGCAGTTTATGCGTGAGCGGATTGCGGCGGTCTTGGCTGCGATGAGGCGGCGGTTGAGCAATCGCGCCGCGCTGATTACGCTGGTCGTCATTTTGACGCCCCTCGCCATCGTTTTGGCGTCCCGGATAACGGATCCGGGGCCGCCGGCTTTAACCGAAGTCGCTCCCACCGTGGAAACATCGAACACGTCTCCGCCTTCCGCCACGCCCACGCCGGAGCCGCGTGGCCAACGGCAAGCTCCCAGCGCGTGGCAGCTTGAGACAAGGTCAAACCCGGAGCTGGCGGCGCGATACCCGCTCGCCGACCTCTATACCGCCGACGAGATCGCCTATTTCAAGGAAATCGCGTTCGGCAGCGATACGAGTGCGAACTCCAGTCTAGACCCGGATCTGGTCCGGACGATTGTTGAGAATAGGCCCGCTGGTAGTGGAGATCGTATCGGTAAGTGGGATGATGGCGAGGTTGGATACTATGTCGCCGGTAGTCCTACCGCGAGCGATCTGGCCGAAATCGAGTCCATCATTTCCAAGCTGGAATCATTGATTCCGACGCTGCGCTTTCGTGCGCTGGAGTTGTCGGAAGCGGAAGTGGATGTGTCGATGTTTATCGCCTTTGCAGGAGAAAACGACTATCTGCTGGAAGGAGTGGTTGCTTCTAACTGGATGAGTTACGCGGGACTGGGTGGGATTGGAGGAGACAGCTTCGTTATCGAGAAGGCCGTCATCTTCATCAACTCCGATCATCCGGAAGAGATCCGAAGGCGAGCGATCGTTGAGGAGATCACGCAAGCTCTCGGACTGACAAATGATTCGTGGTGGTATCCGGACAGCCGGTTCTATCAGGGGTTTTCCATCAAACCCGGCCTCGCCGATATCGACGAGGCGTTGATCCGGCTCCTCTACGATCCCCGAATCAAGCCGGGAATGACGATCGAGGACCTGGAGAGGATGGGCTTATAGGCAGGAGCAAAACATGCTAGAAGGGGCGACTTGTTGTCGCTCGTGTCCCGATTTACTAAGCCGATTTCATAGTCAATAAACGAATACCAGAGAGCCGCCGAGCACCTTCGAGAATGGAGGTGCTTTTTTCATGCAAATGACGATGGAAACGAGGGGCGTGCCGAACGCAATCCGGCGTCCCTGTTGACCCTGCAGTTAAAGTTGTTTTCGGACACACGTTTGACAGGTTCGAGTTAGTGCGAGACTGGATTGAGGGCATACCGGCCACGATGAGGGTTAGATTGAGCTATCGCATCGCGCTGTTGGCGCTGGTCCTGGTCGCGACCTGGGGCGCGATAGCCGGGTGTGAGCGTACTGATCCGGCTCAGCCGGCCGGGACGGTCGAGACCCAGGAAGTCTCACTCCCGTCGACTCCGGCTCTGGAGACACCCACGGTTGCCAGCCTAGCCACGCCCGCGCCGACGATGGCGACGCCAACACCGGAGCCGACAGACACTCCTACACCGGTGATAGAGACACCAACTCCGGTTGCGTCGCCCACGCCTACGCCTGCGATGCCGACACCGACTTCTACGCCTGCCGCGACTCCGCCCCCGGTACCGACGCCGACACGCCCGGCTCTCACGGCAACGCCCGCGCCGCGTGGGCAAAGGGAGGCTCTCAGCGAGTGGCAGCTTGAGACGAGGTCAAACCCGGAGCTTGCGGCGCAGCACCCGCTGACGACTCTATACACCGCCGACGAGATCGCTTACTTCAAGGAGATCGCATTTGGCGTCGATCCGGATATCGTACGCATCGGTTTAGACCTAGAACTAGTCCGGAGGATGGTCGAGAATAAGATCGCGGCTGGTAAAGAGGGCATCCAGAAGTGGGACGATGGCGAGATTGGGTATTATATCGCTGGCAATCCCACGGCGCGTGATCTGGCCGAAGTCGAATCCATCATTTCCAAACTGGACTCCCTGATTCCCGTGCTGCACTTTCGGCGAGTGGAGCTGTCAGATGCGCGAGCGGATGCGTCATTATTGATTGTCTTCCGAGGAAAGGACGATAAGCTCGGCAGCGATATTGTTGTTTCTGATTGGATGAACGTTGGGGGCCTAGGTTATTTTGGTGCAAACAACTTTGTCATTGACGCAGCTCTTGTGATAATCAACTCTGATCAGCCAGAGGAGTATCGCAGGGGAGTCATCGTCGAGGAGATTACCCAAGTAATGGGGCTGCCAAACGACTCGTGGTGGTACCCCGACAGCAGGTTCTATCAAGGTCTTTCTGCGAGTCATGGCCTTGCCGATGTCGACGAGGCGTTGATACGGCTGCTATACGATCCGCGAATCGAGCCGGGAATGACGATCGAGGACCTGGAGAGGATGGGCCTATAGGGTAGCGCGGAACTTACCGGGGAGGTTGACCTGTGGTCGTCCCGGTCCCGGTTGACGAAACCGATTTCATAGCAGACGAATTGAATACCAGAGAGCCGCCGAGCACCTTCGAGAACGGAGGTGCTCTTTTGTTGCAAATGACGATTGAGACGGGGGGCGTGCCGAAGGCAGTCCAGCGTCCCCGTTGACGCTGCGGTTATGGTGGTTTCGGGACTGATGTTCAACTGGTTGGAGCTAGTGCGAGGCTGGATCAAGGGCATACCGGCCGCGATGACGCTTAGGTTGAGTTGCCGTGTCGCGTTGATCGTGCTGGTCGTGATTGTGACGCCATTAGTCATCGTTTTGGCGTCCCGGATAACCGATCCGGGGCCGATGGCTTCAACCGAAGTCGCTCCCACCGAGGAAACATCGTACACGTCTCGGCCTTCCGCCACGCCCACGCCGGAGCCGCGCGGACCGCGGCAAGCTCCCAGCGCGTGGCAGCTTGAGACGAGGTCAAACCCGGAGCTGGCGGCGCGATACCCGCTCGCCGACCTCTACACTGACGACGAGATCGCCTATTTCAAGGAGATCGCGTTCGGCATAGATCCGCAGTTCGTGGATGGTGGATTAGACCCGGATCTGGTCCGGAGGATTGTTGAGATTGAGCTCGCTGGTCATGGAGATCGTATCGGTAAGTGGGACGATGGTGAGATTGGGTATTACGTCGCCGGTAGTCCTAGCGAAAGCGATCTGGTCCAAGTCGAGTCCATCATTTCCAGACTGGACTCACTGATTCCGATGCTGAGTTTTCGTGCGCTGGAGTTGTCGGAAGCGGAAGTGGACGTGTCGATGTTTATCGTCTTTGCAGGCGAAAACGACGATCTGCTGGAAAGGGTAGCTGTTTCTGGCGGGCTGAAAGTTTGGGGACTGGGTGTGGTTGGAGGAGACAGCTTTGTTATCGAGAAGGCCTTAGTCATAGTCAACTCCGATCAGCCGGAAGAGGTTCGAAGGCGCGCTATCGTCGAGGAGATCACGCAAGCTCTCGGACTGGGAAATGACTCGTGGTGGTACCCGGACAGCAGGTTTTATCAGGGAGGCTCTGTCAATTACGGCTTGGCAGATATCGACGAGGCGCTGATCCGGCTCCTCTACGATCCCCGAATCAAGCCCGGAATGACGATCGAGGACCTGGAAAGGATGAGGCTATAAGGGAAACGTTCAACACTTAACCGGGAGAGGCGGAGAAAATCTCACTTGACCCGGTTGACGAAACCGATTTCACAGTTGATAAACGAATACCAGAGAGCCGCCGAGCACCTTCAAAGAACGGAGGTGCTTTTTTGATGCGGATGATGATTGAGCCAGATGTGCTACCTAACGCGGTTCGGCGAGCGGGAGACTGGGGGCGAGGATGCTTGAGCAATTGTGCCGAGTGGAGTTCGCGGTCTAGCGGTGAGGCGCTGCTCCGGGCTGTAGAGTCAGTAGGCACCGATGGCGAGGGTGGCAAACGGTGGTACTGGTGATCGGTCCGAGGTCGATCGCTTTCGGTCGAAATGGTATGGAGACGCTCATGCGGATATTGAAATGGCTGGCGCCGCATCGCGGTTGGATTGCCCTGGTCGGCGGACTCGCGGTTTTGATGCTGGTTCTGGCGTTTAGCCCAGCTATCCGATCTCTCTCCCAACGGGCAGAGAGCTATATCCAAGCACGGTCCGACTCCAGCGTGGCGCTTCCTCCGTTCGACGAACTCTACTCACCGGAGGCCGTCGAGTATTTCCTGGTGGCGGCGTTTCGCGAACACGGCCCCGGCGCCGCCGAACCTGATCTCCCTCGACTAGGTTTCATTTACAAATGGAACCAGGACATCAATATTTGTGTCGAGGGCGCCAACGATGTCGACCGCCTGATTGTGTTCTGGGTGATAGAAACCGTGCGACCGCTCATTCAACCCATTGAGATCGCCCAAGTCGACTGTGCGGAGGAATACAACTTTCGGGTCGTCTTCACCAGTGTGCGTCGATTCGGCGATTACGTTAACTGGAAATTTGACACTGTCGATGGCCGTATCTTCTACGGAGGCACCGCAGCTATGTCCATGGAAAACGAGGGCCTAATTTCCAGTGCCATTGCTCTGGTCAATACGGATATTCCCACGGATTTTTCGTTTGATCTTAAGCAAGTTGTTCGTACTGGCGCTACATGGGAGGAGATGTCGCACGGACTCGGTTCGATTCACGATTCCTACTACGACGATCAGAGTCTTTTCTATCAGGGTACGAATCTGGTTTACATGCTCAGTGACATCGACCAGGAGCTCATCAGGATCCTCTACGACCCGCGCATAGAGCCAGGCATGAGGTACTGCGACGTATATCAACTATTGCGGTCCGAGTCGTCCGCGAGTTTCGTGGCGTCGAGTGCCGTTCTCGGCGCGGAAGGGCCGGACCGGTGCTAGGCGCGGCGTCTTCATTGAAGAGTATCAACAGGACTGCCAGGTGGATATCTCCGCAATTGCGGGATCACATTTTCGGAAGGAGTACGCGATTGGAACGGTTGTTGGATTGCGGTACCAGTGAACTACAGGGGCTGACGTAGCCATGGGATCGGGCCAGACAGTGGATTCGCGCTCGAAGTGCAAATGGTGCCAGCGGCCCAGGAGACTAAGAAACAAGTGGGTAAAGGAGGACGTCTGGATTGACACTGCTCTCGGTCGCGTACTGGTACAAAGGTGGGTCGAGAAAGAGCAGTGGGAGTGTCAGGGACCGCGAACGTGTCCTAGGCCAACCGCCACTCCGACTCCAACGAGCACTCCAACTCCCACGAGCACGCCGGAGTCGACTGTGACGGTGCCTCCTCAACCGACGGTAACGGTTAGTCCAGCTCCAACAGTTTCGCCGACACCGACCGTTTCGTTGGAAGACCCACAAGACTTGATGGACCGTCACGTTGCTGCCGTGATGGCTGCAGGGGCAGCTGGACTGGAAGCCGACGAACAACGGGCAATGGCTGTCAATCTAGCAGTCGAGCATGGTCTCGCCGTTCCTCCCGATCTTTTTGAACCGAGTACCGCTAAGTTCCCTGAAAACTTGCCTGGCGATCTGCGCCCGAACCCTCCCGTCCCTCGAGTGCAGGGACCGACTTTTGGACCCAACTACGGTCCTGATTTTGCCCGGTCCTGGGAACCGGAGGTCCACGATATGAGCTGGCTGGCGGATTCGTTTGCAGCATTCCCACAGCTTGGCCACTGGCGGGACTCCGCTCAACCCTGGGATCGAGAGATCGAATCCCAGAGGCAGCTGACGGCGGCGTTGAGAGAATCGACCCCTGCCCGGCAGCAAATGATCGACTCCTTAGGTACAACCGAAACGAAAGTCGGCGATTTGGGGGCGGCTGTGCTCGGAACAGGACCCCATTGGCAGATGATGAGCGAGTCGGTCGATCAAAGCACTCTCGCGTACGACCTACTCGGCGGCAGAATGCAGGAGAACCAGAAAGTGTCGCTTGACTGGGGAAAGGGACTGCTATCTGACGCCCAGGCGGTCGGCTACGGCCATCCTCACGAAATGGCCAAAGTGGGCGTTGGGATCAGCGGCGTGACCGACAACTACCTCGCTCTGCAAGCCACCCTGCTGAACTTCCCGAATCTACCTTTGATGCCTCAGGCGAACTGGATTTGGCATCGGCGGGGTGCGGGTGCGTCCTCGGGAGGAGGATCGACGCCCGCCACTCCGCAAGTCGACCAGGATGCGCTGGACGAGGTGGGGCTGTGGGGAACCAGGCCGGACCAGATTCCCGACGCCATCGACGAGGCTCGGAACCTGGCCGCGCATGGCGCGACGGAACGCGAGCGGAAGCTCGCGCGGGAGCGACTCAAGGTGCTGCATCAGCAACGGTTTGAGCTGGGCGGCGTGGTGCCCGGTCCGGTCGGCGCGCCCGTGCCCGCCATATTGCACGGCGGCGAGCGGGTGCTTCGCAGCGGTCAGTCGGGCGGCGGCCCGATTAACGTCTGCCTGCACGTGCACGGGGCCGTCCTGTCAGAAAGAGAGCTGGTGAGAAGCGTGCGGGAAGGCCTCATAAGGCTCAACCGCGAAGTAACGGAGATGGGATTCTAGATGGCTACCACAACTACAACCTATGCGTTCAAGAAGTCGGAGGACTCCGACGCCGGACTCGCCACCTACCTGGTGGACGAGCGGGCGAACTGGGACAAGATCGACGGTCTGCTGGCCGGCGTCGATCCGCTCAAGCTCGGCGCGGGCAATACCTTCACTATCCGCAACAGCGCCGCGTCGAACCTGCTCACCCTGGTCGAGAGTACCGGACTGCTCGCGCTGCCGAGCACCGGCATGAGCGCGGGAGTCGTGATCGGCTCCGACGTTCACCTCTACCGGGGCGCGGCCAACCGCCTGGAGATGGCCGGCGGCGACGCGCTGGTCGTCCGGGGCGGCGCGGGTGACTTCCCCAACCCGGTCAACGGAATGCTCTGGTACAACACCACCACCGGCAGGATGCGCGTCTACCAGGACGGCGCCTGGAGCAACGTTGCTTAGGCGCGGCGGGCTTCAGACCCGCGTGGAAACTGACGGCGCGATCCCCGGTTGTCCGGCGATGCCCGGCTTCAACTCGGCCCTGTCGGGCTATCGGAGGTTCCCGAATGCAAGCTGACCGGCAGCCAACGTCTAACGGAAAGGTAAACGGAGCGCGGCGGGCGGAGAAGCTCGAAATCCCCGCCGCCGTGCGGGAAGAGGTCCTCAGGCTGGAGCGCGCCCTGCTCCGCGAGCAGGTGAACCTGCATCGATTCAACACCGAGGTATTCAAGGCCAAGGCCCTCACCCTCCAGTCCGAGCTTCGGATTCGCGAGCTCGCCGCCCGCATCGACGAGCGCGCCTCGGCCGTCGCCAGGCGGCTGCGTCTCGACGACGACGCGGTAATCGACTTCGTCGCGTGCAAGGTCGTCCGCAAGGGCGGCGAAACCGTTGGGACCGCGCCGGACCGTCGGCAAGGGAGGCTCAGCTAGCATGGCCGTCAGACAGGGTTGCAGCCTCGACCGGGTCTTCCACGCGTCCAGCTTCGGTCCGAATCTCTCCGATTGGGGCGAGCGGGCGTTGGTCGAGATCATGACCTGCGCCGCCGAGGGCCTCACGCTCACCGTGCGGGCCGCTTTCGGCCAGGACGCCATGACGCCCGCGCCCGTCTGGACCGATATCACCGACGATGTGTTGGAGGGCGGCGTCAGGCGCGGCGCGCAGTTCGAGGTCGACCGCATGGAACCCGGCGGCGCCGACGTCACGCTCTCCAACACTCACGGCGACTACTGGCCCGGCAACGCCGGTGGCGCGCACTACCCCCACGTCCGCCCTTCGACGCGCTTCAACATCCGCGCCACCTACCTCGGAACGACCTGGGACCTGTTCACCGGGTTTGTCACCGACTGGCGCAACGCGTACCTGGGAGTGGGCGGCGCGGTTCCGGTCGCGAGGGTCACCCTCGTCGACGCCCTGCGTTTCCTGCGCGGCTTCGATCTAAACGTCGATCCGGGCTATGCCCAGGAAAAGTCGGGAACGCGTATCGAAAACGTGCTCGACGACATGGGCTGGCCCGCCCGTGATCGGGATCTGGATGCCGGCGTCAGCGAGGTCCAGGCCAGCGGCGCGCTGGAGCACAAGGGCGCGCTCGAGCACTGCGACGACGTGCTCAAGTCCGAACGCGGCAGGCTGTTCGTCACCGGCGACGGCGCGATCCGCTACGACGACCGGCACGCGCGCTACAAGAGCCCGCTCAACCTGAGCCAGACGACCTTTGGCGACGGTCCCGACGAGCTGGGCTATCACGACGTGGAGTTCGAGTTCTCCGACCAGCTCATCAAGAACGACGTCCGCGCTCAGCGCGTGGACGGAGTCGAGCGGACCGCTAGCGACGCCGTTTCGCAGGGCGTCCACGGCAAGCGGTCCAGGAACACTTCGGGACTCTTGAACACCGACGACAACGAGGTCCAGGACCAGGTCAACTACGACGTCGCCCGCCTGAAGGACCCGCATTCCCGCGTGAAGTCCATCACGCTGCGTCCTCGACGGGACCAGGCGGCGCTGCTCGCGCAAGCCCTCGGACGGGAGCTCGCCGACCGCATAACGCTTCGGCTCGACGACGCATCCGTGGACGGACCGTTTCATATCGAAGGGATCAGCCACCTCTTCCGCGCGGGATTTTGGGAGACCCAATGGTGGGTCTCCGACGGAGACGCTGAGTCGGCGTGGGTGCTGGGCGTCCCGGGTTTCACCGAGCTTGGCTATACCACCAGGCTCGCCTACTGAGGTGAATGAGTCAAAGAGACGAAGCGATTGGAGTTGCGATGACGGTTGACTAGCTAGGGGGAATCTGGCCGCGCCGCCATGGCGTGGCAAGCGCCGCGCGAGAGTCGCCGAACACCGGAGCGGACGGTGTTCGGTTTTCATTTTTTCTAGAGGAGGTTTACATGTCGGAGCCATTAGCTCGGACAACCAACGCGAGTGGGCACTTGATACTCACTCATGACGACGCGCAGGCTGCCATGCCGTTCCGGAGCTTCATCGCCAGGTGGTTCGTCAGGAACGGGCTAGGGCCTGTGCCTGCCCTCGACCAGAAGCGCGGCGTGATACCGGCCCGTATAAGGCAGGGCAGATGGGTGGTGCTGTGCCAGAACCCGGGTTGCAACAGCGCGGTGATCGCCGATGAGAACGAGCGCTGTTTCATCTGCGCCGAGTGCGGAAGCCCGGAAAACGACCGCCACTGGTACTCGGTCCAGTGGCCGCCGCCGGAGGTCCGCCGCCGGATCGAGGAGCTTCTCCTGGCCAGGCCAGCCATCAGTCCCGCTCAGGCCAGGAACCGCAACTGGGAGCCCGGCGAGTCGCTCGCCGACCTGCGGGCGCAGAATGCGCTCTACGGCGTGGGAGGTGAAAACTAATGGCCTGGACCGCCCCTCAAACATGGACGCTGGGACAGGTCGTCCAGCCGTCCGACATGAACACGCAGATTCGCGACAACCTGAGCGAGACGGCCCCGGCCAAGGCCGCCACCAGCGGCTACCTGTTTCGGGTCACCGGCGCCAACACGCTGGAAGAGGTGCAGGACCAGACGACCGGCTGGCTGGACGCGAGCAGCGCGATCCTGCCCTCCGGCGCTTTCGACTCGCCAGCGCAGCGCCGGTTGGTCGAGTCGGCGTCGCAGCGGTTCTGGTACGAGCTTCTGTTCGACGACGCAAGCGCTCGGTACGCCCAGTGGCAGGTCGCGCTGCCACGCAACGCCGACCTTAGTGACGCAACGATAACTATCGTCTGGAAGGCCGCGGCCACCACCGGAAACGTCCGCTGGTCCATCGGCTATCAGGCCGTCGGCGATGACGACCTTTGGGACGCCGAGACCGTTTCCTTTAGTACCGACGGCGAAGACGCTGCAAAGGAGACAGCGGAAGATATGAACGAATACAGCCAAACGGCCGCGTTTACCGCCGCCACCGGCGATGTGCTGAGGATACGCATCGCCCGGCTCGGCGACCACGCCAACGACTCGATGTCCGGCGATGCCAGGGTGCTGGGCGTGAAGCTCACGCTGGGGTTGAGTCACTGATGCTGCACTTTCGAAAAAACACTCCGGAACGTGAAGAGTGGTGGGCGATCAGCGACCAGACCGGCGAGGTCTTCGGTCCGTTCGATCCCGGCACTGTCTGGTTCGAGACGCCGCCGCAAGTGCGCGGCGGCGATCTGTTGCGCTTGCAGCGCGTCGCGGACCTGATCCTGAACGAGGCGCACGCCTCTTGGGAGCGGTTACAGCGCGCCCTTGCGTTCATGCAGCCAAACGGCTCGGCTGTCTACAGGCGCTTCATGGAGTCCGGCATTCTGCCAACCCAGACCCCCGCGCTCGGTCTCGCCGGCGGCCTGGATATTCCGGCGTATTTCGGTGACGGGGAATCAGCTGGCACTGCCGGACTCCACTTTGACGACTCGCACAATGGAACTACTATCACGGGTTTCAATGGTGGGGCGGGCGTATCGGCAGATCAGCACAGTGCCCGATCTGGACGAGCGGGATCCGGACCTGGGCGCGGTCTGCCTGGCGGTCCAGATTTTTCACGTAGCGGTTGCGGCGGCAGTGGCGGAGGGTATGGAACCGAGGGGGGTAACGGTTTAGCCGGTGGGAACAACTCGATTCCCGGTGGCGTGACGGTTCCCGCAATCTTAGCTCTCGAAGCCATGCGGCGAAACTCCTATACGCGCGACATTTTGGGCTTTGGTTCGGGCGGAGGTGGAGGTGGAACAAGTGAGAAGCATCAAGCTCAAAGTTCCATTACGGCAGGCTCAGGTGGTCAAGGCGGTTCTGCATTCATTTCCGTTGTTCACGGTGTTCTGTCTACTACGACAAGGTCGTTAGCGGGAAGCGACGGTGGCTCAGCTACGATACCTTCGGGTGTCACTCATTCTGGCGGTGGCGGTGGCGGTGGTGCGGGCGGCTTATGGCTGGGTATGGCCAACAAGGTCATTTACGGGACAGGGGCGATAGACGTCTCCGGCGGTAGGAGCGGTAGCGGCAGCAGCAGCCGCAATGGCGGGGCGGGCGGCGACGGCCGCGTGGTCCAGGTCTACTTCGACTCCAAGGCCGACAACCTGCAGGTCACTAACGGCGTACAGTCCCAGTTCCGCATCCTGCGCAGCGTGCCCATCGGGCAGAACACGTTCTTATGACGTTGGGACTCACCAGGCGGCCGGCGCGGAAAGGCGGCGCAATTGTTGGCCTCAGAGAGTCATACAGCGCCGTGCGTTCCGAGCCGGCCGCCTCAAGCTGGCCGCCAATCACACAGGAGACACAAAGTGGCTGAAGTTTCGACCGTGCTCGGGCAGATCGCACTGTCCACGAGCTTTCAGGACATCTACCATTCCGGCAACCTGCGCGCCCATGGCACGCTGCATCTCTCCAACACGGGTTCGGCCGACCGGCGCGTGACCGTGACCCTGGAGGACTCGGACTCCAGCAACAACGGCGTCGCCGAGACCGTCTTCGCGGGAGTTGTGCCCGGAAGCTCGACCGGAGGCGACAACAGCGTCGTCATCAGGTTCATCCACCTGGACCCCGGCAAGGACCTACGGGCCAGGCAGGACGCGGGGGCCGACGTCGGCGCGGCGTTCCTCGGAGTGGAGATGGTGTGAGGAGCCGCGGGTCAAGACCCGGCTGCGTCGAGCGAGTCATCCGATTCCATCGTGGAAAGTTACCTTCTAGCCATGCTGGCAGCCTCTCGTCTCGAATTGGCAGCCGGTCGCTGCGGACTCGACCTGGAGAAGCCGCCCCGATTCGCTAGCTGAAAACCGAATAGTCGAGCGCCGCCGAGCGCCTTCAAAAACGGAGGTGCTTTTCTGTGCAGAAGACGCGCAAGCCGGGATGGGAGTCCGGCGAATCCGGGCGGAGGCGGGGCCGGAGCCATCGAGACCCGAAATTGCCGATCGGGATCTCTAAGCCGCTCGCACGACGGTCGTTTTCGAGTCCCGCTCGTGCCATCCGAGTGAGACATTAGCAAGAATGACGAAGACCCAAATCAGGTTCATCAGTGGTAATGCGAAGTACAACAGCGCTAGGAACTCGCGAAACGCCACGCGGACCCGGCTGGGGAGACGGCCGTCTTCCTGCATCACTATGTATAGCCCCGTGAGTTTTCGGCGGGGCGTCGTTCCGAACGCCAGGATTGCGACGCAGCGCAACGCCAAGACCCCCACAAAAACACATACATCACGAACGCAAACGCAAGGAGAACATGCATTACGTGTAAAACGGGATCTTCCAGCGTCCTCCCGTTTGACGCTGTCGATCCAGAAACAACGTCGGTTGAAGGAGCGTCGTCAGCTACCGTCCACCAGACCAATGCAAAGAGCGCGGTGGTGAAGACTACCGAGCAATCAACCATAAAGGCGGCGGTCCGATCGCGCAATGTCGCGAATGGCGCAGCTTCGCCGGGCTCGATCGCCTCCATCACGGCGTATCCCTCAGTTGTGAAATGCTATCGATTATTGCAAACGATAAGTGAGTGCCAGTCCAAGGAGCCTGATGTTGTCTCATCCAGATCTCAATCCGACTCCCGCCTCGGCGGAACGTCGAGAAACAGATTCAGTGCCGAAACAGCTAGCGGCGCATACACTGGCGTTGTGGTGGAGATTTGCCGAGAGTGGGATCGTCTTAGATGAAGTCAACAGCGTCCAGATTCCGGTCGCGACAGTGGCTCATCCTGTACGCCCTGCATCTCATCATTGTGGCAGTGCTGGTCAGAGTTGCGGTCTCTTCGCCTCTCGAAGAATCTCTTCCGCCGTTCCACGAGATGTATACAGGCGAGCAGATCTCCTATTTCAAGGAGTTGGCGTTCGGGTGCGATCCCGAAACGTTGGAGTGGGCTCCTTGTGACGCAGATTTCATCGTCAAATGGTGCGGGCCAGTACGGGTCGGCGTGGCCGGGCAGCCATCGAACAGTGACTTGCGGGAAATCAACAGGGTCATCAACCAGCTGCGTCTATTGATCAGACCGGTTGAGATTTTCAGAGACGACTCAGACCCGAATCTCATCATCTATCTGGTTCCGGGCGACGAGTTCGGCCGGGTTCGCCCTGAGTTTCCGTCGGCAAGAGGAGTGGTCTCGGTGCAACCAGATCGGTCTGGATGCCTGTTTACGGGAGATGTTGCAGTCGACGCAACCAGGAATGAGCTGGTTCGCCGGAGCCTGATTCGGGAGGAGCTTACTCAGGCGCTCGGTCTCTTGAAAGACTCCTGGACATACTCGGACAGCATCTTCTACCAGGGACAGGCGCTAATCGAGACGATTGAGTTTGCCGACATTGACGAAGCAGTGATTCGCCTTCATTACGACCCCCGGATTGAGCCGGGAATGACGGAGACGGATCTAGAGAAGCTGGGAGTTTAGCCGATATGTCAATAAACGAATCTCATCTGCCAGGATGGCTCCAGAGTTGGCTGGAAGAGAAAGGAGAGGCAGTAGACGAATTCTTTTCCGATATAGAGATTGCGGCGCTGGAAGGTCTGGCAGATGGGCTTGAGATTGCTAGCCATTTGCCGCCTGGTCCGCCGACAGGTCGACCAAATGACCCAGTCCGCATTGCGGCCGAACTCTTCCTCGGAAAACTGTTGAAGGATGCAGCGGACCAGCTCCGAGAGAGAGCGCATAGCAGCGGGCCTCCTCGCAGGACGGGACATGGTGAAGGCGGGCCGCCCCAATCGACGCCGGTATCAAATATCGATCAGTTTCAGCGTGCTCGGATTACGACCGCGATGCTAAAAGAGGCCGCTGACGAGAGAGAGCGGCGCCGGTACCTGCTATCCCAGGACTGGGATTTGGAGCGTCTCCCAAATCAACGTTTGGCTGATCTGCACGAGTTCGGGTTTGTCTCAGGCAATGCGACTACCCACACCTGGCTACTGGGGGACACGCTTGAGCACGATCTGGCTCCCGCGCTGTCTGGAGCCGTCGACTCCCTCAGGCCGACCGATATCGCATTCGGCGATGTGGCTATGGGCTATGACGACCTGAAGTGGGTCTCGGACGATGTCCTGGAAGGCTTGACCGTCAACGCCGCCGCGATGAGCGCGGGACTGACTCCGTGGGTCGCTGGCATCTCCAAGGAGATCGAGCGGCGCAGACATGAGCTTGAAGCATATCGCCCCCAACCCGCGCCGGCGGCGCGCAGCGACTCGCCGCCCGGCAGCGGCTCCTCCGGGGGCGGTCTGTCGTGGGACGAGGGGGTTGACCTCTATCAGAAGAGGTCCCGCGAGACGGCGGAAAACATAGCGTGGATAAGACAACATCCCGATGACCAGGCTCAGTCCGGCGCGAACGTGGAATGGACGTTTAGAGACATCGTGCGGGATGCGGTGAAGAGGTCAGGCGAGGATGCGTTATTCGCGATGGGAGGCGTGGTTCCCGGGGCGTTTGGGACTCCCGTGCCGGCGGTAGTGCATGGCGGGGAGCGAATAGTGGGCGCGGGGAACGGAGGCGGCGTCCCGACAAACCTTGAGGTCCACGTCCACGGAACGGTGATATCGGAGGGAGACCTGGCCAAGAACGTCCGCGACGGCCTCATGCGACGCTTTGACTGAAGTAGCTGTCTTCGGAGCTTTAGAGAGTAGGTAGCTATGTATTCCCTCCGCCGACCCAAGCCGACCTAGCCACTCCGGGGCGTACAGTCTCCCAGCACAAGCGCAGTAAAGGTGTGATCCCAGCAAGTTCGCCACCGCGAACCGTAGACGTTTTGAGAGTTATGACGACGCGTGTTGACCGGACGCGGTTACATGAATCTGGTCGACGGATTCCAGTCTTCGATCAGATTCAGCTCGTGCATCAAATAGCCGCCGTGCTCCCGCTCCATGCGACTCAGATCGTCCCGGTGGCCTAGTCGGCGGACAGTGTTCCACTGGCTTTTCATGTTCACCCTAACGTCGCTGTCCCAAAACGCCAGTCCGCTCGCTCCTCCGTCGTAGGCCTTCCGCGCCTGCCGCACGTACTCGCCGGCGCACATTTGGCGCGGAAAGAGGTCCGGATAGAACACGCAGGTTGAACCGGTCGTGAGCTTGTTGAAAAAGTCGTAGTCGATCACCGGTATATGCCGCTCTTCGGCGTAGTCGTATGCCTGGGTAGGCGGGACGAGTATGTCGACCAATCCCTCCGCAACCCACGTTTCGAGGTCCAATCCGCCGGCGCGGTTGTATGCGGCGTTGTAGAGAACGTTTGCCGCGACCTGAATGCGGCCGCCGTCTGGACGTTGCCGCTCGTCGAGGGCCCGTCGAAGCTCTCGCATGAAAGCCGTGATGTATCCGGCCCAGTGCCTTTCCAATCGCGGGTCGCTGGTAAAGAACCCGCCCTCTGTCATGAACTCGCCGGCCAGCTCGGAGTCTTCGGGCAGTTGGCGGGGGTCGACGCCGTACTCCCTGCTGAAGCCTTCGATAACCGGGTCTTCGAAGAGCACGAACGGCGGTCGGCGCGTGTAGATGAGTTGTACGCCTTCTATCCCATAAGACGCAAGCTCGAGGAATAACTTTACATAAAACTGCCTGACTTCGGGATAGGCCATGCTCAGGCGAATGATCGAGTTGCCGTCCCGGTCGCGGCACCGCCATTCCGGATGTTCCTTCCACATCGGAACCGACTTGACGTGTGCAGGTGGATGGTCCGAGGTCGTTCCCATCCGAAATCCCAGGAAGACCTCGATACCCAACGAGTGAAGGTAGTCCACTCTTTCCTTAACCAGATCGATCCCGTTGGATCGATAGGCGCGAAGACTCTCAACTGCGCGTCGACTCGACTCGGTCAGCAATTCAGTCGCTGCCGTGGCGTACTCTTCCCCGACTTTGGTCGGATAGTAGGTAAGCCCGGGTCCTCCGGTGCCAAGGAAGACCCTTCCCACGTCGGTGTTGCGTAACGGCTCGAAACCCTCAATGAGCTCTTCTATCGTTTGCACTCCGTGATGAAGAGAGCCGCTGGCCCCATCTATTTGCACGGCCAGGTTTCTGTTGGCGGGGCCGCTGACATGGCGGTATTCCTCCACCTCGGCGCTGGTCATCGGTACCAACCGCACGAACGAGATCTGAGCCGCCGTGTGGGTAGCTCTCGTTGCAGCGGAGATGATCAAATCGTGATTGTCCAGGTCGGCGGCCTTCCAGAAGAACTCCTCGATTGCACTCGCGTATCGGGCCACTGCCCGGTTCGGCACGACCTGGTCGGACACTCCCGGCCTTACGCAATCGAATAGCGGGTCGCCGCTGAGCTTGACTCGGATCAAGAATGGGTCTTTGAATGGCCTGTCCGGCTCGGCGGCTCCTCTATAAAGCCCCAAGTAGATCGCGTGCCAGCCGTTTGCTGGAAGCCTGAGTCTCAGGTCTTCGGGTCGCGCCAGCTCACCTTTGCCCAGCATTACCCCCCGGATGCCGTCCTGAGTGGCATACGGAATTGAGTACCAATCGTGCTGCGACGGCCCATCGGCTATCGCCGCCTGCGGTTTGCATACGGACAGGTCCGAGATGAGTAGTCCTTCGTCGCTGGGTGCGGTCCAAAAGCTGTTCTCCCCCTGACTTGCATTTCCGTTCATCAGATCAACTCCTACTCCGTTACCAGAGTGGACGGATCAAGATCGTTGCGATTCACGAGATTCTAGTCCGGTGAAGGTCAGGGGCATGGCGCCGGCAGGACCTCGGTAGGTCATGCCTCGCAGAACAGTCGGTTATCCTACCGACGAGGCGCGAGTCTCGAGCGGTTCTTTGTGCAATGCGTTTTCTGAAGTACGTTTCTGTCGTTGTCGCGCTCTTGATACTAGCGAGCGCGGCTGCGGCAGCGCGCCTCCTCACCCGCGGCGACGCCGCTGAAGTTGCCGAGAATCCCCAACGTGGGTCTGTCCGGCAGGACGTCGTCAGCTCCCATGACCTCATCTTGCCCATATATGAGCCCGAGTTCGTGCCCCACGCGCAGTCAAATCTCGACCCTTCCGACGTCGTAATAGCTCTATCAATTGACGGTGACAGCCGAGCCTACCCAGTGCGGATTTTGAACCACCGCGAGATGGTTAACGACGTTGTTGGCGGCGTACCGATCTTAGTCACCTGGTGACCGGCCTGCTATACCGGTCTCGTGCATGACCGGCGAATCGATGGCGAGACCTTGATATTTGGAAATCGGGTACGGCTTTACAACATGAACATGACCTGGTTCGACCACCAGACGGAGAGTACTTGGACGCAATTGGGGGGCAAGGCTCTTGACGGCCCGTTCGAGGGGGCGAAGCTGAAGCAGGTACCTGCGTACACCGGAGCCGTCCAACCCTGGATTGATGCCCACCCCGACACGAAGGTGTTGGTTGTGCCTAACACAAGCTACGGCGTAGCGGAGCGACTCAAAGACGATTTTGTCATCGGAGTGTCCCTGGATGGGGCGGCCGCCTTCGATTATCGAGCTTCCGCCATCGAGACCGCTGTCAATCACTTCGCTGGCACCAGGCCGGTGCTGGTTTACGTAGACCGCGAAACGCAAGCCGTCCGGGTATTCGAGCGTGATGTTGAGGGACGAGTGCTCAGCTTTCGGTGGGAGGAGTCCCGGCTTGAAGACAGTGAGACAGGATCGATCTGGGATCCGATGAGCGGACAGGCGCTAGCTGGGCCGCTCAAGAAGAAACGCCTGCAACCGGTGCCGTATACCCTGGCCTATAGCTGGGCTTGGGGACTCTTTCATGACGACAGCACTTATTACCCCGAGACCGGCAATTGATGGGGATACGGGGGCCGCGCTAGCGTCGATACAGTGATAGTGAAACCTGATGAAGCTTAGAATCGGCATAGCCGTCGCAGTAGTTATGGCGGTACTGGTTCTAGTGCCAGTAGCTGCGATTATCGCCTTGGGCGCATATGGATCGACTATCGGCGGGACCGTTAGATCGACCAGCAAGTCCGGTGTTGAAATCAGTCTCACTCCCTCGGAGGGACTGCCGGGAAGCCCGGTTCGCATAGAGGGCCGCAAGTGGCCTCCGAGATCAGAAGTGGCGATCTTCGCTCACAGATCGGGAAAGTCCGGCGACTCCCAACGCTTCCCTATAGCCCGGGCTATTTCGTCGAGGAATGGAACCTTCGCTCTCGAATTCGTGATACCAACCGGACTCGCGATAGGGAGATCAAGCCAGCTTTTTATCGAGGCCGAATCGTCCGGTCCAGGCAAGTCCTCGGTCGAGACTTCGGCGGTTGCTTTCGAGCTATTACCATTTCAGAACGAACTGACCGTTAAGGTGATTGACTCCAGCACTTCGCGGCCTCTTTCCGGTGTCAGAGTAGAAATTACCAACTTCCTTGGAGCGACTGATACTAGAGGAGTGACTGATCCAACGGGTACGATCAGGTTTGACGGCTTGTCTCCCGGTATCGTCACCGTCGAAGCCGGACTGCTCGATTATCGCCGCAACCGCATAATCGTGGCCGTGCCAAAATCCGGCGACGCTTCCACTGTGGTTGAACTCGCGCCGGACCCGGCCAAGCGATTGTATTTTCCGGTAGCGGATCCGCTCGACAACGGTCAGATCAGAGTGGCGGGCGTGGATCGAGCCTCAGCGTTGCGATCCGACTCCGTCGTAAACGTCCCGGTCACCCCGCCCGACATACCGGCCAGCAGGCTGATAACGAACCTTTCTTTCTTCATTCCTGTAAATGTCGAGAGTGGTGCGGATTCACCTGCCCAGGGACTGCCGGACCGTTTGCACGCGGTCTTCAACTACTTGAGCGAGCAGCACCGGATTCGGTTCTACAGACGGGCGTCGTCCGGTCCATTCGCCTGGTACATAGGAACCTCGGCCCGCGGGGAGATTCTGCTGGTAGTCGAAGACCCCCTGTCGGCGATTCGGTTGGAACTTCGCGCTATCGATCCGCTTACGGGGGATTCGAGACTACTCAGGCACGACATCAGTATTCACGACGTTATGCCCGTGGCATCGTTCGATGGAACCCGGTATTTCTTTGCCAATCGGTTTAGAAAGCGTATTGAGGCAGTGGACATTGAATCGGGCGACTCGATAGCTAGCATTCGTGGTGTGCCGGGTCGAATCATCAGGGCTGCTTCCAATCCTACGGGAACCCATGTCTATCTTCTTGCGTTTGACGGCGGCATATTTGTCGTTGATATAGAAGCTCGATCAGTAGACGGCCCCATCGCGGAAGTTCCGGGTGCGACCTGGCTGGCCTCCGACAAGACCGGCCGGCGGTTGTATTTGGTTGGACCGGGACTGGAGGCTCTAGTGGTCGTTGACCTCGACCGGGACCAATCGATTCACATGGCGCCGCTGGATCGCGCCGCCTATTGGGTGTGGACAGATCCCGAAGGTCCGTTCATCTTCATGGGGCAGGCAAGAGGGGCCGAGGTCACCGTGGTAGACGCGGAGACATTGAAAGTGATCGAACGGCCGGAGCTAAGTTAGCGGTTTCGGACTGTAAGCGATTACTGGTGCTAGACGACTATCACTTCAGATGGCGATCTCAACTGGATCTGTAATTCGCCATCATCCGCGACCTCGATTATTCCGGTGATGCAGAGCGTTTTACTCTTGTATTCTGCTTCCGGAGCGAACGGGAAGTTGAGCAAGTTCGGTTTCCTTATCAGGATTCGAATGCCGCCCGATTCGGTTGGCGGCTTTCCAACGTATAAGTAGGTCGGCTGCTCGATTCCCCGCTGAACAAACTCGGCATCAACCACGTGGCCGTAGACAGTGATCTCTTCTCCGACGTGTTCGCTTGCGAGCACCCAAGAGGTTGCATCCGGGCAGGCGGCCGTGATCTCCGCCGCCGACTTTTGTCGTTCCTCACCGCAGGCGACTGCTAGGAGCAGTGACGCCGCACAGAGGCAAAGCAATGCCAGTCGTTTCATGTGCCTCGTCTTAGATATCCAATCAAAACAGCGCTCAATACTCTACCGCCCCGTTAACCCAGTCAGCGCGATTCCTCTCACGAAATATTTCTGGGCTGAGAAGAACAAGATGAGTATGGGAACCAGCATAACGACAGAAGACGCCATCAGGTAGTTCCATCGCGGGAAGCCTCCAAAACCCTCTTGGAAGAAAAAGAAGCGTAAGTGTAGAGCCAGGGTGCGCCACTTTTCGGTCAAGAGAAATATCAACGGGTTGAGGAAGTCGTTCCAGTGGCTGACTATTGAGAAGATGGCCATGGTGGCCAGAGCCGGACCGGAAAGCGGAAGAATGATGTTCCAGAAGATTCGCCAGTAAGAGGCCCCGTCGGCGAGCGCCGCTTCATCAAGCTCGGTGGGGAGCTGCATCATGAACTGTCTCGTGAGGAATACGAAGAAAGCGCCGCCGCCAAACCAGTAGGGAACGATTAGGGGGTAGGGGGTATCGATCCACTGCAAGACCCGAAACAGAATGAATGTCGGAACCAGTGTGACGATGTAGGGAAGCATAAGAGTAGATAGCAGGATGGCGAACAGCGGACCTCTGCCGGGGAAACTCATCCTCGCGAATCCAAACGCCACCATCGAGGCGGTCAGCAGCGTTCCGATCGTTGCTAGACCGGTGACCATAACGCTGTTGAGCGCGTAAATGTGAATGTTCGACTCGGGCCACACGTCGATGTAGTTTCTCCAGATAACCGGGATCGGCAATATCTCGGGCGGAAACATGAATTCCCGGCCCTTTTGCTTTAGGGACGTTGAGACCATCCAGACCAGCGGAATCGACGAGACGAGACCGATCACGATCAAGAGCGCGTATCGCAGGAGCTGTGAAACGCCTTCCCGGACGTAATAGCCCCGGGTGCGCTTACGCGTCAGCGATACGCTCTCGGATGCAGCGGCGGTTGTAAGGCCCATGGATTACGTAATCGACCCCTCGTAGTAGACCCACCTGCGGCCAGTATAAAACTGGATCCCGGTGAAGATCATAATGATCGCAAGCAGTACCCATCCCAGCGTGGCCGCATAGCCCATCCTGAAGTTCTCGAACGCATGTTGGTATAGCCATAGCACGTAGAACAACGTGGAATTGACAGGGCCGCCGCCAGTGGCGATGTAGGCTGCCGTGAAGATCTGGAACGAACTGATTATGCCCAGCACCAGGTTGAAGAAAATAACCGGGGTGATCATTGGTACGGTCACGTGCCAAAAACGCCGCAGCACTCCGGCTCCATCTATGGAAGCCGCTTCCTGCAAGGCCACAGGGACGCTCTGCAGACCCGCGAGGAATATCACCATCTGTCCGCCGACGCCCCATAGACTCATGATAATCAGCGACGGCTTTGACCAGTTCGGGTCGCCTAGCCAGCTTACCTTCGGAGCGCCGACCAAACCGAGCAGCCAGTTGAAGACCCCGTAATCGGGGTTGTACATATAGACGAACAGAATGACGCTGGCTACCGCGGGAGTCACCGTCGGTAGATAGAACATCGTCCTGAATATGTTGATGCCCATCAGCTTCTGATTGAGCGCCAATGCCATTGCCAGCGCAACCACAAGCTGCGCGGGCACTGACAGGAACGTGTAGTAAGCGGTGTTGCCGAGCGAGATCCAGAACAGTTCGTCGTTGACCATCTTGTTGAACTGCTTGGTGCCGACGTACTCGGGCGCGCTGAGAAAGTCGAAAGTTGTGAATGAAAGAAACGCGGAGAAGACCATCGGATAAGCGGTGAAAATCAAGAAACCCAAGACCCACGGGCTTATGAAAAAGTAGGCCCATATCCACCGCTTGACCTTGGCGCCTCGAAGGCGCGACCACCCGGACGGCATACGGGTTGCTGGCGCTATCTCCAATAGAACCTCTTCACTTCACAATTGAGCAACGGAGCGTGAGAGCGATCAAGAGTCTGTAATCGAGCCGGTCTGGATCCTCCTATGTTTCCCGCTAATCATCCAACTCCACCTGCCTGTATCGGTGCGGTACGGGCATTCAGCGCATCTAATTAGTCGGCCTTGAGCGCCGGGGGCCGACGGCCCCCGGCGCTGCCGGTCCACTTTGCATCCTCCGGCGATCAGGCCGGGCCGGAACGCTGACTATGCGGTACGGATCGACCGCCGCTGCTAACGGAACTCGGCCAGGAGATCGTCGATCTTGGGCTTGATTTCGTCGAAGCCCTCTTTGACTTCCTTCTCGCCGAGGATGATGCGTTCAACATTCGTCTGCACCAGCTTGTTGATCTCGCCGTAGGGAATCGGGTGGTGGAACGACCGCTTGATCTGACTCGCGGCCGTCTTGTGAATCGCAATGTCATCCCAAGGCGCGATTGACGAGACGAATTCCGGCAGGTTCTGGTGCGATTTCAGCGTCGGCGCACTGACTCCGCCGGCGATGAACGACTTGATCCCGACCGTCGTCAGGTACTTGAGCAGCGCCCAGGCCTCCTCCTCATGTTCGGTGGAGGCGTGAATGCCAAGTCCCTCCGGAGCGTCACGCGTCTGGTCGTCGCCGTTGGGGTGCTTGTACATCGGCGCCACACCCCCGTTGAATCCTTCCGGAATCTGGTACGTGTACTGCCGGTGCGTGAGGTAGAACCCCAGCTTCCCGCTGACGAACAACCCCTGTGTTCCGCCCTGGAAAGCTTTGACGTAGTCCGGCGCGGGCGTCTCACCCCGAATCGCCTGTCCCGTCATCCAGTCCCAGGCCGCAAGAGCCTCGGGGCTGTTGCCGACAAACTCGACGGGATCGTTTGGGTTGTCCCATATGGCGCCGCCCTCGCCCCAGACCCAGAGATACTGGATCTTGAGCGCGTGATATACCTCGATGCCGCCGAAGACGCGATTGTCACCCTCGCCGGTAGTCATCTTGGTGATCATCTCGGAGTAGACGTCGCGCGTCCACTCCCCGCTCTGCTGGAGTTCCCACGGGTCTCCCATGCCCAGCGGCTCGACAAGGTCTCGGTTGTAGATGTTGAGCAGCGGGGCCGACACGGACGGCAACACGTAAGCCTTACCCTTGAAGTTGTTGGCTTCGATACTGCCGGTATTGAAGTCCTCCCGGTCGAAGGTTTGGTCCTGCCGCATCAGGTCATCGAGAGGCTTGAGAGCTCCCGATGACGCCATCTTGGCAGTCAACTGCGGGTGGGAATAGACGACGTCGGGCTTCAAACCGCCGGCGAGCGCTGTAAGAATCTTCGCCTGCATGTCGCCGAAAGGAATCTCGGACCTCTTGACCGTGACGTTCGCATTCGCGGCCATGAAGTCATTGGTAACCGACGCCCAAATTGGATTGAGTTGCTCCTCGGAGGCGTTCCAGAGCTCGAGCTCGACGTGCTTGGCCTTCATCATGGCCTCGACCGTCACGACCTTCTCGACGACCTTCGTGACGACCTTTTCGCGCTCGACCGGTACTTCCTTGACGACCTCTTTAACCGTCTCTACTGGTACCTCTTTGACTACCTCGACGACCTGGGTTTCGCCGCAGCCAGCCAGCGCGGCGACTCCTGCCACACCCGCTCCGGCTGCGAGTCCCGATCTGAGCAGCTTTCTTCGGGACAAGGATTTGAATTTCATATGCTGATGCCTCCCTGAGGTATCACTAGGTAAACTCGTCACAAGCTAGCAGGCTCGACGCAAATTGGTAGAAACCACTGATCCGCATTGATGACCGAGTCTGTGCGAATCAAGCAAGTCGCATCTCCCAATACCCTTGCGAGTGTGTGAAGCGCCGAGAAACTTACGACCCGCATCCCCCCTTTCGAAGTCGAATTGTCCGCTGGCGGTGTTGGGATAGGCAAGCCTTCCCGTGTGCCTGACAGCTTGAACGACCTGAATTTACCAAAAAATGTCAATACATGAAACTCACCAGCCGGCGAAGCCCGATCGCTGGAGGCGGAAGCGATTTATATACGAGCTGGGCATAGGCCGGTCGGATAGCGAATCCAGTGTGCGTCCTTGGGAAACGCGGCAGGATAGAAGATGATGTCTTGGGAGTGGCGGTCTACCGGCGTCAGGGTGCGGCTGTCGCTTGAGATAATCTCTGTGCCGACGGTCGCCCCGCCCGGGTACTGCGTTTGGGCGAAATGTCGGCAGGAGGAGTTGCAGGATGGCGCTCACGTCTTCGCAAGTGAACCAATTCCGGAACGACGGGTATCTGGATTACGGGCCGTTGCTGGAGCCTGAGGAAGTAAATGTTCTACTGGCGCACCTGATGGACTTGTTCGTGGAGGAGAACGTGCGCGACAACATGGCCGTGCGCCATGGGTCTGACGGCGTACTGGATCTTTGCAACCTCCTGCAAGGCATCGTCGACAGGTATCCAGGAACAATGACCGAACCGTTGGCGATAGCTATCGAGCACGCTCGAACGGCGGCTGTGGTGCTCGGTGAAGCCGAAGCGCGGGATGAGATCACCTACAAGCAGGTGGATTCCGCCGACCGGTTTCTGCAGGTGCGCAATGTTCACGAGAAGGACGCCGTGTTCGCAGATCTTGTTCGTGACGATCGAATCCTGGACATTGCCGAGTCACTCCTCGGTCCCAACATCGAGGTCGAAGGCGACCAGGCTCTGTTCAAACCGGCTTTCCACGGGGGCGAGCTTCCCTGGCATACCGACAATGGCTACTGGAACTATGACCCGCCGAATCTGATTACCTGCTGGATTGCCTTGGCCGACGTAAGGGAAGAGAATGGCGCGCTTCGATTCATTCCCGGCAGCAACCGGAAGGCTCCGGCGGAGCAGCGGGCGATCGCGGGTTCAAGCTTGCAAGAGATGGACGTCGACGAGTCTCTTGCCAAGACGGTCGAGCTGCCGCCGGGCGGCTGCTCGTGGCATCACTGCTTGACACAACATCAGACCAGGCCGAACCGCACGCCCCATCCTCGCCCCTCGTACTCCATCATTTACAAGAGCACGGATGTCAAAGACAGAGCGGGCTATCCGGTTCGTGGACAACTGGTTCGGGGAGAGCGCTAGGTCGATTAGGGCTTGGCCGACCGTCGACGCGAGCATCCTGCACGTCGGCATAGATTCGAGCCGTCGGCGTTCATCCATAGTGCCTATACCATCCATATATAGGCGATGGCGGCTATTTTGAAAGTTGCGGATTGACGGATGAACGGACGAAAGCAGCGAGAGGCATGGCAAACGTGAATGACATGATGCGCGGAATATTCCCCGTCCTGCAGAGCCCGTTCGGTGAAGACGACGCGCTGGATATCGAGAGTCTTCGGAGTCAGGTGGACTTTTGCGTTGAGAGGGGGAGCCACGGGCTCGTATTTCCAGTATTGGCTAGCGAGTTCCAGTTCCTAACCGACGCCGAACGTCGCGCTGGCGTTGAGGCAGTAGTCGACGCGAACGGAGGCCGGGTTCCGGTCGTGGCGGGCGTCGCAGGCACGAGCACGGCTGTAGCCGTCGGATACGCAAAACATGCCGCCGGTGCGGGCGCTGACGCGGTTATCGCATTGCCGCCGTACGTTTCGACCGCATCTCAAGACGAAGTCGTCGACTACTTCCGTGCGATTGCGACTGCCGCTGAGCGTCCGGTGTTTGTACAGAACAATCCTCCGGGGGTGCCCCCTGCATCTGTTGCGCGACTGATTCGGGAAATCGAAAACGTCGACTACGTAAAAGAAGAAGCCCCGCCCAGCGCCCACAACATCAGCGATATTCTCGAAAACGTCCAAGGTGCGAACGTAGGAGTCTTCGGGGGTGCTTCTGGTCGCTGGATGCTTTCGGAACTGGAGCGGGGTGCGTCCGGATTCATGCCGGCGGCGTTCACGGTAGAAGTCTATGTTGGTATCTGGGACGCTTGGCAGGGTGGCGATTCGCAAAAGGCGCGGGATCTCTTCGACCGACTGATGCCGCTGATCAACCTGACAGGACTCCTAGGAATCTCTGCCTACAAGGAGCTGCTGGTGCGGCGAGGCGTTTTCCCAACCGCGCGGATGCGGCAACCTGGCGCCACCAGGCTCGACCAAGTCGATTTGCGGGAGATTGACGAAGTGCTGGCTCGGTTGGAGCCGCTGTTGCAGAGTTAGCCACCGCGTGCGGCCCCTCTTGACGGCGAGCCGCTGTTTTCAATAGTTGCCAGTGCATTTTTTGACGGCATTGTTAAACGTTGGCTAATTTAACCTCGTAAGTAGTTGGCAACTCGTGTTCGAGTAAACGTGGAGGAATGGTTCATGTCTAAGGGTTCATTTACGCGCCGTTCGGCGTTGCGCGCGATTGCGCTGGCGGGTGGTTCGGGAATCGGCGCAGCCGTTTTGGCCGGCTGTGGCGAGACTCAGGTCGTCACTCAAGAGGTCGTCAAGGTCGTAACGCAGCAGGTGCCGGTCGAGAAGGTCGTAACCAAGATCGTCAAGGAACAAGTGGCGGTCGAGGTCGAAAAACCGGTCGAGGTCGAGCGGGTAGTAACCCAAATCGTCGAAAGAGAAAAGATCGTCGAGAAAGAGAAGATCGTCGAGAAGATCGTGACGGTCGAGGCCATGAAGCCCAAGCCGAGCGAGATTAAGCTCAAGTGGTGGAGCTTTCCGGTGGGTCTGGCGCCGGAAGACTTGTTCATCCCGCAGCTAAGGGCGTTCCAGGAGAACAATCCGAACGTCGACGTCGATTTTCAGATCTTTCCGTGGAAAGACCGTGAGCAGCGCATGTTGACGGCGGTCGCCGCGGGCGTCGCGCCCGATATCGCCTACTTCAATCTCGGTAACTTCGCGGCCTTCGCGGACCTGGGTTTGCTCGTTTCACTGGACGAATACGACGCCCTGCAGGAAGTCCCTCTCGCGGAAGACCTGACCGACTCGGCAAACCAGGCCGTTCGCTGGGGAGGCAAGATCGCCTACGCGCCGGTGCTCGCGCACGTCGTTCCGCCGGCCTACAACGTCGACATCCTTGAGCAGTACACGCCGTACACCAAGGAAAACTTGCCGCAAACCCGCGACGATTTCATCGAGGCCGCGGAGATGATGACCGTCGACCAAAACGGCAATTCGTACGGCGAGTCGGGATTCGACGCCGATAACGTAGACATCTGGGGCGTGGTGGAGAACCTGCAAACCTTCCACAGCAAGTTCGCGCTCGACCCCTGGTTCTACTCGGAAGGCGGCGAGTTCTTTTCGCCGGACGGCTCGGAACTGGTCTTCGGCGACTATGGCCCGCAGATGGAGAATGCGCTCGAGTTCCTGTACAGGATGTGGAACTCGGTGATCAGCCCTGCGGATAGAGGCGCGAGCGGCGCTCCCAAGTTTCCCGAAGGGCGCGGCGCCATAATCCCGCAGTTCAGCCCAAACGGTATTCCAGCCTTCAGGAAGGATTTCCCCGACCTCAACTTCACGGTCGGCCCGGTTCCGATGGGCTCGGTTCGCAGGATGACGCACGGGACGGTCGCGGGATACGGCGTTTTTGCCCAGAGCGAGTTTCCGGACGAGGCGGCGGAGTTTTCGCTGTGGGTGACGAACTCCCACAACGGCCCGGATTTTGCGGCGCGGCTGCTCTTCGCCACTCCACGGAAGTCTGGCGCTGAGGTTCTGCTGGAGATGAATCCTGAGCCTGAGTTCGCGAACGTCATGGCTAACATGATCTATCCTCGCGAGGAGAAGCATCCGGTCGGCGCGACGATGTCCGGGCAGGTCTTGCCCCTGTGGCAGGCAGTGGTTCTGGGCGAAACCAGTCCGGCGGAGGCCTTTCCCGAAATGGTGAGCATCGCGGAACGGCTCGTGAAGGAATACCAGGAGTCGCTGCCGACGTAAGCTCAGCATCTGATCGCGAATGACCGTCTACGGCGGGTCTCGCGCACGATGACGATGGCGTTGATAACGCTGGGCATCGGCGCGCGAGGCCCGGGCGGCGGTTTTCCGAGTCCGTCGCTATCGGCCCCTTTGGAGCAGGAAGCGCCAGCCTATGGCCCTTAACTTAGTGCCTGCGAAACATCGCAGGTTCCTGGCGGAAACCCGCAGCGCCTATCTTTTCCTGCTTCCCAGCCTGATCATATTCGGCGTCTTCATGATCTATCCGATGCTGTACGGCTTTTGGATCAGCTTCCATCGATGGTCGCTGTTGGGCGAACCGTTCTTTAACAACGGCGCCAATTACCCGAAGCTCTTGACAGATAAGAACTTCTGGAATTCGCTGCGCATCACTACCGTGTATACGGCTATGTTCGTTCCCAGCATCACCGTCGTCGCCTTGATCGTGGCGGGAGCGCTCAACGGCCCCATCCGCTTCAAGGGCCTGCTGAGGTCGTTGTATTTCGTTCCGATAATGTCATCGGCCATCATCGTCGGTCTGTGCTTCGAGTGGATATATAACGGCGAAGTCGGGGTCCTCGCGTTCCTCATGGACTGGCTCGGATTCCCAAAGGTTGGGTTGCTGGGTAGTAAGCAAACGGTTCTCCCGGCGCTGGCGGCGATGACCGTTTGGTGGGTGCTCGGCTATTACGTCACGATCTACCTTGCGGGCTTGCAGAGCATCCCGGCGCATCTCTACGAAGCGGCGCGAATCGACGGCGCGAACGGCTGGCATCTGGTCCGTTACGTTACCGTCCCGTTGATGCGTCCGATTATCCTGCTCGTCATCGTCTTGGCGACCATCGCCTCGTTCAAGATATTCGACGCTATATACGTCATGACCTACGGCGGGCCGGCGGGCGCTACCATCGTCATGACGTGGCTGATCTTCCAGGAAGCCTTTCTGAACTACAAGTTCGGCTATGCGGCGGCTATTACCTATGCCCTGTTCGTGATCGTTCTCGCCATCACGTTGATCGAGCTGCGCGTGCTGAGAGCCCGCTATGAGTATTAGAGGCGAGGTCTCGACGCCGGAGTTGCGGATCGGCGCCGGGCAAGGGACTCGAAGCGAGCGGTTCAACAGGGTGCTGGAGCGCGCGGCCAGCTTCGTTATCTATCTGGTCGTGGTTGTCTTCGCGCTGCTCAGTGTTTTCCCTTTCTTCTGGATGTTCTCAACTTCCTTCAAAGATCAATTGAGCAGCATCGCGTATCCTCCGCAACTGATACCGCCGGAGCCCACCCTGCTGAACTATGAAGACCTGTTTACCGGATTCGACTATTTTCTCTGGTTGAAGAACAGTGTGATTGTTACGGGAGTGGTTCTGGTGCTAGGACCGCTTTTCAACAGCATGGCGGGCTACGTGTTCGCCAAGAAGAACTTTCTGTTCAAGAACGTGCTGTTCGTCGCGATCTTGGGAACTCTCATAATTCCCGAGCAGGTCACGATCGTCCCGCTGTTCCTCATTTTCGCGGACTGGAATCTCCATAACACCTATCCGGCGTTGATATTCCCCTATCTGGCTGGTGGTTTCGGAGTATTCCTCATGCGGCAGTACATGTCCACGATCCCCGATGACCTGATCGACGCGGCCAGGATAGACGGCTCCGGGGAATTTCGAATCTTCTGGCAGATCATGCTGCCGCTGTCGAAGCCGGCGCTCGCGGCGCTCGGGGTCTTCACGTTCCTGGGATCTTGGAACAACTTCCTGCTTCCTCTGATCGTGACGACGGAAAGTGAGATGAGAACCCTGCCGGTGGGCCTCGCGGTAATGGACGGGCATATGGAGTTCCAGACCCGATGGGGACTCATCATGGCGGGCGGAACGGTCATGTTCGCTCCGGCGCTTGTGGTGTACGTCGCGTTTCAGCGGTATTTCGTTCAGGGAATCGCCCTGACAGGGCTAAAAGGCTAGTCTTGCGCGCGGGCGGATTTCGCCCTCTCAACGGGTAGCGGCGGCCAGTGGCCTATACAGCGGCGATTATTGGGTGCGGGGGCCGCGGGGTTGATCATGCCAGGATCGATTCCGAGATTGCGGAGCTGGAACTCATAGCTTGCTGTGACACGGACGCCGAGCGAATGCAGCGGTTCGCGGACGAGTTCCAGGTCGAGCATCGCTATGACGACTACCCGACGATGATCAGAGAGATCCAGCCGGATGTTCTTCACGTAGTGACTCCCCCCGCCGTTCGCTTCGAGCCGATCAGGTTAGCCGCGCTGGCTGGCGTGCAGGCGATCATCGTCGAAAAACCGCTCGCCCTAAATCCTCAGAAGTGCAGAGCAATATGGGAGGTCTCCAAGCGGACCTCTTGCAAGGTTGCCGTGAATACTCAGGGCCGGTATAGGCCTCAATCCGCGCGGATGCGCGATCTGCTGGCTTCGGGCGAGCTTGGAGAGCTTGAGTTCGTGCGGGCGAGCACCTACGGCGGACCGCTGGCTATGGGCCCCCATCTAATGGACACGCTGCTCTTCATCCTCGGCGACGTTAAGCCGCGGGCCGTTTGGGCGGCGGCGGAAGGGCTCGAGGGTTACGAGTGGGACCACGGCGCGCCGAGCCACGTGATGGCGACCTACTGGTTCCCGGACGAAGTTCAGGTGTTCTTTGAGTGCAGCCCCCGCGGCATGGGCACCCGCGGCGAGTCTGGATACTGGTTGAACATGCACCTGGACTTCTGGTGCTCAAAAGGCAGGATGTGGGCCTCGCAGAGCGACACCTGGGGTTACGAGCTGTCGAACGGTGAGTCGTACCGCGAGGACGTGGATTTCCAATCACAATACCTGCGCGCCCAGGCGGCCTTCACCAGAGCCGTCGTTGACTGGCTCGACGACCCGACGAAGGTGCACAGGTGCAATCTTGATACGACACTCCCGGCTATCGACGCCATATTTGGCGCGCTGCTCTCCGCCAGCATCGGCCATCAGGTACAGCTTCCAGCGCAAGCCTCCGACCGAGAGATCGCGGCGGTCCGATCCGCTCTGTCCAGATAGACACGTAGCGCCGGATGGCTCAGCGCTCGGCGTTAGGTGCCTTTAGAACCCAGTAGTGCCCGAGGCGATTCTGGCCTCGTCCAAGCACCGAAAGATCTCGATTGTCTCTTCCGGTGGAAACGGCGGCTCTCCGGTTAGCGCCATGTCGACGAAGTGTTTCATCAGGTCGGTGTAGTAATACCACTCGTCGCTGATCTCGATTTGGCGTGCCGATTCGGCTGTGTGGATGTCGAGCGTGATCTTCTTGACGCGATGATCCACCAGTATGACGGCCGTACGTGAATCGTCCCAGTCCAGCATGATCTGGTGCGCTTTGTCGCGGTCGCCTGCGTAGGAGACCTTCGCGCCTGCGCCCATCGTCATAACGGCCAGCTCCACCGCGTGGACGCCGTAGAACACAATTGTGCCCATGGGACTGGCCGCCACCAGGTATTGGATGCCTCCCTCGTCGCGGATCGCAGGCAAAATCTCCAGAAGTTCGCGTCCATATCTGACCGCCGACGCAGAGAACATCGGGACTCCGCGCTCCGCGGCGCGATTCACGATTTCGGTAGCCCGCTCGAGCGTAGGCGCCAGCGGCTTATCGACGTAGAAAGGAACACCGAGGTCGATCAAGTCGTCGGCGATCAAATGGTGGTACTGGTCCCAGCCGGACGTGAGCACCGCCGCGTCGGCGAACTTCGGCAAGTCTTGGAGGTCTGAAAGCACGTGATCGACTTTATGAGTGTTAGCCAGTGTTTCGGCGGCTGCGGGATTTTTGTCCCAGACCGCTGTGACTCGTGCGCCGGGCGGTATAACAGGCAGGTCTCTGTCTTCAAACTCATGCCGGCGGGGGCCGCCGTTGAAGATCGTGCAGAACGCGGCGGCGTGATACCCGTCAGCTTCGTGTAGGACGGCGATTCTGAGGTCTTGCGAAGGCACGGCAGTCAATCCAGGCGGGCGCTCGGCATTGCGAGCATCGAATGAACTACGGCCCAATCCTAACGGTGCTGGAGGTCAGCGGGAAATGTACCGTGCGACGTTCGTCGGAAGAGAGCTTCCAGGCAACGCACAATTCCATCACCTTCCGCGCCAACTCGACCGAAAGTTCGCAATCTTCGCCGCGAGCTACCGCCGAGACCCAAGCGTTCAGTTCGTTGAAGTGGACGCGTCGAATGTCGTCCTGGTCCGCCTGAAAGGCCGTATTGCCCTCTTTGGTGAACAGTGTGCCGCGTCCCACAGATTGACTCGTGCGCACGAAGCCGTTCGTGCCTATAGCCTCAATTTCGAAGAGTGGTCCGCCCCACAGGGGCGTGCAGTAGAGATCCATGGATCCTATTCGTCCGTCCTCGAACTCGACTATCCCCTTGGCGTTGTCAGTCGGTTGCAGGTCTTCGGGCACCAGCTTCGCGTAGATCGCGAAGGCACTCTTAGGCGGCGTCCAGTCCATGAACCACTGCGTCAAATCCGCTGTGTAATAGGCGAAATGCACGTCCGGTCGTGGAACGGGAACTATCGTCTCGCTTCGAATCCCGGAGTGCGATAGAAATGCTCGGACTGTCAATAAATCGCCGATCCCACCGTCGTCCACGTAGGCTTTAGCTTGCCTGATGGTGTCCTCATATCGGGCCGGCTGACAAGCGCCCGACTTATTGCCGTGCTTGCGGATAAGACTCGCTATTTGATCGGTCTCGTCGAGCGTCAGCGCGACCGGCTTGTCAAAGAACAGGCTGACTCCGGTCGGAGCGATTGCCTCGACCATTGGCAGGTGATCCATTGCGTGGCCGCAGAGGGATACGCCATCCAGGGATTCCCGCGAAATCATGGTTAGCGGGTCGTCGTACATCTTTACGCCAAAGCGTTCTCCGTACTCGGTCGGCGTCATCATGCGGATTCCCTCGATGCCTCGCTCCTCTTCCGGCGGCCAAGTCGAAGCCGCGGCGAAGTCAACGTCATGGTTGGTCCAAAGCGCCTCCGCAAACGAAAACGCGTAGTAACCGGAGATGCCAACAATGCCCACGCGGGGTTTTGCCATGCTCTACCTCACTTAAGTACTTGAGTCTGCGCTTGGGGGTAATGACCATCGACCAAAGTGGAGTTGACGGTTGGAACATTAGCTGTCGACGTAGTCCACTTCAAATCCGAGAGCTTGTCGGGAGCGACCAGGCACGGCTAGCGGGTAACCTTTCCCCGGGGTGGTCGAACCGAAAGGCCGTGCCATGATAGGGCCTGCCGCTTGATAGTGAAGGATCGACAATGAATAACTCCTTATGGACCTATCCCTGGGACGTGGCCGACGATGGCCTTGACGACGCCCTCGCCACGATTCGAGACGTTGCCGGCTGCAATGGGGTGAGCCTGACGGCGGCGTATCACAACTTTACGCAGCTCCGACCACATAGTCGCGGCCCCAAGATCTACATGGGCGAAGGGGGGGTTGCCTACTTCAGGACGGATCAATCGAAATACGGCCGTATCAAACCTGTCGTATCGAAGCTGGTCGAGGAGATCGACGTTTTTCGAGCTATTGAGTCCACCAAGGCTAGGTTCGGCCTTGATCTCAACGCCTGGACGGTCGTCTTACACAACTCCCGTCTCGCGACTACGCATCCCGACTGCGCCATGCACACCGTGCTCGGCGATCCACTGAAACATCACCTATGTCCGTCAAATCCCGAGTCTCGCCACTATGCGGTTGCGCTTGCATCGGACCTCGCTGCGAGCTACGACCTTCGGAGCATTGAACTGGAGGCCTTCGGATTCCATCCGTTCTTACACGAGACTCACCACCCCAAGGTAGGCGCTCCCTTGGGCGAGTGGGGCGACTACCTGCTTTCGATTTGCTTTTGCCCTTCCTGCAAGGTGCGGGGAGAAGACGCCGGCGTAGACGTGGCATCGGTCGCGCAACTGATTGAATCCGAGGTGCTGCGGATACTTCAGGGCGACTCGGACGAGGCGCCGGAACACAGCGCCGAAGCCGGTAGGGAGCGGTTGGAAGCGGAACATTCGGAGTTTGCGGCCTACTCCGAAACGCTGGAAAATTCGGTTGTGTCCCTCGTATCCGAGATAAAGGCTGCGGTTGAAGCGGTCGCCGAGACCAGGGTGCTGCTTATCGGTCGGGGCCTGGAACGCAAATCGCTCCTCAGCGACCCCGGGCTCACCAGGGCCGTGCAGAGTGCGGACGGACTGATTACCGCCGTGTACGGCCAAACGCCCACGGAGACGGCGCAGAGCTTGATCACCGCATCGGAACAGGCCGCCGGTCAGGAAGTCATTCTTGGGCATCAAACCCACTATCCCGAAATCCCGAACTCGGATGTCTGGCGAGAGAAGGTAAGCGTCAGCATCGAAGGCGGCGCGACCGGACTGAACTTCTACAACTACGGAATCTCGACCATTAATCAGCTTCGTGGGATCAAGAGGGCGCTACAAGGCTAAAGCCGCTCCGACCGAAACGGCCCTTTCAGTTGGCGTGCTCGGAAGTCAGGCGCGTCTCTTCAGTCTAGGGTCTACCGCCTGATCGCCCTCCGCGCTACGGCTGGTCTTGAATTGCGCTCGTTATTCGATCTCGAAGATGGCCTCGATTTCGACCGGCAGGCCCATCGGCAGGCTTCCCATTCCAACTGCCGAGCGCGCGTGGCGGCCCATCTCCCCAAACAGCTCCACGAACAGATCTGAACAGCCGTTGATTACCCTCGGCTGGTCTTCGAAATCGGGCGGCGCGTTGACCATTCCGAGGACTTTGACTACGCGCTTGACCCGGTCGAGATCGCCGACAACCGACTTGGCTGCCGCCAGAAGGCTGACCCCGCACCACTTTGCGGCCTCGACACCCTCTTCGGTTGAGTAGTCCACGCCGACCTTGCCGTGCCAGGAGTCTCTCCCCGACGTGTCCGCCGGACCGCATCCTGACAGAAACAGCAAACTTCCAACCTTGACTCCCGGTATCAAGGCAATCTGTGTATTCGGCTCCACGGCGGGCAGCTCGATCCCCATTTCTTCAAGCTTCTTTTCGATGCGCAATTGTCCAGTCCTCCGTTAATGAAATCCTTCCGTCGACGTGCAAACAGCCGATTTTACCCGCTGGGTTGATAAGGCGACTAAGCGTGGAGCCGCGTTGGTGGCCTGGCATCCTGGTGCTATTCTGTGACCCGTTCCGACCTGTCAAGACCACGGAGCATAAGCATCTTGTTCCAGAACTTTCAGACTATGAACAGGGAAGACATCGCCGCCGTCTCCGGCGAGGCGCTTGCGTTGCTGCCGACTGGCTCGATGGAGCAGCACGGTCCGCACCTCGGCGTTTCTGTGGACACTCTGCTTGTTACAGAGGTCATTCGCCGCGCCGAGCCTAAGATCGAGCTGGAGCGGCCCATAGTATTGTTGCCGCCAATGCACTTCGGCGCTTCACACCATTGGCTCGCGTTCGCGGGCGTTTTGTCGCTCACCGCCGACACGTATATCCGAGCGGTCAAAGACCTGTGCGACTGTCTGATCGTGCAGGGTTTCTCGCGAATCCTGATAGTCAACGGGCACGGCGGCAATGACGCTCCCAACAGGGTCGTCATGATGGATCTAATTAACGATCACGACGTTCAAATCGAAACCCACTCGTACTGGAATCTTGACCCCCAAGGATTGAGCGAGCTATTGCCGGAAGGGTTTGCGGACGTACCTGGCCACTCCGGAGATTTCGAGACCTCGATGATGTTGAGCGCATTTCCCGATCTCGTTGAACCCGACTGGCGTGAGTTGATAGACCGCGAGTCAGCCGCTGTCCGCGAGGCCGGTCCGCCATCCGGGATGGGTGTATCCGATCCCGCCAGCCGGCCTCATCGGACGGGCTTCACCGACGAGTCACACAACGCCTCGGCAGCGATGGGAGAGACTCTTCTGGACTTTCACTCCAGCGCACTGGCGAGATTGATCGAACAGAAATTCGGCTCTCAGAGTTAGAGCGCGACTGTCTGCGAAACTCGATGGATATCTTCAAACCGCGCGGTTTCGTTGAGCGGCTAACGCCTCTCAATCCATTCGAGCGCATCGATGACGGCCGTCCACGAGTGCCCGACGACCTGTTGGAGCGCACGAGAGCGGTCACGACCGAGCAGGCCTGGGTTGTCCTACGCGAGCATGGTTACCATCATCAGTTCGAGGGCGGATGGTTTAGAACCAACCCGGACAGGATACTGGTCGGCCGCGCGTTGACGGCGGTCTTCGTACCGGATCGCCCCGATCTCCATGAAATCGCTCAATCCGAAGGACTAGCCGACGAGCGCGTCGAAGGCGTGCAGCACAACTCGTGGGTGATCGACCTCCTCCAGCCCGGGGATGTGATGGTGGTCGACATGTTCGGCAAGGTCGTTGATGGGCCTTTCATCGGCGACAATCTGGCAACCTCGATAGCCAGCCGTACCGGCGTGGGCGCGGTTATCAACGGCTTGATCCGGGACTACCAGGGAATCAGGCAGATGAAGGACGTTACGTTCTTCTGTCGGGGACTGCATCCTTCGGCTATCGGCGACGTGACGCTCGCGGGAGTGAATATACCGGCGCGCATAGGCGCCGCTACGGTCATGCCGGGCGATCTCGTGCTCGGAACCCCGACCGGGCTTATCTTCATTCCACCGCATCTAGCGCGGGAAGTAGTGGAGCGTGCGGATAACGAGGCAATGCGCGACCGCTTTACCCGGCAGCGGCTATCGGAAGGGACCTACTCCCCGGGTGTTATGGACACTCTGCCCTGGCCCGACCATGTCAAAGCGGACTATTTGCGCTGGTCGGGGGAGCAGCCTGCGGAATAGCCCTCAGCGCCCCGGGGCGCGCTAACGGGGCTGGGTTTTACTCTTGCATCAAATGGCGACATCAGGAGGTTAGCGCCATGCGGATAGAGAAGAAGCTGGAAGAGATGGGAGTCACTCTGCCGGAGATTCCCACCAACGTGGACTGGCCGGTCATCCCTGGGGTGCAGGTCGGCAATCTGTTGTTCCTGACGGGGGTCTACCCTCAGACCGGCTCCGGGACGCCGTGGAAGGGCAAGGTTGGACGAGACTATTCGACCGAAGAGGCTTACGTAGCGGCCCGCTGGTGCGCGATAGCTCTCCTCGCCGAGGCCAAGTATGTTCTCGGGGACCTCGATAGAGTCAAACGCGTGGTGCGGATTCTTGGAATGGTGAACTCCACCGACGACTTCGAGGAAGCGCCGCAGGTCATGAATGGCTGCTCAGACTTCCTCGTCGAAGTGTTCGGCGAGATGGGTAAGCACGCCAGGTCGGCAGTCTGCATGGCCTCGCTCACGGTCCAGTCGCCGGTCGAAGCCGACGCAGTCTTCGAAGTCGAATAGCAGCTGCCCGTCAAATGGATGGCGGGCTGACAGGCACGCGGTTCGGTGGGTTGTGACTGTCGCCACGTAGTGTGTTGAGAGTTCAGGCTGTAGCTCGGCGGTACTGCCACGTCGTGAAGCTGAGTAAGACTGCGGTCATGCCAACAAGCACCCAAACTCCGGGAAGAATCGCCGACCAAACCCAACCTTCGATTATGACCGCGCGCACGGCTGACATAACGTAGTCGACAGGGTTGAACCTGACCGCGACCTCGAACCACCCGGACAAGAGCTCTTTAGGCATGAACGCGGTTGTGAGAAACGCCAGCGGCATGAACAGCAGCCAGCTATTCATCGTTACCTGAACGCTCTTCGTGCGAAGAGCCAGGACGAGACCGATGCAAGACATGGCGACCCCGAATGTCGTCGTCGCAACGACGATGGCGATAACGCCCAGGAGTCCCGCCTCGAATCTGACTCCGAACGCCAGGGCGATAAGGATGATCACCACGACCTGCGCCAAAGCCCGCGTCGCGCCGATGGCCAGCGTACCAAGCAGGATCGCGAGCCGGTTTACTGGAGACAGCAGCAGCTTGTCGAAATAACCGGAAAGAATGTCGGTCAGCAGGACCATCGCCATGTCGCTGCCGCTGAAGACGACGGTCATAACGAGCACCATGCCCGTCAGATAGGCCTGGTAGCTGTCGGCGGGGAATCCCGGCAGCAGCGTCAGCTTACCGAGGGGCGCCCCGAAGAAGATGAACATAAAGGCCGACGAAGCTATCGCTGTGAGCAGCGTGGCCGGCTGAGCCGTCCAAGTCTTTAAGTTCCGTAGATAAATGAAGAAAGTCTGTCTTAGAAGCGCCATCGTTAACCTCGCTTGACTCCCAGGAACGCTTTCAGAAGCTGCCCCGCCTCGTCCTCGGAGGCTTCGTCTGCCCGGATCTGCCGCCCCGTGTGCTTGAGAAACACGTCATCGAGACTGGGCTGGGAGACCGTCACGTTTCGAACCGAAATGCCCGCATCATGCAGATTTCGCATGAGTTGAGGGGCTGCTTCACCCCCATCGACAACCTTTATGGCAAGATGCCCGTCCACGGACTCAACCTGCCGTACAAACGGTTGCTCTGCCGCGAGCGAGGCCGCCTTGTCAATCAGATGACCGTTTTCACCGCGGTCGGCGAGAGTCAAGTGCACTACGTCTCCGCCGATTTCCCCCTTGAGAATGGCGGGCGAACCCTCGGCGACTATCGTGCCCCGATCGATAATTGCGATTCGGTCACAGAGGCGGTCGGCTTCTTCCATGATCTGAGTGGTCAGAAATACAGTCACTCCATCAGAGCTGAGCCGCTCGAGATGCTCCCAGATCGCGAGCCGGCTTTGAGGATCGAGACCGGTCGTCGGCTCGTCCAGGAACAACAATTGCGGGCTGTGCATCAACGCTCCGACCAGATCGATCCGTCGGCGCATTCCACCTGAATACGTGCCCACTCGTCTGTCGGCGACATCCGCCAGACCGACCAGCTCCAGCAGTTCGCCCGCGCGGACTGACGCCTCGCGGCGAGACATCCCGTACAGCACGCCCTGAAGGACGAGGAAGTCTCTCCCTTTGGACAGATCGTCGAGTCCCACTTCCTGCATCGCGAAGCCGATGCTCCGCCGAACCGACTGAGCGTCGCGGTCGACGTCGTAACCAGCCACCACGGCTCGCCCCGAGGTCTTCTTCAACAACGTAGCGAGCACTTTGATCGTGGTCGTCTTGCCGGCGCCGTTGGGTCCCAGGAAACCGAAGAACTCTCCGTGTCCCACGCGGAAGCTAACTCTATCGACAGCGCGGGTTCCGCCCGGATAGACCTTTACTAGGTCTTGAACCCGAATCATGAATTCGTCCCTCATTGGCATTCCTTTGAAATCGGTGAATAAGTCGGTCGTTGTGCTGACTGGCACGACTGGATCGATGTCAGTTGCAGGTAAATCCGCGAAAACGCGATTCTGGACCAAATCCGAGTATCGATGACAGAACGGCGACTGTCTAGCCTCTCGGTGCTACCCTCGACCTCGGGATGAGGCTTGTCACGGGATTCGACCTATAAATTAACCATCCGTCCACCGCCTAAAATCTGAGCGCCAAGGCAGGGATGCCACGGAAGGAGACTCGGGAATGATGCAGGCCGTGATTTTTACGAAGATATTTCAAGAGCTTGGTGTTGAAGAGACCGGGGAACGGGTAAAGGAGCTTGGATTTGACGGCGTGGACCTCGCGGTCCGGCCCGGGTTTTGCGTCAGTCCGGCCAACGCGCCCGAGGTCTTGCCTGGTGCTGTTGAGGTCTGGAACGGTATGGGACTGGTCGCGCCTCTCATCTCGCTGGCAGTGGACGCGAACGATCCCGCCGACCCGGAGACCATCGGCGTGTTCGAGGCGGCGGGTGAGGCCGGAGTCGGCTTGATAAAGGTCGGCTACTTCCCATATACGGTCGGTGAGGACTACTGGTCGCTGGTATCAGCGGCGCGAGCGGCCCTGGAAGGGTTCGCCCAGCTAAGCGAGCGAACAGGAGTCAGGACTGTCTATCACACCCACAGCGGACCGAATCTCGGCTCCAACTGCGCCGGACTCATGCATCTGCTCAGGGGATTCGATCCGGCACTGATCGGCGCTTATGTTGATATGGGACACATGGCGGTCGAAGGCGAAGATGACGAGATGGGTCTGGCAATGGTCAAAGATTACCTGGCCGCCATAGGAGCAAAGGACGCCCGGTTCATCGAGTTGGGCGATCCGGCCGCGCCCGCACCGTGGGGCAAGCACTTCGTTTTCATCGGCCAGGGCGCGACACCATGGAACCGCGTCCTAACCCTCCTGAATTCGTGGGGTTTCGACGGTCCCTTTAGCATCCACGGCGAATACACGTCGGATCAGACGGTGATCGCAACGGTGGGCGGTCTGGACATGGCTGAGGAGGCTCAAAGACTGCGTGCCGAGGGGATAGAGTCCGACCTTGCCTTTCTCAGGAGTAGGTGGGCCGACGTCACAGACAATTAGGTCGATGGCTAACCCGCTGTCCACCTATGTGACTAATGGCGCGAGCAACTCGTAGTAGCGGCGTGCGGAGTCTTCAATCGACAGCCCGCCGATGGCCGATTGGTGAACTGTCACGGGACCGTTGTAGCCGACATTTCTGAGACCTTGGAACAGTGACTGGAGATCGATCCCCTCCTCAGCGTCGAGCGGCAGGTTTCGCATGCGGACTGAACAGTCGCGCAGTTTTATCAGGGTATCGCCGTCATCGTCCAGCTTCTGATTCTGCAAATACACGTTAACGAGATAGGGAGCCAGCAGGCCGATTTCAGCCGGTCCACAGGCATCTCTCGCAGCGAGCAAGTTGGCGGGTTCGACCGTTATTCCGAATCCCGCCGGCCCTATACGCTTGGCTACGGCCACCGATTCGCCCACCGTTTCGAGGAGCGTGCTGGTGTGAGTCTGGTGCGCCAGCCGGATGCCGCGGGCGGACGCGCGCGAGGCAGCGCTACGCGCGTGCTCGATATCGACTTCGTTGGTGATCATCACCCTCGCCAGCGGCGATCCAAAGTCGTCAGCAAGGTCGAGGTATGGATCGATATTTCTGAGAGCGGCCGAAGCGTTGGCGTCATTGGCCGCTATGGAAACGTCGCCGGTTACCATTGTCACGCTCAGGCCAAGATCGTCCAGAAGCGCTCGCATCTCACGACGGCGTTCCGGCGGCGTATCGATCCCGGCCTGTGAGGCTCTCATGCAGAGCGCGTCGTAGCCGATATCCGCAGCGAGCCGCGCAAGGTCCTCGAAAGGCATGAACGCCCTGTCCTTGCGCGAAAATTCTTCGGCGATGCGGACCGAAAGCGACAGCTTCATTTCCGCGCGGCTAGCTCCCTCTAACCAGTCGGCACGCCGGCGACGCCGGGAATGCGCGGCTGGGTTTGGCTCTAGTCGACTGTCGCGAGCAGCTTTTCAACCTGACCGTCCCATAAGCCGTCTACTCGCGCGCCGTATTCTTCCTCTCCGCCCGCTGCACGAGGACCGGTGAGTATCGGACCGTACGGATTGATCCGCAGCGAATCGTTTACGTGGTCCTCATGCAGGAAATGAAAAGCGAGCCCCGCGCGATCTTCATTGGTGGTATTGTCGCCGGTCGCGTGCGGCGTGCCGTAGCAGAAAAACGCGACTCCGCCCGCGGGAAGCTCCATGGATACCGCCTTCTTCTCCTCGGGATATATGCGGACGTGGTGGTCGCTGTAGGGATCGCGTTCGTGAGCGATCTTCTTGTCCATCATGTTTGGTAAAACCCGCAGCGTGCCGTTCGCGGCGTTTGCCTCATGCACGGCGATCCACATGGCGGTGCCCTTGAGTGGGTCCTTCACGCGGAAGTAGGCGTTGTCCTGGTGCCAGCCGGTGCCCAGCCCGGTGCGCGCCGGTTTGAGAAAAACCTGGTCGAGGTGGACGACGATCCTGTCGCCAATCAGATCGGTAACGTGTTCGATCACCTTCGGATGGAAAGGGAGTGCCTTCACGAGATCGCTGTGAGGGTGCAGGGGAACAATCTGCAGGTTTTGCCGCGATCTGGACTCGGTTCTCCCGTCGCCTTCGGTCGCAACGTTGCGGAATATGCCGTCACGATTCAGGCGCTCCACTTCGGCTTGCAGCGCCTTGACTTCCCTATCGGAAAAGAACTCCGGCACCGCCAGAAAACCGAGCTCGCGAAACTGCTGGACTTGACCGGTCGAAAGGGCCATCAGCAGACTCCCGACGCTATTGAACGAGTGCTAAGCATAGCCGAGCTAAGAGGCTTGTGATCTTCGAATGGGTTTAGACTGTGATCCTATCGAGGGGTGACTGCCCCAAGGTAATCGATTCGGTCCAATTGATCGAGCAGTCGGGACGTTTTTTGGAGATGCCCGCCGAACTGACGCTAAACGAGAGTCAGAGGTTGTATGGAAGGGCACAACGCCTTATCCCAGGCGTTTCGCAGACCAATTCCAAGCGCCCCCCGGCGTTCGCTCCCGCCGACTATCCGGCTTACGCCGCCTACGGCAAAGGGTCCCACGTCTGGGATGTGGACGGCAATGAATACATCGACTGGATTCTTGGATTAGGGCCGATCAGCCTCGGATATCGGTATCCGACCGTTGACTGTGCGATACGGAAGCAATTGGAGAGAGGGATTATCTACGGTTTGCTCGATCCGCTTGAAGTGTCCGTGGCGGCGAAGCTGGTCGATCTGGTTCCCTGCGCCGAATCGGTCCGGTTCCTAAAAGGCGGAGGGGAAGCGACGACCGCTGCGGCGCGGGTCGCGCGCGCTTTTACGGGCCGCGACCTCATTCTCAGCAACGGATACCACGGCTGGCAGGACCAGTGGACGGCCACGAGAAGCGATGGCGGAGTGCCTCCCGCGGTAGGCACGACGATCCGCGAGTTCCCGTACGCGGACATCGACGCCCTTGGGGAAATTTTCAGGTCGGCCGGAGACAACGTCGCGGCGGTCCTAATGTCTCCCGCCCTGATAGAGACGCCGCCGCCGGGATACCTTGGGGCCGTACGCGACCTATGCCATGCGAACGGCGCGCTTCTTATTTTCGATGAGGTCGTTACGGGTTTTCGATTTTCAGTTGGCGGCGCACAGGAGTACTTCGGGGTCACTCCCGATCTCGCCTGCTTTGCGAAGGCGATGGCCAATGGGATGCCACTTTCGTGCTTCTGCGGACGCGCGGACGTGATGGCCGTTACGGAAAACCTCAAGATCACGGCCACTTACGGCGGCGAGGCGCTCTCGCTCGCGGCGGCGGACGCGTGTTTGGACGAATACAGGAACAACGATGTAATAGCTCACATCTGGCGAATCGGCCGGCGCCTTATCGAAGGTACGAATGCGGCCGCAGAGGACGTCGGACATCCGGTCCGTCGAACGGGTTTTCCACCACTTTCTCACCTGGAATTTAGAGGTGAGACCGACCAAGAATCGACTCTCATGCGCAGCTACTTCATTCGTGGAGCGGCGGCGCGCGGCGTCCTGTTCCATCCCGGCGGTCTGTCGTATGTGTGTTATTCCCACACCGACGCCGACGTGGACGTTACGCTCGCCGTGCAGCGGGAGCTATTTGTGGAAATCGAAGCCCGCCGGCGGGCCGGCACGCTTGCCGAAGTCTAGCTACAGGCTGGAGCAGACGGCCGCGATAGGTGACGGGCTGGCGTTCCGGATCAACGCAATCTTGGGCATAATCACCCTGCCGCGATCTACCCGTGAGTTTCGCTAATAGACAATCTTCTGTAGCTTGCCCGTTCTGACAGACTCAAATGCGGCGAGTATCAACGCGGTGGCGCGGACGCCGTCACGAAGTCCCGCCCCAATTTCCGGTTGCTTGCCCGCTTTTACGCACGCTATGAACTCGTCGAGCTCCTGCGCGGTACCCTCGGCGTCCTCGCCCGGCAGGTCCTTCTCGACGCTCCAGCATTCCGAATGGTCGCGCCCGCGTGTTAGGACGCCGTCGTGGAATCGGTTGTGCAACGATACCGCCACGCCCGGATGGAACACTTGGAGAAAGAACTTGGACACGAACTCGTTGCGCTGGGGATCGCCCTGAACCCAGCTTGAAGTGGAGCCATTCTCGAACGTTATCGTCGCTGCTACTGCGTCGATGACGTCGGGCGTTCCCGGATGGCTTAGATTCCCCCCACCGGCGAAGATGACCTCAGGCTCGGAATCGTGGACGTGATAGAGCAGATCCACCGTGTGACATCCTTGTGAGAGGACGTTCCCCCCGCCCGTAACAGGCTGGTGTGCCCATGAGTCCTCGGCCCACGTGTTGTCGACCATCTGCCCGATCGACATGCTGGGAGCGGAGATTACCTGTTTCGTGCGCCGCACGAGTGGACAGTATCTGAGCTTGAATCCCATAAGAAAGGTGACGCCCGCCTTATCGACCTCCTCCGCGATCTCCTGACAGTCCTCGTTGGTCAGCGCCATCGGCTTTTCGAGCAGAATTCCCTTGCCTGCGCGGGCCGCAGCTATCGCGAGGTCCCTGTGCGAATCATGCCGCGTGGCGATCAACACGGCGTCAACCCGGTCGTCGTTCAGGACCCTTTTCGGATCGTCAGTGAAGTAACTGCCCCCGAAGTCGGTATGAAACTTCCGGGCGGCGGCTTCGATGACGTCCACGTAAGCGATCAACGACATATTATCCGCTACCACGGCGTTGACCATGTGCTGCCCGGCCATGTTTCCGCAGCCGATTACCGCCAACCCTACGTTCGACATTCGTCTAGCTCCATGTCTCGTTCCACCATCACAGCTGCGACGGCAAGTCTATTGCCACCGTTAAAGTCAGGGCGAGCAATCCCACCCCGCAGTTGAGTCTCCCTTTCAGTCATCGCCCCTGCCTCTCAGACGATCAGGTCAAGTCGCCTGGAGGTTTACACGCTGGTCCGTTTCCGATGCCTCCTTGACGCCAAGGCACGCGTCCATCAGCCTCATCAGTTCGTTGTTGGTAATGGTTGGTTCCGTACCTGCGGCCAGTGCGTCTGCAAAGTCGACCACCAGATGCCGCGGTTCCGGAAGATCGGTTACCTCGCCCGCGAAATCTTCCGAGAATTGAAGCACGGGCCCCTTGGAGCTGCATTCGATATGGCCCTTCGTTCCCACTATCGTCATCCGGTTGTCCATTCCCTGGTACGAATCGGGAACGTTCCGGTGTCCCTCTACGATCAAACTCGCGCCACCCTCCATGATCAGCAGCGACTGCGAGTGGTCGTAGAAGGACTCCGGGGAATGTCCGTTGACGTTCGCTTGATAGCTGACGGTTGAAACGTAGTCAAGCCCGGTTATCCAGGAAACGGCGTCGATGTCATGGATCACTAGATCGAGGATCGGACCGCCGGACAGGTCGTATTCGAAGGCCCAGAACGGCCGCGCGTCAGGGCGAAGCGTTGCGGACCGTTTTGCGTAGCAGTTGACCACGTCACCAATTTCGCCGTTCTGCACAGCGCGCCTGAGCGCGAGATACTGGGGCGAGTCGCGCAAGGTCAGCATCATCGAGACTCGCGTAGTTGGGTTTGCCGCGAGCGCGGCCTTGACGCTTTCCAGGTCTTCGCGCGTCGTCAGCAGAGGCTTGTCCGTAATCACGTGCTTGCCCGATTCGAGAGCAGTGACGATCTGACGCCCCTGTTGACTGGAGATCATGCTGATGCCAACTATGTCTGGATCTTGCTGGTCGATTAGATCGTTCAACGTGGGATAGATGGGGACGTCTCGCGTACTAACCTGGCTTTCAAAAGTGGCCCGGTCGGATTCCTCTCCCACGTATCCGACGAATTCGAGCTTCTCGGACAGTTCCATGCCGCCAAACAAATACGGCGCGTGTTGTTCAACCCCTACCATTCCGATTTTGAAAGTCACCGCTGCCTCCCCGTCACACCTCTTAAGTGTTAAGTCGACAGGCCGCCCGCTCGGCCCGTTTTCTCAATATCTCTAGTCCATCTTAATGTCACGTCGTATGGGAAGACCGACGACCGTCCGTCGGAGGATGTTCTCTTTTTGGGAGGGATGCCGTGTATGCCCGGCCATGACTCAGATGTGTCCGTCTCTGCCGGATTGTAGGATTGTCACGAAGTTATGGCCGCCGTGCGGGAGGTATGTCAATGAGCCGAAGCCACCAAGGGAAAGTAGCGGCGGTTTTTGGAGCCAGTTTCGGTATGGGGCGCGCGTCCGCCATGGCGCTGGCCCAGCGCGGAGCGACCATCGCCGCGTCGGGGCGTACGTCGGAAGCGCTCGAAGAGGTTGTGCGCGAGATTCGGACGGCGGGCGGCGAAGCGGTAGCGTTCCCGGCGGACGTTGAAGATCCGCAGCAGGCGCGCTCAGCGGTCGCGGCGATCGCGGACCGGTTCGGCCGCATCGACATATTCGTCTATGCGACCGGGACCAACATTCCGGGCCGCGCCGCCGGCATTCTCTCCGAGGGCGACTGGGAGATGATGCAGCGGACGAACATCTCCGGTCTGTATCACACTGTTCAGGGAGCGCTGGGCACGCTGCGGGAATCTAATGCCAGAGTGGTCGTGATTTCGTCTGGCGCCGTGCAGATGCCGGACGCGTCGGGGGTGGCTTACCAGGCGACCAAGCATGCCCAGGTGGGATTTACGCACGGGCTGATGCAAGAGGAAGCGGCGAACGGAATTCGGACCACTGTGATATTCCCAGGTCTTACCAACACCCGGCTGGTCGAGAAGCGCCCCGTCCCCACGCCGAAGGAGGTCCTGGACCAGGCACTACAGCCCGAGGACGTGGCGGAAGCGGTACTTTTCGTTACTTCGCTTCCCTCCCGGGCCTACGTGCCTGAGTTACTACTGTTCCCGGCGGCCATCCAGCAGCGTTAGCCGAGATCTCCACCGGAATAGTCCGCCTGCTGACCTAAACTAATTGGTGCGTACGCGACGAGGTGGTATGCCCTGAGGAGGGTCACCATGCGAATTACTATCCCCATCCGCCGATATGTCACCCATGCCGCCGAAGGCGTATCCAATATCGAAGCCAACTTTGGATACGTTCACAGGAGCGTAGATATCGATTCCCGGCAAACCGCGCTCGTGCTCGTCGATTGCTGGGACCATCACTACATCGAATCGTGGCTGGCCCGGGCCAAAGAGGTGATGACTAACCGCCTCGCCCCGCTCGCCGCCGCCTGCCGGGACGCCGGCATCTTGGTGATACACGCTCCTGGCAAGAACGTAGCTGAGCGATATGCCGACTGGATGGACGATCCGGACGACTGGAACAGAAACCAGACCGACGGCTGGCCCCCCGCTGACTTCGTCGCGCGAAAAGACAGTTACTCCGACCTCCACTGGGCGGCGGAGCCGGCGATGTCGCCTGAGCTGGCGGACTGGATGGACTACTCCAGCAATCGGATGATGATCTACCGCGACGTTGCGCCGGTTGCCGGCGACTCTGTAATTGCCACAGGCGATCAACTGCATTCGCTGTTACGTAAGAAAGGCATATTTCACCTTCTCTACGCCGGATTCGCGACTAACTGGTGCGTTCTGAACAAGGACTACGGATTCCGCGCCATGACCTGGCTGGGATACAACGGTGTGATTCTGCGCGACGGCACCACCGCCGTGGAGACCCACGAGTCGTATACGACCGAGCAGATGCGCGATTTCGCCGTACTGACCATGGAAATGACCATGGGGTATTCATCCTCGGTCGAGGAGCTGATCGGGTCGTTGAAGTCCGCGGTCGACTCAGCCGAGGCCGCAGCTGTCCGCTGAATCAACTGAATGTCACGTGTGAGCTAGTCCGCCCCTGCAGGCGTCACAGATTTACTTGACGTTTCCGGCGAATTCGCGCGCGCCACCGGCTGGAGTTGTGGTCGTATGGCGCTCCACAAGCGAATAGTTCAGACGGGCATCGTGCGGCCTGTGAGCTTTCGGCCCGCGGTGGCGAGCTCCTCACCGGCCGCACCTGCCAGGAGCATCGCGCCTATGTCATTGATCAGAACGTCGGCCTGCTCTTCGACGTTCAATGCAGGGTCGTCCCACATACACAGCCATAAGATCCCGGCCTTATCGCAGGCTGCCTTGACCTTCCGCCATGACGCATCCATCTCTGGCGAATACGGAGGGTCCTTCCACTCTGGATGTCCGAGGAACAGACCCATGTCGCCAGGCCCCCATTCGCCGAACGTAACACCCGGAATCGACAGGCACATGTCGGCGTGCTCCAGTCCGAATCTCTCCTCGACTTTCACACCTATCATTAGCTCGCCCTGAGGATTCAGGGGCCACGGGTCGGCGCGATTCACGTATTCAATCCTGTCCAGCCCCCAGATTTCCGACGCCTGCATCTCACCGCCGTGGCCTCGGGTTCCGACGCCCAGCCCCTTGCCGACTCCAATCGTCTGGTGGGGAAAGCGACACGACTCCACAAACACCCGCACGGCGTTAGGGTCACGAGCGTGCGCAAGGTAGAGACCGTGGACTCCCGTACTTAGAAGGTGGCGGATTTGCCAGGCATTGAACCGGACCTCGTCTTCGCTCATGCCGGTAGCCGGGATGGTGCACATCACCGTTGGCGTCGGGTGCCCGCTTCTGGTGGGCCCCGCGTCCTTGAGCCCCCTCATGAAATCGTAGAGAGCGCTCGTGTCCATGGAGATGTGTTCGAACTCAATTCGGAGATAGTCCGCCCAGGTACCCGCTATGTCACGACCGTAGTCGTAGCTAAGGTCGGGCACATCAACCCGGTCGTAATAGACGGGTTGCCCCAGGCTGAGAAGTTCGACACACCTGTTGATTCGTGACATGGCTCATCCTTGCTATTGCGTTTCGCCCTGCAATCACTGGATTCGGATTGTCGAGGATATCCGAGGATTGTCCGAACGCGAAGTTCCCTGCCGGGACTACCGCTCGTTCAAGCTTGGCCCCACTTCCTCGCCGTTAGGCAGAATCGCCCGAAAGGCGAACAGCCAGGTGCCGAACGAACGCCCCAGCCGCTGCGCATCTTCTGGATTGTGGAGCTTGATGCGAACCCGGTTAGCCCCGGCCTTGAGTCTGACTTTGTGAGTAATCGAGTCGAAAATGACCTTCTGGTCGAACTCCTCCCAGGGGCCGTCGTTGATCTGGAGCTTGATCTCGCTCACCCAGCCGAGCTGGACTTCGGCCTCGGTATCTTCGGAGACGTTCAGCCACGTCTGCGCAAATCCAATTGCGGGCCATTGGACCGTGTTTTCAAGCCCGATGGGACGGAACACGTGACTGAAGTCGACGAACCCGTCTATGTCGGCGTATGTCTTCCAGCGTGCAATGTGACGCCCGCCCCTTCTCCACACCGACGCTTGAGCGGGCGGCTGAGCTGTGTACGGCTCCGAGATTGCGATGATGTGCTTTTGCGGTCCAGATCGCCCTTTGACAAGCTGCGGATATTCCGTCTGCTCGTAGGAAGCGTCCGGATCGAACGGGATGTCCTCAACGGGTAGCGGCTGTTCCATCATCCGGCCGCCTTGCGGATGGAAAGGCCCGCAGAGCCACCATGTCGGAGACTCCTCCACCAGATCGCAATCGCCTCGCGGCAATTCGTCGCCCGGCATCAGCTGGCCCCAAGATGGCATCTGAAAATAATCGCGATGCGGCGGGTCTTGATACCAGTAAACCGTGCTGCATATATCGTTGGCGGCCGATCCGAACCGGAACTGGATCCGGCGGTCGAAATTGATGGCGTCGTTCTCGAAGAAGCGATAGGCGATGATGCGCTGCCATGCCCGCGCCGTGCCCACGTCTTCGTATTCGTAGTAAGCGATGGCCTGGTCCGGGTGGGTCGAGGCTTCGTGGATGGCGCCGCCGTGCCCGGCGCTGAACGGCGTCTCACCGCCGAGGCTGCGCAGGTGGGCGAAGGGTCCTTGGGGGGAATCAGGATTGTTAACCACATAGATGTGTTCGCCGCCGGCATGAGACCAGCGCGTGCGGTCGTCATATACGCGCACGCCCAGCGTGTACCCAAGCAGGCGGCCGCGCCCGACTGCGTCGAGGACCGTGTAGTTGCGCCCGAACGCCTCGCAGGGGAATTCACGGCGAAACTGTGCATGGAAGCGCATGGTCTCTTCGAGCGCGCCAGCGGGATAGCGGTGGAAATCCACCTGCCAGAAGATGTTCGTGTCCTCTGCGACTCCCGGACCGGCTTCGACTTCGATCCGTGCGGACTTCGAGAATGGCATTGGAAAGAAGAGCGTACTGATCGAGTGGAACTGCAAGTTGATGTAGCGGGAGTTCATCGGATACAGGCGCACGCCGTTTACCATGCCGAGGAAGTCGCCCAGCGGCGCTTCGACGGCCGGATGCTCGGCTCCGTCCCAGTACATCCGAATGATGATCTGTCGAAGGTCTGCGACCGACGGCGTCTGTCCGATAGTCGTCTGAAACCTGCGGATGCAGCCCGCGCCCTCGTAGTCCATCAGGACCACCGGTTCTCCCGTCTTGACGGGAGTGACGGTAACGGTTCGCGCCGGTGCGAAAACGTCAGGCAGGTTTAGCAAGTCCAATTGAATCTCCCTTGGAAGTTGGATGCCTTTGAACTGGGTTTGTAGTCGAGAGTATCTATGATCCGCCGCGCCTGCTACCGGCCAGTCAGACCCGTGAGCTGGATGCCGCTGATGAAGTACTTCTGAGCGATTGCGAAGAGTATGAGGACCGGTACCAGCGAAACGGTCGAGGCCGCCATGAGCAGGTTCCACGGGACGTTACCCTCGTCGCCGATGAACGATCTGAGCCCGAGTGCGACCGTGCGTACATCCACGCTCGACGTGAACACGAGCGGATGCAGAAAGTCGTCCCAGTGTTGGACGAACGAGAAAATAGCCACGGCGGCCAGAGCCGGACCGGCGAGAGGCATGATGATCTGCCAGAAAAGCCGCAAGTGCGAAGCGCCGTCGCAGAGTGCCGCTTCGTCGAGGTCGAGCGGAAGCGTCCTGAAATACTGTCTCAGCAGGAATACGTAGAATGCCGCACCACCAAACCAGAACTTGACCCACAGCGGCAGCAGCGTATCGAGCCAGCCGAACTCACGGTAGAGGATGAAGGTCGGAATCAGTACTACGGCCTCGGGAAGCATAAGAGTGGAGAGCAGCACGATGAACATTGTGTCTCGTCCCCAAAAGCGCAGCCTGGCGAAGCCGAAAGCTACAAGCGATGACGAAAGCAATGTGCCGAGTGTCGCCAGAAATACGACGGTGAAGCTGTTTCTGAAGTAGATGTGAAACGGGGCAAACTCGAAGATGCTCCGATAGTTGCTCCAGGCAAATGGGTTGGGCACCAGCTGCGGCGGAACGAGGAACTCCATTCCCGTGAGCTTGAGTGAAGTGATGAGCATCCAGTAGAGCGGGAAAATTGAGATCGCGGCTCCCGCGCTGAGCACCAGGTAGCCCAACGTCCCCAGACCGACCTGCCGGTAACGTCTCGCCCTCTCGACACCGTAGCGCCGGACAAGCCATGAGCCATGCTCAGGTGGCGGCACTGTCAGTGTTCCCGCGGGCGATCCCACTGGGTTGGCGTCTTGTGTCATCGGGCCTCTGCCTCGTAATAGACCCAGCGGCGTGCCATGGCAAACTGAATGATCGTGAATATCAGCACGATCAAGAACAGCGTCCATGCGAGCGTCGACGCGTAGCCCATGCGGAAGTTCTGGAACGCGTGACGATACAGGTGCAGCACCAGGAATAGTGTGCTTTCACGAGGCCCGCCCTCGGTGGCTATGAAGGCCGGGGTGAACACTTGCCAGCTTCCGATAATGCCTACCACGGCATTGAAGAAGACGACCGGCGTGAGCATCGGTAGCGTGACGTGCCAGAAGCGCCTCAGCCTGCCCGCGCCGTCGATCGAGGCAGCCTCGTGCATCACCTCCGGCACGGTCTGCAAGCCCGCGAGGAACACTACCATCTGCGTTCCGACGTTCCAGAGCTGCATGATTATGATCGCCGGCTTGGACCAGTTTTCGTCCCAGAACCAACCGGGAGTGGGAATCCCGAAGAGTCTCAGAGTCAAGTTGACCGGACCGAAGTCGGGGTTGAATATCCACATCCACATGATGACCGCGGATACGGCGGGCACCACCGTCGGCAGGTAGTACGCGACCCGGAAGAAAGTCACGAACCTGAGCTTCATGTTCAGGACTACGGCCATCAGCAGCGCCACGGCCAGCTTGGCCGGCACCGAGATGAACGTGTAATAGGCGGTGTTGAACAGCGCCTTGGGGACCGACGGGTCTTTGGCTAGCCGCTCGAAGTTCTCGAAACCTGCATATCTGGGTGCCGAGAGAAGGTCATAGTCGGTAAGCGACAGATAGACGGAGGCCGCCATCGGGCCGGCGATAAAGACGACAAACCCTACGATCCAGGGTGATATGAACGCATAGCCAAGAAAATGCCGCCGCCACCGGATCCGGCGGCGCGGCGGCGCTGCTTGCCCGATCACCGCCAACTGTACTACCGCCTCATCTGCCGCAGACACCCGCGGGCGGCGGCCCCGAAGCGGTCGAGGAGGCCGCCACCCGGCGGGCGGTTAGACCTGCGTTGTGTCCTACGCTACTTCATGTCTCCGGGGAAGGCGCGCTTCAAGCCGGGAGGAGCTTCTTGAAGAATCTCGTCGACCTGAGGCTTGATCGCTCCCATCGCGTCCTGAGGCGAAACCCCGCCGAGCACGATCTCGTCATACCCCGCCCTGGCGAGCGTCTGGATCTCCGTGTAACGCGGCGGCTGGACGAACGCCGGAGTCGCGTCGGTCTGGATTATGTCGAATACCTCCGCCCGGTCCTGTTCCCACGGATGGAAGGAGCCGATGAACTCTTCGGCGTTGGCCAGCGACCTCTTGGTCGGGATAGACAGACCCAGACCCATGTGTCCGCGTCCCACGCTGTCGGTCAGGTGGACAAGCAGCTCGTAGGTCTCGTCCGGGAACTTGCTGGCTTGCAGGACGCCGTAGCCGTTGCCGCCGTCACGGAAGTACTCGTCGCCGTTCGGCCAACTGGGATTCGGCGCTATTGCCGGCTCGATTGGCTCATAGCTGGCCGCCGCGAATGCGCGTCTCGTTGACTCGGCGAATTTCTGGTTGTTTTGGCGTGCGTGGAGCATCATTCCGAGTTTGTTGCTGTTGAACAGACCGGCGCTGCCTCCGACGAAGGTGCCCTGCTCGCTTCGGGTCGGGACCAGTCCATTGGTAACGTGCCCCGCCAACCAGTTCCATGCGTTCGCGGCGTTGTCCGAATGCATCGCCGATTCGGTCATGTCCTGGTTCCACACAGCGGCATCGTGCCCCCACAAGGCGAGGTACTGGTGCTTCAGTATCGCGGGGAACTCAAAACCGCCGTAAATGGCGTCGGTGCCTTCGCCCTGCCGGGCCGCCGCCAGATAGTTGTCATACCACTCAGCGGTGAACTCGCCCTTCTGGTAGAGGTCCCACGGATCGCCCAGCCCCAACGGTTCGACGACGTTCTGGTTGTAGAGAACGAAACCCGGCTGCGAGACGACCGGCAGACCCCAGGTCTTGCCGTACACCTGGAAGCTCGCGATGGCGCTCGCGTAGACGTCGTCCAGGATGTCGCTTGTCTTCGTGAACGGCTCGAGATCAAGCACGACGTTCTTCGCCGCAAACGTAGCCGCCCAGTCCATGTGCAGATAGGCGATGTCCGGCGTGGTCCCACCGGCTACGGCGGTCAGAACCTTGACCTCCATGTCGCCGTGGGCAAAAGGTACGACCGACACCCTCGCGCTTGAGTTCATCGACTGGAAATCGAGCGCCGCCTTGTTCCAAATGCCGTGCATTCCGGGTCCGCCGCGCTGCTGGTTGTACCAGACCTCCAACTCGACCGAGGGCGGCGCGGTTGCCACTTCCCTGACGACTTGGGTGACTACCTTTTCCTCGACGACTACCTTTTCCTGAACGACTACCTTCTCGACCTCTTGAGTTACGACTTTCTCAACTTCGACCGCAACTTCTTCCTTGACGATCTTGGTTACCACCCGATCGACCGGAACTTCTTTGATCACTTCCTGGATCTTGGTCTCGGTAACGACCTGGGTCTCACCGCAGCCGGCCAGGACCGCAACGGTAACGCCGGAACCGCCGGCCAATGCCAGCGCTCGCAGTGCCTTGCGGCGTGAAAATTTATCTCTAATCATTTGGGTCCTCCTCCGGATCTCACCCGTGTAACGTGCTTTATACACCATCAGGCCGTTTTAAGGCAGTAATCACAGTGATTAAGTGAGAAAGCGGGCTATAACGTCGCCGCGCCAACGCGCGCCGGCCGAATTACGCGCATTCAATAGGCAGCTTCAATCACCGTAGCGACTACCCTCGAGTAGCAGGCTATCAGAAGGTCGATGGTCTACGCGGATTCTTGAACCGACTTGATCGGAAAGATCGTGACCACGAACGTGCGGGGCTCGTGTTTAGTGTCCGGACGGAGCCTCTGAAGAGTCGCGGTCGTGATGCTTCAGACGGGCCCTAAGACCATCCCCACTAGGTCATCGACGCGCGCCGTGGCAAAACCGTAATCTAGGAAAGCGGCCGGGGATGGGAAACTACGGACGCCAGTCCAAATTGCTTCACGCACACCAGGGGGCGTCGGACTTCCAGCGATTGTATTTCGGCATGGCTCGCTCGGCGAAAATCTCGCGGACTTCATGCCAGCTTTTCACCCAGGCCGCATGGTCGTGCAGCTCCGACGAAGGGTCCTTGCGACTGCGAGCGACGAATCCTGGGAAGAACGCGCGCCCCGTCGGCTGACCGGTGGGCTGGTAACGCAGGTCCAGACTCCAGCGTACGGAGTCGCTAACGTTTGGTAGGGCCCTGTGCATCGTATGGCGAGCGAACAGGATGACACCGCCGGCGCGCACCGGTAGCGGAGTCATCTTGTCCACCGGAATCAAATGGTCCGGAATAACCAGGCCCGTGCCGGCGCCAGAAGGATTCACGCAGTGTCCCGCCAGCCCATCGATATGGCTCTGGGGAATTACCGCCAGGCATCCGTTTTCCTCTGTTACGTCGGTAACGGCCACCCAGGCGGTGATCATCTTGGTATCGTCCGAATCCTCCGTGGTGACCGCCCCGTCTTGATGCCACGAAGTCGTGTTCGAGACTCCGAGGCCCTGGCTCCAATGGTATTTGGAGTCATGCAAGTTCAGCGGAACTTTCAAACGTATGTGCTGTATCGGATTGGAGTAAATCTCGGGGCCTATTAGAGATTCCACCGCATCGAGAAGCCGCGGATGACGCATGATGTTGAAGGCGGCTTCCCCCAGGTACATGGGGGTGTCCCGGTGAACGTTCTGCTGCAAGAGGATGATGTCGAAAGGCCCCAGATCCAGCGTGCCGGCTTGACGAACAACGTCCAGCACGCGCTCTTGAAAGTCGGCGGTCGGATCGTAGGTTGAGATTTCTCCATGCGAGAGAAGATCAGCGGCCACCTCGTCGAGTATGTCACTGTAGTCCGACATGAGAGGAGCGAAGTACTCAGGATCGATGACATCTTCTACAACCACGAATCCGTCGGTCTCGAACTGTTCAACCTGCGTGCGCGTCAGTCCCAATTGTTCTGTATACATTGGCTCACCTCTCGCACCACCCGACGGGATAAACGGAAGCCCAGCTTCCATACTCTGATTTCAACTGTACACGAAATACCATTCATGTCTTCCGACTTGACTCATCAGCGAAGGTCCGACCCGATTCTGCCTGATCGGCGGCCGCCGCTCCGGCCCGCGACTCGCCGGGGCCGCGCGCTAGTGCACAGCGGCCTCCGGCATTGCCGGAGGCCGCTGGATCACGTCGCAATAAATCGCGATGCGGGCCTGCTATCTATCGCCTGGGAATGTTCGCCTCATGCCCTTGGGCCCACCTGCCAGGATGTCGTCGACCCTAGACTTGATGTCTCCCATCGCATCCTGGGGTGTCGCGTCCGCTAGCACTATCTCGTCGTAAGCGGCGCGGGCCATGGTCTGAATCTCCGTGTATCCAGGCGGCGACAAGAATGACGGTGTCTCCGCAGTCTGAATTATGTCGAAGACCTCGGGGCGCTCCTGCTCCCAGGGATGAAACGAGCCAATGAACTCCTCGGCTCCTACCAGTGACTTCTTGGTGGGAATTGAAAGCCCCAGACCCATGTGGCCGCGGCCAACGCTTTCGACAAGCTGGATCAGCAGGTCCCAGGCGTCGTCCGGAGTCTTGCTCGCCTGCAATACCCCATATCCGTTTCCGGTGTTGCGATATACGGGCCCGCCGACCGGCCAGTCGAAATGCGGCACGATCGCCGGCTCAATCGGTTCAAAGCTCGCCGCGGAGAAGGCGCGCCGTGTAGCTTCCGCGTATTTCTGGTTGTTTTGCCGGGCGTGCCACAGGATCATGCCCAATTTACCGCTGTTGAACAGACCCGCCGACCCGCCTACGGTTGCCGTCTGATCCTGGCGACTGGGTACCCAACCGTTCTTGACCGGCGCAGCCAGCCAGTTCCACGCCTCGGCTGCCTTGTCCGTGTGGAACGCCATCTCGGTCACGTCCTCGTTCCACACTGGCGAATCGAATCCCCACAATGCGACGTACTGGACTTTCAAGACCGGGGCGAATTCGTCGGCGCCATAGATGGAATCGACACCTTCACCCTGGCGGGCAGCCTGCAAGTACTGGAAATACCAGTCGGTCGTGTATTCGCCCTTGTCGTAGAGGTCCCATGGATCTTCCAATCCAAGTGGCTCCGTGATATTCCGGTTGTAGAGCGAATAGCCGGGCTGGGAAGTAACGGGCAGCCCCCACGTCTTGCCGAACAGCTTGAATTCGGCGATCACGCCATCGTGGAAGTCGTCCAGAATCTCACTGGAGTTCAGGAATTCTTCGTCCGGGTAAATGACGTTCTTATGCGCGAAAGTCGCCGTCCAGTCCTGGTGGAGATACGCGATGTCTGGCGTGACGCCCCCGGCTACGGCGGTAAGAACCTTGACCTCCATGTCGCCGTGGGCGAACGGCGTCACTGATACCCGCACGTTGGGGTGCATCGACTGGAAGTCGAGCGCGGCCTTGTTCCAAATGCCGTGCATTCCGGGGCCGCCGCGCTGCTGGTTGTACCAGATTTCCAGCTCGATGGCGGCCGGCGCCATGGCCACTTCCTTGACTACCTTGGTGACGACCTTTTCCTCGACTACGACCTTTTCCTGGACGACTACCTTCTCGACCTCTTGAGTTACGACCTTCTCGACCTCGACCGCAACTTCTTCCTTGACGATCTTGGTCACTACCCGATCGACCGGAACCTCTTTGATAACTTCCTGGATCTTGGTTTCGGTAACGACCTGGGTCTCACCGCAGCCGGCCAGGACCGCGACGCCGACGCCAGAGCCTCCGGCCAGTGCTAAGGCTCGCAGTGCCTTGCGGCGCGAAAAATTGTCTCTAATCATCTGAGTCCTCCTCCGGATCTCATCCGTGTAACGTGATTTATACACCACTAACCCCTATTTCTAGCAGTAACCCAATCGATCAAGTGAAAAAGCGGGCTAAAGCCTGGTCAAATCGACCCGCGAACGCGACAGGCGTGTCGAGTATGCGAGTATTGCGTCTGGTTGCGCGGACGCCGTCCGTTGTCGTCCGAGTGCGCGCCACTAGCGTGTGAGGAGATCTTGATGCGTTTTGCGGTAGTCGGAAACAGGCACGGCCACGTATTCGGAATGGTCAGGCAAGTACTGGCTCATCCCGATTGCGAGATCGCGGCCGTGGCCGAAGACAGGCCCGAATGCCTCGCCGAACTGACCGCACTCGGCGATTTTTCCGCATATCAGGACTACCGCCGAATGCTGGACGTCGAAGAGGTCGACGCGATCATCCTGGTTACCGCCAATAGCGAGAAAGCCGACGCCATCGAGGACGCAGTAAACCGCGGGCTTCACGTGCTGGTCGATAAGCCGGTCGTCACTACCATCGAAGGCCTCACGAGGGTCGAGCGGGCGCTTGCCCGGAACAGTCGAGTCATCTATCCGTGGTTCACCATGCGGTTCACCTCGATCTACCGGGCCGCCGGCCGCGTCGTCGCGGACGGGCTGGTCGGACGGGTGATCAACTGCTACGTTCAGAATCCCCACAAGATGCAACTCGCCGACAGGAAGCCATGGGAGCTTGACGACACAATCAACGGCGGCGCCATCGTCGATCTGGGCTGCCACAGCGTCGACCTGGTGCGGTGGTTCTCAGGCAAGGAGGTCGTCGAGGTGACGGCCCATCACGCCAACCTGAAGTTTCCCCAAATCCCCAACTTCCAGGACCACGGCGCGATCCTCCTCAAGCTGGAAGGCGGCTCCTCGGCCTTGCTGCGCACCGACTGGCTAAGCGCTCTCGGAGCCGCGGACTTTATGGACTATCTAATGATTGTCGCCGGCGACGATGGGGCGCTGGAGGTGAGAGATGGCTTGGACAAGCACGTGCGCTATGCCACCGACTCCGACGACTTCCGCCTCGTCGATCCGGTCGATCCGCCGCACGGCATGATCCAGGACTTTCTCAACAACGTCCGAGGCGACAGTCCCACACTTCTCACGACAAAGGACGCAATCGAAGCCACGAGAGTCACCCTCTACGCCCGCCAGTCAGCCGAGGAAGGCCGCACACTGCGGATCCCCTGAATGCCGGCGGCCGCCAGCCCGGTTAGACCCTGAAGACCTTCATCACCTCATCGCCGAGGTGATTGATCACCTTGACTGCGATGCGGCCTGACTCCGGCTTGTTGAAGGGCCTGGAAGTGTCGCTGTGCAGGGTGCCCCACGCGTCGGCGTCGATCTCGGCCTTGAGGGTTCGCTTCAGCGACTTGTAGGGATCGTTCGCGCCCAGGAAATAGGCGTGGCGCACGAAGAAACTCTCCGAGTCGTAGTCGGTGTCGATAAACCAGCAGGCTATGCCGTCGGTGTCGTCGCTCCGAACCGCCCCGGCGCTGGGATCGAACACGTCAACGCCCTTCACCTGGACCTTGATCCGACCGTCACCGGCGTCCAGGACGTCGATATCCGGTTCGCCGAATATGACGAACAGGTTGCCCTGGCCGGTGCTCTTCAACTCGTCTGCCATGTGCAGATCAGGGTTCATGCGGGCCTTCAGGATCGGAACGCGACCGAGCTTGTCGAACTCGGTGGCGTGGGCCTCGTAGTTGAAGGCGCAGGCGATCAGCAGATCGAAGCCCGCGTCGGCGGCCTCGCGGGCGGCCTCCACCAGGTCCTGCCGCCGGACAGTGCCGAACTCGGGGCCGACGAACACACCCGCGCGCCGCTGCGGTCCCATCTCTCCGCCTTCCAAGTAGCGTCCCTCGGCGCAGACGTTGTCGCCGGGCCAGGGAATCAGCGAGTCAAACTCGATGCGGTCTTCCTTGTACGCCTGCTGCACGCCGGCGGTGCGCAGGTTGTCCAGGATCATCGACGTGAAATCCTGCGGTTCGCCGTAGCGTCCCGTCACTTCGGCGGCCTTGTCTATCAGCTCGCCGTGCTCGTCAACGCCTAACATGCGGTGGGGTGAGAGGCTTTCCACGGTGAACGGCCCGGCCACGCGCACAGTGCGCCGCTCCTCGTAGGGCTTGTCGTAGAGGTACTCGAAGTCGGCCTTGGCGGCGATGGAGGCGTCTATCGCATTCTGCCGGGCGATACGAGTTTCCCAGAATTCGGACAGCAGCGGCTCGGAATCCGGTGGCCAGTCGTCGGGACGCTCGCGGGGAACCTCCCATTCTTGAAGTGGAGAGTTGCCAGTGGAGTGTTGAGAGTCGGAGTCTTGCGTCCCGCCGTTCTCCGTTCGTCCTGAGCCTGTCGAAGGGCGAACGGGGGTTGGCCCTTCCCCTGACCACTGTCCACTCGCCACCGACAACTTCTCACGAAGCGGCGCTAGCCGCTCCTCGAACCGCTCCCAGATCACGTCGATCTCGGCGTTGTTGGCGATAGCGCGGAGCGTGATGTGCGGCACTCGCTTGTTGACGAAGCCCTGGCGGATGTCGCCGTAGGTCGGCGATTGCGAAGGCTCGCGTCTTTCGATCTCCGCCTCTCTGCGCCGGCCTTCGGGGCTGTCGGCGAGCAGGTACCAGGGATAGCGAGCGCCCATGATCCGGGCGCCGGCGAGCGCAAGCGCGACGCGCGAGGTGTCGATGGTGATCCAGCGGCGGCCCCACTGCTCGGCCACGTCTGCGGTAGTGCCGGAGCCGCAGGTCGGGTCGATTACCAGGTCGCCGGGGTCGGTGGTCATCAGAATACATCTCTCGATCACTTTGTTCGGAGTTTGAACGATGTATATCTTCTTTCCAACAAGCGCGCCGCCACCTGTATCTCCCCACGAATTGTCAAACGTGGCGTACGGGAAATCGTCGAAGAAAGCTGCGTATCGAAGAGTATTTCCCGTCGAGAGTAGTCTTCGAGCAGCGATGAGTCTCTTCATTCCATCGGGATTCGTTCGCCAACTCCTGCCGGATGACGGCTTATAGCTGGCTCCCTGGAAGTCGACATCGAAAACGCATGACGGGGTGAGGCCGGAGGACACGAGTGCCGAAGATGAAATGAGTCGCGCATTGTTCGGTAGAAGTTTCAAGTTTGCAAATTCCGAGGAGGTTATGGAGCGGCGCTGTCCTTGAGTTTCTACGATGTTGTAGTAACGGTCGCCTTGCGCGTCTAGCGAGCGAAACGTCCGTCGGAATTTGCCCGCCGTTCGGTCCTTGTTGTACCAAAGGAGATAGTCGTTTACGCCAACTAGCCCGGCCCCGCCCAATGGCGATGCCTTTCGGATTGAAATCTGTGCGTGAAAGTTCTCTTCTCCAAACACTTCATCCATCAGCGCCCGCACGCGGTGGACGTTCTCGTCCCCGATCTGCACGAATATCGAGCCTGAGTCTGAGAGCAGGTCGCGAGCGACGGCGAGGCGGTCGCGCAGGTAAGTCAGATAGGAGTGGATCCCGTCGCGCCAGGTGTCGCGGAACGCCTTGACCTGCTCCGGCTCGCGGGTGATGTGGGCGCGGTTGCCGTCGCGCACGTCGCGGCTGGTGGTCGACCACTGGAAGTTGGAGTTGAACTTGATGCCGTAGGGCGGGTCGACGTAGATGCACTGCACCTTGCCGCGTAGTCCCTCGCGCTCGGCCAGCGAGGCCATCACGTTCAAGCTATCTCCCAGGATCATGCGGTTCGACCAGTTGGCCTGGTGCTGGTAGAAGTCGGTGCGATCGGCGCCCTCGGGCAGTCCGTTGAAGTCGGCGAAAAAGTCCAGCTGTGCCTCTTGTCGTTGGCCGACTTTCTGCAAATCGTCGATCAAAGCCTTGGGCGACACCTTCTCCTGTATGTAGAGCGGCGGCGCGGTCGTCACCAGGTCCGTCCAGTCGGACGTGTCCTTGCCCCGCCAGACTAGCTGCGGGTCGAGGTCGGGATTGCGGCGTTCGAAAGCCGCCTCGATGGGATGCCGCTCCTCGTCCTTCATCAGCGGCTGATGCTCGGCGGTAGGTATATTCGTCCGCCCCGCTTCCCCGTGCGTCAGCGATTCGACCTTGAGCGGCTGCCGCTTCCTACGCCTACTGGCCATCTGTCATCCCGCCCTGGTTGAGCGCAGGGGCAGCGCCTCGGTCTCGAGCGTCGACAGGTCCAGGCGGCTCGACGCCTGGTCAATGTCGAAGCCAACCACGTCGCCGTCGGCGTCGAGATCGACGTTCAGTCCATCCGCGACTTCATGCGTCTCCGCGCCCGGCCCCGGCTTGAACTCGATATAGAGGCTGTCAGTTTCCGGGTAGTAGTGGAGCTTCATAGATCGTCCTTTCGAAAGCCCCGGTCGAAGAATGCGTTGTGAATCGTCTCGCCGTCGGCCAGCGTTACGACTCTGAGAAATCGCGGAGCGAGCTCACCGGGTCGGATTATCTCACCCCAGAAGCGGACGCGTCCGTCCGGCTGAACCTCGCGGTGGGTCGGCGACACGATCACCTGAGCACACCAGGCGGGATCGATGTAGGGCCGTTTGCGACGCACTTGCTCGTCAAAGTAGCGCGTCGTCTTCACGTCGCTGCGGAAGCATTTGTTCCCGCGACGCTTGCAATCACGTTATCCAGGTTCGCCTTTATTTCCGCGTTCAGGTCCTCTCGTAGAGCGTAGACATCGGTGAACTCGGCAAAGGCCCAGCGGCCAAAGCTGCGGAGCCGGTTGACGCCGGGAATCCAGTAGTTATCCATCGTCCCTTTCTTGAAACTCGCGTCCTGGCGGCGGTAGCCCTTGATCTCGATGATGAGGCGCAGTAGATCAGGTTCTCCCTGATCGTCGACCCGCCCGTCGTCCACCAGCAAAATGAAGTCCGGCACGTAGCGGCGGCTTATGCCGCCCATGCGATAGGGCACCTCGAATCCCAGTCCCTGGTTCTTGACGTAGGCGCGCACGCGCGGGTGGTCCTCGACTACCCGGCAGAACTCGGCCTCCCAGTCCTGGTCGCAGATGGCCCAGTTGACGTGGCAGCGGCGCGGATCGGTGCGCCAGCGCGTGCGCTTGGAGGTGCTGAACCGAACGTAGCGGGTCGAGCCGGCGGGATTGTACGGATCGAGTACCGGTGTAACAGGGGGTTTATCGCGGCCGCCGTTGTTGCCGCCAGGAGGCAGCAGCCCCATCATGATCAGTTCGCAGGCCATGTCCGCAAGTTCGCGGTGCATCAATTGCGCGGGACGAGTTCCACCCCTGCACTTCAGACGCTCGTCCAGCCACTGGCCCGTGATCTGCTTGAGCTGACCGAAGAGATGCAGCTTGGGCGGCTGGCCTGGGTCGCGCCACTTGGTTTCGAGCAGATGGTGAGTTAGGTAGTACTCCAGCGCGGCCCGGCGCAGGCTTCCGAGGTGCTCGACGGTGAGATTGACCCCTTCACCAATCAGGCCCTGATTGCGGGTTTCCGTGGGACCGACGAGTTCGGGGGTCAGCTTGAGAGTCGAGTCGGCGGTGAACTGGGCTCGCACGTGGTCGCTGGGCAGCTCGACGCGGTATCCCAGCACGCGGGGAAATCGAATCTCGCAATCGTCGCGCTCGGGCGAAATGGCTCGAACCTGCACCGTTTCGCGCGGCGGTGTCGGCGGCGCGACGACCGGCTTGGCGGTGAAGTCGAAGGGGATGCCAAGCACGTCGGCGTATTCGACTTCCAGCAGCCCCTGCTCGTTCAAATCGTAGGACTGCCGCCGCAGCGCGCGGCCCACCGCCTGCTCGCATAGCAACTGCGTGCCGAAGGCGCGCACTCCCAGCACGTGAGTGACGGTATTGGCGTCCCAGCCCTCGGTGAGCATGGATACCGAAACCACGCACCGGATTGAATCGCCAAGCTGGCCCGGCTTTCCGACGGTGTTCATCACCTCACGGAGCAGGTCCTGGTCACCGATGTTGTCGGCCTGAGTGCGGTCGCCGGTGCGTTGCACGATCTCACGCCTGAATCGGTCGATCTCGTCGGCGGCGAGCTTGCGGAAATTGCGGTCCAGCGCGTCGCCTGATTCGAGCTGCTCGCTGTCGATAAGCAGCGTGCGCGGGCGGGCCAGCCGCTGGCCGTTTTCGTCGAAGTTGCGAAAGAGCTTGAGATGCCCGTTTCGGAAGATGGGTGGACCGTTAGCCTGTTCCTGATGAAAGCCGGACACGTAGTCGTAAACGAGCTTCGAAGACGCCGTGTTGTTGCAGACGATGATGAAACACGGCGGCGTCGCATTCCGCCAGACTTCGAACGTCTTCTCGTAGTGGCCGTAGAGCGCTTCGAGTGCGCTTGTGAGTTGGGGCGGAAGCCTGAGCGGATCGAGCGTTCCGGCCCTGCGGCGCCCGCCCTTGGGCATGGCCGGGCGAATGTGTTCCCAGAGCTGCCGGTAGATTGGCATATCGTGGCCGGTTACGTTGTCGGCGACCGGCACGCGCGGCAGCTTGACGATCCCACACTCGATGGCGTCCATGAGCGAGAAGTCGCTCATGGTCCACGAGAAGAGCGTGCCTTCGGCGTAGCCGGAGCCGCGCAGGAAAAATGGCGTGGCGGAGAGATCGACGACGCGCCGCAGTCCCAGCTTGCGCTGTACCGCTTCGAGACCGGAGATCCAGAGCCTGGCGGCCTCGCGGTTCTGCTTGGCCTCGCTGAGGTCGTCGCCGCTCAGCTTGCCTTCCTCGTCGGCTTCCGTGGGCCTTTGCCGGTAGCAGTGGTGCGCCTCGTCGTTGATGGCCAGGATGCCACGCATCCCCATTAGCTCCGGCATGACCCGCTGGAGCATCTGTCCTTCGGTTTCGACTGTCTGGACCTCTGGCCCGGTGCGCCCCTGTAGCAGGCTGCGCCCGCCTCTGGAGACTCGGAGAGTTTCCCGCCGCTTGAAGGCGTGGTAGTTGGTGATGACGATCTTGGCTTTGTTAAGGTCGCGCAGCATGTCGGGCGGAACTAGCTCGCGGCTCTGGTAATAGCTGTCCGGATCGTTGGGCTGTAACACTCGCAGCCGATCGCGGATGGTGATACCCGGCGCAACGACCAGGAACCCGCGCGTGAAGTTCTGGCTGTTCGGTCGGCGAACGGCGTTGAGGGTCTGCCAGGCGATCAGCATCGCCATCACGGTTGTCTTGCCCGCGCCGGTGGCGAGCTTGAGCGCGAGCCGCGCCAGACTCGGATTGGCCTGCTCGTTGGCTCCCGCCAGGTGGTCGAGGAAGACCTTTCCATCGCGTCCGCGCTTAGGCGCTACTTCGGTAAGCCAGATCAGCGTCTCCATCGCCTCTATCTGACAAAAGAAGGGCTGGAGGTCGATGAACTTATGAGTGCGCCAATGCTGAAGCAGCCGGGCAGTCTCGGGCGTGACCTGCCAGTCAGCGGGGTCCGGTATCAGTCGCCACTCGTCGACACGCTGCCGAAGACTGCCGATAATGGGCATCGGGTCGTACTGCTGTTCCTCCGTAGAAAGACCCTTGCCTTCGTCGAGGACCAACTGGCCCTGAACAGTGCGGCCCTTTTGCTTACGCGGAGCGGGGACCGGCGTTATGAATTTGGCGGCCCGCCGACCTTCGATAATGCGGTTGGTTGGCTGTCCATCGTCGTCAAGTTCCCAGTGGCGCGCCGGATACTCGTACGGTGAATTCAGTATGGGTGTTTTGAAGAACTCGTTCTCCACAAGCAATCCTCGACTATCAGCTATCCAGTCACAGCCCAGCCGCTACTCACTCTCCGAGCGAGAGGCTTTACGGATGAGCTTCTTGTAACGCCGCACATCCTTTCCTAAGCGCATCCCATCTCTGTTGTGGGTCAGTCGTAGTTGGAGTTTTTGTGGTCGCCGAGGAAGCGGCGCTGGCGGGGGTTGGCTATGGCCAGGCTGTCCGGGTTGAATTGGAATCGAAGATAGGGCGGGAACTTCTGGGTGATCATGCGCTGGGCATAGTGGACCTGTAGCAGGTACCGGGTCTCGCCGCTGGAGTTGGCGGAGCCGCGGTGCCAGACTTCCGACCGGAACAGCACGCAATCGCCGGCCTTGCACGTCAGGCTCTTCTCTTCCGCGCCCCGCCAGGTCTTGTCTTCCGGCGTCGGCTTGCGTCCGGCGAAGTGGCTACCCGGGATGAACTTGGTAGGCCCCAGCTCCTCGTACAGGTCGTTGAGGTAATAGTGCGCCGTGGCGATGAAAACGGGCATCTTGACCCTGCCGTCGAGGAGCAGGTCTTCTGGAATCTCCAGCGGCAGATAGTCGACGTGGAGGTTCTGATCGGGCCGATTCGGTCCGGTCATCCAGCCGGTCATTCCGATTACGTGGCAGTCTTCGCCCATCACCCGCTCGGCCAGGCTTGCAGCAGGCTCCATGTCGAGGAACCTGACGAAATACGGATCGCGATTGAAGGTGGTCTTTATGTGCTTGTCGATGTCGTTGCGGCGGTCGAACGCTTCGGGGTTTGGCTCCAGCGCGGCGATGTGGTCGCGTAGCTCGGCCACCTCGTCGGCGTCCAGGACTCCCGGCATGTAGGCGAATCCGTCGCGCTCGACGGCATCCGCACGCTCTTCGGTGGTGTCGTAGGCGATCAGCTCAAGGGTTTCAGTCACTGGCAGCGCTTCCATCTATGGTGGGACGCCACATTGTAGAGCGTTGGACACGCCGTGGTTGGTCTATGTCCTCCTGTCAGATGGCGAGGCTGTATCTACTATCCCAACCGAAGTTTCGGCTGATTGAGGTCCCGCAGAATCTGGTTGGCGGCGTTGTGGCCGGGAGCGCCGTTGACCTCTCCCCACGGATGCATTCCGGCTCCGCAAAGATAGAGGTCTTTTATCGGCGCTCGGTACTGCGACAGCTCGGGAAGCGGTCGCTGGTCGAGCATCTGGCTGGGGATGACGTCGATATGGTGGATATTCCCGTCCGACAGCAGGCGGTCGCGCTCCAGGTCCAAAGGCGTAACCAGCTTGTAATCGATGATCGCGCTCCGGTAGTTGGGCGAATACTGGTCGATGATGTCGAGGAGGCGGTCGGCCATCTCCTCCCGCCGTTCGTCCCACGTCCCTTCCGCCAGGCGATGCGGTGCGAACTCGATGTACCAGGAGCCTGTGTGCTTGCCGGCAGGCGCGCGTGAGGGATCGCTGATCGAGGGATGAGCGATCGCCAGCATCGGAGCGCGCGGCAATCTGCCGGCCCAAACGTCTTCCCAGGCAAGATCGCGATAGCGCGTGGAAGGTCGCACTCTAATACCGCCGCCGGCAATCCATTCGGTGTCCAAGTGTTCGGTCGCGTAGAACACAGGCAGCTCGGAAAGCGTGCAGAGGAACTTCAGACAGCCATATTTGGCACGCAGGTTTCTGACTCTCCTCAGGAAGCCGGCTTCAAGATCGCTCCCAGTGAGCAGATTCAGGAAAGTGCGTTTCGGGTCCGCGCTGGACACTACCGTTCTCGCGGCAATTCGGTCCCCGTCGACCAACTCCACGCCGGCTGCGCCCCCGGACTCCACGAGGATTTTGCTTACGGGACTCGCCGTCAGGATTTCCACACCCTCCTCCTCCGCCGCTTCGGCCAGAAGACGAGTCACCTGCCCAATACCTCCGACTATGGTGCCCCCCGGCTTCGTGACGCCTCTGATTTCACGCCTGGACACGGCTCTGGACAGAGCGAAGCCGAAACCGGACCCGGTCTCCCAAAGCGACCCGAGATCGGCGGGATTCCACATCGCGGCGAGGATCTCGTCGGACTCGAAGAAATCCCCCATGAGTTGCCCCATCGATGTGGTCACCAGTCTCGAAAGCAGCGCTTCGTCGCTCGTTCCCTGGTAGTCGGCGAATATGCGGGCAAGGGAAACCGGCGGCTTCATGATGTAAGGCTGAAGAAGACGGCTTGCGCGCTCTACGAAGTCATGCCACTGGGCGTAGTTTCCGGCGTCGTGCACCGAGAACTGAGCTATCTGATCGAAGTCGTTCGACTCGTCACCGGTGAGCGTCAGGCTGCGTCCGTCGAGATAGAGATGCGTCCCGACGCCACCCGTGCGTCCCCTGAGCCCGCGTTCGACGAGTCGGGTGTCTCGCAATATCTCAGGTTGAAGAGCGTAGAAGCTCTGTGCGCATGATTCGTGGAGATATCCGGGAAACAGCTCCTCGGTTATGCAAGCGCCGCCTACCTGTTCCCCGGCTTCCAGAATCAGCACGCTCAGACCGGCGCGCGCCAGGTAGAACGAGGCGACGAGTCCGTTATGCCCGGCCCCGATCATGACGACGTCGTATGCATTTCTTGTTGCCATCATCGTCCTCCGCATATGGGGTGGCTGATCGGGTCGTCGAGCCTACTTCGCCCAGTCCGGCCCATAGCCGCGAAGCCGGCGGGACATCGACTTCTAACGATACTGCTCATCCTTGGCTAGCGCCCCGGACGGTCGAGGTCCCGCAGAATCTGGTGGGCGGCGTTGTGACCGGGAGCGCCGGTGACCTCTCCCCACGGATGCATTCCGGCTCCGCAAAGGTAGAGGTCTCTTATCGGCGCTCGGTACTGCGACAGGTCGGGAAGCGGTCGCTGGTCGAGCATCAAGCCGGGTACGACGTCAATGTGATGGATATTCCCGTCGGTCAACCGCTTCTCCACCTCCAGGTCCCACGGCGTGATGACCTTGTAGTCGATGATCGCGCTTCGGTAGTTGGGCGAATATACGTCGATCATGTTCAGGAGAATCTCTCCCATCTCCTCCCGCCGTTCCTCCCAGGTACCCTGCTCCAGGTGAAACGGCGCGAACTCGATGAACCACTGGCCGGTGTGCTTGCCCGCAGGCGCGCGCGAGGGATCGCTCACGGTCGGGTGGCCCACCGCGGCCATGGGAGCGTCGGGCAGCCGTCCGCGGCGAATGGCGTCCCACACGAGCTCACGGTATTCATAAGTCGGTCGTATTCGCACGCCGCCGACCGATTCGGGCTCCAAACCCTCGGCGGCGTAGAACACCGGTATCTCGGACAGGGTGCAGATGAACTTCATCGATCCGTAGAGCGCCCGCAGTCCCCGCACTCTCCGCAGGAAGCGAGGTTCGAGGTCGCTCTCGTCAAGCAGTTTGAGGAACGTTCGTTTCGGGTCGGCATTCGACACGACGATTCGTGCGGCGATCTGGTCACCGTTAGCCAGCTGCACGCCTGCGGCCTTGTCCGCCTCGACCAGTATTCGGCTAACGGGACTTTCCGTGCGGATTGAGGCGCCGTGCTCCTCGGCCGCTTGCGCAATGAGCCGGGTTACCTCGCCGATTCCCCCGACTATGCCGCCGACTGGTCGGGTCAGGCCTTCGACCTCGCGGTGCGTTACGGCCCGGGCCAGAGCGAACCCGAGTCCCGATCCGTTCTCCCACATCGAGCCCAGCTCAATCGGGTTCCACAACGCGGTGATGATCTCCTCGGATTCGAAGAATTCCCCCATGACGTCGCCAATCGTGGCTGTGACCATCCGGGATAGGAGCGCTTCCTCACTCGTCCCCCGGTAGTCGGCGAATACGTCGGAGAGCGAGACGGGCGGCCTCATCACATACGGCGCTAGAAGCCGGCTGATTCGTAGTTCGTGCGCAAGCCAGTCCTGGTAGTTGTGGGCGTCCTTGACCGAGAACTGAGCCAACTGTTCGAAGTCGTTGGCCTCTTCGCCGTTGAGGAACAAGCGACGGCCGTCGGGATAGATGTGACCTCCGACGCCGCCGGTGGTGAGCGTCAGTCCTCGTTCCATCAGTCGAGTGTCTCTGAGCACCTCGGGCTGAAACGCGTAGAAACTCGACGCGCAGGTCTCGTGGAGATAACCGGGAAACACCTCCTCGGTGATGCACGCGCCGCCGATCTTCCGACCGGCTTCCAGAACCAACACGCTCAGTCCGGCCTGCGCCAGGTAGAACGACGCCACGAGTCCGTTGTGCCCCGCCCCAATGATGATCACGTCCCATGTCTTCGTCGCGGCCATCGCCGTCCTCCATTCACAGGGTGCTCGGAACAACTACTGTGTGGATGTCGGTAAGTATCGCCTAAGCCGGTCCGTGGGCCGAACGGCCGCACGTTCATGCGGCTTGATGATTGACATCGCCGTTTTTCACGCTACGGGGTGTCGGGCATAATCGCTGTGTGCGGCGGATTGCAACAGGCTCAGGGCTTTTGGCCGAACGGCCTGTTCCGTGAAGGTCTTCAGGCCGCGGGCTCGCGGCCGGGGAGGTTATCGAAATGGCGGCGAATTCACGCGTAATCATGCGCGCGGTTGCGGCGAGGCCGGACAGGCGTCCCGGCAAGTTCGAGGATGAAGAGCTCGAAATCATGAGGATGGGCAACGACGGCACGCCGCAAGAGGTCGTCAAATACCGGACCGAGCAACGCGAATATGGCGCGCCATTCAATTACCCCAATTTCCATGTCGAGCTCGGTCGCCTGGCCCGCACGAAAGAGGGGGGCGCCGAATACAACATGGATGGAGTCGAGATCGACGTTCCGCCATGGGGCGCGATCACATTCGAGGAAGACGAGCCGATTATCGGCGTGGCGGTGATAGGCAGCTCATGCTCGCCTCCCGGGACCATCCTTTTGCACGCCGAGCCGATTGAGTGGATATACCCGCGCACCGGCGTGAAGATGAAGGCTCAGAACCTGTGGGGAGAGCACATCAACGGATGGCCGTGGCGCGAGGGATTGACCGACGACTGGCGCGAGGCCGGTCTGAGCAGCGCTGACTTCCAGATCCCGGAATGCAAAAAGGTGACCCTGATGGGCTGGAGCCAAATGGAGATCGGCCAGAACGAAGTGGACTACGGTCTGGGCCATGACGGGCACTATTGCTTCCGTACGGTTCGGGTGACGGTCAAAGTTCCGGCGTAGAAAACTCAGAGAATCGTTTATTCGTTGGATTTGCCGCGGAGCATGTCGACGCCTTAGTGGACGATTGAAATGGGTGTGCAACGCTCCCGGCAGGCCTGCCAAATTCTGAGGATCAGGCGCGGATCCGACGCCGGTAAAACCTCGCCGTTTTCATGAAAGTCTTTGAAAATTACCCTGTGAACCTTGAAAATCGGCACTTTTGACGATGGCTGTTCGGCGTGGTAAACGCTCCCTCAGTTACAGTGACGCGTCTCCATTTTCCCATGCGCCGAATCGTTCGTCCGTTGACACGCTCGGGACGAACGGGATCAAGCTCGGCACGAGCGGATTTAGTTATCGCTAGGCGGCGAGCAGTTATTACTCGAAGTCAGGCGTAAAACAGCTCCGACGAGAACTTGTCGAGAATCTCAACGCCGTCTTCGGTGACGACACAGAGATTGCCGATTGGCCGTATCAGCTTGTTGGTCCCGGGAATCTCCAGGCACACGTGCAGCACGAACGTGTTTCCGGGCTTTAGCGTCTCGGCGTTTCCCGCCGTCAAGAATGGCATTTCCGAATAGTCGAGGCCCTGCCCGTGTCCGATCCGGCCTCCCTGGACGGTGCATCCCACACGGTCGGCCCCGGCCTCCGCGATTCTCAGCAGCTCGCCGATGGGGAGTCCCGGTTGGATGGCGTCAAGGACTTCAAGCTGGATGTCGAGAAGCTCCTGGACGAGATTGGCCTCCGACGGGAACGTTCTCCCAATCGTCCCGCTGCGCGCGGACTGAATCCAGTAGCCCTTGTTGATGATGTAGGCGTTCGTATTTATGTAGTCGCCGCGGTGCATTCTGTGGTCGTGTGACTTGATGGAGAGAACGCCGGATTTGAGATCGCCCCGCGGAGCCGTGTGCATGGTGTTGTAGATGAAATCGGCTCCAACGATCTTGCCGGCGCGATCCATCTCGGCGGACAGCTCGTATCCCCACATGCCGTCCTCGAGCGCAATCATCATCGTCTCGTAGCATCGATCGGCGACCGCGGCGACCTGCCGCTGCAGGCTGATCTCCTCGGGGCTCTTGATGGCCCGCAGCTCGGCCACGATGTCGGGAGTATCGGCGACGCCCTCTCTGATCGATGCTTCCAGATCCATATAAAGAGCGAGCGTCAACTGGTCCTTGCCGGCGATTCCTATCGGGCGTCCACCGCAGCCGTTTGCACTGACAATATCGGCGACCGCTCCGCCAAAAGTGGTCGCGCCCCCCTCAGCTTCCTCCCCGGCGACGCCCGCGTCATAGGAGCTGGACACGGCCCGCGGGTCGGGCGAGCTCACCATCCGCACATCCTTGATCCACGACACCTCGTCGATCTGTTCGAGCATGTACTCCACACCCGCCAGCAAAAGGACGGGAGCCCCCTTGCGGGGGACCACGACCATCGTGTCGACCAGCCGGTCGAGGTTGCACCAGTTGGTCAGATAGCTAACGTGCCCGCTTTGGGCCCAGTGGTGAATGGTGGGCGCGGAGTAGGCGACCACGGCCGAGAGATCGTTCTGATCGGCGAACTCCCGGACCTTTTCCAGACGGTCGTTGAATTGAGATTCCGGAACTTCGTATTCGGTCTTATTCCACATCATTAGATTCCCCCGGATGATGGTCTGAAATGGCTTGAAGTGGCCCGCTGGGTGGCAAGGGTCGCTGGCTCGTCGGGAATTGAATCGCCGCGGAACGAACCCCAGATGCCCAGCGCGTCAGACAAGTCCGCCGGTCCCCGTCGGTAGCATAGCCTGTGCGCGGGCCGCGGGTGCTGCGTCGGCGATGATCAGGCAGTAGGGTCGGACGCCTGAACTGTTTGTCCTTTTCGCGGCTGTCGCTATGATCTTGACAACCTGAGTCGGCCCCGGGGGTGACGTGGATGGCTGAGCTCGAATTCTTCGATTGCAACTGTGCGGTCGGGCGCTACACGAACCCGCCGGTCCCCGATCTGCCGGCAACGGTCGACGAGCTGCTGGCGACGTTTGACTACGCGGGCATTCGGTCGGCTCTCGTCTATCACCTGGTGGCCCGGGAATATGACGCGGAAACGGGCAACGAAATCCTGATGGAAGAGCTGAACGGGAACGGGCGCCTTCTTCCGCAATGGGTGCTGCTTCCCCATCACACCGGCGAATTCCCGCCGCCGCGCGAGCTGACCGAGACGATGATCGATCAGGGCGTGCTGACGGGGCGGATCTACCCGTCCCAGAAAATGGACCTGCCCGAAACCGGTCACAATTTCCCGCTGGCGGACTGGTCGGCCGGTCCGTTGCTGTCGGCGCTGGAAGAGCGCCGGATGCCTTTGTTCGTCGATCAGTCGCAGATCACCTGGGACGAGGTGCATGACGTGTGCTCGCGGCATCCCGACCTGCCGCTGGTTCTGAATCAGTCCGCCCGGATTAGCTGGCGGACCAACCGTCCCATCTGGCCGCTGTGGGAGATCCACGAGAATCTGTACCTCGATACGGCGGAGAATCACGAGAGCGGCCACATCGAGCGCATCGTGGAGCGGTTCGGTCCGGGACGGCTTCTCTTCGGCACCGGCCTGCCCCGATGGGCGCCGGGGCCGGCTATCGTGGCGATTTCGCGGGCCCGCATAGACGATGACGCCAAAAGGCAAATCGCTTCCGGGAACCTGAAACGACTGCTCGAAAGAGTCCGCCGATGAGCGCCGCCGGACCGCCCACGGTTTCGGAAATACTCAAGAACGGACCGGGCGCGGGTGATCTCCACATAGTCGATTTTCATACTCACCTCGGCAGGTGGTACCAGCACTGGGCGTCCGAGGACCGGCCCGATCATTTGATAAGTTCGATGGACCAGTTCGGAGTGAAGACGTCGGTCGTTCACCATTTGATGGGACTCGCGTCGGGAGACGTCAGGCGCGGGAACGACGTGATCGGGCAGGCAATGCGCGATAATCCAGGACGCCTCGAAGGCGCGGTTGAGGTCAACCCGAACTACAGGGACGCGACTGTACCCGAGCTGGAACGCTGTCGAGATGAATACGGCATGCGCGCTATAAAGCTCTATCCGCACCGTCATGGTTTTCATCTCAACGACAGGGCGTACTGGCCGGTTTACGAATTTGCCAGCGAGCATGGGTTTGTGGTGGTCTCACATACGGGAGCGAGAGCCGCGATCGGAACGCCGGTCGAGCTATCGGAAGCCGCGATGCAGTTTCCGGGCGTCACGTTTGTCGCGTATCACGCGGGGCCCGACCTCGAAGGCGCGAGAATATACGGCGAATGCGCCAGGGCCAGCTCCAATTTCTATATCGAGATCTGCGCTCCCATCACTCACAACCTGATCGAGCACCTGGTCAGCGAGGCGGGAGAGGACCGCGTTCTATTCGGGTCCGACTCCCTGTTGCTTTCGCTGTCCGTGGCTATCGGGCGAATTGCCTCGTGCAGGCTGTCGGACGACCAGAAACGCAAGGTGCTCGGTTTGAACGGTCAGCGAATACTGGACAAGCTCAGAAACGGAGATGGCTAACTCAGTCGGGGTTGCGCATGTGCCTATCGATGGAGGATCTTGCGTTAAATTCGTCCTGACGTTGCGGAAGTGAACGGTTCATGTGGCTCCGCGCGCCCGTCAGTCTTTCGGAAAAGTCTTGACTTTACCCCGTGGTCGGCGCTTGATAGCGGGCGAAACAACTTATATCATCGCCGTGGAACAGTCTCAGTGAGGATTGAACCAACCCGGGGGGGCTGGCGAGGACGCTGCTCGGTGAATTGGGAGTCGGCGGTACTGGCGGTCGAAGGCGAACCGCGCTTTGCCGTTTTCCCTTGATGTTCATTAAGGTAGGCAACGTTGATTGTCCTCATCCGGTCTTTGGAAACGTAGCGCCTGCAGGAGGGGGTATTACGAAGCAATAGACGCAGCGATTTACGGGTCTTTTTTTGACTAGGAGAAGCAATTGAAGTTGAAATCATTTTCGCGAAGGAACTTCCTCCGAGCCGGCGCGGTTGCCGGGGTCGGCGTCGTAGGGCTGGCCGCCCTCGCCGGCTGCGGTGAGGAAGAAGCTCCGGCGACACAGGCGACCGCAGCGCCTGCCGCGACGAAGGCCGCGGAGCCGGCAGCGACCGCCATGGCCGAGAAGCCCAAGCCGGCCCAGATTGAACTGGAATGGTGGCACCAGGCGCTGATCCAGATGGATGACGCGCTGAAGCTGATCGTCAAGGACTACATGGGGCTGAACCCCCACGTTACGCTGACGCTCAACCAGTTCCCGTTCGCCGACTTTGCAGCGAAGCTGCTGACGTCGCTCGCAGGCGGCGTGGCGCCGGACGTGAACTACGTTCACCCGCAGTTCGTGGTCCAGATGGCCGCCAATGGCGTTATCGAGCCGCTCGACGAGTACATGAAGGCCGACGCCGGGTTCGCCCGGGACGACTTCCACTCCGGAAGCCTCGAGGCGATGTCCTACAAGGGCAAGGCCTACACGGTCCCGATGTTCCACGGTCCGTGGCTGTACATCTACTACAAGCCTCTGCTCGAGAATGCCGGTCTCGAACTTCCTTGGGACTTGCACCAGAAGGGCGAGTGGACCATCGACGCGTACCAGAACATGATCGAGACCTTGTCTACCGGCGAGGGCGACGAGCGTGTCTGGGGCGGAACCGAAGTACCGGCGGCCCTCAAGCTCCAGTATCTCTGGATATGGGGTTTCGGCGGCAAGGTCTGGGACAACCGCGGCGCGTTCGACGACCCCAACGAGTTCGTGGCCAACAGCCCCGAGGGCGTTGCGGGAATGCAGTGGGCGGTCGATCACGTCCAGCAGGACTTGGTTCCGTCCAGGTCGTACTCCAAGACCTTCCAGGGCGGCAACCAGGGCCTGTTCGTGAGCGGCAGAATTGGTATCTACCAGTCGCACAGGTCGTTCACCACGCGCATCCCGGCGGACACGCCTGCCGGCGTGGCTCCGATGTTTAAGATGCCGAACGGTGATGACCAGAGCCGGGACGCTCCCGAAGGCATAGGGATGCACAGCGCCACTCCGGACAAGGACGCGGCGTGGGACCTGGTTTCCTACGTGGGCATGGAAGGCGTGAACCACGTCATCGCCGCCGGTGTCACGGCTCCGACCCGCAAGTCGCAGATGAGCGGCGAGGTGTTCCGAAACTCTATCGTGGCCTGGGACAACATCGAGGTGCACATCGCGGCCTCGAAGCAGCTCAAGGAGCAGTTCTTCCAGCCAGTGGCCTACGGTGAGATCAACAAGATCTTCCAGGCCAACTACGACGAGGCGGTCCTTGGCCGCAAGACGGTCCAGGAGTTCCTGGACGACGTCAAAGTCGAGGCCGACAGGCTGCTGCACGAATAGCCGAAGTCATCGATACTCTCGCCCTTCGGGACTTACAACCGAACGGGTGGAGTGGTCGAATCGGTTGAGTTAAGTCGTGTCCGGGCCGCCCACTTTGGGTGGGCGGCCCGGGGCGACCGACGATGGTCAAGCTGTAAAGGCGGAAACGAGGGATAGACGTTGGCGGTAGCTGAAACTGTTCAAGCGCCACGCGGCCGGCGGCCGCTGAGCAGCGCCAGGTTAAAACGGTATCTGGCGGGCTATTTGTTCATAAGCCCCGGGATCCTGGGATTCGTGATCTTCACGGCTTATCCGATGCTCTTTTCGGCGGTCGTCTCCTTCACCAAATACAACCTGCTGTCGCCGCCGAGCTTCATAGGTGCGGCCAACTACGACCGCATGATCAACGACAAGCTGTTTTACACGGCTTTGTACAACACGGCCTACTACACATTCATCGGTGTGCCGCTCCAGATTGCGCTCGCGCTACTGTTGGCGCTGGCGCTGAATCAAAAGCTGCGGGGAATAAACATCTTCCGCACGCTGTTCTATCTGCCTACGGTCACGCCCGCGGTCGCGAGCGTGATTCTTTTCATGTACATGTACAACCCGGACTACGGATTCTTCAATTACGTAATCAACCTCTTCAACGGCCCCAGAATCGACTGGCTGGGCGATCCGAGCTGGGTCAAGCCGGCCTTCATCATCATGAGCTTCTGGGGAGTCGGCGGACAGATGGTCATCTTCCTCGCGGGGCTTCAGAGCGTGCCGCTCACACTCCAGGAAGCCGCGTCGATCGACGGCGCCGGAGTGATTAGGCGGTTCTGGCATGTTACGGTCCCGATGATCACTCCGGTCATCTTCTTTAACCTGGTTCTCGGGATCATCGGCTCGTTTCAGGTCTTCACCGTCGCGTTTATCGCAACGGGAGGCGGTCCTATCAATTCCACCCTGTTCTATGTCCTGTGGCTCTACCAGCACGCATTCGAATTCCTGAGGATGGGGTACGCCTCCACGCTTGGGTGGGTGCTGCTGGCAATCGTGATGTTCTTCACGGCGATCAACTTCCTGGTCGGCAGGAGCTGGGTGTACTACGAAGGAGCCACCAACTAGCCGATGGGCCTCGCGACCGCGGCCAAGACCGACGCTATCGCTGGATCGTCTCGAAAACACGAGCGCGGCCACTTCTTGCGGCTTGGTCTCGTTCGACTGACCGACTATGCGATCTTGATATTCATAGGGGGCGTCTCATCGGTCCCGCTGATTTGGATGACTTCGACCTCTCTCAAGGAAACAGGGCGGGAGTTTGTGTTCCCGCCGCAGATAATTCCCGATCCGATCGTATGGCTGAACTACCGCGACGTATGGTCGGTCACCCACATGCACCAGTTCGGGCTCAATTCGATTCTGGTAGCAGTCTTTGCCACGATCGGTACCGTTCTGACCTGTTCGCTCGTGGCGTTCGGCTTTGCGCGAATTGACTTTCCGGCGAAGAACTCACTGTTTTTCCTGCTGATTTCCACGCTGATGCTGCCGGGCATCATCACCCTGGTTCCAACGTTCGTGCTCTTCCGGCTGATGGGTTTGATCAATAATCCGCTGGCCCTGATAGTGCCGTGGTGGTTCGGCGGCGGGGCGTTCGGCGCGGCGTTCTACGTGTTCCTGATGCGGCAGTTCATGCTGCAGCTGCCCCGCGAGTTGGACGAGGCGGCGCTGGCTGACGGCGCGACGTACTTCCGCATTTACTGGAACATAATCTTGCCGCTTTCGGGTCCCGCGCTGGCGACCTCGGCCATATTCTCGATCCTGCATCACTGGAACGACTTCCTCGCGCCATTGATCTTCATAAACAGCGAGCGATGGAGAACGATGGCGCTGGCCCTGCGTTTCTTCCTCGAAGACGAGACCTCGCACGGGGCCGGAGGCGGACGCTGGAACCTGCTCATGGCCTCGGCCGTCCTGATGCTGATTCCTATACTGGTTCTGTTCTTCTCGCTGCAAAAGTACTTCATACGCGGAATAGCCTTTACGGGTCTGGCGGGGCGCTAGCTGCCACGAGACTTGCGCCTTGCCAGCAACCGGTGTCTTTGTTGCGGGGCGGAGTTGTGACGGTGGATGCGGCGAATTCGCGGAAGTATTGAGATATCATTCGTCGTTGAGAAGGAAGAATCGATACGTATCGAGCGGAGGCTTGATATGCCGTATGTGAGACCATCGAACAACCGACGCTCCCGCCTTGGAATAGCGCGATTTACGATTCTCGGATTGACCGCTGTTTTAGTTGGATTAGTGCTCGCGGCCTGTGGAGAGCCTGCCGGGGAAGCCACGTCGTCTGAACGATTGAAGGCCGACGTGGCTTTTGACCGCCGTGGCCTCGACCGCCGCTGGCAGCCGCCTGCTGAAGATCCCGCGCAATGTGTCGCCGAGTTTGAGAAAGCGGCGCAGATCCCGCTCGAGCAAGGGTCGATAACGCACGTCGTTGCGAAAAAAGAGGCCGACACCGAGCGTCGTGCCCAGGTCAGGAAAGAGGCCATTGCACGGGGTGAGGACGTATCCGAGATTGACGAAATGGAAGGCGCGGAGACTATCGAACTTGACATAAGTCTCTATATTCCCGAGAACCTCGACGATGCGGTAATTGCGTGTCAGACAATCGCCGACTGGACCGCCGCGGGCGAAACGCATCCCGAGCCTTTGGCCGGGCGTGATCCCGTTGACTTCCTGACCGACCGCTGCAAGTGGTCGTCCAAGTTCGCGCCTGCGCGGCTGGACTCTACCAAAACAGCCATTTGCCTGGAGCTTCTGGGAGAAGACGCCTACGACGTTGTCGAGTAGGTCATTTGCCAGAGCGGCGGCGTCCGGCCCGCCGTTCGATCGAGCGCGGTGCGGCTCTATTGAAGCCTTAGGGCCTGCACTGGTGTGTGATAGCCGAATCTGACCGCTCCTAAGGTGATTGTCCAAAAGCGGATCGGCGAGTCATTCGGCTAGCGATGGGCTTGAGTGGCCTTCTCGCGAAACCGGGAGTTTACCCCGTACCTCCAAGGTCAAATCGCGCGCGTTTCTTCGAAGATTCACAGAGTAACTTACAGGGAATGAGTTCTTTTTCAATCATGGGGTGGTCCCACGAAGTACGTTCCCGCGAGATTCGGGGGAGAGTCAGTCACCTGCCCTATAGCTTTGGAAGCGGGGTCTGGATGTCAGGCAACTGAGCCTCGCACGGCGGCGGATCAGTCCAGTCGGATAATGGCCGCCGTCTCTATCTGCCCGCGAGTCCCGTGAGCGCGATACCGCGGACGAAATACTTCTGGGCGGAGAAGAACAGGATGAGAATTGGGATCAGCATTATTACCCCGGACGCCATCAGCATGTTCCAGCGGTCTTCGCCCGGACTTTGCTGGGCCTCGTCATAGAGGAAGTAGCGAAGGTGCAACGCCAGCGTGCGCCAGCGGTCGCTTGCCAGAAATATCAGAGGATGCAGGAAGTCGTTCCAGTGATGCACTACTGAGAAGATGGCCGACGTAGCCACCACGGGCCCCGAAAGCGGCAAGAGGATGTTCCAATAGATGCGGAAGTACGACGCGCCGTCGGCGAGCGCCGCCTCGTCCAGCTCGCGCGGCAGCTGCAACATGAACTGCCGCATCAGGAACACGTAGAACGCCGCGCCGAACGCCCCGCCTCCGAACCAGAAGGGGACTATGAGCGGAAACGGCGTGTCGTTCCAGTTGAGCACTCTGAACAGCACGAACGTGGGCACGAGCGTAATTATGCTCGGTAGCATCAAGGTGGATATCAGCATGAAGAAGAGAAACGTCTTGCCAGGGAAATCGATCCTGGCGAAGCCGAACGCCACGAGCGAGCAGGTTAGGACGGTACCGATGGTGGCGAGGATCGCCACCATGATGCTGTTGATTCCGTACAAATGCAGGTCGGTGACTTCCCAGAGATCGATGTAGTTTCGCCAGATGATCGGGATTGGGATCCACTCCGGGGGAACCAGGAACTCCTTGCCCGACTCCTTCACCGATGTCGACACCATCCAGAACAGCGGGATCGAAGTCAGCGCCGCTATCGCCAGGAGCATCAGATAGCGGATCCCTGTTATCGCCGCAAGCCGGACCAAGAACGCCCGGCTGTGCTTGAGCGTGACCGACGCCTCGATAGGATCGCTTTGCGCTTCGGTGGCTAGACTCGTCTTACTACTCCCTCGACTCTGCTACGACTTGTCCGAGTATCAACCACGACACCCGGGCGACTTCATCACGGACTGCGGCTTGCTTATGCCTTGTCGCGGACCGAGCACGCATATTGTAGCCAAATCGCCTTGACGACTGGTATTGACAACGAAGCCGACGCTATTCGTCGCCGAACTCGAAACCGTAGACGTCGGCTTGGCGCAGATGGATGCGCAGTTTCACGGGCCCCGCGATTTCGTTGACTGCACGGTCTCCCGACCATCTAACGCGATGCCGGACGGCGTCGCCTGTGAAAGCGTGGCAGTCGTCCACCGAGAATCCTTCCCAGACGTTGTTCCAGGTGTCCATGACTTCGACCTTGATATAACCGTCAGGGAGACATTTGCCGTTAATGAACAGATCCTCTCCCGTCGAGAATATCGGCTTGGTTTCCACCCATCCGTCGCGAATCGTCGCGCCGAACGAGACCCACCCGTCGCGGCGCAGGGTGGCAAGGCCGAGGAAGTGCCCGTTTTGGAACATTGACGGATCGTGCGCTTCGGGGACGTCCAATCCCTCGTCGCCGCCGAGGATCCACCAGTCGTGGTGGACATTCATGCCACCGTAGAAAATCCAGTCTTCGTCGCCGATGTGAATCGGGCGTGAGGTGGTCTCGACCCCGAACTCGTCGTAGCTGCCGGCGCCGCCTCGCGAAATCAGCGGGCGGTGCTCCAACAACCTGCTCCAGTTGATCCCGTCTCGGCTGTGATGCAGGTACATGTCCATGGTGTTTTCGACCTGGTGGAGCACGTTCAGAATCCCAAGATGGAGATCGCCCGCTCGCCAGCGAACGAAGCCGTAGTAGCCGTCGTCGACGTTGGCTTCGTCTCCGGGGTCCCAAAGAAGCTCGCCTTTCGACCAGTTGAACAGGTCGGGGCTTTCGAGCCGGTATATGCGCCGGCGGACTCCCCATATTCCCTCCGGCTTGCTGGGCCATACGGGGCAAAACCAGCTATCCATATCGGGGTGTTTGCTGCCGCCGGACGCGCCGCCGTAACGCCCCCACAGCACGTATTTGTTGTCGATTGGGTCGTAAGAGAGGATCTCCACGTCAGCCATCCACTCGGGGATGATTGGATTTCCCTCGTAAGGGGTCCAATCGATGCCGTTGGGTGAAAATGACAAGCACAGTCCATGCCTCTGGCCGTTCGTAATCTGAAGGTGCACCATCTTGAACCGGCGGGACGGGTCTGTCTCGACCGGATCGAGGATCATGTTGGGGCAGATAGTGGACTTACCCGTGTGGTCGGGCGAGACGATGATTGTGTTGGTGTCTTGGCCGTCCACGGAGTGCTTACCGAGAGCAGGTTTTTCCCAATTGATGCCGTCCTCGGACTGGGCGTAGTAGATACGGCTTCGTTCGTATGGGACCCCGGGCACTGTGAAATAGTCGTGGAAGTCCTGGACCCAGCACTTGAACAGACCGTCGGACGGATCGTGGATAACGCTGAAGTTCGAAGTTCGAAAGTAGGTCACGACCTCCCAGGGGCGGTCGTTTTTGTAAACGGGACTCGCCGGGTGCTTTTTTGGCGTGTGCTGCCTTCGGGTGACATTCTTGACTACGGCAACTATGTCGTTGTCGATGAAAAGCTGCCTCGTCTTGCCGATGTCCTTGTAGACCTTGTCTCGTGAGTATGCGACGAACATGTTCGCTCCCGTGTCCCCGTTGTGCCCGACGCATAGCATACGGCGCAGGCGTTTCCAATGTGATGTTGCACGTCGGTAAACAACGACCGGGAGAATTCGGTTCAGATAGTATCTAGACGATTCGGCGACCCACCCCCGGTTGCTGTTGCATTGATGCTTAACGGGCGCCGATGGGACTGCCGGACGCGATCAGCGCTTTGGCGTCGGCTTCGCGGGCACTTGCGATAGGGCTTGCATCACGAACATCAAGTCGAAAACCGTATTCCTGGCCTCCGCGGCGGTGGCGCTGGTCGTCTTGATTCCGGTCGTCGCCGTGATAGGACTCGGCGCGTACGGGGAGTCGCTCGGCGGCAGCGCCAGTTCGGTCGGAGAATCCGGCTCTGAGCTGAGAGTGTCCCCCGGGAGAGGAATACCCGGAGAACCGGTGCGGCTTGAAGGCGAGAGATGGCCGCCGCGCTCGCGGGTCGATTTGTTCATCAATCGGATGGACGCCGCCGAGCGCTCGACGCGCTTGTCGATAGCCAAGGCGATAACGTCACGCAGCGGCACGTTCATTGTGGATGCCGTGGTTCCCGCCGCACTGATCGGCCCTCAGACAGAGTCCGTGCGGTTCGAGGCGGAGGCTGTCAGATCGAGGGCAGAGGTTCTAGCCGCTTCGTCCGTCATGTTCGAGATCGAACCGTATGAGAATGAGCTGAACGTCGAGGTGTTCGACACCCGGTCCGGCGATCTACTGCCGGACGTGAAGGTGCAGCTTTTGGACTTTCGGGGAAGTGTAGCCAGCGAGGGGATGACCGGAACTGACGGCTCAGTCCGGTTTACCAACGTCAATCCCGGTGAGATGGCCGTCCATGCGAGGAAACTCGATTACCTGAGGGCCAACCTCGATTTGCGGATACCGGTGTCGGGGGCGACGACGGCCAGATTGGGACTGACCGGCGATCCGCAACGTCGGCTTTTCGTGCCGTTCACCGAGTCGGGGGGAACCGGCACGCTCAGGATCGCCGGCGTCGACAGGGCCTCCGGGATGCGGTCGGATCTGGCGGTGGACCTTCCCAGGACAGCTTCGGGAGACGTTCCCGCAGGCTTCTTCATGAACTTCTTCTTCCTCGTTCCCGAGGATTCACGGCCCTCAAACGGAGCCGATCGCAGCTCGGCGGAGCAGTTCGACACTGCGCTGACCTTCTTCCGCAACGTCGGGATCGGCTTTTCGCGGAGGAATTTCAGGTATCCCCCGTATGCCTGGTATTCGGGTCGGTCGAGCACCGGCGAAGTCCTGTTAATGGTCGAGTCGCCTGGAAAGGTGGCGCTGTTCGATCTGATCGCGGTTGACGAAGACACTCGGAAATTCAGGGTCTTGACCCGCTATCTGAGCCTCTACGACGTACCTCCGTTGGTCTCTCCCGCCGGGGCCCAGTATTTCTACGTCGACCGTTACAAACGCAAGGTGGAGGTCGTCGATATTCGCACGGGTGAAGTCGCGACGATTGTGTCCGGCCTGCCGAAGGACGTCTTTCGCGTCGCGGCCGATCCGTCCGGCCAGATCGTGTACGTCGTCACTCTCACCGGCGGCATCTACCGTGTCGATCTTGTCGAAGAGCATGTCGTCGGACCGATCGCGGAGGCTCCCGGCGCAACGTGGCTGGCAGTCAGCGGCGACGGAGCAAGTCTCTACGTCGTTGGGGTCGGCCTGAATGTGTTGACGGTCGTTGGTCTGGATGATCCTTATCCGGTCCGGTTAGCGCCGCTCGACCAGTCGGCAGAATGGGTTTGGGCGGATCCACAAGGCCCGTACATATACGCGGGCTGGAGCATCCGGCCGGTCGTTACGTTAATAGACAGCGAGACGCTGGAGGTCGCGGGGCTTCTCGACTTTAGGGCCGACTTCGATGAGCAAGCGTCAGGCGGTTGACTATCAGCCGTAGCCGCCCTCCATCCGGGCCGGGGAGTTTCCCTCGACTTGCCTGACGATCTACGCTTTGGGAGCGTAGCAGTCGGGAGATTGTTATCGACGAATTCGCGAGAGAGCTTGTGCGGCCCGTTCAGTCAACACGCACGCGCCGTCGAGCCTGGATGCCGCACGCGAACAGCTAAGGAGATGCCAGGATGAAGATTGTCGTGGGAACCCCGTTTCTCGGCGAGACGCTGGAAATGTGCTTGAAGTCTGACTTTCCGGGCGTCGACTTTGCCGTGGCGTACGACCGGGTCGATCAGCGGCGGGAAATCGTCGACGCCGACGGCTTTTTGGGATGGCCGGATAGAGAGACGTTCCTGGCCGCCAACAGGTTGCGCTGGATTCATATTCCGGGCATGGGATTGGACAGGCTCGAAGACGTGCCGGAAATCGCCGCTTCAAACGTCGTCATCACGAACTCGCCCGGACCGCACGCCGGGCCGATGGCGGACCATGCGATAGGGATGATCCTGGCGCTTGCACACCGCGTGAGAGACCTGATCGACGATCAGCGAGCAAAAGTGTGGAAGACCGACAAGTACGCCGGGCGGATGGTCGACTTGAACGGCGCCACGTTGGGGCTGTTCGGGCTTGGCGGTATAGGAAGGGCCGTCGCCCAGCGGGCGCTCGCCTTCGGAATGGAGGTCTACGCCGTCGATCCAAGCCCGGCAGAGGTGCCGGCGGGAGTCCGCGCTGTTTGGGGCATGGACCGCCTGGACGAACTGCTTGCAATGTCCGACTGGTTTGTCGTGACCGCCCCCAAACTGCCGGAGCTGAACCGGATAATTGATCAGCGGCGTTTGGGCCTGATGAAGCCGGGCGCGAACGTGATAGCCATATCACGCGGAGGCATTGTCGACGAGGAAGCGTTGGCCGCCGCGCTAGAGTCCGGTCGTCTGGCAGGGGCGGCGCTGGATGTAACAGAGGTGGAGCCCTTGCCCACCGACAGCCCCTTATGGGACTTGGAGAACCTGATCCTCTCACCGCACGCTTCCGCCCTGACGCCCGCCATGTACGAAGGACGCCGCCAGATTTTTCGAGAGAACCTGCGGCGGTTCATAGAAGACAAGCCGCTGGCCTTCGTATGCCGTCTGGGAGAAGCGTCGTAACTTCGGCGCACATCGATTGGGACTCGTCTGACCGTGCAACGGAAAGACGTCATTTCCGATAATCTTCGCGAGTCGGTGAGCCTGCCTGTCCGAACGATCTGAAGGAGAACAAATTGGCTGACAAACTGAACGTGGCGATCGTGGGATGCGGCGGAATCAGCCGGTATCACCTGGCCAACATTCTCAAGACGCCCGCGATGCAGCTGACGGCGACGATGGACGTTATCGAGTCGGCCGCCCGCGAGCGCGCCGAAGAAGGCGGGGCCGGCTACCACACGACGGACCTTGGTCGAGTTTTATCCGATCCGGGGGTCGACGCAGTCATCATCTGCTCAACGCATTCGACTCACGCGGAGATATCGCTCGAATCAGTCGCTGCGGGCAAGCACGTTTTCTGCGAAAAGCCGCCGATGATGACGGTCGCCGAGGCGCACGCGATCCAAAAGTCAGTGAGTGAATCGGACGTTCAATACATGGGGGCGTGGTGGTTCAAGCACTCGCCGGTGACGATCAGGCTGCGGGACGTAATCGAAAAGCCCTACTTCATCCTCTTCACCGTTCGCATCCCGCCGGAGCAAAACCGCCGAAACAAGGTGATGTTCGGTCCGGACGCCGGTCCCGGCGCGCATCGGGTCGATGATCCGGAAGGCCCCTACGGCGCGGACGGCGTGTTCGATAACGGCGGTTACGCTCTGTATTGGATCTGGCACGTAATGCGGTCGCAGCCCGTCGAAATCTACGCGATGGGCTACGGCGGAAAGCCCACCAGTACGAGCACCATCGTCATCCGTTTTGAGAACGGCGGAGTGGCGAATTCGGTTTTCAGCGATGTGGGGTCCGGCGGCATCGTTCCCAAGTATTACGGCGAAGTGCTGGCGGGGTCCGTGAGCGCGGCGACCAACCGGTTTCGCAGCCTCGTATTCGAAGGCACGGATGCAGAGGGGTTCGAGGAAATCTACTCAGAAGGTACGGGGATACTGAATGACGCTTCAGGAAAGCCTTACCGCGCCGGATTCGATGAAGAGATGGAGATGTTCGCAAAGCTGTGCCTCGAAGGCGGTCCCAATCCGATGGATGTATGGGAGGCTAGCGTTCCGACATTGATATTCGAGAAGGCGGTCCAGTCTATGCGCGAGCGCAGACCGGTGGCCGTGGATATCCGTGAAGCGTGCTGGACTCCGGACGGCAAGCTGCCGAAAAGCGTGGCAACGTTCGGGGACTGCGTTAAGTAGCCGACAGCCGCCAGTGTCAGGCTAGGTCGATATCGACGACCAGCAAGGACTCCTCGTTTCCGGCGTTCTCGGCCAGAAGCTCGCCGTCCGGTCCGAAAGCCGCGCTCTTTCCGTTGACGTAGTGCGGCCAGTCCTTCCGGTCCGAAATGCTTTCTCGTGGATCCTTGGCGTCGATATACATCGAGATCACGCCCAGCCGTCGTGAAAGCTCCTCGGCGCGGCGTCGCAGAGTACCTACCCTGTTGAACTCGATCAGCTCTTCCCAAGTGTTGCCGACGTTCTGAAACTTCTTCACGCAATCGTAGTGGGGTTCGATGATCACCTTGGCGCCCTTCTCGCAAAGGCGGTCATGGATGGCTGGAGTCTCGTTGTCGGCGCAGATCGTTACCCCGAACGGCACACCGCCAAGCTCGAACGTCTCCAGCGCGTCGCCGCCGCCCCGATAGAAGGCGATCTCGCTCTCGGTTGGCTGCAGCTTGCGCTGGACATGAATTACTCCCTCGCTGGTGATGATCGCGTAGGCGTTAAACGGCTTGCGCGTCAACCCCTTCTCCGCGATGCCCACTCCGAAGGCTAGTCCGAGGTCACGGGCCGCTCTAGCGATGATTTGCGTTGTCGGTCCAGGTATCGGCTCTGCCTGGCTGTGCAAGTCGGCAAGGTCGGCTTCGCGGTCGTAAGTTACCCAGCTTCCGTTGACCGAGTATTCGGGGAACAGTACGAGTTGACAGCCCTTCTCGGCGGCTTGTTTGCCGAATTCGAGGATCTTCTCAAGATTCCGGTCTCGCTCACCGCGGGGCGAGCAGAGGGTCACAAGGCCGACGCGCATCAGGTCTACTCTCCCCAACTGGGTGCAGGCACTTTCTCGCATGAACGATACCCGTCTCGCTGGCGGGCCATCAAACCGGGTCGTGTCGGACCGTCTCGGCCGCAGCGCTGGGTGCTGTCATGACACGCGCCGTCTCCTGTGACCGCGGACCACGAAAATCGCCCAAAGAGCGCCCAACGCCAGAGCGCTTGCCAACGATATTCCTATCCCGACGTCGTACCACCGTTGGGCCGCATACTCGAACGTGACATTTGTGACGCCTCCCTCCACGACGGGGATCACGTATCCGTTCCAGAGTCCGTCCGCCAGCACAGGCTTGATACTTCTTCCATCCAGCTTGGCCCGCCAAAGCGGATCGTAGGCCTCGCGGAGCAGTACGAAGACCAATCCTTGCTCGGAGGTCAGGCTCGCGGCATATCTCGTCGCAGACAGGCGCTGATATTCGACTTCTGCATCAACAAATTGGACGGACGGCGATCGATCTTCGGGACTCCAGCCGGCCGGCGCGAATCCGACGGCGTTGACAGCCGCCAATCCGGGGCCGGGAACAATCGAAATTGTGTCCCTCCCGATCGCTCCAATCTCGACCCACCGCCAGGCTGCTTCGAGCGAGTTCGTATCGATCCGCCTACCGCCGCCTTGCCACTCTATGTCGAGCCAGTCCGATTCCGGGCTTGTGAAGACCCGCAGCCACACCGTCGGCGCGTCGTAAGTGTAGATCCTTCGCGCGCCCGACTCCTCCGTTCTGACCGTCGTCCCTCCGCGTGCGTCCCGGGTGTTGATGGTCATTCGATCTCGCTCTTCTCCGGGCGGGGTAAAGGCGATGCCCAGATCGTAGTCGGCGCTCCATGACTCGAGTCCCAGTCGGCGGAGTTCGGCTTGCCAGGTCTGGCGCTCGTCGGCGTACGCGCCGCCTCGTATCCAACCTCCGCGCCGGCTGCGGAATTCAAACCAATCGGTTACTGGTCTGACGCTAGACGGTCCAAGCTCGGCAAATGACTGTTCGATAGCGGCTTCGGCGGTCGAGGCGGACGTTATGGAAGCTCCGGGATGCTCCAACGCCGCCGAATGATTGGCGAGCACGACCACTTCCCTCGCATCCGTAGTCAACGTCAAGTCAGTGACGAGGATGGGAAGACCGGCCTGGATGGTAGGGGGCCCGCCGTCGGAAAGCTCGCCCGCCCAGATGTTGGGTCCGGCGGCGACGTTTTGCACGCCGGGCGCCTGAGAGATTGCGGAAAACGTGAGTTCGCCTGCATCGTGGTCGCGGACGACCACGATACGGTCAAAGCCGGCATTGCGGGCCGCGTCAACGGCCTCGTTTCCCGGGAGCGAGTAAAAGAACTCGAACCACCGCCCAGAGACGGGCGAGGGCGGGACCGGAGACCGCGTATCGCCGGTGATGCTGGGCGATTCAATGCTGGCGGCCTCCATAAGTCTGACTATTCGAGTCTTGTCCCAGTTAGGCTCCCGTTCGTCCGACGAAGCGACGAGAATGCGGCCGTTTGGACCCGCGCTACGGTCCACCGCTCGCAGCACCCGCCGGTAGTCTTCAGGGAGCGGCTTTGGAACGTAGTTCGACCCGTCGGATTTCCAAAGAGCGTTTACCGTTGCGGGGGCTGCGTGAAACACTGCGGCGGCCGCAAGATAGGCCATAGTCGCCCAGCGTCCCACGGTTCGTAGCCTCGGACGTCGCCAGGCCGTGAGGCTCGTTGCCACCATCCCCAGGGCGAGCGCCTGAGACCATACGACTAAGCCTGTGGTGCGGTCAGGCTCCCGGAATACCCAGAATCCGGGCACGTCGTTGATCGCTCGCTGGAACAGCTCGGCGGTCCATTCCCAATGCGACATCGACAGGAAAACAGCCACCAGATACCCGCCTGCCGCCAGAGCAATGGCCGGCCGCCTCCATCCCGTCAGCAGGATTGTGCCGAGCGGTGTCAAAGCGATCACCCATGCTGCCATCGACCATATGACTCTCTCCGGGCCGGAGGGGGCCAGTATGTCCTGCCAGTTGAAATTGCCGGTGCCAAGTAACGTTCCGGGCAAGTCCTGGAATCTGGAGATGGTAGTCAGGGTTTGGTCGGTCAGCGTGTAGGCGGGATCACCCGTTCCTGCAAGGAGCCGCGCCGCCGCGTAAGGGGCGATGAAGTGCGCCGAGATCGGAAGGAGGATCAATACCCACAGTCCGAAGTCGGCGAAGTGCCTGACCGGTTTTCCTGGGCCGCAGACGGCAACGACGGCGGCTGTCAAGAACACAACCGCGGTCGAAATGACCAGGTAGTGCGGTTGGGCCGTGCCGAACGCCGCCATTATCAGAGCGGAACCCAGAATCCACCTTTTGCGCCCCGTGCGGAGACCCTCGGCAAACGCTCCGACGACGATCGGTACGACGGCCCATTGAGCCATCATCCAGCTATGCTCGAGTCTGGCGATTGTCCACGGGTTTACAGCAGCGACCACTCCGCAGGCCAACGCTCCGACCGGAACGTTCCCGCCTCCTCCCCGTCGCCATCGTGACAGGAGAAAGAAGCCGAGGAATCCACTCGTGTAGGCGGCTAACACGATCCAGAGAATGATCAGTCTCGCGTAGGTGGCGCCGTCGAGGGCGAACAATTTGGCAAACCCCACCAGAATGAGGGTTATAGGCAGTCGTCCTGTACCGGCGATATTGAACGTGCCGCGCGGCGACCACAGCGGGTATACGGAGTGTTCGATTACCCTTTCCAAGTACAGCGACGGGTACAGGTCGCGCTGCTGCAAGTCGCCGGGCTGGGTGAGCACCAAGCCATAGACCGCCGCTACTATCGCAAGCCCCAATGTGAAAGCGGCGATACAGACCAGCGTGCTTCGCTTGCCTATCATTTATCGCGGCCCTTAGCTAAAGAAGCAGTGATGTCAGGCTTGCGAGCCACTCTATCAATCCAATCCGGCGGCAGGATGCCGCTCTGGCGGCGATTGCTGCCCGCGCTGGTCGGTTTGATCACCCTGCTTTCGGGCGGGTATGCGCTTGCCACTGCCGAGCGGGAGTGGCCGTCGGTTCCGGCAATAGACTTCAATCTCGAATACGGGCCGCTGCCCCCGGGCGCCGCCGCCGAGCAGTCGCTAGGCGAAATGTCAGAGCCGCTAACGAAGGCGGCCGTTTGGATCGACCGGCCGACATCCGGTGTCAGGTCCATCGTTCGCATTCTCCAGAAGAGTGGCTCAGAGCAGACTGTCCTATTTGAGCAGCTTGTTGAAGTTGAGCCTAGCGGCGAGGTGGCTATAGAGATACCTCCACACGTGTCGGTAGTTAATTCCGGCATAGCTATTCAGATAGTGAATCCTGCGGACTCGCCGGGTCCACTCTACTTGCAGGGTAATCGCGTCGACGGCTACAGGGACGGCCAGGCGTCGATATACGGCGACCCGGGAAGCGGAGACAACGATCTCGTTTTGCAGCTATGGCGCCGGTCGACACCGCGCTCGGTCGTGATGTCGATGCTTCGCACACCGGTCATCAGTCGGTTGTTTCTTGCGGCAACGGCAGCGGCTCTGGTTATCGGCGCCGGTTGGGTTTCCCTACGGGCGGCGCGGACGGCCGGCGGAGCTTTGCCGGAGGCCGTAGTCGTGGCGCTGCTCATCGCCGGCTCGGCTGCATGGGTGCTCTTTGGCGTATTCAATGCGCTCGAGCCGTGGCCGCTGTGATGGCGTAAAGGGGCGGGCGGCGCTTCAATTCGAGATAGCGCTAGGAAACGGTGCCCGGAGGTGACTCCCGATCGCCTCGTCCGGCTGCGAACCTGAATGTCTCCCAGGCAATATAGACCGTGTAGACGGTGAGGGATGCCACCATCGCCCAGGCGATTTGACCGGGATTGGCGTTGAATATCGCGTAGCTGACTATGGGTAGCGGCAGTAGAACGGACATCGGCAACCAGATTCTGAGATTAGAGACGCCGATGTGAAATGTGGCAAGCAGCATGATGATGGAAAGCAGCGAGCCGGACAGCGCGTAAGCCCGCAATACGTCCAGATAGGGCAGGTAAACGTCGGCGAATACCACCCTGTAGATCAGATCGGGAAGCAAGAACACGACCAAAACGCCGATCAGGCATAGTCCGATAACGGCCGACAGGCTGAATACGAAAATGCCGAGCGAGTTCTCTCCGCGTACGGCGTTGTGGACCACGTTTGGAAGCAGGACGGTAGCCAGCGGACTCACGGCAAAGAAGATAGTTCGTCCTACCAGCGCGGCGGCCGAATAGTCAGCCGCAATCTGTTCGTCGAATTGCGCCTTGACGAACAATATGTCGAGATTGAAGAGCAATATCTGCACCGCGCCGATTGCAGCCACCTGAAGCTGGCCGCGAATCGGAAGTTGGATCGTCAGGTTTTCTTTGTCGTCGCTCGACCTGCCACGCATTAGCCATCGCCATCCCGCGTAGCCGGCGGCGATCGCGAGAAATCCGGAAGCGGGAGTCGCCGCCATCGCTCCGGCGGCGCCGAAACCGAGTCCGACCAGCAACACTCCGATACCCAGCCTCGTCCCCGCGCCGAAGGCGCCAAAGGCGCCGTAGAGAGCGAACGATCGTGCCCCCTGCAACATTCCGGCCAGGAGAGGAGACAGCAACGCCGGCCCAACGGCGATAGCAGCCCAAATCACAACCCATATGGATTCGATCGATAGGACTTCCGCTATCGGCCATGACAGTGCGACAAATATCAATGACAACGCTACCGAAGCGGAGCCGAGCCAAACCCATACTCGGGCAAGGATGTGCCGTAAGCGGACGACCGACCCTGCCGACCAGTATGTCCCGACGGTCCTGGCGCTAAGGTTGGCAATAATTGCGCTGGGGCTGGAGAGTATCGCCAGCAGAGATAGCGCCGCAATTAGGGCCGCGTAGTGCCCAGGAGCGAGCGTGCGCGCCATGTATACCTGGAACGAGTAGTTCAGAACGCTCACCGCGGCGAAGAACGGCAGGTAGACGAGATTGTCGCGGACGATTGCGGGGATCTGGATCCTTCTCAATTGACCGCTATCACAGAGCTGGCCTGGTAGCTGTGTTTGTATGTTCTTTCAGTCTTGATCCGAGACGACCGTTTCTGAATCCGAGTCTGCGCCCATCGTAGTTTCGCATCAAGAAGGACTACGGCTTAACTCAAGCATTCAATAGGTATGGCCATAGCAGCCGCCACGCGTAGAACAGGTTAAACGCGATCAGGACTGCTACTCCCGTTGCGACGGTTGCACCCGCAACATCCATGCGGCGAACGTATTCGAGTCTGGATGCAAAGTACGCCGCAATGGCCAGAAGAACGGCGACGCCCACTCTGGGCAGCCAATAGGACCCGAGGAATCCACCGAAGGGACGCAGGGACCCTGGCAGGCCGGGATCGAGGTTGACTGTCACGTTTGTAATATCAATTGGGGGCGAGCTCCACCTCAGGTCAAGATTCACGGTTGCGAATTCGCCATTCTCAGGCAGCTTGAAGTAAAACTCGGCGTGCTCCCATCTTGAATAGACGGGTCGGAGCCGCCATCTGCCAACGAAAAGCCGCGTGGTCGCCAAGTCTTGGCTGGTTACGTCGAACGCCACGGCTTCGGCAGGGTTGCCTTCGAAACCGGCTATGGAGGGGGCGTATCGATAGTCCAGACTGACTCTATACCTCCTTCCCCCTTCAACCGCTATCTTTTGAACCACCCTTTGCCCCGTCTCAAGGGGTTGTCCTTGCAGAGACATCCTCAAGAACGTCATTCCGTTTTCTCGCATAACATCCATTTCCCGGGGAATTGGAAACTCTCCCCAGGTCTCTAACGTCCACGAGTCTGCCAGGGGACTTTCGAACTCTCCGTTGCGCAGAATATTGGGGCCTTGTGGCGGTCCAGCCGCCAGGCTCAGTCCGATTGCTAGTGCAAACGCCGTGGCGGGAAATAGCAATCCGGGGGGCAGCCCTCTGAGGAGAGTCCAGATGCGCTCAAGACCGAATCCCGCGAGAACAGCCGCAACCGCCCAGACCGGCAAGTAATAGCGGGTGTTGTTGAACGTGAAGGCATACACCAGTGTGAAGAAGACGAGGAACGCCACCAGGAATACGGCTTCCCGTCTCCTGGAAACGACCGCGCCGAAAGCGCCAAGGCCCGCGATCACAAGTGGGACTATATGCGTGGCTCGGAATCCTCGGTAGTCCCACATTTCCTTTATGTTCTTCACCAAGCCCGAACCAGGAATCTGGTTGGTCCATTCGCCCTCCGGACTCTGCCAGAATCTGATTGACGCGCCGATGATGGTTCCTGCATAGGCGACAGGGTCTTCGACCACCTTGTTGAAAAACCGGCCCGCCATGTCCAGCTCAAACCCCACCGGATCAGCGGCTGGATCTCGCTCATCACGAATCTCATCTACAAAGGCGTTGACTTCGTGCATGTCGCGATGAGCTTCTTCGGAGTAAGTGGCGCCGATCAGGAGCGGCAGGAAACCCAGAGCCGTCGAATGAGTGCTGGTGACCACTCGAATGGCCCACGGCAGTGTGACGACGATGAAGGCTCCGGCAAGCCACCAAGCCGTACTTCTGGCGTTCGGGCCGCCCGCAATCCGCACCCAGAGCGCAGCGATTAGGGGGAAGAAAAGCACAACCGGCTTGACGAGCAGGCTGCCCGCCCAAGCCACGCCGGCGAGACCTCCCCGAAACTGTCCCGGGCGTTTTAGTGCACTAAGGGTCAAAGCCACGGCGGCGACGGTAAAGAAGCCCTGTATTCCCTCGTATCGAAGCAGCAGGATTCCTCCGAGCAACGGAACATAGGTTGCGACGAGCAGGGCGGAAGCAGCTGCGAACCACGGACCGATTAGCTGTCTCGCCGCGTAGTAGGTGAGCAGAACAGTGCCTACCAACACTACGCCGTTGTAGGCATGGATCGAGAGCGGGCTATCGCCCCCGACCGCGAATACTCCCGCGAGGACTGTTGTGGACGCAGGCGCTGGGTAGGCCGATGGTTTGTGGCCGATGTTGTTGCGATAGCCTTGTCCCTCCAGGAGCAAGTGAGCGATATTGCCGAGTCCATCCGGATCGGGAGCGGGGACGCTTGGATTCCAAAAGACGAGCAGCGACACGTGGATGGCTGCGACAAGCGTGACCGCCGCGGCGAGTAGAAGATCGAGGCGCCGGAGTCTTCCGATGATCGCCTCAGACAGGTTGTTATTGCTGTGAGTCGCGAGAGGGCGCAACAATTCTCCTCTGACAGACAACACTACAGTGACTTCCGCGGCGAGGCTATATAAGGAAACGTCACGCGGCTACCGGGAATACCGCGGGACTCGGCGGATCGGGTAGCATTCTAGCCAACCTCTGGGGCCATGTGTCACCGAGCATCTACTGGACATGGGCGAAGAAAACGCAACACCTAGAGTCTTGCTCGTGATTCCGGCGTTTAACGAGCAGGACAGCCTTGCCGCGACGCTGGCGGACGTTCGGCGTGAAGCTGGATTTGCTTCTGTTCTGGTCGTCGACGACGGCTCCAGCGACCTCACGACGGATATTGCTCTGGACGAGGGAGTCGAATTTGCTCGGCTGCCATTCAATCTGGGAGTTGGCGCGGCAGTTCAGACCGGGTTCAAGTACGCTCAGCGCGGCGACTTCGACTTTGTCGTTCAGTTTGATGCGGACGGGCAGCACCCTGCCAAGTTCGTGCGGAAGATGGTGGAGCGAATCCGGGACTCCAGCGCGGACGTTGTGGCCGGGGTTCGAGTTGCCGGCGACTTGGAGAGCTATACGTTCACTTTCCTTCGGCGGTTGGGAAGCTGGTGGCTCCGACTTCTGATCTGGATTGCGTCAGGCCAGCGGTTTACCGACCCAACCTGCGGGCTTCGGATTTACAATCGCCGCGCGGCGTCGTTCCTCGCGAAACACTATCCCGAGATTGCGGCGGAGCCGTGCTCGCTTGCACTACTATCGAATCACGGCTTCAAGGTTGTCGAGTTGGATGTCAGCCTGCGTCCGCGAACCGGTGGAGCAACTTCGCTGACCTTTGGCAGATCCCTCTCTTATATGATTATCGCCTCGTGGGCGATAGCGACGGCGACACTTGCCACCGGTCGTCGGCGAACTGACTAGCTACGATTTCTCCAAGCTTGCGAGTGTGACTATGCAGAGTGGGCAATTGCTCCTGATTGTGGCGGCGTTGGTCGCGATAGCCTTCGTTGTCACGTTGATCCGGTTACGTATGCTCCGCGAGAGTTATTCCATCGTGTTCGTCGGGGCGATCCTGCTATTTGTGGTGACGGCGACCTGGGGATTCGGTTGGATGATCTGGCTTACGCGCCGCCTGGGAGTCACCTATGCTCCGTCGGGCGTGTTTACGCTTGGTTTCGGCGTCGTGGCGGTGGTCGGTATCTACCTGGGTGTGATCATCACCGGTCTGCAATCCAAGATTAAGACTTTGGCCCAGGAAAACGCCCTTCTAGAGGCGCGGCTGCGGAGTGTGGAGTCGGATAGTGCCGGCGCGTCCGGAGGGGCTGAGGCGAGCGCGCCCTGAACGACGAAACCCCATCTGGGGTATTGGACCGGGTAACGGTTGTAATAGTCACGCATGATGGAGCCGACGAGATCCAGGAGTGTCTGGAATGTCTTGTTGGCAACGGCGCGGGAAGTCCGCACGTCGTCGTGGTCGATAACGCGTCGAGCGACGGCACGCCGGAGTTAGTTAAATCGGGCAGTCCCGCCGTTGAGCTCATCGTCTTGCCGGAGAACTACGGTTACGGATTCGGTGCGAACATCGGATCCGAACGGTCAAGCCGTGAATTCATCGCCTTTCTAAATCAGGATGCGCGCGCCTCGCCCAGTTGGCTCGAGGCCTCAATCGCCGCTCTGGAGGAGAATCCATCGGCAGCGTTCGTAACGCCGAAGATTCTCATCAGGCAAAATCCGGCGCGTATAAACACTTGCGGCAACACGATTCACGTCACGGGTATTACGACCTGCCGGGGCTACGATCAGTCGGCGGTATCCTTCGCGCAGCGCGAATTTGTGATCGGGATGTCAGGTGCGGCCCTGGTTGGCCGTAAGAGCGCGTTTCGGCGGCTCGGGGGATTCGACGAGTCCTTCTTCATGTATTACGAAGACACCGACTTGTCTTTGCGCGGCGCCTTAGCCGGCTTCAAGTGTTTGTACGAACCCGAGGCGGTCGTAACACATAGCTTCGAACCTTCTTTTTCGGCCCAAAAGTTATATGTCTTGGAACGAAACCGATACGCTTCGCTTTTCAAGGTTCTCAGAGTCCCAACGCTCCTGTTGTTGGGACCTGTTCTGGTTTTGGCTGAACTGGCGGTATGGGGCTACTGTGTCAGCCGCGGTCCGGGCCTGGTTGCGAGCAAATTCAAGGCGTGGATATGGCTGGCCGGCCACGTACGCGAGATATCAAACGCCCGCCATGCTGTGCAGGAGCTCCGTAAAGCCGGTGACCGCGAGCTCCTCGCCGGTATGACCGGCAGCCTCGATCTGAGCGAACTCGGTAGTCCTCTGGCGACAATATGCGTGCGCCCTCTCAATCTCCTCTTCCGGATGTGGCGTGCCCTGGTTCGCGTGGTCGTCTTTTGGTAATTAGTGAGGCGGGGAGTAGGTCTCTCTAACGGGACGACGCGCACGAACCATGATCTGATAGGCGAACAGGCCCGGCATTATCTTCCACAGCGGTTTCAGGAATTGAACCGACCGGTTGGCTGTGTAAGGCTCAACTCTCTCGATTTCCAAACCTGCGCTGCGTACGGTTTCAACCACCGACGAGCGCGTCAAAAACCGACGGTGGCTTCGATCGAGCGTCCCCGCGTCGGTGGAATCGAATCGCCCAAACAGAAGACGCAATCGGGTTTCGATGAACGCGACGTTTGGCACCGAGATGGCGATGAACAACCCCCCGGGCGCGACCAGACTGGCGATCTGTCTGAGAAGTGGTCCGGAATTCCGAACGTGTTCGATCACATCGCCAAGAATCGCGCCGGCGAAGGAGTTCTTTCTTGAGGGCGAGCCTCGCGCATACTCGAAGTCGAATTTCACCACCGGCACGCCGCGCTCGGCTGCCACCAGAAGCGCTTTGCCGTTTACATCAACTCCAACGACGCGCTGACCGTGTTTCCGACGGAGCGTTGCGGCAAGGCGCCCTGTATCGCAACCTACATCCAGGATCGCTGCCAAACGTCCGCGCTTTACGCCTGCGGTGGCGTCGAGCGGCACCGGGTTTTCTAGATCGTATGGGTCGGTCTGCCTCGCCATGTTGAAGCGAGTTCTCGGGCCTATTCTCTCGGACGGCGGGGTGGGCGTTTCGGATTCTAGATCGCGCGGGTTGTTTGTCCCCACATGGACTCCAAAGCGAATGCCAAATGGCGACGGCACGATAGTATGCCGCAAGCGCGCCCCCTAATCGGGCCAAGCTAGGAGCAGGCCTTGCCTTTAGTGGACGTTGGGCTACTGCCTGGACTCGCGTTGTTTGCAGTACAGGTCGTTGCCATCGCCATATTCGGTTATGTCATCGTGCGCGGGCTTCTGGGACAGCAGCCGGGCTATCTGGCGGCTGCTCAAGGACTCATTGCGGGACTTGCCTTTTGGGGCCTTCTGGTAAACGCCGCGTTCTATGTCGCGCCCGGCGCAATTGGCGTGATCCTGGCATGGTCTGTCGCCGCCATGCTAACCGTGGTGTTGATTTGGAAAAAGCGCGTCGAGCCCAGACCCACCCTATCCGCCGCCGCGACATTCGCGGCGATCTTTCTACCGGTGTTCTGGATAGCGCTCAGCGCTCGTCAACTACTGTGGGTTCCCGACATAGGCGTACACGTTCCCTTGACAGCGTCGATGATGGCAGGAAACTTTCCCCCGGCGTTTCCATGGAATCCAAACGAGCCGGCGTTCTACCACTACGGTCCCGATCTCATCATCGGCGCGCTGGAGGCCGGAACGGGCTTGGGCTACGTTCTCGTAACAGAGCTACTGGGCGCCTTCTCGGTTACGGCTCTCTTTCTGATAGTGGGGAGCCTGGTCGCCTGCAATCGATCGCTGTGGTCCTTGATCCTGACCGTGCCGCTGATGCTCAGCGCCGGGGCGTGGACTTTGGTGGTCGTCGGAGATCAACCCTGGACTTTGCTGGCCGCGGCGCCCGCCGGACTGCCCCAGGCAGGCATTCGAGCCTCGCTTCTGGATGTTTACCTTCCTGGGGCCGGGGTGCCGTGGATGGCGCCGGTCGAGGCGAGTCCTCCTAACATCTTCAATCCGGCATTTTCCATGTCGTATGCGCTGTTGCTGATACTGGTTGAGCGGCTGGTCGCGGGTGGTGCACGCCCCGTCGTGGGACTCGTAGCGACTTCCATGCTCGGCGCTTACCTCATTCTGCTCGACGAGCCGATTTTTGCCGCCTTCGCGCTGATTTGGGCCATAGTCGTGGCCTTCCGCTTCGCTCGCGTGCGCGAGTCTCGTATTTCAGACCTGGGGGTCGGCACGGCCGGGATAGCGGTCTCGATTTTGCTGGCGGTAGTCTACGGCGGAGTGTTGTTTGATACCGTCTTTCGCAGCGCGGGCGGTGAGTCCGGATTGGCGTTCGTATGGCCGGATTTGCCAAGTCTTACAGACCTTTTAGTTTTCGATCGCCTACCCGGGAACCTGGGAATTCTGGGCATCGGTCCGCTGGTGCTGGTGGCGCTAGTGGCCTTCGGTTGGCGAGCCGGTTTGATGAGCTTGCTTCTTGCCGGGGCCGGTCTGGCAATGTGGACAGTGGGCCTGTTCGTCGAATATGAATTCTCGAGTTTCGACAATCTACGACTGCAGGGGCATTTTCGAAATCTTCTTCTCATCGCGACGATCCTGGTGATTGGATATTTTCTGGCCCGGCTCAAGCGATGGCCTTTCAGGATTGCCTGCGCGGCGCTTGCCGTCATCGTGGTTTGGCCCACGGTCGCCGGTTCGGGGGCGAATCTGTGGTTCGCCGCAAAAAACGGTCCGCAAATTGCGATTCCAACGGCCGAGACGCGCAGGGTCCATGCAGGCATCATGGGCCGGGCGGAGTTGGCCGGAGTTCCGGCGGAACTAGTGTCCTATATCAAAGACCATCTAGCAGGAAACGCCTCGATCCTGTCTCCGAATCCGATGGCGATTTCAGTCGCGTCGGGACGACCATCGCCCTATGGTTACGTTGACTTTACGCAGTATGTAGGGCTTCGTGGTCCGGAATATCTTGACGCTATCGAGCACCTCGACCCGGATGCCGTTCGGAGACTGGGAGTCGGCTATGTTCATGCAACCCCCATGTGGGTGGACGGGTTACCTGAGAGATCCAGGGACTGGCTGGAAAGGCCGGAGTATTTCAAGCCGCTCGTTCAAAGCGAGACGGGTGCCTTATACCAAGTCCTCGAGCCATTTTCCGAGCTTGTCGCGAGCCCGCCTCCGGGATCGTTCACCGAACTCCGCTACCTGACGGGCAGAGGCGCGAGAATCTATATTCCACCGGTGGTTCATCCGCTCGACCGACTTTCGATGGCCGCCGCTTTGCAAGGAGCGCTGCTATACGGTGATCTTGGCGATCCGGCGCACGTACGAAGCACTCTAGGCCTGTATTCCTATAACGATCAGGACCTCGACTTCCTGATCCTACCCTCGCGGCTATCTCCTACCGTGATACCGGCGCATCTACGATCACCTGTCTGGTCACGGGCGGAGAACACCGTCTATGCCGTCGGCGATGTCGAAGACGGCGCCATCCGACGGGGAATTGCGGCCCTTTGGATCGACATCGAGGAATCACGCGTGGACCAACATAGCATCCGCTTCGGTACTAGATTTGAGATTGGCGATTCTGACGGTTGGACCGGGCAGGACTGGGTGCTAATCGCCGACGACGGCACGCGATGGGCAGTGCCTGCATTGCAGGATCGACCTGTCCACTGGTACAGCGGACAGGTGGACCCATCAGCTCACGATCTCAGAGTTGAATACGATTTGAACCTAGAAACGGGTGCTTTGCAGTGGTCTACCGGAGGCAGTGAATTCCTCCCTGCGCAGTCCTCGACCAGTGAGCTGATTGCAGGATCCTACGTGCTGGCGGTGCGGCTTACGCTTGATGGGAGTGAGCGTATCGTTCTGCCCGTTTTGCGAGTCCATGTAAGCCCGGACGGAGGCTTTAGATTCGAATTTTTTGAAGACCCGCTCGCCGCGGGGTCTATTGAGTAATACCGAAACCCTGCGCGAGTCCGAGGCAATTTCATGACGCGGCAATCCCGTTTTGAATGGAGCGTCAGCAATCTGGCGCGGGCCGATTCAATTCTCGGCGGCGATCGTTTGTATGTTCCCGCAATCTTCCTAGCTGGACTGGCCGTCGTAATTGCGGCGTGGTGGCGGGTCATCGTCACACCTGGTGAGATTCTCCAGGGCGACCTCACTTACCCGTTACACGCCGACCTGTTGCCGCACATTTTCTACCCGGCCTGGGACCCAAACCGCCATAGCGTTCTGGTTTCTATAGGATCGCTCGGCACACACGCGCCTTTCGTTACTGTCGGATTGCTTGCAGGGCTGTCCAGCGCGGCGATCATGAAGTCAATAGTCGTCGGATGGACGCTGATTGGTTACGTGACTGCATGGGTTGGCTTAAGACTGCTCCTTGGCCCCTCGCGAGGCACCGGTGGCCTGACCGTGAGCGAGTCATTGGGACTTACTCTCGGCTCGGTGTTCTGGGTTGCGAATCCGTGGTATTTGGGCCGCCTGGAGCAGCTCGGCATAGCGCTCTCCGCACTCGGATTGCCTCTGGCTATCGGTCTGATGGCGTATTCGATTCGCAGCGGGCGGTGGCCGCCGGCCGTTGGGGCTGGGCTTGCCACTATGTTGATTTCTGCGGCAGGCCCTCACTATCTCGCGATTACCGTCTTGGTAGTGGGTCTCCTGTGGGTCGTTCGATTCGCTCAGAGGTCGAACAGCCGAAAGACGATCTTCAAGATCGGCGTCGCTTACGCCTTGGCAGTCACCGTCACAGGGGCGTTCGTGTGGGTTCCTGCCGCTTCAACTCTCATTGTGGGAGGGCAGGTCGGGCCGCCCTATGCTTACGAGTCGGCTCCGGTGATCGTCTCCACCCAAACCCAAACCCTGTGGAATACCCTCACGCTGACGGCACATCATTTCTTTGGCGTCAACTTTCGGCCGTCCGGCTTTGCCGCGGTCGGGTGGTCTGTGTCCAGCTTGCTCGGCGTCGGCTCGCTTGTGCTGGCGACAATCTTCGACCGCCGCCGATCGACGTGGTTTTTCGTCGGCGGGGTAACGGGAGCCTTCGTCGTGTTGATGAGTTTGAGCAGCCTTCCCGGCGGTGATCAGATATACGAGTGGATAGTGCGATCTGCTCCAGTTGGCTGGCTGATACGGGAACCGGACAAGGTTGGAGCGCTGGTTCCCATGGGCTACGCCTTGGGCATTACGTGGATTGTTCCGACCGTGGCGGGACTGCCGGCTAAGAGAGAATGGCCGCTGAAACGCTGGATGGGTGGGCTAGCGGTCGCGACGGTGGCTGCCGCCATGGTCGTGTGGATGCGACCGGCAATCGAACGGTCCCTCTTTCAGACCGATTTCCCCGGTTATGTGCCGGCTGTATTTCCTCGGGAGTACTACGAATTTACCGATGAGTTCAGGCCAACGTCGGACCCGAACGCGGCGGTCCTGGTATTCAACCAACCCAACCGGACAACCTCCTGGGGTTCGTCTCGAATCGTCCGGGGGGCTGTGGCGGGATCGATGCGCGCCCGCGTGTTGGTGTATGCCCTGACTCCGGTTCGCTCGCTCGCCGATAACGCTTTGGCCGATCCTTCCCGGTTCGCAGATCTACTGCGTGCGGAGGGCGTGGGCGCCATTGCGCTGGCTGCCGACGACCGGGAGGGTGAGCGTCTGGCCGAGACCATTGCGTCACTTCCCGGGCTACGAGAGCGTTCGGGTGGACAACTCATCCGGAGTTTCGACATCCTCGGCGTTCCCGCGCCTCTGGTAGACGTCGGCGGATCTCAACCGGAGTGGCGAAGGTCTTCTCCGACCAGGTACGAAATTGAATTGCAAGGCAGCGAAGAGTCGGACCGTCTGATCTTGCGCGAATATGCATCCTCTCACTGGAAGGCCGCCCTCGACGGGAAACCGCTCGAGCGCTTGCCCGATTCTCTCTTCAACTCCTGGAACTTACCTGCTTCAGGGCCCGGCACCATCACGGTTAGTTATGAATTGCAGAAATACGTCGTGATCGGATATGCGATATCCGGATTGAGCCTGATCGGGCTTATCCTCTCCGTGACTCCTGTCCGGCGAGTCGTTCGAGGGTTTGGAACTTGAGCTTGCGGAGCGCGCGGTTCGAGCGTCATCTGCCGGTGGCGATAGCAATCGTGGTGATTGTCGCGGCGGTCGGGATGCTAGTTCTGAGATTGCGAAGTGTTCCTCATCTGGAAACCACCAACGTCTCGCAGTTTCGTATGGGGCCTATCGGACTCCCTGTGAGCCAGACAATCAAAACGGGCGCCGTCACGCTCACAACAATAGAGCTGCCGCTAACGTCCGGATCGGAGACCCCCGTCCGAATTGCGGTGCGAGTGTGGTCGAAAAGAACGGATGCGCTCGTTCGAGAGGCATTGGTGCCGGTTCCCTCCAAGATTGAAGACAAGTGGACGCGCATCGAATTCGATCCACTGGATGTCGAATCCGACGACATCCTGGAATTCCAGTTCTTCTTGCCGGAAGGGGAAACGGGGGAAGTCCACATAGGCGCAGGACTTCAAGATCAATATCCCGACGGCCGTTTCAAGGACCACGATGGAAACCTACCTCCGGAGCAAGACCTGGCAATCCGTGTTTGGGCCGAGGTCGGCCCGGTGGATTTCCTGTGGAGGTTCATGCGCAGTGATCCTTTGGGAGCGGGCGTAGTTGCGGGCCTTCTAGTGTTCCTAGCCGTCGCCGTGTTTGCAGAGTCCTCGAAGCGCCTGTCGTGCTTGGCGGCTGCCGCGCCCGCGGCGGCAGCGCCCATGTTGGCGTTTGCGCTCATGTATCGTTTGCCCGAGATTTCGTTTTAGTGGTGTCGGTGATCGTTTTAGCTGTTGAGCCGTCGATAACGCGCGGTGGGCTGTAGGGGCGCCGACCAGGACTCCATGGGACTACTCGCATCTCCCGATTGGTTGTAGTGGGCGGGCGGCGATCGTGAATCAGCCTACCGTCAGCGTGCTGATTCCTACCCTCAACTCTGCCCAAACACTGCCCGCGTGTTTGGAATCGATCGTCACGCAGAACTATCCCCGAGAGCGCGTAGAAATCATTGTCGCCGACGGAGGGTCGAGCGATGGAACGCCCGAGCTGGCTCTAAGCTACGGGGCCGAGGTCATCGAGAATCCTCTGAAAACCGGAGAGGCGGGAAAGGCGGCCGCTCTGCGCCGCGCAACCGGCGATCTCGTCGCGCTGGTGGACAGCGACAACATCCTGCCCCAGCGCGACTGGCTTGTAAGACTGGTCGCGCCGATGGCCGAGAACCGCGACCTGGTTGGTTCCGAGCCCTGGGAGTTCACCAGGAGAGACTGCGATCCTGCTTTTACCCGTTATTGTGCGATGCTGGGCGTGAACGACCCGCTGTGCCATTTCATAGGCAACTACGACAGGTTGAACATGCTTACCGGAAAGTGGACCTCGCTGCCGGTCAAGGCTGTGGACGGCGACGATTTCTTGACGGTTGACCTCGAAGCCGGACTCATGCCGACCATAGGCGCAAACGGAACAGTCTGGCGGAGAGATGCGCTTGGACAGTGGCGAGACCGCGACTACTTTTTCGACGTAGACGTGACGGACGGTCTGACTCGTAGCGGCAGCTTCAAATTCGCAAAGGTCAAAATCGGAATAGTTCATCTATACGCGGATGGGTTGCGTCAGTTCGCCGCCAAGCAGACTCGCCGGATCCGCGACTATCTCTATTTCCGCCGGTACGGCCAGCGATCGGACCAGTGGGGCCGTAGACACAAGCGCGGGCTATTGTGGTTCCTAATCGCGTGTTTGACGATCGCGCCTCTGTTAAGAGATTCATGGATCGGATACAGACGGTCGGGCGATCCGGCCTGGCTGCTACACGCGCCCGCGTGCTGGCTGACGTTGGTCATCTATGCCTGGGGGGCCGTGGTGGGTCGGCTGCGGCCAAGCCCTGAATCACGCGAGCGCTGGAACGCATAGCGGTTTGGCCTTGCCGGGAGAATCTTCAAGTCGCTGGATGGGATTGGACCGGCAGCTGGACTCTTGGCCTACGGCCGCGGTGGGCTAAGGCAAAGTAAACTTCGCGCTGTATGCCCTGTCTTCAACTCCGAGTGGCGTCGGCGGGCGCCGCTCGCGTACTTTGTTGTGGTACTACCTCTGGTGACATCGATCCTGGCTCCGCCCGTAATCGCCGCCGCCTCTTCTATCTTGAGCGTGACGTCCGGCAGGCTCAGCTTCCGCCATTCCGGTTGGCGAGCGGCGTGAAAGTCTTTGTAACTACGGGGTCGGCAGATGAAGTTGTGTATCCAGATTCAGCCTCCACCAGGCGCAGGACAGGGCCGCCAAACGTCAGCACATACACCTCACTGGACACCCCGACTCCAAAGGAACTCACCGGCCAGTTTAGATCTGCGATTTCGATCATGCGCCAGTCTTCCTGAGCGTCCATTTCGATCATCCAAATTCGCCCGGTGCAATAGTCGGAAAACAGATATGCGCCCTCTATCCATGGGATTTGGGCGCCCCTATAGACGACCCCGCCGACGATCGCGCAACCTCGGGAGCGCCCGTAGCTGACAACCGGCGCAGTCAGGTCTTCGAATTCGTCGCACTGATACTCGTTAGTGATGTCGTACTCATGGTTACCTTGAATGTCATCGACAGTAAAGCAGTCGAAACCTTCGAATACCGGCCATCCCAGATTCGCGCCTGGCGCGGCGATCGACACTTCTTCCTCCGCATGCTGGCCGACATCGCCAACCCAGAGCCTGCCGTCCCGCGGATCGAACGCCATGCGCCACGGGTTCCGCAATCCGTAAGCCCAAATCTCAGGGCGCACGTTCGGCATTCCGATGAACGGGTTGTCGTCTGGCGCCTTATAAGGCTGTTCAGCCGACGCGCCGCGCACGTCAATGCGGATAATCTTGCCATGCAGACTCTCGAGGCTTTGCGGGCATTTGAAGCAATGGCCGTCACCTATTCCGAGATAAAGCATCCTGTCCGGTCCAAACCGGATCGCCCCGCCGTAGTGATAGTCGTGGGGATTGATTTGCGGTATCTCCAGGATGAGCAGCTCTTTTTCAGGTGCCGCGCGGCCATCGACAATGGGAAAGCGCGTGAGCCGCGTAGCCCCTGGGTCTTCCTCACTCTCGCCCGGCGTCGTGTAGAAGACATAGAGAAACGGGTAATCACTGAACTCCGGATCGAGAGCCGCACTCAGCAGGCCATCCTCGGGACCGTCGGAATTGGTCCTGTCGGTCAAATCAAGGA
>JAPOWW010000019.1 GCA_026707405.1 Chloroflexota bacterium
AGGCGTCGAATCCCGGCTCGTCGATATAACCGGAATGACAAACCCTTATTTCGACCGGCAGCCCGACATCTCCAATCACCGGCGCGGCAACGTGATGGCCAGAATGCGAATGATCGTCGTCTACGATCACTCCGAGGACTTCGGAGGTCTGGTGATCGGCACCTCGAACAAGGCGGAAATCCTGCTCGGTTACGGGACACTTTTCGGCGATCTTGCGAGCGCGGTCAACCCGATTGGCGATCTGTTCAAGACTCAGGTCCGCCAGATGGCTAGGGCGATGAATCTGCCCGTGAGCATCATCGACAAACCGCCAAGCGCCGACCTTTGGGAGGGGCAATCGGACGAAGAGGATTTAGGAATGTCCTACGACGACGTGGACCGCATCCTCTACCTCATGTTTGACGAGCGGTTCCGGCTCTCGGAGCTGCTCGAAGCGGGATTTCCGGAAGAGCAGGTAACCAAGGTTTACTCGATGGTGCGGCGGAACCAGTTCAAGCGTCGTCCTCCCATCATCGCCAAGATTTCAGACCGGACCATCGAGCGTGAGTTCCGCTATCCGCGGGATTGGGGGCTTTGATCGAAACGCGTTTTGGTTATCTAACGGCGCGGACCGATGATCGGAACACTTCCCGGATTCGTGGTCGAAACCGGTCGGTCAACGCGTATCGCAACAAGGAGCTGCTCGCATGAACTACAGTGTCGCCACCAGCCTGTTTATGAAGTACGACCTGCCTACGGCTATCGAGAGAATCGCCGACGCCGGATTCGTGGAGGTCGAGCTGTGGACGCGGGCGCCGCATCTGGATGCGACCGACCCTCAGTATGACGTTAGGCCGGTGCTTAGAACTCTGGTTGAGCGCGGCGTTAAAGCCACAAGCTGTCACGCTCCCTTTGGGCCGCATATGAATCTTGGCAGTCCCGATCCATCAGTCCGAGCGGCGGGAATCGATTCGCTGCGCTCGCTGCTGGAACCGTGCGCCAAGCTCGGAGTCGAAACGATAGTTGTACATCCCAACGTAGCCCCTCAAGGTCAGACCGACGAGCAGGCCGAAGCCACCAAACCGCTCATCCGCGACAGCATGGCCATAGCAGGCGATGTTGCTCGACCATTCGGACTCCGGCTCGCGTTCGAGAACATGCTCAGCGCCGGGCGGTCGCAGCCGTGCGGAGCAATGGCCCAACTACATGAACTGGTCGACGGACTCGCCGACAACGTCGGTTTGTGCTTCGATACTGGCCACGCGTTCGCGAACGGGCTCGATCTCGCAAGCGAGGTCCGGGGTTCCGGCGACCGGCTGATCGCCTTGCATGTTCACAACAACGACGGCGAGGTGGACCGCCACTGGCCGCCGGGCCGCGGCAAGATTGACTGGCCCCCGTTTCTGGAGGCGCTTCGCGAGACTAGATTCGAGGGGGCGTGGACACTGGAGACGATGGCTCGCGGCGACGAAGACCCAATCGCCAATCTCGAAAAGACCAAAGCCGCAATTGCCGCCTGGGGACCGCCGGCGGGAGCGGACAGCCCTTAGACCAGCCGGCAGCTTAACCGGTTTGCGAATGAACCGGCGCTAGTCGAGCCCCAGGAGCGCCAGTGAATCGCGGTGGATGATCGCTTCGATATCCTCCTCCGGTATTCGCGGCAGTCCTGTTCCTTGTACGACCGAGTTGATGTTTCTCAAGCCCTTGAGAGTGTCTTCCTGCGTGCCGAACGGAAAGTCGCTGCCGAAGAGCAGCTTGTGCATCATGCCGAACTCGTGAAACGCGGCTAGGGCCTGGTACATCCACCACGGCCGCTGGTACGCCGTCGTTATGTCGGTATAGAAATTTTGGTGCTTGCGCACCATGGTCATCGCGTCGATAAACCAGGGAATACCGATGTGCGCGAGGATGACCTTGAGATCTGGAAACTCCCGCCCTACAGGGTCGTAGTTGAGTGGGTTGGCCCATTGCATCGGCGCCTTGCTCATTCCCTGGAAGGCGGCGTGCGTCAGGATCGGCAATCCAAGCTCCTCGGCGCGGGCGTGAATCTTGGCGGCCATCGGCCCTGTCGGGTCGAAGTTTTGGTACACCGGACTCATCTTGATTCCACGTAGGCCAAGCTCGCCGGCGCTGCGTTCCAGCTCGTCCAGGGCGTCCGGCTGGTTGGGGTCGATTGACATGAAGCCGATCAGCCTGTCGGGATCGCTTCGCACGTAGTCCGCGATCGAATCGTTGGGGGTGTGCATATCGAGGTGCAGCGCGTTGATGCCGAAAACTATCACCTTGTCCGCGGCGGCGGTGTTTGCTTGGTGCCGCTCGGGCGTGATGTGCAACTGCACCGTGTCGGGGTAGGTCCTTCGCACCGCCTCCTGGATCTGTGTTCCCCACTGCTCCAGCGTCGACAGGTGACTGTGAACGTCAACGATCACGTGAGCCTCCAACTAGCGCCTGGTCTTGGCCGGTTCGGGCGCAGGGCTTGAGTCTGCCTGAAACGGCGGTCAGGGATTATGGCCGTTCTTGCCGGACTTTACCGGCCTGACCTGGCGCCCGTCCGCCTTCTGCGTCGGTTGCTGCGGGGGCGTCGCTCACTGGCACTCGCTCCCGTTCGGCTGCCTGAAAGACGTTCGCCCGGCAAGATCCGCAGCCCGTTGGTTCGCGCTTCTTCCCCGGCCGCGTCCTGTCCGTTTGACCGTGGAGCCGACGGCATCGCGGCCTCGATATCGGACCAGTACGTTCGCGGGATCTTGGCTCCGATGGACTGCTCGATGCGCGCTATCTCCACCACATCCGCCCCGGTCACCAGCGTGACCGATTTGCCGCTGCGTCCCATCCGCCCCGTGCGCCCCACGCGATGGGTGAACATGTCCGCGGACTCGGGAATGTCGTAGTTGACGACGAGCCCAATCGACAGGATGTCCAGCCCCCGCGCGGCGATGTTCGTCGCGAGCAGTATCTCGCCCTTATCGCTCCTGAACCACTTGAGGACTTCGTCGCGCTGCCGCTGATTCAGGTTGCCCTGGAGCGCCCGGACTTTGTATCCGTCCGCCGCCAGGCTGACGCGGAGCCGCTCCACTCCGTGCTTCGTGCGCCCGAATACCAGGGTCGTCCCGTCGCCGCGCTGGTCCAGCAGCCGACGGAGTGCGCGCGGTTTGTCGAACTTGGGGACAATCATCACCGAGTGCTCGATGGGCACCATGCCGTCGCCGTCCGCTCCGACCCGAACTTCGACCGGGTCCCGCAGATGCTTGTCGACCACTCGCTGTATCCACGGAGGGATGGTCGCCGAAAACAGCGCCGATTGACGGTCTCTCGGCGTTGCAGAGAGGATTTCGTTTACGTCGGGGCCGAACCCCTCGTCAAACATCCTGTCGGCCTCGTCCAGGATCGCGTATCGAACCCTTTGTAGCCTCAGGGCCCGCTGGCCCATAAGATCGAGAATGCGTCCCGGCGTGCCAACGACGACCTGCGCCCCTCGGGCGAGCGCCCGCCTCTGCTTCTCGTAACGAGTGCCACCATAGATCAGCGCGCAGTCGAGGTCTATGCCCTGGGTAACGTCGTCCACCACCTGGGCTATCTGCTGGGCAAGCTCACGCGTCGGCGCCAGGATCAAGGCCTGCGGCTCTCGCAGGGCGGGATCGAGCGCGGAGATCATGGGGAGCACGAAGGCGAGCGTCTTGCCCGAGCCTGTCGGCGCCATCGCGACTACGTCGCGTTTCCGCATCAGCGGCGGGATTGTCTCCGCCTGAATGGGAGTGGGTTCGTGGATGTCGAGATTCTTGAGATTGGCGAGCGCGCGTTCGTCCACGCCCAGCTCGCCGAAGCATGATTTCAACGGATGATTCCTCTTTTCCGGCCGTCCCGCACAGCTATCCACTAGTCCGACTGTTCGTCTGGGAAGAGCTGATCACGCCGCTCATGGACGTGCATACACGTGGACTTGTATCGATCCTACGGAGAATCGGCGCTGCCGAAGCGACCTCTGGTGGTTCAGTGTGGTCCAGTCGTCTGGTTTGTTGTTTACATAACGACTATAGCAGCGGTTCTCGGCTCCGGCAATCTTCATTCGACTTGCGGTAGGGGGCGGGGGGCGGTCAGACTTCGTACGGTCTCGATGTCAGTCAAAGCCAGGGGAGAACCAACCATGCGTGCTCAGCTTCTGCATCCGTCGAAGATGGAATGGGTAGACCGCGGCAGCGGCGTTGACAGCATGCCTCTTTTCGGGGGACATACTGAGGGTGCCAAGTTCGCGATCGGGATGACGCGGTTTCCGCCGGGCGCGGCCATCGTGCTTCACTCCCACAACGTCGACGAATCGGTTACCGTAATCGAAGGTTCCGGCCGAGCTGAAATCGACGGTGTGGAGTCCGATGTCGAGACGTTCTCGTCCACTTACGTCCCCGCCGGGGTAAACCACCGCTTCATCAACACCGGCGACACTCACATGCGCATCATGTGGGTCTACGCCGGCACCGAGGTGACGCGCACCATCGCCGAGACGGGTGAGACGGTGGTACATCTCTCGGCTGACGACCGCTCGGCCGCTTAGAGCTAAAGCGGTCCTCCGACAGTCTCCCTACAGCTGCCTCATGTCGGCGGGCGACTTGGGGAGCGCGGGCAGCTTAGCGGACGGCTAGTGAAACTCCGGCGGGGTTGGGCTGAAGTTGACCTTGAGACCTTGGCGCAGGATCTTCTCGACTCCGCCGTGGGCTTGGAGCCGCGCTCCTTGATCGGCTTTGGCCATGCGGTCGACCTCGTCGGGGTCGAGGACTTCACGGAGCCGTGATTCATACTCGTTGACCGTATCGCGGAAACTCGGATCTTGGCCCAGGTCGTGCTGTTCGAGCGGGTCGTCGAGCATGTCGAAGAGCTGGGGGGGCAGCCCTCCGGCGTGGTAGACGTACTTGTAGCGCGAATCGCGGAGCATGTACTGGGCATGCGTGGAGTAGATGGCGTGGTATTCGCTGAACACCGGCTTGTCCCGGCTCGGGCGGCCGGTTGCGATGTCCCATAAAGACGTGCCTGGTCGGTCGGCGTCGCTGCCCTGCGACTCGACGCCGACAGCCTGGAGTATCGCGGGGTAGCAGTCGACAAGCGATACGGGCTGCTCGACTACCTTACCTTCGGGAATACCGGGACCCGCCGCGACCAGGGGTACGGCGACCGCCGCCTCGTACATGCAGCTCTTACCCCACTGTCCGAAATCGCCCAGCATTTCGCCGTGATCGCTCGTATACATGACGCGGGTCGATTCGGTCAGCCCCGACTGTTCCAAAGCGTGGAGCAGCCTGCCGATCTGCTGGTCGGTGAAGGTAACCAATCCGTAGTAGGCGGCGATGGCCCGCCTAACGGTTTCTTCGGGAAACGCCCCGCCCGGAATCGACATGCTAAGTCGGCGCGCGTCTCGCGACGCTGGGTGATCGGGCCAGTCGGGGGCGGAGCCGTTGATTGGCCACTCCACCTCGTCGGGCGGATAGAGATCGAAATACTCCTGCGGACATACGTACGGAAAATGCGGAGTCACGAACGAGACCCAAAGGCACCACGGCTCGCCGCTTCGACCGGCTTCGTTCTCGATCCAGCTCACGGCCTCGTCGGCGACGGCCGTATCGAACCGGGTGTACTGCGTCTCGCCGACGCCGGCGTTTTGCACGTTTTCGATCATGTGAGTCTGCGGCGGCATGGCTTGTCTGGCGATTCCGAACAGATCCCCAATACCGTCCTTGACGTCCATGATGACGCGCTCGTCCGGAAACCCGTTGTCGTCTTCCACGCTGCGAAAGTGCATCTTGCCGATGATCGTGAGAGGAATCCCTTGATCGGTCAGCCGGTGCCCCCAGCCGAAATCAGCGCCTGTGTACGGGGCCGCGTTGTCCCAGTTCCCGGTTTCATGCACGTAGCGTCCCGTAACGAAGCTGGCGCGCGAAGGTACACAGATGGGACTGTTGCAATAGGCGTTCTCGAACCGGACGCCCCTGGCGGCCATGGAGTCGATGTTGGGCGTGCGAACCATGGAGTGGCCGTAGCAGCCAGACATACGCTGCGTGTGCTCGTCCGACATGATTATCAACAGATTCGATGGCTTCATTGCGCCCTCTTATGTGGCGTACAAGGCAGGGAGCTTGCCGGTCTCAAACGCTGGCTAGTACGCAGTCCGTAGACGGCTTGAAGGAACTGCCGGCGACAAGGCCGTTCGCTTGCCGGTCCGATTATATGTAGCCGATGGGACCGGGAAGGCCTGAGCTTTACCTTACCGATAGTGCCGGCCTAGCTCGGAAGCGTAGCGGCGGCCAACGTTGGCGCCATTGGCTCGCAACCATTCGGTGAAGCGAGTGGATGTGGTGGGGGCGTCCCCCGAAACCAGCAGGCCCGCCATGAGTCCGTCGACTTCGTCCTTGGTCAGGACAACGTCTCGTACGAGCAGTCCGGCCATCTGGGAGGCCAGAAACGTCAGGGAGGGCGGCAAGTGCATCAGCCACACCCGTGTCCCAACACGCCGGGCCAGCAATCGCACCAACTCCTCGAACGTGAAGGTCTCGGGCCCCACGGCGTCCAGCGCTACATTGTCATTTCTTGCGCCGAGTTCCACTGAAAGCCGCGCCACGTCGTCCACCAAGACCGGTTGGATGGGGTAGTCGCCGGATCCGGCAATTGGGAAGACCGGAAACCGGCGTAAGAACCAGGCGATGTTGTTGATGAGCACGTCTTCGAGGCTGTACAGCACAGTTGGCCGTAAGATCGCGTAGGACAGCCCGGACTCATGGATGGCCCGCTCGACCACTCCCTTCCCCCGAAAATAACGGAGCGACGAGTCTTCGGAAGCGTTCGTGATGCTTATATGTACAATCCGCCGGATGCCCGCCTCAACGGCGGCGCGAAAAAGCAACAGGGAGTTTGACGTGGCGGTTTCGTATGTGAGCGAGCCGCGCGGGAAGCGGATCCAGTAGGTGTTATAGAAAGTGTCAGCTCCCGTAAGACTAGCCACCAGCTGCTCGTAATTGCCGAAGTCCAACGGCCGCGTATCGACCTGGGGGCCAAAAGGACTGCGCGAGGCCGGGTTGCGGGTGAGCGTTCTCACGCTCTCGCCCTGATCAAGCAAACGCCGGGCGATGTACCTGCCCGTGTATCCAAACGCCCCGGTTACGACACTCAGCTTCGATTGCATGACACTGCCCTCATACGAACGCCGATGTTCGTCTGATCTTAGTACCTGGTGCCGTTGAGAAGCTCGACCCCGCTGAGCGTGCGGTCAATATCGGACGCGCGCCTTATCGTGATCGCCCGGTCGTACCGCGACCATGGCGTTCACGCACTTCTTGACTAAACGCCTCCGCCGGTTATGCGGGGGATGGACAGTTGGTTGGCTGGGGTAGAAGGATTCGAACCTCCACTACGTGGGCCAGAACCACGCGTCCTACCGTTAGACGATACCCCAGTGGAAAAGGCATTTTACATCGACTGATGGCCGTTCGAGCGCAGTCATGGTTTTGCTACGATCCGCTCGCGCTGGATGCGCCGATGACGTAGTCTCTCCTGGTTGTGCTCAGCCTTGGTCTCCTTCGCAGTCTGGTCTGGAATTGAACATGCACGCATCGCCATGAAGCTCGGATGGACCGTCAAACGGTCGCGGGTGGCATATTCGGGGCGGTTTCCGGTTATCGAGGACGAACTGGTCGCCGACCTCGACGGCAGGGAGTTGCTTTACACGTACCTGGGTATCGACTCCCGGGCGGTTGCGGTCATGGCGTCGGATGGACGGGGACGCATTCTCACGGTGCGTGAATATCGACACCCCATCGGGTGCGTTGTCACGGACCTTCCGCTTGGATCCGTTCATCGCGGAGAGTCCTCGCGCGAGGCGGCGCAGCGTGAACTTCGAGAGGAAACCGGATACGATGCCGGGAATCTGGTCCACTTAGGCACCGTATTTCCGTTGCCGGCGCTGGCCCGGCTGGCTTTCGACTATTATTTCGCTACCGACCTGACTATGACGGAGGCCGATCCGGACCCAGCCGAAATACTCGAGGTCGCGTGGATGAATTTTGACGAAGTGTTGGACGGCGTAATGAACGATGAGTTACAGCATGGCTCACTGCCCCACGCCACCATGCTCGCCATGCACAAAGGACTAGTGAAGCCGCGAGGTACGGTCGATTGAGGTCGGTTCGACTCGTCGGCGACGTCCTGCTGGAAGAACGGCGCAGCGCCTACAACGCGGTTCTCGGACCGGAGTGGGTCAGCCTGATCTCCAGCTTTTACGGCGTCGACATGGCAGACATAGCCGTGGGATCGGACGGCTGCATCAATGCCTGCCGCGAGGCGCTTGCGGCCGGTATTCGCGTGGTGGTCCACGGGCCAACCATCGACGAGATACCCGAGCTCAGGAAGCTTGTCGCGGAAAGTGGCGGCCGCCTACGTTTGGCGCATCCCATCCGTTTCGACGCCAAGTACTCCCTTCCCCGTGACGAATCCGCGGACGGGAGGCTGGGCGATGTCATCACAGTGCGCGTAATCCGAACCGGCTCGAACGAGCGCCATATCACCGTCGAAGAGTTGAATGTACTCGACGCGCTGCTTCTATTCGGCGGAGAAGTCAGCCGGATTTTCACAAGAAGGAATGAGGTGCGGGCCGACGAAATCAATACCTCGCTCAGCGTGGTCCGGTTTGCAAATCAGGCCATAGGCTACGGGGAAGCGTCGACCGCCCACTATCCGGGTTACTTCTACGAAGTGATCGAAGTCGTGTCCACGGACGGAATGCTCGAGTACGACTCGTTTTCGCGCGTCAACCGTGTCATTGGTAAGGATGGCATAGCTACGATTGACAGCTATCACGTGCCTCCTTATCAGGCGATGGTCGAGGACTACGTTGAGGCCTTTCGCGGCGACCGCGAGAGCGCCGTTTCGGAAACGGATACGCTCGCACTTCTCGACTTGGCTATCCGTTCCGCGAAGAGTTCCACGTCAACGGAGGCGGTAGGCAGATGAAACGTCTGCGCATGGGGGCGATAAGCTTCGATCACGGCCATCAGTACGGTTGGTGCGGCGCCCATCTTCAGTTGCCGATGGTCGAGCTTGCTGCGGTATCGGAATGGATGCCTGAACAAGTGGATCGGGTCAAGAGCACGCTGGTTTCGTCGGACGGCGCCATGAGAGCGCTAGACGATCCGGAGCAAGGCTCGATCGCGTACTACAAGGACTACCAGGAACTCTTGGCCCGCGACGATATAGATGCGGTGAGCATCAGCTCGGCCAATGCGTTCCATCTGGAGCACACCGAGGCAGCCGCGCAGGCCGGCAAGCACATCATTCTGGAAAAGCCGTTGGCTACGAACCTCGAGGACGCCACCCGGATCGTGAAGGTCTGTGAGGAGGCCGGAGTACATTTGAGCACCGCTTATCCGACTCGGTTTTCACCGTCGGCGACCGAAGCCAAGCGCCGCGTCGACGCCGGGGAAATTGGCGAAGTCGTCTCGATGCACGCGACCAACCACCTCCGACGCGCCACGACCGGCTGGTTCGTGGACCCCGAGCTTTCGGGAGGCGGCACGATTCGCGATCACATCGTTCATGGCACGGATCAGATGCGCTGGTTCTCTGGCAAAGAGGTGGTCTCGATCTACGCTGAGGGCGATACGCTCGCCCGACCTGAAATAGCCGTGGACGACGTGGCGATGTTGATCGAAACGTTCGAGGGCGGGATCGTCGGCAGCTGCGATCCTAGCTGGAACCGCCCGATGACGGCGTCGAAGTGGGGCGACGTGATGATCAGAATCCTGGGCACGGAAGGGGCCATCGACTTCGACATCACCGGCTGCTATGTATCGCGCACACTGGCCGGGGGCAGCCAGCAATCGGAGGCGTGGGAGGCCGCAGGCGTGCAGGGTTACGTCAGTCACATGTCCTATCAGGAGGACGCCAACGTTTGGTACGTCAAGGACTTTGCCGAGTCAATCCTCGACGGTCGAAAGCCGTCGGTCGACGGCATCGACGGCTGGTACGGAGTGGCCTGCATCGAGGCCGCATACCAGTCCGTTCGCGAGCACCGTGAAGTTGAAGTACCCACATTTCCCGACGCTGCGGAATAGCTGAAAAGGACAGGAATCTACCTATGCTCAAAAAAGGAATCCGTGACGGATGCTTCGGCGACTCGCTGACTCTTGAAGAGAAGTTCAAGCTCGGCGCCGCCACGGGATTCGACGGGATAGAGATCAGTCTTCCGGAAGAAGGCGAATATTCGCTGGAAAGCCCCGATTCGAAGCTGGCTGAAATCAAAGACATGAGCGAGAGCTCGGGTCTCGCATTGCCTTCCATGGGCGGCGGAATACCGTGGGACTATCCGTTGACCGACCCGGATAAGGCTGTTCGCGAGCGAGGGATGGAAGCCATGCGCCGCACAATCGACATCGCGGCCAATCTCGGCGTAGATTCCCTGCTTGTGATCACGGCGCGTGTGGAAGAGGGCGTATCGTACAAGGACGCTTGGGAGGTGTCGCGGGCCGCGCTTCGGGAGCTAGTCCCGCAAGCCGAAGACAAGGGCGTTCACCTGCTTATAGAGAACGTGTGGAATAACTTCCTCTACAGCCCCATCGAGATGGCGCGCTACATCGACGAAGCCGAAAGCGACTACGTCGGCGCTTATTTCGATTGCGGCAACGTTGTGGCGTTCGGCTATCCCGAACACTGGATCGAAGTTCTGGGGGCGCGAATCGGCAAGGTCCATATCAAGGACTACATAAGGTCCCGAAGGAACTACGATGGCTTTTGCCCGCTGCTCGAAGGCGACGTGGACTGGAAGCTAGTTATGCCCGCGCTGAAAGACTCCGGTTACGACGACTGGGCCACGCTAGAGGTCAACGCTTACTCCGTCTACCCGGAGGAAGGCGTGGCGGAACTCTCCCGCCAACTGGACATCATCCTCGCGGAGTATCCATAGGCCGAAGCTACGGTCTGAAGCATCGGGTGCTCCACACAGATTTCCTGTCGGTTTATATCCATGAAGCCGCAACCGGTGAGGTCATGGCTAACGTGAATACTGGAATGCTCGGCGACAGGTGTCCCTCGTGACCAAACCGCGCTACAGAATGGCGCCAAGCCCGACTGGGGCGCTGCACATCGGCAACGCTCGAACGGCCCTGTACAACTATCTGCTGGCGCGCAAGACCGGCGGCACCTATGTGCTCCGGATCGAGGATACGGCGCGTGACCGCAGCCGGCCCGAATTCGAGCAAACGATCTTCGAAGGGTTCCGCTGGCTTGGGATCGAGTGGGACGAAGGACCCGGAATAGGGGGCGACTACGGTCCTTACCGCCAGAGTGAACGAGTTGACCTGCACCGAGAATGGCTCGGAAAGCTGATCGATCGCGGGTGGGTATACCGTTGCTTTTGCACACCGGAAGAGCTAGCCGACGCGCGCAAGCGCGCACAGGCCGAGAAACGTCCGCCCAAATACTCGGGGAAATGCCGGAGTCTTTCTGAAGCCGAGACCCAACAGCGTCTGGACGCCGGTGAAACAGCCGCTTACCGGTTTAGGGTGGAACCCCGAACCGTTGAATACCGCGACCTAGTTCTTGGCGATCTGCGCGAGGACGCGGGGCTTTGGGGCGACTTCGTCATCTGCCGTTCCAACTGGTTGCCTGTGTATAACTTCGCGGTCGTCATCGACGATCACACCATGGAGATCACCCACGCCGTGCGGGGGGCCGACCATATCTCCAATACGTTCAGGCAGATCGTCATGTACGACGCGCTTGAAATCCCGCCGCCGCGATTCGGACACCTACCGCTAATCCTCAACCGCAAAAAGCAGAAGCTAAGTAAACGCGACGGCGCCGTTTCGGTCGAGGAATACATGGCGCAAGGCTATCTCCCCGAAGCGGTGCGGAACTTCATCGTGCTGCTTGGCTGGAACCCGGGCGACGAGCGCGAGATGTTCAGCCTGGAAGAGCTAGTGGATGAGTACAGTCTCGACCGGGTCAGCAGCGCCAATCCGATTTACGACATCGGGAAACTCGACTGGTTCAACGGCGTCTACATGCGCGGCATGACCGTTGGCGAACTGGCGGGCCGGGCCAGGCCATTCGTTAAGGCGGCCGGACTGGACATAGACTCCAGCGGCAACGGCTACTTCGAGCAGGCGGTTGCTCTGGAGCAGGAGAGGGTCAAAAAGCTGACCGACTTCGGGGATGTGCTGGCTTTCTTCTTCCAGGAACAGGTCGATCCTGATATGAAATTTCTAGTTCGCAAAAGGGGAACCGCGGAAGAAACGGCTAGCGCCCTGCAGAAAGTGGTTGGCCTGGTTCGCGAGCACGGCGTGGACGACGTCGGAGTCTCCGAGAGCTATCTTCGCGGACTGGCGAGCGAACTGGGCTGGAAGGCGGGCGAACTCTTCATGCCCATACGCGTGGCTAGTACCGGCTCTCGCGCCACGCCGCCGCTATTCGAGACGATGCAAGTTCTCGGCAAGGAGCGCGTAATTTCACGCCTGAACCGGGCAGTCGCCTTGCTTCGCGGCGTGCCGTCCGTGGCTTCCTGACTAACCTCCAGACGCGCTTAAACGTGAGTCCGGCGGCGTTCTTCGCGCCAGTGGCGGAGACCTTCGATGTCCCGGGTATTCAGAGTGTCGGAGGCCCGGAGCCAAGATCGTCGAGCGGCAGTTACGCCATAGGTCAGGTAATCGAGATGATGCATCGAGTGCGAATCCGTATTGATTACTAAGGGCACTCCCATTTCGGCTGCCTTGCGGGCCGGTTCCTCCGGGAGATCCAGACGGTCGGGCATTGCGTTGATCTCTAGCGCCGTACCCGTTTCGGCCGCCGCCTCCAGCATGGCGTCGACGTCCAGCTCGTAGCCGTCGCGGCTGTTGAGCAACCGTCCGGTAGGGTGCGCCACCGAGTCGACGTAAGGATTGCGGATGGCGGCCACGACTCGTTTCGTCATGTCTTCGGAAGATTGACCGAAACCGCTGTGGACCGCCGCTGAGACCCAGTCGAGCCTGCTGAGCAGCTCGTCGGGGTAGTCGAGGCTTCCGTCGGTCAGGATGTCTACCTCGGTCCCGTGCAGGATTGCGATCCCGTCGACTGCTCGATTCGCCTCTTTGACAGCTTCCGATTGCTCGGCGACACGCGCGACTTCCAGTCCGTGAGCAACGGTCAGCGAGCGAGAATGGTCGCTGATTGCGAGATAAGCGCGGCCAAGCTCCCGGGCGGTCGCGGCCATCTCCTCTATCGAGTGGGCCCCATCGCTCCAGCGGGTATGGCAGTGCAGATCACCCTGAAGGTCACTCGTGGCGAGCAGCTCGGGCAGCGTTCCGATGTTGGCCGCCTCGATTTCGCCTTTGCCCTCGCGCAGCTCGGGCGGAATCGGCGGCAGCCCCAGCGCTAGATAGACCTCCGCTTCGCTCGCGAAGCCAGCCCCGTTTTGCAGTTGGACGCCGCGTTCTCGGGAGATGGACCGCAGTGCGTCGCAATGAGAGGCGGAGCCTGTCGAAAGTAGAAGATCGAGTACAAATTCGGCAGGTGGGCATACGTCTATCCGCACTTCGAAGCCATCTTCATACATTCCCGACACTGAGAGTTCGCTCGATTCCGGTTTGGGGAGAATCGAGCGGGCAACTTCGATGACCGGTCCCGGATCGCCGGTCGCAACCAGCAATGAAACGCGCCCGGTGACGGGTACGCCTCTCCGCGCCGCGCCCACAAGCGAGGCGTCGGCCACGCCCTCGATGCCCCGCAGCTTGGTGAGGATAGGCCGAGCAATCGAGAGAGAGTCGGCCAGCAAACGGCGCCCCCGCCGCGCCCGCAGCTTCTCGATTTCCGCGAGGATTCGTTCGACTTTCTTCGGTCCCATACCGGGCAGGGATCGAAGTTCTCCCGACACGGCCATCCGCTCGAGAGAGTCCACGCCATCGATCTTCAACTCATCGAACAGTTTCCCTACGGTCTTGGGACCCAGTCCCCTGATTTCCAGGACTTCGAAGAGGCCGGGCGGGATTCCCTCTTGCGCCTCTGCGAGATCGGTGCTTACTCCCGTTCTGACATACTCGTCGATGACCGCGCCGAGCCTTTTGCCGATTCCCGGCAAGATGTCCAGCCGCCCCGCAGACACGGCGTCCGCAACGTCGATCTCCATTTTCTCGACGTTGCGTGCGCCGCCACGGAACGCGCGGACCCGGAATTCGTCCACCGAGCGAATCTCAAGCGAGTCAGCGATCGCCTTGAGCAGCGCAGCGATCTCTTTGTTTGGTGGCGTCTTGTACATGTGCTAGGAGAGTCTCAATTCAGCCGATTCACGCAAGCCTAGCAGCCTTGATGCTGCGAGGACGTTGTTACACATTGCTGAGGTCCGGCTAAGCGGCGAATCCGAATATGTCGTTTGACGCGTTGGTCACGAAGCCGCGTTGACCGCGGCAAACTCGCTTATTGGCGAAGGGTTGCGCCCCTGGCCGACTCCCACGTATTCGAAACCGCAGGATTCCAGCTCTTCGTGGTTGTATAGATTTCTGCCGTCCAGGATGAACCTTCTGCGCATGGCCGCGCCGGCTCTTTCCCAGTCGATCTCATTAAATTCGTTCCATTCTGTAGCGATGAAAACGGCGTCGGCGCTTTCCACCGCGCCATAGGGATCGGTGGCGGTTTTGAGCCCCTTGATCTCGTTGGCAGCATTCGGCAGCGCGACCGGGTCGTAAGCGACTACATCGGCACCTTCGCCCAAGAGTAGACGGATGATTTCGACCGCTGGCGCGTCACGGACATCGTCGGTGTTCGGCTTGAAGGAAACGCCAAGAACCGCTACTCGGAAACCGCGCAACCCGCCAAGGTACTCCCGCAATTTTCTGATCACCGACCGGCGCATGTCGCGGTTGATTTCCATTACAGCCCGCAGCAGTTGGGGATGGCATCCGTTAACCGCTGCCATGTGTTCGAGGGCCAGCACGTCTTTTCGGAAGCAGCTTCCTCCCCATCCGACACCCGCCGACAGATAGCCTTCGCCGATTCGCTTGTCGAGACCCATGCCCCGCGAGACCTCGGTTACGTCGGCTCCCAACCGCTCGCACATCGACGCGATCTCATTGATGAAGGAAACACGCGTAGCCAGGAAGGCGTTGGAGGCGTATTTGATCATTTCGGCAGTCCGCAGGTCCGTGATAATGATCGGGGACGTGAATGATCGATAGAGCGATGCAACGTCCCGCGCCGCGGATTGACTCTCGGATCCCAGCACTATGCGGTCTGGCTGAAGGAAGTCGGCGACGGCCGAGCCTTCGCTGAGAAACTCCGGATTGGAGACGATATGAAAATCCACGTCGTCTCCTCGATGCTGGCGAATTATGCTACTCACCAGGTCGCCTGTGCCGACAGGCACCGTGCTTTTGTCGACGATAATCGTGCGGCCGTCTAGATTGGCCGCTATGCTTTTCGCGGCCGCCTCCACACTGGAGAGGCTGGCCTCTCCGCCAGGACCGGAAGCCGTGTCGACGGCTATGAACACAAAGTCGGCCGGTGGAATGGCTCTCTGATAGGAACCCGTGAAGACCAGCCGGCCAGCGTGACGGTTTCGTCTTACCAGATCCTCCAAGCCCGGCTCGAAGATCGGAATCTCTCCGGCATTTAGACCGTCGATCTTGGATTCGTCGATATCGAGGCAAACGACGTCGTTCCCCAAGTCCGCGAAACACGACCCGGCCACCAGACCCACGTAACCTGTTCCGACAATGCAAATCCGGCTCATGCTGCGATCGCCGTCCCCTTATGTTTGTTCGCTGAGCGCCCCCATGAATGAACCCCGCGTAATGCGCGCCTCAACTATCAGGCTTCCTTTGGTTGTGATGCGTTTGCGGGTGTCGTCCGCAGGCTATTGGACATCTTCTCGACAAGCCCAGCGTCGACCGCGGCCTGCGCGGTGGCTAAGCCGTTGGCTAAGGCTCTGGCATCTGACCGCCCGTGACCTATCAGTACCTGGCCCTTGAGTCCCAAGAGTGGCGCGACGGCCCGCTCGGCATAGTCGAACTTGCGCCGGAGGCCCTGGAATGCGCCTCTCATAAGGAGCGCGCCAGCCTTGCTAGCAAGCGAAGACTCGACACCCTTGCGCAGCTCCCGGAAAGCGAAGTCTGCGACCCCTTCCATCGCCTTAAGGGCGATGTTTCCAGTAAATCCATCGCAAACTACCACGTCGATACTGCCGGCTAATATCTCCATCCCTTCCACGTTGCCAACGAAGTTAACTCCGCTCTGTCTGAGCAATTCGTGGGCCTCGCGGTAGAGTCGATTTCCCTTCATCGACTCTTCACCCACGTTGAGCAGCCCGACAGTCGGGTCCTTTACAGCTCCGAGCCGCTGCATGTAAATGGATCCCATGACTGCGAACTGCACCAGCTCATTGGCGGTGCAGTCGGTGTTGGCGCCAATGTCGAGCATGAACGTTGGCCCGTTTGCCGCGGGCAAAAGTCCACCGAGCGCGGGCCGGATTACACCTTCCGCCCTGCCGATTACCAGCACTCCCGCAGCCATGAGCGCCCCGCTGTTGCCCGCTGAAACCAGCGCGTCGGCCCGGCCATTCTTCACCAGTTCGGCTGCAACAACAATCGAAGAATCTCGCTTTTGGCGCAGCGCCGCCGCTGGGGCCTCGTCCATTTCCACGACGCTCCCTGCGCTTACTATCTCGAACTCGTCTTCTCTAACGTCCAGCGCCCTGAGCTGCGTTACGATGCGGGATTCGACTCCGACCAGAATGGCTCGGAGTCCGTGTGATCGCAGGGCTTCCACCGCACCGGCGACTGTCGCCGCCGGCGCGTCATCGCCGCCCATCGCGTCAAACGCGATCCGCGCCATTACCTGCACCGTGCAATCGTGAAATCGAAAACGTGAGTTTCAGGATACGCGCAAGCTCGGTAATCCGACTAGGACGACAATGGCCGCTTATCAAACGTCGAGATTGCGGACCGTCCGCGCACGGGTCATTATGTAATTCCGCCGCGCAGCAACGTCGTTTCCTAGTAGTGTGGTCACCAGCTTGTCGACGGCCAACTCATCCTCTGGAATGACCTGGAGTAGCGTTCTCGTTTCGGGGTCCATGGTGGTTTCCCATAGCTGCTCCGCATTCATTTCCCCCAGGCCCTTGTAGCGTTGCAGATGCACCCTCCCATTGATCTTCGCAAGGTGCTTGTCGCGTTCAGCGTCGGTGTAGGCGTATTGGGTGGTTCGTCCGTTGGAGATTCGGTAAAGGGGCGGCAGCGCGATATATAGATGGCCGCGGTTTACGAGCTCTTGCATGTTGCGGAAGAAGAAGGTCAGCAGGAGGCTGCGGATATGAGAGCCGTCCACGTCGGCGTCGGTCATGATTATCACCCGGCCGTAGCGCAGCTTCGAGAGATCGAAGCTCTCGTTCAGACCTGTTCCAACGGCGGTTGTAAGGTCGCGAATTGCCTCGTTGGCGAGCATCTTATCGAGCCGCGCCTTCTCGACATTAAGAATCTTCCCGCGCAGCGGCAGGATCGCCTGATTTCTGCGGTCGCGTCCCTGCTTTGCATTGCCTCCGGCGGAATCTCCCTCGACGATGAAGAGCTCCGCCTTGTCGGGGTCTCGCTCCTGGCAGTCGGCGAGCTTGCCCGAGAGCGCCATTCCATCGAGCGCGCCCTTCCGTACGACCAAGTCTCTCGCCCGCTGAGCGGCCAGACGGGCGTGACTCGCCACCAGGCATTTTTCGACTATGCGCCTGGCCTCGGCAGGGTATTCATGCAGATACTCACCGAGCTTTTCGTTGACTACCGACTGCACTTGTCCAGCGACTTCGGGATTGTTCAGGCGAACTTTCGTTTGGGCTTCGAACTGCGGCTCTTCGAGCAGAACGCTTATTACGGCCACGAGACCCTCTCGGACATCGTCGCCCGTAAGGTTGGATTCATTGTCCTTCAGAAACCCGTTGCGGCGAGCGAAGTCGTTGAGCGTGCGGGTCAGTCCGGCGCGGAACCCCGAGAGATGAGTGCCGCCGTCGGCGTTGTGGACCGTATTTGCAAACGCGTGGATTGCTTCGGTCAGGCTCCTTGTGTATTGCATCGCAATCGCAATGGAAGTGCCGTTGACGGTGCCTTCGATGGAGATCGGGCGCTGAATTATCGGGCGTCGCTGGCGCGCTATGTTTTGGACGAACGACTTTACGCCACCCTCGAAATAGAAGGTCTGTCGCTTACCGTCGCGGCGGTCGTCGATGGTTAGTTCAAGCTTTGGCACGAGGAACGCCATCTGACGCAGGCGTTCGGCCAATGGATCGAACTCGACCTGGATCTTGTCCATCGGGAAGATTTCTGGGTCAGGCTTGAACCGGATTGTCGTTCCCGTACCTTTTGCTTTCCCCTTGCGCTTGACGTCGAACTCGGGAATGCCTTTGCGGTATTCCTGAACGTACGTTCTTCCATTGGTGCGCACTTCGGCGATCAAATGGTCGGCAAGCGCGTTGACGACAGAGACGCCGACGCCGTGCAGGCCGCCCGAAACGTGATATGCCTTACCGCCGAACTTTCCGCCAGCGTGCAGAGTGGTCATCACCACCTCGAGAGCCGGACGGTTCATCTTCGGATGCTTGCCGACCGGGATTCCCCGGCCGTCGTCTGCTACGGATATGTAGCCGTCGACCTCCAGTACGACAGATACTTTGTTGCACTCGCCCGCCAGGGCCTCGTCCACGCTGTTATCGACTATCTCGACGATGAGATGATGCAGGCCTGCCGAGTCGGTATCGCCTATGTACATGGCAGGCCGCCGACGCACGGCGTCGAGACCTTCGAGCACTTCGATGGTTTCGGCGGTGTAGGTCAAGCGGGCCTCCTAGGCGCCCAATGGATCGTTTGCGGCGACTTCCGGTAAGGACAGTCGATTCACGTAGAAAACCATGCTGCCAGCGGAGATCCCCGTTCCAATAAATGCACTACCGAACACGGAGATGATCAACCCTGGCGTTACCTGGGACAGGCCCAACCAAATGAAGGTGATGCCCCATTGGATAAGAGTAACCAAGAGGACAAAGACGATTCCCGGTCCCAAGTTTCCTCTCCAGAAAGATATCGAGCGGCGAATGCTGTCCCGGATTGAAACAGGCTCGAGTATCAAGGCCACAACCGCGAAGTAAAGCACCAGACCGGCCGCGAGCATGCCTGCAAAGAATGCAAGAGAAGCCACCAACATTATGAGACCGAACAGAACGACGATCACAACAGGCAATGACGAAGCGGCCAGGGCCAAGAGAACGGCAAGAAGGACAAGGCCGGCTGCCGTGATCATAATGCCCGCGGCTGCACCCACAGCGAGGCCAACAAGCTTCGGCGATTTGTTGGCGATCTCCGACATGAAATTGAAGCGCGGCTTGCCCCCCTCGATTGCGTTTGCGAGCAAAACCAAATACATGGTGCCGAGGATTGCCCCGCCCACGATAAGCAGGATCGTCGCGCTGAGAACTGAACCAATTGTAGTTAGTTCAATTGTGGATCCGACCGCTTCCAGATTGGCGGCAAGAAGTCCGGTCGATGGCACGAAAAACCCGAGCAGCCAGGAGATTTCAGAGAACCCAAGCACGTTGTCCGGTTGTGTTGCCAGATACTCCGGATCGAGCGACGCCGTTATAGCCTCGCGAGTTGAAATGGGAGGCAGGAGCCAGATAATCAGATCGACCAGCACTGGAACGGCGACTAGGTACGGTCTCCGTACGACGATACGAGAACCGTATCCCAGTGCATCGATGACACCCAATAGGCGCTCCTAAACTTACTCTCCAATTGTACTCGAAAGTGCCTCTCCAAACCTGTGAAAGGCGTTGAATTCGAGCGTGGACAACACAGTATTATCTTGACATAAAAACGGCCATGAGTCGATAAGCACGCAGTTCCGAAACGCGCCAAACGGTTGCGTCGCAGCGCTCCTCTTTCATTCGAAACTAACGCTGAAAATAGACTCAAAGCTCGGAAGCGAATGCTGCCGAGTTAGGTAATATCGTCTATATGCATGGAGCCAGAGAGGAGAGCTTATGTCCGGCCAACTGAATGTAGCAATTGAGTACTGCCTGCAGTGAAACTATTTACCCAGAGCCGTCAGTGTGACGGACGAATTGCTGTCTGAATTCGGTGAATACGTTGGCTCCTGGACGCTGGCGCCAGCATCCGGCGGACGGTTTGAGGTCACGATAAACGGAAACCTAGTTTTCTCGAAGGAGGCCGAAGGGCGCTTTCCCGCGATTGCGGAATTGCGCGAGAAGTTCGAGGCGGCTGTCTAGCCTGCGACTCACTTCGCGTTAAATCCAGCCCGGGCACCGGCGTCCGCTACTTGAACTCCGTCGCGGGATTTACCGCGGGATAGAAGAAAGCCATCTTGAGCTGTGTATCGGTGGTGTTGCGGAATCCGTGGAAAACGGTTGCGGGTGCCAGCACGGCATCGCCGGCCGAGACCGGAATCTCGTCTTCGCCGATAAGCGCCAGACCCTTGCCTTCGAAGACGAAAAAGGCTTCTTCTACCAAGTGATTGTGGAGAGGAAGCTCCGCGCCGGGGTCGATTAGCAGTTCGCCCAGCGTCACCGCGCCAGCGCCCGCGTCGGGGTCGAGCAAGACTTTGCCGACGATACCTGATAAAGTCCCCTCTCCCGCCTGTCGATCCGTACCTCGAACAACGCCCATCCGTGTTCCGTCCTTTCAAGTCTGCAGCCGACATGATCTCCAATCCCAAACAGGCGCCGCCGCTTTGCCGGTTGCGTCCCGAGTTGTGATCTCTGATGCGGAAATCGGCTTCGATTCCGTGTGCAGTCTAGACTTGATCGACTGTAAATGTGCCTGAAGTGGTGAGATTATCTTGTCTAACGAGCGAGTTGCCGAAGCTACGAACGTCGAGAAGTTCAGTCAGGCCGCTGCCGGCTACGGCCAGGGAGTTGTGAGATCCGACCTGGAGGCGCTGGCTGCCATGGCGGGCGATCTGAGAGGGAAGAAACTGCTGGACACCGCGGCCGGGCGTGGAGCGTGCGCCCTGAGAATGGCCGCTCAGGGCGCGGAGATCTACCTGGCGGATCTAACTCACGCGATGCTCGCGCAAGGAAGATCGGACGTAGCGGACGGCGGCCCGGAATTTCGCGCCACGGTGGCCCGGAGCGGCAACCTACCGTTTCCACGGGCGACGTTCGACGTTGTCACGTGCTCGCGCGCCTACCACCATCTGACCGACATTCCGAGCGCGCTGGAGGAAGCGTGCAGGGTCTTAAAGCCCGGAGGGCGTCTTCTGGTAGTGGATCACTCAGGGCCCGATGATCCCGAGGCAATGCACTTTGCCAACACGGTTTCGAAGTTGCGAGATGACTCCCATGCCGAGGCCTTGTCTCCGAGTCGATGGCGTGACGTGTTGGCGGATGCCGGATTCGACTTGCGGCAGATGCAAAAGGTAGATTCACGGCAAGAGTTCGCAGCGCTCATGGAGGCTGCCGGAGATGCGGCCCCGAAGATCGAGGAACTGTTCGATAACGCTTCTCCAAGCGTGCTGGAAGCGCTTGGATTCGACAGCTCCGAGCCGGCGGGGTTTGCAACCGTCATGGTCGTTTTCGACGCTGTATCAAGAGCCTGAGGCTTCGCTGCGGTAGATGCGGCTGGTTCCGGCAACGCCCGACCACCGCCGCGAGCTTGCCAGCTTTTCCATGCGTACGCCGCAGCCGTCTCGTATGAACGCTTTCTTACTGGTGAGCAGTACAAGCCGGCGTAGGGGATATCGGCGATGGAGCAGATTCAGGATGATGTCCTCGACCGGAAACCTAAACTCCCAGCGAGCGATGAGGGAGTTGCCGGGGCCAGGCTCGAACTGAATACCGAGCACGGCATTCGCCACCTCGTTGAATACCTCGGTGGTCGATCTGTAGAAAACTTCGAGGCTTTCTCCGCCGGACCGCTTAACCCGCATCCAACCGGACTCACTTACCGCGCTTTCTATTTTGCGCAGTGCCCGACGCGCATTATGTGAAGGGTGCCGTCGGGCGTACGATTTAAGTTCCGAGTAGGTGCGTGGATATCTGAGTCTGGTGGCGCCGCCGAGCGCATAGACGCCGCGACTTGCGATTTCGTGACCGCGCAGCCTTAGTTCGTACACCATTTCATCCTGCCGGTCGCACTTGAGCGGCTGTCCCGACCAAGCGCCCCCAGGAGACGCTGTGCGGTCCGAACCGTTCCGAAATAGCATCCACCGCGAGGTCGAGGCGGCGATTTCGACGGGACTGGGACCAGTCGAGAGGAAGCTGCTCCATGTCGTCCCTGCTGAAGTCGGAAACGTGGACTCCCGCCAGCCTGAACCGGTTACCTGGCGTCAATGCCGTATCCAGGAGACCAGCCGCTGTTTTGTAAATGACTCGTCCTTCGTCGGAGCGGGTGTCGAGCGTCCGGCGCCGCGTGATTGTGGTGAAATCGGCGTATCGCAGCTTGAGGGTCACAACCCGGCCGCGGACACGTTGGGCGCGGAGACGTTTTGCGACCTTTTCGGACGCTTCAAGCAGAAATGCACGCAACGCTGCGGGGTCCCGGACGTCGCGGTCGAATGTGGTTTCATGGCCCAGTGACTTGCGTCGCGGGTCAGGTTCGATAGATCGTTCGTCGAATCCCACCGCCAGACGGCGAATCCGGTGGCCGTTCCGGCCAAATTTGGCGCTTAGATTTGACGTACTTTGGTCCGCGAGGTCTCCGATGGTACTGATGCCGACGTTTTCGAGCATTGAGCGGGTTTTCGGTCCCACTCCCCACACTTTGCTGACGGGCAGGGGAGCCAGGAACTCCCGCTCAGTACCCTTGGGAACGATCAGGAGGCCGTCCGGCTTGCTAAGGTCCGAGGCGATTTTGGCGACGGACTTGCTGGTTGCGATGCCGATGCTGATGGTCAGCTGTTCCTCGCGCAATACCAGGCATCTGATCATTCGCGCTATCTCCACCGGTGTCCCCAGGGAGCGCTCGCAACCCGCTACGTCCAGAAACGCCTCGTCGAGCGATAACGGCTCCACCAGTGGCGTTATGGATTGCAGGATCTTCATGATCCGGTCTGAGATGGCGCTGTATGTGACATGCCGGGGTCGAACGAAGACTGCCTCGGGGCAGAGGCGCTTGGCGGTGGCGGACGGCATCGCCGAATGGACTCCAAATCGCCGCGCTTCGTAAGAGGGGGAGGTTACGACGCCCCGTTGCCCCGGCTCGCCGCCGACAATCACCGGCCTCCCCCTAAGCTCGGGATTGTCGCGCTGCTCGACGGCCGCGAAAAAGGCGTCCAGGTCGGCGTGGAGGATCGTGGCGGAGGGCATGTCTAAGCTTCAGTGCCGTGTTCCAGCAATCGCGGCAAGCGGACTCCGCCGCGGTGGGCATCGACCTCGTAATCCTCGGCGCGCCCGGCGAACGGCCCCCAATCGTCAGTTTTCGTAATACCGAGCGAGCGTTGCAGATCAAGCTCGCTGCGAGCGGGATGAAAATGCAAGACTCCGCAGTCGGCAATGGCGACCGACGTTTTGCAGTTGTGTTCGACCATGATGGAAATCCTTGATTGATATTGGTCGTTCGTAAGTTGTTCGCATAGAGCTTACCGAACGAAGGTCGAACGCGCAAGGCTCAATCGAGGTGTTGCGCTTCGTTTGTAAATCGGGGGAACTGTGCCTGTCGCCCAGAGCAATATGTACACGCGGTTTCGAATGCCCTCTCGCTCCCTGCTTCCTTCCTGCGGAAGCCATATCAAATGGAACAGGACGCATAAGTTGCAGGCGGAACGGCTGTGACCACGCTCATATCCGGGACCATACTTACGCCAGCGTCCCGTGTTGATTAGTATTTGTGACAATCGAGTAAGAGTTGAAGCTGTTGTCAGGCACACGCTAAGGAGAATCCTGATGGTGACGGTGGACGACGTTAAGGCGGCGCTGGAGGGCGTACACGACCCGGAACTCGATCTGGACATTCTCAATTTGGGTTTGATCTATGACGTAGCGGTAAACGGCGAGACGGTTGATGTTGAAATGACGTTTACGTCTCCCATGTGCCCCGCAGGCCCAGCTATCGTCAAGGACGCGACTGCTGCGATCGATGCTTTGGATGGAGTCGAAGAGACAAATATCGAGATTGTCTGGGACCCGCCCTGGACGATGGACATGATGAGCGAGGACCTCAAGTTCATGCTCGGGCGGGGCTGATTCGAACCAGTCACTGCCGCGTTTCCGGCCGCTGTCCCGGCAATTGCCTGACGCTACTTCGAGGACGGCTGACTTTTGGCTTAATCAGTCCGGGCGGCCGGTCATCCCTCGATAGGGCGGCTCGAAGATCTCGGCGTAAGTGTCGAGCGCGTAGCGATCGGTCATGCCGGCAATGAACCGCGCCACAATCTGATGCAATTCGCCGCCCGGATTTGAGAGCTTTTCCTGAGTCGACCTCGGCATGAGTCCGGGATTTTCGACGAACTCGTTGAAGAGCCGCGTCAGCACCATCTTGCCTCTGGCGGCTTGGCGGCGCACTGATGGGTGCATGTAGACCTGCTCCACCATGAAGTCGGTGGTGCTGTCGCGCTGTGACTTTCCCGCAGCCGAGGCTGAAATAGCCGGCTCGCTACGGTTGCGTACGTCCTCGCTCGATCTCAGATCTTCCTCGTCGATGCGCTCTGTGGAGGCGCGAACGACATCGTCGATCAGTTCGCTTATGACACGGCTAGTAGCACGACGGAGCACCACGCGCTCGAAGTCCATGCCGAGATCGGTCCTTCGGTTGCGGGCACACAATTCAAACGCGGCGTCGAGGGCCTGTCGCCAAAGCTCGGGGCCGCTACGGTGCAGGTCTTCGATTCGTAGAAGCCCCGCGTTTACCGAGTCCTCGACGTCATGGGCGGTGAACGCGCACTCGTCTGCCTCCGAAACCGCCTGGGATTCCGGCCCCGGCTGGGGATACGAGTCAAACTCGGGAGCCGAGATGGGAACGTCGAACCGCGTGGCATGACGGGCTATGCCTTCCCGCGTCGCCCATGTCAGATTTAGACCCCGGTATCCCGGCTGCGGCGACTCCAGTTCGTCGACGACCGTTAACGAATGGCGGTTGGCATCCCAACCGCCGTTATAGAGCATGAGGTCGTTTAGGGTTTTCTCGCCCTCGTGTCCAAACGGACCATGTCCAAGATCGTGGGCCAAAGCGATAGCCTCGCTTAGGGTTTCGTCCAGCCCCAACTCATAGGCGATGCTGCGCGCTATTTGGGCGACTTCGAGCGAATGGGTCATCCTGGTGCGGAAGAAATCGGCCTCGGTGACGACGAACACCTGCGTCTTGTGTTGGAGACGACGAAAGGCCCGGGAGTGCAGGATTCGGTCCCGGTCGAGCGCGTATTCGGTGCGCCTCATAGGTTCCGACCGGGCCTGCTTCTGACGCCGGCTGGTCCAAGGATGTTGCAGTGGCGTGGCGAGGTACATTGTTACGGCAGATTACATCAGACCGCTTGACTCGCTCGCGTCAGGAGCCTGATTCAGCGGACGCGAAACCGGACTGGTGCGCTTGGCGAGGGGTACTGTCGTTTGATATCGTCCCGCGCGGTGAGCGCCGGTCTTCGACGCCTGCGTACTTTTGATGTCCAGGGAGCGGTCTAGCGAAAACGCATAAGCCGGACAACCCGTGAGCATCCGCCTGGCAGGCTGGCTCGAACGGAATTCAAGCTTCGCTATTGCTTTCGCGGTAGTAGCTACTGTCTTGCTTGCGGTTCCTTTTCTCCTGATGACGCCGACCGAAAGTGCTTCGGGTGAGCCGGGCGGCGAGGTGTTCGAGACTCTGGAGAAGGCGGACGAGCGGTTCGCGTCGCGGGTCTTTGGCATGGCCTTCATCGTCGAGGCGGCTGACGGCGATCTCCTCCGCAAGGACGCGCTCGAAGAGCTGCTCACTAATGCGCAGGCGGTCCGGGACGATCCCGAAATCGGCCCGAAGCTCTTTTCGTACTTCGATCCCGACCGCAATATCGACGTGGTGGGCGTTTATACCGTCGCCGACTCCATCGACGCGCTCCTTCGAGCCGCGGGCGTTGACGGGATAGCCGCCGCCAGCGACGCAGAGGTCCGGACCGAAGCGAGCGACATGGTTGACAGGCTCGGCCCGCGCGAACTGGGTCTCTCAGTCGAGAGCCGAAAGGACCCCGCGACCGGCCATTGGATAGTCCCGGCGCTGGTTATGAACGTGCTGGTCGACAACGAAGCTGTAGGGGGAGGCGGTGTGCGCGCGGTAGTCGGGTCGGACGACACTTCGCGGGAGGAGTTCGCACGGGATGTCCAGGCGCGCCTGCGCGGCGACGAACGCCACCTAAGCGCCTGGGGAATCGCCATCGACGTAAACCTGACGAGCGAGGAGCAGGGCGGCGTCGCGGGACCGTTCATTGGATTCACGATATTCGCGGTTTTGGTGGTCGTCGGGATCGCCTTCCACTCGTATTGGACTGTCGCCATCATAGGAGCCGCGCTAGCCGCAATGATCATCTGGCTCAAGGGGCTCTCCAACCTGGTTGGTCTTAAGGACGCTCTGATCCTGGATCTGATCGTTCCGATAGCGATGATTTCATTTGGCGTCGATTTCGCGATTCACGCGATTGGCCGCTACCGCGAGGAGCGCCGCGTCGGCAACCGTCCGCATCGGGCCTTCGTAGCGGGATTCGGCGCTGTACTTGCCGCACTGCTGGTGGCTTTCTTTAGCGACGCGGTCGCGTTCCTAGCTAACGTTTCATCTCGGATCGAGTCCGTGATTCAGTTCGGAGTGGGCGCGGCGTTCGGAGTGCTGTCCGGCTTTCTGATGCTCGGCGTAGTCGCCCCGCTTGCGCTGATGAGGGTGGAGCAGCGGGTTGGCTTCCGACGGGAATCACGGCTCGGACGGTTCATCGTTACCAACGCAATGGTCGCGGCGGGCCTAGCCGTGATGGCGTCGGTCATCTTCAGCGTCTATCTGAATCCCACGATTGGCGTTGTCATTCTGGGTGGTTACGTGGTGGTGTTTCTGGCGGCGCCTTACCTCGCCGCGGGCTGGCTGGGAGCTGATCGACCGGTCGATGAGAAACCAAAGGCGACCGGGGTCGACCGGCTTTCTAGAGGTGTTGGGAACGGCGTGGCGCTCCTGGCGCGAGTTCGCAAGGTGCTCCTGCCCGTGGCGGCTCTATTGACGGCGGGAGCAGTCTACCTGGCCATTCAACTGCCGCTTGAGTCGGACGTGAAGGTTTTCTTTTCCCCTGACACCGACTTCGTGACGAGCCTCGACAAGCTCGACCGGCACATTGGGTCGATTGGCGGCGAGCCGGCCGAGGTCTATGTCGAAGGGGACCTAACCAGTCCCGACTCAATCGCCGCGATACACCGGTTTGCCGACGCGGTGCGCGGTCTCGACACCGAGCTGCTGGCGCGTGACGAGGAGGGACTGGTAACTGTCGATACCGGCGCGGCGCGGCTTCTAGGCGAAGTGCTCGACTCGCAGGCGGCACGCGCGGCTATCAGTTCTGCGACCGGAGTCTCCTTGAGCGACGACGACAACGACCGGATACCCGATTCCCGCGAACAACTTGCGGCGGTTTACGCGTTCACGCGGGAGGCGGGCGTGCCCTTTGACGAGTCCCGCCTTGCGTGGACGCCGGACCTGGTGCGGAGGGTACTCTGGGAGTCAGACGACCGAAGCGTTCAATCCACCAAGCTGACCATTCAGCTTTTGGGAAGCCGCGCGCAAGAGAACATCCACCAGGTTAGAACCGAGCTTTCGCCGCTGGTCGACCAGCTCCAGGACGATCTCCGGGATTCCTATCCAGACGCGTCCGCCGTGCTCAGCGGCGCTCCCGTCGCCCGCCAGGCCACGCTGGATGCGGTGGCGCGCGCTCTACAAATCTCACTGCCGATTGCCGTGGTGCTGTGCCTGATCGTGGCGGCGGTCTTCACGCGGTCGATCAGGTTCGCCTTTGTCGGCATCATTCCCATTCTGCTGGTCGTGGCGTGGCTCTACGGGTTTATGTATGTCTTCGGATATGGCATCAATCTGGTCACGGCGACGATCGGCGCGATCTCAATCGGCATAGGCATCGACTTCGCCATCCATTTCACGATGCGCTACCGGGAGGAGCTGTTCCGTCATGGGGTCCGCATCGAGGCGATCCGGGCCGCCGGCGGAGGGACTGGAGTCGCCCTGATAGCGTCGGCGCTTTCGAGCGTTATTGGGTTTGCGATACTGGCGTTTGCGCCGATGCCGATGTTCGCATCTTATGGGTTGCTCACCGCAGTGATGATTGTGATGGCCGCGGCCAGTTCGCTGATCGTCTTGCCATCGCTATTGATGGTCGTCACGCGCGACCGCGAGCCTATGTCAACCGTGCCCCAAGAACCCGCCACGGCGGGTTAGTCGGGAGACAAGCCGGCTAGAACCAACGTTCGACGATGATCTTCTCTTCAGTAAAGAAGTTGATGGCGTCGCGGGCCTGACCGTGCAGGTCGCCGTAGAACGACTCCTTCATACCGCCGAAGTGGAAGAAGGCCATCGGCGCAGCCACGCCGATGTTCACTCCCACGTTGCCCGCTCTGACTCTAGAACTGAACTCTCTGGCATCCCTGCCACTCGAAGTGAAGATCGACGCCATGTTGCCGTATGGCACCTGGTCGATAGTCTCAATCGCCTCATCCAGCGAGCCGGCCCTCATGACGCTCAGCACCGGGCCGAAAATCTCCTCCCGTGCGATCGTCATGGAAGGATCGACGTCGTCAAAAATAGTAGGGCCGACGAAGTAGCCGCTATCGCCGCCGTCTGGGTTTCGACCGTCGAGCAGCAGAGTTGCACCCTCTTCGACGCCTTGTTCGATGTAGTTCGTGACCCGGTCTCTGCTCGCCGCGGATATCACTGGGCCCATTTCCGTTCCGGGCCTGGTTCCGTCCCCGACTTTGACGGATTTGGCAGCTTCAACCACGCCGTTTGTCACGGCTTCGTGGGCCTCACCGACCGCCACAACCACCGATCCGGCAAGGCAGCGCTGACCGGCCGCGCCGAACGCCGAACCGAGCACGTTGTCTACCGTCTCCTCCATGCTGGCGTCTGGCATGACAACGAGATAGTTCTTCGCGCCGCCCTGGCACTGCATTCGCTTGCCCGCGGCGGTGCCCCGTCGGTAGACCTCGAGCGCCACGGAGGACGATCCGACGAAAGAAATGCCGGCGATGCGAGGGTCGTCCAGTAGCGCTTCCGAGACCGAGCGTCCCCCGTGAACGATGTTGAGGACTCCGGGCGGAAAACCGGACTCGACGGCAAGCTCGGCAATACGGGCTTGAGACAGCGGAGTTTGCTCGGAGGGCTTGATTATGTAGGTGTTTCCGCACGCTATGGCATACGGCATGAACCACATCGGAACCATGGCCGGGAAATTGAACGGAGGCACCATGCCGAACACGCCAAGCGGCTGCCGCACGGCGTATTCGTCTATTCCTGTGGATACGTTCTCGAGGTTTGATCCCATCATCAAACTTGGAACGCCGATGGCTACTTCCACGTTCTCGATTGTTCGCCGCATCTCTCCACGGGACTCGTCCAGCGTTTTACCGTTTTCGGCGGTAATCGCCGCGCTCAAATCCTCGACGTGCTCTTCCATCAAGGCCTTGAGCCGGAAAAGCACCTGCGTGCGGTCAACCGCCGGAACCAGTCGCCAGCTATTGAAAGTGGACTCGGCCGCTGAAATTGCGTCGTCGACGTCGTTTCCAGTCGAGCTGGGCGCACGGGCGATGACTTCGCCGTTCGCGGGATTCGTTACGTCGATCCAGTCGCTCGTCGACGACTCCACCCACTTGCCGCCAATTAAATTCTTGAGAGTTTCGATCTTCAGACCTCCCTTGCGGTCCCCGCGCGATCAGCCGTAGGTAGGGTCGCGCCGTTCGGCGAGCGATTTCTCATGTTTCAGTCATATTTATAGCGGTTTGCGCAGCTATGCCCAAGACGAGACAGCATGGCGGCAATCGAATCAGTTTGCCACGCTCGCGGCGGCCTCCGGATTCCGAGCGCCTAACTGCCGGGAAAACTCCGAGCTGAACTCGGCTCCGATCAGCAAGATGATCGCGGAGATGTAGATCCAGACCATTAGCACGATTACAGTGCTGAGCGAGCCGTATACCAGGCTGAACGACGCCAAGTTTGAAACGTACCAAGCAAAGCCCAGCTTAGCTGCCTCGAATAGGACCGCCGCTAGCAAAGCTCCAGGCAAGGCATGGGTCCAGCGAACGCGCAAATTAGGAAGCAAAACGTAGGCAATCTCGAAGAGGAGCACGCTAGTGGTCAGCGGTACGAGGTGGAGTGCTGGCAACCAGATAGCCTCCGCGCTAAGGAACTCCAGAAAGGGAGTAGTTTCACCAAGATTTGTGATGACGTGACGGACGGTTTCGATAAACGCCGTAGACACGACGGAAAGCAGCATCAACGGCCCCATGAGCAAGACGGCGCCAATGTCTATTGCCTTGGCTTGCAAGGCTTGGCGGCGGCCGGTTACGTCCCACGCGGCGTCGAGGGCGAGTCTGAGAGCCTGAAAAATCCGCGAGCCTGACCACAACAGCGTGCCGAGCGCCACTAGCCCGAACACGCCGCGAAGATCCACGCTTCCGCGAACGTTCTGCTCGACAAGATCCTCCGCCTCCGGGAATAACTCGCCCAGGTTTTGCAGAGCATCGGCGTAAGCCTCGCGGCCGGCTGAGAAGAACGAAAGGATCACGCCGGTTCCAAGCAACAGCGGGAAAAGGCCGAAAAGAGTGTGGAACGCGATCGCCGCGGCGTGTGTCGCACAGTCGTCGTCAACGAACTCACGCCAGGTGCGAACCAGGAGTTTTACCGGGCCGGTTACCGCCGAAGGCAGGCGGTCGACAGTCCTCTTTAGGCGGCTCTCAAGCTCCGAACGCCAACTCTCGACGGCAGTGGTGACGTTCTCGACGGGCGTTCGTGTCCTAGTTCCGGGGCCGCCATCGGATGGTGCACCGGTTTCTTTGCCGTAGTTCTCCGGCTGATCCTCAGGCGAGCTCATCGATAGCGGCAAGCAGACCGGTCATGTGCCCTATCGCGTGCGCGCGCGCCCTGTGCCCGTACGGCGTATCGTCGACGATGGCCGGGACGTGATCGTCGATGAGAAATCCGTTGAACCCAGTCTTCCTCAGGGTTAGCAGCGCCCTGGTGAGATTGACGTTTCCCTCGCCGAGAAAGCACTCCTGGAACTTCGGCACGAGTCCCTGAACGTCCCTGAAGTGGACGTAGAGAATCTTGCTCCTGGGTCCGAAATACTCCATCGCCTCAAGGCAGCCCGCGCCCATCATTTCCGACCAGCAGCCCATGCAGAAGTCCAACCCCAGATTTGGGCTGTCGCGATATTCCATGGCGCGCTTGAAGTTGTCGAAGCTGTTCATGATTCGAGCTACTCCGCCCAGCGACGCGACGGGCGGGTCGTCGGGATGAAGCGCGAGCGAGACACCCGCCTCCTCGGCTACGGGAACGACGGCGTCTATGAAATAGCAATAGGTCTCCCACATCTCCTCGGCGGTGTATTCGCGGCCATGCGTCAAGGGGGAGGTCTTGGCTAGCTCCAAGTCGAACGAAGTTACCTTTGATCCGCCCCGGCCGGGAGTGGTTTGCGACGTTCTCCAGACCTGGTTAGGCATCCAATGGAAGCCGAGTATGGGGATTCCGGCGCGGCCGACGTTGCGGATCGTCTCCTGATAGTTTTCGATCTGCTCGTCGCGGCCGGGCAATCCCAGCATCACCTTGTCGTAGAAGCTGAGAGGCGTGTTCTCAAGAGCTTCGAGCTTTAGTCCCGCGTCTTGGGCGCGCATCCGAAGCCGTAGGAGGTCCATGTATTCCCAGCGCTCTTCACCGGGAATTCGGGGACTATTCATCTGGACGCCTTTCACCCCAAGCTGTGCGGCGAACTGGAGGTCATGGTCCGTCAACTCCCCAAGCTGTCCCACGGCTACCCGAATCGAGTTTTCCATCGCTTGCCTCGCTGATCTTTGAAGTGGGGATTATGTTATCGCCACGGGGCTGGCATGAAGGGCTACCGTACTGCCGTTTCTCTACGTCCCGGTTGCATCGCGGAGGGCGGATTCGAGATCGGGGAATTTGAACTCGTAGCCGGAATCGAGCAGTTTTTTAGGGATCGCCTTTCTGCTCGCCAGCAGCTCGACCGCGAGGCCTCCGAGGGCCATGTTGAGAGCGAACGCCGGAATTGGGACCATTGCTGGACGCGGCAGCACCCGTCCCAGCGTTTTGGCGAAATCGTTTTGCGTGACGGCTTCCGGCGCTGCCAGGTTTACAGGGCCTTCCAGCTTGCGATCGAGGATGAACTCGACCGCTCCGACTACGTCGTCAACATGCACCCACGGCCACCATTGACGGCCTGATCCCATGCGGCCTCCCACGCCCAATCGAAAAATCGGCAGCATCGGTCGCAGGAACGGACTGTTCTCTCCGACCACTGGCGCGGCCCGCAGATGGACTACCCGAATCCTCAACTCACGGGCTTCAAGGGCCTCGCGCTCCCACGCCTCGCAAGTCTCGGAGAAGAAGTTGTCGCCCGGCGGAGACTCTTCGGTCAGCTCGGCGTCGGCGCGGTCGCCGTAGTAGCCGACCGCGCTTGCGGATACGAGCACCTTCGGGCGGTCTTGTGCGGCTGCGAGACCGGCCACCAGATTGCGGGTGCTCACTTCGCGGCTCGACCTCAGAGTTCTTCGCTTGGTCGGCGTCCATATGCCCGAAATGCGTTCACCGATCAAGTTGATAACGGTCGAGACACCTTCAAACGCGGCATCGGGCGGGGGGCCGGCTTCGGGCTGCCATTCGAACCAGCGCGTAACGCTGGGGAGACTTTCTTGCGCGCGCCGGGCGTCCCTCGAAAACGCCCATAGCTCCCAGCCGTGATCCGCGAAGCGGCTGCAAAGCCGCCTGCCTATGTAACCGGTCGCGCCCGTAAGCAGCATTCGCATTTTCAAGTCCGTCCTTGTGTTGCTCCATCGGTGCATGGGTTCCCGTCGATGGGTTCCAGAACAATGCTACTAGCTGGCGGAGCGTGGACATCACGTCTTTTGGCTTGTTCTCGAGGGAAGGACGCAAGTGGGGATGGGAGGAGGGGAGGGACGTGGACTGCTGAGAGCTGGTTCGAACACCGTGTCTGGTACTTTCCGCCAACGAATCGATGGCGAGTGATATAAACGATCACAGTGTTGCTAATAGAAATACGACCCGATAGAGCGGCTCGAACGACAATGAAGACCGCAGCGGCGGTGGATCGCTGGTGATCGCGCGTAGGCGGCGGCTGGGATGCTAGACGTCGACGGCGTGGAGATAGACCGGTTTTCGGAGTCGTGCGTTCGAATCCGGGGATCACGGCTTATACTCATCGACCCCTTCAATCTGGAGGGATTCCACGACGGAGCCTGCGACCTCGCGCTTATCAGCCATGACCACCCGGGCCATTTCAGCGCGCCTGACCTGAAACGGGTCATCGGTCCGAGAACCGTGGTCATCGCCAACCCGGTGCTCGAAGCGGAGCTCGAAACATGGCCTGGCATCGATCTCAACATCCTCCGCGCAGGCGACAGCCTGAAATTCGGCCCCGTGTTGGTTCGCGCTTTCGCGGCTTACTCCATGGAAGCGGTATCCCGGGAGGACCTTCCCCTGCATCCGCGAGAGGCCGGAGGGCTGGGTTTCGTAGTCGAGCTGGACGGCTTGCGGATATATCACGCCGGCGACACCGGCTTGATAGCGGAGATGAACGAGCTCGGCGAGATCGACGTTGCGATGCTGCCCGTCGCGGGAGGCACCGTGATGACTGCCGACGAAGCAGCCGAGGCGGTGCGTCGAGTCGATCCCCGAATTGTCGTGCCGGTGCACTACGGAGTTTCCTGGGGCACGGTTGACGACGCCTACCGGCTTGCCGATCTCTCCGATCGACGTGTCGAGATCGTATAGCGTCGTCGGTCAACCGGATTGGCCGCGTGTCGGGCGCTCGTGTGCGGCTCTCGTCAAATCAGAGCGCAGCTTGGCGAACGGTTGATGAAGACCCCCCGGAAGGCGGCCATCGCTCTGCTGGTGATGCTTGCGGCAATGGTTCCGCAGGCTTGCGATGCGGGGCGAGATTCCGCAGGCGGATCGCGCGCGCTCGAATTGAACGCGTTCGTGATGGCGGCAGACCTGGCGGTTGGGGTTAACCGTTTCCCGTTCGTTTTGGTCGACACCAACGGCGAAGCCGCCGTTGAGGCGAGTGTCAGAGCGAAGTTTGCGAAATTGGGCGAAGACGGCACGCCCACTGTCAAGTCGAGCGGAGAAGCGGTCTTTGTCTCCGTGACCAGCGAGTTCCTGCACGTACATGAAGACGGAATCGAGCATATCCACGAGCACGTCGAGGGAGTCTACGTCGTGAATGGCGTCGACTTTGACGAGGCGGGCTTTTGGGAGGCTGAATTCGAGGTCAGACGCGAAGGGATCGGGACGACCACGGCCTCGGCTGCCTTTGAGGTGCGGGAAAGGCCAATCGCCCCAGGGGTTGGAGAAATTGCTCCGGCCAGCCTCAATCCGACGGTCCGGGATGTGGAGGACTTGTACGAAATCAGCACGCATCCAGCGCCGGTTGCCGGTTTGTATCAATTGACCATCGCCGAGGCGCTGGAGCAGCGCAAGCCGCTTGTCGTCGCGTTTTCGACACCCGCATTTTGCGTCAGCCGGGCCTGCGGACCGGTGACGGACCTGGTCGCGTCGCTCTACGAAGGCTATGGCGACCGGATCAACTTCATTCACATTGAGCCGTGGGTGCTCGAAACCGCCCGTGGGGAAGGGAGGCTGGTTCTGACGGACGTGGCAAAGGAGTGGCGGCTTATGAGCGAGCCGTGGGTCTTCGTCATCGATGGAGAGGGTCGCGTGGCGTCGCGCTTCGAGGGCTTTTTGGGCGAAGAGGAACTGGTGGAGGCGCTCGAAGCTGTCGTTCCATAACTTTCTGGCGATCCGGTCGAGAAGCGATTTCGAGTCTTTACCTAAGTCCTACCGTCGTCTGAACTCACGCCGCGCCATTAAGCTTGTCGGTCGAGATTTCCAGCCGACTTCGTGACCAGGAGACCGTCCGTTGTTTGAAAGTCTTGGCCGCTTTGTTCTGAGGCGGCGGTGGGTGATCATCGCCGTTTGGCTTGTGGCGGTGGCGGCCAGTCTGGCGTTTGCACCGCGCGTGGGTTCGGTGCTGCGGGCGGGCGGATTCTCGACCGGCGAGCTGGAAGCAGAGCTGGCATTCGAGCGGCTGCAGGAGGGCATCGGCACACCCGGCGCTTCGCTGCTCGTCGTGTTCAACAGCGATTCCCTCAGCGCGACCGATCCCGAATTCGTCGATTCGGCCGCGCGCGCCTTGCATCCGCTGACCGAGTTGGAGTTTGTCGTCCTCATCAGGCCGTTTTGGGAGAACCCGCGCCAGATCGGCGAGACCGGACGCACGGCGTATGCCGCCGTGTTCGTCGACATCGACGAGGAGCGGTCGCATCGGATAGTGGAGACCGTAGTCGAAACGCTAGGTCCGACGGACCTGAACGTGTACGTCGGGGGCGGCCCAGCCTTCTACAACGACATCCAGTCGGTCAGCGAGAGCGATCTGCAAAGAGCCGAAGTGATAGGTCTTCCCTTTGCGGCAATCGTCCTGCTGATCGTGTTTGGCTCGGTCGTGGCCGCGGCGGTGCCGGTGGCGGCGGGCGGCGCTACGGTGCTTATAGGTCTGTCCTTACTTTGGGCGCTAGGGCAATTCGCGAGCTTCTCGATATTCGCGCTCAATGTGGTCACGCTTATCGGACTCGGATTGGGCGCCGACTACTCGCTGTTTCTCGTTAGCAGATTTCGTGAGGAGCTTGCCGACGGCGACGTGGACGCGGCACTCGTCCGCACCGTCGCCTCTGCCGGACGAGCAGTGTTCTTCTCTGGACTCGCGGTGCTGGTCGGCCTTTCGTCGCTCTTGATGTTCGAATTCATGATGTTGCGGTCGATAGGCATAGGCGGAGCCGTGGTCGTGTTCATCGCGGTCCTAGCCGCGATAACGCTGGTGCCAGCGTGCCTGGCGGTGCTGGGGACCAGGATCGACTTTCTGCGGATATGGAGACCGCGGCTTGGCCGCGGTTACGACTGGCAGCGCGTGGCTCGGGCAGTGATGCGACGTCCGTTGCCGATTTTCGTCGTGGTAAGCGCCCTGTTGATCGCGATGGGGATTCCCTTTCTACATGTCCGGATCAGCGCGCCCGACGCATCGGTCCTGCCGCCCGACAGTCCCTCCAGGCAGGCTTACGATCTTCTGCGAAGCGAGTTTGGGGAGGGCAGCGTGGCTCCGCTGTTCATCGCCATCGAGTTCCCCAGGTCCGCGCTGCATTCCCGGTCGATAGCGGAAATGCACGCCCTGGCACGGTCGCTCGAACATGACGAGCGTGTCGCCCGGGTTGACGGGATCGTCTCCATCGATCCGAGGATCACCCTCGAGGAATACCAGCTCCTTTATAGCAACGAGGCGCAAATTCCCGATCCTTACGCGGCGGCTTACGCGTCGACGTTTACGAATGGCAACGTTGCGATCATTTCGGTCGAACCGCGCTCGGCTTCGTCATCCGAAGAAGCGCGTGACCTTGTATATGCCATACGTGAATACCGGGACGCGGCAAACCTCGACGCCCTCGTGGGCGGCGGGGCTGCGGGACTAACCGACTTTGTGGACCGCCTATATACGGACTTCCCCCGAGCAGTAGTGATTATTCTCATCGCCACCTACGTTGTGCTGACGATCTTGTTCCGGTCTGTAGTCCTGCCGTTGAAGGCGGTGATTATGAACGTGATGAGCCTCACGGCGAGCTTTGGCGTGCTGGTGCTGGTATTTCAGGACGGCTGGCTCGCCGGCCTTTTGGGGTTCGAGCCGCTGGGATTCATCGAAGCCACCCTGCCGATTGTGCTCTTCGCGCTGCTCTTCGGACTGAGCATGGACTACGAGGTGTTCCTGCTCACGAGGATCATGGAAGCCCGTGACACCGGCATGAATGACGTGGACGCCGTAGCGCTCGGACTTGCCAGGAGCGGACGGGTGATCACCAGCGCCGCGCTGGTGGTCATAGTCGTGAGCCTCGCCTTCGTAAGCGCCGATATCGTGCTGGTGAAGGCCATCGGACTAGGGGGCGCGATCGCGGTATTCGTGGATGCAACGATCATCCGGTCGCTGCTGGTCCCATCGACGATGCGGCTGCTCGGGCGATGGAATTGGTGGGCGCCGTCCCTGCCTGATAGTTTCAGGTTTCGGTGAATGCCGTGGCACGCCGCATCGGGCGCAGGTCGCTGCTGATCGGGCTGGCCGCTTCGACAGTCGCGTGCGGACGTGAGTTCGCTCCGCTGCCTCCCGCGCCTCCGCGCGAGTTCGACGTTTCGAGGTTGCCACCGGTGTCGCTTCCGAAAGATGACCTTCGTCACTCGAATCTGACCGAATGGTGGTACTTCACAGGGCATCTGGCAGGCGCAGGTGGGCGGGAGTTTGGTTTCGAGTTCGTGGTCTTCCAGGGGATTCGCGGGGATGCTCCGCCCTCCTTTGCGGCCCACTTTGCGATCACCGACTTCGAGGGGCAGAGGTTCGACTACGACCAGAGAACGTCCTCCTATCACGGCGCGGCCACGGCTGCCGGTCTGGACTTGTGCGTCGGCGGATGGACGCTGCGCAAAAGCGAGCGTGGCTTTGCCTTCAACGCGGCGATGGACAGCCATTCGCTCAGTCTCTTCCTCGTTCCAACAAAATCCCCCGTACTCCACAACCAGAGGGGTTTGCTGGATTTCAGTCCCTTCGGCTGGAGCTACTACTACTCCTATCCGAGGCTCGCGGTGGCCGGAGAGTTAACAGTCGATCAGTATCAAGTCCGGGTAGAAGGCTCAGCCTGGATGGACCATCAGTGGGGCGACTTCATTAATGTCGGTTCGGGCGGATGGGACTGGTTTTCATTGCAACTGGACGACGGTCGCGACTTCACCGCTTCAATCGTTCGCGGTGCTAGTTATGAGACGGTACTTCGCTATGGCACACTGATCTACCAGTCGGGCGATTACAGGCATCTTGACGAGTCAAACTTCTCGATCGTGGTCAACGACACCTGGTCAAGCCCTCGCAGCACTGCCAGATATCCGTCAGCATGGACTCTACAGGTGCCTTCGGAGGGGCTTGATCTGAAACTGCTTCCGGTGATTCCGGACCAGGAACTCGACGCGCGTCCAAGCACGGGCAACTTCTATTGGGAGGGAGCGGTGCGTGCGCTAGCGGACGACGTCGCGGTCGGGCGCGGCTACGTCGAGCTTACGGGTTACGCTCCGAGCGGATATCCCGATCAAGCCTTGCCCGAGGAGCGGGGGCCGAATCTGTGCGTCAGCGGCAGTTCCGGCTAGCTCCTCCCGAAGTAGCCAGGATGAAGTAAACCTTGCTGTCGGCGCGGACGCGTGTTCCGAGCCGTCCGCGCTCAAGGGTGTCGCCGTCGATAGACAGGGCGAGGCCGGGGCGCAGGCGGCCGTCATTGACGAGTCGCGCCCTAACGCCCGAATGCAACTTGTCGATGGCGTCGATCAAATCGCCGACCGTTTCGCCCGCAACAGTGACCACTCGCTCGCCGCCGGTTAACCTGCGCAGCGCGGCAGGTATGTATACGTCGGCCATTACACGTTGGCTACGACGCGGCGTTTTCGGATATGGCCTTCTGGACCCTGGGCGGGGACATTGGCAGGTCGCGCATCCGTACTCCGACGGCGTCGTGAATGGCGTTGGCTATCGCCGCCGGCGGGGGCGCTATGGACACTTCGCCCACGCCGCGCACTCCGTATGGATGTCCGGGATTGGGCACCTCGGTGATGATCGTGTCGATCATGGGGAGGTCGAGCGTCGTCGGCATCCGGTAGTCGAGCAGGCTTGCGTTGCGGAGCCGTCCCTCGGAGTCGTAGAAGTACTCCTCGTTCAGCGCCCATCCGATTCCCTGCACGATCCCGCCTTGGAGCTGTCCCTCGACGTACGGCGGGTAGATAGCGATGCCCGCGTCCTGCGTTCCGGTGTAACGGAGCACCTGCACCTTGCCGGTCTCGGTGTCCACTTCCACGTCGGCGGCCTGCACGCTGAACGAGTTGCCGGCGCGCGACGGCGAGACCGTGGCCGTTCCGAGGATCCCATACTCCTCCTGTTCCAGCATTGCGGCGGCTTCCTTGAAGGTGGCCGTCTGTCCGTTGGTCGAAAACACGGCGTCGTCGAATTCGACTTCGTCGGGATCGACTTCCCATATATCGGCCATGCCGTCGATCATCTGCCGCACGATGTCGCGCGCCGCCTCGTAGGCGGCGTAGCCGGTCGCGTAGGTGACGCGGCTGCCGCCCGTCACGCCTGTGAAGTTGATCGAATCGGTATCTGGGACTATGGGGTTGATGTCTTCGATCGGTATCCCCAGTACTTCGGCCATTTGCATCGCGACCGACGTGCGAGTTCCGCCTATATCCACCGAGCCTTCGAGCAATGTCACGGTGCCATCCGGGTTCACCCGGCCTTGCGCGCTCGATTGGCCGCCGCCGTTCATCCAGTAGCCAGAGGCGAGTCCCCGGCCGCGCTTCAGGTGCGGTTCATCGGGCTGTTCCAGCGGGGTCTGCCAGTGGTCAGAGTTCTTGATGTTCTCCAGGCACTCGATGTTGCCGACGCGCAGAAACGGCGGTCCGTAGACTCTCAGATCGCCTTCCTTGGAGGCGTTGAGCAGCCGGAACTCCATCGGATCCATATCGAGTTTCTCGCAGAGCTCGTCAACGGCCGTCTCGACCGCGAACTCCGACATCGTCGCGCCGGGTGCGCGGTAGGCGTGGGAATGCGGCTTGTTGACGAGGACCTCGTAGCCGTCGATGCGGAAGTTCTTGAGGCTGTAAGGCCCGAGCGCGGTCATAACGCCTGCGCCCAGCGGCGATCCGGGGACGCCGCCAGCCTCGAAGTAGAGTGTGACGTGCACGGCGGTGATCTTTCCGTCGTTGCGAGCTCCGATCCTGACCTTCTCCCAGGTGCCCGGAGTGGGGCCAGTACCCTTGAGGACCTCGGCGCGGTCCATCGTCATCTTGACCGGTCGGCCTGTCTTTTGTGACAGGAGCGCGGCCAGAATCTCGAGATAGACGGTCGTCTTGCCACCGAATCCTCCGCCTATCTCCATCGGCGTGACCTTGATCTTCGAGACTGGCATACGCAGCAGGTCGGAGAGTTCCTGGCGGATGCCAAACTGCCCCTGCGAGCTGCACCAGACTTCCAGCGTTCCATCTTCATGCCAGCGCGCGGTGGCGTTGTGGGTCTCGATGTAGCCCTGATGGACGGTCGCGGTGTTGTACTCGGACTCGACGACCACGTCGGCTTGGGCGAACCCGGCCTCGAGGTCACCTTCCTCGACGATGACGTGCGAAGTTATGTTGCTGGGCTCGGCGTCGATCTCGCCTTCGGTGTCGGTGTAGATGTCGGGCAGAACGAGCGTTGCGCCGGGCGCGGTCGCCTGCTGACAGGTCATTACCGGCGGGAGCAGTTTGTATTCCACGTCGATCAGCCGCGCGGCCTGCTCGGCGATGTGCGGGTCGGTGGCCGCGACAGTGGCAATGGCGTGGCCGTCGTACAGCACTTTCTCCCGCGCGAGCATGTTGTAGGCCTTGTAATAGGTGGCCTGCACGCCGCTCTCGTTTAGCTCGGTGGTGCCTTCGCTCGGCTCGGGGAGGTCTTTGTAGGTGACCACGGAGTGGACGCCCGGCAGCGCCTCGGCTCGGGACGTGTCGATTGACACGATCTCAGCGTGCGCGTGAGGACTTCGCAGGACCTTGCCGTGCAGCATTCCGGGCAGCGCGATGTCCGCGCCGTAGGCCGCCCTGCCGGTCACCTTGTCGACGCCGTCGTGTCGGACGGGCCGCTTGCCGATAACCTTGAAGTCGCCGCTCTTTACCAAGTCAAGTGATCGAGTCGTCATCTTCTAAGCCTCTCGCATTTGGGTGGCGGCGTCCTGCACGGCGCGCACGATCTTGTC
>JAPOWW010000008.1 GCA_026707405.1 Chloroflexota bacterium
GTCTCCAGTAACGACGCCAGGTTCTGCCGGGCTTCCGAATACGTATAGACCTTCATGGGCTTGCCTCCAGAACTCGCACGCCGGCGAGCGGCGCCAAGGCCGCCAGTTTCTTGTCCAGAGTTATGAGCCGTGACCGCAATCGCAACGCGCAGGCCAGCACGTACGCGTCATAGGCATAGATATCCAGCCGCTGCGACAATTCCAAAGACTCGCTCAGATCAACATCGACGAACCGAAGCCGCATCCGCTCGTAGCTCTTCACCGCCTGCTTGGCCTGGCGAAGGCTGATTCGGCCCCGCTTGAACATGGCGGAAAACGCGTTTCCAACCTCCCAGTGAACAGACGCGGGCGCCGCCAGGGCCGCGCCGACTGTTTGTCCCACGATGGCCCGTCTTTCCGGTTCGTTAGCTATAACCGCAATGATCGCCGATGTGTCGATGACAACGTCCATGATAGTTGGACAATTGTACAGCCTCTCCCCAAGGCACCCGTAACCGCACGATCTTCAAGGAACTGTTCTGAGCCTGTCGGAGGGGCGGAACGCACGGGCAGCCGGCATCTTCCTAAACACGTCCCACCGCAAGCTCCGACCCACGTCCCACAGTTCCAACCCATCCGCCCCACCCCGGATCCCCGCCAAATCGTCTATCGCCGCCAAGCGCCTTCGTCCACCCGCTCGTCATTCCCGCAAGAGCGGGAATCCACGCACGCCTACACTACGTTTCGCCACAGTCGATAAACCCCTTGTTTTTGCCTGGCTCACAGGGATTTATTGCGGCAACATCACTATTTCCAGCACACCTGATCGTCCAAAATAGGCGTCATCTCCGGCGCTCGCTCCGACCCTTGACCAACGGCCGTCTGGGACCGAAATCAGCCGACTTCAAAAACTCAAACAATCCCCACCATTACTAGAAAGTCACTTGGCTCGGCGTCACTCGACAGTATGTCCGAAGTCCTCGGTTGGCGAACGACCTGCGCAGCCGATCGCTCATCCCTTGGGCGGCCGTTCCCGGAACAGCTTTTAGTAGGGTAGGTTTTTCTATCTATGAATACCTATAAGGGCCTGACTCGACGCAAGATCCTCCGCTCCGGCTTGGTCGGTGGGGCCGGTCTGACTGCCGTGGCGGCGCTTGCTGGATGTAACGATACTCAGGTCGTCGTCGAGACCAGAATCCACGAGGTCATAAAGGAGGTTCCGGTCGAACGGGTCGTCACCCGGATCGTCGAAAGACAAGAAGTCGTCGAGGTCGAGAGGGTAGTCGTCCGGCAGGTTGAAGTCGAGAAGGTCGTGACCCTGGTCGTCGAAGAAGAGAAGGTGGTCACCAGGATCGTCGAGGCTATGCCCAAGCCCAGGGACGTGACGATCGTCGCCTGGAACGCCAACTGGGGTGAGCTTTACAACGACCTGATGATGAACCTCGCCAGGGACTTTGAGGCGGCGTTCCCGCACGTCAAGGTCGACTATCGGTTCATCCCCAGGTGGGAAGAAAAGCTCCTCGCGTCGGTGGCCGGCGGCGACCCCCCCGACACCACGTACACGAGCTGGGTCGCCCACGGCAACCTCGCCTTTCTCGGCGTCTTCCAGCCGCTCGACTCGTTCGCAAGACTGGCCGGAATAACCCGCGACCGGTACATCGGCTCCATGTGGGACTCCTCCACGTACCAGGGCCGGCTGTACGCGCTGCCGGGCGGCGCCGACTTCATCGCTGTCTTCCGAAACCAGGATCTGTACGAAGAGGTCGGCTTGGAAGAAGGCCCCGCGACTCAGGACGAGCTGATCGAGCACTCCTTGAAGCTGCTGTCCCAAGACGGCCTGAAGATCACGCGCATCGGCTGGGATCCTCAGTGGCGCCGGGAGTTCATGGGCTTCCTGAACGGAGGCGAGTTCTGGGACGAGGAGACTCAGTCGGTGACGCCGGACCACCCGGGCATCGTAGGGTTCCTGGAGAGGTTCCAGGCATACTCGACCGAGCTCGACTTCAACCGGATTTCGGCGTTTTGGCAAGACCAGCCCGGCTCCTCCAAGCCCGGCAGCCCGTTCGCCCTGGGGAAGGCCGCCTACCTGTCGACCGGATTCTGGGCGCGGGACCCGCTGGACAAGCACGCCGCCGACGTCAACTATTCGGTGAGCCTGCTTCCGAGCGCCACCGGCGCTGCCGAAGAGCGCGCTTGGGACTCCGTCCAAGGCTGGATGTACGGCATACCTACCGGCGCCAGGCACCCCGAGGAAGCGTGGGAGTTCATGAAGTTCGGCTTCTTCGACAACTCCGCCCGGATGGCCGTCAACACGCTCAACGGTCCGACGGTCCTGGCGCAGCAGCAGGAGTGGATTGACGAAATGCTCGAGCGCATCGGTCCCGGCAACCGCATCGCCAGGTGGTTCGACTTCTTCACCGGTCTCAAGAACAAGGGTGAGAAGCACTGGCCGGCGATCCCCATCGGCTCGTTCTACCGGACAGAGTGGGGCAAGGCTGCCGAGAAGGTCTTCCGCGGCCTTGAGGAGCCTGCGGAGTCCATGGCGAACGTCAAGAAGATCGCCACGGACGAGTTGATCAAGGTGCGGCGGTCGAGAGCCTGACCGCTCGCATTTCGGTCTTGATTCGAAGGGGCGGGGGCAAACGCTCCCGCCGGGCGGCCGGCGAGTGCGGACGGACGGCTCTACCGGTCGAGCTTGGCGACTATATCCCCGGCGCGAATCGCTCCTGATTGAACGACGCGGGTGTTGATGCCGCGCAGCCGCATGCTCATGGCGGTAGGCGTGCTCACGAATCTCAGCGCGTCATGGCCGTACCTGTTGGCGAACTTCGCGCAGCCCGTGTGCGGTATTTTGGACACCTCGATGACCGCCGAGCCAATGGAGAGACGCGTACCCGTCGGCAGGTTCTCCTTGCTCATGTCGATGTCGATGATCAGCTGATCGCCCGAGAGCCGCCAGCGCTCTTCAGACTGCGCGATCAGGCCGAGTGTGCGGGAGTTCATGATCGTGACCTGCGCGGCGGGGTTGGGTCCGCCGTCGGGCGTGCGGCTGCTTCCTCGGTCCTTCCAGCTGTCCCCGACCAGGCCCACGTCAACGTCGAGCCTGCCTTCCACCGAGACCTCGCGCTCGTCGACGGCCGGGCGGCTCACGATCATCATCAGCGGGCCGCCGTCCGCCGGAGACTGGCGGATGTGGTCTAGTCCGGCCTCCAGCTCGTCTAGGGTCAGGTCGCGGACCGCATTCGTCGAATCGTTCATCTCAGCCTTGGCTTCCCTCTGTTGTCTTCGGCCTCTCTCGCGGTTCCCGGTTTCCGACCGGTCGCGGGGAGGTCGTTGTCGCTGCGCCGAATCAGAATACCCTGTTGGACTTCAACGCGGTGAACGTCGCCTATATCTCGTAGTGCACCCATGCCGCGCAACGATCTCTCGCACTCACACCCTCGTATCGGGAAGCACTTGGGCTCGCCCGATACATTCGATTGCTTTGCCATCTCTCTCTGACTATCATTCTGGACTCTAGCCCCTGTATTAGGCATGTTTGCCGCTGGGGCCGGTTTGTGGGACGTAGTCCTCATATTGGGAGGGTTATCGAGTCGTGAGTGAGAAGAAGGCATTGACCCGGCGCAAGGTCATTCGGTCTGGATTGCTCGGCGGTGCCGGGCTGGCGGCGGTGGCCGCTCTGGCCGGCTGCGGCGAGACTCAGATCGTTGAGAAGGAAGTCGTCAGGGTCGTCACCCAGGAAGTGCCGGTCGAGAAGGTCGTCACCCAAGTAGTCGAGAAAGAGAGAGTCGTCGAGGTCGAGAAGGTCGTGACCCAGGAAGTGGAGGTCGCGGTCGAGGTCGAGAAAGTCGTCACTCAGCGGGTCGAGGTCGAGAAGGTCGTCACCAAGATCGTCGAGGTGGAGAAGCCTGTCGTCGAGAAGGCCAGCCTGCGGCTCGCCAGCTACGTCTGGGGTGACCGCGTGGTCGCCGAATATGCCCGCAACATCTCCGACTGGGAAGCGAAGTCGGGGCACAACGTGCAGTTCGAGTATTCGAACTACAACGGGCACCTCCAGCGGCTCGCCACTCAGATCGCCGCGGGCAACCCGCCCGACGTGGCCATGAGCGTTCCCGACGTCATCCCCAACTGGGTGGCCGCCGGCATCATCGTCGAGCTGACCGAGTACCTCAAAGTGAGCACGTTCGACATCAACGAGTGGTATCCGGAAGTCTGGCAGGGTCTGAGAGACGTTTCCCAGACTAAGACCTACGCAGTGCCCGTCACCTGGGACGGCGACCTCACCTACTTCAACAAGGAGCTGTTTGACGCGGCCGGCGTGGAGTATCCAGCCGCCGACGGCAACTGGACCTACGAAGACATGATTGAGAAGGCCCTGCAGCTCAACCAGTTCGACGGGGACCGGCAGACCCAGTGGGGCGCGATGAACGGGTTCGTCGCTGGATTCGACTGGCCCTTCGGCGCCGGACACTACAAGTTTGACGAAGACCAGTTCTACAACGAGTGCATCACCTACAAAGAGGGCTACACCAACGCGATGCAGCTCGTGCACGACTTCGTCTACGAGTACTCCATCTGGCCCAAGCCGGGCGCCGCTCCCAGTGGAAACATCTTCAAAGCCGGTCTTGTGGGGATGTGGGCGACTGGTGGATCTTGGAACATCCAGGGTCTTCAGGACTCTCCGCCTCCGTTCGCGTGGGACCTCACCATGCCGCCGCTCAACACGGAATCCGGTCGCCGGCCCAGTGGCGGTCAGGCCAACAACTTCGAGATGTTCACGGCCACCAAGTATCCGGACCAGGCCTGGGAGCTGATGCACGACCTGGCGTTGACGGATCACGGACAGGCGACTCTGGGCGTGGCTCTGGAGACGCCGGCCAAGAAGGCCGCCGCCGAGGGCGCCTACGCCGAGCAGGTGCTGAGCGCCGCCGACAACGGACTGGTCACGCTTGAAGTCCTCGACAAGTGGACCAAGGCCTTCCAGAACGGTTACCTGCTTTGGGACGTCTACGTAGGCGAGCTCATCCAGTTCACGGACCAGATGTTGTCGAACGACATTACGCCCGTCGAGATGGGGCAGATGTATGCCGACAGCATGAACGCCGCCATCGAAGAGCAGCGCGCCAAGCGACCGTACTCATAAGGGATTGGCTCGTACCGCAGATAACCTCTATCGGGTTGCGATAGCCGCGAAATGGCTACGGCGGAACTAGCTCCGAAGTCTGCTGTCTCGCGCAGCCGCCGCATGCGGCGGCTGCGCGAGAACGCCACCGGCTACCTTTTCATCGCGCCTTGGATCATCGGGCTGGTCGTATTCACCGGCGGCCCGATATTCGGCGGACTGGCCCTCAGTCTCTTCGACTGGGACACCCTCTCCGCCCCCGAGTTCATCGGATTCGACAACTTCATACGCCTTCCAACTGACGAGCGGTTCGTACGCTCACTGCATCAGACGGTGTACTTCACGTTTGCGAGCGTGCCCCTCGGTCTGACTATCTCGTTCTTACTTGCGCTCCTCGTAAACCAGAAGCTCAAGGGCGTAAATTTCTTCCGCACGGCCTACTTCCTGCCGGGCGTGTCGTCGGTCGTGGCGATCGCGCTCATCTGGGGCTGGCTGTACGACGGCCACACCGGTCTGGTCAACTTCCTCCTCGATCTGATTCCGGGCGTCACGCCGCCTCTCTGGCTTGTGGATACTCGATGGTCCATGCCGGCGGTCATCATCATGTCCGTCTGGCGCACCATGGGCTTCGACATGATCATCTTCCTGGCCGGACTGCAGGCGATAGCCCCCGAGTACTACGAGTCGGCTCGAATTGACGGGGCAAACCGCTGGCAGCTTCTGCGGCACATCACGCTGCCGCTGATTTCGTTCACCATCTTCTTCCTGGTCGTGGTCTCCATCATCGGCTCGTTCAAGGTCTTTGAGCAGACCCTGATATTGACCAACGGCGGACCCGCCTTTTCAACCTACACGCTGGTCTTCTACATCTACCGCCACGCGTTCCAGCAGTTCAACATGGGTTACGCCTCGGCCATGGCCTTTACTCTGTTCGCCATCACCTTCATCGTGACTATGTTCCAGTGGAGAATGCAGCGCCGCTGGGTCCACTATGACTGAGCAAGTCGGGACGTACCCATCCGACGAGCAGGTAGGGCCAAGCCGGATCACCCACGGCTACGTGATCGTCCGGCGCATCATTGGTAAGACCCTCGCGTACGCGGGGCTGACGGCGGTGCTCACCATAACGGCGATCCCGTTTCTGTGGATGGCCTTCGGCGCGTTCAAGACCGAGATACAGCTCTTCGAATACCCGCCCAATCTGTGGCCCAACCCTTGGACGAATAACTTCCCCCTCCTCTTCCGGGCGATCCCCTTCGGGCACATGTTCTTCAATAGCTGGGAGATCAGCATCTTGGCGACGCTCGGCGCGCTGGTCTCCAGCGCCATGGCCGCCTACGCGTTCGCGCGGTTGAAGTTTTGGGGCCGCGACCAGCTGTTCATCATCATGCTGGCGACGATGATGGTGCCGGCCCAGGTAACCATGGTCCCGGTATTCATCATCATGCACAGGCTGGGATGGATCGACACTCACCTGCCGTTGATCGTCCCGAATTGGGTCGGCTGGGCGTTCGGCATCTTCCTCATGCGGCAGTTCTTCCTTCAGATTTCGAGCGAGATGGAGGACGCCGCCAAGATCGACGGCGCTAACGCGTTCCAGATTTTCCTCAGGATCTTCGTGCCGCTCTCCAAGCCGGTGCTGGCGACGTTGGCGGTGTTCGCGTTTCTCTATACGTGGAACGACCTGCTGGGGCCGATCATCTACCTGACGACGCAGGAGAAGATGACGCTGACGGTCGGCATAGCCACGTTCAAGGGCTTTCAGTACAACCGCTTCGACCTCTTCATGGCCGGCGCTCTGATAAGCGTCGTGCCGATACTCATTATCTTCGTCATCGCGCAGAAGTACTTCGTTAGGGGGATAACGATAAGCGGCGGACTCAAAGGCTAGGGGCCAGGCAATGATCGCTCCCGTCGCCACCGCTGGACAAGTTTCCCCATGACTGACCGGGTCGACACCTATCCGACTGACCAGGCCTTAGGCCGAAGCCGGATTACCTACGGCTACGTTACCTTCCGGAAACTCCTGGGAAAGACCGTTGCGTATGGCGGTCTGTGCGTCATACTCGCGGTCACGGCCGTCCCGTTTTTATGGATGGTCTTCGGGGCGTTCAAGACCGAGGCTCAGCTTTTCGAATACCCTCCCAGGCTGTTCCCCGATCCCTGGACCCTCGAAGCCTTTCCGGTGCTCTTCAAGGCGATCCCCTTCGGACACATGTTCTTCAATAGCTGGAAGATCAGCATCCTCGGGACGCTCGGCGCGCTGGTCTCCAGCGCCATGGCCGCCTACGCGTTCGCGCGGTTGAAGTTCTGGGCGCGCGACCAGCTGTTCATCATCATGCTTGCGACGATGATGGTGCCCGCCCAGGTAACCATGATTCCCGTCTTCGTCATCATGTTCAGGCTGGGGTGGATCGACACGCATTTGCCGCTGATCGTCCCGAACTGGATGGGTTGGGCGTTCGGCATCTTCCTCATGCGGCAGTTCTTCTTGCAGATTTCGAGCGAGATGGAGGACGCGGCCAAGATCGACGGAGCGAACGCGATACAGATATTCCTGAGGCTGTTCGTGCCGCTGTCCAAGCCGGTGCTGGCGACGCTGGCCGTGTTCGCGTTTCTGTTTACGTGGAACGACCTGCTGGGGCCGATTATCTACCTGACGACGCAGGAGAAGATGACGCTCACGGTTGGCATAGCCACGTTCAAGGGGTTCAATCGCACCCGCTATGCGCTGCTGATGGCCGGGGCGACGATCAGCGTGATACCGATACTCGTGATCTTCATCATTGCGCAGAAGTACTTCGTTAGAGGGATAACGATAAGCGGCGGTCTAAAGGGCTAGGCGGCCCATGTCCTTCCGGGGTCCGCCGAGGAATCTGGTGCTGTGATGCGAAGGCGGAGATTCTCCCTTTCCGTCATTCCCGCGAAAGCGGGAATCCAGAAGAGCCATAGGTCCTCCCTACCAGTCGTTCGTGTCTAGCTACAATTGGAGCCAACAAACCAAGCGAAGTGAGGGGCTGACTTGAAACTATCTGCCGAGCAAGTGGCGCAGTACGAACGCGACGGATTTCTCCCCTACGGGCAGCTCCTCACGGAGGACGAAGTCAGCGACCTGCGAAGCCGTTTCGACGACATCTTCGAGCGGGCTAACTTCGAGGACCCCCGTAAAGCCAGGACCTTCAGGGAGCTCAAGACCGACGAGACCGGCGAGGCCAAGGACTCGGTCCAGCAGATCATCAACGTCTACAAGCTCGACCCCGCCTTCGAGGCCCTGATCCACGACGAGCGCATCCTGGACGTGACCGAATCGCTGATCGGACCGAACATCAAGCTGTTGGCCGACCAGGCCCTGCTCAAGCCCGCCTATCACGGCGGCGAGCTGCCGTGGCACCAGGACAACGGCTACTTCCAGCTCGACCCGCCCGACTCGGTGACCTGCTGGATCGCGCTGGCCGACGTGACCGAGGAAAACAGCCCCCTGCGATTCATCCCCGGCAGTCACAAGCTCGGTCTCGTGGAGCATGAGGCCGGCTTCCAGGGGACGGTCCTGAGGGAGTCAGAGGCCGACGACTCGCAAGCCGTTACCGTGACTGTCCCCAAGGGCCACGCGAGCTGGCACCACTGCGAGACTCTGCACAACACCAAGCCGAACCGAAGCCCTTACCCGCGCCCTGCCTTCGCCATTCAGTTCATCTCGTCGGCTTGCCGCAGCGTCAGCGGCGACCCGGAGAGAAACAAGCAGCTTCAGGAGCTAACGGTCGTCCGGGGCTCGGGCTAGCGAGTCTTGAGAGTTCGGCTGTTGCCTGCTGCCGCTTTCGCCGAGTAGATCCGGTGGCTGGTGAACCGCAGCTATTCCGAATCGACGCTGAGAGCCGCGTGTCCGAGCGGATCAAGGAAGTCGAATTCTCCAATCTGGGATTTCAGGAGCGGCGCGACATCCAGGAATGGGTTGCCGCAAACCCCGGCATCCTGGGCGAGGACTTGCTGGTCATAGGAAAGGAGTTCAGCGACTTCGACCGGACGAATGAGCGGCTGGATCTCTTGGCGGTGGACGCCGACGGCAAGCTGGTCATCATCGAATTGAAGCGTGACGACACGGGCGTGGACGCTCACTGGCAGGCCCTCAAGTACGCCAGCTATCTCCACCGCGCGAGCGCGAATGACATCGTAGGTATGCTCGCCGCCCACGAAAAGACGACGGTTGAAGACGCCGAAGACAAGTTGGTGCGACACCTTAGGGCGGACGACCTCAATGCTCTGAACAACGACCAGCGCATCATCCTGGCCAGCCACAGGTTCGCGCCGGAGGTGACCTCGGCGGCCCTCTGGCTGAACGAGAAAGCCCCGGGTGAAGACCTGATCACCTGTGTACAGCTTGTTCCCTACCAGGACACGAGTACCGACTCACTGTACTTACAGGCGAATACGATAATTCCCGTGCCAGGAGTGGATGATTACATCATCCGTATTGGCGATTCTTCAGTTGGGTCTCGGCCTGTCGTAGGTCCCCGGGACCGGTCCAATGCAAGAAGGTCCGACGAGATTACCCGCTTTCTCAGGCGCGTTGCGGATCTCGCCATAGACAGGCTGCCTGACGAAATCAAGCCGGATAGGAAAAGCCGATGGGCGGGTCAATATGCTGCATTTCGCTACTACCACTTGTGGTACTCTCGCCCCCCATGGGGCTACAAGGCCACCACCTACGAGATAAAACTGCGGCGGACTTCCGAGAACGATTCGGTTGGGTGGAGAGCGGATTTGGTGCTTTGGGGCCGGTCGAGCAGACTCAAGGAAGCCGTGAGGAGCAAGCTCACGGATCCGACCATCTACGACGATCAGCGGTGGATCGCTGAGGGCCAGCTTGTCGTAGCGCGTCACGGCGATGCGCTGGACGATGCTTTTGCCGACGAGCTGGCTCAGACCCTCGCCCATTTCATTCAAACTGTCACGCCGATAGTCGACGATCTGGAGGACGAAGACAACGAGGAAGACGCTTGAACAGTCAGTCCGAAACTTCCCCTTTTCGTCACTCCCAGGCCTTCAATCGTCATTCCGGCGAAAGCCGGAATCCAGACCCCATTGGACAGCCGCGATTTCCCAACTTCGCTCATAGCCAGCCGGCGTCCGTTCGTGGTGAGCCCTTTGACGTGCTCAGGACGGGCGTCGAACAGCCTCTCTCCCCCTGGATTCCGGATCAAGTCCGGAATGACGGACAGCATTCCCGAAACCCTACCCGTCATTCCCGCGAAAGCGGGAATCCATTGCTCAATGGAGACAGTCGCCGAATATGAGCCTCAAACCTTCCCACGAACGCACCTCCCTCCTCGCCCTGGCAAAGTCCGTCGGCGTCGGACCGGAGATCGCCGACCTCATCCCCGATCCCGAGGAGCTTGTCCCCCATCTGCTCCGCGACATTCCCGGGGATGCCGGCAGCAAGTTGCGCGCCGAGTGGTATCGCCCGTTCTTCGGCGAGCTTGGCCGTGACATCCGAATCGGCATGGGAGCGACGTTTCTTGGCGCGGGAAACATGAAGATTGGCGACGGCTGCTTCTTCGACGACGGCGTGTTCCTTGACTCCCGTAGAGGCAAGGGAATCGAGCTGGGCGCGGGAGTTCGCGTCTGCAACGGGGCCTACATCATTCCCCACGAGGCAGAGGGGTACATCAAGATCGACCACCACTCCTACATCGGCGCCAGGTCGAAGATCTTCGGCCACGCCGGCGTTGAGCTGGGACACAATGTTCTCTTCTCTCCCGGAGTCACCATCGTTCCCTATCAGCACGAGTTCAGCGACCCCGACGAGCTGATAATCAACCAGGGCGGTCAGACTGGGCCGGTAATCATCGGCGACGACGTATATCTGGGACAGGACGTGATAGTGCTGCACTCCATGCGAATAGGCAGCGGCTCGATCGTGGGCGCGGGCTCGGTTGTCAATCGTCACGTCGAAGAGTATTCCGTGGCGGCCGGCGTTCCCGTGCGCCATCTGCGAAAGCGGTACGAGAAGCGGAGAACGAAAACTTGAGTCCGGCATGGGGCCCGGCCATTCCAGGTTCAGAATCTCTCACATCAAGTCCTGCTGATTCGAAGGAGACGGCACAATGCGCGTAAACATAGGGGTATCCGAATTCGAGTTCGGCGGGCCGGATCTGGGGGAGCTTCAGGCATCCAACTCCATCCTCGACGACGTCGACGCGCTGCGGAGGCGATTTCTGGATGAGGGCCATCTGCTGATTCGCGGACTCCAAAAGCGCGAGACAGTGCTGGAAGCGAGACGAGCGTTCCTCGAATATCTCGATGAGCGCGGCTGCCTGATCGAAGGTACGCCGTTGATGGACGGCAAGATCAACCTGGAAAGGGGGCCGAGAGGCGGATATCGCGGCGATATCCATGATCCGCGCCAGGAAGGCGCCCCGCTTGCCCAATCATCCGAGATCGGCGGGCTGGTCGAGTCGCCCGAGGTGATCGGTTTCTTCGAGCGGTTTCTCGGGGGCGAGGTGCTCGCGTTCCACCATAGGTGGATGCGGGCCGCTGGCCAGGGGCGCTCGACCGGTATGCACTTCGACTTCCTATACATGGGCAGGGGGACCGAGAGGGTCTGCACCGTTTGGTGCCCGCTCGGAGACACGCCTATTGAGCTTGGCGGGCTGGCGCTCTGTCTCGGCAGCGAGAAGTCCGAGGACATGAAGGGCTCTTACGAAGGCGTCGACGCCGACGTGCATTCCGATCGGATGAAGGAGATTGGAAGCCTTACGCCTTTAGACGCCGCGCGGAAGTACGGCGGCAAGTGGCACACGACGAACTATCAGATAGGCGACGTTCTGATTTTCGGGATGTACATGCTGCACGCCCCGCTGAACAACCAGACCGACCGGTTCAGATTGAGCACCGATACGCGCTATCAGCTCCAGGACGAGCCTGCCGACCAGCGTTGGGTAACGGAAGGTCACCTGGAGAGGACCTTCATAGGCGGGTAGACGGCCGCCCGGCCCATAGTCAGGCTTTCGGAGGATCGGGCGTAAGGGCTGCTTCACATCGCCGCTCGCCTGATTGAGCGGGATTCGTATGCTGAAGTAAACACGGCCTACGGCAATCTTGGCTTTCGTTGACGTACGTTCGACCGCGCAGATAGCATCAGAAGTGGCCGTGCTAGACGGGGAGCCAGCGGTGCCCTGCACCCGCAATCCGCTTAGCGGGGTCGAATTCCTGCCCGAGGCCGCTTGGTTGTCGATTCTGCTCGTTTGGGACGGTGCTGAGAGTCGGGACCCGTGCGACAGGGCCCCTCGAACCCCGTCAGGTCCGGAAGGAAGCAGCGGTAAGGGGTAAGTCCTGGGCGCCGCGGACTACCCTGGCTGGAGCCGCGCCCGGCGAGTAAGGCGGGGGCCGGCGTTCGAAGGCAGGTGCACGGCCACCCTCAAAATACGCCACGTTCCGGTTATGGTGACCCTCCTTTTATGAATTCTCGGTGACAGAAGAAGGCCAGTTCAGGGCTTTATATAACAAGTATCGGCCGCAGCGATTCGCGGAAATAGTCGGCCAGCGGCACATAGTCCGCATTCTTCAAAACGCCCTCGCCCACAACCGGGTCAGTCACGCTTACATGTTTTCGGGCGACCGGGGTACCGGCAAGACCACGGTCGCTCGCATCCTTGCCAAGGCGGTCAACTGTCTCGAAGGCGTTCAGCCGGAGCCTTGCAACCGGTGCGACAACTGCCTCGGTGTGGGACGGGAGAGCTTCCTTGACCTGATCGAGATCGACGCCGCCAGCAATACCAGCGTCGACGACGTGCGCGCCTTGCGAGAGGCCGTGCGGTACCGGCCGGGAGTGGGGCGGTACAAGGTCTATCTGATCGACGAGGTGCATCAGCTATCGCGGGCCGCGTACAACGCGTTCCTCAAGACGCTGGAAGAGCCGCCGGAGCACGCGATATTCGTTCTGGCGACGACCGACGCGCACAGGGTGCTGCCAACCGTGCGATCGCGCTGTCAGCATCTGCGATTCAGAAAGCACACGCACGCCGACACGGTCGAAGAGCTTTCCAGGATCGCTACCGGTGAGGGGGCGGCGTTTAACAAGAGCGCGTTGCACATGATCGCTCGTAACTCGGATGGCAGCCTCCGGGACGCGATAGGTTTGCTGGATCAGGCGCTTTCCTACGCGGACGAGGAGCTGACCGAAGCGCTACTTCGCGAAATGCTCGGAATCACCGGGGTCGAAGCGGTCGCCAGACTCACCGAGGCCATCGCCGCGGGCGATCCGGGTCAGGCGTTGATGCTCGTGGGTGAATCCGTGCAGGACGGTTCCAGCCCGGCGACTCTGCGGCAGGAGCTTGTCGACTATTTCCGGGGACTGCTCCTGGTCAAGACCGGGCGGCGGGATCAGGACGTCCTTCAGTATTCCGAAGCCGAGCTGGACAACATGCAGCGGCAGGCGGAAAGCTTCCGCATCGGACAGATCGTCGAATGCATCGAGATTCTCGCCGAGTCGAGCGTCGCCCGCCGGTCCGGTTTTTCACCGCAGCTCGATCTGGAGCTTGCCTCCGTGCAGGCGTGCCTGTCGATGGCCGCCGACGACGGCCAGGTAGCGTCCACCAAACCGGCGGCGCCTGCGCAATACGCAACCAGAGACGCAAAGCCGGCGCCGCCGCCAAGGGCCAAAGCAGAAGGCATCGAAACACGAGGCGCGGCGACGGCGCGCGACGCCGAAGCCGACAGCAAAGCGGTTTCCGGCGATATCGCCGAGGCGATCAGAGCCGATTTCCAGGACTTTAGGACTGCCGTAAAGGAATGGCATCCAATCTACGCGACCTATTTCGAGGAGTCGCGGTTATCCCGCGATGGAGAGCTTCTCGTCTTCGAGCTGACCAAACCGGGATACGTGGACGCTCTCTCGAAGCCGGACAACCGGGCCCGCCTGAGAGATATCGTGGCGGATCTGACAGGACGGTCGGTCGGGGTGGAATGCAGGCTCCGACCGGAGGAATCGGTAGACCGGTCCAGCCTCGATACGGACAACTACGTGACCATGACCGCGGTTAAGATGTACGGTGCCGAAATCATCGAGGACAATCGTCCCCAATAACGCCAAGCCGAGGGCTTCGACATGCAGATGATGCGCAAGATGCAGAGGGAGCTCGAAAAAATCCAGAACGAGCTTGCCGAGAGGACCATTAACGTCACCTCTGGCGGTGGGGCCGTGAGCGTGGAAATAACCGGCGATCAGAAGGTTCGTTCGATAAGCATCGATCCCGACGCGGTCGATCCCGAGGACGTGGCGATGCTCGAAGACATGATGGTCGCGGCCGTCAACGAGGCGATCGCTCAGTCGCAGGAGATGGCCTCGAAAAAGCTTGGCGCGCTGACGGGCGGATTGAAGATACCCGGCCTCGGCATGTAGTCGCTCCGGCAGCTCGTTGGTAGATGGGGTCCCGGGGCCGATATCCCGCCTCGTAGAAGAACTTTCAAAGCTTCCCACCATCGGCCCGAAGACGGCCGGGCGCTTGGCGTTCTTTCTGCTCAAAGCGCCTGCACGGCAAGTCGATCAACTGGCCGAAGCTTTGCGGTCGCTGCGGTCCGAGATAGTAGAGTGCTCGGTTTGCTTCAACTTTTCCGACGGCGATCCCTGTCACTTTTGCACCGATCCTGGACGCGAAGGGTCGACCGTGTGCGTGGTGGAAGACCCGCTGGACGTGCTGGCCGTGGAGCGGTCCGCGGGATTCAGGGGCAGATACCACGTCCTGCACGGGGCGATCTCACCGCTGGAAGGGATAGGGCCTGACGATCTCAAGATCGACGAGCTGCTTGAGCGCGTGAAAGATGGCGGAGTGGCGGAGGTGATAGTCGCTACGAACGCCACCTTCGAGGGCGACGCCACCGCGCTGGAGATCGCGCGCGTGCTCGAGGAGACAGGGGTTCGGTTGACCAGACTGGCCAGAGGGCTGGCGACGGGCGGCGATATCGAGTACGCAGATCCCACCACGTTGAGTCAGGCCCTCGACGGACGGCGGGAATTCTAGGCGGGGCAAAGCCGGCTGGCCGCATCAGTCGCGCCGCTCGGGGGAGGTCTTAGGTGTCCGCATTCCTTCCGGCGCTGCTTTTCGCGCTGCTCGCATCCCTGGGCAATGCGATCTTCTTCTATTCGCAAAAGCGCGCCGAGCTTTCGCAGAATCCGCTGCTCCTGCTCGGACTTGCCGCGCTCGTCTGCGGGACGGTTCTGCTGATTTCCACGGCGTTCATGCAGTGGCCGCACGTTCAGACCTATGTGCGGACCCACGGCAAATGGGTCCTGTCTACGGGGTTGGGGCTGGCGGTGACGTTCGTCGGATTCCACTTTCTCATATCCCGCTACGGGGCGGGCTTCTACAGCCTCTACTCGGTGCTGGCGATCCTGACCACAAGCGTCGGTGTGGGATATCTAGTCTTGCGGGAGCCTGTCAACGGGTTCATCATCGCGTCCACCGTGGCGGCGATCATCGCGGTCGTGCTTCTCGGCATAGGCGTGGCTATAAAGAGCTAAGACAAGGCGTTCACACTTGGATGACGGTTTCTAGCTGGCCAGCTTGAGGTGGTCCTCGATCCGGGACACCCTTTGGTCGAGCACTTCAACCCGGTGGTCGAGCACCGCGACTCGTTTCTCGACGTCGGCAACCCGACCAACCAAGCCTTCCACGGTGATGCGCAGATCTCGGATATCACTTCGGAGCCATGTCGCAGTCGTCAAGTTCAGGCCTGCCAACGCAATGCCTACGGTTACGATTCCGATTAGCTCAGGAGTCACGCTTCTCACCCGTGATTGAATCTCGTTGCTCCATTGTACAACCGGTCGAGAGTCTCATCGGTTTTGAATCGGGTCGGGTTGGCAATACCATAGCAACGCCCCGGGCGGTCGCGGGAGTTAGCGCCGCGGGTGGGGCAGAGCGAGGTGAACGTGACAGGAAACGCGTCCCGATTCAGAGTCCTGATTACCGACTACGTATGGCCCAACACCAACGTCGAGCGCGAAGTTCTGGAGCGGATCGGCGCCGAGGCCATCGAGTCCGACAGCCCCGATGAAGAGCGTCTGGCGGAGTTGGCCGCCGACTGCGACGCGATCCTGACTTGCTTCGCCAAGGTAACGGACAAGGTCATCCGGTCGGCGTCCAACTTGCAGGTCGTCTCCAGGTACGGCGTCGGTGTGGACAACATATCCGTCGATACCGCGACGGGGCTTGGAATACCGGTCACGTACGTGCCCGACTACTGTATCGAGGAAGTCGCCGATCACTCCATGGCCCTGCTGCTGACGCTGGCCCGAAGCGTGGTCAACCTCAACGCCGGAGTGCGGTCGGGTGGATGGGATCCCAGCCTGGGGAGACCTGTCTACAGGCTCCGCGGCAAGGTGGTTGGGATAGTTGGATACGGACGGATCGGACGGGCCGTGGCCGGGCGCGCGCAAGCGTTTGGGTTCGAAATCGCGGTCCACGATCCGTATTTGACCGCGGACATGTTCCCGGCGGGGCAGGCCCCGAAATTCGTCAGCTTCGACGAGCTGCTGGCGGTCTCGGACTTCGTGAGCGTTCATACGCCGCTGACGACCGACACCCGCCACCTTATCGGCGAGCCGGAGCTCAAGAAAATGAAATCGTCGGCTTTTCTGATAAACACCTGCCGGGGGCCGGTGATCGACGAATACGCGCTGGCCCGGGCGCTGGACGACGGCGAACTGGCGGGAGCGGGCATAGATGTCCTGGAAGGTGAGCCTCCGCCGTCGGATCATCCCATCCGTTCGGCGCGCAACGCCGTGATAACTCCGCATACGGCGTTCTATTCCGAGGAGTCATTGCACGAGCTTCAGCGACGGACCGCGCAGAGCGCGGCTGACGTGCTGTGCGGCAAGGTCCCGGAGAACATCTACAACGCCGACGCGCTGGCGGCGGCTGGAAACAACTGACGGGCTGTTTGGTACACCGGAGGCGGACCTGTATTGAATAGGCGCGGCGCCTAAATGTCGGGACGGTTCGAGGGCAAGGTTGTGATGGTCACCGGCGGCGGTTCCGGCATGGGTGAGGCTGCCTCTCTCGCCTTTGCCCGTGAAGGCGCCCAGGTTATCGTCGTGGACCTTGACCCCAAGGGCGGCTCCGATACCGTGACCCGGATCGAACGGGCGGATGGCCAAGCGCTGTACTGGCAGGCGGACGTTTCGAGCGAGTCGGAAGTCGAGTCGGCGGTGCGGGCGGCGGTGGATGCCTACGGTGCGCTGGACTGCGCCTTCAACAACGCCGGTTTCGTGGGCAGCGACGCCAAGATAGCCGAGTATCTGGAATCCGAATGGGACCGCTTGATCGACGTGAATCTCAAGGGCGTCTGGCTCTGCATGAAGTATCAGATACGGCACATGCTCGCGCAGGGTGGTGGGGCGATCGTCAACAACTCCTCGGCGCTCGGTCTCGTCGGTGGAGGCGGCGGCGCTTACGCCGCCAGCAAGCACGCGGTGGTGGGACTCACCAAAACGGCTGCGTTGGAATACGCCCGCGATGGGATTCGGATCAACGCCGTGTGCCCCGGCCCGACCGCAACTCCGCCGCTATTGCGTTTGCTAGATGATCCGGAACGCCGCCGCAGGTCGGCCGAGCGAATTCCAATGGGGCGGCTTGGACAGCCTTCGGAGATCGCCGAGGCCGTATTGTGGCTGTGCTCTGACGCCGCGTCTTTCGTGACGGGCAGCGCGTTCTCCGTGGACGGTGGGCACGTTGCCTGAAGGTCCCATGAGGATCGAGCGAATCGAAGTCTTTCTCTATACCCGGCCGCTCGAGCGGGAGTTCTGGATGTCGCTCGCGCCGATCACCCAGTCCCGCGAAATCGTCGTGCGGCTTACCACCGATGCCGGGCTGCAGGGCATCGGTCAATGCCACGGCGGCCCGATGGAGCAGGTGGGACAGATAATCACAGGACAGTTTCGCGAGGTCCTGATTGGCGCCGACCCCTTCGAGCACGAGCGCCTGTGGTCGGAGATGTTCGCGCATAACCACCGGCCTGGATGGTCGTTGAACGGCTGGCGGCACGAAACGATTATGACCGCCATAGCTGGCGTCGACATCGCGCTCTGGGACCTGATGGGAAAGGCGTCGGAGCGTTCGGTGTGCAAGCTGCTCGGAGGGCAGCGGACCGAGGCTGAGGCGTACGCGACCGGCGGCTACTACGAGGAAGGCAAGGACGTAGCCGGTCTGGTCGACGAGGTCGGAGTCTACGTCGGCGAACGCGGTTACAAGGCAGTAAAGCTGAAGGTCGGCCGCGGCGAACTGGCCGACGACCTCGAACGGGTAGGCGCGGTGAGATCGGCGTTTCCTCAAATCGACATAATGCTGGACGCCAACCAGGGATGGGACGTGCCGACGGCCATTCGAGCGGCGGGTGAGTTCGAGAGCATGAATATCCGCTGGCTGGAAGAGCCTGTCCACTGGTATGACGAAGTGGACGGTCTGCGCCGCGTGGCCGAAAGCACCTCTATCCCCATAGCTTCAGGTGAGGGCGAGACGACGCGGTTTGGATGCAGGGACCTCGTCAAGTGGGGCGAAATACAGGTCATGCAGTTTGACTCGACGGTTGCGGGCGGCATCACCGAGTGGCGAAGAGTTGCCGCTCACGCCGACGCCCACGGCGTGAAGATGGCGCCTCATCACGATCCGCAGATTCACGTTCACTGTGTTGCGGGCGCACCCAATGGCCTCATTCTCGAATCGTTTCCAAACCCCGACCGCGATCCCATCTGGGCAGAATTGATCGTCGGCACCGAGCCAATTGTCGATGGAGTGATGTCCGTCCCCGACCGCCCCGGTCTGGGGTACGACCTGAACTGGGACCTGCTGGAAGCGCGCGCGACGAAGCTGGAGACACGCTAGGAATAGTCGTTTCGGGCGGCGCGATCCAGGTCGAGGCGCCGCCATTAGGAGGCCGCACTAGCAGATGGACGTAGGTATAGGAATCGCCCTGGCGGTCGCAGTTTTGGTAGTCGTTGCGGGAGTGGTTCTATTCTCCAGACTGACGCAGATCGACAAGACGGTTAGCGCTTCGGAAGGCCGGCTTCGGAGCACGCTGGACACCCTGCAATCCGACCTCTCGCAGGTTACGACGTCCAGTCAGCAGTCGCTTACGCAGGTCAACGAGCGGCTCGGCGCCCTCGGCGAGTCGAACGCCCGGCTGCTGGAAGAGACCGGCAAACTTGGTGAGTTGCGGGAGGCCTTCAGAGTTCCGGGGCCGCGCGGCGGCTTTGGAGAGTTGCTGCTCGAAAACGCTTTGCGCGACGTTCTGCCCGCCGATCAATACACGATTCAACATTCATTCGCCGACGGAAGCAGAGTGGACGCGGCGGTCAAGATCGGTAAGCGGCTCGTTCCGATCGATTCCAAGTTCCCGACCGCGGCGTTCGACGAGTTGGCGGCGGCCGCCAACGAGGACGACAGACGCCGGGCGCGGCGGGCGTTCCTGAGAGCGGTGCGCGGGCACGTCGACGCGGTGGCGACCTACGTCAAGCCCGACGAGGGCACGGTTGACTATGCATTGATGTACGTGCCGGCCGAAAACGTCTTTCAGCAGATTGTCGTTCGCGAGAGGGGCGACGAGGCCGGCTCGGCGCCGGCCGACCATGCACGGTCGCGCAGCGTGATAATCACCTCTCCGAACACGCTCTATCTCTATCTGCAGACGATTGCGACGGCGCTGCGCGGTTTCGCCATCGAGCGGCACGCCAGGGAGATTGGCGATCAGGTAGCTCGTCTGGCCAGAGACTTGAGCAGGGTTCTGGGAGAATCCGCGAAGCTGGGCGGGCATCTACGCCACGCTCGGTCCAAGTACGATGAAATCAACAGAGACCTGCACCGGTTTCACCAACGCCTATCGGATGCGGGACAGGGAGCGGACGATCACGAGACTCGGAAAGACTAACTCCGCTCTCGAATAGTCAACTGTGGAGGGGCGGGCGGCCCCGTGCGCTGTAGACGCAGATACTCACGTATTTCGCGCCGCGATTAGGTTGACCTACCCGACCGGCGGCCGCCAACGCCTTGCCGGGCTTATTTGAGTCTTATCCAGCCCCGTTAGAGCAGTGTAGGCGAGGCGAGGAACGAATCCGGCGTCGAGCAGGCTGAAACCGTGCTCCGAGGTATAGGGAAGGTTCAACGTTCGGAAATTGAGATTGAACACGAACATCGCGTGCACGTAGGGGAAGTCCTCTTCGATCAGCTCCAGCGCGTCGACCAGATAGCGAGTCTGCTCCTCCTCGGTTATCAGTTCGCCGTATCGAAAGTCCGGATGCAGGTTGTCGGACGTCCAGCCGACTTCGGTCATCCACATCGGTTTGGCGCCGTCGTCGAATTCCTCCATCACCGCGCGTATTTGGGTAAACCGCTTGAAGAAGAAGCTGGGATGAGACCGAAAAGGCCCGAACTCGTCCCCGAACCACTGGTCGTATTCGGCGTGCGGGGGAGAGCGGTAGCCGTATGAGTGGTTACCCATCGCGTCGAACGCCCCTCGCACCACGCCGCCCTGGTATTTGTAAGCGGTGCGGAGAAACTCGATGTCGTCAACGCCTAGGGTCGGATCGCCCGCGCCGTTCTGGGCAAGACCGGCGAACAGAACCAGAGCATTGGGGTCAGACTGCTTGACGCCGCGGTAGCCATGCTGAAGAAGCTGGACGTACTCGTGGGAGTCAACCCTCTGCCCCCAGAATCGAGCAAGGTTAGGTTCGTTCCAGATCTCGTACGCCGCGATTTTGCCCTCATAGCGTTCGGCCACGTCGGCCATGAATCGTTGAAACTTGCTCAAATCGTCCGGGCGCCCCGGCCCTTCTTCCGAGCGCGACCATCCGGGCGAGTCGACGATCGTTACCAGGATTTGGAGATTGTGAAACTCGGCGGCGTCGACGAAGGCGTCAAACTCGACCCATTCGTACTGGCCCTCGACCGGCTCTATCTCGCTCCACAGGATCAGATGCTTGATCCAACTGAATCCCGCTTCGGCAACGAATTTGACGACCTCTCGATGTTGCAATGCGTACCATGTGTGTGCCTGAATGCCGTAGCGCAGCGGACTCGGTGGCGGTCGGGCCGACCCGCGGAGCGACTTCTGCACCAGTTCGCGACCGACGTTGCCGATCTGGACGACATATGGAGTTCCAATGTTTTCGGGGTAGTACTCGAGCCGCGCCTTGGTGAAGTACTGGACCTTCGGCGTCCATCCGAGGCCGTCATCGTATTCAGGACTGATCGGAGGGCCGAACTCCCTAAACCCCTCGTGGGCGAAGTAGAAGTCCTTGAAAGCGAAGCTGATCGTGTAGCCCGTCTCGGGAAAATAGAGATGCGCGGTGCTGTCGTCAGGGAGGACCCCAGGAGCGAAGGGCATTCTGTGGCGCACCAGGTCTAGACCGACGTCGCCCTTATGTATGTGGCCGGTGATGAGGTTGAGCTCGAGTCTGCCTTTCAGAAAATACTGGATGAGAGTATCGCCATTGCGAACGGGAGCGGTTTCGGGCGGCCCCAGGAAATAGCGGCCGTTGTTCCTTTCGTAGAAGGGCCAGAATTCGTGCGCCATGCACACGTCGCCATTGCATATCGGAGCGGTCGAATCTGGCGACGCGCCGACCGCGATTAATGCACACACCGCCAGAGCAGCCAAGCCAGCCAGCCGGCGCTTGAGACTGCTCGATGTCTCCTGTAGCGATCCTAGAGGCAACGACCGTTAGGGTTCGTGAATGTCAATTCAGGCGGTCCTCAACTCGTGTATGGTGATTGGAAACGTCGTTCCGGATCGTGTTCGCAGCCGTCTGTTCAAGTCCCAGATAGGTTAATAGCACGGTCAAGCCCAGGCCAGAAAACCGCGTGGGATCGCCCGACGTCCGGGCAAAGGGAGGAAGATGGGGCCGATAGGCGTCTTTTTGAGATGTACCGGTCGGAAGGACCCGGCTGAAGCGCTGGCGGCGGTGCGATCTATCGGGCTGCGCACGGTACAGATAAGCAAGCTCGACGATCAATACTACTCGCCCCAGGGAGCGGCGGAATTCAAGTCCCTGATCGATAGCCATGGGATTCAGGCCACCTCCGTTGTAATCGTCTTCGACGGCGAGAGCTATCAAGACGTCCCGGCCGTCATGGCGACCGTGGGATACAGGCCCGCCGAGCTCCTGGAGGAGCGGCTTGATTACAGTCGAAAGTGCGTCGATTTCGCCCAAGCGCTTGGTGTGGGAGTGGTCACCGTACACATGGGATTTCTCCCGACTGATGATGCGGACCCCGCATACGCGCGGCTCCTGGGGGCTGTCCGCGAGGTCGCCAGCTACTCGGCCGAGCGGGGCGTTACCCTCTCGCTAGAGACCGGCCAGGAGTCCGGGGAGGAGTTGGCCCGGTTCCTCGACAAGATTCCCGAGTATCCGGTCGGCGTCAATTTCGACTTCGCCAACATGGTCATGTACCGCATGGACGATCCCACCGGCGCGCTTCGTCGCGTCTTGGACAGGGTGACGTCGGTCCACGTCAAGGACGGTCTGCCGCCGGCTAGTCCCGACGCGCTGGGACTGGAGACGCCGCCAGGTACTGGCAAGGCCAAGGTGAAGGAGTGTCTGGAGATCCTTCACCGGGCGGATTTCAAGGGGCCGCTGATCATCGAGAACTACACCTGGCGGATAGGTGGCGATCCCCACGCGGCGGGCTTGAGCGAGGACGAGGACGCGACAGCGTGGACGGCTGATCCTCTGGAGTCGTTGACTTACGCCAAGGAATACGTCGAACGCTGCCTGGAGGAGATCGGCGCTGCCTGAGAGCGTCACATCGCTTGACCGGGTTCGCAAGACGAGTGCTGTCTCAGGGCGGCTAGTCCGATTCGTCGAGTGCGCTTGGCCAAATCCCTGTTGAAACAGCTATTCGACAATGTCTGGACGTGGGAGGGACCGGAGCCGGGTTGCCCGACCCTCTGTAGGGGGTACGTTGTTGCTACTCCGAATGGAACAGTGCTGGTTGATCCTCCGTTCTCGTCGGACGGCAAGCTCCAAGAGTTACCCGGTCGGCGAATACCTATCGCCGCGCTGTTGACTAATCACTTTCATATAAGGTCCGCAGGAGGATTCCGTACCGAGTTCGGATGCGACGTATACATGCACGCGGCGGAGGAATCTTGGACCGATTTCAGAGCCGACCACTATTTCTCTGACAACGATTTGTTGCAAGCGTGCTTTCGCGCGATCCGGATTCCAAACTCGAACTTCAGCGGAGCTACCGCCTTCCTGTTTGAGTCCGGCGACGGAATTCTGTTTGTGGGCGAAGCAATAGACGTTCGTGACTCGAAGACGTTATGGAAGATCTACACTCGATATCTGGCACGGACCTGTTCGACGGTGGAAGAGAGCATTGAGGAGCTTAAAGTCTTGCTGGATCATCAATTCGACGCGTTGCTTCCGGCACATGACGAGCCAATGCTCACCGGCGCCAAGACCGCGCTGAGGGAGTTCCTGGCAAATCCAATTACTCGATACTAGACTTGCCGGAAGCGGGCGGCTCCGGACGTCCGATTAGTGAGCCGCCGACCAGGTTCGATTCGGCCGGTGCCGCTCGTCATCGCGGTGGTGAGGCGAGATGAGATCGGGGACGATCTTTGGCGGCGCGTGGTCGCGCTGTGCGATCGCGCTTTCGATGAGGACATGGAGACCATACTTGCCGACTTGATCGACTCGACACACGTATTGGCTGAGTTCGAGGGAGTCTTGGCGGGCCATGCCTGTTGGGTCACGAGATGGCTGAGCGCCGATTACAGACCACCGCTCCGGACTGCCTACATAGAGGCCGTCGCCACCGATCCGAACCTTCAACGCCGCGGGATCGGCGGAGCGACTATGAAGCGGGTCGGACGCGAGATTCGGACCTATGAGCTAGGCGGGCTGTGTCCAAACTATCCGGAGTTCTACGCGCGATTCGGCTGGGAGACCTGGCGTGGGCCGCTGGCGATCCGCACCCACGACGGACTGCTGGAAACGCCGGACGAGCACGTGATGATCCTGCGTACGCCACTCACGCCCCGCATCGATCTGGATGCCCGGCTAACCGCCGAGTGGCGCCCGGGTGAAGTCTGGTAGCCGCGGCTAGTAGATCGACTCCAGGACGGACTCGACGTCTTCGACCGTCGCGTCGACCGGGCTTTGGAGCATCAGGCGGCGCGTTGCGACCGTCGTTTCGGCGTAATCTCGAAGATCTGACTCCGCAACGCCATAATTGCCCAGCTTCTGGTCAATTTCGACGTCGGTCACCATCTTCTCCATGATCGAGACTGCCTGGTCGGCCCGCTCCTGGCTGTCTGTCACCGAGTCGGGCACGCCCACCGCTCCGGCCAGGCCGTCGATCTTCTCCGGCACGCGCTCGGCGTAGAACCGCATTATCGGGAGCAGAAATATGGCGTTAGCGAGTCCGTGCGGCACTCCCGCCCGGGCTCCCAAGACGTGCGCCAGGGCGTGCACCATAGTCGTGCCGGCGTTGGCAAGGGTGTAGCCAGCCATCAGCGATCCGAGGGCCATGTGCGTTCGCGCCCGTCCGTCGCTGCCGTCCCGGTAGGCGTCGGCGAGATTTCCGAGGATCAGCCGCATGGCCCGGGTCGCGTACATCTGCGTGTGGCGCGTCGCCTTGTTGGAGATGTACGACTCGGCCGCGTGACAAAACGCGTCCACGCCCGTGTAGGCCGTGATGTTGGCCGGGACTCCGTGAGTGAGGTCGGGATCGACGAGCGCCACTTGCGGATATATATGAGGGCTTACAACCGCCATCTTGTTGGAGCGGTCGGGCAGAACGGCCACGGCATTGCCGGTGACCTCTGAGGCCGTGCCGGCGGTCGTCGGTATGGAGATCGTGGGCAGGCCAGGCTTTGGAATCATGTCTACACCCAGCATCTGCTCGGTAGCGAGGCCGTTTGTGACGGCGCAGGCGGCGATCTGAGAGGTGTCCATCGAGCTGCCGCCGCCGAGTCCCAGCACCACCTGGGCCCCAGATTCGGCTATAGCCTCCGCGCAGGCGTCGATACTGGTCGTCGGAGGCTCCGGCTCGACCCGGGTGTATGACTCGTATTCGATTCCGGCCTCGTCGAGCAGGTTCTCGGCCTGGCCGAGAATGCCAGCCTTTTCGATGCCGGCGTCCGTGGCGATAAAGGCCTTGGATCCACCCAGGAATCTGACCTGATCGGGGAGCGCCTCCAGCGAACCGGGACCGAAAACCACGTTAGCCGTAGTACGAAAGACGGAGTAGCTGACTTCCTGGCTCATAGTTGAATTCCTCTTGGGTGGCCAGCCGGCGTATGGACGGGCGCGGCGACGGCCTGATTGGACTTTGTCAGGTTAGCGAACCCCGGCTGGAACTCAAAGAATCGGGAGGATCGACTGAATCAGGCTGTATTCACCTTCCATGCGTCGATGGGTGTTGTAGTTGAGCAAACCAACTCATTTCGGCGATGCGGTGTCTTAGACAAAGCAGGATGGGCACATAAAAAACCCCGGCGGCGACCTATCTTCCCAATCAGTTGCCCAATCAGTATTGTCGGCGCTGGAGGGCTTAACTTCCGTGTTCGGGATGGGAACGGGTGGGTCCCCTCCGCTTGGCCACCGAGGTATTTAGCGAATTATGGCGCGGCGTTTGGAATTGGACCGCGCTAGCGTAGGACCGCAGTGTTGCCGACCTGAAGTCAACTAAGCCCTCGACCATTAGTACCGCTCGGCTGAGTACATTGCTGCACTTACACCTACGGCCTATCAACCAGGTAGTCTTCCTGGGGTCTTACCAGCTTGACGCTGTGAGAGATCTAGTCTTGGGATGGGCTTCCCACTTAGATGCTTTCAGCGGTTATCCCGACCGAACATAGCTACCCAGCGACGCCCCTGGCGGGACGACTGGCACACTAGAGGTTCGTCCAATCGGTTCCTCTCGTACTATCGATCAGCTTCCCTCAAATCTCTTACGCCCACGATGGATAGAGACCGAACTGTCTCACGACGTTCTGAACCCAGCTCGCGTACCGCTTTAATGGGAGAACAGCCCAACCCTTGGGACCTGCTACGGCCCCAGGATGCGACGAGCCGACATCGAGGTGCCAAACAGCGCCGTCTATGTGGACTATTGGGCGCTATTAGCCTGTTATCCCCGGGGTAGCTTATATCCGATAGCTATGGCCCTTCCATGCGGAACCATAGGGTCGCTAAGCCCGACTTTCGTCTCTGCTCGACTTGTGAGTCTCGCAGTCAAGCCCTCTTATGCCTTTGCACTCTGCGGCTGATTTCCATCCAGCCTGAGAGGACCTTTGGGCGCCTCCGTTACCTTTTGGGAGGCGACCGCCCCAGTCAAACTACCCACCTGAGACTGTCCACGCGCCGGATTACGGACGCGAGTTAGGTTTTAAACTGCACCAGGGTGGTATCTCAAGGTTGGCTCCACCGAGACTAACGTCCCGGATTCACAGCCTCCCACCTATCCTGCACAGATACAGCTCGAAACCAATCCCAAGCTGTAGTAAAGCTCCACGGGGTCTTTTTGTCCCATCGCGGGAAACCTGCATCTTCACAGGTACTTCAATTTCGCCGGATCCCCTACCGAGACAGTGCTCATCTCGTTGCTCCATTCGTGCGGGTCGGAACTTACCCGACGAGGAATTTCGCTACCTTAGGACCGTTAGAGTTACGGCCGCCGTTCACCAGGGCTTCGGTTCAAGGCTTTGACACCCTTCCCCTTAACCTTCTGGCACTGGGCAGGAGTCAGCCCCTATACATCGGCTTACGCCTTAGCAGAGACCTGTGTTTTTGTTAAACAGTCGGACGAGCCTGTTAACTGCGACCCCCTCAAGCTCGCGGCCGCGCGGGCCGGTCACTTTACCGGGGCACCCCTTATCCCGAAGTTACGGGGTTAACTTGCCGAGTTCCTTAGTAGAGGTTATTCCGATCACCTTTGGGCATTTACCCTCGTCTACCAGTGTCGGTTTGCGGTACGGGCACCAAACTTCTCGCTACGAGGCTTTTCTTGCCGGCACGGATCGATCGAGTCGGCCGCGGTTTCCCTTGACCTTCCCATCGCATCTCGGATCTAGCGCCACGGATTTGCCTATGGCGCCACCCTACGTGCTTGGACGCGTATAGCCAAAGAACGCGCTCGACCTACCGCGCCGGGTCCCCCCTTCGCTGATGGCAAAGAATGGTGGTACAGGAATATAAACCTGTTGTCCATCGCCTACGCCTTTCGGCCTCGGCTTAGGCCCGACTAACCCTGAGCGGATTAACCTTCCTCAGGAAACCTTAGACTTCCGGTGTGCACGTTTCTCACGCGCATTACGCTACTCATACCGGCATTCTCACTTCCGTCCGCTCCAGCCGTGCTCACGCTCGACCTTCACTGCAAACGGAACGCTCCCCTACCGTCCATCAATGGCGAACCATCGACGGCTCCCGCGGCTTCGGCACTCGACTTGAGCCCCGTTACATTTTCCGCGCAAGATCACTTGACCAGTGAGCTGTTACGCACTCTTTCAATGATGGCTGCTTCTAAGCCAACATCCTGGTTGTCTGAGCAATCTCACAACGTTTCCCACTTAGCCGAGATTTCGGGGCCTTAGCCGGCGGTCTGGATTGTTTTCCTTTTGACTACGAAGATTAGCCCCCGCAGTCTAACTGCCCGGCAAATCTACCGGCATTCGGAGTTTGATAGGGTTTGGTAAGCGATATGCCCCCTAGCCCAGTCAGTGCTCTACCTCCGGCAGACTTAGCCGAACGCTAGCCCTAAAGCTATTTCGGGGAGAACCAGCTATATCCAAGTTCGTTTAGCATTTCACCCCTAACCACAGCTCATCACCCGATTTTGCGACATCGGTGTGTTCGAGCCTCCACGGAGTGTTACTTCCGCTTCGCTCTGGCCATGGTTAGCTCACTTGGTTTCGGGTCTAATCAGTACGACTGGACGCCCTATTAAGACTCGCTTTCGCTCCGGCTCCGGACCTTAGGCCCTTAACCTCGCCGCACAAATTAACTCGCCGGTTCATTCTACGAAAGGCACGCCATCACACATTCCGGTTGTTCTGGGCTCGCGCCCGGAGGCCGTCCGGTCCGTCAGGCGGCCGAAACCGCCATCGGGACGTTCTTGCTACCGGCCGGTCGCCCTAACCGGCATAGTGCTCTGACTGCTTGTAGGCACATGGTTTCAGGTTCTATTTCACTCCCCTTCCGGGGTACTTTTCACCTTTCTCTCACGATACTGGTTCACTATCGGTCGCCAAGAGTATTTAGCCTTGGGAGATGGTCCTCCCAGCTTCCCACAGGGTTTCTCGTGTCCCGTGGTACTCAGGAATTCCAGCAGAAGATCGCGGCGCTTTCGCCTACCGGGCTCTCACCGTCTACGGCGGGGCATTCCAGCCGCCTTCGGCTAACGCGCGATTTTGTAACTTCTTCGGTCCGTTCCAGCGGACCAGCCGGCTCCTGCAACCCCGCGACCACAACGGCTGGAACCTATTACGTGTTCGCGGTTTGGGCTCATCCCGTTTCGCTCGCCACTACTCAGGGAATCGCGATTGCTTTCTATTCTTCGGGGTACTTAGATGATTCAGTTCCCCCACTTGCCTTTGCAGAGCTACTACAGCCCTTAGGGCCTTCATTCTGCAATGACGGGACATGACTCCCGCCGGATTTCTCCATTCGGGTATCTGCGGGTCGAAGCCTGCTCGCGGCTCACCGCAGCTTTTCGCAGCCTACCACGCCCTTCTTCGGCTCTTGGCGCCAAGGCATCCACCACGTGCCCTTGATAACTTGGTTTCCTTCAGATCGGCAAAACTGAAGTCCTACGCTATTCGCTTGTTAAGGTTCGAATCGCTCACTCTGATCACGCACCGGAGACCGCAATACGGCCGAACCGGAGTTGTTGAAAAGTGTGGCGAGAGTGTTTTGATTCTACGTGCCGCGCCGTTTTACTGTCAACGTTCTGTACTTCCCGAGGCCGTGTTGAGGGTCCTTCCCATGTGTCAAGGTTCATGGCTGATCTGGAGCAGGTAAACGGTACTCGCTAGAGCAGACGGGCAAGACGCTATGTGTCAGTCGGCGGGCTTGATTCCTCTCAGTAGGCTAACCGGCCATGAGAAGAAGATGCCGTCGCCTTCGTCAATGATTTCGAAGGCGTCCCGAATATCGGCGGAAGGCGACTCGAACGTTCGTCGCAACTCGGCTACGGAGCTTGCGGGAGTATCGGCTCGTTCGACCCAGTTGTAGAACTCCAGGACTATTCGCGACTGCTCCGCCCAATCCACCTCGAATCCGCACCGTTCCAGCAACGCCTTCCACTCGGAGTGGCTCAGGTTTCGGACGTGTGATGAATCGCGCGTCTTCTCGATCTCGTTCATGCGCCGCGCGACATCGGGAACTTCGGGCGCGGCGGTGTCGCAGATAATCAGTCTCCCACCGCGGCGGCATACCCGCCGCATTTCCGCGAGCGCGATTTCGACTTCAGGGCAATGGTGCATCGCAAAGCGGCTGACGACGAGGTCGATCGATTCATCGCCCAACGGCATTATCTGGACGTCCCCGACGGTTGCGTGAAATCCAGTTATCGAGCGTTCCCTAGCCCGTCGAGACGCCGCGCGTCCCATCTCCAGCGACAGATCGAGTCCAACGGCAACCCGCACCGACTTGGCCAGCGCGTGGGCTACAAATCCGGGGCCGGACCCCGCGTCCAGCACATGGTCGGTGGGGCGCGGCTCGGCTACTCGCGCGATAAGTCCCAGTGTGTCTCCCTGAAAGGTCGAAACGCTCTCGGCATACGCTCGCGACCGTTCGTCGAAATGCCTGGCGACTCTTCTGGCGTGGTTGATCGGCATCTTAAGGGCGGGACTTGGGTAAGATCATCGTTCTGCGCTCTCGGTTGCGGGACATGCTCATTTGCATTATCGCTTTCACCATCGATCTTTGCCGCAGCGCGCTTGAATTGACAAACTCTGCATATGCGACTAGTGAACAAGATCATCGCGATTCCCGGATGCGGCGGTGGCATGGGCACGGCGGCGGCCCGGCTCTTCGCCAGCGAGGGCGCGCGCCTCGTGCTGGTCGCGCGGCGGGAGCCGCCGCTGCAAGCGATAGCAGAGCTGGCTCGATCCGACGGCGGCCAGGCGGTCGTATGCACCGCGGATACCGCGACCGAGGCGGGCTGTACGGCCATGGTGGAGGCCGCAGTTCGCGAGTTCGGCCGTCTCGACGTCGTCTATTGCAATATGGGCGACTTCGCTTATGGCGATCTGGAGACCCACCAGACTTCCCCCGAAGCATGGGACTATCTGATAGGTCTCAATCTGCGTGCGCATTTTCTCTCCGCCAGAGCGGCCATTCCCCAGATGTTGCGACAGGACCCGCCGGGCGGTGTTCTGATTCACGTTGCCGCTTCGGCTGACGTGCTGCGCGAGGCAAACCCGGGCTACTCCGCCGCCAAGGCCGGGTTGATCGAGTTCGTTCGGCGCGCGGCCCGGCAATACCGAAACCGCAACATCCGCGTGCACTGCATTTGCCCGGGCGCAATCGGGGGCGATCCACCGCCAGTCGGCCCGGTTGAAACGCTTCCGCCGGAGCTGGATCGTGACGCCAAGAGTCTCGATGTCGCATATGCGGGCCTGTGCCTTGCCTCGGACGAAAGCTCCTGGACGACGGGGCTTGTCGTTCCAGTTGAAGGCGGCCGCCGGCTTTAGCGAACCGTCTCGTCAGCGCCGCCTGCCGCTGCGCGGCTACACTTTGCACACTGCCGCCGGGCAAACCATTAACGGCAGCGACCGGGCGGGTGCGCGGCTCGCCGGATTTGGCGTGCAATAAGGAGGTATCGATGCGGAGAAACAGGTTTCGGGAGTTGCTTGACGCCGGTGAACCCAGCTTGGGAACTCACCTGATGTCGTCATTGCCGGCGGTGTTCGAAATCGTGGGTCATTGTGGATTCGACTATGTCGAGTTCGAGGTCGAATACTCCCCGTTTACGCTCTACGATCTCGAGAACATGGGGCGCGCGGTGGATCTGTTCGACGACATGAGCAGCGTCGTAAAGATCGATCAGCAGCCCCGCACTTTCCTGGCCAGCAAGATACTGGGGGCCGGACTCCAAAACCTGCTGTTCGCCGATGTAAGAACGGCGGACGACGCGCGCGAATGCGTGGGCGCGGTGCGAGCCGAGTCTCCCAGCTCAGGCGGTCACCATGGCGTAGGCAGCTATCGCAACATCGGCTACGTGGTGGGGCCTGCCGGCGACGAGTACGTCAAGATGCTCGATGAGGCGGTCGTGATCCTGATGATCGAGAAGAAAGAGGCCGTCGAAAACCTGGACGAGATCTTGTCGGTCAAGGGCGTCGACATGGTCCAGTTTGGGCCGGGCGACTATTCAATGAGCATAGGAGTAGCGGGGCAATACGATCACCCCGAAGTCTGGCGGGCTTACAAACATACGGTCGAGATGGCTCACAAACGGGGGATAGCGGCCCGCGCGGAGATAAGCCGGGTCGAGCACGCTCAGCGCTATCTGGACCTGGGGATGCGCCACTTCACGATAGGCACCGACTACTTCATCCTCTACAACTGGTGGAAGGAGAACTCGGCCGCCATGCGTGAGATCATCGCGAACGCGTGACCGCGGCGGGCTGGGGGATTAGGCCCGGTTACGTCGAATCTTGAATATCGTCGCCCTGCGACCCAACACTCGAATCCGGTACATGGATTCGAGGCTGAGTTGAGCCCGCGCCCCGAGGAGCCGCGATAGAAGCCGCTCACGGCTCGTGAGGAGCACGGCGATGCCGTCCCGCTTCAGCGTGCGCGAGCTCTCGTCGAGAAAGGTCGAATACAGATTTGGCTCGTCGAAACCGCAGCTCTTCCTGCCGAACGGAAGGTTGCAGACGATCTTGTGCACCGACCGTGCGGGAAGCGGCAGTCGCCGCGCGTCCCACCGCATGATGCTGATCGGCTTGTAACGGGGTCCGACGTTGGCACGGGTGGCGGCGATGGCCGCACGGTCGACATCGCCGACGAGGAGGTGCCGGTAGGGAGAGTCTCGCCCGCGTTCAATGGGAATCGTTCCCGCGCCGCACATCGGGTCGAGGAACACGTCGCGCGGATGCGGATCGGAAATCATCACCATCGCCCGTGCTACAACCGGGCGCAGCGACGCGGGCACGTTGACTTTCTTGTAATCACGGTGCCTCATGGAGCGGTCCGACAGGCGCATGCCGCAAAGGAACTTGCCGCGGTCCTGAAGTACCCAAAACTCGCATTGGGCGTTTTCGTCGACGATTCGCCAGGCCGGCAAGGCCGAGGCCAGGGCCTTAGACACCTCCTGTTGCAAGTCGATCCTGCGATAGGCGGTTTCTCCCGCGTTCCTTTGGGCGACCACTCGGAAGGTCCGCCTGCGTGGCGGGCGTCCCGCAACTCTCCGATGCGCTTTGAGGGCTTGGCGGAGCAGCGGCGATTTCCGCACCAAAGCGTGCGCCTGCCGAAGCCCGCGCCTGCTCGAATCGATCGCCCCGTCCGCAATCAATGCGAAAACGTCCTCGGCAGTCCCCAGCGGCAGGAGGTCGGTCGGATTATGCGGGTAGTCGAAAATCAGTCTGCCCGGAGCGGCGTCAAACCGACGTGCGCCTTTGAAGGAGCCTTCCAGCTCGCGCCTCGTTATCGGCTCGATGCCTGGCACGGTCAGGATGTAGTAGCGCACGCTATCCGAGCCGCCGAAGGGCCGCCCGCGCGCCTCGGCGGGTCAATACGTGGTGGGGAACCGTCCGGTTATCCCAGCCCCACTTTGTCCATAACCCGCCGGAGCGTTCTGTCCGCAATAGGGCGCACCTTGTCGGCTCCCTCTTTAAGCATCGCGTCCAGATAGCCCGGTTCCTTCCGGATCTCGCGATATCTCTCCTGGAGCGGGCGGAGTCCTTCGATCACGACCTCGCTCAGCTCCCGTTTCAGGTCCGCATACCCTTTCCCGTCGAAGTGTGCCTCGATGTCCTCGCGCGTCCGCTCGGTGAAGGCCTCGTAGATCACCAGCAGGTTGTTGACGCCGGGACGGCTTTCGTCGAACTCGATTACGCGACTGGAGTCGGTCGCCGCCCTTCGGATCTTCGCGCGAATCTCGTCGGGCGAGTCCAGCAGGTCGATCGCGTGTCCTTGACCGGTTTCGCTCTTGCTCATCTTGGAAGTAGGGTCGTCGAGCCCCATGATTCTGGCGCCGACCGGCGGGATCGATGCTTCGGGAACGACCAGCGTTTTGCCGAACATGGAGTTGATGCGTTGGGCCAGGTCGCGGGTCATCTCCAGGTGCTGCCTCTGATCGTCCCCCACCGGTACGAGGTCTGCATCGTAGATGAGTATGTCCGCCGCCATCAGCGCGGGATAGTCGAACAACCCGACCGAGACGCGCTCTCGCGCCGCCCCGGCCTTGTCCTTGAACTGAGTCATGCGCTCCATCCAGCCCATGGGGATGAAGCAGTTGAGAATCCAGGCCAGCTCGGCGTGCGCGCTGACGTGCGATTGGATGAAGAGCGTGGATTGCTCAGGGTCGATCCCCGCCGCGTATAAGATTCCGGCGGTCTCCCGGATGTGCGCGCGCAACTGCTTGGGATCTTTCGGAACCGTGATCGCGTGCAGGTCGACAATCGGGAACAGCGATTCGTATTCGCCCTGCGATGCGACCCAGTGGCGAATCGCTCCCAGGTAGTTGCCTATATGAGCGTTGCCTGTCGGCTGGATGCCCGAAAGGATGCGCTTTCGGCCGTTCCGTTCGTTCACAACTATTCCTCCTACCCTCGACGCGCCACGCAAATAAAAAACCCCTCGTCTCGGGGACGAGAGGTTACGGTTCACCTTCGCGGTGCCACCCCGATTAGACGCGGCAACGTCTCACTCGCGCACGGAGTGCAAGTCCAAAGCCCGCCTCGATGCGTTTCCCTGATAACGGTGGGACATGCCGTCGGCGCCTACTCGACTAAGCCTTTCGGGCCGCAGCTCCCGGGTCCATTCGCTTCGGGGTTTCGCCGCCGGACTCTCACCAGCCGCCGGCTCTCTGGGGACGCTCTCCCGAAGTTACTAGTCCCGTTCAACGCTTTTGTCCAGATTCGAGCGTATGGGAGCAGGGCAGGCGTGTCAAGGACTTCATTGTGGCCATTTGTAGGGGCAGTTAGCGAACTGCCTCGACAGCGTTGGGTGTGGATGGATGCCGGTCGGATCGATGCCGCAACGAAGCCTTCCCTGATAGATAACGGTTAGGGGAAGTCTCCCTCGGGCAGTCTGACTCGTGAGGAGCGGGGAGCCTGTCCGATACGCCGTCTACGAGCTATTAGCCGTTGGCGGTTTTGTCCACTCGCGCAGCAGTCGGGTGATGAGTCGAACGCCCACGCCGGTGGCGCCGCCGGGAGAGTGCGGCTTGCCTTTGTCGCTCCAGGCCGTTCCGGCTATGTCCAGGTGCGCCCAGGGAACGTCTCCGGCGAAGTGCTTGAGGAACATCCCGCCCGCGATCGATCCGGCTGAGCGGCCGCCAGTGTTGTTGATGTCGGCGATCTTGCCCTTGATAGCCTCTTCGTACTCGTCCCACAGCGGCAGCTCCCAAACCCGCTCGCCCGTATAGTCGCCCGCACGCCTGAGCCGGTCCACGAGATCGGCGCTCGTAGACATGACGCCGGTGGCTTCGTGACCCAGGGCGACGATTATGGCTCCGGTGAGCGTCGCCAGATCGACAATCGCGTCGGGTTTGAATGTGTGCGCGTAATCGAGAGCGTCGGCGAGAATCAGCCTTCCCTCGGCGTCCGTGTTCAAGACCTCGATGGTCTTGCCCGACCTGGCCGTCAATACGTCGCCCGGCTTGAGCGCCAGGCCGTCAGGCATGTTCTCGGTTGCTGCGATCAGGCCGACGACCCTCACAGGCATTTCAAGCGCCGCCGCGGATCTGAGGATCCCAATCGTCGCCGCGGCGCCGGACATGTCCATCTTCATCTCGTCCATGCCGGATCCCGGTTTGATCGAGATGCCGCCAGAGTCGAACGTCACTCCCTTTCCGCATACGGCGAGCGTTCCGCGCGAGGTGCCCTCCGGTTCGTAATCCATCACCACGAACCTTGGCTCCTCGCGGCTGCCCTTGGCCACGCCCCAGAGCGCGCCCATGTTCATGCGCCTTATGCGCCCCGGACCGTATACCGAGCACTTGATGTCTATTTCTTTGCACATCGCCCGCGCCTCGTTGGCGAGAGCAGTGGGAGTCAAGTCGGACCCGGGCGAGTTGACAAGGTCCCTGGCAAGGTTGACCGACTCCCCCAGAATCTGGGCGTCGCCGACTCCGGCCCGGACCTGTTGGACCTTGGAGCGGTCGAATTCGACGATCTTGAGAGACTGGACCTCTTTCTTGTCATCGCCGGAATCACTCTTGTACCGATCGAACTTGTACAGGCCCAGGATCGCTCCGAGGGCCGTCGCTTCCGCGGCTTCTGCTACCTGCAGCCCGCCCGCTCCGGCTCCGAAGGCGATGGAGGCTATGCTCTTCGCGCCGAGGTCTCTCGCCTTGGTGAATGCGGTCGCTGCGGCTTGGAGCGCCTTGTTGGCTGTGAAGTCGGCTTCCTTGCCAAGCCCGACCACGACGACACGGTCTGCGGCTATGCCGTCGGCATAGACCACCGCTGTCGAATTCAGCTCGCCTTTGAAATCGCCGAGATCGAGGATTCTCGCGATCGCGCCGCCAGTCGCTTCGTCCACCGCGGCCGTCGCTCCTCCGGGCTTGGTTTCCTGAAAGAGGTTGACAACGAGCGTGTCGACTTTCTGATCCTGGATGCTGCCACCGGCGGTTGTGATTTTCACGATTCTCCCCCTGTACCGGGCTAGCTTGAAGTCAGCGGCGGGACTGGCCCGAGAGTGCCATTTGAGAGGCGAATTATAACGACGGCCGGGGCGGGCGCGGCGGCTTCATCAGCGGGTCAGCTCCGCGATCATCCCTTCCGTCATCTGGTCGAGGTCGAATCGGGAGCGCCATCCCCAATCCCTGGCGGCATCGGAAGCGTCGAATTCGATAGGCCAGCTTTCGACGATGGCGTTGCGGACGGGATCGGGGTTGTAGCTGATTTCGACGTGGGGCAGTTGCGCCTTCAACGAGGCCGCCATTTCCTCCGCCGAGGGGCCGATTCCGTTGAGCTGGTACACGCGCCTGGTCAGGGCGCTGGCCGGAGCGTCATGGAGATCGAGCAGCGCGCGCACGGCATCCTCGACATAGATGAGCGGAGCGCGGGTCTGCGGCTTGAGATAGAACTCGTACTTGCCGTTCTCGACCGCCTCCCTGTAAAGCAGCGAGCAGAACCCGCTCGCGCCTCCGGGAGCTCCGCGTGGCGCAACCACGGCCGCCAGCCGCACGCAGCGGAAGTCCAGCCCGAACCGGTTGTAGTAGTAGACGCCAAGCCGTTCCCCGGCGACCTTTGTAGCGCCGTACAGGCTGACCGGCCACTGCGGCGCGTCAACGTGTACCGGTTCGCGCACGCCCGCGCCGAAGCTCGCGACCGTGCTGGTGAAGACGATCTTTCCGACGTCGAAGATCCGGGCTGCTTCAAGCACGTTTCGGGTGCCCTCCATATTCACCTTCCACGCTCGGTCCGAGTCGTCCTCGGCGTCGCCCGACAGGAGCGCGGCCATGTGGAAGATCGAATCGAAGCTCGATTCTTCGACCAGCTTGAAGAAGTCGTCCTTAGCCGATAGGTCGCCGATCACCGTCCGGCATTGCCGGAGCTCCGGAATGTTGGTTTCGGGCGATTCGCGGACGTCGAGCAGGGTTAGATCGTCACCCCGTCGTACAAGCGGGACCAGTAGCCGGCACGCGAGATTGCCTGTTCCGCCAGTAATCAGGATCCTCAAGCGACCGTCCCGTGGCGTCGAATACTCCGATCGCGGGGGGCTTCAGTTGCCAAGACCCTCGTCCAGATGTCCGAAAATCTTCCGCAAGCGTTCGCGGTCCGCGCGCGGCAGCGGCCCTTGCTCGATGGCGCGAATGTTGCTTTGCAGGTGCTCCGCGTTCGCCGTTCCGGTGAGCACGGTCGATACCGTTGTCGGTTCCAGCGCAAACCGGTAGGAAGCGGCGGGAACCGATTCGACGTCGCCATGGACGAGCCAGCCGAGCGGGTCCTTGTCCGGCACGGAGTCCGGATCGATGAGCTTTTTCGACTTGAGGTTGGCGATAACCTCTTCAAGGCGAGCCGGTCGGCTCATAGCCCGCCGCACAGCCATCATGATTATCACGCCCATATTGCTTTGCTCGCACTGCGGGAAGGCAAGCCGCTCGGCGTTCTGATTGAGCACGTTGTAGGTGATCATGGCGGTGTCGAAATGGCCGTCTTCGGCCATTTTCTGGATAACCCGGTGCATCTTGTCGGTGCTGCCCGTTTCAGTGACTCCCAGAAACCTGATCTTTCCCTTCTCCTTCAGGCGGAGCAGCGTAGGCAGGTGCCGGTCGACCATTTCGTCGTAACGTGAAGGCAGCACGCCGTGCGCCTGGTAGACGTCGATGTATTCGACGCCGAGCCGTTCGAGACTGCGGTCCAGCTTGGCTTCCAGGGTCTTTCCATCGATCAGACCGCTGTCGTCAGCTACGTCGTCTCCGCCATGGTGATACCTGAATTTCGTCGCGAGCACATAGTCGTCGCGGGGAACGCCACGCAGGGCCCGGCCGAGTCTCAACTCGCTGTCTCCGTAAGCCTCGGCCGTATCGAAGAAGTTGATACCGGCGTCGAGCGCCTGGCGAACGACCCGGGCGGCGTCGGTCTCCGCGACTCCGGAACGTTGCCCCATCAGGCTCGGTCCGCCCGTGCCCAAGCTCAGGAGCGATACTTCGAGACCCGTTCGTCCTAGCACTCTGCGCTGCATAACGTCGGATTCTAGCAGTGGACCGAGCAAGTATTTGCGGTCAGATCGGAGCGGGCTGCGTCGTCGATGGACTGGCTTTAGTGGAGGTGTCGGGGATATCTTTCGGGTCGGAAGTTCGGCGTCTTCGCTCGCTGAATTGCTTGAGCGCCGCGATCTTGCAGGGAGGACTCGCATGGGGAACGACGGGGGCGTGATTCGATGGGGTTCGCTCTCTACCGCGAGAATCGCTCGTAACGCGGTAGTCCCGGCGGCGGAGTTGGTCGACAACTCGCACTTCACGGCGGTCGCCAGCCGCGATCTGAGCAAGGCCAAGGCTTTTGCGGACGAGTTGAACCTGGAGAGGGCCTATGGATCGTACGAGGAGCTGATCGACGATCCGGAAATCGACGCCATCTACAACGCGTTGCCAAACTCGATGCACCTTGAGTGGACGGTCAAAGCGGCCGAGGCGGGGAAGCACGTCCTTTGCGAAAAGCCGATCGCCGATGATGAGGCGCAGGCTCGCGAGATGGCGGCGGCTTGCGAGCGCAACGGCGTTTTGCTTGTGGAAGCCTTCATGTACAGGTTCAACCCGAGACTCGCACGCATTCGCGAATTGCTCGCCGAGGGACGCATAGGCGATCCGATGTTTATTTTCGCGAGCTTCGCCTTCAACCTGCGGGGGTCGGGCAACTGGCGGTTGGGGACCAACCTCGCCGGAGGCGCGCTCGCCGACGTGGGCTGCTACTGCGTAAATGTGAGCCGCACCCTCTTTGGAGAGCCGCACGGCGTCTACTCGCGGCTGGGAATCGACCCGGAGCTTGGTGTGGACATGTCCGGCGTGGCGATACTGGACTTCTCTGGGAACCGCCGCGCGATGATCGACTTCAGCTTTGAAACGGGCGGGCGGCAGCGCGTGGAGGTCGTGGGCTCGACCGGAAGCCTGGTGATCCCCAGGTGCTTCCTGCCGGTCCCCGGCAACCCCATGCCCATCGAAATCAACACCGCGTCGGGATCGTCGGTGGAAGAGATGCCCTTTGCTAACAGCTATGCGCACCAGCTCGAGTCCTTCTCGAGCACCGTGCTGCACGGCGCCCCGGCAGTCGTGACTCCGGAAGACTCCATAGCCAACACTCGCGTAATCGACGCCATCAAGGAATCGAGCGCCGTCGGCCGTATCGTGGGGATTCAGCCTCGGGTTGGCGCTTAGGGGCCCCAGCTTCCCAAAGACAGCCTGAGAAGGCATATCGGAAGCTCCAACGTGCCTGGGGTGTGCAGGGATTTCGCCTCCCGACCGCCGTAAGCCGCGACCGCTACAATCGTCTCGGATCTACACAGAGACCTAAGCAGGCCCTGCTTTGCGCGATTTCAGAATTGGGCTGGCACAGATCAATCCGCGTCTCGGCGATATCGAAGCCAACCTCGAAAAGCATCTCGAATACATCGAGATGGCCCGTAACGCGGGATGTGATCTGGTCGTGTTCCCCGAACTTTCGCTAACCGGCTACTTCCTGCGCGACCTTGTATACGACGCCGCCATCGATCCGTATGGGGGCTTTCTGGATCCGCTTATTGCGCAGACTGGCGACATCACCGTGATTTTTGGGTTCGTGCATCACACTCCCGAACACACGTTCAAGTCGGCGGCTGCGTACGTTGAAGACGGCATGATTCTGCACGTTCATCACAAGGTCTACCTGGTTACATACGGCCTGTTCGACGAGGGGCGGTATCTCGCGCGCGGCGACTCGATCCGTACGGTCGACGGCAAGTTTGGCCGGCAGTCGATCCTGATTTGCGAAGACTTGTGGCATCCGACCACGGCGGCCATTTCGGCAATAGATGGAGCGGACGTGATCCACGGTATTTCATGTAGTCCTGGGCGCGGCGTTGCGGGGGGTGGGGCTGAGTTGGGGTCGATTTCGACCTGGCGCGACTTGAACAAGATTTATGCTCAGCTTTTCACGGGGTACCAGGTATTCAGCCACCGCGTCGGATACGAAGACGGCGTCAACTTTCCGGGCGGCTCGGAGGTGCTGGGGCCTGAAGGGGACGTTCTCGTTAGAGCTTCCGCCGACGGTGAGGAACTGGTCGTGGCCGATCTCACGGACTCGGCACTGCGCCGCGCCCGCATCAAAGTACCCCTCCGCCGCGACGAGAATCTCGACCTTGTGCTTCGTGAGTTGCAGCGGATCTTCGAGGAACGCTACGTATGAGTGCCGCTGGATCAATAGCCGCTGATTTAGCGAAACGGGCTGATGCGGGTCTCAAGCTGGACACCGGCCTGGCCGAGGGAATTCTGACCGGATTCATTCGAAACGAGTTGGGCAAGGTCGGGTTCGAGCGGGCGGTCGTGGCGCTCTCCGGCGGCATCGATTCGGCGCTGGTCTGTGCGCTTGCTTCGAAGGCGCTCGGTCCGAAGAACGTGCTCGCGGTCATGATGCCTTATCGCACCAGCAATCCATCGAGCCGCGCCGACGCCGAGGAGCTAATATCACAGCTAGGCGTCGAATCCCGGCTCGTCGATATAACCGGAATGACAAACCCTTATTTCGAC
>JAPOWW010000018.1 GCA_026707405.1 Chloroflexota bacterium
CGCTCGAACGGATGGTCGAGATCCCAGTGGTCGTTCAGGTGCTGGTAGTACCAGCGGATCTACATGAGCACTGTCGCTAGAAGCCCGAGATGCTCCCATACTGTCCACCTAAAACAAGTATTCGCTATTACTTATGGAGATTCTCGCGTCCCGATCAATCCGTGAGGGTTCACAGGAATCGCGCTGAAACCGCGACTCAAACGTGGTATACTTCGTGGAGTCCGGAGACGCGGGAGGGGGCGATGTGAAGCTGACCCAGAAGCGCATCGGGACGTTGCCGGCCGGGCGCCACGGGGACTCGGACTGCAAGACCCTGTTCGTCGTCGTGCAGCCGTCCGGCTCGCGGGCGTTCGTGCAGCGGCTCACCGTCAACGGCAAGCGCGTCGACCGCGGCCTCGGTGGATGGCCCCTGCGGACGCTCGCAGAGGCGCGGGCCATCGCCTCGGCCAACCGCCGGGCGGCCCGGCTCGACGGCCGTGACCCCTTCACCGCTCCCCACAACGTCAAGCCGCTGTTCCGGGACGCCGCCGAGGCGACGTTGGCCGCGAATCGCGGGCGGTGGTCCGAGAGCAGCGCCCGAGCGTTCATGCAGCCGCTTCGGGGCTGCAACGTACTCAGGGTGCTCGGCCAGCGTCGCGTGAACGCCATCAGCCGCCAGGATATCATCGGCGTGCTCAAGCCCGTCTGGACCTCGAAGCCGGCCGAGAGCCGGAAGGCGCTCCAGCGAGTTCGCGCCGTCTTCGACTGGTGCCTGGCCCACGGCCACGTCTCCGAGAACGTCGCGGCGAACGGCGGCATCAAGGCGGCTCTCCCGGTCCAGGAACGCGTCAGGCGGCACCACGAAGCGGTCCCTTACCGCGATGTTCCGAGCGCGTACCGCAGCATTCTCGGCAGTCACGCCGCGGATTCCGCCCGAGCCTGCGCCGCCTTTCTGGTCCTGACCGCCACCCGGTCGGCTGAGGCTCGGGGGGCGCGGTGGGACGAGATCGACTTGGGCGGCAGGACCTGGACGCTACCCGCCGAACGCATGAAGAGCAAGCGGGCGCACGTCGTGCCCCTGAGCGCCCCGGCTTTGGCGATCCTCGACGAAAGACGCGGGCTGCACAAGGGGGGGCTCGTGTTCGCGTCCGAGCGCACCGGCCGCGCCCTGTCGCAGATGGGGCTGACGCGGACGGTGCAGGGCATCGCCGGCACGATCCACGGCTTCCGCTCCTCGTTCCGCGATTGGGCGTCGGAGGAGACGGCCCACGACTTCGCCGTCGTCGAAACGGCGTTGGCCCATGCGGTGGGCTCCGGGGTCGAGCGGGCGTACCGCCGCGGCGACCTCCTCGCGAAGCGTCGCCTGTTGATGGACGCTTGGGCCGAGTACGTCGTCGTCGAGAAGTAGTGATGAGTCAAGGCTCGGCCTGCTCCAGCCGTGCGATGTGACGACCTCAACGAGGCTGAGCCAATTCCGGTCGACGTAGCCGATCGCGACGTCCGGCATCGCTAGGCACGGCCGTGGCCCGGAGGCGGGAACGCTCGCCGACGGTCGGGCGGCAGCTCGGCCGCGACCGCGGAGGCGCGCCTGGAAGCACGCTGCGGCCACTGCCGGCGAGGGCTCGCCGGCGCCCCAGCCCCCGCTCGTGCAGCTAGGCGAGGTACGCGGCGACGGTGGCGCTCTGGAACGGCTGGCCGTCGAGCCAAGCCTTGAGGCGGCGGCGCCCCTTCGGCGAACGCCGGCTGGTCTTCGGGCTACTGGGCTCCGCCTGGCGGCGCACCCGGTCCACGTCCGGCGCTCGAGCCTCGCCTCCGGCCGCGGTTGGGCCAAGCCGTCCACCGTCACAAGCCTGACTGAAGGCCAGCCGTTCCGGCGCACGATCGACCCGCCCGGGCCCCATTAGTCACGCCTCTCCAACAGTACTCGAAATAGCTCTTGATTCGTCGTCTTTAGCGTGACAGCGGCGTCTCCACCGCGAGCCAATGCCCACGTACGTTCCCGTACAAGAGCAATATCACCGCGGTTCCGTTCTATATCCCGCGCCAACGTCTCCATCTCCGCATCAATTCTCTTTTCCAAGACTCCTATCGCCGCACGGAGCGCCTCTTCAAGCTCGCCGCTCACCTCCCTCACCTCTCCATTGATCGCCAGAACGCTCGCCACTATCGCAATCAGTATCCCCACCACACTCAGGATCTCAAAGGCCCGGCCAGCCATCATCACCCCCACTGTGATCGCGCCGCGCTACTCCACGCAAAACGGAACTAATGGCGTCAGAGCGCTAACCAACAGATTAGCCCCAGCCCATCACGCACTCGTCGCAAGTCATCGGTGTGATCTCCGCACAAAAACGACCGAGCGCATCTCCGACTCCTCACTGCAATCATTCCGACTGCGCCCACGTGAGGTCGGAAGCGAAACCGGTATCTCCCGAAAGTCGTCGTGTCCAATAAGCTCAATAACCTCCGGTGCAACGGCGGAGGGGCAAATGACCTCCTCAACAAACTCAAAAAAGGCGTCGTCGCCAGCGAGTCCAGATGTTCCACGAAGAATCGCAGAGTTGTCCAGATGCCAGTCGTCAAAGAAACCGGGATTAGTCGCTCTGAGTCGGCCCCGAAAACGTTCTCGTTCCTCTTCCGCCATCGCCTCTGGACCATCCAGTTCGCAGTCCGGACCCAACGCTTGACAGCGAACGAGCGGATTGAACAGCCTCACAATTCGCCACTCTCGTTGTTCATAGTACGCATGTTGTCGCCGAACTCCAGACGAGTCCGACTTCCGAAAGTCTGCCGTCTGGAACATGTTTAACATTATGTCGATTTTGTCAACCAAGCTCCAAGCCGCATTACGGTCAGTGTCAAGAAACTCAACCACTTGATGGGCCCCCTGTCGATCCAGGTGATCGATTTTGCGCCTAATCCCCGGATCGCCTTCCAACTGGTACCCTAGTCTGTCAAGCATCCGGTCGTCTAGGGCGCTCCGTTTGGGATTTGCCGCTCGTGCCTCAAGTCGGGCCACTGCGATCGCAAGCGACCGTAACTGTCGCAAGTTAAAGAGGATTTCCAAAGTCAAATTAACAGCATCGGGGTCTGGTGTCACACCGTCGAATGCGTCGTACATATACAGAACTGGAACGGCGCCCATCCGACGAGCTCTCGATGGTCTTATGCCGATAGCGAACTCGCCAAAAAGCTCCAGGTGCGACTTCTTCGTCTCGGTGCTCGTGGGTTCCCATAAAGCCTGTCGATCCGCCAGTGTGAAGCAAGCACGGATCTGCAGGAACTCACTCTTCGGAGACTCGCCCTCACGTTTCGCCGCAGCCGGATCGTCAGGAATACGAAACCACTCCGGAGTAAGCAAAAGGCCGTCCTCGACGATAGCACGAAGTTGGGCAACGCCGAGGCGGTCCGCGGCCGGTCGACCGAGGCGACTGACGGCACCACGAGGGAAGCCGTGATAAAGAAGCATGGCGTCGTATCCTTATCCTTGGCAAGACGCGTCGCTTGGATAAAGAGAACAGAATGAGGCAAGGTAACGACGCCAGGGCTCTGGATGCTCATCGGCCAGGGGTGCCGACGCCAAGGACGCAACAAAGTCGCGCCAGCTGTCTGCGGACGAATCCTTAGCAGTTCGCAGGAGTGCCAGTGTCTCGAACAGAAACAGCACGTTCTGCAGTTCTTCCTCAAGGAGGGCTTCATGCAACAGCATACGGTTGGAC
>JAPOWW010000004.1 GCA_026707405.1 Chloroflexota bacterium
CGAAGTCTGGCGGCTGGGAATCGCCGGCAGGATGGACGAGGCATTCAGGCTATTCGCGCCGTTGACAGTGTGGCTCACGTTCACGCTGACCGACATGGAACTGTTTAACGTGCTCGAAAAGCGCCTTCTGATGAAGCGGGGCGCGCTCAACGAGCCGGCGACGCGCCCGGCGACTCAACACTTGGGCGCGGACCTGCTGGAGCACGCCGATTTCCTGGCCGAGCAAGTCATCAGGGCGGCGGATGGCTTGAGTACCGAGGCGTAGGCGGGACTGTAACAGGGACGGCGCCTTCGGAGGCGTTGGATACATGCGCCGGAAATCGTGAAGGTATAGACTGCGAAATGGTTGCAGACAGACCGTCTAAGGGAGGCAGGAATTCATGACAAGCAAAAACTTGAGTCGTCGGAGGCTCTTGACGGCTGCCTCAGTTGGCGCCGGTTCCGTAGCCGCGATGGCGGCGCTGGTCGGCTGCGGCGAAGTGCAGACGGTAACCGAGCGGGTCGTTGAGGTCGTCACCAAAGAGGTGCCGGTCGAGAAGGTGGTGACCCGAGAGGTCGTCAAGGAAGTTGCGGTCGAGGTCGAGAAGGTCGTCACCCAGCAGGTCGAGGTCGCAGTCGAAGTCGAGGTCGAGAAAGTCGTCGAGAAAACGGTCGTCGAGGAGAGGGTCGTAACGAAGGTCGTCCAGGGCGAGGCGATGCAGCGCAAGATCGAGACCGTGACGTTCTGGGACTTCGAGACGCGCGCGCTGGGCGTTGCGGCCCAGGAAGCGTGGCTGGCGCGGGCCGGCACGCACGCTGCCGTCCGGGTAGAGCGGCTGCGAGTGCCGTTCCCGGAAATGGAGCCTAAGGTCCTGGCAGGCAAGGCCAGCGGCACCCTGCCCGACATGGTATGGAGCCAGCCGGACTCGTGCTGGACTTGGGCGGCTGCCGAGATCGTGGCGCCGCTCGACGAAGTGCACGCGGAAATCGGCGTGAACAAGTTCGGCAACAACCCTCTGGAAGCCACGAAGCTCGACGGCGTCAGCTATGGCGTTCCGCAGTTCCTCTGGCCGCACATCATGTACTACCGCATGGACAAGTACGAGGAGAACGGCTTCGACGAGCCGAAGACGTGGATTGATCTGGGAGAAAACGGGGCGGCGCTCAACAGCCCGCCTGACCACTACGGGTTCTTCACGTATCTAAAGGACGCGCACCCGAAGCTGGCCTGGAACCTGATGCCGGCGTTCGACGCGTACGTGTTTGACCGGGACGGCTCGGTTGCGCTCGGCAGCCAGGGGACCCTGGGATCGCTGATACTCGCGGCGGCGCTGTTTTCGATCTCGCCGCCCGGCGTGGCGGGGAACGACGAGGGCGCCGGCCGCACGGCATTCCTGAACGGTCTGGCGTCGCACATGACGTCGTCGACGTCGTTCTCGACGGGACTCGCAGCCGCGCCCGACGACCTGCTCTCGAAGGTCGGCGCGGTGGCGCAGCCGAGCGTGATAGGCGACGCGGCCGGACTGGCCGGGATGAACATCCTCAACATCACAACCGGCACCAAGCACCCCGACCGGATGATGGAGCTGTTCGTATCGCTGTTCGATCACGAGATCTACCAGGGCTGGTTCATAAGCACGGTACTCGGTTGGGCTCCGACACTGAGGTCAGTGCAGGAAGGCACTGACTACTGGGAGAGCGCCAGGGTCAAGCCGGTTGCGCGACTGGTCCGGACAGGCGTGGAGGCATCCAACAAGGCGTGGCCTTCGGGCGCGAAGTTCGGTTCCGAGGGCGCCAGCCTGCTCGGCACGGTCACGGCGCGGAACGTCCTGAAGGACATGTTCACCAAGGTGTCCGATGGAGGGGCGCCGGAAGCGGCGCTCGAGGACGCGACCGCGGAGGTCGAAAGGATAGTCGCCGACGCCGGCTAGCCGGTCATCGGAACGCACTTAACAGGCGGTCGAAAGGCGGGGCGCAGGCTGCTTGCCGGTCGGGTAACCGGGACACGGCGAGCGGTCGCGCCTACGCAATACCCGGGGCGGTAGCTGATGGGCGTTCGCCTTAGTCTGCGACGGCGCGAGCAGCTGCTTGGGCTGGCGCTGATTGCGCCGACCGTTATCTTCATCGGCGCCGTCGTCATCTACCCCGTGGCGGCGACACTGGGTCTTTCATTCTTCTCCGAGAATCTGCTCAGGCCAGAAAGAGGCACGCAGTTTATCGGGATCGATAACTTCGCGCGCATCTTCCGGGACGACCTGTTCTGGATGGGGCTGAAGAACACGGTTGTGCTAACGGCCGCGGCGGTGATCGGCGAGGTGGTGCTGGGGATGATCGTTGCGCTGACGCTCAACGCGCCGTTTCGCGGGCGCGGCGTGATTCGAACGCTGAACATCCTGCCCTGGGTGGTGCCCTCGTTTGTGGCGGCGTTCATCTGGATATGGCTCTTCCATCCGCAGTTCGGTCCGATCAATCAGTTCCTGGTCTGGTCGGGGATCGTGGACCAGGGGATTCCGTGGATATCGCAGGGATCGACCGCGATGGGCTCGGTGATCGTGGTCTATATCTGGAAGGGGCTGCCATGGACGTTCCTCGTCCTGCTGGCAGGGCTGCAGAGCATTCCCGAAGAGTGGTACGAAGCAGCCAAGGTTGACGGCGCTTCGCCGTGGCAGCAGTTTCGCTACATCACCCTACCGTCGCTGCGCTACATCCTCGTGATCGTGATCGTTCTTCGCACTATCTGGACGTTCAACAACTTCGATCTCGTGTATCTGTTGACGGGCGGGGGGCCTGCCCGGGCGACGGTAACGCTGCCTCTCAATGTCTACTCGACGGCCTTCTTGCAGTATGACTTTGGGCTGTCGGCGGCCATCGCCGCGTTTATGGTCGTCGTAGTGCTCGGCTTGTCGATCGTGGTGCTGAAGCTGAGCCGGATCGAGACGGAATCATGATCAAACGGCTGCGGCGTAGCCGCATCTTGGGGACACACCGCAGGCGAGCGGTGCTGGCTTTGGTGATCACGATACTCACGATTTTCCCGGTCTATTTCATGGTGTCCGGGGCATTGAGTCATCCGGACATATTCATCACCCGTCTGGGGGGGCAAACGGAGGGCGGGCTGGTAGACATTCTGTTTCCCAGACCGCCGATCTTGCAGCACTTTCAGACTGTGCTTTCCGACGCACTGTTCCGTCGATACCTGATCAACAGCCTGATAGTCGCGACCATTACCATGGCGCTTGCGATTCTCGTATGCACTCTCGGGGCTTACAGTCTGGCCAGACTGCGCTTTCCAGGGAGCAACATGATAGGCAGGGTCGCGCTGCTGACCTACACGGTGCCGTCCGTGCTGCTGTTGATCCCCTTGTTCAAGATCGTGGTGGGCGTGGGGATCGCCGATTCCCTGACCTCGCTCGTACTGACCTATACAACGTTCGCGATTCCGTTTTCGCTCTGGATGCTGCGCGCGTTCTTTCAGTCGCTTCCACCGGAGCTGGAAGACGCCGCGATGGTCGACGGAGCGGGACGGCTCGGCGCGCTATTCAGAGTCATCCTGCCGCTCTCGGTTCCAGGCATTGCGGCGACCGCGCTGTTTGCATTCATCCTGGCCTGGAACGAATTCCTTTTCGCGCTCATCTTCACGTCTTCAGACGACGTTCGCACGCTGCCGATAGGTGTTGCGCTCACGATGACACGGGAACAGACCGCGGTCGACTGGGCGACCGCGATGGCGGCCTCGACGATATCTTCGCTGCCGATCTTCATCGTCGTGATGCTGGGGCAGCGGGGGTTTGTGCGCGGGCTGACCGCGGGCGGTGTGAAGGGATGATTTCGATGCGCTCGGAGGCAATACACGCACTCAACATGACCTTGAGGAGAACAGCATGATTGTGGACGTCCACACGCACTGCATCCAGCCGGAGCATACGGCGGAGTCGTCGCGACTGGCTATGGAGCGCGCCGGCTATCCGCCGATGCAGCCGCTCTTGTTTGAAGACTTCAGGCGAGATATGGAAGTGGTGGACAGGGCGATCGTGTTCGGGGTTCGAGCCGTGGCCTCGGGCAACATCAGTCCCGACGAATACACCGCGGAATGGGTTAGTAACGATCCGGAGAAGCTGATCGGCTTCGCGGCGGTCGACCCGACGGAAGACGACTATCTGGAGCGGATGGAGCGAGCTGCGACCGAGCTGGGACTGCGCGGATTCAAGATCTACCCGATGCTGGCGCGGTTCAATCCCGCCGATCCGACGGTGTTTCCAATGTACGCGATGGCGGAACGGCTGGGCCTGCCGATTCTCTCCCACACGGGAGCGCATCCCGGTCCGCGGGCGATACTCAAGTACAGCCAGCCGCTGCTGTTCGACGAAGTGGCGCAGGCGTTCCCCAACGTGAAGATCGTGATGGCGCACATGTCACACCCCTGGCAGCGAGATTGCGCGGTGGTGCTGCGCAAGCATCCCAATCTCTATGCTGACGTATCAGGGGCCGGTTGGGTACGGCCCTGGCAGGCTTGGGAAGGACTCATCCTGATGCAGGAGTGGGGCGTCGGCGACAAGCTGCTGTTCGGATCGGACTATCCGAACTGGACGCCGAAGCAGGGCATGGAAGAAATGCGGGCACTGAACGAGCTGGTCGAGGGTACGAACTTGCCCACCATTTCGGAGGAGTTGATCGAGGGCATCTTCACCCGCGATTCGCTGGCGCTGCTTGGAATTGAGTAGCCGGATGTTCCGTCGTGCCGGGATTGTCCTTTCTTGACGTTTGACTGGGAGCGGGAGCTATGCCGATGAAACCGATGATCGTGACCGAGTGCAAGGTGTTCGTGATCGGGGGGTCGTGGCGCAACTGGGTGATAGTCAAGCTCGAAACCGACGTGGGCGTGTCGGGAGTCGGAGAGGCGACGCTTGAAGGAAAGGAAGCCTCGTCGGCGCAGGCGGTGCGGGAGCTTGCGCGGTACATCCTGGGAAAGGACGCCCGTCAGATCGAGCTGCACTTTCAGGAGATGTACCGCCGGGGGTTCTACGCGGGCGGCGAGGTCCTGACGAGCGCGATCAGCGGGGTCGAGACGGCACTGTGGGACATCAAGGCCAAGGCGCTCGACGTGCCAGTGTACGAGCTTCTCGGCGGCAAAGTGCGCGACAGGGTAAAGCTCTACGCGAACGCCTGGTATCAGCAAGGCTCTACGCCGGAGCAGTTTTACAACGACGCGAAGCGAATCCTGAAGCTCGGGGCGCAGGGTCTTAAATTCAACCCTTGGGGCCGACGGCAAGGGATCGACTTCTACCGGCTGGAGAACCGAATCCTGCGAGAGGGTATCGACTCAGTCGCGGCCGTGCGGGAGGCGGTTGGCCCGGACATCGACCTGTATATCGACTGCAACGGGATTTTCAACACCACGGGCAATGCCGTTCGCGCGGCTCAGGCGGTCGAGCAGTTCAACATCAGCTTCTTCGAGGAACCGATCCCGCACGAGAACCTGGGTGAGATGGCTCACGTCCGGAGCAAGATCAACATTCCCGTGGCGACCGGCGAGCGGCTATTCACGATATTCACCTACAGCCAACTGCTCGAACAACGCGCGGTGGACGTAATACAGCCGGACATGTCGCATTGCGGCGGCATGATGGAGGCCAGGAAGATCGCGGCCATCGCCGACGCGCACTACGTTCCTATCGCTCCGCACAATCCCAACGGCGAGGTTTCTTATGCTTCGGCGGTGCAGATGGCGGCATGCGTTCCCAACTTCCTGGTTCTGGAGAGTTTCCCGCCGGAGAAGTGGGCGGAGGACGTGTGCGCCAACCCGAAAGTCATCAAAGATGGCTGGCTCGAAATACCCGACCGGCCGGGGTTGGGAGTGGAGCTAAACGAAGAGGAAGCGCTGAAGCATCCATACGAGCCGTACGATCTTTACAACCTGCATCGACCGGTAGGGGAGATCCCGGTGCCGAAGTACGAAGACTCGCTGCGTTGAGGCAATCGGTGCTCAAGCGAAGGCTTGAGGTCTGGATTCCGGCCCCGAATCGAGTACGGGGCGGGCTTTTCGCGGGGATGGTTCGATTCACCCTCACCCCAACCCTCTCCCATCAAGGGAGAGGGAGTACGTCTGTCTGAGGGAGAGAGGGTATTGATTGGGGAGAGGCGGTCCGGTTCGTTTGGCGCTAGTCGTCGCCCCTTCTCCTCTGTGTCCGCTTCCCGCGCCCCTGGGCCTATGACCATCGCCGATCTGGTTCGGCAGCGTGAAGAGGGCGCGGTGCACGGACTTAGGAGACGGCGCGTGGTGCGCCGCTGGCAGTGAAACGTAAAGGACCGGAAGATGAGAGTTGACGTTCACGCTCACTGCATTCAACCGGAGCACGTGACGGCGGCCGCGCACAGCAAGATGGAGCGGAGCGGATATCCGCCGATGGCGCCGACGGAGTTCGACCACTTCATGCGGGAAATGGAGCCGGTCGACAAGGCTATCTGCTTCGGAGTGCGCGCCCGCGGCACGGGGACGATGACGCCTGACGAGTACACGTCCGAGTGGGTGAGCCGCGCACCCGAGAAGCTGCTCGGTTTCATGGCCATCGATCCTATGGAGGAAGACTACCTGGAGAAGATCGACCGGGCGGCGTCGGAGCTTGGACTATGCGGCATCAAGCTGCACCCGATCCTGGGACGCTACAACCCGGCCGATCCGAAGATCTTCCCGCTGTACGAGAAGGCTATAGACCTTGGGCTGCCGATTCTGACTCACATGGGCGCGCATCCCGACGACAGGGTGTCCCTGAAACAGAGCGAGCCGCTGCTTTTCGACGACGTTGCGCAGGCGTTCAGCGAGCTGAAGATCGTGATCGCGCACATGGCTCATCCCTGGCAGCGGGACTGCGCGGTGGTGCTGCGGAAGCACCCGAACGTGTATGCCGACGTGTCGGGGGCCGGCTGGGTGCGGCCGTGGCAGGCGTGGCAGGCGCTGACGCTGATGGTGGAATGGGGAGTCGCGGACAAGCTGCTGTTCGGGTCGGATTTCCCGTTCTGGACGCCCCGCGAGGGATTCGACAAGTTGCGACGCTTGAACGAACAGGTCGAGGGGACGGGCTTTCCGCGAATCCCGGACGACGTGATCGAGGGGATCATCAACCGCGACGCGCTCGGTCTGCTGGGGATCGGGTAGGTCGGCGGGGCGCTGGTCGGCTGTCTACGTAGTCCTAGACGCCGCCATCAGTAAGTTCCAGCGAGAGTCACTGTGGTCACCGCTGCACTGGGCGGACCTGATGAAGGCCAGCCTCGATGCGTCGGTGCCGGGCGGGGGCATCGGGCCGCCGCTTAGATTGAGGACGAGAGCGTAACGGACTAGTCGGTGGTAGCGTCGGCGACGGGGGCGATGCGCGCTCGGGCGTTTTTCCGCTCTTCGTAATAGTCCTTGCACGTCATGACACGCAGGCCTTTCTCCAGCGCGTATTCAATGTGCCGTTCGGTCCCGCTCATCTCTGGGTCTTCGCGGATGCTGCTGTGGTCGTGCTGGCAGTAGGAGAAGACGAGATCTTCGGCGGCGGCGCGGTCGATGTAGGGCTTCATCGAATCCACCCACCCGTCAACGTCCTCCCAGCCCAAGACCTCGGGGCGAATGACGCAGTCGTGCCAGCCGTGGGTCGGAATCTCGAGCGCGGCGGGCATGGGCGAAGGCGTCGTCTTCTCGTTTTGGTGCGGCCAGAACGCGAACTCGTCGTACCAGTAGGGTTGCAGGTCCAGCGAGACCGGATGCCAGTCTTTCTCGTTCCGACCGTCGGTGCGGACGAAGCGGATGCCCTCTTCCCAGACCATCCTGACCAGCTCGGGGCGGTCGCGCAGGCCCCGGTAGTAGGTCCAGGGACCTGTAAGGCCGATGCAATCGACGTCCAGGTGTTCTTTCAAGAGTTCATTGGTTTTGCGGACCTCTTCGCGTGATTTCTCCGGACTGACGCCCAGCACTATGCGGATGGTCTCGCCATTGTCGATGTGCAAGGTCTTCAAGAGCTGGTGGGAGTAGGTGTGCTGCTGGAGGTCGAACAGCGGGTCCTGGGCGATGGCCTGAAACTCCTCGACGTTTTGTTCCAGAGTCTGCCCGACGATGAAAAGGGTGGCGGGGACGTTCAGGCGGTTGTGCAGCTCCCTGGCTGTTTCCAGGAACTTCCTCGTGATGCCTTCACGTTTTACCCGCGACTCCACGTCGTAACCGAGCAGCATGGTCCCTGGCATGGTCGTAAGCTCCTCCGCCTGATTCCCGCGACTCCCCCAGGATTGAGTTTACCGATGGAGCATCACCGGAGTATGGCGAACTTCATGAGCGGCGCGAGCCGGGACTACATCTGATGGTGTGTCGGCAGAACTTCCGCTTGTTGGTCCGGTCTATCCGCTGGAGGGCGGCGGCGATATGATCGACGGGACGCTAGCCCGGGTGGCTGAAGCAGAGCCGCGCGGGCGGCGGAGGAAATGTGAGAGATCCGAGCGGCGAGTTGAAGACCGCGGAGGCGCGTTGAGATGGCAAACACGTTTGGCCGCGCGTTTCGCGTGACGACGTGGGGAGAATCGCACGGAGACGCGGTCGGCGTTGTGGTCGACGGCTGTCCGCCCCAACTTCCCATCGAGCTGAGCGAAATCCAGTCGGAGCTGGATAGACGACGTCCCGGTCAAAGCTCCATCACCACGCAGCGGCGCGAGCCGGATACGGCGCAAATCCTGTCGGGGGTATTTGAGGGTCTGACGCTCGGCACGCCGATACTCGTCGGGGTCTGGAACAAAGACGCGAGGGGCAAAGACTACGACTACATGCGCAGGCTGTTCCGCCCGTCTCACGCCGATTACACGTATCAGGCGAAATACGGGATTCGCAACTGGAAGGGCGGCGGCCGGGCCAGCGCGCGCGAGACCATCGGCCGGGTCGCCGCGGGTGCGATAGCGAAGAAGTTCCTGAGCCTGGAGTACGGGGTCGAGATCGTTGGATACGTCAAGCAAATCTGGCAGATCGCGGTCGAGGTCGACACGGAGGCGGTTACCAGGGAGGACGTCGAGGCGAATATCGCGAGATGCACGGACAGCGATGCGGCGGCGCGCATGATCGCGCGGATAGACGAGGCTAGGAAGAACGGAGATTCACTGGGGGGTGTTGTCGAGGTAGTGGCGAGAAACGTACCGCCGGGGCTTGGAGAGCCGGTGTTCGACAAGCTCGACGCCGAGCTGGCCAAGGCGATGCTCTCGCTGCCCGCATGCAAAGGATTCGAGGTCGGCTCGGGTTTTGGGGGGATCAGTCTGACCGGATCAAGTCACAACGACGCGTTCTTTGCCGATGGGGATCGTGTGCGCACGAGGTCGAACAACTCCGGGGGGATTCAGGGCGGCCTTAGCAACGGCGAGAATATCGTTGTCAGGGCGGCCTTCAAGCCCACGGCCACGATCAATACCGATCAGGAGACGGTCGACGAGTCCGGCGCGTCTACGGTGATGAGGGGGCGCGGACGCCACGATCCTTGCGTCGTGCCCCGCGCGGTGCCGATTGTCGAGGCCATGATGGCGCTCGTGCTGGCCGACCAGGCGCTACGTCAGCGCGGGCAGACTGGGTCGGTCGGAATGGTGGACCTGGAGAATCCGGTCTAGGCAGCTACAAACCGCGGCCAGGATGGCTCAAGCAGGCAGTGGGTGGTGCGCAGGTTTGTGATGAAGGCTGTGCAGCGTGGGCGCTAGTCTTTTTGTCGGTGCGGCGACCGCCCGGCGCCGCTGTGCGACTGTAGGTAGTGATCGAATAGGTGGTTCTTGATGACCTGTCCGAAGGACGGGTCGTCGGTTATCCGCTTGTAGAGATCGAAGTTAGTGTCGACAATTTCTTGAATCACCTGTTCGACCTTGTGATCAAACGCAATTCGCACGTTCTCCGGGGAATTGACCTTCGCGGCCAGGTCGAGCGCGGCGTCCTCTTCCAGCCTCTCCATCATCCGACCGAGCGTGATCCGGTGTTCAGGTCCCAGTTCGACTCCAAAGTGCTCGTTCAACTCAGCGATGATGCGAGAAAGCGCCTCGATCTCTTCAGGCTTGCGTTCGCGGGTCTCCTTCGTCTTCACCGGGTCCAGGGGTTTAGCTTTGGGTTCCAGGGTGACCGTCCCGCCACCGGTCCGCCGAATCCGATAAGACTCCATGTCTATGTTCTGCTGGATCTCACGGGGCAGCACTTCCCGGTCGACCGGCAGCAGCCTTCGCAAATACCGGGCGAAGACATGGAGTTTCTCCAGGTCGGAGTCCAGAAAGGTGAGCACCTGCGCCAGAAAGGCGTATAAGCGCGTGTATTCGACGAGTGCGTGCCGAAAGTCGTCCCGCTCCTGCGCATCGAGCGTCCGGAATCGCTCGACCATCGGGGCAAGCGCCGCGTGTAGCTGCTCCTGTCTTGAGTCAGGGTTGAAATAAGCCCTCGCGAAATCCTCGACATCGGAATCAGTGAAGACAGGAAACTCGGTCAGGCGGCTTTGCACCTCGTATAGCAGGTTGGGATCGGTAGCTTCCGACAGGAGCGTCGTGGTGTAGTAAGGCTCGAAAGCGGCCTTGATCTCGTCGGACTCGTTGGCGAAGTCGAGCACCATAGCGCCCGACTTGTCGGGATGCATGCGGTTGAGCCGTGACAGGGTTTGCACGGCATTGACCCCACCGAGCTTCTTATCGACGTACATCGTGTGCAGCAGCGGCTGATCGAAACCGGTCTGGAACTTGCTCGCGACTATCAGCAGGCGGTACTCAGGCTGGCCGAACGTCCTGGCGGTCTGGGCTTCGGGGATACCGTTCATCCCCGACTCCGTGTACGACCGGCCGCCGTCCTTTACGGTGCCGGAAAATGCGACCAGCGCCTTGAAGGGATGACCGAGCTCGGCCAGGCGCTCGTCCACGGCCAGCTTGTACCGCACGGCGTGCAGACGGGACCGCGTGACTATCATCGCCTTGGCCTTGCCGCCGATCTGGCCTTGCGCCTTCGCGGTGAAGTGCTCAAGCATGATCCGAACTTTTTCGCCGATTGCGTGCGGATGCAACTCGGCGAAGGACCTGAGCAGGTACGTCGCCTTGTCCTTGTCGTAACGCGGGTCGTCTTCGATTTTCTTGAAGAGCCGCCAATAGGCCTTGTAGGTGGCGTAGTTCTCCAAGACGTCGAGAATGAAACCTTCCTCGATCGCCTGCCTCATGCTGTAGAGATGGAACGGCGCGAACGACCCGTCGGCGCGTTTGACTCCGAATAGCTCCAGCGTCTTGGGCTTGGGGGTGGCGGTGAAGGCGAAGGTCGAGACGTTGGGTAGATGGCGGCGCTTTTCCATTTCCGCCAGGATGGCGTTTTCGAGCTCCTCCTCGGGGGTCTCCGCGTAGGCTTCCTCCGCCTCGGCGGCTTCGAGGGACGCCGGAGACAGCACGGCCTTGAGTCCCTTGGTTCCTTCCCCGGACTGCGAGGAGTGCGCCTCGTCGACGATCAGAGCGAAACGGCGGCCCGGCAGATCGCCAATCTCCGCCGCGATCACGGGGAACTTTTGCAGCGTGGTGACGATGATGGTCTTGCCGGACTCCAGCGCCGCCTTGAGTTGCCTGGACGTCTTGTCGATGTTTTCGACCACGCCGAGCGTCTGCTCGAACTGGCGCATGGCGGTCTGGAGCTGCCTGTCGAGAATGCGCCGGTCGGTGATTACGACGATGGAGTCGAAAACGCGGTTTTCGTCCACGTCGTGCAGAGTGGAGAGCTGATGCGCCAGCCAGGCGATGGTGAAGGTCTTGCCGCTTCCCGCGGAATGCTGAATCAGGTAGCGCCGTCCGGTACCCCGCTCGCGGGCGTCGGCGACCAGCCGCCTGACGCAGTCGAGCTGCTGGTATCGAGGAAAGATCAGGAGACGCTTGCCCGCTCCCTTGCGCTTGTTGTCTTCCTCCCGGACCTCGTGGACGAACTGGCGCACGAGGTCGAGCACGCTGTCAGGCGTCCAGGTCTCATCCCATAGATAAGACGTGGAATAGCCGCTGCGCGTGGGCGGCACGGGCGGGTTGCCGGCTCCGCCGAACTTTCCTCGGTTGAAGGGAAGGAAGCGTGTACGGGGTCCGGCCAGGCGGGTGGTCACGTAGACGAGGTCGGGATCGACGGCAAAGTGAGCCAGACAGCGTCCACTTGCGAGGAGCGGCTCGCGCGGATCGCGGTCGGTCCTGTACTGCCGCATGGCGTCCTGCACGTTCTGGCCGGTGAGGGGGTTCTTGAGCTCGGCGGTGAAGATGGGCACACCGTTGAGAAACAGGGCGAGGTCAAGGCTTTTCTCGTTTTTCTCGCTGTAATGAAGCTGTCGCACGACCGAGAAGAGGTTGGCCTCGTAAAGCCGCCGCGTTTCCTCGTTCAGACCGCTGGCGGGGCGGAACCAGGCCATGCGGAACTTGCAGCCCATGTCCTTGATCCCGTTGCGCAGGACGTCGAGCGCGCCCCGGCGGGCGATCTCGGAGGCCAACCGGCTCAGGAACCGCTCGTCGACCTCCTCGCCGTGATGCTGGCGGAGCCTGTTCCACTCGCGGGGCTGTGACGCCAGCACGAAGTCAAGCGCGTCGCGCGGAACGAGACAGAGGTTGCGGTCATAGTCTCCCGAATCGCGCTTGAGATAGCCGCCCGACGCCGGGCCGAATGGCGTTTGCGGGTCGCGGGCCGAGACGGCGCCATCGGGACCGTCGGCCCCGCCTTCTAGCAGGGCCTGCTCGATGGCGTCCTCGAACGCCCGTTCGGATACATCTACCGTCACGCCGCCTCCTGGCGGATCAGCAACTCCGCTCCAGCACGAATCTCGCTCCTTCGTTCCTCAGCATTTCGAAGGGGCTCACACACCTGACTCCCAATCCGACGCAGGCGTCGGGGATCTTTATCTTGCGGATTGAGTTGGATGGGACCTCGTGAGTGACAACGACATGGCGTCCGGCATACGCCTGGGAAACCAGAAAGTAGTCAGCATCCTGGAAGAACGTGCTCACAGCCGACTGGTCATAGTTCTGCCCTACCGCCCAGGCGCTGACTTCGTTCATCGCGGGCAAGGTGGTCGCGTCCGGCGGCAGGAAGAAGCCGCCGCCTCGCTCCGAGGCCCAATCAACCAGCTCATCCTCCCCCTCCAACAGCTGGCGGCCCACCTTCTCTATGCTGTACACCCGACCGGACCGGTTCTGCTCTATCAACCAGTCCCAAAATGCCGGGCAAAAGTCAAATCCATAGTGCTGGTTCTTGGCTCGGATGAAGATATCAGCATCCAGCAAGTAGCTCATCTAAACACCGAAGCCCAAGCTTGTAGCTAGTCCCTCGAACGTCGACAGCTTGTTTACGCCCAACAACCGAAAAGACTCGCTGTACGAAGTTCGTCCCTCCAGCGTGCTCACTATGAGCGCGCGCGCAAACCGATTACTTGCTCGTGCTCCAACGCTTCGATAGAAGTTGCCACCGCTACCCCCTCGGTTAGCTCGGACCCCTTGCAGACGGCGCACCTCGGCCCAATAGGCCGACCAGAACTCATCGCTGGTCATCGCTCCCGCGTCGTGAATGCTGCGAAGGACGACAAGCGTGCTGACCTTGAAGTGTCTGGCCAAGCGCGCGGTCTCGTCGCTCAGCCCGGCGCCCGGGTCGAACTCCCTCCGAACTAAGTCGGACGGAACCAGCAACTCGGCTGCCACCTGGTTGCACCAACGTTCGACGGTGTGGTCCGGCAAGGTTGCCGCCTGCGAGTTGGAGATGCCGGACTCGCCAACCCAGAGATGGGCGATCTCGTGGGCGAGGGTGAACATCTGAGCCGCCTTAGTATCGGCACCGTTGATGAATACAAGGGGGGCGAGCGGGTCCGACAGCGTGAAGCCGCGAAACTCGTCGGGATCGAGCCGCCGTTGGGAGTTGTGGCCGACAAAACGATTCACCATCACCAGAATTCCCGATACTTCCGCCTGCTCGATGAACTGCCGCAAAGCCTCCTCCCAGGTTCGCAACTGCCGGCGATTTTCGACGTCGAATCCGAGCGCGTCGCGCAGGCGGACTCCGGCGGATACGGGATCGATGGACGTGTCCAGGCTGCCGACGAACTCCAGCGGAGGTTCGCCGATTGTGCGGGCTTCGTCGCGATACCAATCCTGGCGCTGCTGGCAGAGATAGAGCGTGTCGAGCAAGTCCGCCGAGGGACGTTGGAGCCCTACGCTCCCTATCGTCCTGAAGTCGGTGACCGGCAGCTCCTCGACCGGCGGCTGCTGGAGGAAGAAGTAGCCGATTGGCGTGCGCACGGCCCCGGCGAAGTCCTCCAACTGCTTGAGCGTCGGCAGCACATCGCCTCGCTCCCATGCTTCCAGCCTTGGAAATCGTTCCCGTAAGTCCTCGATGCTGCGACCGGACCGTCCGCAGGCCCAGCGCAACAGCGCGGGTTCGACTCCGACCCGTGGAGTCATGCCGCGGGCTTCCGGACGTCGATTTTGCCGGTGACGGCGGCGGAGATCAGCGCCGCGCGGAGCTCCTTGAGCCGGTCGATGGCCTCGTGGACTTTCTCAATCAGCGCGTCGATCCTGGCCGTTTCGCGGTCGAGGTAGTCGGCGATGGCGCGTTGTTCTAGAAGAGGGGGCAACGGCAATCGGATAGACCTTAGAAGTTCTTGACTGAGGTTGGGCTGACCGCCTCCATAGCCAAGTGAGATCAAGTATGGACGCCTGAACTGAAGCCAATAAAACCAGAATTGGCTTTCTACCTTCTTGGGATTGCTGAAGACACAACATGCTTGGTTTACCGTGGCAGGAATCCCAAGAATGCCAAGCCGACCAATGGTTGCTCCATACATGGCAACCGCGACACTGTTCTTCGGATGTATCTTCAAGCTAGGAAAGTCTTCTATCGCTGCCGAGGTGACGGTCTTGTCCGTTTGCAGGACTATCGACTCACGAAGCTCCGCACTTGTAACCCACGGTACTCCATCACCGTAGTAATTTGAGTCTCCTGAAGCCGGCGTGGTTCCACTGCCAATGGAGAACAACCACGTCACGCGCTTCACCGCCCAATGCGCGGGGATTTGGGCGAGCCACTCGACGCCGGAGTCTTTGAGGGGGGCGTTGGGGTCGAGGCCCCTGGTGACGGCGTGGGAGATGAGGGCGGCGCGCTTCTCGCGCAGCAGCTCGATCAGCCGCTCTTTCTTGGCCGCCAGCGCGTCGATCCTGGCGGTTTCGCGGTCGAGGTAGTCGGCGATGGCGCGTTGTTCGGGGAGCGGAGGAAATGGCAACGTACTGTCTCGAATGGCATTGCCGGTAAGCCCGAACCGCGTTATCCCGTTGGCTGCGACGTGATACTGATCACGTGGGCCGGTGGCGGCCAGAGCTCGGCTCAAGAACTCTCCGTTGCACTCTGGGGTCGGTCTGATATGAGCAAGGTGATAACCGCAGAGAACGCCAGAGAGATTCTCGGTTACAACCGCAGGAACAGCGATGTCCGTCCATGTCTCGGAGTCCTTTGTGATCAGCACATCCCCTGTTCGCAAGGAGAAACGACGCACTTGATCGAGGGTTGCGGTTGCGGTCATGAAGTCTAGATCGGCATCAATCCGTTCGTTGTAGTAGACATCTACGTAGTTGCAAAGCCTGATGGTGTCTTGGCCGTCTTTAGATTTCTTGTCCACGTTGCTGAGTTGCACCGATGCGAACGACTTCAGCCGCTTCACGTCCCAATGCGCGGGGATTTGGCCGAGCCACTCGACGCCGGAGTCTTTGTACGCGGGGTACGGATTGTAGACTTCCAACCGAGGGGCAGCGGCGCTCTCGTCGTCGGCGTTGGATGCGCGACTCACCCCAGGCACCCGTCGCACCGTGCTCATTTGGTCGAGTCACTGGAGTCCAGTTTCCCTGGACCCCATTGATTCTTTTCAAAGTCCCACATCCAGTAGCCGCCTTCGAGTTGCTCAGGACCCATTTGAGACAATTGTCGGTAGGCTTCCTCGGGCAAGTCGGGCCGCAGCGCGATATGAGTGAATGTATCGGAGTCTCGAACAGTTAGGCTCCCCCTTTTGTTCCGCCGGGCCGCACATAGCCGGCATACGAGTCGGCGAACCGCTTGGTATGCGTCTCGTCCAGCCTCGTTTCCGACACGCGTGAGAAAAGCAGAGAAGAATAGCGAGACCGGCGCCAAGAGGTAGATTGCCCATGGCAACTCGTCCAGACTCTTGTGAAAGAGCGTCGCGCTAACTGGACCTCGGATACCTTCGTCTCGTGCAATCTCTTCGATAGCGGCGACTTCACGCGGCAGCGCTTCCGCGTCCAACACTATTTCTATGTTCAGTTCATCGTCCTGGCGTACCGTCATCAGACGACTCCGTGCGGTGGTCGAGACCGCCAGGGGCCGCCGGCGGGCCAGTGCATGTTGAACCGACTGCCATGCGAAATGCTCTGGCGCACTGGTGCCAGAAAATCCTGAATGCGTTCGCCGATGATCGCAAAGGACTCCGGTGGCGCGGCAATGAAGGCTTCCCTCTCCAGGTGCCTGCGCCACATGCTTTGCATATTAGTAGACGAGTAAAAAGCTGCTGTCAGGACAGCGGGCGTCTCGGAGGTCAAGTCGGTTCGTCGTCGATCGAAGCAGCGTATGATCGCCTGACGTAGAGAATCGCCGTCGAGGGCCAAGACCTCCGACAGCATCCAAATATCGTTGAAGTCTTTCATCCGGCTATTGCGATGCTCTAGCTGCACCATAGCCTCGAACTTCTCGGCTATGGTCGTGACTGGAGAATAGACTCGCAACACGGGCGCGGGCATTCGGTCGAGGATCGTGGGCATCGGGGTTTCTTCCGGCTCGGGTATCACCGCGTCGCCGAACCCAAAATCGACCTGCACTCTGATCCTAGCCGCACCGAGGGAGGCCCATAGGCGGGCTCTCCGTCCTGCATACCCTCCCTGCCCTTGAATCGAGCATGTCTTGACACTCGTGAAGTCGAACGTCAAGCCGTCCTCGGGACAACCCACGCCGCAGATCGCCTCAATGATCGCTAGCACTGCAGCTTCATTGCTGGGGCCGTGTGCCGCCAGGTCGATGTCGCGCGTTGCACGGTACGGAGCGTCCATCCACACCGTCAAGAGACTGGCTCCTTTCAGAATGCAGCGGTTGCGGGCTGGTGACTCGCCAAGACGGTAGAGAAACCGCTCACAGGCGTAGCGCGCAAGTAGTAGCTGGAAATCTTCACCATCAGGCTTTGCCTTGTTGCGCAGGCGGGCTCTGATCGATGCCGCGACGTTATGACTCAAATAGCTCCGCTCATGAGGATCGAGGTGAGACTGCGCGAGGGAAGCACGTCGAGCACGCGCAGGAGGGCGGCGGTTGTCACTTTTCGATCCTGGAGGGCGTCACGCAGCGCCTCCAGGGCGGCCTCGCGTCCGATAAGGCGCTCGAAGCGGAAGCAGTCGACGATGGTGCGGGCCGGAGAGGTTATACGGGCGGGCACGCGCTCGAAGCGCTTCTCCTGTATGCCGTACCTCCAGGCGGCTCCGCTGAACCGCACGAGCCGTACCTTGACAGTGGATATTTTGGGCGGTCTGGCCTTGTGGTGGATGCCGATCCAGACGGCGGGCGAGAGCTGCGTGCCTATGTCGTACACCTGAAGCGCCGTGATCAGGCAGACGACGGAGCTGGGCGCGCGGGCGCATACCGAGGCTATGGAGTAGTGCTCCGTGAGCTCGGCATCGGCCAGCCGGTAAAGTCCGCGGGCGACGCGCTCGACGTCCCCCCGTTCCTCCATGCCGCGAAGCTGATCGTAGGTGACTCCAAGCCGTTCGACCTCGCCTGGACGGAAAAAGCTGCCGAGTCCGGCCTGAGCGAGATTGTTTTCGGTTAGTGTGGTAGACAATTTATTCCTAGAAAATGTAGGCATAGTGGTTAACAGTGCCGACATTATACAGGATTATTCAGGGCAAAAATAGAAACAAAGCGTTATACAAGGCTGTAAATAGTGTTAGAGGGGGACACGAAGTTTAGAGACAATCCGAATTCCCAGGAATAGCTGAAGTCAAGACGAAATGCCGACAACGCCGCGCTATCCGCTGTCGGCGTCTTCTCGGTTCGGGCAAGGGCGGGGCTATTCCGACGGGCTGGCGGTCCTAGCCTCGCCGAGCATTCGGATGATGTCGGCCTCAATCTCACGGATGTCGGCTTCGATCTCGTCGAGCGGGCGGGGCGGGGTGTAGCGGTAGAAGTGGCGGTTGAAGTTGACCTCGTAGCCGACGATACCGACCTGGCCGTCCCTGGTGTCGCGCCTGGACTCGTCGATCCAAGCGTCCGGGACGTGAGGCAGCACCTCGCGCTCGAAGAACGCGTCGACGCTCTGGTCGAGCGGGACGCGCTCGGTATCGCGCAGCTCAGGGTCGGGCTCGCGACTGCCGTTGGGACGGAAGCAGACCTCGGCGGTTTCGTCGCGCTCGGAGAGGGCGTCGAGGACCGCCTTCCTGGCTGGGGCGGGCAGCTTGACGCCAGCCTCTTTGGCGGCGGCGGCGAGGATGTTCTGGAAGATCGCGCGGTCGGTCACCGTGTCATTTGGCAAGGCGTTGACGAGGTCTCGGAGTCTCTCCTGCAACTGGAGGCCCTGGGCCTCTTCCTGGGCCGCTGCGTAACCGCGCTTCCTGGACCTGGCGAGCGCCTGGAAGCCTCTCTGTTCGTCTAGCTGCGCGGCGCGCTCCGGGCTTGCCCGGAAGTTGAGTCGAAGCGGCCGTTCGACGGTGATCTTGCGGAATCCGAACCGGCTTGTGGGAAAGATGCGGCTGACGACGGTGTCTTCCTTTCGACCGTCCATCTCGACGGTGCGGGTGTCGCCATCCCGATAATCGGCCAGCAGCTTCAGGATGTCGTCGGCCTTGTGGGGCGGTATCTGGCGGCGCTTGTCTCCCAGACTCCGGGGCATGGGCGACCAGAAGGACGAGGCGTCGATCAACTGCACCTTGCCGCTACGTTCCGGGTCCTTGCGGTTGGTGAGCAGCCAGACGTAGGTGGCGATTCCGGTGTTGTAGAAAAGCTGCTCCGGGAGCGCGATGAGAGCCTCCAGCAGGTCGTTCTCGAAGATAAACCGACGTATCTCGCTCTCGCCGCTGCCGGCGTCGCCGGTGAAGAGGGGCGAGCCGTTCATGATGATGGCGATGCGCGAGCCGCCTTGCGACGGGGTTTTGGCGCGCGCCAGCATGTGCAGCAGGAACAGGAGCTGGCCGTCGCTGATGCGAGGGAGCCCCGGAGCGAACCGCCCCGCGGCGCCAAGCTCGTGCTCGGCGCGGACCGAGTTTACGTCCCGCTTCCAGTCCTTACCGTAAGGTGGATTGGCGATCAGATAGTCGAAAGTCTGGCCGGCGTGGCGGTCATTGGAGAGAGTCGATCCGAAGCTGATGTTGTCGGCGTCGCGACCGGTGGGGTCTTTCATGAACAGGTCCGACTTGGAGACCGCCCACGTTTCGGGATTGACTTCCTGGCCGTAGAGGTGGATCTCAGCCGCCGCATTCACGGGACCGTGCAGGATGCTGCCGTTCTCGCGACGACCGAAGTTAATGTGTTCCTTGGCGATGGTGAGCATTCCGCCGGAACCACAGCAGGGATCGTAGACGGTGCGGACGGCGCCTCTATCGCCAATGTGTTCCTCATCGCCGGAGAGCATGAGGTCAACCATCAGGTGAACAACGTCGCGGGGCGTGAAGTGCTCGCCGGGGTTTTCGTTCAGCGCTTCATTGAACCTGCGGATGAGCTCCTCGAAGATCGTGCCCATGGTCGAGTTGTCGACTTTGTCGGGGTGCAGGTCCACGCTCTTGAACCGTTCGAGCACCTGAAAGAGCAGGCCCGATTCGTCGAGCCTGCTAATGGTGTTGTCGAAGTCGAATCTCTCCAGCACCTCGCGCATGTTGGTGCTGAAGCCAGCGATGTAGTTGCGGAGGTTCGGGGCTACGTTAGGAGCATCGTCCACGAGTCGCTGGAAGTCGTATTGGGAGGTGTTATAGAACTCAAACCCCGAAGCCACGCAGAGTTGACTGCTGAGGTCTTGAAGGCCGCGGTCTCGCAGTTCCGCCTGCCGCTCGAGCACATTCTGCTTGGTGGGGGCCAGCACGCAGTCGAGGCGGCGCAACACGGTAAGCGGGAGGATAACGTCCTGGTATTTGCCTCGCTTGAAGGTGTCGCGAATGAGGTCAGCGACGCCCCAGATGAAGCTGACGATCTGGGTGTAGGTCATCTTTCTAGCGTACCGGTCTCAGGTTTCAGTCTCCGCCTTCGCTCGGAATTTCGTCGAAGTCAGTTCCACTATCCAGTTTACGTTTTCGTCGGCGCGGTGGGGCTGTCGATGGTCTTTTGCATAGACGGTGTTAGAAGTTGGGGATGGGTTCGGTTTTGCCTGATTTGAGCGATGCGTTCATTGCTTCGACGAGGGCGATCGATTCGATGAAGACCTGGTGTTCCAGTGGCTCGCTTCTGGACCGCGCCATTTCGACTGCGATTGTGAGTCCGTCGGGATAGAGCCTGGCCGCGTCGGGCACCACGGAGTGGTGTCCGTTCGGGCCGTAGAGCGATACGTGGAACACGTAGGAAGCATTGCCGAGCACGTTGACGGTGGCGGATCGGTCGTCGGGCCAGGTGACGGTGGCTGATGTATTGCCGCCGTGGGACGAGCACCGTACGCGCTCCGCTCCCGGTCCCATGAATTCGAGCGCCAGCTCGGCGGCGTGGATTCCATAGAAGATGAGGCCGCCGTACTCGTTTTCGAGCTGTCCCGGCCCGGTGAACTCGCCAAACGTGAATCCCCCTAGCGAGTGCAGCTGGTCGTTCTTGATTTGCTGAACCGACGCGGCGGTCCGGTACGTGGAAAACGATGTCATCGGCGCTTCGTGTTTGCGGGCAAGCTCGGAGATGGCGAGGGCGTCGTCCAGCGAGTTGGCCAGAGGCTTGTCGACAAAGGTCGCGACACCGGCCTCGAGAAACGGACGGGCCAGCTCGAGGTGCAGCGCGCCGTCGCGGGACATCACGACCGCGAGATCGATTTGACCGATCAAGTCTTCCTTTCGGTCAGCCACAAGCTCAATGCCGAATGTTTCGGAGAGGCTGCGGTTCCGATCCGCGTCCTCGCCCCAGAGACCCACGACCCGAGCGGCCTGAACCCGATGTCCGTGTGCGTTCCCACCTGGAAGATTGCAAAGCTCGGAGAATCGGTCGGCGTGTGAACTGTCCGGCCATATCAGGCCGATGCGAACCTCGTCCATTGGTCTACCTCATGACGGGCCGATGGCGGATGCGGAGTCACAGTATCAGGTTTTGGTCGCCGCGCCGAACTGAGGTAATCCGTCTGTCGTGGTCGGATGGCAGGCGGCCTGAATGAAAGCTGACCTGGTTTTGGATAATAATCACGTGCAGTAGAGGGCCTGGCTTGGGGCTGAAGGGGGCGAGGCGATGGCGGCGCGGATCTGGGGTGATAGGTACGGGCCGCGCGGACGGCTGCCCACCGGTCGTAGAAGGCAGGCATCGCTTGCCGTTCCCGCAATGATCCCGCCGGAGTGGCACCTTGTCTCGCACAATGCGGCGTTCCGCCACAGCGACTTGACGCATTGCCGGGGAGAGTCGAGATGAGCACAGAAGCAGTTCGGCAACCGGCTGACAACAGGACCGTCAGCCCGTGGTTTCTGGCGCGGATCAGTCTGTTCTGGGTCGGTCTCTCCACGATGTGGGGCGGCCTCAATATCGTCTATTTCCCCGACAGAGTGGAGTCGCTGGTCGGGACGGAGAACAAGGGGACGTTCCTCGGACTTCTCCTGTTCAGCGGGTTGCTGGTGGCGGTGGTCGTGCAGCCGCTGATGGGCGCGGTGAGCGACCGCTCGACCTTCCGGATTGGACGACGGCGGCCGTACATGGTCGTCGGCTCGCTGTTGAGCGCGGCGTTCCTGCTGTTGATCGGGGCGGCGGGGACGTTTCCGCTTCTCTTCGCCGCGTTCATTATGTTGCAGATTTCGGCCAACAGCGCTCACGGGCCGTACCAGGGTGTGATACCCGATCTGGTTCCGCTGAGACAGCGTGGACGCGCTTCGGGCTTTTTCGGCCTGGGCAACCTGGTAGGGACCGTTATCGGGGCGCTGGTGGGAGGTTACTTTCTCGATAGCGGGCAGCCCGAGGTCTATCTGATTGTCGCGGCTGTCGTCCTTACCGCGGTTGCAATAGTTTCGGCACTGAGCACGCCGGAAGGGCCGCCGCCTCCGGTCGAAGACCGCCGGGCCGTTGCGGACGAGTTGAGGACGCGGGTGGGCGAGCTAAGGTCGCGGCCGGGATTCGCGTGGCTGATGCTCTCGCGGCTCTTCTTCTTCATGGGGCTGCTGGCGGCGGACAACATCCTACTGTTCACGGTGCGGGAGCGCCTGGGAATGGAGCAGGCCGGCGGGCCGACGTCAATGGCTCTGGGCGTGCTTCTGATCATCGCGGCCATCACTTCTGTCCCGGCCGGCTGGCTGTCGGATCGGTTTGGGCGCCGCAGACTTGTGTTCATCGCGTGCGGATTTGGGGTTCTGGCGTCGGTGATCCTGATGTTTAGTTTCAGCTACCCGCAGCTCGTGGCGGCGATGGCCATCATGGGACTGGCGGTCGGCATTTTCACCGCAGCCGACTGGGCGCTGGCGATAGACCTGATACCTGATGCGCGGGCGCCGGGCCTCTACATGGGGCTGACGAATCTAGCCACAGCAGGCGGCGACGCAGTGTCGACGCTGACGGCAGGCGTACTGCTCGACGCGTTCAACCGGGCCCAGCCGCTGCTCGGATACACCGCCGTGTTTGGGATCATGGCCGTCTATTTCACGATTAGCGGGCTGGTGATACTGCGCGTTCCGCCGGACGCTCGTATGTGAAATCGGGCGGACGAGCTGATTTCCGGCTCGCCGCTGCCGAGTATCGTCGATCAGCCGGACTCGGGCGGATTTCAGGTCCCTTCCAGGTAGGCCAGGGCCTTGGCGTAGCTGTGCTGCTTGACATAATGTCTGAGCGACCGCTCGGTTGGCGGCAGGGCAGCTCCGAGCGCGTCTATCCGCTCGATGAGCTCCCGGAAGCGGGACTTGCGATCTTCCGCCCCGGGACCGGCGGCGCGTTCAATTAACTGCATCAGCTCGCGCAGAGCCTCGGTCAATTCATGCAGGGAGTTGGAGTTTTGGGATTGGGGCATTTTCGAGTTTTGAGGCTTGCGGGATCAATCAATGGTAGCGGAGGTTTGCCTTGTTTGCGCCTTTGCTGATGGTGGAAGGCGCGGACCGTTGAATGGTTGTAGGGCTGGTCTGGTCGAGGCGCTTAGCAATTCGGGCTGCTAGCGAGTAGCGGGGGGGAGGCTATCGCCACTCGTCGCCGGGCATCATGCGTAACATGAACTCGTCGAACATAGGAACCGTAAATGCGGTGTCGCCGTGTCCCGGACTCCATATCGTGCCCTTGCCGATCAACTGGCTGCGAGTGGGCGCCAGGGAGGAGACGGGACGGTTCAAGACGCTTGCAATGTCACCGGAACGATGAGGCCCCGCGCCGAGTTCGGCCATGGCTCGCACGTATTTCTTTTCCGCGGGAGTGAGTCGATCGAACCTGACCAGGAAGAAGCTCTGATCGAGAGCGGCTATCGCCTGGTCGGAGGCGACTTTCACGTCGGAATCCGTGATCGGGGACTGTTCCGCGACATCCCATGAGTGCTTTCCCCACTCCTGCAGAAAGTACGGATAGCATTGAGTTTCGGAAATGATCGCATCTAGCGCCGAAGACTGTATCTGCACTCCCTCGCCGTTGGCGGGCTTTGCAATAGCGAGCTTGGCGTCGTCGGGGGAGAGCGCTCCAATTTCCGGGAAATCGAAGAGTCTTTCGGCGTAGGACTTTGCTCTTCCCATCCGGCCTCGCACTTGCGGCAGGCCCGCCCCGATCATGATCACCGGAAGCTGCCGCTGGGAGGTCCGATGGAGCGCCATGATCAAGGCTGCCAACTGATCCTCTTTTGCATACTGGATCTCGTCCAGGAACAGCGCCACGCAGCTTCCGCCGGCCTGGGCGGCTTGACCGACGGCTTGCAATAGGTCCTGCAAGTCAGTTTCCAAGTCTCCACTGTCCGCCAAGCCGGGTTCCGAGTCGAAGTCCAGGCCGACCTCGATGTCGTGATATTTGACTTTCAGTGCTCCAACAAAGCCTTTGAGTGCTCTGTGTCCGCGTTGCACCAGTGCCTTGGCGGCTTCGATTCTTGAGAGTTTGAGTAGTGCAAGGCGCAATTGAGGCGCCAGTATCGCGGGCAACGAACGGTCCTCGGACGCCTCGATTTGCAGCGCGCATATCCCGCTTGCTTCAGCGTCTGTCCGAATTTGGTCCAGGAGCACCGTCTTGCCGACGCCTCGCAGACCAACCATGATCAGGCTCTTGCTGGAACGGGCTAGAGCGGTACGCGCCAACGCGATACGCGCGTTCTCGCGGATGTCGTCCCGGCCAGCCAGTTCTGGGGGCGGCGTGCCCGCTCCAGGTGCGTAAGGGTTGCGAATCGGGTCCATAGGACTATTTTATAGGGAAATTAGCGAGGTTATAGAAAATCGATAATATCGCTAACTTTCGTATAACTGACTGACGGCGTACTGTCTGGGCGAGGGGGCGCTTGTGGGCTTGTTTCCAATGTCGGAAAAACGTCGTGTAAATCGCCTGCGGCTGCCCAAGGTGGGAGCGGAAAGGCGTGTTAGAATCTGCTTTCGGTAAACTGCCGATTTCCCCATAGGAACTCGCTGCACAGTCATGCCAAAGATGAAAACGCACAAGGCGACCGCCAAGCGCATACGCGTCACCCGGCGCGGCAAGCTGATTCATGCAAAGGGATCGGCGGGTCACTTGAAGACGAAGAAGCGGCGACACACGCGGAAGGCGTCGACCAAGCGATTCACTCTATCGCCTGCCTTTGCAAAGCGGGTGCGGGTTCTGCTGCGCGGCGGCTAGGGGAGGCGGAGTCTCAGGATGGCGCGGGTCAAGTCTTCGGTAGCGTCGCGCAGGCGGCGCAAGAAGGTATTGAAAGCCGCCGCGGGGCGCAAAGGAGCCAAGAGCAGGCTCTACAAGGCGGCTCATGAAGCGCAGCTGCACGCGCTGGACTACGCTTATCGCGGTCGCAGGCTTCGGAAGCGGCAGATGCGGCGGCTGTGGATCATGCGCATCAATGCCGCGGCTCGTCAGCGCGGCCTGACTTACGGTCAGCTAATGTCCGGTCTGCGCAAGGCTAACGTCGAAGTGGACCGTAAGATGCTTGCCGAGCTAGCTGTAAATAACGCGGAAGCGTTCGGCAAGCTGGCGGACGTCGCCAGGGCCGCTGCCGCCTAAACGCGACACCCGCGCTTGCTCCGAATACTCGAACCACGCACTATAGCTAAGCTTTAGACTGATCCTGACATTTGCGGGCTAGCAGCATTTCAACGGAGGACCTTCCTCTGCAAGACGAGATTGACGCGGTAGTCACAACAGCCCTCGATCAACTCAAAGACGTCCAATTGGACGCCCTTGACGACTGGCGCCGGAGCTACCTGGGTCGCGGGGGCCGCTTGAACGCACTGCTGAGATCGATAGGGTCGCTTCCGGCAGCCGAAAGGCCGCGGGCGGGCCAGGCTGCCAACGCTGCTCGGAAGAAGCTTGGGACCGCGCTGAAGCAGCGGGAAGCGGCGCTGTCGGCGGAGGGCGAAGGCGATGTCGAACAGATCGACGTAACCATTCCCGGCTACCGCACGAACGTGGGCGGGCTGCATCCGATAACGCGGACGTTAAGGGACATTGCGAGGGCGTTCGCGCCGCTGGGCTTTCGGGTGGTGGATACGCCTGAAGTGGAGTGGGACGAATATAACTTCGAGAAGCTGAACATTCCTCCCGATCATCCCGCGCGGGACATGTGGGACACTTTTTTTGTCAAGAACGAGGCGCGCCCGGGCGCGATGCTGCTGCGCACGCACACGTCCCCCGCTCAGATTCGCGTTATGGAGCAGATACGTCCGCCGGTACGGGTGCTCGCAATGGGCCGGTGCTACCGGTATGAGGACGTGGACGCGACCCACGAGTCGATCTTCTATCAGATAGAAGGTCTGGCGATCGATTCGGGGATTACTATGTCCGACCTGCGGGGTGTGCTGGAATACTTCGCGCGAACGATGTTCGGCCGCGACAGGAAGATCAGAATACGCGGCAGCTTCTTTCCTTTCACCGAGCCGAGCTGCGAGGCCGAGATGTCGTGTCACGTTTGCGGCGGCGAGGGGTGCCGCGTGTGCAGCGGCACGGGCTGGATCGAGATTCTTGGCGCCGGGATGGTGCACCCCGACGTTTTGCGGGGCGTCGGCTACGATCCCGACAGGTACTCGGGATTTGCATTTGGCATGGGCGCCGAGCGGATTGCGATGTTGCGATACGGCATAGACGACATTCGCAACTTCTACCGAAACGACCTTCGTTTTCTGCGCCAGTTCAACTGACAGGGCCGCCTCATGCTCGTACCGATTCGCTGGCTTCGCGACTACGTAGAGATTGACGCTTCCGCGCAGGAGCTCGCGGCCCGTCTAAACGACTCGGGAGTGGAAATCGCTTCCGTGTCGACCATTGGCGCGCATTGGGAGCCGGACAAGATCGTGGTGGGGCAGATAATCAGTATCGATCCCCATCCCAACGCGGACCGGTTGACTCTCCCAACAGTCGATACAGGCGGCGCCGAGGTCCGGATTGTCACCGGAGCGTCGAACATCCAAGCCGGCGACAAGGTACCGTTCGCCATGGAAGGGGCGAGTCTCGTTGATCCCAGGAAGAACGACGGCAGCCTGATGAAGCTGCGAGCGGCCTCGATCCGCGGGGTCGCCAGCAGGGGAATGGTGTGCTCGCCGCTCGAACTGGGGCTGTCGGACGACCATGAAGGAATACTGATCCTGCCGGAGGACGCTCCCGTCGGGGTTCCCCTGATCGACTTCATGGGCGGTGACGTAATCGAGCTGGACATGAAGCCGAACCGAGCCGATTGCCTAGCGATGCTGGGAGTCGCGCGGCAAGCCGCCGCCCTTTACGGCCGCTCGATAGCGGAGCCGGATACCGGCAGGGAACGCAATGATCGCTCGGTGCTGCCGGACCTGAAGATCGAGATCGAGGATCCCGGTCTGTGTGCGCGATATTCGGCCGCTTACATGTACGACGTGGCCGTCGGCGAGTCGCCGGTGTGGCTGCGGACACGCCTCGAGCAGGCAGGCGTGAGGCCGATAAACAACATCGTCGACATAACCAACTTCGTGATGCTCGAGATGGGGCAACCGCTGCACGCGTTCGACTGGGCGAAATTGACGGGGAACTTCATCGGTGTGCGGTCGGCGCGGGCGGGCGAAACGCTGACGACCCTGGACGGTCAGGAGCGCGAACTGGACCCGGAGAATCTGCTGATCGTCGACGGTGAGGGGGCGGTAGGTCTGGCGGGCGTCTTGGGCGGACTGGAGACCGAGATCACGAATGAAACGACTGAGATATTGCTGGAATCGGCGAATTTTGCACAGACCAGTATTCGCCGGACCTCACGCGGTCTGGGCCTCAGAAGCGAGGCGTCGCGCAGGTTCGAGCAGCGGCTTTCGCCGGAGACAACGGTCCATGCGCTGAGACGAGCCGTTCAACTGGCCGAGGAGATCGGCGCGGCCAAGGGTGTCGAAGTGTGGGAGGACTCGTATCCTGCTCCGCGGGAGATTCCGACCGTCGACTTTCCGTTGAGCGAGGTCCCGCGGCTGTTGGGAATCGACTTTCCGGAAGATGACGTAATCGACACGCTCGCTCGCGCGGGGTTCGAGGTCGAGAAATCCGGAGAGGGGATGCTAAAGGTCACGCCGCCGTACTGGCGGGGCGACGTGACGATGAAGGCGGACCTGGTCGAAGAGGTAGTGAGCCTGATCGGCTTCGAGGCGATTCCTTCGACGCTTCCGACCGGAGGAGTAACGGACGTCGTGCCGGGCGAGCTGGACCCGCGCGAACAGGCACTGCGTGACGTGCTGGCGGCGGCGGGTTTTCAGGAAGCCATTACTTACACGATTACCAGCACCGAGCGAATGGGCGTACTGGTTCACGGCGGGACCGACGATGGCGCGTTCGATGATTTGGGTACGGAGCTGGCTGAACTGCTGCTGTCCGTCCCGGCTGATGCCATCGAGCTGGTCAATCCGCTGAGGTCCGAGCAGAACGTGATGCGGACGACGGCGCTGCCGTCGCTTCTGGAGACTCTTTCGGCAAACCTCCGCTTCACGAAGCGTGACGCGGCGCTGTTCGAGATAGGCCCGATTTTCATGCCGCACGATGGCGACTTGCCGGACGAGCGACGGGTCTTGACGGTGATTTCAGGAGCTTGGCGGTCGGAGCTTGGATGGGACGATTCGAGCGAAGTCGATTTCTTCGCAATGAAGGGCGTTGCGGAGCTAGTCCTCGACCGGCTGGGTCTTTCGGACTCGGACTACAAGCCGTTCCGCCACCCCGCGTTTAGAGTTGGGTCTTGCGCTGTCATAGTCGCAGGCGGCCACCTGATAGGCGCGGTCGGCGAGGTGGATCCGGCCGTGAGGGCAGCCGTCGACATAGACGAGACTGCGTGGGCGTTCGTGCTCGATCTTCGGCGGAGCTTCGAGCGGGCCGCCGACGTGAGGAGCTTCCGTAGTCTTCCCAGGTTCCCGGCCATTGTGCAGGACCTTTCGATAGTCGTTGGGACCGACGTGCCATCGGCGGACATCGTCGCAACGATCCGCAAGGCCGGACGGGCGCTGGTCGACGACGTGCGAATAGTCGACCAATACCGGGGCGAGCAGGTGCCGGAAGACAAGCGGGGGCTGACGTATTCGATTACCTACCGGTCGCCTGAAAGAACGCTGGTCGACCGAGAAGCCGCCAACTGCCATCAGCGCATCCTGAGGGCGCTGCAAGCCCGCTTCGGCGCGACGCTGAGAACCTAGCCGGATTGCGAGCCGGGTCACAGATCGTGAGTTCGGCGGCCAAACTCCCCGACAGTTTTGACGACCGCGAGAGTGTCGAGGCGTGGGACTCGGCGGCGGATGCGTGGGAGGAATTCGTCGAGTCGGGCGCGGACTACTATCGCACCGAGGTGCACGGCCCGGCGCTGCTGTCGACTTGCGGCGACGTGAGAGGGCTTCGCGTGCTGGACGTTGGTTGCGGACAAGGTTGGTTTTCCCGGCAACTGGCTCTCAAGGGCGCTCAAGTGACGGGGATCGATATTTCTTCTCGACAGATTGAGAATGCTCTCAAGCACGAGGAACGCTCGCCGCTTGGAATCGAGTATCGGATTGAGAGCGCCGCAGAGTCGGCAGGATTGTGGAAGCCGGGATCGTTCGATCTGGCGACGGGCTGCATGTCGTTTCAGGACATGGCGGACGTTGGCGCGGCGTTCGCGGCGGTTAGGGAACTGCTGGTCGAAAATGGACGGTTGGTCATTTCGGTATCGCATCCGGGGACCGATACGGTTCACCGTGAGTGGGAGCTGAGTGACGACGGGAGCAGGCTCGCGCTGAAGATCGACCGCTATTTCGATACAGGTCCGAGGACAGTGAACTGGTCGATGGAAAGGCTCGTATCCCACTGGGAGAGTCCAGCCTGGCGAAGGACGCTTACGGAATGGAGCAAGCTCATTGCGGAGGCTGGATTCGTCATGCGTCGAATGAACGAACCCCGACCGACCCGAGAGCAGATTGCACGGCAGCCCGCGCTTGAAGACGCCGCCCGCCTGCCGATGTTTCTGATATTCGATCTGATCTGCGACGACCGTTCTTAATAGTGCAGTAGCGCAGCTTGCCCCGGCGGTTGAGGAGAGGCGAGAGAGTCCTACCGCGCCCTGCGGTTGCTAAAATTCCGGCGTTCCAGAGATTCACTACGGCCATAGCGCATCGGAGGTAACGTGCCCCGACTGTTCGGCAGAGACTACACAAGGGACGAATTCCTACGGCACGTGGGCCAAGCGTCGCAGGTGGGCGGCGTCCGCGAATACCGGATACAGGACGGACCGGCCGACGGAATCCACGCAGCCGACGTATACACCGGCAGCGGACTTCGGTTCACGGTGCTGCCGGGTCGGAGTATGGACATAAGCCACGCCTCGTACAAGGGCGTTCCGATCTGCTGGATATCGCCGGCGGGAGAGGTGTCGCCCTGGGCGTATGAACCCGAGGGTCTGGGATGGCTAAGGACATTCGCGGGCGGCCTGCTGACTACCTGCGGGTTGACCCACATCCACTTTCCCGAGGATGTGGGAGACAAGAGCTACGGTCTGCATGGCCGTGCCTCGACGCTGGTCGCCTCGAACGTGCAGGCGGGAGCCGAATGGGACGGGGACGAATACCGGCTTTGGGTGTCGGGCCGGACCATAGAGTCGGCGCTGTTCGACGAGCAGATGGAGCTTCAGCGGACGATTTCGACCGAGTTGGGATCGGCCTGCCTTCGGATCGAAGACGTGGTCACGAACATCGGATTCCGGGAAACGCCGCACGTGATGCTCTATCACATCAACATGGGGTTCCCGGTGTTGGGGCCTGATGCCGAGCTGGTGGTCGCGAGCCTGCACGCCGCGCCCGGCGACATCAATCCGCCGGACGACGAGGAAGGACCTTACAAGTTTCCCGCGCCGCGCGCGGACTATCCCAACACGGTATTCGACCACCAACCGTTGACGGATGGGAACGGCATGGCGCACGTCGGGTTGATCAATGAGGAACTCGGCTCCGGCCCGCTGGGCGTGCGGATCTCATATCGTGCGGCGGAGCTGCCGCATTTGAACCAGTGGAAGATGCTGGATCTGGGCGAGTACGTGCTGGGCCTAGAGCCGGCGAGCACAGCCTTCGGCACGCGCGAAGAAATGCGCGAATCGGGGGGTATGAAATTCCTGGCGCCGGGAGAATCCGTGCGCTATCTGGTCGAGGTAGGCGTTCTGGAAGGCGAGTCGGAGATCTCCGAGTTCAAGGACCTGGTCAAGGCGGTGCGCGACGCCGGATAACTCCGCGGCGAAAGGGCGCGCGCCCGATCACGTAGAGACGATCCGGGTCCGGTTTTCAGACTGCGACTCGATGGGCGTGGCCCACCATTCCAACTATTTTCGGTGGCTCGAAGAGGCGCGTTTGGGTTTTCTGCGGGGCGGCGGATGGCCGTACACGGAGATCGAAATGCGCGGAATCCACATGCCGGTGTTCGATTGCGCCTGCCGGTTCATCTCGGCGGTCAGGTCAGAGGACGTGATCGAGGTCCGGCTTCGGGTTGCGGTCGCCACCCGGGCGCGTATCGAGTTCGAGTACGAGGTGTACGCGGCCGGTTCGGACAAGCTGGCGGCTTCGGCGGGCACCAGTCACGCCTACGTGGACGACGACGGCCGTCCGGCGAGGCTGGATGCGGAGTCTGGGCTATGGCAATGGCTCGTCCGATGGAAATCCGCCTAGCTCTTCGGAGACGAGTTTACCTTTCTGGATCGGGGTCGTCGGCGCGCCCCGCGGGCTCTGACAGAGGCCTCTCTCTGGCGTAGACGGCTGTGGTCAGCGCCGGCGTTTGCGGCTTGTACGGCTCGACTTTGATCCGGGATTCCTCCTTGCGCGCTCTCGCCAGATCGTAGGCGGTCTGCCGTCGCAGCCAGAACTCGGCGGTGGACCAGCCAACCTTCTCAAGCCGAATCGCCATCTCCACCGAAACCGCGGCGTGGCCGTTTAGCACACGCGAGAGGCTATGGCGGGCTACTCCCAGGACCCTTGCCGCTTCCGTGACGCTAAGGCCAAGCGGAGCCAGGCAATTGTCACGAATGCTGCGGCCGGGGTGCGGGGGATTGATCATCGCCATTAAGTTCTCGCCTTTGTTTTAGTGGTAGTCGATCAGGTCGACGTCGTACACGTCGCCGCCGTCGAACCGGAACACCATGCGCCAGTTTGCTGAGATTCTGATGCTCCAAAACTCCTTGCGGTCGACTTTCAACTGATGCAGCCGATATCCCGGCATTGCAAGGTCCCACGGATTTCGGGCGGCGTCGAGGTCGGCCAAGGCGACCTCAATCCGTTCGACCTGATCAGCACGCAACCGGCTACGGTCTCCCCGTTCATACAGCCGTTTCAGACCGCGGTTGCGAAACGTCCGAATCACACCTAAATGTACCGTGTACCGGAACGCATATCAAGCATGTGCTCTCATATCAGCGTGGCGCCGGCCCTGAGGCTACGTGCCGCTTACGACGCAGCCAGATTGCCAGACGGTATCGGGGCGGCTGAGGGCCATGAGGTCGTCGGCTGGATCGTCGGCCACGAGGACGAGATCGGCGACCTTGCCGGGATCGATGGTTCCGACTTCGTCGGCTATTCCGAGCATCTCCGACGCCTGACTCGTGGCTGACGCGAGCGCCATGGAGGGACTCATGCCGCGTTCGACGTAGACCGCCACCTCTCGCGCCAGCGTCTCGCTCGTGTGCTCGACGAACTGTATTCCCATGTCGGAACCGGCGGCGATCCTAACTCCGGCCGCCAGGGCTGCGTCGACATGCTTGTAGAAGACGGGCCTTAGAGCCTCGACCTTCTCACGCGCCCAATCGGGGAGCGCCGGATGGGCGATGTTGTTGCCCACGAAATGGAGCGTTGCGACCGTGGGCACGAGCCAGGTGCCGGCGCGGGCCATAAGCTCTGCGGTTGGGGCGTCGACAAAGGTACCGTGCTCGATGGAGGTGATCCCGGCCTCGACGGAGTTGCGGACCGCTTCGATGCTGTGGGCGTGGGCGGCGCACGGGATTCCCGCCGCCGCGGCTTCTTCGACGACCGCGCGAAGCTGGTCGCTCGAATACTGACTGCTCGTCGGATCGCTCGTCGGCGTCATCACGCCGCCGCTGGCCATGATCTTTACGAAGCGCGCGCCCGATTCAACCTGGTCTCTGGCCGCGCGGCGGAGGTCATCGATCGATTCGGCCTCGACGCCCAGGAAATGTCCGTGCCCGCCGAAAGTGGTGATGTTGGAGAACGCCGGAAGGATTCGGGGGGCGGGTAGATTTTTGGTATCGAGGTCGTGCAACAGTTGGGCCATCAGCGCGTTCGGGGCCGCGATTTCGCGAATGGTAGTCACGCCGGACCTGACGAGGCTTTCGCAGTTGGCCTTCGCCCAGCCGAGCTTGGCTGCGTCGTCGGCTTGCATGTAGTCTTCGATCGCGGTCGGCTCGGCGTTCATGAACAGGTGGACGTGACAGTCGATGAGTCCGGGAACCAGATGCTTGCCGGTCGCTTCGACGACCGTGTCGGCGCTTGCGGAGTTGGCTCCTACCGACTGGATGCGGCCATCGTCGATCAGAACATCTCCGACCGACGGGGTCGATCCCGGCTTACCGTCGTGGATTGTGACGTTGGCGACCAGGGTTGAGGTCATGTGCGTAACTGTTCTATCAGCGAGGCTGCTTCGCCGGGATTGGTGACTATCTCGTCCGGCTCGTGGGTAGCTTCATCCAGGGAATAGCCGTACTGATTGATCCAGATCGTGCCGATTCCGATGGGCCCGGCTCCGGCGATGTCCGCATGAAGCGAGTCGCCGATCATCACGGTCTCGGATGATTGGGAGCCGGTCAGTTCGAGCGCGCGCTCAAATATTCGCGGATCGGGTTTCCAAATACCCAGGTCTTCGCTTACGAGGATGTGGTCGAGTCTCGAATCGACGTCCATCTTCCTGATCTTGCCCCACTGCTTGCCATGTTCACCGTTCGTTATGAGGCAGTTCTCGAATTGGGAAGCGACGTTGAGCAGGCGTTCGGCTCCGGGCAGGAAGCCCACGCCTTCGAAGTAGTGACGGTAGTAGCCATCACATATCTTGACCGGGAGGTCTTCGGGTTCGACGCCCGCTCGTTGCAGGGCGACCTCCCAACGCCCCTCGCGCTCAAGCTCGTCCCACGCATTGCGGCGCAAGAGATCGCTGACTATGTATTCATATTCACGGTAGGTGGCCGCAGCCTGATCGGGCGAAACCCGATCGCGAAGCTCGTCAAGCGACCTGCCGTACGCGCCGCGCATGTGGGCCGTCTCGTCCAGAAGCGTGTCGTCCAGGTCGATGAAGACGGCCTTGAGCTTGTCCGCGCGGAGAAAGCTGGGAGCCAATCTGATCCTAGGCGTATTGCGGCGCGGTTAGCGCCGAACGCGAGCGGGTCACGGACGGACTAGATGCTGTGCTCGGTAAATACGGCGAGCTCCGGGGCGGCTTCGGCGTCTTCCAGCGAGCTTCGGTGCGTGTCGATGCCCACCTGCAACGCGTTCCAGGCCAGCGTGGCGCATTTGATCCGAACGGGATAGCGCCGTATTCCCTGCAGGGCCTCCAGATCGCCAAGCTCGTCCGGGTCGATCTCGACCTCGCCCTTAAACATACTTTTTATCAGTTCCACCAAGTCCTCGGCTTCAGTCAGCCGCCTGCCCTTGACCTGCTCGGTCAGCATGGACGCGGACGCCTGGCTGATGGAGCAGCCGTGGCCGTCAAACTTGATTTCGAGGATGGATTCGTCTTCGAGCGAGGCGGTAATGATCAACTCGTCACCGCAGAGGGGGTTCTTGCCTTCGGCGTGTATGTCCGGATGCTCGACCCGACCGCGGTTCATGGGCGACCGGTAGTGGTCGAGGATTATTTCGCGATAGAGGTCGTCGAGCATCCTACTTGAAGAACTCCCATGTCATTCCCCTGCAAGGCGCCGTTTTCACCCTCACCCCAGCCCTCTCCCATGGAGGGAGAGGGGGATAAGCAGGAATCCGCGTCATCATGGAGATGTCGTCGAGCATTTCAGCTGAAGAACTTCTGAGTCTTTCGGATAGCGTCCACGAGCGTATCGATCTCTTCCTCGAAATTGTAGAAGTAGGCGCTGGCCCGGGCGGCGGAGCCTATGCCCAGAGCGGCCATCAGCGGTTGGGCGCAGTGGTGGCCCGTCCGCACGGCCACGCCCTCGCTGTCCAAGACCTGTCCCACGTCGTGCGAGTGGATGCCGTCGACGTTGAACGAGAAAACGGCGCCTTTCAGTGAGGCGTCGGTTGGTCCATAGAGGGTAAGGCCATCTATCTCTTGCAGACGTTCGATCGCGTACTCCGAAATCGTGCGCTCATGGGCTTCGATGCGATCCATGCCCAGAGTGCTGAGATAGTCGACGGCGGCTCCGAGTCCGATGGAGTCGGCGATGTTCGGGGTACCGGCCTCGAATTTGTAGGGGAGTTCGTTCCAGGTTGCGCCCTGCATGGTTACGGTGGCGATCATGTCGCCGCCACTGAGGAACGGGTCCATTCGGTCGAGCAGCTCTTCGCGGGCGTAGAGGAATCCTATTCCGGTTGGGCCGAGCATCTTGTGCCCGGTGACCGCAAAGAAGTCCACGTCAAGGTCGACGACATCGAGCGGCATGTGCGGGGCGGACTGTGATCCGTCCACGAGTAGAACGGCGCCCGCGGCGTGAGCCATTTCAGCAACATCCGCAACCGGCGTGACCGTGCCTAGCACGTTGGATACGTGGGTGACCGCGACAAGCCTGGTGCGGCTAGTGATGAGCGATCTCAGTCCGTCGATGTCGAATGGCGCGGAGTGATCGCGCACGGGCAGATATCGAAACCTGGCGCCGGTGCTTTCGGCGACAAGCTGCCAAGGGACGATGTTGCTGTGGTGCTCGGTCTCGGTCGTTATAACCTCGTCGCCGGGTTTCAGGTACTTCCGCGCCCAGCCGTAGGCAACGAGGTTTATGGCCTCGGTGCTGTTTTTGACGAAGATGATTTCGCGCTCCGACGCCGCGCCGATAAAGGAAGCGATCTTGCCCCGCGCTTCCTCGTAGCGCTCGGTCGCTTCCTGGCTGAGCGCGTGAATGCCCCTGTGGACGTTTGAGTTGTATTCCTCGTAGTACCGGGTCAAGGTATCGATGACGGATTGGGGCTTCTGCGAAGTGGCGCCGTTATCCAGGTAGACGAGCTTCTTGCCGTTGACCGTCTGGCCGAGAACGGGGAAGTCGCGGCGGACCGCGGCTACGTCGAGCGCTCCCGCCTGATGGTCTTGAGTTTTGAGTTTTCCGGTCGCGGTCTTGCCGGCCATCGGAATTCCTCGAATCTAGGGGATCGTTACGATCAGGTCTCCGTCTTCGACCTCGATCGGGAAGCTCTCGACGGGAGAAGTGGCGGGAAAGGTCAGAGCTTTTCCGGATCGCACGTCGAATTCGGCTCCGTGAAGGGGGCACATTATCTGGTAGCCGTCAAGGTCTCCCTCGGACAGCGACGCTTGGGCGTGGGAGCAGGTGTCGGAGATGGCGTAGAACTCGCCGTCAACGTTGAACACGGCCACTATCTCACCGCCAGCGTTTGCGGCGATGAACTTGCCGGGCGGCAGGCCGGCTGCCGGGCATATGTTGAAGCGTCCGCCGAGTATCACCGGATCAGACTCCGGCCCGGTCCATGACCGTGAGTTCGAGCGCGTCGCGGACGGGCTGGCTGACCACGCGGGCCAGCACCGGCTCAAGAAATCCGCGGACGATCAGCTTTTCGGCTTCGGCCTGACTGAATCCACGGGTACGGAGATAGTAGACCTCGTCGTCGTTGAGTCTTCCGACGGCGGCGCCATGCTTGCACCTCACGTCGTTGGTCTTGATTTCCATCTTGGGTATCGAGTCGGCTCTCGCCAAGTCGCTCATCAGGAGGTTGTGGTTGGCCTGATAGGAGGTGCTCTGGCCAGCGGTCTCCTCGACCGTAATCATTCCGTGATAGACCGACCGGGCGCGGTCTTTCAGCACCCCCTTGAACATCAGATTGCTCTGAGTGTGGTCGCCAATGTGGTGCTGGTGGGTTTCGTGGTCGATGTGCTGACGGCCGTTGCAGATGTAGAGTCCCCAAAGCTCTGCGTCCGAGCCGGGCTCGGGGAAGATCGCCTGCACGACGGTCTTGGTGAGGCCGCCGCCCAGAGCGACTTCGGCGTAATTCAGCGTGGCGTCGCGTTCCACCACGGCCCGCCAGGAATTGAATCCGACGTGGTGCAGACCCCAATCCTGAATGGCCAGATAGTCGAGGTGAGCGCCCGCGTGGAGATGGACCTCGATCATCGAGCTGCTCATGGCCAACTGGGGGGCGGTTTCGGACCCGGCTTCCTCGACGAGCTCCAGCCTGGAATTCGATCCGAGAATCACAAGAGTGTGAGCAAACGTCGAGATGCCGGCGGCGCTCATTCGCGCCAAGCTGTGGAGCGGCAACTCCACCTCCACGCCATCCGGGACGTATACGAGCGTGCCGCTCGACCAAAGGGCGGTGTGCAGCGATTCAAACTTGGCGAGCGAGGTTTCCGGCGCATCACTAAGGAAATACTGCTTGACGAGGTCTTCGTGGTCTCGGAGTCCCGTCCGCAGATCGCAGAGGACTACTCCCTTGTCCTCCAGTCTCTTGTCGAGCACGCGATCGCGGCTGTGCCAGTCGACGTGGAGCAACCGGCCGGCGAAAGCGTCCGCGGGGAGCAGGCTTGGCACGTCGGGTACACCGCTGGAGCCGTTGTGGTCGAATGCGCTGAAAGCTCCCGGATCGACGCCCCGCAGGTTGGTGCGACGCCACGTTTCGTCGGTGGGCTTCGGCATGGGCAACCGTTCGAACTCTTCCCACGCCCGGAGCCGCAGATCGAGCATCCATTTCGGCTCGGATTGGGCCGCGGATATCTCTTCTACAAGAGCGCCGGTTGGCTTCAGGGCTTCGACTTCAACGGACACGACGGTCAGTCCGGTTACTCGGAGTCACTGTTGTCTGGACGGTCCGGGAGCGGCGGTCGACTAGCCGACCGCTCCTTCCATCTCGAGCTCGATGAGGCGGTTCAACTCCACCGCGTATTCCATCGGCAGCTCTTTGATGAACTCCTCCACGAAGCCGGTGACGATTATGGCCCTGGCCTTGACTTCCGATAGTCCCCTGCTCATCAGATAGAAAAGCTGGTCGTCGCCGATCTTGCTGACCGTGGCCTCGTGACCGACCTGGGTGTCGTCTTCCTCAATCTCTATGTAGGGATAGGTGTCGGATCGACACTCCTCGTCGAGAAGGAGGGCGTCGCAGACGACGAACGACTTGGCCTGCCGCGCGTCTTTTTCGACCTTGAGAAGGCCGCGATAGCTCGTCCGACCGGAGCCCTTGCTGATCGACTTGGACTTGATCGTCGAACTGGTGTTCGGCGCGGCGTGAACGACTTTGCCGCCGGCGTCCTGGTGCTGACCGTTGGCGGCGTACGCGACCGACAGAATCTCGCCTCTCGCCCCCTCGCCCATGAGGTAGACCGATGGGTATTTCATGGTCACCTTGCTGCCGATGTTGCCGTCAATCCACTCGACCGATGCGTTCTTGCCGGCGCTGGCGCGCTTAGTGACGAGGTTGTAGACGTTGTTGGACCAGTTTTGGATGGTGGTGTAGCGGATTCGCGCGTTATCGAACGCTATCAGCTCGACAACGGCCGAATGCAGCGAGTCGGTGGCGTAGATCGGCGCCGTGCAGCCTTCGATGTAATGCACGTCGGAGCCCTCGTCGGCGATGATCAGAGTCCGCTCAAACTGCCCCATGCGCTCGGAGTTGATGCGGAAATATGCCTGCAGCGGCATTTCCACCTTAACCCCGGGCGGAACGTAGACGAAGCTGCCACCGCTCCATACAGCGGTGTTTAGCGCCGAAAACTTGTTGTCTCTGACCGGAATGAGCTTGGCGAAATACTTCTTCACAAGTTCAGGGTGCTCGCGGAGACCGCTGTCCATGTCTAGGAATACCACGCCCTGCTCTTCGAGCTTCTCGATCACGTTGTGATAGACGACCTCGGAGTCGTACTGCGCTCCGACTCCGGCGAGAAACTTCTGCTCTGCTTCGGGAATTCCCAGCTTATCGAATGTGTTTTTGATGTATTCCGGAACGTCGTCCCAGTTGTCTTCGGCGTTGCCGGCAGTAGGTCGGACGTAGTAGTACATGTCGTCGAAGTCGATGCCGCCGAGATCGGCGCCCCACTCCGGCATCGGCCGCTCCAGGAAGTGCTTGAGACCGTCGAGCCGATACTCGAGCATCCAGTCGGGCTCGCCCTTGACTTCCGAAATCTGACGGACTACACGCTCGCTCAGACCCTTCTCGGTCTTGAACGCCGCGGCTTCCTTGTCGTGGAAGCCGTACTTGTAGTCGAACTTTACGTCGTAATCAGGCGCCTCAATTTTGACCGCCATGTCTTTTATACCCCTCCCGCCACCGGGGCGAGATACTCGTCGTATCCGCGCTCTTCCAGTTCCATCGCGAGTTCCTTGCCACCCGACCGAACTATTCGGCCGTCCACGAATACGTGGATGTAGTCTGGCTCTATGTATTTAAGAATTCTCTCATAATGGGTGATCAGCAAAATCCCCATTTCCGGATGCATCAAGGTGTTGACGCCGTTGGCGACGGTTCGCAGCGCGTCGATGTCGAGGCCTGAATCGGTCTCGTCCAGGATTGCAAGCTCCGGCTCCAGCACCGCCATTTGGAGAATCTCCGAGCGCTTCTTCTCGCCTCCCGAAAAACCTTCGTTCAGATAGCGTCTCGCGAAAGACTGGTCCATGCCCACCAGATCCATCTTCGACATCATCAGTCTTCGGAAGTCGCGAACGCGGATTTCGTCGTCCGGCTCTCGCCGCGAGTTGATCGCCGCCCGCAGAAAGCCGTGCAGGGGCACGCCCGGTATCGCCACGGGATACTGAAACGCGAGGAACATGCCCATCTTGGCGCGGACGTCCGGGTCTTCTTCGGTTACGTCTTCGCCTTTGAATATGACGCGGCCGCCGAGAATCTCGCAGTCGGGGCTTCCCATCAAGGTGTTCGCGAGCGTGCTCTTGCCCGATCCGTTGGGTCCCATCACAGCGTGCACCTCGCCGCGACGCACGGACAGATTCACGCCTGTGAGGATTTCCTGTTCGGCGCGGGAGACCTTAAGGTCCTCTACCTGGAGCAAGTAGCCGTTAGAGTTTTCCATTCGCGTTGGCAGATCGCCCTTTCCGATATGGGTTGCAGCGGTCGGGTCAGCCAGTTCTCTTTCGAGAGTGCTGTTCAAAGGGTTCGCCGGCTGGCGCCACCCTTCCCGCCGGGTCTTTATACAGTCCTATCTAAATCGTTCTCTACGGTTCAACACTATCACCGCCGATTCGAGTTTTCAAAATTTAGACAGTAAAAACTGTAGAAAATAGAGAATGCCTCGGACGGCTGATCTCTTGCATGTCTCGCGTGAATGAAAACGACGAATCGCTGCTTCTCTGCTCGGAGGACATCATGGTCATCGAGGGTTGTCGTAGGGAGGCATACGTCGGGAGTTGAATTGGCAACGGATCGGCACCACGTTGAGGGTGCCCCCGGATGCGCGATATCAGTGCGCAACGTTTAGCTAAGTCTTGCGCACGAGCCGCCATAAGGCCGGCAGAATCGCAGCGGCGAGAATCAGCTTGGTCAAGTCGCCGAGCAAGAATGGCGTCAGACCCCATTCGAATATCGGCTTGTCGAGTCCGACGACGGCGGCTAACCACAGCAAGCCCGGAATATAGATGATCACGTTGCCGATCAGCATCGCCGCGGCCGTCGTAACAACGTTCTTGCCCCATCCACGGTCCGCCAGCCAGCCGCACGCTGCCGCCGCAAGCAAAAAGCCGATGAGATATCCGCCGGTCGTACCGGCCATATAAGCGAGCCCAATACCCTTCTCCGGTGTCCCGGCGAACACGGGAAGGCCGACCAGTCCCTCGGCGAGATAGAGCAGGAGCGTAGCTACAGCCAACCGATAGCCGTAGGCCATGCCGAGCGCCAGGATGACGAACGTCTGCATGGTCAAAGGCACCGGATGGAACGGGATCTGTATCTTTGCCGAGAGCCAAATAGCCAGCGTGCCGCCTACCACCAAAACGGCGTTGCGCAGGACGGCCCTCTTTTCACGAGCCGGCCATAGGGCGTAGGCGAGCGTGTCCTGGGTCATGTTCAATAGTTGACTCATGGCTGCCTACCAGGTTGCGTCATGCCAGCCCAACTTACACGATTTTCCGGATTGCAGTAAGGCCGTTCGGGGCCAACGGCGCGTGGGCGGATCGGGGTCGTCAAATTCCCGGCCCGACTACCACCGATTGCGGGCTAACCGCCGAAGGGTTTTGGCAACTCCTTAACGTAGAGATCCTGTTTTGAGTAGGGGATCTCGATCCGTTCGTTTGCAAATCGGCGGTAAACCGCTGTGTTCAGCGCGTCGGTTACGCGTCCCCGAAGGACTGGTTCGTCCACCCAGGCCAGCAGTTCCAGGTCCAGCCCGGATGCGCCGAAGGTGCGAAACCGGACCCTCGGTTCAGGATCCTGACAGACTTCTTCCTGGCCTTCAGCTACTTCGAGCAGCACCTGTTTTACATGATCGATATCGGAACCGTAGGCACATGCGACGCGTATACGAATGCGGTGTTTGGTGTTAGGGCCGCCGGTTTCGTTGATGACTTTGATGTTTCCCATGACGCCGTTCGGAATAGTGATCTCTATGTCATCGCGGGTCAGCAGCCTGGTGCTTTGCAGTCCGATGTGGGTCACCTGGCCCCGTTCGCCCGTATCCAGGACGATGAAGTCCCCAACCTGGTAAGGTGCGTCGGCGAGGATGAGCACGCCAGCGAAGAAGTTTGCGACCGTGTCCCTAGCCCCGAGCCCAACCACGATTCCCAGGATTCCCGCCGAGGCAAGCCAGGGCGTCACGTCCAGATCCCAGACCTGCAGCAGGAAGTATGCCGCCACTCCGGCCAGGAGCACGTTGCTCAAGTTTCGAATGAGCGGCAAGGTCCGCCGCTCGACGTAGCGGAAACGCTGCGGGTTTCGACTCAAGCCTTCCAGGGTCAGTTGGTTCAATCGAATGGCAAAAGTCAGACCGACCAGCACGGCCAGCGTCCCAAGTAATCCGAAAGTGATCGTTCTTGGCCATCCGTCAGGCACCAGGAGATTTGCCGCCACGCCGAAGCCTCCAAGCAACACGAGCAGGAAAACGGGCCTGTGGAGGATTTCGACCAGGCGGTTGTAGAAGTCACCTTCGGTTTTGGGCGCCCTGCGCAGCAGCAGCCTGGTAATGATCCAGTCGAACAGTTTGGCGGCAATCACACTCGCGAGCACCGCGACAGGGGCCTGAATGCGAGGGTCAACCGCGGCCAGGTTGAAGGCTGCGATTTCGCCGAGAAAGTCCACGAACCACTGCATTGGTCACCTCCTGACATTCGTGACGCGAGATTACGATAAAGCCAACTCTGATCATTTCCGTATCGTGTGTTGGACGCGATGGAAGAATACGTCTCCAACCGACTGCGGTGTTTGGTACCTGGATTGTCCCGGGCGGTGGCTACTGTCGGCGGGGATCGCTTGATTCCGAACCATGGTGGACAGGTTCAGGTTCTTTGGGCCGTCCAGGTGGACGAGCGCTATCGCGCGCCCGGCGGGACATGGTCTTGCGCCGCGCCCATGCCAGCGCGATGCTCGCACCGACCGCCATCGCGCCCGCAAGGAAGTTGAACAGGATGTCCTGCGGGTCGAAGACTCTAGTGGGTAGAAACCACTGGATGCCCTCGTCGAGCACGCCCAGCACCGTAGTCGCGACGACGGCGAGCAGTGGCGGCAACGGGACACGGCGCCCCTGGCTCGCGCGCTCGACGAGGGCTGCGTAGATCAAGATGCCCAGAACGCCGTATTCGATGAGGTGCGAGCGCTCCTCCAAAATCGACATGCGGAAGAAGACCAGCAGGTAGGCGGTCGCGACACCTAACGCGACGGCGATCTCCGCCCTGCCCGCGCGCGCCTTTATCCCGTGCGTGACGACGGTGGCCGCGACGAGGAGCATGAAGAGCAAGAACAGGGGCGCCCCCAGACCGCGCTCGCGAAGGAACCCTGCGAGCATCCCGGTCAGGCCCAGGGTGGAGTAGATCGCCACCACGACGGCCAACGTCCACAGCCAGAGACGGCGCTCCCGATGGGAGGAGAAAAAACGCATGGCGGGAATCATAGCGAGGCGGGAAGCTGGGAAGGTCTAACTGGCGGCGCCGGACTCCGAAGGCTGTTGACACGCTCGAAGGGAGCTAGATTGCAGCGTGCCCCGTTTGAATACAACGCATCCGGGCTACAAGCTCCCGGCGGACTCAGCCGCCTTCGGTTGCGCCGCGGTCCTCCAATATCTGGATGGCCGCGGGGTTGTAGTGGCGTTTGGCCAGATCGAGCGGAGTGTCGCCTGCGTTGTCTTTTGCGTCGATGTTTGCACCGTGGTCGAGCAGGGTCTGAAGCATTTTCGGGTTGTCTGCGAATCTGGCGGCGACGTGCAGCGGAGCCCTGCCGTCGACATCCCGCGCCTCGGTGCTAGCGCCGCCGTCCAATAGCGCCCGGACGACCGCCGGGTCTGCTTTCGAGCGCACCGCCCAATGCAGAGGCGTAGCGCCGTCGCCGTCTTTAGCATCGATGTCCGCGCCGGTGTCCAGCAGGGTTCGGATGACTGCAGGATTACGGTTCCACTGCGCCGCGCCGTGGAGGGGAGTTTCGCCGAAGTCAGCCCTTGCGTGGATGTCCGCGCCCCGGTCGAGCAATAACCTGACAGCGGTCGGCTCCCGGCTATGTGCCGCCGCCAAGTGCAATGGAGTGGAGCCGAGCACACTCCTGGCTTCGATTTCCGCGCCACGGTCGAGCAGGGTTTCTATGACGGCGAGGTCTTCGGCGAATCTGGCGGCCAGATGCAGCGGGGTCCTGCCGTCGGCGTCACGTGCGCCGATATTCGCGCCGTTGTCGAGCAGGGCTTGGAAAACGGCCGGATTTGCGTTCGTGGCTATAGCCAGAAGCAATGGTGTGTTGCCGAAGTTGTCCCTGGCCTCGATGTTTGCGCCGCCATCAAGCAGGGCCTTGAGGACGGGCAGGCTCGCTTGCGTGACGACGGCCAAGAGCAAGGGAGTATTGCCGAAGTTGTCCCTGGCCTCGATGTTTGCACCGGCGTCCAGCAGAAACTGTAAGACCGAAGGGTTTTGGCTGTGACGCGTTGCCAAATGCATGGGGGTGTTTCCTCCCGTCGCCGTTGCGTGGAGATCGACGCCGCAGTCAAGCTGGGTCTGTATTTCTTCAATGCCGGCGTTGCGCCAGAAATCGCCGTTCAGCCAGCGGTCCGTGACTTCGCTTGGGCAGCGCGTGTCGCAGGCGGTTACAAGGAGGGCGGCGAGGCAAAGCAGCCCGAGGATTAGCAATGAGGACTTAGGGGCCGGAATCGCGAGCCGTGGAATCAAGATAGGGATGGGTTGAGAGAAAGTGCCGTGCGACCGACCATTCCCGAATCAGCCAGCCAGAAAGCCCCCGTCGACCGCCATGGCGTGTCCGGTAACGAACGAGGCCATGTCCGAGCAGAGCCATGCGGCCGCCTCGGCGATCTCTTCCGGGGCGCCCAGCCGGCCTACCGGCTCGCTTCTGATTGCGTTGGCTATGTGGTCGGGATTGACGGCCGTGAGCCGGTCGACCATGGGCGTATGCACGTAGCCGGGGCAGACCGCGTTCACGCGAATGCCATCACGAGCGTATTCGAGCGCGACGGCCTTCGTGAGGCCTACCACGCCATGTTTGCTTGCGGTATAGGGCGCGGTGGATTTGCCGCCTACCAGTCCGAGAATCGAGGCGTTGTTGACTATCGAGCCTCCGCGACCGGCCATTTGCTGGATCTCGTATTTCATGCACAGCCAGACGCTCTTGAGGTTGACGGCGACGAGGCGGTCCCAATCGCCCTCGGAATAGTCCGCGGTAAGAGTGTTAGGAACTCCTTCGACGCCGGCGTTGTTGAACGCGCAGTCGACCGGGCCGAGCGTGCGGAGGGATTCTTCGAACAAGTGCTCGACCTGCTCGCGCTTGGAAACGTCGGCGACGACGAAAACCGCCGAGCCGCCGGCCCGCCGAACCATGTGGGCGGTTTCCTCGCCTTCCTTTTGGCGTCGAGCGGTCAGGACGAGCCGGGCGCTTTCGCGGGCGAAGACGAGTGCCGCCGACCGTCCGATTCCCGCGCTGGCGCCGGTGATTACGGCGGTCTTACCTGCCAGCATTCCAGCCATCGGTGTGGGACCCTCCGTCGCCCAGCCGTCAGATTGCCGGGCTTATTCTCCCGATGCGGCGAAGCTTCGAACGATGTCCTCGTAGAGCGCGGCGCATTTCTCGACCTGCTCCAGCTCGACCCACTCGACGGGCGAATGTGCCTGCTCTATCGACCCAGGACCCAAGATGACGGTCTCGATTCCGGCGGGAGCGAGCGCGGCACCGTCTGTCCCGTAAGGCACGCCGCCGAGCGCGTTAGGCAGCCCGAGCTTTTCACAGGCCGCCTGTACGTGGCGGACAAGCGGGGCGTCGGGGGCGGTGTCGACGCCGTCCTCGTACAGAAAGGGATCGAGGCATTCGACCTCGATCCAGGGTTCTCGCGCTACGAGGTTGCTCAGTTCGGACTGTACCGCTTCGAAAAACTCCGTGCCGTTCTCGCCGGGAAGCGTACGGCGGTCGATTTCGATGCGGCACTCGTCCGGCACGATGTTGACTTGCACGCCGCCGCGGATTGTGGAGACGGTCAGGGTCGATTCGCCGCACAGCGGGTGCGGACCGACCATTCCGCCGACCTCGAATCTGTCGCGCAGCGCGTCGATGACGTGCGTCATGGCGTAGATGGCGTTGACGCCACGGTCGGGCCGGGACGTGTGGGCCGTGCGGCCCCGCGTGACGACTTCCCATCGGACCACGCCCTTGTGGGCCGTTACGGGTTGGAGGTTGGTGGGCTCGCCCACGAGGGCGGCGTCCGCCGTCAGTCCCGCGTCCAGTGCGAAGTCCACGCCGCGCTTGAGGTATTCCTCGTCGACGGTCCCGAGCAGGGCAACGTCGCAGCCGTCCGCAGGGGGATCTGCGACCAACCGCTCCAGCGCCAGAAGGGCCGCGGCCATCGAGCCTTTGGTATCACATGCTCCGCGCCCGTATAGGCGGCCGTCTTCGACAATCGGATCGAGTCCCGCCCTTGCTCCTCCGAGAGGGACGGTATCCAGGTGGATGTCGAACAGAAACCTGCGTCTGGCATCCGGCTGCTTGAGCTCAAGCAGGACGTTTGGGCGTCCGGAAAGGACTTCCGTCTGAGAGACTTCGAGGCCCATTTCGCGTCCCAGGCCGGCGATGAAGTCGCTATGGCGTTTCTCGCCGTTGGTGGCGCCGGGCATGTCCAGATTTACGCTGTCAATCGAGACAAGCTGACTCAGAAGTTGCGTGACACGGTCTGCTGTATTGCCGGCTCCCATTGCCCCTCCCCGGTTCCTGGGAGTGAAATTTCAACAGATAATAAGTCCGGTCGGGGTGTAGTGCTAGGAGCACCGTCCGGCCAGGTTTGTCTTATTCTCTCGCAGTCTGATCGTTTTGTAGGAGACATGACATGCGCGTAGGCGTTCTGGGAGCGGGGCTGGCGGGCGAGTTTCATGCTCGAGAGTTCGACAAGATCGAAGGAGTCGAGCTCGCGGCGATTGCCGATCAGGACCTGGAGCGAGCGGAGAAGCTGGGGGAGCAGTATGGCGCGACGCCCTTCGCTTCCTGGGAAGAGCTTGTCGAGTCCGGCGAAGTGGAGGCCGTGGGGAACGCGTTGCCACATTTCCTGCACGAGCCGTCGGCGGTGGCGGCGGCCGAGCGAGGCATCCACACGCTGCTGGAGAAGCCGATGGCTCCGAGCATTGCGGAGTGTGAGTCGATAGACCGGTCGTGCAAAGCCAACAACGTAAAGCTGATGATCGGTTTCAGTCACAGGTTCCACAGCGAGCTGCTAACGGCCCGCAGGCTGATTGACGCGGGCGAGATCGGCAGGGTGGCGATGGCGATTGACAACATGTCATTCGGGGCCGAGGACTTTCCCCAATGGGTATGGAACAAGGAGACGGGCGGGGGCGGCATTTTCACGTACAACAACATCCACGGACTCGACCGGCTGATGTGGCTGGTCGGCTCGGATATCGTGGAAGTCCATGGCCGTACCGGGATGTTCGCTCACGAAGGCGACGCCGAGGACAATGCTGTTGCGTCGCTGCTGTTCGAGAACGGAGCGATAGGGGCTTCGCTCACGAACTTCAATCCTTACGAGGTGCCGAGGAAGTGCGACCTGGACATCTACGGGGTTGACGGCTCGATTCGCATAGATACGTGGAATCAGATTACATTCAGCAAGCGGCTGGTGACGTGGACGCAAAAGCGTGAGGTCGACGAGCATTTGCAGGCGGAATTCGAGGAGTTCGTAAACTCGATCCGGGAAGACAGGGAGCCCAGCGTGACCGGCCGCGACGGTATGCGCGCCCAGCGAGTGCTGCTGGCGATATACGAATCGGCGAATTCCGGCAGGGCGGTCAAGGTCTCGGAGATAGACTAGGCGCGTCCACGGAGGCGGATGGAATGACTATGAACTCACCTGATAAGCGGATAGAGGTGCCCATTGGCGTTTTGCGCGAGTTCGGCATCGAGGCGCTGGCTTCCGCCGGACTGGCCGCCGAACCGACGGAACTGGTGACGGAAGTCCAGCTCGAAGCCACTATCCGAGGTCAACCCACGCACAACGTCGGAGCTATCGCCGGGTACGCCGAGCGTGTCGCCGAGGGAGTGCTGAACAGTGATCCTGAATTTACGCTCGTAAACGAGGGGCCCACGCACGCGCTGTTCGACGCGGACCGGGGGCCGGGACAGTGGTCGAGCGTGCTGGCCATGAGAGTGTGCATCGAAAAGGCCAGAAAAAGCGGTGTGTCCGTCGTGGGCGTCAACAATAGCAACCACTTCGGGGCGGCGGCTTACTACGCGAGCATGGCTTCGGACGCCGACCTGATCGGCATCTGCACGACCAATGGAGGGCTGGTTCTGGCGCCGTGGGGCGGAGCTACGCCGACGTTCGGGAACAACCCCCTCGGCGTGGCTATACCGACGTCGAAGAGCCACCCGATCATGCTGGACATCGCCATGAGCACGGTGGCGATGGGCAAGGTGTCGTTGAGCCTGGCGCAAGGCAAGGGCATTCCGCCGGGTTGGTACATGGACTCGGATGGAAGGCCGACCACCGATCCGTCCGACTATCCGCATGGCCTCGGTGTGCCGATAGCCGAGCACAAGGGCTACGGCCTGGCGCTGCTGATGGAAGTGTTATCGGGCGTACTTGTGGGCTCGAAATTCGGGACGGACCACGAGTTTCGGGATGGCAGCGGCGGGGCGATGGACGATCTGGGGCATTTCTTCATGGCGATTGATCCATCAGTTTTCATGCCCATAGAGCAGTTCAAGGACCGCGTCGAGGAGATGATCCGGCAGATCAGGTCGTCGAAGCTGGCAGTGGGTTCGTCGGGCGTGATGGTGCCCGGGGAGCCTGAGTGGCAAGCCCGCGACCGCAACCTCGCCGCCGGAACCGTCCCGTTGCTCGAAGCGACTTACCGGACCATAGCCAAGCATATAGAAGAAAAAGGTCTCAAGACCAAGCTGCCGCCAGCTCCGGGCTGATCCAAGAAACGTCTCTTTCTTAAGTGTGTCCCCACGATGGTGGGGAATTGAAATCAAAGGCCCGATATCCAGCGTGTTTCCTTGGCAGAACTAACCCTTTTTCAGATCGGCCGCTTTAAGAGGTTTCCCCGGACCGACAACAGCCGGAAGACGGCGACTCCCAGCAGGGACAGGGCGCCGGCGGTCAGGAAGAAGAAAGCGAACCCTGGTCCGGCTATCACGTAGCCGCCCGCCAGCGAGATGACGGCGTAGCTGGCCGAAGCTGAGGTTGTCGTGACTCCGGCCATGGCCGGACGCCAGGAATCGCGGACGAGGCTCAGGGTGAACATCGAGAAGACCGGTTCGACAACCGCTCCGAGAGCGTTTAACACGACTAAGGCGGCTCCCGCGGCGGCCCAATGGGGGACCAAAGCGAGCGGGACCATCATCAGTGCCGCGCCAAGGAATCCGAACGCGGCGGTGGCGCCTCCGCCGGCGTGTCTTACGAGCCTTGGCATCAAGAGCGCGCTGGGTACCCCCATGATGTGCCCGATCGCGACGATAAGTCCGATTCGCGGCGTTGGAACCGCCAGAGCGCTGTCCAAATAGACGTTGGCGAAGGTACGGCCGGCGGCCATGCAGGCCGAGCTGAGCAGCATTACAAGGGCTGTCGCGGCCAGCAGTCTGAGTGGCAAATGACCGGACGTCTCGCGTGGAGAGCTTGCCTGCGTAACCTGCGAGCGGCCGGCGGTCATCATGGCCAGCGGGGCAAGCAGCAGCAGGAGAGATCCCGTCAGCATCGCGAACCGAAACGCCTCTGCTGAGTCCGGCTCCACTCCGGGGAGCAATGCGAAAGCGTCGGGCAGGAATCCCGCGAGAACGCTGCCTGCGAAGGCTCCGAAAGATACAAAGACCCACCTCAGCGAAAACTGGTACGCGCGATCGGCTTCGGTTGATATGGCCATCTGGTACGGACTGGAGTTGACATAGTGAAGCGTCAGCGCCGACGTACCCGCGAGATTGAAGACCAGTATCCATGCCGAGCGGATCGATTCGGGCGCGAGATCGGCGAGGGACAACCCGACCAGCGCCAGGGACGCTGCTGATATTCCACCTACGATCAGACCGTGGAGTCCCCATCGGCGTCCGGCGGCGCTCGTCGGCATCGAGAGCGCCACTATGGCGAATATTCCCGTTCCCTGCACCAGGCCTATGAACTCGGGGCCGTAGCCGAGTCGCAGAAGGTAGAGATTCAGGAGCACGAGGTACATGCCGAAGATCGACACGGAGACCACGCCCGCCGCGAATACGAATGCGAGCGCCTGCGACGGCATTGCCCGAAGCGCCCCCCAATAACCGACCGGCGGTACGGCCGCTGCCCGGGGCGTGGTCATGATCGATTACGGTTGTTTGCGAGGCATTGGGTCGGGACTTGCATCCGACCATATATCGCGCGCTGGATCCAGCGCCGCTCCTATCCCCCGCTTGCGGCTGGGACTATGGATACTTCGCTGTCGGGCGTTAGTTCCGTATCGAGTCCGGAAAGGAAGCGAACGTCCTCACCATCAACGTAGATTCCCACGAAAGAGGACGGCTCGCCCTCGGCGTCGAGCAGACGCTCCTTGAATCCGGGATGTTTGCTTTCCAGGTTGTCGATCAGCTCGGAAACGGTAGACCCTTGCAGGTCAAGGACCCGGTCGCCGCCGGTAAGGTTTCGCAGTTGAGCGGGGATTCGAACGCTTGCCATAGATCCGTTACCTCTTGTTTTGCCGCGGGACTAGACCAGCGCAAGCTCGCGCTGGTTCTCAAACGCCCTTTCAAACGCCGTGTAGGTGGGCTTGATCGTCATTGACACGGAGAGCTTTCCGTCCAGGGCTTCCTGGGTTTTTAGACCGTTTCCGGTGATGTAGGCAACGGTAAGCTCGTCTTCGGAAATCCTTCCAGCCTCGGCCAGCTTCTTGAGCACAGCCACCGTAACGCCGCCGGCGGTCTCGGTGAAGATACCTTCGGTTGACGCCAGCAGCTTGATACCCTCGACTATCTCGTCGTCGGAGACCGACGCGATCGAGCCGTCAGTCTCACGCGCTATGGCGAGCGAATAGCGTCCATCGGCGGGATTGCCGATGGCGAGCGACTTGGCGACTGTTTCGGGTTTTTGCACGGGCCGCACAAGGTCGCTTTCGAGGTCGTAGGCCTCGGCGACGGGGCCGCAACCGTCGGCCTGAGCGCCGGAGATGCGAACGCTTTGACTGTCGATGAGGCCGACGTCAACCAGCTCGCGAAACCCCTTGGTTATCTTGGTGTACAAGGACCCGGAGGCTATCGGCACGACGACGTGATCGGGGGGCCGCCAGCCAAGCTGCTCTACCGTTTCGAACGCGAGCGTCTTTGATCCCTCGGAGTAGTAGGGGCGTACGTTTATGTTGCAGAAGGCCCATTCGCGTTCGTCGGCGATCTCCGAGCAGAGCCTGTTGAGCTGGTCATAGGTACCGTCGATGGCGACGATGTTGGCCCCGTATATCGCGGCGTTGACGATCTTGCCCGCCTCGACGTCGGACGGCAGGAACACAAAAGTGTTCATTCCCGCACGCGCGCCAGCGGCGGCAACGGCGCTCGCCAGGTTGCCGGTGGAGGCGCACGCGAAGGTGTCGTAACCGAGCTCGCGGGCTTTGGTCACGGCGACGGCGACGACTCTGTCCTTGAACGAGAACGTTGGGTTTACGGAGTCGTTCTTTAGGTAAAGGCGGTCTAGTCCAAGCTCGTCGCCGAGCCGGGTCGCTCGCTGCAGGGGCGTGAACCCAACCGGGAAGTCGGGGTCGAGACCTCGCTCGACGGGCAGGAGGTCTACATAGCGCCAGAGACTGCGGGGGCCGCCTTCGATCTTCTCGCGGGAGACGCGGGACCTGATGAAGTCGTAGTCGTAGTCAGCTTCCAGAGGGCCGAAACAGAACTCGCACACGTGGAGCGCGCCCACGTCGAACTCGCGGCCGCACTCCTTGCACTTGAGTGCGATTAATTTGCTCATGTCAGTTGTTCCTCAGTTTTGGATTGGTCAAGAAAACGCATTGGGGAGACCCGGCTACGCGCCATGGCACAGCCGGAGCGGCGCATGTCGGCAATTCCGCCGAACGTACCTAGAACCAATGCGATCTTCCCTTCGTCAACCAGAGGGACCACGACAAAACAAAAACCCCGTTCGGAGGGGTTCCACAGATTCGTGGCCTTCTCTCTTATCTCGCAGGTTAGCCACCCACCGGAGTTGGCACCGTATCACCAAGGTGACCGGTTGCCGGGCTTCTCAGGGCCGTTTCCCTCCACCACTCTGAATAAGATGGGACCGAGAGCACACTTTATTCGATTGTGGCGGGCAGTATAACACCGTGTGCGAGCGTATCGGGCGTGACGGGCGGGGACGCGATCCCGACTTTGAACCTACACTTGGGGATATGTCTACCACCAAGGGGCGCCAATTCGATTGGTAGACCTCCACCAACACTCGATCTACTCCGACGGTACCAGCACGCCCGCCGAGCTGGTAGAGCGGGCCGTCTTGCTGAATCTGACGGCGATGGCGCTGACAGATCACGACACCACCGCAGGTCTCGACGAGTGCGGGCGCCTAGCGGCTGAAGCGGGTGTGCGGTTCATCCCGGGGGTCGAATTTGAAGCCCGCGAAGGGCCTCACGTGTTGGGATATTTCGGCGGTCGTCCGGGACCGGCGGTAGCGATAGCGGAGCGTGACTACAGGCGGTTCCGAATTGAGAGCCTCCTGATAGTCCTCGAATGCCTTGCGAAGGAGGGCTTCGAGATTGACCCGGACTCTGTGATGGAGAGGGCAGCATCCGGGACGCCGCACGTGAGCCACGTTGTGGCTGAGATGGAGCGTCTCGGTTACCTCTCGAGCCTTGACCGGTCGGTCGAGGAGTTCGCCTTGCTATTCGGGCCCGAGGGGCCGGCGGCTCTGCCCGATGTGACGGAGAATCAGTGGCCGGTTGCGGAGCTGATCCAAATGCTGCGGGATTCCGGCGCCGTGTCCGTGCTGGCGCATCCATGGGAGAGCGATCTTGCGCTGTTGCCGGAGATGATCGAGGCAGGCCTTCAGGGGATGGAAGTTTACAACCGGAACGCTCATTTGAGTGGCAACCTGGAGAGCTTGAAGCGTTTGGCCGAACGACACGGTCTCGTGATGACCGGCGGCTGGGACTATCACGGAGAGGCGCAAGCCGCCAGACTCGCGAGATCGGATTTGAGGGAGTTCTCGCCGCCCGACGAGCTTCTCGAACCGCTGCAGGACCTGATCGCGGCTGTGCCGGCGTGACCGGCGGTCTTAATTCCCGCGCGACGCGAAGCGGTCGTCCATCCGCTTTCTCTGTCGATTTGGCCGGTTGATGGAACTCGTCGCGCCACTGGTTCGCTGGCGGATAACCGGGGCGCTCTTCTGCGCACAGGCCTTCTATTCCGCAGCGGGCATTGCGTCGTTCACCGTGGCTTCCATAATCGGAGCAGAGTTGGGCGGATCCGCGATATTCGCCGGAGTCCCCGCGGCGATGCTGTACGTGGGAAGGGGAGCGTCGGCGTATCCGATCGGGATCATCATGGACAGGGCGGGGCGGCGGCCGGCTATCGCGTTGGCCTATCTGATCGGCGCGTTTGGCGCCGCGCTTGCCACGTTATCGGTGCTGATCGAGTCTTACGCGCTATTCGTCGTGGCCGCGCTCATCTTCGGAATGGCGCGCGGCGGCTCCGACCAGTCTCGCTTCGCCGCCGCGGAGGTTCACGCCGAGGGCCGTCGCGCAAGGGTAATAGGGTTGATCGTGTTCTCGGGCACGGTCGGAGCTATCGCGGGACCCTTGCTCGTCTCGCTATCCGAACGGTTCACCGTGGCGGTGGATATTAGCTGGCTGGCGGGTCCGTGGATCGTGGCCGCGGTGTTTTCGCTACTTTCGTCGTCGATAATTCTAGGTCTGGTGCGTCCCGATCCCCTCCAAATCCTGCGATCCAGCGATCGCCGTAGGCGACCGGGGGCGGGCGCTCCCGCCCGCAAGGGTCGAGGGTATGTGGTGATGAGCATTGTTCGCAGCCCACGGGCCAGGCTGGCCATCTCGTCGATGATGATCGGTCAGGTCGTGATGGCGATGATAATGACCATGACTCCGTTGTACATGAACGAGGGTGGACAAGGAACCTCGGCCATCTCGTTCGCGATGCTGTCTCACACTGTTGGGATGTTTGGACTCGCGTGGATGACGGGGTGGCTGGTCGACCGGTTCAGTCCGATACCCATCATGGTGGCCGGGGCCTTCATGCTGATTACAACCGGACTGCTGGCGGCCATCGCCGACAGTTTTGCGGTCACGATGGCCGTTATGTTTCTGCTGGGGCTGGGTTGGAACTTCACGTTCGTATCCGGCTCATCGCTCCTGGTCCAGGGTCTGGCGCCGAGCGAACGCGGACGAACGCAGGGCGTCGGCGACGCTTTCGTTTCGGTTACGGCCGCGACGGGCGGTCTCGGTTCCGGGCTGATGTTCGCCTGGGGCGGAATGGAGCTGCTTGGCTGGATGGGGCTGGCTCTGGCGGCGGCGCTGGTGACCGGCGCGTTTTGGGTTGGGGTTGGACGCCAGCCCCTGGCTGCCGCGGCTGACGGCTCTTAATCGACCGAGCCGACTTCGACGCCCGCGAGACGCTCGAGCGGCCGGATGACGGCGCTGAGGTTGTTTTCACCCTCTCCCTGAGCCTGAGCTTCGCGGTGCAGCAAGTCGGCCATCGTGGCCATGGCGAGTCTTACGCCCTGCTCTTTTCCGAAGTCGGTGATAAGCCCGAGGTCCTTTGATATGAGATCGACCGCGAACCGCGGGGAAAAGTCGCGCTTGAGCGTGCTGTCCGGGATTGTCCAGGTCATTACGGCGCTTTGCGCCATCGCGCCATTGAGAATGTCGTAGAGCTGCCTAACGTCGAGCCCATATTTCGCGGCCATAACGAAAGCCTCGGCGCAGGCGGCGTTGGCGACACCTACGAGAAGTTGATTGGCAAGCTTGACGACCGAACCGGCTCCTACCGCTCCGCAATGGAAGATCTTCTCCTTTTGCCCCACGACCTCCAAAAGCTCAAGGCTTGCCTCGAAGTGGCTCGTTTCCCCTCCCGTCATGATCGAGAGCGTACCGGCCTCGGCTCCGGCCGGCCCACCACTCATCGGTGCGTCGAGATAGCCGAGTCCGCGAGCATAGGCGGCTTCGGCGCAGCGCCTGGCGGTATCGGGTCCGTTTGTGCTGAAGTCGATCAAGATCGCTCCGTCGCGGGCGTTCTCGACGATGCCGTCAGAGCCCAAAAACACGTCCTCGACAGTCTGTGGTGTTGGAAGTGCGGTCATCACGAACTCGGAGGCCCGCGCCGCTTCCGCGGTTGAGGATGCTCGCAGGGCGCCTTCCGCCACGAGCTCGTGAACGACGGTCTGGCTTCGGTTGTGGACCGTCACACGGTGGCTGGCCTTGATCAGATTTCTGGCCATCCGGCTTCCCATGAGCCCCAGACCTACAAAACTTACGTTCATTGCACATTCCTTCCGTTTCACCCGGTGTAATTCGGCTGCTGGAGTTGCCGCCGCTCCTAGGTTTTCCTCAATTGACAGGCGCTAGCGCGCTCCGAAATTGTAATGACAGGCATTGGGGGACATCGATCCACAATTGACATAACCGAGGCTGAAGCGAAAAATGTCATTACTTACTTTAGGTATTTCAAGCCGGATCGGCGCCCGGCGTTTGTAAAGCGAGGCGAAAATGCCGATCGCTCAATCGGCTGGTAAGCGTATTCCGGTTCTAGCGGCGATTGTCTCGACCGCTCTTCTGTTGGTGCTCGTCGCGCTCATAGCCGAGAACGCGCAGGCTATCGGCCTAGCCGGGCAATGGGTGAGCATGGGGGAAATCCCGGCCGGCCGCGCGACGGCGGCGCAGGCGACACCGTTCTACGCGTCCAGCAGAAATGTCTTTTTTGCATCCGATACGGGCGGCGTTTACCGGAGCATTGACGGCGGTGACACGTTCCAGGAGCGAAACTCAGGATTGCTCGATCAGCGAGTAACGAACCTTGCGGTTTCTCCGCGCTTCGAATTCGACCTGCTGTTGTTTGCGTCGACTCCGACGGGACTCTTCAGAAGCGGTGACGGGGCGGCGAACTGGTCGAGGGCTACCTCGGGTCTGCCCGACAGCGGCGTGACCGGCGTCGCGTTCGCGCCCGCCTTCGAGGCCAACCAGACGGTGTTCGCGGCTACTGACGGGTTCGGCGTCTACAGGTCGAACGATGCCGGGACCACGTGGAACTCCCTGTCGAGCAGCGGTCTCACGCGCACCGATCTGAAGGGGATTCAGGTTGCTCCTGGCGCCGGGGGCCACTTGACGATGGTAGTTTGGACTGACTCCCACGTCTTTCGAAGCCGAGACTCAGGTAGCACCTGGAAAGAAAGGAACTCGGGGCTGCCTGGAGGCCGGAGCATACGATTCATCGCCCTGGGACCGAAGTTCGACGCCGACGGACTGGCCCTCTTGGGGACGAAGGGACACGGCATCTACCGAACCAAGAACAGGGGAGACAACTGGTCTTCCGCCGGCCTTTCGGGCAAGGGGGCGGTTGAGGCGGTTATTTTTGCTCCCGCCTTTGGGGCGGACGGCGGGATTCTTGTTTATGCGGGAACGACCGAGGGCGGATTTTTTAGGTCCACAGATCGCGGACGGTCCTGGAAGGAATCCAATAAGGGGCTGCCTCGGAATAGCATTGCGTCGATCAGCATCTCCAATGACTTTCGGTCCGACGAGACCCTGTTCGCCGGGGGAGCCCACGGCGGACTCTTTCGGTCCACCAATGCTGGCGACACGTGGGCGGCGATCGGATCCGGCATCGTTACCGCCAGAGTTGCAGCGCTGGGGTTTTCAAACAACTACCGCTCGGACCGCACGTTGTTCATAGGAACCCAGAGCGGGCTGCTAAAGTCCGAAGATCACGGGGTCACATGGTCCAACATCACCTGGAACCTGCCCGACCGTCGTATTCAAACGATGGCGGTTTCGCCAAGCTACGCTGACGAACGGGCCATTTTCGTCGGGCTGCATGGGGACGGTGTACATAGGACCTTCAGGGAAGCCGGGAACGCGTGGGTGAAGCAGGATGCCGGACTGAAAGGCAGCCGGCTCGAAGCCAACCCACTGACTGTGGCGACCTCTCCGGCCTTCCATAACACCAGGGGGGACCTGACCGTCTTCGTGGGAGGCTCCGGCGGCGTGGCCCGGTCGGAGCTGGCCGGAACTGCGTGGGTTCACGTGCTAGGCGTCGCGCCGGGGGCAGCCATATCGTCGATCGCTCCTTCGCCCGCCTATGACTCCGACGGCACGGTCTTTGCCGCGAGCCGGGGTTCCGGTGTTTTCAAGAGCATGACGCGGGGACAGTCGTGGGATCTTGTGAATAACGGGCTTGGGAACCTGATGGTCCATCAACTCGCTATTTCTCCTTCATTCACTTCAGACAGGACGGTGCTCGCGGCGACCGATGGCGGCGTCTTCATAACGAGGGATGGAGGTCAAGTCTGGAGCGCAACGTCTGTAACTCAGGCGGTGTCGACGGTGGCGTTTGCGCCGGATTTCCCAGCCAGCCGGGCCGCGTTCACGTCTTCGGCGGGACAAGGCGGTGTAGTTATGCAGTCGGTTGACGGCGGCGTGAACTGGCATCCGATTACGAACGGCTTGCCCAACGCCGAGATCCTCGTGCTTGGGGTATCGCCGGATTTTGCCAATGATAAGAATGTCTTCGTTGGTACGGACCGGTACGGACTGTGGGTGTACTGGGCTACTGGCGGCATTACCGGCCCGGTCACGACGCCTGTTGTTACAACGCCTGTAACGGAAACTCCCGTTCCGCCAACACGGCCTGTGACGGTCGTGCCTTCGAGCATCGGCGCCGCAACGGTGGTGTCGAATCTCTATGTGGTCGACCCGTCGGGCGCGAACGCGGATCTTAGACATAATGTCCCGAATCTAGCGGTCGTCGTTGATGGGCAAACCCTGGTAGCCGAGTTTAAGCGGCATTACGAGAGCACAGGCGGGATCGAGCGGTGGGGACTGCCAATTTCGGAGGTCTTTGAGGAGACCAGCGGCTCCCTGACCCAGTATTACCAACGCGGGGTAGTCGATTTCCATAAACGTCTTGACCTGGGTGGAACGTGGGTGACGGAAAGGCGTTTGACCTGGGACTACATGGGAGGGGGAGCCGGTGGAAGCGTGGACATGGGCGTCGAACCGCATATAACCAATCCTCATGAAGGCCAGCCCTTAGGGCCTTGGGGGCACAAGGTCTCGGACTTTGACATAAGCGGACAGTTCGTTGGATTCAGGCAGTTCTTTGACCGCTTTGGGGGAACCCATAGCTTTGGGTATCCTAAGACCGATGCACGCGCGGACATTGGCGCTCCTGGCATGCTGCTCGCCAGAGGTGCATCTTTGGGGCGAGTTCGGCAGTATTATCAAGCTGCGATTATGGAGTTTTTCCCCGACAATCCCGAAGGATATAAGGTGCAGTTGACGCTTTTGGGAGACTTCTTGCGTGACTTAACCTATCCCAACGAATCTTGGCGGAATCTCGCACCGTTTTCGGCTGCACAGGAGTTTGCCGCAGGATCGACTGTAGGAATCGTGGCAGTCAGGTAGAAGTTGAACAATCGTCTCCCGGATCGTGCAAGGATGCGCAGCACCGGTTGGGCAGATCGGTAGTGGAGTAAAGCTATGAGGATAGTGAGACTGAAGGCAGTTCGTCTGGTCGCGACCCTTGTGGCCATGATCGGGCTCTGTGGCACGCTGGCCGCGCCCGCGGGCGCAATCGGCGTTGAGGGACAGTGGGTACCGGTAGCCGGTCCTCCCGGCGCAGCGCCGACCAGCATCGTTCCTTCACCCATCTATCTGTACGACTCGACGGTGTTTGTATCAACAAATTCGGCGGGCGTATTCAGGAGCAGCAACGGTGGAGGATCATTTACGCGGCTAAACAACGGCTTGACCAACCTGGCGGTGAACGACATGGCAGTCTCGCCCAAAGTCTGGGTGGACGGGATCATGTTGGCCGCCACTCCGTCGGGTCTCTTCAGGACTACCGATACTGGACTAAATTGGTCTGTCGTCGGCAGTGACCTGGGGACCGGCAATGTGCAAAGTGTGGCGATGTCGGCGAACTTCGAGAAGGACCAGAACGCCTACGCGGCAGTCTACGGAAGCGGAATCTACCGATCTCAGGACGGCGGAGTGACGTGGGTGAATACGGGAGTGGCGGGTATAGGTGATCTCGCGATTAGCGGAGTGAGAGTGTCGCCGGCCGGCCCTAAAGAAGTGTTCGCGTGGACGAGAACCAAGATCTTCAGGAGTATCAATTACGGAAAGAGCTGGACGAGAGTATCAAAGGGGCTCCCGGACGGCGCGAGCGCGCAGTTCTTGAGCGTCAATTTGACACCCGATTACCGCAATTCGAAGACTCTGTTCCTGGCTACGGCTCACAAGGGAATGTACAAATCCACTGACTCCGGCTTGAACTGGACCGGTGCGGGGCTGACTGACTTGGGGCGAATCAACGGGATTGCCTTCTCACCCAACTACGGTCAGGACGAAAAAGTGTTTGTTGCAACCCAACTCGGCGGGATATTCAAGTCGGTTGACCGCGGCGTGAACTGGAATGACATAAACGTAGATCTCGCTGGTCTCGATTTTTCCGTCGTTGCTCTTACGCATGGTTTCCTGGATAACGAGACGTTGTTTACCGCGAGCCATACAGGAATCCTTTACAAGACCACGAACACAGGTGCTGACTGGTTCAAGATCAGCGGCGTGGCCAGTGCCCAAATTGCGGGATTTGGTTTTTCTTCCAATTATGGCACTGACGTGACTCTGGTGAGCGCGACACGCAGCGGCGTTTTCCGGTCGGACGACGGGGGCTGGAGATGGACATCCATTACGACAGACTTGCCGAACACAGATTTTGAAGCCTTTGCGGTATCGCCCAATTATCCGGCAGACGGAACCATCGTTACGATGCTTGGCGACGCGGGCATTTATCGGACGTTCAATAGCGGGGAGTGGTGGGTGCAGCAAAACCAGGGAACGACATCAGTACTTCGCGCTATTCCGCGAACCATAGCGTTCTCGCCGAACTACGCTAACGATAACCTTGTGCTGGCGGGCGGCGGGTCGGGCGCCTTCAGGTCGATCGACGGCGGGGCCACCTGGGTCGAGGCTAACGAGGGCAGTACGTATACCGACGTGGCCTCGTTCGGTTTCTCACCCGCAATCGCTGCGGACGGAGTAGTGTTTGCCGGTACCGCGGGCGGCGGGCTGTTCAAGTCTGTCGACGCCGGTCAGTCGTGGACGCAGTCCAGCTCCGGCGTAACCAACGGAATGATCAACGCCGTAGCCGTTTCGCCGTCGTTCGCAACTGACCGTACGGTGCTCATAGCTACCGCGGGCGGCATATTCAAGTCGACCGACGGAGGAGCGACGTGGACTGGCGTCCACTCGGGCAATTTCATCGGACTGGCGCTGTCGCCTGACTTTGGATCGGACCGCTTCGCGTTTGCGATAACCGAGGGGCCCGGAGGAAGAGTCTTCGGCTCTTCGGATTGGGGCGACACATGGTCGGAACTTGGGAGCGGCTTGGCGTCGGACATGCCAACGATGGTCGCCGTTTCGCCCGCCTACAGTAACGACCAAAACGTGTTCGTCGGCACGTCGAACTACGGGTTGTGGGTGTTCAAAGGTACACCCTCCTGAGGCCGTGAGGCATTCGCTGTAGACGCGCTTTCTGCGCATTCCGGTGTCTCAGCCAGAGCCAGATAGGATCGATATCGATGCCGCCGCCAGTGTTTCATCGTAAATTGCTTGAAGAAGCGCACTTTCCCGCGTGAGTGATGGACTCAAGGGGCGCGGTCGAAGACACGATATGGGCCGTTACATACTCTGGCAGTTATTCGTCCGCTATGCGAGGGGTGGCGCTCCAAAACCACCGTCTTGCATATCGAGGGTGCGGCGTTGGAGGTGAGACACTAGATGGCAACGCCTTGGTCGGCGCGGACGCGTGTAGAATCGATCTAACGGTCGCGGCTCTGTGATCTCGACTGGGAATGCCTACTTGAACTCGTATAACTGTCCACGCGTTTGTTTGAAATGTTTGCACTAAGCCTAAGAAGCACGAAATTCGCGTTTGCCCAAGCCGCTGGTCGCGGAGGTGGAGCAGGAGACGCGATAGTCAAGGCCAACACCGACTTGTTCCACCCGCCGACCGAGGAGGAAATCAGAGAACGGGACCTTTCGCAAGACGCGGCCATAGCACTCTCGGTGGCTGCGCTGATCCTGGTGGGAGCCGACATCCTGTGGGCACTGCTGGGGCTCACCATTTTGGGAGAATTCCCCTGGATGATTCTGGCCTTCCTGGCGGCAGACCTCGGTCTCGTATGGATGTCGCGGTCTCCGAGTTTACGCACTCGGGTTCTAACGATCGGGCGGGGGGTTGCCGGAATCGCCTGGTTCACGGTTGCAGTAATCGTCTTCGGGGATCCGGTCGCTTTCCCTGTTGGGCAGGGGCTTCTCCTATTGTCCATCCTGGTTCTGCTCTTGGGCCGGGGAGGCGAAGGAAAGGTAGTTACCGGGATTGTCGTAGCGGTGATTTCGGTAGGATTGACGTTTTCGCTGGCGTTTGCCCAGAAGCAAACTGAGATCAACGATCGAAACCGGGGCATCGCGGAGGTATACGAACTTGCGACCGTGGGGCGCATAGGCGACGCAGTAGATGCCATGGACTTGCTGCTGGAGCAATATCCCGACGATGCTTGGGTTCACATGAATGCCGCAGAACTGTTTGCCGCTGACGCGATTCGGGACTTGAATAGAGCCGTGCTTCTTGCGAATCGAGCGGTCGAGCTAGCATCGGACGAACTGAAGGCGCGTGCATACCTCGTGCTGGCGCTCGTACAAGAGAAGAGAGGCGAGTTCGCCAAGGCAATCGAAAGCGCGTCGAACGCCGTCGAGGTCAATGACAAGGATCCGCTGACATACTGGATTCGCAGCGGCTTCTACCTGGCCACCGAGCGCCGCGTGGAGGCTATGGAAGACTTGCGCAAGGTCGAAGAGTTGGTGCCCGGCACCGATCTGGCACAGAGGGCTCGCCTTGCGCGTTTGCAATTACAGGGCGACAGCCCGGTTCGGATAACTGCTCCCGACAACTAGCAAACCGGCGTCAAGGCAGACCGGGGTGGCGCTTTGGCCAAACGTAATTTACGAGACGGCCGGGGACTTGAGTGGTGGTTTCTGAACTGTTCGTCACGGCGGCCTCCCGAGGGGTTCGATGTCCGACGTGCCTGTCCCTTTTCGGTCATTGGCACCGTGGAGGCTCTTTGACCGAAGATATTCTTATCTTGCGGTGAATATGCGCCTAGAGATTCTGAAATTATTTGAAGAGCGTCGCTAGTGCCTGAACCGAGACTCTCCAAGCGTGCTCGGCGAAGGATGGCCAAGGAACGCCGTCGTGCGCAACGACGGAGCGCCGCGCGGCGAAAGTGGCTGCTTCGAGTGATTGCACTGGGCATTGTGGCCGGCGGAATTGCGGCGGCGGTGACTTTCGCGATCAGCCAGGTACCCGCCGAGACGGCAGAAGTGGCGCAAACAGTATCGCAAAGATATCCGGTCGAAGATGAAGGCCGGGACCAGGTCCCGGCGGGCACGCGCATCAGCTATAGACATACGCCGCCATCGTCCGGCCGCCATTACGTCGCCCAAGCTCGATATGGCGTCTACTCGACCGAGGTCCCGGTTGGCGCGTGGGTGCACAATCTGGAGCACGGCGCCATCGTTCTGTTGTTCAAGTGTGATGACGACTGCGAGGCGAAAGCGGCGGAGATCGAACCAATTTACGAAAGCCTCCCAGTGGGCGCATTTGGCGAGGTCAAGCTGTTAGCGGCCCCGTATGAAGACGCACCCACGAGTTACACACTGTTAGCTTGGGGCTGGCAGGAGGACCTGGACTCGCTTGATGCCGCCCGGGTTGAGCGGTTCTACCGGGACCTCGTTGACAAGGGGCCGGAGAACGCGCCCTAGTCTCTAGCTCGGGTCCGGCTGTGCTTTGATCTAGCGTTCCTCTATCGGCACAAACGACCGGTCGGTCGGACCGACATATATCTGCCGTGGACGGCCGATCTTGAAGTCCGCATCCTGGTGCATCTCTTTCCAGTGAGCGATCCAGCCCGGCAATCTGCCAATGGCGAAAATGACCGTGAACATGTTCTCGGGTATCCCTATCGCGTTCATGATGACGCCTGAGTAAAAGTCCACGTTCGGGTATAGCCGCCGCGAAATGAAATATTCGTCGCTCAACGCTATTTCTTCGAGGTCCATCGCTATGTCGAGAAGCCTGCTGGTGACTCCCAGCTCCGCTATCACTTCGTGGCAAGTGTTCTTGAGGATGCCGGCGCGGGGGTCGTGGGACTTGTAAACGGCGTGTCCGAAGCCCATGAGCCGAGTCCCGGTAGATCGATCTTTGGCCCTATTGACGAAGTCTTGGGCGCTGCCCTCGCCAGCCTCGATGCTCTCGAGCATCTCGATAACCTTCTGGTTGGCGCCGCCGTGCAGCGGTCCCCATAGAGCGTTGATTCCGGCCGAGATAGATGCGAAGGCGTTAGCCAGCGAGCTGCCCACCAGGCGAACCGTCGAGGTGGAGCAGTTCTGCTCGTGGTCGGCGTGAAGTATGAAGATCAGATCGAGCGCCCGCGCCACCACGTCGTTGACGACGTACTCCTCGGCGGGCGTGGCGAACATCATTCGCAGGAAGTTTGAAGCATAGTCCAGGCTGTTGTTCGGATAGATCGGGGGCTGACCTATGGCGTGCTTGTAAGAAAGCGACGCGATCGTGGGCAGCTTGGCCAAAAGGCGAATTATCGCCGCGTCCACCTGGTTGGGAGTTCTGGGATCGAGAAATTCGGGATAGAACGCGGAGAGCGCGGAGACGACAGCCGAACAGACGGCCATTGGGTGAGCCTGCTGGGGAAATCCTTCGTAAAACCGATACAGTTGCTCGTGCAGCATCGTGTGGCGGGTGATCCTGCCGACGAAGCTGTCCAGCTCCGATTTGGTTGGCAAGTCTCCGTTGATGAGGAGGTAAGCGGTCTCCAGGAAACTGGACTGCTCTGCCAGCTCCTGGATGGGGATACCCCGGTGCTTGAGGATTCCCTGTTCGCCGTCGATGAACGTAATGGCGCTCCTGGCGGCCGCGGTGTTCGAGTAACCCGGGTCTATGGTTACGAAACCGGTTTGTGCCCGAAGCTTGGTTACATCGACCGCAAGCTCGCCTTCGCTCCCCTCTACGATGGCAAGGTCGAGATCAGTGCCGTTCAGTGAAATTCGCGCGCTCATCGTCACTCCCACGGCTCTTCATAGAGCCCACTTTAGATCGCCAGTTTGCGCCCCATCGGGCTGGGCAACTTGCCATTGACAAACTTGCACGGCGCAACTCGTTTCCGGACGTGCCGGCGCTCACGGCGCCTGATCGTCACAGCGACCACCCTCATTCTGGAATCAAGATCATCCACAATCGCAGTCCGCACTTCAAGTCGCCCAGCGTACGCGCACCGTGCATATAAGTCTAACTGTCAGACGGGCTGCGGGTTGGCGGATTTCGAACAAATCGTGCAGAAGAGTGCGCGAGGTTTGTACCGGTTTTGCCTTCTGCGAGTGGACGGCCTGTGCTTCGCCACGTCCCGACGACGGGAACCGCGGTCATGTTTCGACATGGGAGTCTTGCACGCCTCGGGCCGAAGACCCACGGCGGGCGCGTAGTGGAGGAGTTGCGGTTACTATCTTTCTGGCTTCCACACAGTTCGGGCGGTCGAAAGGGAACGGCAATCGATCTTGAATAGAGAGTCCAGCGCCAGGCTGTCGATTTCGATGTTCTTTCCGCTCTTCAACGAAGAGGCGAACGTTCGTTCCACGGCGACTCGGGCCATCGCAGCGCTTGAAAAGCTGGGGTGCGAATTCGAAGTGATTCTTGTCAACGATGGCAGCACCGACCGCACGCGGGAAATCGCAGAGGAGATTGCGTCGAGCGATACTCGCGTTAGATGCGTTTCGCATCCGCAGAACCGCGGCTATGGAGCGGCGCTGCGGACCGGATTTAGCTCGGCGAAACTCGATCTTGTCGCGTTCGCGGACGGGGACGGGCAGTTCGATCCGGCCGAGATTTCGCTCCTGCTGAATGCCGTTGACGAGAATGACATGGTAGTTGGCTACCGCATCAGCCGCGCCGACGCCTGGCACCGGACGCTTAATGCGCGGGCGTGGTCGACATTGATGGGCGTTCTGTTCGGCGTTTGGCCGAAGGACCTCGACTGCGGGTTCAAATTGTTCAGAAGGGAAGTAGTCCAGAGCCTTGAGCTCGAGTCCAACGGAGCGTTCATCTCAACCGAGCTCCTGGCTAAGGCCAAGAAGGCCGGTTTCCGGATTGGGCAAATCGGGGTCAACCACTACCCTAGAGCGGTCGGAACATCTACCGGAGCCAACCTGCTGGTCATAGTCAAAGCGTTCTACGAGCTCCTGGTCTACTGGCGAAGGCTTCGGTAGTCCCTCGTGTCGAAAGTCTCGGTCTTGATACCGGTATTCAACGAACGCGACTCAGTCGGCGAACTCCTCAATCGCGTCCGTGCGGTGCCGCTGGAGATGGAGGTGATCGTTGTTGACGATCACTCGACCGATGGAACCGCGGAAGTGCTGGCGGGACTCGATATCGACGATGTTGTAGTAGTTACTCATCCTGAAAACCGCGGAAAAGGGGCGGCGGTCCGGACTGCTTTGGGGGTCGCGACGGGCGACGTGGTCGTGATTCAGGATGCCGATCTGGAATATTCACCGAGCGACTTGCCCGCCATGATCGAGCCGATTGAGCAAGGCAGGACGAAAGTCGTATACGGATTTCGAGATCTAAGCGATCAGGAGTGGATACGCCGCCTAGGGAATCAGTTTCTCACATTCGCTACGAACTTCTTGTACGGTTCGCGCCTGAAAGACATGGAAACCTGCTACAAGATGGTCGACCTTGAATTGATGCGATCCCTCGATTTGCAAGCCGACAGGTTCGATATCGAGGTCGAGATAACCGCCAAACTGCTCAAGTCCCAGCAAGAGATCGTGCAGGTTCCGGTTTCTTATTATCCGAGGCTGGAGCGGAAGCTCATACCCTGGATCGACGGTCCGCACAGCTTGTGGGGGCTTATCAAGTACAGGTTCTTGAGGTAATTCCGCAACGAGAGTGACCGGCGGCTAAACGCCGGACGGGTGCGACCCAGTGAGAGCCGCCACCGGTTCTTCTAAGGGCCGGGCCGATCTGGAGACGCGGCCGCCGCCGAGTACTACATCGCCATCGTAAAAGACGGCCGCCTGACCGGGCGCAACCGCCCACGCCGGCTCGTCGGTGACCACGGTTAGTCCCGCGTCGCCGTTCGGGAAGAGCCGGGCCGGGAGTTCGGGCATTCGCGAGCGGACTTTCACGCCAGCCTTGGTACCGGTGGTCACCCTTTCAACCGACACCAGGTTCACGTCGTCGACCTGAAACTCGTTCCGCGAGAGTGCATCGCGCGGCCCGACCGTTATCGAGTTTTGTTCGACGTCGATGTGGGACACGTACGCCGGTTCGCCGATGGCAATGCCGAGTCCTCGCCGCTGTCCGACCGTGTAATTTTCGATTCCGGAATGCGTTCCAAGCAGATCGCCCGCAATGTCGTAAATCGGTCCTTTACGGCCCGTTCGACCTGCCCAGCTTCGGGCAAATGACCGGTAGTTTCCGGCGACAAAACAGATGTCCATGCTCTCCGGCTTGTCTGCTACCGGCAGCCCAAGCTCAGCCGCTTTGGTCCGCACTGCCTGCTTTGAAAGACCGCCCAGCGGGAACATCGCCTTATCGAGTTGGGCCTGAGTGAGGACGTAGAGGACGTAAGACTGATCTTTGGTCTTATCGCGGCCGCGTAACAGTCTGCGGCGACCATCCGGTCCGTTCTCGTCGATCCGCGCGTAGTGCCCGGTGGCGACGGCTCCGGCGCCCGCCTCGCGGGCAATATCCTCCAGGGCGTCGAACTTGATGTAGCGGTTGCAGTCAATGCAAGGGTTCGGAGTGAGCCCCTCAAAGTAACTGCCGGCGAAGTTCTCTATCACCGAGCGGGCGAACAGATCCTTGAGATCGACTACCTCGTGCGGGATGCCCAAGATTTCGGCGACCTGCCGTGCGTCGTCTCGGGATTCGGGGGAGCAGCAATTCCTGCTGCCCGGTCCCTCGGACTGGTCGGGCCAGATGTCCAGAGTAATGCCGAAAACGTCGAATCCGCGTTCTACGAGCAAAGCCGCAGCAACGGAGCTGTCAACGCCTCCGCTCATCGCGACGGCGACTCTGCGCCCGGCGCCGGCGGACATTTTCAAGGAGACATCCCTTCGATAAAAGCGTTTGGTTTCCGATGGACAGTAATCATCAAACTGTAAACCACATTCGAGCCTGAGGCATGTGCATTTTCGTTTGCCTGCCGGCAAAACGGCGCTTCCGGAGCGGAGCACATCTCGTCTTCGGTTGGACCACCAGGTGGACTGGGCAACGGCTGCGTCGGGGTCGCCTTCGAGAGTGCGCAGCGTCAACTTGACTTGGCGGACTACAAATTCCGTTGGTTGTTGGCGCGGCCTGTAGAATCTGTTCGGAGATGGGGGTGTTTTGTAGCAAAGTCTCGAACGGGTCGTCGTGACCCCCTTGGCGGTCGTAGCCGCCCGCTTCGCTGTCGTCCTGCTCTTCTGCGGGGTGATGTTCCTTGTGATTTCGCAGTCGGTGGCCTCACCTGCGCGATCCCGAGCGGAAGCACGGATCGCGTCGCTTGAAGCGCAGATCAAGGAGGCTCGGGGGCGAAACGCGGTGCTCGCAGAGCGGCTTGAATATCGCAGATCAAGTGGATTCGTGATGGCGACCGCCAAGCGAGAGTTGATGCTCGCCGAGCGTGGCGAGACCGGCCTTGAGATCGACGGCGTGCTTCCGATCGATCTACCCTCCGAAAGCTCGCCGATTCCGGTGTACATCGAACCGCCGGGGCCACCCGGATTGCTGGACTTCGGATACATGAGAGCGTGGAAGGACGCCCTCTTCAGCCCGCGATAGTCAGCCGCTGGGGCGTACGCAACTTTCCATTGCAGGTCAAAATCAAGCAAATCGACCCTGAATTGCCGCTGCCCGGGCCCCAGACTGGCGGGGCGGCAGGATTCGACTTGATTACCCGGGAAGATACGACGATTCATCCGGGAGAGTTCGGGTTAATCCCGGCAAACGTAATCGTCGAAGTGCCGGAAGGTTACGCATTGATCGTAGCCGCCCGCAGCAGCACGCCCAGGCGCACGGGACTGGCGATTCCCCATGGAATTGGAATAATCGACTCCGATTACCGCGGCGACGGCGATGAGATAAAAGTGCAGGTCTGGAATACGACGGCTGCGCCTGTGACGGTCGCTCGCGGGGAGCGAATAGCCCAAGGAATCCTCGTAAAAATAGAGTCTGTTTCGTGGCAACCGGACACAGCCGCGTTCGGAGATACCCGAGGAGGGTTCGGGAGCACCGGATAGAGTTTCCCATTTGACCGGTTGGTGTCTTGAAGGCTGATAGCGTCGAACGCGAAGTGCGTCGCTTTTACGTCGAAGATGCGGGCGTGAGAGCCGGCGACCGCATTATCGTGGCCGTTTCCGGGGGACCTGATTCATCGGCGCTTCTCCATCTCACGTACGATCTTCGTCATGAGCTGGCATTCGACGTGTGCGTTGCGCACTTCGACCACAGGCTGCGAGTGGGGAGCGCGGATGATGCTGATTTCGTCCGGGAAGCGGCCGTGGAGTTGGGTGTTCCGGTCGTGATCGAGGCCGCGGGTACCGACGAAATCGCCGGACGGCGCGGAAGAGGGATGGAGGACGCAGCTCGGCGGGCGCGATACGATTTTCTCGAACGGACGCGATTGCGTGTTGACGGCAGATTCGTCGCGGTCGCTCATAATCTTGAAGATCAGGCCGAGACGTTGCTGCTGCGGCTTTTTCGAGGAGCGGGCACTGCGGGCGCAGCCGCCATGCGATCGGTAAACGGCACTTTGGTCAGGCCAGTCCTGGGTGTATCGCGCGGAGCCATCCTCGAATACTGCCGCCGACGGGGGGTCTCCTATCGCACCGATCACACGAACGCGGAAGCTATCGTCGACAGAAACAGGCTGCGTCTCAACGTGATGCCGGAATTGCGCCGTGTATGGCCGGGAATTGATTCCGTGCTAGCCAGAAACGCCCAACTGTTTGCGGAGGATGCATCGGCCCTGGATTGGGCCGCCGACACCGCGCTCGAATCAGTCCGCGTAGCTTCGGGCGAGGGGCAGGTCGAAGTTTCCCGATCCGCCCTTCGCAACCTCCCACCCCATGTCGTCCGGCTCGTTCTGCGCAGGGCGGCCATGGAGTCCGGCAGAGCGCAACCGCCAGACAAGGCGCGTCTCCACGCGGTAATGGACTTTTGTCTCTCGCCCCGAGGCGGCGGCCGCATGGGCATAGGGGGTGGGATAGACGTGCTGCGGGGGTATGACACGGCTTTGTTCACGAGCGAGCTGCATGAGCCGCCGCGCGTTCTCGGCGATGTGCGGATAGACGCCCAGGGTGTGACTAGTATCCCTGGGTTAGATATGGCGGTGAAGTCGCGCATCATCCAAGACCGGCTCGAAGTCCAGTGGGTAAAGGAATCACTCACCGTCAAGCCCCCAGACACGGCGTACTTGGATTTTGCAACAGTGGGAGAGCATCTATTAGTTCGCGGGCGGCGCCGCGGCGACCGGCTGCGCCCGCTCGGCAGAGGAGACGTCTCGCTAAGCAGGTTTCTAATACAGCGTCGTGTCCCCTTCTGGCGACGCGACGGGATACCCATCGTGGCAGGAACTAACGGGGTAATTTGGGTCGGCGGCCTGGAGATTGACAGCCGTTACAGAGTCACTGACAGGACGGATAACATCGTGGAACTGCGCCTCGTTAATACTTGTGGAGATGTCAAAAGCTGACGTAGCGGCAATGGCGTCCGAGGTGGTTCAGAACGGCTTGCAAGTGGGGAGACTCCGACGTTTGGATCGCCGCTTAGGGCGGGATCGGTGATATCATCGACATAAGGCTAAAAAAGCTCAACGTCAATTTGACTGAGCGTAAAGTCGAGCCTCGATTCGATGTGGAACCGGGGCTATCCAAGAGGGATTTTGAGATTGAGTAACCGGTTTATGCGAAACGGGTTCGTCTACCTAGTTATTGGTGTGGCGGTCCTGGCCGTTATCTACATGATCTTCACGCAAGGGGCCGGCGAGCAGAAGATCAGCTACACGCAACTGTTGACCGCCGCCGTACAGGACGCGCGATCCGGAAGGACGCCTGAACTGGTTATCAGCGGCAACCGGGTAGTGCTGAAGTCGGGTAATACAGCCCGGTACGCGATCATGAACGACCGCACCGATATCAACTCCGATCTGAACGCGCGTGGCTTGAACGTCGGCGATCGCGAGGACGTGCGAGTGACTTTCGAGGAGTCGGGTCGTCTCGGGTTCCTGGTGCAATTCCTCACCTCGATGTTCCCGGTACTCCTGTTCATTGGAATACTGATCTTCATGATGCGTCAGGCCCAGGGGAGCAACAATCAGGCACTGTCGTTTGGGAAGAGCAAGGCGCGGATGATATCCGGCCACCGTCCCACCGTCACGTTCAAAGACGTGCAGGGAGTTGACGAGGCGAAGCAAGAGCTAGCCGAGGTCGTCGAGTTTCTGAAATATCCGGAGAAGTTCACCAAGATCGGCGCGCGCATTCCCAGCGGCGTGTTGCTGGTGGGGCCGCCGGGGACCGGCAAGACCTACCTCGCCAAGGCCGTGGCGGGCGAGGCCGGCGTGCCGTTCTTCAGTCTCAGCGGATCGGAGTTCGTCGAGATGTTCGTCGGCGTTGGGGCGTCACGCGTGCGAGATCTCTTCGACAAGGCGCGAAATAACGCTCCCTGTCTGATCTTCGTGGATGAGATCGACGCAGTCGGACGTCAGCGCGGCGCAGGGCTGGGAGGAAGTCACGACGAACGCGAGCAAACGCTGAACCAGATATTGGTTGAGATGGACGGATTCGAAAGCGACACGAAGGTCATCGTGCTGGCTGCGACCAACCGCCCCGATATTCTCGATCCCGCGCTCTTGAGGCCCGGACGGTTTGACCGCCAGGTGATTCTAGATCGTCCCGACATTCGCGGACGGGAGGCGATTCTCAAGGTCCACTCTCGCAGCAAGCCGCTGGAAGCCGACGTCGACTTGCTGACGCTTGCGAAACAGACTTCGGGATTCACAGGTGCCGATCTGGAGAACCTGCTTAACGAGGGTTCGATACTGGCCGCCCGCGAGAACAAATCGAAGATCGCGATGGTCCATCTGGAAGAGTCAATCGACCGCGTGATGGCTGGTCCCGAACGCAAGAGCCGGGTAATCAGTGACAAGGAGAAACTCGTTACGGCGATACATGAAACGGGTCACGCGCTTGTTGGGCATTTGCTCGGCGAAATGGACCCCGTGCACAAGATTTCAATCATCGCTCGGGGGCGGATGGGTGGATATACGCGGTTCCTGCCCGTAGAGGACCGGTCGATGATGAGCCGGACACAGTACATGGACCAACTCGCCACCATGATGGGGGGACGGGCCGCGGAAATGCTGGTCTTTAACGAGATAACCACCGGTGCGGCCAACGATCTGAATCAAGCCACTACGCTCTCGCGTCAAATGGTCACTCAGTACGGCATGAGCGCCAAGCTCGGTCCGCGAACTTTCGGCAAGGTCAATGAACTGGTCTTCCTGGGGCGGGACATCGCGGAAACGCGGGACTACAGTGAGTCGGTTGCCGAGCAGATCGACGCGGAAGTGACCGGACTAGTGTCGGAGGCCCATCAGCGGGCTACCGACATCCTGCGGCAGAATGAGGAAGCGCTGCGGCGGGTCGCCGACAACCTGACTAGGTTGGAGACGATTGGCATCGAAGATTTCAAGGCGCTTTACGAGGGCAGAGAATTGCCCGTTCCCGTTAAGGCAGAGGAGCCGGCCAAGGCGGAACCTCAAGTAGAGCCTCCCGCTCCCGAGTCGCCCGCCGCTCCGCCAGCCGGACGTCTTGCCGAGGAGCCTGGTAGCGCGGCTTAGGCGACGATGCCGCTGACCGGCACTCGGCCCTCATGAATGACGCCTCCTAGAGAGTCGCTTTCGTCTCTAATCCGGGGTTTCGAGTTGGCAGAGAGCGCGATTTCAGTATCGCCGGAACGATTGTGAGCCCATAGGCGTGCAGGGGTGGTTCTAGGGCGTGTTACGTTGACGGTTGAACGCCAGTAACAACAACATGCTGGCGAGCGCGTAGAGCGCCGCGGTGAGGCCGAATTGAACCTGGCTCATTCCCGCTCCGAGCAGTGCGCCGCCAGCGGCTGAGCCGCCCGCCCAGGCGATGTTCCACGAAACGAGCATGAGGCTGTTTACCGCCGGCCTCGAATCCGGCTGAACCGCGTCCATGTAGAACGCGCTCCTGAGCGGCTGCGCCATGTTCATCAGCGCGCCCCGTCCCAGATAGGCGGCCGAGGCGACAACGGGCGTTGGCAAGAATGCCATGGTCAGCAGCAGCGGAATAGACGATAGCTGCGTAAACCCAATGGCCCGCAACGCCCCGATGCGGCCGCCCAGGGCCGGGCCGAACGAGGTCAGCGCCAAACGCGTTAAGAGTCCAGCTCCGGCCAACAGACCGAAATGCGCCTCGGAAAGTCCTACCACCTTGACGAAGTAGACGTTGAGGAATGGAATCACCAGCCCGGCGCCTACCGCGATCAAGGCGTGTATTAGGAGGAGCTTGAGCAGGACCACGCGCTGTCCAAGGAGAGCGAGGAGCCATCGACGAAAGTCGAACGCAGGGGAGGGAATCGGAACCAGAAAGAGCAGCGGCAGCAATCCGAGCCCACTGACGATGCTGGTAATGCCCAGGACTCCCAAATAGCCGGTATCCAGTGTCGTGCCCAGTGCGCCGGCCAGGGCGCGCGGACCGAATCCGGCCAGCAGGTTTCCGGCGAAGGTGACAGATAGAAATATGAGCGACGAGAGGGTGAAAAGGTAGGGCTTGCCGCGCGAGTCGGCCCCCGCGGCCAGCAGTGGAGTAAGAGCCACCGCCCACATCACAGACCCCGCTCCGCCCAAAATGCTTCCCGCCAGGATTGCGAGATAGGCGCGGGGAAGAATCTGTAGGGCAGTGCCGACAGCCAGCGCCGCCGAAGCCCAGAGGATTATGGCCTTCAATCCGATTCGGGATGCGGCCAGACCGGCCGGAATGGCCGCCGCACCGGCAGCCAGCGATCCGGCTCCCACCAGAAACCCAAGGCGATCCTCGGCTATTCCCAACTCGACCAGATAGAGGTTGTATCCGACTGAGAATGAGCCGACGCTCAGGCTGCCCAGGAGGGTGCTGGCGAGAAGCAACTTGCCGTTTCTGTGAAACCGCTGGAATTGGCGCCAATATTCGGCTACACCGGCCAAGAAGCTGGGCCCCGGAGCGACTTCCCGACTATTCAAGGTGACGTTCGAGCCGGTCGCGACACGTTGGCTTGAGTTGTTGCGGGCCGAGAGGGCGGTTACGGACTGAGCATTACCTTGATGGAACCGGTCGACTTGTCGAAGGCAGTGCTAAAGGCGTCGGCGGCTGCTTCCAGCGGGAACCTGTGGGTCAGCATCGTCTCTGCGAAGACCGGGTTTGACCGCATTATCCCCATCGCGTCTACGAAGTCGGAAGAGCCTTCCTCGGAGGCGTAGCAGTTTGAACCTACCAGCCTTATCTCCTTGACCAGCAGCGTTTCGAGGTCGACTCTGGGTGACAACCAGAATCCGCCGACCATCGAGATCGCGCCGCCGCGATGCACAAGCTTCAAAGCGGCGTCGATCGTTTCCTCTGCTCCGCCCACGGTCTCGACCACAATCTCGGGAGGCTGGTCGCCGTCGAGACGCTCCCTTATCGTCTCTTCTGAATCTTCCGCGCCAATGGCGATGACGCGGGTCGCTCCGAGCTTTTCGGCGGCCTCTCGCTGGTGCGGATGGCGGGCGACGACCGTAATACTCGAAGCGCCAGCCGCGGCCGCGGCGGCAACGACCGCGAGTCCGATCGTTCCCGCGCCGATGACGCCGACCGACGGCCGGTAACCGGGCCGGACCACCTTGATAGCGTGGACTCCGACAGCAAGCGGTTCGGTGAGCGCGCCTTCTTCATCCGAGAGGGAATTGTCGACTGGCCTGAGACAGTAGGCGGGGATTTCAAAATACTCCGAGAGCCCGCCCGGTTGATCGTCGAAGTTGCCGATCATGAACTTTCGCTGGTCGCAGACGTTGTAGCGGCCCGCAATGCAGTTTGTGCATATTCCGCAGCGCCGCAGCGGTTCGATGGCGACCCGGTCGCCCAAGCTTGCCGTCTCGACCCCGGGACCCAACTCCGAAACGACGCCGCAGACCTCGTGTCCCAGCAGCGCTTCGGTTTGCATCACTCCGCGCTCTAGCTGTCTGAGTATGTGCAGATCACTGCCGCATATACCGCTCTTGAGAATCTTGACGATGACGTTGCCCGGACCTGCGGTCGGAACTTCTCGTTCTTCGACGATTACCGTTTTGGCTGCGGTTGCTCGTACGGCTTTCACTGGACCTCTCCCTATCTCCCGTTCTTACGTTGCGGTATTTGACCATACCCGCTGGACCGGTGACTTGCCCGAGTAGTGGGACGATTCATGGTCAGCAGCCGCAGCGCCCGTAATTCCAGATCACTCCGTCCGGTTCATGGTTCGACAGGCTCACCACGAACGGAGGAGGCTGACCACGAACGGAGGATACTGACGACGGACGGCCTAACTCCACCGCCCGGCGTCGGTTCTGAACAATGTGGGCTAATATGCGACTTCGTCGGTTCCAGTCCCTGCCCGAATGAGGACATTTTCAATCACTCGTAACCGAGATGGCCCGATCTTAGGCGAGCTTGTCCGTCGCTACGGCGCCGCTGTCGACGCGGAGCTGAGGAGGGTCATTAGCGACAATCCTTTGCCTCTTTACGACATGCTCCGTTATCACATGGGATGGGTAGACGAGAACGGCCGCCCGTCAGACGCAGCCACCGGCAAGCGACTGCGGCCGGTGCTTTGTCTGGTGTCCTGCGAGGCGGTCGGAGGGAACGTCGAGGCAGCGCTGCCCGCCGCGGCCGCGCTGGAGCTTGTTCACAACTTCACGCTCGTGCACGACGATGTAATGGACGAGGACCATGAGCGGAGACACCGGCGGACGGTTTGGTCACGTTGGGGCAGCGCGCAGGCGATCAACGCCGGCGATCTGCTTTACGCGGTTGCGATCGTTTCGATGTCCCATCTGGATCAACGAGGAGTCTCCGCCGAGAATGCGGTCAAAGCGATTCGTCGCCTGGAGCAAACCTGCATTCAGGTAATCGAGGGGCAATACCTCGACATGGAGTTCGAGACCCGGCTTGACGTTTCGCCTGATGAATACCTGGAGATGATCAGCAAGAAATCGGCTGCTCTGATCAGCTTTCCAATGGAAGTAGGCGCGCTCGTCGGCGGCGCGGACGAGGAGCTCCAACTAGCCTTCGCCGAGGTAGGCAGAGCCACCGGCATGGCGTTCCAGATTCGGGACGACATCCTGGGCGTCTGGGGGCGTCAAGAGCTAACGGGCAAACCGGTCGGCAGCGACATACGGCGCAAGAAGAAGTCGCTGCCGATACTCATGACCTTCGAAGCCGCCCGGAGCAGTAATCGGGCGTTTTTGAGGAAGGTCTACGAACGCCCCGGTCTGCCATGTAAAGCCGTCACAGAGATTCTGAGGCTGATGGACGCTCTCGAGATTCGGAAGTCGGTCGAGGCCTTGGCTTCGAAGTACGCGGACGCGGCCAAGTCGTCGATTCAGGAGCTGCCGGTAGAGGCGAGGGCAAAGGACGAGCTAACGCGGCTGGTCGACTTCATTGTCAGCCGGGACTCTTGAATCAAGCTTTACGGATGCCGGCATGTATTCCATAAAGGCACTGAAGAACTCACACCTGGAAGCAGATGGGCCGGCAATGTTCTTCCAGAGCAAGCAGTTCGAGCGCATCCAGGTTTTCGGTTACTTGTGGCTGGTTCGCGGCCAGGGACTTACCGTGGCCATCGATTCCGGTATAGGCGATCCGGTAGGCGAGGACGGTCCGGAGGCTCAAGGTTATGCCGGATTCCAGTGCGATCCGGGTGAGGACACCGACTCGCTGCTCAGGGGCGAGGGTGTGACGCCTGACCAAGTGGACTATCTCATTTTGACGCATCTTCATTGGGACCACTGCGTAAACACCAAGCTGTTTACGAACGCAAAGATCGTAGTGTCGCGCCGGGGTCTGGCGAGCGTGGTAACTCCCCGACATCGGGGGCTGGTTCCCGACGGACTGTTCCTGCGAGACGTGATTTCACACATTGTGGACGAGGCATGGGTCAGGGTGATTCTGGCCGATGACGAGTTCGAGGTAGTGCCCGGCATACGCACGTTTTGGGTCGGCGGTCATACCGAGTGCTCGCAGGCGGTGGCGGTCGAGACTTCCAAGGGCACGGCGGTGTTCGGCGGCGATACTGTGTTCATGTACGAGAACATCGAGTCTGACATTCCGGTTGGGTATACGGGCAATCTCGCCGAATGCTACCTCGCTATGGAGCGCATCCGCCGCGAGGCGGACATCGTACTGCCCAACCACGTTCCGCGTGTTTTGGAGCGGCATCCGGGTGGCGAGGTGGCATAGCGCCACTTCTAATCGGCCTTATGAGTTCCTCGGGGACTGCCTACGGGGACCATGTTGTGGCTGTGCATGACCTTGGAAGGAGTGCGTGGTTCCTGGATCTCAGTAGCCGGCGCCAAAGTAGTGGAAGAGGATCACGGTCCCGGTTTCTACCAAAACTGATGCCTGGCTGGAAGTGGCGGCGTTGCTGATGGTGTAGGTGCTGCCGACAGTTAGCGTGGCGTTGTCGAGCTTCCATTCGAGGCCATGAGTGGCGACGCCCGCAACGGCATCGCCGACGGGTACCAGCGATACCGTGTCGCCGGGTTGAGCGGTGAAGACCCTTTTGGAATTGCAGACTGCCCACGCCTCGAATAAGTCGGTGAGCAGCCGAACGTCGCGGCCTCGTATTGACGGGGCGGCGAGGAGCAAGACGTTAGCTATCTCATGGTCCGTGCGGGGCCCGCCGAACGCACCGATCACGGTGATGTCGGTTGCTCCTCTGGCGACGGCCTCGTCAAGCGCTAGCTCGGCGTCGGTAGCGTCCTTTCGCGTCGGGTAGCGGAGTAATTCCGGCACTCGGTGCCGAAGCTCTTCAAGGCGAGCGTCGGGGATCGAGTCGAGGTCGCCTATAACGACGTCCGGTACGATGCCGATGCGCTCAAGGCGCTCGGCGCCCCCGTTGGCGGCAATGACGAAATCGGCGCTTTCGAGAGCCGCCTTTATCCTGGGGCCTGCGGCGAGCTCGCCGCCCAGCACGACTACGGTTTTCACAGTGCGCGTCACTCTTGTTAGTTGGCAGGTGCGCCGATGATATCGCTCTTCGGGGAAGCCGCCGCATCTTCCTTCCAGTGAGTCGCCGGTTCCCGGTGCGCGGCGATTCTCCGAAGTGAGAGGTCGAGTCTTTGTGTCGTCGTCGCAGGAATGGTGAGTCCTATTCCTGTTCCTCGGATCGGCGGCCGGATTTCGCTGGCGGTGCAACTCTCCCGTAGTACCTGCGGCCGATGGCGGTCGAGACAGCCGTTTCTATAACGCCTCCGCCAACTCTCGCTAGCGCCCCCAAGGTGGCTCCGGCCATCGCGATGCCGGGAGCGAGGTAGAAGAGGGTCACCGCGACCGCCGCCACCCGAATAAGCGACCCGACGCTCGCCGAACGCGATTTTCCGCGACTGAGGAGGAGACTCGTGTAGAACTGCCTGAGCGACCCGAGGAGGGGTAGAAAGGCCAGGATCCGCCACGCCGGCAGGGCAACGGCGGATACCTCGGGCGGTGAACCGATCAGAGTGTTCAAAACGAAGTCACCCGCCGATCCAAGGGAAGCGAGAAGCAGTATCCCGGTGACCGTCGCGCCCGCGGCGACCGAGAAGATGCGACCTCGTCTGTGGTCGGCCGGGTCCCTCGACATAACCAGAGTGGTCTGCCTCAGCATTACTATCGCGCCGAATCCTATGACCGCGAGACTCCAGGCGACCCGATAGCCAGCCAGTGCAATCTCTCCGTCGTTGAGACGCAAGATCCCGGCGGAGACGAGCGGGGTGGTGCCGGCCATTAGCATCTGGGTTATCAGCAGCGGCCAGAGGAATTGCAGGAGTCGACCGGTCGTAGGGATCTGCGTGTCTTCAGGGTCTGGCCGGAGTGGGTTTTCGCCGAGCGTGCGGCTTACCACTAGCCAAAGCACCGCCGCCTCGACGACGGCCACCGCCACTTGAGCCAGAGCAGCGACGGTGCTGGCTCGCATGGAAACAAATGGCGTAACCCCGAACGAGATCGCGAACAGCGCCATGATTCCGATAGTCGACGCAAGCCAGACCGGCCTGGTGCTTCGTTGAAGCACCAGGATCGACTGAAAGTATGCTCGGGCAATCATCGCGATCGGGAACAGCAACATAACCAGTAGAGCGGGTCTCAAAAACGCGTTTATCTCGGGCGGCGCGCCCATCACATCAAGGAATATGAAGTCGCCGACGCCGGGAATCGCCAGCACAGCCGTTAGCGCCATAACAACTATCGCGAACCAGATCGTGAACCTACGAACGCGGTCGTACGAGCCTCTTCCACGCGCGAATACGAGGAACAGACTCTGAAGCGAGTTGGCAGAGGTGGCCGGCATCATCATTACGCTGGAAATCACGGCGAACGCGGCCAAAGAGTCGATCGGGAAGTTGCCTCGCGACATTCCGGCGTCGAGTATCGGACCGCGAAACCCTTGGATGAGGGAAGAAGCGGCTAGCGGGAGAAAGAAAACGAGTAGCTCGCGGTAGCTGTAGGCACTCCGTCCCGGAGGTCTATCGCGCAGCGCCACCCTCTAATCCAGGCTGAGCCGACTTTGCCGCCGCGCCCGAATCTACTAAAACCTTGGAGCGAGCGTATGCTTTAGTAGAGTTGGTGGGAGACATTGGGAATAGGAGCAGTTAGACGTGCCTAAGTACTTGATTCTCATAAACTACACGGAGAAGGGCATAGCCAGTATGGATGAATCGCCGGACCGCATCAAAGCGGTGGCCAGCGCGATTGAAGAAGCGGGTGGGAAGCTCGAGAGCTTCCATCTAACGTTGGGTCAATTCGACGCAGCCAGTATGGTCGATATGCCTGATGACGTGAGTCTTGCAAAGTTACTTGTGAGCACGGCGGCGCACGGCTACGTGCGGACGAGTACCTTGCGAGCTTTCAGCGACGAGGAATTCGAGGAGATTGTCGGGAGCTAGCAGCCTCGGCTTTCCAAATCTGGCCGAATGCTCGGCGACCGTGGACAGGTCGTCGCCACACGCTCCAGCGAGTTACGCCGGAGGCGTGGAAGTCGCATCCACATGCTCTATCGATCTGATTTGATCGAAGTGAGTCGATAGTGCTACCACTGCAGGTTCTTCAAGGGCTTGCCCGAGAAGGCAATCAGAAAATGGTGCTGGTCGTCATAGACGGTCTCGGTGGCCTGCCTCATCCTGATACCGGTTTGAGTGAGTTGGAGACGGCTCGCGTTCCCAACCTCGACCGTCTCGCGGCGAACGGTATGACCGGACTGAGCATTCCCGTGGCACTTGGGGTTACTCCCGGCAGCGGACCGGGACACCTGTCGCTGTTTGGTTACGATCCCATCGCCAGCAACATCGGCAGAGGCGCGCTTTCGGCGCTCGGCATCGGTTTACCGCTGGGTCGAAAGGACGTTGCCATCAGGATCAACTTTTGCACTCTTGATTCAGCAGGCAACATCTCCGACCGCCGGGCGGGGCGTATTCCGACGGAGTTGAATGAGGAGCTTGTGGCCGAACTGGCAGATATCGAGGTAGACGGCGTAGCGTTCGACTTGGCGACCGAGAGTCAGCATCGAGCTGTCCTCGTGCTTCATGCGGAGGGACTGAGCACGCTGATCCACGAGACCGATCCCCAGAAGACGGGCGTCCCGCCGCTGTCGCCCGACCCGCTGTCCCTCGAAGCCGAGCTGACGAGCGAATACTTGCGCGACTATCTCTCGCAGGTGAATGAGCGGATCGGGGAGCGAGAAAGAGCCAATTTCATTCTGATGCGGGGCTACGCGGGACTTCCGGACCTGGAGCCGATCTCGGACCTGTATAGCATCAGACCGGCGTGCGTTGCGTCCTATCCGATGTACAAGGGGCTGGCGACTGCGGTCGGGATGACCGTGCTGGAAACGGGCGACACACTCGAAGGGCAGATCAAAACGCTCCGGGAGAGATGGGACGATTTCGACTACTACTTTTTCCACTACAAGTACACAGACTCCCTCGGCGAGGATGGGGACTTCGACGGGAAAGTGGGAGCTCTGGAGGAGATCGACGGCGCGATTCCGGCGATTCTGGACCTAGCCCCCGAGGTTTTGGTAGTGGCGGGAGATCATTCGAGTCCGGCTACCCTGGCCGCACATTCTTGGCATCCCGTGCCGTTCGCGCTTCGTGCCAAATCGATGATTCCGGACGCCGTCACAACCTTTACAGAACGTGCTTGTGGCGGGGGAGCGCTGGGTACGTTTCCGGCGCAGCAGACGTTCTCGCTGATGCTTGGATATGCTGGAAGGCTCGCCAAGTTCGGCGCCTGATGCTGGCTTGAAGTGGGGGGAGTAGCGGTCGATCCCAGGCGGGCCATACCCTCGGTAGACACTATCGCGGCTACGGTGGCGGAGCTCGATCCATTGTTGTCCACGCCGGTCGTCATAGGAGAGGCGCGCAAGGAAATTGCACGAGTTCGCGCCGCGATTGGGAGTGAGGCCGAGTTACCGACTGAGGGGCAAATCGCGGAGGCGGTGGCGACGAAGGTTCGGCTGATGCTGCGGAATTCCCCCCGCCAAGCCGTAAACGCGACGGGAATCATCATTCACACCAATCTCGGTAGAGCACCGCTTTCGGACGAAGCAATCGAAGCAGTTTCCGCAGCTTCGAAGGGGTATTCGGACTTGGAGCTGGACGTTGAAACGGGGACCCGCGGTTCTCGGCGCGCTCACATCGAGGAAACGCTCCAAGAGCTGACGGGCGCTGAGGCGGCGCTGGTCGTCAACAACAACGCGGCAGCGGTCTTCCTATGCCTGGCGGGTATGGCAGAGGGGCGCGAGGTGGTCGTGAGCCGAGGCGAGGCGGTTGAGATCGGAGGCTCGTTTCGGATCCCGGAAATATTGTCGAAGAGCGGCGCCACCCTGGTCGACGTAGGTACGACAAATCGCACCCGCGTTACAGACTACGCCAACGCTGCAGGACCCAATACAGCGCTATTCCTCAAAGTGCATCGCAGCAACTTCAAGATCGTCGGATTCGCTGAAGAAGTCGGGTTGCGCGAGCTCTGCGAAGCCGGGCGCAACAAGGGTGTCCCGGTCATGAACGACCTGGGGAGCGGTACGCTAATCGAGACTGCCTCGTTCGGTCTGGAGCCAGAACCGACCGTGCAGCAGAGCGTTGCCGACGGCGTCGCGTTGACGACGTTTTCGGGCGACAAGCTATTGGGCGGACCGCAGGCAGGAATCATCGTCGGGCAGCGGGAGTTTGTCGAAACCGTTTCCAAGCACCCGCTGGCGCGCGCGCTGCGTCCCGACAAGATGTGCTTGGCCGCGCTCCGCGCAAACTTGCTGCACTACCTGCGGGGCGAAGCGGTCGAGAAGATACCGGTGTGGAGGATGATCGCCGCGTCGTCGCAGGTGATTGAAGAACGGGCGCGGAGATGGGGAGAGGCCGTGCCGAAGCGGTTGAGCTGGCAGATCAAGCCCACCGAGTCCGCGGTGGGAGGCGGTTCGCTGCCGGGCGAGACGTTGCCCTCCTGGGGGCTGCGTCTGGTTCCAGAGAGAGAGTCGGCCGACTCGCTGGCGCTCGCATTGCGCTCGGCCGACCCGCCCATAGTGGCGCGGATCGAAGATGGCGCGGTGCTGCTTGATCCGCGAACGGTGCTGGAACGTGACGAAATCGGGGTCGTTTCAGCGCTGAAGAGTTTGTAGCTGACCCGCACGGTCGACGACCCGCGGGATCTAGAGGCGGGGCTAGAATCTCTCCAGTCAAGTGTTGAGCTTGGAGTCCGGGGCGCTTGAAGTCTCTCAAAGTTGGACTGTGCGGCTGGCGCCGCCTGCAAAGCTTCTATCCGCCGCGCACTCGCCCCGCCGACATGCTGGCTTACTACTCACAGCATTTCCCGTTGGTCGAAATTTCGACCACGTTTCAGGGAATCCCAAGCTCCGACAGAGTGCGTGAGTGGGCGACTTCGGTTGAACCCGGCTTCACTTTCGACGTTGTCGCTTTCGGGGGTCTGACGCTGCATCAGCTTCGCCCCGGAGCCTCGCCTAGCAGCGCCAAGTCAAGCTGGACAGACTTGGCCGTCGAGCCGCCCGAAGTGATATTCGATGCGTTCACTGAATCGATCTCGCCGTTGGTGGAGGATGACTTGCTTGGTCTAGTGATTCTCCAATTTCCGCCCTGGTTCGAGGCTGGTGAACCGGGCCTCGATTACCTGGCGCGCTGTAGATCGGAGTTCAACGGGATGCGACTGGCGGTCGAATTCCGAAACGGAACTTGGATGGAACCTGCCGACCGACTTGAAGCGACGCTCGAACGACTGATCGATCTCGAGATCGCACTGAGCGCATCTGACTTCCCCGACGCCGGCGATTTGGCTCCGGAGCTCGCCGCGCACGTGAGCGTGGCCGAATTCGGGGCGATGCGACTGCACGGAAGAGCGGCTGGAGCGTGGGACAGGGTCGGCCCCGGCGGCGACTACGCTACGGAATACTCGTACTCGGACGACGATCTGAATGCGCTAGTGTCGGTGCTTCAATCTCTGGATGCCGAGGTCGACGAGCTGCACGTATCCTTCAACGTCGCGCCTGCCGACAGGGCGGTCGAGTCTAGCCAGCGGCTCTTGGAGCTGATCGATGAGGCCGAACGAGAGCCTGACTATACGCGGTGGCGTCCGCCTCACGACTTGACATAACATGGCATCAATAGGGAGCAAAGGCAGCATGAACGCTCAAGGACCGGAGATAGAAGTCAACGGTCTGTGGAAGGTATTCGGCAATAAGCCCGAGCGAGCGCTTCAACCTGAGTACGCTGCGAAAAGCCGGGACGAGATTCAAGAAGAGTTGGGTCTTGTAGTTGGGTTACGGGACGTGTCTTTCAGTGTTGACAAGGGCGAGATTTATGTCGTTATGGGCTTGTCGGGCAGCGGTAAATCGACGCTGGTGCGCTGTCTCATAAGGCTTATAGAGGCTACCCAAGGCCAGATACATTTCGACGGCGAAGACATTCTCACTTACTCCCCGGAGCGGCTAATCGAGTTCCGCCGCCAGAAGGTCGCGATGGTATTTCAGCATTACGGACTGCTGCCCAACCGTTGTGTGATAGACAACGTGTCCCTGGGTCTCGAAATACAGGGGGTGGACAAGAGGACCCGATACGCAATGGCGTCGCAAGCCATTGAGACGGTGGGACTAAAGGGCTGGGAGAACTACTACCCCAGAGAGATGAGCGGGGGCATGCAACAGCGGGTCGGACTTGCCAGGGCGCTGGCGGTCAATCCAGACGTGCTGCTGATGGACGAGCCTTTCAGCGGGCTCGATCCCCTTATACGCAGGGAGATGCAGGACGAGCTTATCTCGCTTGAAACCGAACTTAACAAGACGATTGTCTTCATCACTCATGACCTCGATGAGGCTCTGAAGCTAGGAGACCGTATCGCAATCATGCGGGACGGCGAGATTATTCAGGAAGGCTCGCCGGAAGAGATCGTCACGCTGCCGACTGACCGTTACGTGAGCGAATTCGTGCAGGACGTGTCACGAGCGAAGGTCATTCAGGCCAAGGCCATCATGCGGGAACCCGACGCGGTCGTCTACGAAAGGCAGGGTCCGCGGGCGGCGCTGCACCTAATGCAGCGTCACGACGTTCGCGCGATATTCCTCATAGCGCGCGACTTCATCCTGCGGGGGATTCTCACGGAGGCTCAGGCCCAGGATTTGGTCGCCGAAGGAAGAGAATCTCTGTATGGAGCGCCGATCGAATCGGCCATTACCGTGGATCCTGAAGCCTATGTCGAAGATGTGATCCCGATGGCGGCCCAGACCGAATATCGGATCGCGGTGGTTGGCGACAACGGGAGCTTGCTTGGAGAGATTCACAAGAGCGCTCTGCTCGAAGGCATCGCCGCAAGAGATCGGGAGATGTGAACATGGCCCAAACGAGTAGTCAAATCTCCGAGGAGGTCCGGTCTCTGCGCGGCGTGGTGCGCGTGCTCAAAGCCTACCCGCTTCGACTGGCCGGGTTGGCGGCGACTGCCGTCGTGCTGGTCGCGAGCCTCGTGATTTGGGGCCCGGAGATGGGTTTTCCGACCACCGTGTCCCGCTCCGAATCCAGGACCTCCAGCGGCGGTACGATCACGCTTGAGAAGTCGGTGCGAGAGGTGACCAGCGGCGGCATCGACGATGCGGTCGACTGGATGACACAAAAAGGCAGCTGGCTGTTCGACGGCCTTAGCACGGCGGTGGCAATTGTGCTGGTTCGCATCGAGGATGCGCTGAAATGGACGCCCTGGCCGGCCATTGTTGTTGGCCTTTGCCTGCTCTCGTTTGGCGTAGGACGTTGGGGGCTTCTGACCTTCACGGGGCTTGCCCTGCTCTTCGTAGGCTTCATGGGCCTTTGGGACAACACTATTGACACCATCGCGCTAATGGTGGTGGCTGTGGCGGTTTCGGTGTTGATTGGTCTTCCTCTAGGCGTGCTGGCTTCCCGCAGCGAGATGGTTGACAGGCTGATGCGGCCCATTCTGGACGGTATGCAGACTATGCCGAGCTTCGTATACCTGCTGCCGGGCATCCTCTTCTTCGGTTTGGGGAAACCGGCCGGAATCTTCGCCACCATCATCTACGCCCTTCCGCCAGTAATCAGGCTGACGAACCTGGGGATACGACAGGTGTCGCCTGAAACGATCGAAGCCGTGCGGTCGTTCGGAGCGTCGCCGCTACAGATACTCGCCAAGGTCCAGATTCCCATGGCCTTACCCACCATAATGGCGGGAATCAACCAGACCACGCTGATGGCCTTGGGGATGGTCACGATCGCCAGCATGGTGGCGGCGGGCGGTCTGGGCGACAATGTGCTGCGAGCGCTCCAGAAAAACCAGCCGGGCAACGGGGCGATAGCCGGGTTGGCAATCGTTTTCCTGGCCATCATCATCGACCGACTTACGCAATCCGTGTCGGGCGGCAGACGGGAATCGCTTAGAGTCGGGTAGCAACAGTAGTGGAGGTTTAGGCAGAACAGCCTGGACGTCACTTACGATGCCGACTGTCTGACTTGCTATGATAGTGGCATCGTCGATCACCTGTAGTTGTAGAGGTGCGGGAAGGGAGTCGTTCGGCATGAGGATAATTCAGTCACTTACCGCTAACCGATCTGGGATTCCGATGACTCACACGGCAGTCGGATACCGGCTCGCCGTGTTGGCGCTGGCGTTGCTGATCAGTCTTGTCGCCCTGGCGGCGTGCGCGGAAGATGAGCCGGAGGCTGCGGAGTCTTCCAAGCAAACGCTCGTCTTCAGCGATCTGAACTGGAACAGCGCTCAGATACAAAACCGCATCGCCCAATTCATCGTCGAAAAGGGCTATGGCTACCCCACCGACGTGGTGTTCGGCGCGACCCTGCCTCTCTTCCAGGGGCTGCGGCGCGGCGACAGCCACGTGACCATGGAGATATGGCTTCCCAACCAGGATGAAGCCTGGAACGAGGCCGTAACCGCGGGCGAGGTGGTTTCCATTGGCCTGAGCCTTGGCAAAGACTGGCAGTCGGCGTTTGTTATCCCCAAATATCTCCAGGAGCAATATCCAGAGCTTGACAATGTCGAGGACCTAAAAGACGAGCAGTTCAAAAAGCTGTTCCAGACTGCTGAAACCGGCGACAAGGCGCGTCTGGTGTCGTGTGTCATTGGCTGGGCCTGCGAAGAGGTGAACGCCGCCCAAATCGAGGCTTACGGTCTGTCTGAACATGTCGAAATCATCAACCCCGGCGACGGCGCGGCGGCGAACGCAGATCTCTACGGCGCTTATGACAGGGGAGAACCGTGGATCGGTTACCAGTGGGGGACGAACGATCCGGCGCTGGTGCTTGATCTGGTCAGGCTCGACGAACCTGCATACAGCGACGAGTGTTGGTTGACCACCAAGGCTTGCGCTTACGAAGACGCCACTATTTTGATTGCGGTGCATCCCAGCGTCATGACCGGTGCTCCGGATGTCGTTGAAATGCTGCGAGCTTGGAACTTCAATATCGAGATTTACAAAAGTGTTGCGGCATGGCTCCTAGATAATTCTGACGCCAGCGCGGAGGACGCCGCGCTCTGGTGGCTGAACGGAAATGCTGACGTTTGGGGGCAATGGGTGACCGAAGACGCGGCCGCGGCTATTCAGGCTGCCCTTGAAGCTAACGAAATTCCCGAGGGCTGGCCGGAGGAATAGGCCGCAGCCCGGCAGCCGCGCGGCCGTGTTCGACTCACCCTAGGGGTCAGGCGTAGAGCGGAGGCTGGCGCTTGTGGAGGCGGGCGAGATTCCTCGGCGGACCTCGGAATGACGTGCTCGGTTAGCGAACCGGCGCGGCGCGAGCTTGCAGCGCCAACGAATGAAATTCCGGGTCGTGCTTGTCCAGCCATCGGCGCCGCAGCAGTCCAAGGCTTATGAACGTCACCGCGAGCGTGGCACCCACGTCGGCAAGTATGGCCACGGAGAGCGAGCTATATCCCGCTGCGGCGATTGCGACGACAATCGCCTTGCTTGCGAGCGCGAGTATCGTATTGAAACGCACGGTGGTTACCACGCTTCGACCGAGTGAGATGAGGTCGGGAAGCTGGCACAGGTGATTGCTGGTAAGCGCCACGTCCGCCGCTTCGAACGCCGCGTCGGTACCGGCTCCCATGGCGATGCCCACGTCGGCCGCCGCGAGGGCGGGCGCGTCGTTGATACCATCGCCGACCATAGCCGCGGGACCGGCCGAGCCGGCGAGGGTCTTGATTCGGGTGAACTTGTCGTCGGGCAACAGCTCGGCGTAAACGTCCGTCAGCGCGAGTTTCGACGCGGTGGCGCCGGCGGTCAATTCACGGTCGCCGGAGAGCATCACCAACCTTTCAATACCAAGTTGCTTGAGCGCGCGCAGCGTGGGAGCGGCGTCCTCGCGGGGATCGTCGGCGATGCCGATAAGTCCCGCGATTTGGCCGTCGCACGACAGTACTATCGGGGTTTGTCCAAGTGTCGCCAGACGCTCTATATCGTCTTCAACTGGACTGATATCTATTCCCAATGCGGCTGCGAACTCCAGGCTTCCGAGGGCAAGATCTCGATTGTCGAAGCGGGCGCTGACTCCGAGTCCCGTCGACATTTCGAGGTGGTCCGGTTGGGGCAGCGGGGCGTCTCCGACCGCGGAGACGGCCGAGCGTCGTATCGCCCTGGCAACGGGATGCTCCGAACGTCGCTCGAGCGCGGCGGCGCAGCGTAGTACGTCGCTCCTGCAAAATTCGCCATAAGCTACCACCTCCGCCACGGTAGACGATCCTTTGGTTAACGTCCCGGTCTTGTCGAAAGCCATGGTGCGCACTCTTCCGAGCGCTTCGAGAAATGCGCCGCCCTTAATGAGAACGCCGTGTGTGTAGGCATTGGACAAAGCGGCGGCGATTGCGACGGGTGTGGATATCACCAGCGCGCATGGACAGGCGACTACCAGCAGGACGAGCGCTCTGAGCAGCCACTCGTCAAAAGGTTGCGCGGAAGCCAGTGGGGGAAGCAGCGCAACCAGTACGGCGACCGCGACGACGCCGGGAGTGTAAATGCGGGCAAACTGATCGATGAATCGCTGCATCGGCGCACGTTGAGCCTGCGCGTCCTCGACCATGGAGATGATCCTGGAAATCGCCGTGTCGGTACCGGGCCTTTCGGCGATGATCTCCACAAATCCCGATTGATTGACAGTGCCGGCGAAGACGCTATCGCCGGGCGCTCTGGGCGCCGGCTGAGATTCTCCAGTTACCGACGCCTGGTCGACCGTCGTGGAACCGCTGGAGACGCGACCGTCGGCGGGAAATCTTTCGCCCGGCAGCACCGCGATGCGATTTCCGGCAATCACCTCGGTAGCCTTGATCATCTGCTCACGGCCATCGCGCATGATCCTGGCCTGTGCGGGCGCTTGGTTCATAAGCGATCTAATTGAACCGCGGGCTCGCTCAAGGCCGTATTCCTCGAGAGTCTCGCCAATCGAAAACAGGACAACCACGGCCGCCGCCTCGATCCACTGGTCTATCGCCATCGCGCCCAAGACGGCGACGGTCATCAAGACGTTGATATCGAGCGACCGGGTGGTCCGAATAGCGCGAACGCCTCGGCTGGCCATGGGATAACCGCCGACCGCAATGGCCACGGCGAGAGGCGCCCGCCATGCCCAGTCCGGCGAAGCCGTCAACGCCATGATCGCCCCGACGGCTAGAAGGGCCGCGGCGATTGCCAATGGCGCGCGCTCGCGGTTCACGAGAAATCGCCATATCCCTCTAACCGGAGCCTTTGAATCCGTCTGACAGCCGTGGCCGGCCGCATGGTCGTGCGCTGGTTTGTCCATCGGGCGATTCAGCTCGAATTCAAACGGTTGTTCTAGTCGCTCGGGATCACGGGCGGGCCGTCCAGCTCGACGCTGTGACTCAGATGCGCGAGCGTGATCGCAACGAGGTGCTCGATATGTTCATCGACCAGCGTGTAGAAAACGTGCTGACCACGCCTGCGATGGCGTACCAGAGACTGGTTGCGCAGGATTCGAAGGTGCTGAGAAACGGCGGACTCGGTAACGCCGACAACGGCAGCAAGATCGGTGACGCACATCTCATTGTGCATCAGCAGGCTTACGATTTTCGCCCTTGTGCTGTCGGCGAGCGTACGAAAGGTCTCGGCGAGGGCCAGATAGACATCGTCTGACTCTAGGCGGCTGCGGGCGGCTCTGACTTCTTCGGGGTGCCGGATAGTGGGCCGGTCAGAGGGTGCGTCCTGCAAAATGTCGTCCATATGGCTCCGTGTCGCTCCCGAACTAGCGGTTGGTTGACTATTAGGATTGTAGTAGCTACTTAATTACTCAGGCAAACCAATCGATGCTGCTCGACTCCGCTCGCCGAATTGTTTGAGTGATTTACAGTTTGTCTCGACCGGTTGCGAAGACGGTGCACGTTCCTGGAGAGGTAACCCGGCGTCCCTCTGATTCGAACGCGAGGGGCACGACGCTTGCGAGCGCCGGGCTTGCCTCACTTCGCTGCACGCGGAAACGCTTCCGGCCGGGGGGCGGTCTACCGGGTTTCGCAGGTCGGCCACGGATCGGGATCGGCCGATCTTCCGCTACGTGAGCGGGGTCGAGCTTATGACTAGCCAGCCGCGTTTTAGCGGGATTACCTCCGCCGAGCGGTGCGCCGACATCGGGAGCTCGGTTGTTCGCAGAGCGGCTTGGGCGACTGCTAGTCGCCCTTGGCGCCTGCGATGTCGCGGCGCTGGAACAGCCAGAAGGTGAATGCGCCGAGTATCACTATGTAACCCAACATCACGAGGAAACCGTGAAGCGCATCGGGCAATTCGCCCGCCGAAGCCCCCAATTCGATCGAGAGGCCTCCTTCGCTGCTTATCCATCCGTCCACGGCGCGTCCGAGGATAAAGTCGGCAACTTTCCTGAACCAGTCGAAGTTGAAGAGGAGCGCGACGACTATCCTCTCGGCGAAGTAGTAGCCGAGAACGATGGCCGTGCCGACGCCGGACGATGAGGTCAAAACCGCAAAAAACATGGCCAGCGCTATGTAGGGGATAAGCCCGTAGAGTGTCTTGCCGTACACGATGGCGACTTCGAGCCACGCTCCAGAGTCGGCGGCTACCGCCGCATCTCCCAGCGTTAGCGCAGCGATGGTCGAGCTAATGGCGATGGATATAGAAACGACCAGCAGGGCGGCGGCGCTGAGCAGCGCCAGCAAGAGCGCCTTAGACACGATGAACTGCGAGCGGCCTATGCCCTTAGCGAGCGTAGTGCGCAAGGTGCCCAGGCCGTATTCGATCCCGATGGTCGACGAGGCGAGGATCACTACAAGGATGGCGCCGAGACTGGAGACGAGTCCCAGGCTCAAACCGATGCTGTATGGAAGCACCAGAGCTTCACGCAGATCCCTTCTAGCTTCTATCGGGGTTTGGCAGGCCTCGGCTTCGAATCTGGCGATGTCTTCCAGGACCTGGCCGCGGCGCTGCTCGCTGAGGTTTTCGATCTCGGGAGGGAGAGTTCCCGCTTCGATATCCCGGCATGTCATCGTGATTTCGACTGTCTGCCCATTCTGAGTTTCCGAGGTCGCAAAGCTTGCCTGGTCAAGCATTACTCCGCTTCGGTAGAACGCGTAGCCGCCCCAAAAGGAGATCTGAGAAATGACGATCGCGATGGCCAGCAGAATCCAGGGCATGCGACGGCGACGCAGCTTGTTCCATTCCCACTTTGTAAGTTTGAGCACGTCAGTGATCATTCGGCTCTGGCTCCTTTTTCGCCGGTAACGTCGAGGAAGTACTGCTCGAGGGATAGCTGCAGGGGCGTTATCTCGGTAACGTAGACTTTTGATTTGCTCAACGAAGCCGTCAGCTCCGATGAGCGCTCATGCGCAACGGTTACTATCAGCCCGTCGTCTCTGGTCTCGACTTCCTCGACCCACTCCAATCCGGCGAGAATTTCGACGGCCTTGGCGTCGTTGGACGTGCGCAGGCGGACCTGCTCTTCCAGTCGCAGCAGGTCGGCGACGGCGCCCTGGGCGATCAGCTTGCCGTAGGACAGGATCGCGACGCTGTCGCACACCTGCTCAACCTCGTAGAGGAGGTGGCTAGACAGCAGCACGGTACGGCCATCAGTTCCGAGACTTCGAATCAAATCCCTAATCTCCGCCATGCCCGCCGGGTCCATGCCGTTGGTCGGCTCGTCCAGAAGCAGCAACTCGGGGTCGCCGAGGAGCGTGTAGGCGAGTCCCAGCCGCTGCTTCATGCCAAGCGAGTAGGCGCCGAAGCGATCGTCGGCGCGATCCGCCAGACCAACTCGCTCCAGTAGGTCGTCCACCTCGCGACGCGAGCCGCCTCCGGATATGCCCTGGAAATAAGTAAGGTTCGCGCGCCCCGAGAGGTACGGATAGAAGGACGGAGACTCGACGATCGCGCCTACGCGGTGAAGCGCCTCGGCGTGCCGTGTGCCGGAGCCGAGCAGGCTCAAGCTTCCCGACGTCGGCCTCACCAGACCCAGCAGCATGCCCATAGTCGTGGTCTTGCCAGAGCCGTTGGGCCCGAGCAGGCCGAAGACATGACCACGTGGCACCTCGAGCGAGAGCCTGTCGACCGCAAGAATGCGGCCGTAGCGCTTCGTCAACCTGTCTGTCTGGAGTACCAGGTCGTTCAAAGTTGACCTCCTGAACTGAAATCACGATCACGGAGAGCTTGACGTGTGTGAATATGCCTCGATGCCACGCATGAACAGTAAGTTGCCGGCGCCGTCTTGGTGAACCGTACGAAAGGACTATTCTGCTTGGTAGAGATAGACAAATGGGTCTAGGTCGGACTGGGGTTGAGGTGCGGCTTGTCGATAGTGTCCGACCGAGTCGAGGTCCGACAGGACTTAGTTATCGCGGTTTCGTATGCCGGCCGATGTGTCGAGAATTTCTATCAGCCTTTGGCGCCTGTAGGTGAAGATGCGTTCAACATCGCGCCGTACTAACAGAGTGTTGACCAGCCAACCTCCGAGCACCGAATAGTCCACGCGGTCCGACGCCAGCGTGCCGCCTTCCCGCTCGACGAATCTGTGGTCGTGGACCCATTTCCGGTAGGGGCCTTTCACCTGACTGTCGACAAACCGATGCGGTGGATCCCAGACCAGAATCTCGCTGCGCCACTTAATGGGTAAGCCGCGAAACCGGAGACGGTAATCGATGAGCGCGCCGACCTTCATCTCTACCGGCGTAGGCGTGGTGATATCAAAACGCAGCCACTCAGGCGTAATGAGCTGGAGATTTGCGGCGTTCGAAAAGAACTCGAACACCTGCGCACGCGGCTGCGATAGAAACAGGCTCGTTTCGATTGTGAAAGTTTTCAATGTCTCACCGCTCACGCCCCCCGTGTATGGACGGGGGCGAATTCTACGTTAATACGCCCCAGCTGCGGTCCACGGCTAGCATCTGCACGTCCGGTCCTTGCGGTAGAATCATTGTCCGATGCACCATCCGATTGAAGCGTTGCCGAACGCGACGCGCTGTTGGGCCGGATCGTTATCCATAATCGGGCAAATCCTAGTGAAGAAATGCGCGCAGTGATCGACCGTTACCGCCCTCGCCTGAGGCTGATTGTCCGCGCAGTGGCGCTGATGTTGCTGAGTTTGACTCTTTTTATGGCGAGCGCCGGAGGGGCGGCGGGCAGTGACGGTTATCGGTTCGTGGCCGAGTGGGGCCGGTTGGGTTCGGACAACGGACAGTTCCTCCGTCCTGTCGGAATCGACGTCGACCAGGTCGGCAATGTGTACGTCGCGGACGTGCTAACAGGACGCATACAGAAGTTGGACTCCGGCGGTTCGACGGTCGCCGTCTGGGGTGAGATCGGCGCCGGCAACGGCAGATTCGACGAGCTGATCGACGTTGACGTTGACCTGGCTGGAAACGTCTATGCCCTGGATGTGAAAGCCAATGTCGTTCAGCGCTTTGACAACGTGGGCGGATTCGTCACCAGTTGGACCGCGCGGCAGCTCTACTATCCCGACGTCGCCGTATCCCTTCCCGTCGGAGGGATTTCGACCGACTCGGAAGGCAACGTCTATGTGGCCCTTTCCCAGCACACGGAACAAGGGATCATTCGAATCTTCGACGGAGCCGGAAACCATAAGCCTTCGATAACAGGCAATTCCGGCACAACCCTGCACGTTCCCACCGGGATCACGGTAACGGGCGACGGAGTCATCTACGTTGCCGACACTTTCAACCGGCGCATACAGACGTTCAAGGCCGACGGATCGGCCGCCTTTGAGATACTCGGCTCCGCTACTCCAGACCGGGTATTTCGCATGTTGGCGCGGGGCGACGTCGAGGTAGATGGGCGAGGCAACCTCTATGTTGCCGACTTTGCCAACGCGCGGGTTCACATCTTCAACGCGAGCGGTGGATTTCAGGACTCGTTCGAAGTCCGTGACACGCTGGGGCGGCTTGCCCTCCCAAGCGGCATCGCCGTGGACAACGACGGAAATGTCTATGTCACGGCGTTCTATCTGGGCAAAGTGCTGAAGTTCGCGCCTCCCGCCTCTTCCTGAGTTTTTCGCGAGACATAGTCGCGCCAGAGCACAACCCCCTGCGGCGCAGACTTGCATGTGCAGGACACCCGGACAAAAGAACCCCTGGAGCGGTAAATCCGGTTTTGGAATACCGGGAGCCTCTTAGGGGCGTTAGCTAACCGCCGTAGGGCAATCTGATCTTGGGATTGCCAGTTCGCATGGATATCTCCGCCGCAAAACAGACTTCAAAAGTGTTTACGGCATCGTTGAGATCGACGTGCGAATCGACGTCCTGGAGAATGCAGTCGACGAGGTGATGCATCTGACCCATGGGCGGCTCCGAGACGCGGTCGCTTCTAAATGGGGCGGATGGCACGACTATCCAATCGTTCTGTTTCGGCGTGAATGCCGTGTACAGGCGGCCATTGCTAAACGTTCCCTCGGTCCCGAAGATGTCTATGTTGAACGTATATGGTCTGCGTCCTTCGGCGATGCTCGAAACCTTGCCGATGGCACCGCTATCGAACTCCAAGAGCGTGACCGTGTTGGCGGTGGCTGGGTTGTCGGCGTTGATGTCGAAGCCCCATGCCGTCACTGACGTGACGTTGGCGCCGAGGAGATAACGCGCCAGGTCGACGGCATGACTTCCGTTCAACAGCATGCCGGTTTGGGGGTATATCCATGGGCCGTCGACCCCCCACTGGAAAAGGGTGTTCCACTGATCGACTTGTATGTAAAAGACCTCGCCCAAGGCACCCGAATCGACGAGCGACTTGGCGTTGACGAGCACGTCGTGCCAGCGCAACACGAAACTAACGACCGTTTTAACGCCGGCTCGATCGACAGCACGCTGCAGCTCGTGGAGTTCCTCGAAACTGCAGGCCGGGGGAGTTTCGATCAGCACGTGCTTTCCGGCCTGGGCCGCGAGAATGGACTCGCCGGCGTGGAGTTCAGCCGGAGTGCAGACGGAGACGATGTCGATGTTTTCGTCGCTGAGGAACTCCTCGTAATCGGTGTAGACCGGGCAGTCCGCGCCGAACATCTCGCGCTTGGCGATTGCGGAGGCTTCGGTGCGGCTACCGATAGCGACGATACTCACGTTTGGATTGGCGGAATAGGCCGTTAGATGCCATACGGACTGAGGTCCGGCGCCCCAGATGGCGGCTCCCAGGGGGCGGTCGTTAGAGTTCAAAGTTGGCGGATTCCGAGAGTTCGACGTGCGGGGCCTGGAGAAACAGACTGGAGTGCACGTTTCTGCTTACGGCCTCCAATCGGAGGAAGTCGTCCATTCACGAATCCACGCCTTCGACTCGACATGACAGGGTTCCCTGAATGTTAGAGGAAATCGTGGCCGGAGTTCCGGAAGCCTTTGTGCCCGAGACGTGCGTCTAGGCGGTATCCTCGTCGGACAGCGGATCCTGACGCTGCTCGTCCAGTTCGGCGACGAGCTGACGCGCTATCGGTGTGACGTTGCTGCTGAACTTGAAGACTTGGTTCACCATCCAACTTGCGATCCCGCCTAGGGCTTTCTCGTCAGCTAAGTCAATCTGACCGTTCCAGTAGACGCATATCCACGACGCTGATCCCCAAGGATTCCTGCGTTCCCAAACAAGAGGTTCGCCGAACAAGCCTTCGATTTCGCTCTTCCTGGCCTCCAGTAGGTCAAACAGTTTCTCGCTGCGCTCACGGTCACGCCAATCGAGCCAAAACTCAACTCTGGCACGCTTTTCATCAAGCAACATGTGGTATTCGACATTTGGAATCTCTGTGCTAATGACGAGGAAACGCCTTCGGACTGGTCTTCGACGCCGAGCTTGTGCGAGCTTGTCACGCAACCCGTCCAATACCAACCGCCAGAAGCGTAAATGCGTTTGCTGCCGTTCGCTTGGTCGTCTACCTCCAGAATCGACGACGGTCTTGCGAGTCTCGTTGGGTTGTGCAACGACTTCGAACAGGCAAGCCGGGCGCGAACTGTCGATGCTGACCGCTTGCACAACAACACCGTAGAACTCGGTGTCCGAGCCTGTGCGCTGATTGAGCCAATCGAATGCCTGACGGTGCTCGTCACGCATTTCTTTTGAGATCCATACGATTATCCCGACGTCGTGGCTGGCAGCGTAAGTCAGCATTTTGCCTAGATGGTCGTGGTTGGTGCGTTCGAGTTGGTTTTCTATGATGACCTCGCGGTCTCGATCTCTTTCATTAGCAAGGATGTCAGCGGAGAACGAGCCGGCCCGCGCTTCTGTTTCGACGAGCTCGAGATCCATGCCAAGCTCTTTTCCTAAGACGTCTAGATTGTCTGCGAGCCACGGCGTAAAGTCGGCGTCCTCTCTCGGCCAAACTCTCCGCAAATCAACCGACGACAGTGTGGCTACGTCTATGTCGGCCATTCAGCAATCTCCAATCCGCAAGAACGATTCAAGCTGATGTGCCTAACGCCTGGCACTATGCTCTGCCCCCCGGAAGCTGGGTCTTGGGGAACTTGACGACTATCGTGTATTTGGGGTCGACGACGTTGCCGACTCGAATCCGGCATACCTGCGACAGAAGCTGAAACGCCTCCCACCGATCGAATCCGTAGTCGCGTTCCAGCCAGAGGACCATCTCGGTCTTGGCGATCCTCACGGCGTCGATGAGCGGACGAGTGTTTCCGACCGTCATGATGTAGTCGTCGTTTTCGAACCTCGGCCAGGATATGGAGTAGTCCTTTACCAGGTCGACGGTGAGCTCGGTGATGGTCGATGCTTCGAGCGCCACCCCGCAGGCCTCGCCGTCACCCTGGGCAGCGTGTCCGTCACCAAAGAAGAGCAGCGCGCCGGGGACGAAGACAGGCAGATAGACGGTTGTACCCGGCGCGGTCTCGATGCAGTCCATGTTGGCGCCGTGATTGGCGGGCGTTAGCGAATCGATGGTCTCGCCGAACCTGGGGCATACGCCGATGCAGCCCAGAAACGGGTGCAACGGGATGGTGGCGCGTCCGAGGCGGCTTGACGGCAGGTCTATGGACGCTTCGGTCAAATCGTCGTTGTAAGTCCATCGGAACTCCATCTCGGGCAAGGGCGGGTTTAGACCGGTCGGCCCGGTCACTTCGCCCTCGACTCCGAGCACGCCGAAGCCGGGAATGAAGCGTGACCACGCCCACCCGCGGGTCAACTGAACAGAGTCGATCTTTACGGCGAGCATGTCGCCGGGTTCCGCGCCTTCAACGAACACCGGTCCTACTTGCGGATTGACGTCCAGGAACTCGACGCTCCCGTCGCTCTGCATCTTTTGAGGCGGCAGCGCGTTGCCTTGATCGTCCCAGCCCAGCGCATCAACCGTCTTGGCGCGCACAGAGTCGCCGGGGGAGATTCTCGCAACCGGCGGATGGGGGCCGTAGGTGAAGTAATAGACGTCTTGCTGAAGTTCGTGGGCCGTCCTGGCCATCGTTCCCCCCTTCGACGGGCTCAGGGCAGGCCCTTAGCGCCGCCGGGTCTTGCGGATTGGTAAATTTGCCCGATTCTGTCCGAAGATGCCAGTTTCCCACGGGCTTCCGTTAGTCGCACTTGTTGCGCAAATGCGATTGTCGGCCGTGCGTGGCGGCTTGGCCGATGGCTCCGGAGCGCTCCAGCCGGGCAAGCTCCTCCGAATCGACATCCAGCAACTGGCTCAGCACTTCCCGGGTATGAGCGCCGAGTCGGGGGGCGGGATTCCGAACGTCGTCGTCGAAGCCGTCCGCCTTTATGGGAGTACCGGGCGCGGGCATGGGACCAATTCCGGGCTGATCGATTTCAACGATCATGTTTCTGGCGTGCAAGTTCGGGTCGTTCATCAGGTCGGAGGTCGAGTTGATCTTGGCGCAGGGGATGCCGGCTCCCGACAGTAGTTCGAGACATTCGGACATTTTGTGTCCGGCCAGCGCTGTCTCCAGCTCCACCGCCAGCTCCGTTGCGTTTTCCGTGCGCAGAGAGTTGCTGACGAACCGTGGATCACGGGCCAGATCGGGCGCTCCCAGCGCGCCGCATAGCCTGGCCCATAAAACGTCGTTTCCACAGGCTATGACTACTTCTCCGTCGTCCACCGCAAACGAACTGAAGGGAGCTATGGCTGGATGCCGGTTGCCGAGAGGCTTCGGATCTTCTCCGGTTACCCAGTATCGGGACAGCGCGTTTTCCATTACGGAGACGAGGCAGTCCATCATGCCTATGTCGAGGTGGCATCCGCCCCGGCGGTCGCGGACGTTGAGCGCGGCCAGGATCGCGGTGGCCGTGTACAGGGCCGGGATCAGATCGCCGATAGAAGCGCCGACGCGCGTAGGCCGCCCCCCGTCGCTGCCGGTCACGCTCATCAGTCCGCTCATGGCCTGGATTATCACGTCGTAGGCGCCGCGGTCCCTGTATGGCCCGCTGTGTCCAAACCCCGACAGCGAGGCGTAGACGATGGACGGATTCAGCTTTCGCACATCGTCGTAGCCCAAGCCAAGCTTGTCCATTGTGCCGGGACGGTAGTTCTCCACCAGAACGTCGCACTTTTGGCAAAGGCGTCGCGCCAGCTTGACGCCTTGAGGCGTCTTTAGGTGGAGCACGATGCTCTCTTTGCTTCGATTGATGCCGGCGAAGTAAAGGCTGTTGCCGTCGACGAACGGCCCCATTCCGCGAGCCTCGTCTCCGTCGGGGGATTCGACCTTGATGACCCGCGCTCCGAGATCGGCGAGCGTCATCGTGCAGAAAGGCCCCGCGAGCACCCTGCTGAAGTCGAGGACGACTATCCCGTCGAGGAACTTAGGCAAAGGCTGCGCTCCATCACTAGCGGCAGAGGTTCCCGCCACTTTTTAGAGGGCCGCCGAGGAGTCTCAGTGGCCGTCGTCCGAGCCGGCATATCTTGCCATGCTTGATTCGCGCGCCCAATCTGCGTTGCGGGGCGGCAGTCATCGGGCGACCTGAATACAGTCACCGTCGCGGCGGGTCTATCGCGTCGCCTGTCCACGTAACCAGTCCGTGGGTGGTCCAGGCCCAGTGGTTCCAGCCGTCCGTAAACGTGGGCGTGTTGGTGCTCTTTCGGTAGAAGGACAAGCCGGTGGTCGTTTGCTGCAAGGTGTCGCCGTTTTCGGGGTTCGCGTGCTCGCACTCCAGAGGGTCTCCCATCACGTCGCCGAGCAGGGATCTGAGGAAGGCGAAGCCGAACATGAACTCCGGCTCCTGTCCCGGAGCGCAATAAGGCGCGGCATGTGGAGCTGGGGTTGGCGTCGTGGTCACTGTGGTAACAATATGAGGTCGCCATAGGGGCGGGGTTTGGAAAGTTGTCGCGACCGTAACGACTCGTAGATCGGACAACTGGACCCACCCGCCGTTCACCACTTCGCACCATCCGCGCGTCTCGCCGCCTGTCAGCCGCAATCCGGCTCCCTCCGGAGCAGACCACCAATATCCGCCGTCGGTGATCTCCGGAGAAAAGTACATGCGAGCCCCGCTTGGTCCAATGGATGCTTGAGTTGCGCATTCGGTCAGGCGCGGCGGCTGATGGCAGTGGTATTCGCCGGTGGCGTGATTTGTGTGACAGCCCATGGTGTTGAGTCCACCGCCATGGGCGCGGGCGTGGTCGCTTGCAACGGCAAGCGTCAGCGGTAGAAGTACAGCCACCGCCAGTATCCGAATGGTCGAACGCGTCATCCCTTTTCCTTGGACGGCGATCCGCAAATCGCGGCAATCGCCCAAGATCTCTCAAGGCCGCTGAGCATGTTATCCGCACCCGCGCGACACTCGGACGGCGACGGACTTGTTCGCGAGGCAATACCATGGGAGCTGATTGCGACGTTCTCCGTTCGAGGTGGGACCCATGAAGCCTGATCCCAAGCGGACACTGGAACAGGACCTGCTTTTCGCCGTTGTTAAGGAAAGGTACGGCCATCTTCTTACCGAAGAGCAGATGGAGGAGGTGCGGCGGGCCGTAGTCGGCCTGAGAGACGTGGTCCGGCCTTTGCGGTCGATACGGTTGACCAACGATGTCGAGCCGTTTGCCACGTTCAAGCCCTTTCGGGGAGACAGGAATGATGGATGATCTCGCCTTCACCCCTATCAGGCGGCTTGCCGGGATGCTCCGGAGCGCGTCGCTGTCGCCGGTCGAGCTTGCCAAGTACTGCCTGGACCGTCTCGAACGCCTCGGGCCGCGGTTCAACGCACTGGTCACTCTAACGGCGGACCGCGCCCTGGAGACTGCAAGGACAACGGAGGCGGAGATTGCCGACGGACGCTATCGCGGCCTTCTACATGGAGTGCCGTGGGGCGCGAAGGACCTGCTCGCGACTGCGGGAGGAATCCCCACGACCTGGGGCGCGGAGCCGTTCAGGGACCAGCAATTTGAGTACGATGCGACGGTCGTTGCGAAGTTGGAGGAATCGGGCGCGCCGCTGGCGGCCAAGCTGGCGATGATCGAGCTGGCGGGCGGCATGGGTTACACGCAACCGGACGCTTCGCTGACCGGACCTCCCAAAAACCCGTGGGACGCGGGTAGATGGACCGGCGGCTCGTCCAGCGGGTCGGGCGCGGCGGTGGCGGCCGGGATGGTGCCGTTTGCCATCGGCTCGGAGACATGGGGATCCATCCTGATGCCCGCCGCGAGCTGCGGTCTATCGGGACTACGGCCTACGTATGGTCGGGTCAGCCGTCATGGGGCGATGGCCTTGTGCTGGACCCTGGACAAGCTGGGGCCGCTCTGCCTCACCGCCGACGATTGCGGGATCGTGCTGGAGGCTGTCTCCGGGCCGGACACAAGAGGCCCCACCACCCACGCCCGGCGCTTCAGCTACGATCCGGAATATCGCCCCGACCGCAGGTACAGGATCGGCGTTTTGAAGGGCGTCCTGGAGGGCGCTCAGGAGGCAATTAAACGGAACTTCGAGGCGGCGGTCGCGAGTCTGGCCGACGTGGCCGACTTCGAGGAGGTCGAGTTTCCGGACCTGCCCTACGCCGAGGTTACGACGACGATATTGATGGTGGAGGCGGCGAGCGCCTTCGAGGACTTCGTAGCCGAGGGCGGCCCGCAGCACCTGGCGGCGCCCGGATATCACAGCCTCGGGCCTTACGCGAGGCCCGCGATCCTGGCGACGGACTACGTCAAGGCGCTGAGGCTTCGCGGAGTGATGGCCCGGCGAGTTGACGAGGTAATGTCCGGCTACGACGCGCTGGCCGGTCCGACTTCGCTGAGCACCGCGACGCCCATCGACCGGGACTTCAGGAGCGGCTCGAGATCCGTCGCCGGGACCGGCGACCTTATGGGGGCAGTTGGCAACGGCTGCGGTCTGCCCGCCATATCCGTCCCCAGCGGCTTCGACGCCGATGGCTTACCCACCGGAATCCAGTTCATGTCCAGAGCGTACGACGAGAACGTGTGCATCGCGATTGCGCGCGAGTTCCAGTCGCGCACGGATTGGCATACCAAACATCCCGATGGGCTGTCTGGGTGAGTGATCTACGTCTCTACCGTCTCGTCGGATAAGAGGCTGTCTGTAAGCACGTTATAATTACATCGATAGTCAGGGAAATGCGCGGTGACCGCAGGTAGGCTATGAGGACCAAACTGGTGCGGATAGGGAATTCTCGGGGCGTCCGCCTTCCCAAGTCGTTTATCGAGGAAGCGGGACTCCAGAATGAGATCGAATTGCGGATCGTCGATTCGGGCATCGTGATCCGACCGGTGTCGACTCCGCGGACCGGTTGGGGCGAAGCGGCGCGGTCGCTCCGCAATCGCGGTGAGGATGGTCTCCTTGACGAGGTCTCACTCTCCGACTTCGATGACTCCGAGTGGGAGTGGGAGTAGAAGACGGCCCCAGGCGGGGTGATGTCTATCTCGTAGCGCTCGATCCCACGCTTGGCAGCGAGATAAGGAAGCTGCGGCCATGCGCCATAGTCTCTCCAGATGAGCTAAACGCGCATTTGAGCACTTTCACGATTGCTCCGATGACCACGGGCAGCCATGCTTATCCGTTCCGCGTTCCCTGCGTCTTTCAGAAGAAGGACGGCTACCTAGTTCTGGACCAGCTTCGAACCGTGGACAGGCGTCGGCTCGTCCGCCGTCTTGGAAGCCTGCCGCGATCCACGCTTTCGGAGGCTCTTGCCGTCCTGCGGGAGATGTTTGCCGACTAGCGCCACGGCTCGTGGGCTGGCGGCGCTGCGCTAAACCCGTCCTAGAGTTACGGTTACCATCGCCCGCGGCGAGCTCCGCAAATGGCTGCGCGAGTCGGAGGAGGGGAGGGCGGTCGAGGAGGCGGTGACGGAGCTGTTGAAACTGTCTTAGTGCTTGGGAATTGTCGGTCCTTGACGGGATCTGTGGGACGTGGATTACAGCTTGCGGTCAGGCGTGTTCAGAGGGATTGGAGTGGTTCGACGGGCTCACCACGAAGGGAGAGGAGGGGCTAACCGCGAACCGGGGCGGGATGCTGGTGCGTGCCGCCCGATTCCTGGATTCCGGATCAAGTGCGGAGTGACGAATAGAGGGCGGAGATAGCGGGTTGCTCTGCGTAGCCTTTGGCCCTTCGAGAGGCTTGAGCTCAGGAACCTCGATGGGCCGAGGCGATCTGTCGCCGGAGGTCACCCAGAGGGGAGAGGGCGGTTCGCGAACCGCCCCTACGATGCCAACTTGCGCGGAAATGACGGGCGGACGACCAACTTGGACCCGCTGACAGAACGCGGCATTTGCTGATGGGGCTATGACCGCAGGTCGATAAAGAGATTGACATGACGACAAGAGCGGAGAGGCTTGGAGTTGTCATATCCATTGCTGATTGGCGAGGTGGAGAAGTTCGACGTTGCCCAGAATTAGCAAAACTACCCTGTGAGCCAGGCAAAAACAGGAAAAAGATCGACGATGCCACAAACCGGTGCAGGTGCGATATATGGACTCTCATTCACATTCTCGCTGCAGAGTGAAATAGGTCTACAGCGCCAATGAGATGGCCGGATGCAGCCAGTCGCTATACATCATAGCTGGCGGATGTCAATCCTGCCGCAGCGCATGACGGCGGGAGCGTTTCGCTTTGAGGCATCCCAGTGCGGCCGGTAGTCCTCCGCTAGGGCGCGCCCCGAGTTTCGTCCGATCGCCCCTCGATCTCGTCCTAATTTCTCATTGGCTCGAACCCGGCAAGCCTGCGTATGCTCAATATAGAATTGACACGCCGAAGAGGGGTGTGAGGCCGGAAGGAGCGTCGAAATGCGACTGTCGTCCAGGAAATGGGTAGTCCCATTCGGGTTGCTGATCATTCTCGTGATGGCGGTTGCGGCCTGTAACGGACAAGGAGACAAGCCCTTCCGGATCGGGGTGATGGAATCGCTCACCGGACCGGGTGAGACCTACGGCAACGTGGCCCTTCAGGCCAAGCAGATGGCGGTAGACGAGATCAATGAGGCCGGCGGAATTGACGGGCGCATGATCGAGCTTGTGGTCGAAGACTCGAAATGCAGCGCGCAGGACGCCATAACCGCTTACAACAAGCTGACCGACGTGGACGGTATCAAGATCATCCTGGGGACATCGTGCAGCGGCGCGATGCTCGGCGCGGCGCCGCTGGCTGAAAAGGACGGGGTGATCCTGTTCTCCGGATTGGCGACGAACCCGGACATCGCCGAGGCGGGCGACTACATCTTCCGAACGTCGATGAGCGACGCTCAACTGGGAGTGGACACGGGGAACTTGCTGTGGGCCGACGGCGTACGCAAGCTGGTCACGATCACGGAGGCCACCGACTACGCCGAGGGAGTGAGGCGGACCACCGTCGCGCAGTTCGAGAAGCGGGGCGGCGAGGTGGTTGGCGCGGAGAGGTACGCATCGGACGTCACGGACTTCAGGACCCAGCTGACGAAGCTGTTCGGAGAGAATCCCGACGCGCTTCACATCTCGGCCCAGGCAGAGTTCGCGGGCGGCACCATCGTCAAGCAGGCGCGGGAGCTGGGCTATGACGGCCCGATCTACAGCGAGATCGTGGCCGTTGGAAAAACCGCTCTCGATATCGCGGGCGACGCCGCTACCGGCATGAAGGCGGTAGTCGCGGACATAAGTCCGGACAACGCGAGGGGTCAGGAGGTGCTGACCAACTTCCAGGAACGCTACGGGGAGATCACGCTGGCCTGGTACCTTGGATCGGCCTACGACGATGTCTACATCGCCGCCGAGTGCCTCAAGGAGACCGGGGACGACCAGGACGCCGACGGGTTCAGGGACTGCATGTACGAGGTCACCTGGAGCGGCGCGATTGGAGAAAACTACAGCTTCGATGAAAAAGGCGAGGTTGTGGGTCTAACCAACGTGGTCGTGCAGGTTCTGCCAGCGGCCGAGAGGACCGTAGACAACCAGGGTTACAACGTTCTGGGGTCTGCGCCTTCCGAATAGACACAATCATCGGGCTGTCCGACGCACGGTTTTCCTGACGACGACTTGAGGACCAGCCATAAGGCATCCTCGCCCTTGCCAGCGAGGATGCCGTGGCGTGTCAAAGAAGGGCCGTGGTCCGGGTCGCGAAGGTACGATGTCGCAGCGGTTAGTTACGGTCAATTCTGTTCGGCGGGGGCGCTTGTCTATGTACCGTGACGGGATTGGCCGGTTGCCGGCTTTCATAAAGGTGCCGGGCACGCGGCTTCTGGCCGCCGTGCTCACGGTCGTCTTTGCGGCCTACATCCTCTGGAAGATCGGCCAGTCACCCGACCAGGCCTTGCAATTTGCGTTCAACGGCCTGGCTGTGGGGGCCGTATACGCGCTGCTTGCGATGGGGTTCACCATCGTCTACAGCACGGTCTGGTTCTTCGACCTGTACTACGGCGCGGCGGCCGCTCTGGGCGCTTACGGCGTCTTCTATCTGAGCTCTCAAGACACCCTGCAAGGGCGCTATGAGGTCGACAACCTCTATATCAGCATTGTCTTCGGCGCGGTGACGGGGGGTGTCGTGGCGTGGGCCCTGCGCGAGGGCCTTTCTCCACGACTGCGAAGGCGCTTGAACTTCAGGTCCCTGCGGGTCGTCGAAGGTCTGCTCGCGGCGAGCACGGGGATTTACACGGGTTTTCTGCTGGCCTATCCGGACATCCTCAACCTGATGCTCAGCCCAGTGATTGGCGTGGTAATCGCTATCGTCGTGGGCTGGCTTCTGTACGAAGTCTTTTGGCGCCTCATGGGGAGAGCCGGCGTCAGGCCGTTCACGCTAGCCGCGCCCGGCGGCGCGGTCCTGGGCGTCTATTGCGGCACGCTCGTGGCCAGCACCACCGACTTCAATCTCTATCTGAGCTGGGGGGTCTCGTGCCTGATGGCCGGAGCGGTAGGGCTGGCGCTGTACAGGGGCCTTTACATGTATATGCGTCAGCGGGCGAGGTCACCGCTAATCATGCTCGTCGCCTCGCTGGGAGTATTGCTGGCGATAACGGCGTTGACGACGATAGTTTTTCAACCTACGCCCAAGCCACTGCCCGAGGCCTTCGCGAGCGAGCCGTGGATTGTCGGGAAGGCCCATCTCAAGGGATTCAACATCTTCGCAATCGGCGTCGCCCTGCTTGGCTTCGTGGGCCTGCTGGCGCTTCTCAAGAAGACCGCGTTCGGGAAGGCAGTCAGGGCGATAGGCGACGACGAAGAGGTGTCGAAAGTCGTGGGGATAAACACCACCACGGTTATCGCCGTGGTGTTCTTCATCGGAGCGGTCTTCGCCGCACTGGCCGGCATATTGAGCGGGCATGATACGGCCATTCAGCCCAGGATGGGGCTACTGCTTCTATTGAAGGGCTGGATAGCGTCGGTGATTGGCGGGATAGGGAATCTCTATGGCGCCCTCGTCGGCGGATTCGCCCTAGGCCTGATCGAGCAGTTCGGCATTTGGGACCTGGCTGGAGAATGGAAGGACCCAATATCCTTCATCCTTCTGATCCTCTTCCTGGCATTCTGGCCCAAGGGACTTCTAGCGAGACGATGATCTAGTGGCAACTTATCCACACGGCAATAGCCGGCTTCGAGCGCTGGCGGCCGGACTGTCGGGGTCTTGGCGGATGTCCAGAAGCAACTTCGAGCTGTGGGCAAACCTGCTCGTTATCGTGGCGGCCGCCGGCTTCATGCTGTGGCGAGGCACCGGCTTTGCCATAAGTTTGGGAACATTCGTGGCGATCTGGGCCATACTGGCGGTGAGCCTGAATCTGCTGGTGGGATATACGGGTCTGCTTTCGGTGGGACACGTCGGATTCTTCGGAATCGGCGCTTATACGATGGCGATCCTGACCTCGAACCCCGCCTATGAGCAATTGCGCACCGAAGCCCTTCCGATCTTTGCGTGGCCGTTCTTCGCCGTTTTGCCCATTTGTATGGCTATGGCGGGTCTGGTGGCCATCGCGATCGGAGTCGTGTTCAACCGTTTCAGGGACGACATCTTCGTTCTTGTTTCATTTGGCTTCGCTGTCATCGCCTTCAATGTCTTTCTGAATTGGGAAGGACTTACGAGGGGCGCGTTCGGAATTCACCAGATAGCCAGACCCGCGATAGGTCCGTGGGTGTTCGATGACGAAGTCGAGTTTCTGCTACTAGTGGTGTTTTTCCTGGGTCTGGTGGTGTTGGCCTGCTGGTTCATCGTCACTTCTTCTTTTGGACGGGTGCTTGCGGCTATTCGCGAGGACGAGGAGGCTATCGCAGTCTTCGGTTACCGAGTTGTCCACTACAAGCTGGCGATCTGGGTGATCTCGGCGATGATGGCCGGGCTGGCCGGGGGGTTGTTCGCCAGCTATACGACGTTCATCGATCCCAACTCATTCATATTGCTGGAGTCGATCCTGCTGGTGTCGATCGTGATTATGGGAGGACTGTCGAGCATCTGGGGATCCATCCTTGGGGCGATGGCGTTTGTGCTGCTAGAAGAGGGTATGCGCTTCGTGCCGTTTCTGCCAACGGAGTTCATTGGCCAGGCCCGGCAGGTCGTACTGGGCCTGCTGCTGGTGCTGCTGATGCTGTTCCGGCCCCAGGGGCTGGTAGGGAGGTACAAGCTGTGACGGCCGAAATAGCCCCTGCCGGCGGCGGCTTCATTCTGGAGACACGGGAGGTTTCCAAGCATTTCGGCGCGGTCAAGGCGGTCGACCGGCTTTCGATATCCATTCCCCGGGGCGGGATGACCAGCATCGTGGGGCCGAACGGCTCTGGAAAATCGACCCTTATAAACCTGCTTAGCGGGACTTTGCCTCTCGACGGCGGGATGGTGATCATCGACGGAGTCGGCCTCAAGATCGTGAAGGCTTACGAGACTCCCGCCCACGGCATCACCCGGACCTTTCAAGACGTGCGGCTGTTCGATCAGATGAGCGTTTGGGACAACCTCATGGTCGTGCTGACGGACCGACGCCTGTTTCCGGCGCTGAAGGAAAGGGCCAAACCGGCCTACAAGCGGAGGGCCAGGGAGATTCTGGAAAGCGTCGGGATGTGGGAGAAGCGGCGTTCGCTGGCTATGGACCTGTCCTACGGCCAGCGCAAGCTGCTGGAAATCGGCCGGGTGATGGCGTTGGACGTGAGCATTTACCTGTTCGACGAGCCCTTCGCCGGCCTGTTTCCGAAGATGCTGGAGCGGGTCAAAGGCATATTGAAAGACATTAGAGGCCGGGGCCACACGATCATCTTCATATCTCACAACATGGACATAGTCCGAGAGCTGTCGGACCGCATTTTTGTTCTGGACAGCGGCACTCTGCTCGCCCACGGCGAGGTGGAGGAAGTCCTTCGCAGTCCGGATGTGATAGAGGCTTACCTTGGGGCTTAGTCTGGCGGGGCGGCCCGGACACAGCAGCGGTCTCTAGATGGACCCGGGAGGAGAAGGCGCCGCGAAACGAGGTTCCGGGGACATGGGGGCGAACGGACCAGGCACGCCGGATATGAGACTCCTGGAGCTGGTTGACATATCAGTCCACTACGGCGGGGTCGTAGCTCTGGATGGGGCGTCGCTCGGAGTGGATGGAAGCGAGATCGTGGCGGTGATGGGGCCGAACGGGGCCGGCAAATCCACTGTGCTGAGAGCCATCATGGGCCTGGCGCCAGTGGTCGCCGGAGACGTCTACTGGCGGAGCAACCTGCTTCGGGCGGCCACGCACGAGATTGTGAAAGAGGGCATCGCCTTCGTACCGCAGGGCAGGCGTGTGTTCACCCACCTCACAATACAAGAGAACCTGGAGATGGGCTGCCTGTATCTCGACGATCGGGAAGAGAAAGAGCGTCGAATGGACTCGGTGTTGGAGCTCTTCCCCATCCTGCATGAGAAGCGCCGGGACTTTGCCAGTGAGATGTCGGGGGGACAGCAGCAGATGCTGGCGCTGGGGCGCGGGCTGATGGCCAATCCGGAGGTATTGCTGCTCGACGAACCGACGCTTGGTCTTGCACCCGTGGTGGTGAAGGAAGTATTCCAGAAGGTCTCGGAGATCAACGAGAGACTGAAGACGGCCATCTTCGTCGTCGAGCACAACATCAAGGCGGTTCTCGATATCGTGCACAGGGCCTACGTCCTGGACAAGGGCCGCGTGGTGCACGACGGCACTCCGCGATCAGTGCGGGAGTCCGACGTGCTGACCCAGGTCTTTCTGGGCGGAGCCTGAGCGTTTTTCGCCTTCCAGGGAAGGGCGGAAGAAGGCTCGCCGGTTATGCCCCGCGTGGGGTGGTATCCAAGGGATGCGGGGGAGTGGACTGGGAGCGAGTGTGTGACTGTCACTACAGAATATCGCGGGTCGACCGGTGATGTTGGGCGGGCGCCTAGATGGCGATAGCCGCGCCGGAACGGCCTCCGTAACAGCCGATCCATACGCGCCCGGATTTCGCAGAGGAGATTCGCGGATCGCCCCGAGGACTTTTCCGACAAGACCAGGTAGGGAACACGGCGTGACGGGGCAGCTGTCAATGATCTAATATCTCCGACCGGTCGCCGACGCTACTCGATCCTCAATGTAAGGGCGGGCTTTTCTGGAGGGCAGGCTCATGAACGTCGCCTATACGCACGACAGGATGTACAAGGACATCGAAAACAGGCGGCAGCTGTTTATCGACGACGACGTGATTTGGGCGGTGCACAACATCGCGAGGCGCCAACATACGCCGAAGAAGCATCCGGCGAATCCGCTCATCGAGCGCGACAAGCCGTGGGAGGTGGTCCCCTATTTCCGCACGCCGACGTTCAACGTCATCAGGGACCCCGAGGACGGATTGTTCAAGTGCTGGTACGAGGACTACTACGACTACTTTGGCTGGGACCATTCCAAGGAGATGCAAAGCAACCGCATCTACTACGCCCGGTCGACGGACGGGCTTAACTGGGAAAAGCCGCCGCTAGGTAAATTCACGATAGACGGCTACAACACCAATGCGGTGTTCAGCTATCCGCCGTATGAGATGGCCTCGTGCAGCTCGGTGCTGTTGGATCCCAAAGAGACAGATCCCTCGCGCCGGTTCAAGTCGGTCTACTACCATCGCGCGTGGAACGTGAACGTGCCCAAGCGGAATCCGGCGGGCCGTCACCGCGAGGGCCTGTGCATGGCCTTTTCGCCGGACGGAATCGACTGGACGCCCTGGGAAGGGAATCCGCTTTTTCCGATCTGGTTGGGCGACGTGGAAATTCTCACTTACGACTCGATAGACGATAAATACGTTTTATACGGCCGGTATGGCGCCAGACCGGGCGGTCCCGTTATGCCGAGCAAGCCGGAGGGAGTGTGGAGCACTCGGAGACGTATCTACCGAACGGAGACCCGCGATCTGTTCAACTGGCCGGAGCCTCAGCTCTGGTTCGATCCGGACTCCCGCGACAATCTCGACGATCATCTATACGGATTCGTGCCTTGGCGGACGGACGAGATGCACCTCGGTCTGCTGAACGTCTTTCATCTCGTGTCGAATACGCTGGACATGTACCTGCATCACAGCCGCGACGGGCGTTCTTGGAACCGCATGTTGGAGCACCGGCCTTTCGTACCGCGTGGGGGCGACGGGAGCTACGACCAGTTCGGCGTCGAGACACCCAATCAACCGTTCGAGGTAGGAGACGAGGTCTGGTTCTATTACGGCGGCATGAGCGTCCATCACGACTGGTGGATATGGGGAGTGTCCGAGGGCATCGACGCGCCGGAGACCAGAGACCCCACCATTGCACAAAACGGGCATCATCTGTGCCTTGCCACCCTCCGGCGGGACGGCTACGTCTCGCTGGAGGCGTCGCTTAGAGAGGGATGGATCGAGACGAAGCCGGTGTTTTCGCCGGGCGCGCATCTGCTGATAAACGGACGCTGCGATCCGGGCGGGTATATCGACGTGGAGATTATGGATGGGCAGGGCAACGTGCTGGAGGAGTATTCGCGTGAGAATGTCGAGCGCTTTACCGGCGACAGTGTCAAGCACCAGGTGCAGTGGTCGGGACGGACAACCGTCAATGAGATACCGGGCTTCGTGAAGTTGAAGTTCCATCTCCGCGAGGCCGAGCTTTATGGGTTTCAGTTTGATGGATAGCGGGGATTGGGCAGCCGTTCGGCGCGGCAGGCACGAGCTCGACATGTTCAGTTGTTCGACGTTCGCACCAGTCGTTTCGGCAAGCTCAATCCGAGCGGAATCGCTTGGGGCTTTCGATTTCGGCAGGCGCCGGGTGCGTAGAACAGTTAAGGGGAGAGGCAGATGATAAAGGCGGCGACCATCGGAGCGGGCAGGCGTGGGGCGTCTATTCACTATCCGGCCATCAAGCGTCTTAAGGACGTGGACCTGGTGGCGGCCTGCGATCTCGACGAGGCCCTGCTTAGGGAGAAGGCGGACCGGTTCGAGATTCCACGGCGGTTCACGGATTACAAGGAAATGCTTGAGTCCGTGGATATCGACGTCGTGTATGCCGTGACCCAGCCGATGCACGTCGCTCGGATCGCGGTGGACTGCCTCAACGCCGGAAAACACGTATTCATCGAAAAGCCGCCGGGTATGAACCTGGACGAGGCGAGGCAACTCGCGCAGACCGCCGAGGCGAACGGCAGGGTGGGCGCGGTGGCTTTCCAGCGGCGATACGGGAAGGTCATAACGGCCGCCCTGGAGCAAATCAACGCCCGTGGCGGGCTTTCGACTTTTCTGATCGAGTTTCACAAGAACTTCGTCACCAGACCCGGTCCGCTCGAAGTTCACCCGATGGTCGACGACGGCATCCACGTGTCGGACCTGCTGCTGTTTCTCGGAGGCGGCGAGGTCAAATCGGTGACGACCTCACGGCACAACCATTTCACGGACTGGGACAGCACCTTTTCGGCGCAGGTCGAGTTCGCCAACGGGGCGTTGGGGGTTTTCTATTTCATTCGCTCGGCGGGCGCTCGATATTTGCGTTACGAGCTGCATGGGCGTGGGATCTCGGCGTACATCCGGCCACCCGAGATTGGGGAAGTGTTCAGCGATGACGAGGCGGATCCGACGATCCTCAATGCCTCCGAGATCGCGGGTAGCGAGGAGAACATCGTGATCGACGGCGTGGTCGACATGCACGAGCATTTCATCGAGTGTGTGCAGACCAGGGCCGAGCCGCGGTCGAGCCTGCGAAGCTCTGTGGCAAGCATGGAGCTGATGGAGCGAATCCTGCACGGGAACTGAGCGGCGCCGAGTTGCTCCGTCTAATGGGGGGCAAGTCCGGAGTGACTTGAGGCAGGTGGGCATTCCGAGATTGCATGAAAAGGTTATGACTGGAGAGAGGCTAGGGGCCGCACTTGGATAGTTGCAAGCGGCTGATGAAGCGCGGTACGGAGAGATTGGAGGGGTATGGCTCCGGGGAGTGAGTACCTGCGTTGGGACGACCCATCGCTTACCGTGAAAAGCGACACCCGCTGGCGGGCGTGCTACCGCCGGCTGCAATCGTGGTACAGGGAGACGGTGCTCGATGTTCCGCCGGGGAAGGACAGGAGTCGTATCACACGGGCGAACATGCTGCCGTGCGAAGCCGTGGCTAAACAACCGGGGCTGAACTTTCTGTCCGACGCGATCACGGATTACGCGCTCACGCGTGCCGGAGAGGTGAAGGCCGAGGGCGGCACACTGGAGCGCGATCGTTTGCTTCGAAACATGCTCTCCTCCATGCCGCTTTGTTTCAACCTATTCGGTGCGCTCCGCGAATGGCCGGACGCCGCCGCGAAGGCACTCTCGAGAACGCTCGATCTGGATGTAGCAAAGGTGTTCAATATCGTCGTCGAGTGGGCTCCCGAACCGGAGCTGCATCTGCACGACCGCACGGCGTTCGACGCCATCGTTCGGTATGTGACGAGGGACGGGCGCCCCGCTTTTCTCGGTATCGAGACCAAGTACACCGAGCCGTTCAGTCAACGGCGATACTGCTCGGATCGCTACGTGGAGTTGACCGAGGACCCCGAGGCTGGGTTCCGCAAAGACGCCTGGCGACGCTTACAGGCGCCCGCCACCAATCAGCTCTGGCGAAACGCGCTTTTGGCCCACAGCCTCCGGCGCACCAGCGAGTATGACCGGGGGCACGTGGTAGTTATCTCCTGTAAAGGCGACAGTGCAGCTGAGAAGGCAATTGCGGGCCTGAAGGCGGATCTGTTCGAACCGGCGTCTTTGCTCAGGTCCACTACGTATGAGGCGCTGATCGACGTCCTAGTTTGTATTCCTGAATCAGCGTGTTGGGCCAAGGAATTCCGCCGCCGGTATCTGGACCTGTCGTCAGTTTCATAGCTACGAGCGATACTCGTCGGATATTCCCACACCCGATGGTGAGGCTGGTCAATCACCGCGCGCCAGACTCAGTCGATAGCGGACCAGGGTGACCGGGCAACCCAAATCGATTTGCTTGGTTGAGCCGTCCGTGCGCCATCCACCGGCTTCGTAGAAGCTCCTGGACCGCCTGGCCGCAGCGAGCGTCCAGAGTATCGCATCGGTGAAGTCAAGAGATCTAAGTGCGTCGATTGCGCGCGCCATCAACGACCGCCCCACGCCCTGTCTCCAATGCCCGGGTCTGACATATATAGCGCCGACCTCGCCTACGTGGTCAGGATCGAGGTCATCGTCACGCGACGGGAAGATGGTGACGAAACCGACGATCTCGGATTCAAGCTCAGCAACAAAGATCCGCTTTCGTTCCGACGGCGGTCTGGCGATGCCGATTCTCCATCCGGCGGCCTCCGGCGCGGGGTCGAGTGCGTCGAGAAAGCCGTCGGAAGCGATGCCGCGAAACGCGGTCTGCCATCCCGCGACCTGTATGGCCGCGATAGCTTCGGCGTCGTCAACCAGCGGCTCGCGAATGGACGGTACGCCGGGAGCCGGTTTCATCGGACTACGGATTCAACAGGGATGGATGAAAGTTCGGCGTCTGTGACGTTGGCGTGTGGCGGAGCGTTGCCCATCATTCGGCTGCGCCGTGCTCTCGCAGCACCTTTATGGCGGCCGAGTTGCCCGATTCGATAGCCAGATCGAGCGGCGTTTTGCCTTCGTTGGTCATTGCTTCGATGTTTGCGCCGTAGTTGAGCAGCGTCTGAATGACCGCGGGATTTTGGTTAAACAACGCCGCGTGCAGCGGCGTTTCGCCGCCGTCGGTTCTCGCTTCGATATTGGCGCCGTGGTCGAGCAGGGTCTTGATGACACCCTGATTCGAATTGTAGGCCGCTGCGAAATGGAGAGACGTTATGCTGAAGTTAGCCTTTGCCTCGATGTCTGCGCCGTTTTCAAGCAGCGCCTGGACGACCGCTGGATTCTGGTTGAAGCCCACGGCTATGTGGAGAGGCGTAAGGCTGCGGTCGTTTCTTACCTCTACGTCCGCTCCGTAATTCAGCAGCGTTTGGACGACGGCTGGATTGTGGTTTCCGGTTGCAGCCAAATGCAGAGGTGTTGAGCCTTGATGATTGGTCTTGGCATCGACATCCGCGCCGCGATCCAGCAGCATCTCGACGATCGCGGGGTCTTCGTTGCGCTCCGCCGCGAGATGCAGAGGGGTAACGCCGTATGCGGCCTTTTTGTCTACATCGGCACCGTGGTCGAGCAGTGTGTGGATGATTTCAGGGTTGTCGTTGTGGCTGGCCGCCATATGCAAGGGCGTGTATCTCCGATTGGTCTTCGCATTGATGTCTGCGCCGTTGTCGAGGAGCGTCTGGACGACCTTCGGATTGTCGTTGTCGGTTGCGGCGGCATGAAGGGGTGTCCAGCCGCCGCCGGTCTTCGCCTCGGTGTCTGCCCCATTGCTGAGTAGCGCCTGGATCACCGCGGCGTTTTCGTTTTCACTCGCGGCCGTGTGCAGGGGCGTGAAGCCTTCGTCGGCCTTAGCCTCGATATTTGCGCCGTTGTCCAGGAGTATCTGGACGACGGCCGGATTGTCATTGACGGCTGCCGCCCAATGCAGAGGCGTTCTGCCGTCATCGTCTCTCGCGTTGACGTCTGCGCCGTCGCCTAATCTCGCACGCACCTCCTCCAAACCCGCACAGCGCCAGAAGTTTGGACTCAGCCAGGCTGGCGATGTGGTGGTGGGACAAGGAGCGTCGGTCGGTTCCGGGGTGGGGATGGCCGTGGGCGAGGGTTTGCCTGGCGCCATAGCGAAGGTCCCGGGCTCCTGCGCGTCCGCGCATGCGGCCAGGAGGATGGGAGTGAGGGCCAGCACCGCGCACCAGATCGCCAGCGGTTGGGGGATTGCCCTTGAGGTCGAGAGTACCCTCGCGGTAAAAAATCGCCGCAAGCACGCCGTTCTAACAGTCAAGGCTCATCACGTGTAGCCGTGAGCATATCGTGGTCAACCTCCGCCCTACGGAGTGTAACTGCTGCTCTGTCTCCTATTCATCGGCGCCGTGCTCTCGCAGCACCTTTATGGCGGCCGAGTTGTCCGATTCGATTGCGAGGTCGAGGGCGGTCTTGCCGTCGTTGGTTTTCGCTTGGATGTCCGCATCGTTGTCGAGCAGCGACTGGATGATTGCCAGGTTCTCGTTATTGCGCGCGGCTAGATGAAGTGGGGTCTGGCCCGCGTTGTCTCTAGCCTCGATGTTTGCGCCGTTGTCCAGCAGCGTCAGAATGACTGCCGGGTTTTCGTTCTCGTATGCGGCCAAGTGAAGGGGGGTCCAGCCGTCTTTGTTCTCAGCGTTGACGTTGGCGCCATTGTCGAGAAGCACCTGGACCACTGGCAGATGCTGGTTCCAGCGCGCCGCTAAATGCAGTGGCGTGAAGCCATCTTTGTCCTTGGTCTCGATGTTGGCGCCGCCGTCGAGCAGGGTCTGAACGACTCTTGGATTGTCGCTGTAGCGAGCGGCCACATGCATAACTGTGCGGCCGACGTGTTCCTTCGCCTCGATGTTCGCGCCCGTAGTCGAGCAGCGTCTTGACGACCTTCGGATTGGCGTTTAGAGCCGCTGCGTAATGCAGCGGTGTAAGGCCGTCTTCGTCCTTTGCCTTGATATCCGCGCCATTGTCGAGCAGCGTCCAGATGATGGCTGGATTGCCGCTGAGCAATGCCGCGTAGTGCAGTGGCGTAAGACCGAGTTTGTCCCTTGCCTCGATGTCAGCGCCGTTGTCGAGGAGCGTCTGGAAGACGGCGGGATTCTGATCCCCAGATGCCGCCGCGTGCAGCGGGGTTGCGCCGTCGCCGTTTGTCGCCTCGATATCCGCGCCATGGTCGAGCAGTATTTGCACGACCTCGGGATTTGGGTTTTCGAGCGCCGCGTTGTGCAGGGCTGTATGGCCGAAAATGTCCGCCGATTCGATGTTTGCTCCACGGTCGAGCAGAAGCCGAGTGATCTCCGGATTGTTGTTGAGTCCTGATGCGTGGAAAAGAGGAGTTGTACCGTTCTCGGTCTTTGCCTCGATGTTCGCGCCGTGGTCGAGCAGCGCCTTGAGGACTTTCGGACTCTCGTCCCAGGACGCAGCGACGTGCAGGGGCGTATCGCCGATGCGGGTCTTCGCCTCGGTATTGGCTCCTCGATCCAGGAGTGCCTGGACGACCGTCGAGTCTCCTGCTCGGGTTGTCGCTATGAATGCCGCCAAATAGAGGGGGGTCCGACCGTCATCCATCGTGGCCTCTATGTCTGCGCCGGCGTCGATCAGCTCCAATGCAATCGCCGGATTGTCGTTTTTGAGTATCGCCACGTGCAGGGAAGTTTGACCGTCGGCATTCTTCGCCTCGATATCGGCTCCACCATCCAGCAGGATCTGGACGACCACGGGACTCTTGGCCAATCTTGCCGCCAAGTGCAGGGGGGAATTGCCGCCCTCGGAATCTGCGTGGATGTCCGCTCCTCGCTCCAGCAAGACATCGAGGACCGCTGGGTCCTGGCTATAGCGCACGGCGAAAAGAAGTGGCGTATCCCTGCCGCTTTCCCGCTTGTTGACGTTTGCGCCGCAGGTCAACTCGGCGCGCACTTCCTCGACGCTTGCGACGCGCCAGAAGACCGAACTCAGCCAGCCAGCCGATTTGTCGGTAGGACACGGGGGATCGGTCGGCTGCGGTGCAGGGTTAGCCGTTGGCGCGGGCGTTTCGGCGGGTGAGGCGGTTTCGGTGGTCTCTTGCGTGTCGGCGCACGCCGCCAGCAGGATGGCAGTGAGGGCTAGCACCGCGCACCGGATCGCCAGCGGTTGGGGGAGTGCCCCAGAGGCCGAGAATGCCTTCGCGGTAAAAAATCGCCGCAGGTAGGCCGTTCTAATAGTCAAGGCTCATCACGTGTAGCCGTGAGCATATTGAGGTCAACCTCCGCCCTACGGAGTGTAACTGCCGCTCTGTCTCTCATTCATCGGCGCCGTGTTCTCGCAGCACCTTTATGGCGGCCGAGTTGTCCGATTCGATTGCCAGGTCGAGCGCTGTCTTGCCGTCGTTTGTCTTGGCTTCGATGTCGGCGCCGTTGTCGAGAAGGGTCTGGATGACGGTCGGATTCTCGCTCCTGCGCGCCGCCGAATGAAGGGGCGTTTCGCCATCGTCGGTCTTCGCCTCGATATCGGCACCGTAGTCGAGAAGGGTCTGGATGACGGCCGGGTTTTCGTTTATGGCGGCGGCGAAGTGCAAGGGGGTTGTGCCGTCGCTGGCCTTTGCCTCGATGTCAGCGCCGTGGTCGAGTAGCAGTTCCGTGACCGCCTGCTCCGAATTCCCAGCGGCCATGTGCAAAGGGGTCGAGCCGTCGACGCTCTTGGCTTCGACGTCGGCTCCCCGGTCCAGCAGCAAGGCCGGGAGTGCCGGATCTGGGACGAGTGCCGCCAAGAATAGCGGAGTCCAGGCCTGATCAGTCTTGGCTTCGATATCGGCCCCGCGGTCCAGCAGCAACTCTACAACCGCCTGCTTGTCTCTAACCACGGCGAAGTGCAAGGGCGTCGAGCCGCCTGGGCCCTTCGACTGAATGTTGGCGCCATGGTCCAGCAATACCTCCACGACCGACGCTTCCACATTTTCTGTCACCGCACCGAATAGAGGAGTCAAGCCGTTGCTGTCCGCAGCTTCAATGTCGGCTCCACGGTCAATCAGCAACGCCACGACCGAGGGATGGCCGGTTCTTGCGGCCGCAAACAAGGGGGACTGCCCCTCATCGTCATGAGCCTCTATGTCGGCTCCGCGGTCCAACAGCAACCCTGCGACCGCGGGCGAGGAGTTGAAAGCCGCCGCCACATGCAGGGGGGTCATGCCTTCAACGCGTTTGGCTTCGATGTTGGCTCCACGATCCAAGAGTAGGGCGAAGATCGCCGGCTCTTCGTTATTGGCCGCGGCAGTATGCAGCGGCGTTCTGCCGAACTGATCGGTCGCTTCGATGTCGGCGCCACGATCCAGCAGCAACGCTACGACCGCGGGCGAGGAGTTGTGTGCCGCCGCCGCATGCAGAGGGTTCCAGCCGTAACGGTCGCTTGCGCTGATGTCGGCTCCGCGGTCGATAAGCAACCCGACGATTGACGCATGCCGGCTGTATCTTGCCGCCATGTGCAAGGGGGTCCAGCCGTCGTCGTTATTGGCTTGGACGACGGCTCCGCAGTCCAATCTGGTGTTAACTTCGTCCAGACTCGCATCACGCCAGAAGTCGGCGTTTAACCAACTTTCACCCGGTTCGGTGAGACATTCCCTGGCGCCGTGCTCTCGCAACACTTGGATGGCTGCCTGATTGTCGCTGAGAATCGCAAGGTCGAGAGGCGTTTCACCGTCGTCGGTTCGCGCTTCGATGTCGGCGCCGTTGTCGAGCAGTGCTTGGATGGCAGCCGAATTGTGGTTGTAGCGCGCCCCGTAGTGAAGGGGTGTGTAACCGTTTGCGGTCATTGCCTCGATGTTGGCGCCGTTGTCGAACAGGATCTGAAGTATCACTGGGTTTCCGTTGTGGGCTGCCGCAGAATGCAAGGGTGTCGAGCCGGCGTCGGTCTTTGCGTTGATGTCGGCGCCATTGGCGAGCAGTGTCTGGATAACTGCGGGGCTTTCGTTGTTTCCCGACGCAAGGTGCAGAGGCGTGAAGCCTTCGGCACCCTTCGCCTGGATGTTAGCGCCGTGGTCGAGCAGCATCTGGATGACGGCCGGTTTTCGATTATGAAGAACAGCCCAATGGAGGGGTGTGGCCCCAGTTTTGTCGGCCATTGCTTCGATGTTTGCTCCACCGTCTAGCAGGACCTGGGCGACCCGGGGGTTTTCGTTGAAGACTACGGCCATATGCAGGGGAGTGATGCTCTCGTCGTCCTTGGCGTCGACGTTCGCGCCGTATTCGACCAGCGTCTGAACCACCGCAGGATTCCCGTGGAAGGCTGCCGTATGCAGAGGCGTATTATCCTGAAGATCCTTCGCCTCGACGTCGGCGCCGTTGTCGAGGAGCGTTCGGACGACAGCCAGATTGTCGTTGTGGACGATGGCAATATGCAGGGGCGTTCGACCGTCTCTAGTGGTCATAGCGTCGACGTTTGCGCCGCCGTCGAGCAGCACCTGAATAGCGGCGGGATTTTCGTTCCGACTGGCCGCGAAATGCAGGGGCGTGAAGCCACCAGCGGCTATTGCCTCGACGTCGGCACCGTGATTGAGCAGCGTCTCGACCACCTGCGGATTGACGTTACCGCCCGCGGCGACATGCAGTGGGGTGAGGCCGTCGCTATTGGTGGTCGCTTCGACGTTTGCTCCGCGATGCAGCAGCGCCTCGGTGATTGCTGGGTTTTGGTTGAACTGTGCAGCGGCATGCAGGGGGGTATTGCCGTTCTTGGCCCTTGCCTCGATATTGGCACTGTGGTTGAGGAGCGTCTGGACGATCAGCGGATTGTCGTTTCCGGCTGCGGCAGTATGTAGAGGGGTGAGGACGTCGTCATTGGTAGTCGCTTCGACGTTTGCTCCGCGATGCAGCAGCGCCTGGACGACTGCCGGATTGTTGTTTGCCGCGGCGGCAACATGCAGGGGTGTGAAGCCGTCCCGGGCCTTGGCGTTCGTGTGCGCGCCGTGATCGAGTAACGCCAGAACTACCGCTGGATCGACATTGAGCGCTGCGGCCAGATGCAGGGTAGTAAAGCCCCGTTCGCCTCTGGCATTGACGTTTGCGCCGCAGTCGAGCTCCAATCGCACTTCCTCGACGCTCGCGCCGCGCCAGAAGTCGTTACTCAGCCAGTCAGCCGACGCGTCGGTGTGACACGGGTTGACCGTAGGTTCGGAGGTCGGTGTGGGGGACGGCGAGGGCGTTGGACTAGGCGTGGGCGTTGCGGTGGGCTGTGGTGTGGGAATGGGTGTAGAGGTCGGCTGCGGTGAAGGGGTGGCTGTGGGTTGGGGCGTTGGTGTGGGGGTCGGCTGCGGCGCGGGGACAGCAGTAGGCGTGTCGGCGGGCAATGCGACGGTCGCAGGCTCTTGGGTTTCGTCACATGCGGCCAGCAAGATGGCTGCGAGGGCCAGCACCAGGCACCATCGTGCCAGCGGACGGCGCAATGGGCCTTGGGTTGGAAATGCGGACCGGGAAGATGACCGCATCTGGAGCCTCGGTGCCAACGAATTAAGGCATCCGGCGCCGCGGGACGGGCGGGTTGAGGTCACCGTGAGGCAGGGCGTCGTTCATTAGTCTGCGCCGTGTTCTCGCAGTATTTGTATGGCGTCCGAGTTGTCCGATTCGATTGCAAGGTCGAGCGCTGTTTTGCCGCCGTTGGTCTGTGCATCGATGTCTGCGCCACGGTCGAGGAGAGTCTGGATGACGGCGGGATTTTGGGTGAAGATTGCCGCGAAGTGCAACGGCGTTTCGCCGCCATCGGTTTTCGCCTCGATGTCCGCGCCGTGGTCGAGGAGTGTATGGATGACCGCCGAATCGGTGTTCCGTGCCGCCAAGAGATGCAGAGGCGTGACGCCGCCGCCGCCCTTAGCGTGGATATTCGCGCCGTTGTCGAGTAGAGCTTGGATGATCGCTGGATTCTCGTTGAAGGCCGCCATGTGTAGCGGAGTTTCGCCGCGATCGGCTTTCGACTCGATATCCGCGCCGTGGTCGAGGAGTGTCTGGGTGACCGCCGACTGGCTGTTCAGCGCCGTCGCGAGATGCAGTGGCGTCAACCCCTCGTCGTTCTTTGCCTCTACATCGGCGCCGTTGTCGAGCAGCGTCTGGACTATCGCCGGGTTATTGTTACTGCCCGCGGCACGATGCAGAGAGGTTGAACCGTTATCGGTTTTTGCGTCAATTTCCGCGCCGTTGTCGAGCAGCGTCTGGACGACCTCAGGATTGCGGTTCCCTAGCGCCGCGCCATGCAGAGGGGTCTCGCCCCGTTCGTTCTTTGTTTCGATGATTGCTCCACGCCCGAGCAAGGCTTCGATGATCGCCTGATTAGTGTTGAGAAGCGCCGCGAGATGCAAGGGGGTAGAGCCGTCGTCGGTCTTCGCCTCAATGTTGGCGCCGTGATCGAGTCGCGCGTTGACAACCCTCGAACTCCTGTCCCAGGACGCCGCGAAATGCAGGGGCGTATTGCCGTCCTGGTTGTTGGCTTCGGTGTCGGCCCCTTTGTCCAGCAGCGCCTGGACAACCGTCGTGTCGCCGTCTCGGATTACCGTTATCACTACCGCGACGTACAGGAGGGGCTCACCGTCGTCGGTCGGTAGTTCCAGGTTTGCGCCTGACTCGATCAGCGCCAGAGCGATTGCCGGGTTTTCGTTCTTCGGTATCGCCACATGCAGCGGAGTTTCACCGTCGTCGTTCTTTGCGTCGACGATTGCCCCGTGATCCAGCAGAACCTGGACGACCGCCGGGTTTTCGGCGAGTCTTGCCGCCAAATGCAGGGGTGTATCGCCTCCAGGGGCACCCGCCTGGATGTTCGCCCCGTGGTCCAGCGGCAGATCCAAGATCGCCGGATCCCGGTTGTTGCGCATGGCCACGAGAATGGGCGTGTCACCGCCACTTCCCTGAGCGTTTGCGTTTGCGCCGCAGGCCAACTCGGCGCGCACATCGTCGATGGTTGCCTCCATCCAGAACTCCCAGCTCAGCAACCGAGCGTCTGTGTCGGTCGGGCAAGAGGTGGCTGTGGGTTGGGGTGTTGGTGTGGGGGTCGGCTGCGACGCGGGGACAGCCGTAGGCGTGTCGGCGGGCAAGGCGACAGTCGCCGGGTCTTGGGTTTCATCACATGCTGCCAGCAAGATGGCTGCGAGGACCAGCACCAGGCACCAACGTGCCAGCGGTCGGCCCAATGGGGCTTGGGTACGAAATGCGGACAAGGAAGATAATCGCATTCAGGACTTCATGCTCGGAGTTAAAGCCTATAAACAGATACTATCGGCATGGCAGCGCCGCGATAGGTTGGCGAGTTGCCGGTCTCAGGGGTAGCGGGAGTCGATCGACACGCCTTGGCCGCCGCCGACAATGGTCGCCGACGGTGGGTTGCGGCGGGCGGCGGCGCGGGCGAATTCGGCTGTCAACAGGACGCCGACCAAACTCACGACCGCGGCCACGCCGAACATCGCGGTGAAGCCGACAGCGCTGACAAGAGCGCCCGCGGCTATTGGCGCCGCAACGATAAACAGTCCCGAGGTGAGGCTGTGGGTGGCGTAGTAGGTTGGCCGCCTGGCTGAAGGCGACAGATGGAGGATCACCGAGACTTCGGAGATCATGAACGTGGACATGGTCAGTCCGGCGGCGCAAATTGCGATGTATATCCCGGCGATGCTACCCGTGAGAAAGGCAACCAGCAGCCCGGTTACGGCGATAATCGAACCGTAGAGAGGCATCCATCTGGCGCTGACGCGGTCGCCGAGCGCGCCGAATCCGAGGCTTCCGATCAACTGGCTGGCCACGAGGACGGCGGCGAGCCGCACGGCGTCGGCGTCGGACGCCCCCAAATCGCGCACCGCAAACACGGTGAAGAATGCGAAGGCGGACATGCCCCACATGACGACAACCCGCGACGCCCCGTAGCGCAAGAACACTCGGTCGGCTCGATACAGGGCGGGAATACCTTTTATCGTCTCGACGAATCCGAGTCCGGAGCGCTTGCGTGGAGTCGTGGGCTGCTCAACGAGGAGGAAGAAGAGGCTCGCGCCCGCCGCGAAAAGCCCTCCGGCTACGACCATGGAGAATCCGAACCCGTTGGGGAAGGCGTTATCGCCCATCAGCCGTGAGGCCAGCGTGATCGCCGCCGCGCCTAACAGTCCGCCCGCCGCGTGGCTTGACCCGAGAAAACGGCTCTGGACGCGCGGGTCGATGACCTTGCCGATTACATCGATCCAGGCCGTGTGGGCGAGTCCGATCGATCCCATAAACGCCAGGACCGCCGGAAAAAAGAGAAGCAGGACAATAATGCGATGGTCCTCGGCGGCGGCCACGACGACGCCACCGAACGCCATGAACACCGCCGATCCGAAAAACAGATGCCGCGCGATGTGGCTCTTCTTGACAGGCTTTCCTTCGTAGATGCCTGGCCCCAGCGCCTGGGGCAGCGTGAAGCTCAGACCCCAAACCGCCGGCACGGCCCCGACCAGGATGAGGGAGTCCGTGAGATGGCTCATGAACAGCGGCATGATGGTGACCGACGAGACGAGACTCATCCCGACGATGGATATCGAGCCGCTCGCAAACAGCAGGGCGAAGTTTCGGACGCGGTGGCTCGCGGTGTCGCCGGCGAGCGGTGCTTGCGTTACGGCCATTGTCGGGACGCGCGGTTGAGTGGCGGAGGTCAGCCGGCGTCGCTCAACGGGCTCTTCAACCGGCCCGCAGCATTTTCACGGCGTCGCGCACCGTACCCACGTGGACCTTCTCCGGTTTCGAGCGCGCGCGTTCCAGAAGCGCCGGCAGCGCCCGGTTTTCGGGATCGTGCAGGTAGTGTGAGTAAGGATGCCAGGTGGGGACCCAAAGAAGCCTGTTTTCGTAGGCGAAGTCGAGCGCCGCAAGGTTGTATTCGATCCAGCCGTCGAGCGCGTCTTCGTCCGTCCAAGGGCACTTCCATCCTTGGGACACAGGCTTGTGACCGGACTCGGCGCGCCACTGGTCGTAGGCTTCCTGATCAACGCATCTGAAGCTGTCGAAGTAGCCGCGGTCCATCCAGCCCTGGATGGGAAGCTCGATCAGGCCGGTGGGATAGGCGTAGGCCGTGAGACGCGACGGCGCGGCGGCGTCGTAGTCGAGTCCGTCTTGTCCCATTGTGACGTCCATGTGGCAGGTCACCCAGCGGAACCCGTTTTTCAGAATCGCGCGCTGGTTGTCTTCGAGGCCGTGCAAACCGTCAGGTTCGCCGCCGGGACCGCGGAGCACCGTTGACTTACAGTCGAGCCGCTGTTGGAGGAGGCGGTTGGTCAGCGCAAGCTCGGCGTCGAGCTTGTGGAAATCGGGCGTGGCGAGGCGGATATGGCTGTAGGTGTGACTATCGACAACGTGTCCCCGGCGCAGTATTTCTTGCAGATATCCAACGTCTTCCTCTTCCAGCCCGTTACCGACGTGGAAGAAGTGAAGCTGCACGCCGAAGTCTTCGGCGGTCTGACAAAGGCGCAGAGCGTAGTCCTGCACGGGGGCCATGATGCGGCCGTGATTGACACTGACCGGAGAGTAACCTGCGCACATTTCCAGGTCGTAGCTGAGAGCAACGACGCATCGAACGCCTTCGGGGAACTCAACGCGAACTTCCATCACACCATCCCTTTGCTCCACAAATCAGGCACGTGCATATAAGCGGCAATGCTCCAAACCGTCAAACGGCGGCTGGCGGTCGGCGCGAACGTATGAGTGTTGAGTGCGCGTCGAACTTCGGCGTTCATGGTTTATCTCAGGTTCATATCTGAAACGGCACTGGGTACAGGTCGCAGAACCGACCAGCCAATGGCCGCGGCGATCAAGAGGAGCGGTCCGAATGTGAACTGGAAAACCGTCAGACCGGTCTTTAGCGAGTAGGCATCCACCAGAAAACCGAAGAACGGGCCGGTGAAGACGGTCACAAAGCTGAAAATCATGTTGACTACCGACAGGCAAGCCGCCCGATATTCCGACGGTACGCGGCGGTTAAGGCTGGTCTGGATGAGGGGTTCACGAAGTCCCCAATCAAGCGAGAACATCACGAAAACGGCCGCGACCGCCAGCCACGTGGCGGTGGCGTTAACAAGTGAGAGGAGACCAGCGACGCCGACCGCCGCGGTGATGGTGATCAGCTTGCGCTCATCGCCTCTGAATGCTTCGTCGAGCCTGTGGGACACCCTTGCGACGACGGCAGCTACGGCGACGAACAGCGAGTACAGGTAGCCGATCTGGCTGGCGCTGAACCCGAAAAAAACAAGATACGGCTGGACGAACGGACGCTTCATCAACTCTGCGAAGTCGAAGATGACGAGTCCGATTACAACGATCGCGAGAAGCTCGCGGCTACCCGTTACGACCCGAAGGCTCGTATTCAGGTGGCGAAGGTGTCCCGCGAAGCTGGAGCCGATGACCGGCTCCGCAGCTCGGGTTGCGGGGAGCGTGGGTGGGTCGATCAGGAAGGCCGCCGCGAGCGCGGACGATAGATAGAAGAGGACTCCGGCCATCAGCGCCCAAGACATATCTCCGATTCCCACGACGATGCCCGTTATCAAGGGGCCGGCAACCTGACCGGATAGCTGCCACATGAGGGCCGTGCCTATGACCCGTCGAAATGAACTCTCCCTGCCGGAGAGCTTGAGCGAGTCGTAGAGAAGCGCCGAGTCGGCGCCTGAGCTGAGCGCATGACCGAGGCCGTACGCCAAGTATCCGACGATGATGAGAGAAAAGCTGGGAGTTGAAAGGAACACGACCAATGCTGCCGCGGACAGGGTTCGGCCGGCGACCACGCTCCATTTGCGGCTCAGCCTGTCGGCCATGACGCCGGTGGGGACTTCGGACGCGAGGATCGCGATGCTGAAAAGCGACCAGAGCAGCATGATTTCGGTAACGGTAATACCGTGTTCGACGAAGTAGAGGAGAGCGATCGGGAGCCATACATATGCGCCGAGTCCCGAAAAGAGCCGGTACAGGTAGAACTTGCGGACGTTGCCTAGCAGCGAGTCCAGTTTGACTGCCGGTTCGGAGGAAATATTGGGATCGGGCAAGCTCGCAACCTCAAAACCACTGCCGAACTTCGGCTTGGGCTTTGGCGATCAACTCAATACTATGAACAACCGCCGGCGGCGGCATTCCTACACTCCGCCGCTTTAGCTCGAAAGTGAGGGCGCAATGACGGAAAGCCACCGTTTCAAGGTCGTGATCGCCGGGTCGGGATTCGAGAACGACGAGCCGGAGTCCGAGCAGCTTGGAGACATCGCCGATCTGGTGCACGCAGACGGCGAATCGCGCGAGGCGCTGCTCACCGAGGTCGCCGACGCGCACGCCATCCTGGTGGATGCCGCGACTATAGATGACGAGGTATTTGCCGCCGGACCGAATCTAAAGGTTGTTACCGGATACGGAGTCGGGATCGATCAAATAGAGGTCGACGCGGCGGCGAGGCGGGGGATAACGGTCTGCAACTCGCCGGAGGCTATGTCGACCGAGGTAGCCGAGCACGCGATGGGGCTTCTGTTTGCGCTTGCCAGGCAACTGACGTTCTCGGATGCCGACGTGCGGCTGCGTAACACGTGGGACCCGTTTGGCAAAGCCTACCGGCCCGTGGTCTTGAGGGGTAAGAATCTCGGAATCGTCGGTTTTGGGCGTACGGGGACCCGTTCAGCCGGAATAGCGGCTGGCGTAGGGATGAACTTGCTCGTCTTCGATCCACTCATCAACCATGAGGAACTGGAAATCCCGACCGATTGGAGCATTCGGTTTTGCGTTTCGCTGGAGGAGGTCGTCAGCGAGGCGGACGCGGTCACCTTGCATGTACCGTTGACCGACCAGACGAAAGAGATGATAAACGCCGAGACACTGGCCAAATTCAAGAGGGGCAGTCTACTCGTCAACGTCTCGCGGGGCGGTGTCGTAGACCAGGACGCGTTGTACGACGCGCTGCGGAGCGGCCAACTAACGGCGGCCGGTCTCGACGTATTCGTCCCCGAACCGCCCACCTGGAACGAGCGGCTGCTGGAGCTGCCAAACCTGATCCTCACGCCGCACATGGCGTGGCGGTCGGAGAAGTCGGGCCGGCAGATGCAGTCGGACGCCGCCGGTGAAGTCAGGAAGATTCTCCTGGGCGAAACGCCGAGATGGCGTGTCGTCTGAGCCGATCCGGCAGCGCTTTTGTGAGCCGGGTCGGCTTCAGGTTCTTCCGTTCATTGACGCGTCGGCAATTTCGAGCACGAGCGGATAGTGGTCGGAGGCGACGTCCGAGTCATCGTTCTTGACCACTTCGATGGACCTCAACGAGCTTCGCAGGTCGCGCGAGACGTATATGTAGTCGAGCCGGGCCGGCGTGAAGATGGACCCGCGCGCCGCGCGCGTGGGTATGGTCGGTTCCGGATTTCCCGCGTGAAGGGCCGCGTAGGCGTCTACAAAGCCGGCCGCCTGCAGCGACCTGCTTACCCGGAAGTCGAGCGCGCCGTCGACGACCTGGCGCGACTGAGTTTGTTCAGATAAGTCGGACAGCTCGATTTTGTCGAGGTGGCTCAGGGAGTTCATGTCGCCGAGAATGATCGTCCGTTCCCCGCCCTCGTACTGCTCCAGCACTTTGCTTATTTCCCGGAACTTTACTCGAGGGTCGTTTGGATGCAGGTGTACGTTCATGAATCGGGTGGTCACGTTGTCCGCGTCGGCTACTACCACGTCCAGCGCACCGTGCCAAAATCCCTTTGTAAGCGCATCGGCGAACATGATTCCGTAGTCGGGTTTGACAAGCAGTCCCACCGGGAATCCGTTGGTTACCGCGAGCAGGGCTAGCATACCCACCTGCCGCTCGAACTCGTGCAGCGTTTTCTGGCCGTCTTTGTCCCAATCCGTGCACTCTTGAAGGGCTACGATATCCGGGTTTGCGCCGCGGACAATCCGGGCGATGGTGTCGAGGCGGTAGGTCAGGTTGTTCAGGAGGGAGTCTCCCCCCTCGAGGATGTTGAACGTCATGATCTTCATGTTTCGATCCGCGGGCGGGCCGAACCGTAGCTGAGCTTGGAGCTACTGGGAGCTACTGGATGGAAAGGACTGTTCAATTCGCCCAATTGATAAACCCCGGATATGGCGGCGGAGCTTCGCGGCGAGCCGTCAGAGCCGCGCCCGCCTGTCAGGAGGAGGGAAACTCGTGGACCGCTCGCGCGGCGCGCTCCCGCAACAATACCGCGTCAGCTTGCATACTCGACCAACGCGCGCTCGAGCCGACAAGGACCGCCTCCGGTTGCCCGATCACTTCTTGACCGACCGCATTATCAACTTTTCACTCTGCCGGGTTAGAGGCCTGAGATCGTAGTCGCCGAATATCTCGACGACCTTTAGTCCGCAAATGTCCAGCATGAGCTCCAACTCACCCGGATAAATTGGGCGGGTGGCGTAATCGAACACCGCGGTCTTGGTGGGGTCGTGGGGCGCGCGGGGATTTGCGAACTCGTGGTGCCGAATGATCCGCTGAAAATTGGGGTCGACCGTGATCGTTCCCCGATAGAGCAGCGTTTGACCGGTGCCCCGATTGAATACCTGACGCGGGCGTTCGCGCTCGACCCTGTACTTCCCGGCGGCGGCCATATAGGGGCTGGTCTCGAACGCCAGGAAGAAACTGCCGTCGTCTTCGAGATGCTCGCGGCAACGCTCGATGGCCTTCAGCACGAGCCGGAAGTCGAGCAAGTGAATGAGCGAGTTCCCCCCCGCCATGATTAGCGGGAACTTCCGACCGAGATCAAAGTCGATCATGTTCGCCTCGATGAACGAGATGTTTCGACGCAGCCCCAGCAATTTGGCCTTCGACGTGGCGAGATCGATCATGCCGGCGTCGAAGTCGATTCCGACAACCGAGTGACCGGCCTCGACCAGCGGTATGGCCACTCTTCCGGTTCCGCAGGCAAGGTCCAAGATCGGCCCCTCGTGGCGCTTGGCCATTTCGAGATACATCGGCACGTCGCCACGGAAGTCCCCGGTCAACGCCTCGTAAAGGGCCGCGAAATCGGGCGGCCAGCCGGGCAGTGCCATTGCGGCATCTTCAGCGGAAATTGCGGTCAAGGTCCCTCCTTGAGAGGAAGTGGAAGAACTCCCGCAGCCGAACGGCCCGCGGGACTTCGATCTGTCAGGCGCACAACGGCATCCGTCTTTCTAACCAATGCCGTAATCAAATGATACCGAGCCCGGATTTGAAATCGACGGTCAAGGAGTACGGCAGCGTCTGGAGAGCGGAACCATAGTCTTTTTGATGTGCTCAAACGTCCCGTGTGGGCGGTTTACCCAACGGCGGGGAATCCTGACTGGGAACTGCGATAAATCGGGACTCACTATTGCGAATACGGACAAGTCGCAGTTACCATGAAAAGCCGTTAGGAGTGTAGCTCAGTTGGCAGAGCAACGGTCTCCAAAACCGTAGGTCGGGGGTTCGAGTCCCTCCACTCCTGCACGCCGAAGTGGCGGAACAGGTAGACGCGCTGGTCTCAAAAACCAGTGAGGGCAACCTCGTGTCGGTTCGATCCCGACCTTCGGCACCACGCCAACGATCCTGACGCAGACTTCTCCCCTGGCTGAGTCGCCGCCGCGTCGGCCTCTTACTTGGACGAGTCTTCGATTTCGGGAATGTCGAGGTCCATGCCGGGATAGATCGTGGCGGGGTCTTCCCCGTCAAACCGCCACTTATTCTTGTTGAAGATGATCTCCCACTTGGACGCGTCTCCATACTCCCGTTGAGCGATGCTCCGCACGGTTTCCCGGGGAAGCACCTTGATTGTGTGTCTGACGCCAAGGTCCGCCCCGCCCTTGCCCCCAAACAGTTTCGAGAACCAGCCCACCTTACTCCTCCATGAACAATGGAAAGACTGAATTCGCGTATATGATAGGCGTGCTTTGGGGGCAAATTCAACGCGCGAATGCACCATACAACCCTGTGCAGTCAATCCTCTGGCGCTGGTGGTCGGATCTTTCGAATTGAGTAGTTCGTGAGAAGACGCGCAGCGAGACACGTGAGCACCCGCTTATAAGGCTTCAACAGAACTGACGATGCTGCAAGATGGCCAGTCTGCTCAAGGAGGCGTCACTTCCGTTACGCGGATCGGAGACACGGTGCGCAGGTCTACGGGCAGGTGGACTCCAGCCGTCCATTCCCTGCTGCGCCACCTGGAGGCGGCTGGCTTGTCCGGCGTTCCCCGCGTCCTTGGATTCGATGAGACGGGACGAGAGGTACTTTCGTTCATTCGGGGCGAGACGGCTCGACGGCCATGGCCGGAAGCGATGCTCAAGGAAGAGGGCCTCGCCGAGGTCGCGCTTTTTCTGCGTCGATATCACAGTGCAGTGAAAGACTTCGAGCCGCCGGAGGATGCTAAATGGCGTGTGCCGCAACTGACCTGGCGACCGAGAATGACCATCCGACACGGGGATCTTGGACCGTGGAATACCGTCTGGGAAGGGCGAACCTTGAAAGGAGTAATCGACTGGGACTTTGCCGAACCCGGCGATCCTATCGGTGACGTTAGTCAGTTTGCCTGGTATGCCGTGCCTCTTCGAGGAGACGACTACTGGAAAAAAGCCGGATTTTCCGAAAGGCCTGATCTCAGGGCCAGATTACTTACACTTTCGGAGGCCTATGGGGCGGAACCCAAAGCAATCCTGGATGCGTTAATCGATCTGCAATTGGAAGATCACCGCAGAATAGGGATGCTGGGCAGGAAAGGCATACACCCATGGGCCCTCTTTTACGAACGCGGAGATCTTGCGGAAATTTCAGAAGGGAACGCTTGGCTGAAAGAGAATTACGATTCGCTGGCCGTATAGAATTGATGTGCGTTTTTCCGATGGAGAAGACACTGACGGACTCCGGCACGCTTGAACGGCGGCGCTGATATAGCCAGCTTTAATCAGAGACTTCAAGCGGCAATCCATTCGCGACAGAGCTTTCTTTGCGTCGGTCTCGACCCGGACATCCGCCGCCTGCCGAGTTCAGTGTCCAGGGACCACCCGGGCATTGAAGCATTCCTGCGGACAATCGTCGACGCGACCGCGGAGCACGTGGCGGCTTTCAAACCCAATCTCGCTTTCTTCCTCTCGCTGGGAAGCTGGGGATTCGACCTTCTGTCGAGCCTGCGTGAACGGATCCCGCCGGAGATCATCCTCATCGGCGACGCGAAATGGGGCGACATCGGCAACACGGCCGAGCGCTACGCGGCGTCGGCGTTCGACGTCCTGGGTTTTGACGCCGTTACCGTGAATCCGTACCAAGGCAGCGACTCGGCTCGTCCCTTTTTACAACTTGAATCGCATGGAGCGTTCGTGTTGTGCAAGACGAGCAATCCGAGCGCGCGCGAGTTTCAGGAGTCGGGAGCGGGTGAGCCGCTTTACGCCGAAGTGGCGAGAGCCGCGTCGGACTGGAACTCGCTGGGCAACTGCGGCCTGGTGATCGGCGCCGACGAGGTCGAAGCCCTGGCGCTTGCGCGGCGGGACACTCCCTCGCTGTCGCTGTTGATACCGGGCGTGGGCGCGCAGGCGGGCGATTTAGCTGCTTGCCTGGCGGAGGTGGGCGGCTCCCATCCGGCGACGTTCGTCATAAACGCGTCGCGGTCGGTTCTGTACGCGGGCGAGGCGGGGAGCTACTGGAAGAGCTCCACGGCTGAGGCAAAAAGGCTGCGCGGGCTGATAAACGCGGGACTGTAGGCTTTGTGCGGTCCTGTCCGTATCTCCGAAGTCGCCTGACTCTGGCCGATGGGGAGCCGTCCTTCTGAACCCCGAGTTTCCGCAGGAGACCGCGTCCGGTTGAAGAAGCTGCATCCGTGCGGTTCGACGGAATGGGTTGTGAAGAGCGCCGGCATCACGGTCGAGATCGAGTGTTCCGGCTGCGGGCGGGTTGTCGCGCTTTCGAGAAACGCATTAGCGCGGCGTCTTCGTTCGACCTAATCGCCCTTCTAGTCACCCGGAGTCGGGGCGGTGCGCGAACCGCCCTATCTGCAATGCCGAAGAGCCTGCCCAAGGACAGGCTCTTCGGCAAGCTCAGGGGAGCGAGGCTCAACGTGCACGGGGGAGACTTGACCGGTAAAGGTTATTGAGACGAAGCGAGTGCTGTGGTAGGTTCACAAGGGTGACCGGGCAAGTAGCTCAGCCGGTTAGAGCGCCACGTTGACATCGTGGAGGTCACAGGTTCGAGTCCTGTCTTGCCCACCAACGTAGACTAAATCGAGAACCGTCGTGTTGAAGTTCAGATTGGGACTTGATTTAGCCCTGCTCGACAAGCGTTTCCCACTTCTCATATGGGTCCTGGAAGCATGGCATTCAAACGGTACCGCCTAGCTATCCTACCTTGAACGACTCCACGCCGCCCTATAGCGCTCCCTGCGACGGGCCGGCGCAAATCCAGATAAGCAGGCAGAAGGCGTGATCCAGTTCCTGGTTGCGATGCAGCGATTGACTCTCAACGCGTTGCGGGATCTGGCGCCAATCATCCTCGTAATCGCGTTCTTCCAGATCGTGGTGCTCCGCCAGCCTTTCCCCGATTTGGCGAGCGTGCTCATAGGACTCCTCTGCGTGATAGCCGGGCTGACCCTATTTGTCCAGGGGCTAGAAAGCGGCCTGTTTCCCCTGGGAGAGGCGCTCGCGCAGGGCTTCGCGCAGAAGGGCAGCGTTGTCATCCTGCTGGCATTCGGCTTCTGCCTGGGTTTCGGCACGACGATAGCGGAGCCGGCCCTGATCGCCGTCGCCGACGAGGCTGCCGCGGTCGCCGCCGAAGCCGGCGCCATCGCAGATGATGACGGCGCGCGCGCAACCTACGCCCTAGAGCTGCGCATGGTCGTGGCCATATCTGTTGGCGCCGCCATCGTGCTGGGCATAGTGCGAATCCTCAAAGGCTGGCCGATCCACTGGCTCATCGTTGGGGGATATGTGCTGGTGACCGCTTTGACCGTCTTCGCCCCGGCAGAAATCGTCGGAGTGGCCTATGACTCCGGTGGCGTGACAACCAGCACGATCACAGTCCCGCTCGTGACGGCGCTCGGCGTCGGACTCGCCACGGCCACACGCGGACGCAACCCCATGATCGATGGCTTCGGTCTAATAGCCTTCGCAAGCCTCACGCCAATGGTCTGCGTCCTCGCTTACGGGATGGTGGCCTGATGACGGACTTTGTCCGCACCCTTACCGATGCCTTGCTGTCCACCGTCCTGGACGTGGCCCCCATCGTCGCCGTCCTGCTCGTTTTTCAACTACTCTTTCTGCGTCGCAAGCCGCCCAACCTGCGCCGGATAGCTGCGGGGTCGGTGCTTGTCCTGGTGGGACTGGCACTGTTCGTCATAGGCTTGGAGAACGCGCTCTTTCCGATTGGCAAGACCATGGCGCGGCAGCTCACCGCACCCGAGACCATCGGAGCGGACAGACTGGCTGACGGCATCGACTGGTACGACTACCTGCCGCTCTACGCCTTCGCCGCCGCCATCGGCTTTGCGACGACCGTGGCTGAGCCGTCGCTCGTCGCCGTGGCGATGAAGGCCCGCGACGCATCAGGCGGAGCCGTTCACGCGTGGGGACTCAGGATCGCGGTGGCGGTCGGAGTTGCGGTGGGCGTGGCGCTGGGCTGCTTCCGAATTGTCACCGGCACACCCTTGCCCTGGTACATCATCTGTTCCTACATCGTCGTCATGTTGCTAACGTTCAAGTCCAGCCGGAGCATAGTGCCGCTTGCCTACGACAGCGGCGGCGTTACCACTTCGACCGTAACGGTACCCGTGGTCGCAGCTATCGGACTGGGCCTGGCCGCGAGCGTTCCCGGACGGAGTCCCTTGATAGACGGATTCGGACTCATCGCCTTCGCCAGCGTATTCCCAATCATTACGGTGCTGGGATACTCTATTGCCACGTCTTGGTTGGGGCGCAGGCGGAAGTCCAAACTTCCCGAGGAGGCTGAGTCGTGAGACTAAAGCTGATTGTTGCCCTGGTAGGCGACGAGAAGATCGACGTGGTGGTAGACGCGGCGCGGGCGGAAGGCGCCACCGGCGACACGGTCATCACCAGCGTGCGGGGCGCCGGCCTGAAACCGGAAAAGACCTTCCTCGGCCTCGACCTCGCACCCAAGCGCAATGTCGCCCTCTTCCTAGTGGTCGAGACGCGGGCCCGCGAAATCCTCGAGCGCATCCGCGACGCGGCGCGCCTCGATTCCGAGCCCGGTTCCGGCATCGCCTTCCAAGTTCCGATAGAAGACGCCGTGGGACTCAATACGCAGTTGCCCACAATCCTGGAGGAGTTGGAGTCCGAAATATGACGGATAGTGATCCTATGAGGGTGAGAGACCTCATGGTCGAAGAGCTACACACTATCGACGGGCTCGCCACCGTCGCCGACGCGTTGGTGCTGATGAAGCGGCACGGGGTCAGCTCGCTCGTGGTCAACCGGCGTAACGAGGATGATGAGTTGGGCCTTGTCGTGGTCGCCGACCTCGCGCGCGGCGTGATCGCCGACAACCGCGCCCCGGAGCGCGTCAACGTCTACGAGATCATGTCCAAACCGCTCCTGACTCTGCCGGAGGAAATGCTAGCCAGGTACGCCGTCCGCCTACTCACGCGCTTTGAGCTCTCACGCGCCGTGGTCATCGACCACGACCGCAACGCCGTTGGCATCGTGACCCTGCGCGATCTAGTCATGGGCTACGCAGCGGAGTGACACGCCGGTAGCAGCCACCTCTGTTTGCTTTTACAGACTCGCTCGCGATGGTCGGGGCGAGGTGCTAAAGCGGGCGTCGACCTTGGTGGCCCGGACGTCAAGTCCTAGCAGAATGGCAGGCCGCCAAGATTGGAAAAAGTCGTCTCCAACTGGCTTTCAAGGCTTCCCGGGACGCACCCGCTCAGCGCGTTGTCCTGGATGTACAGGACCGAGAGTTCGGAGAGGCTGCCCAATTCGGGCGGCAGCTCCCCGTCCAAATGGTTTTCGCTGAGCCACAGCATTGACAAGTTGGCGAGGTTGCCCAACTCGGGAGGAATCTCGCCGCTCAACTGGTTGTCATTGAGATACAGCGCCGTCAAGCTGGCGAGGTTGCCCAACTCCGGTGGTATCGCCCCGTTCAACTGGTTGCCGGAGAGGGACAGCGCGGTCACGTTGGCGAGGTTGCCCAGCTCGGGGGGTATCTCGCCGGTCAGTTGGTTGTCGTCGAGCCACAGATTCGTCAGGTCGGCGAGGTTGCCTAATTCGGGCGGTATCTCGCCGCTCAACTGGTTGCCATAGAGCCACAGCGCCGTCAGGTTGGCGAGGTCGCCCAACTCGGCGGGTAGCTCCCCGCTCAAGCCGTTGCCGCCGAGAGCCAATTCAATGACCCGGCCGTCGGGGTCAGTCGTAACGCCGTGCCATTCGGACACCGGCTCATCGGTCAGCCAGTACTCCCGGTTGGTCCAGTTTGGGCCGTCGGTGGCGTTGTAGATCGCGACTAGCGCGGTCCGGTCCGGAGAGACGGGTGTTGGAGTGGCCGTCGGGGCGACCGTTGGCGTGACCGTCGGCGTGTCCTCGGGTAGAGGGGCCGAACTATCAGCGCAGGCGCTCAGGGCGGCAACGACAAGAGCGACTCCCAGCGCCGCAAGCCGTCGTCGGAAACGACGATCGGTGACTTTCACTTCAATCTCCTTCAATGTCGCCACGCCCATCGTACGACGCGCTTCGTGTCATTGGCGAGTTGCGTTGTCGATCAACAGCAGGCGTTCTTGGTCGATTTGACGTTCGCCGACGCAGCGCCCGTCGACGGCGGCTTTGCCACCGTCTTACCTATGCGGGACTAGGAATGGCAATTGGGACCGAATGACTGCTGTGATCGATTCACATGGATGGCCGGGCAGGGAACTCGGCCTGCAAGAGCGCCACGTTGGCATTGTGGAGTCCTACAGGTCCGAGTCCTCTGTTGCCCAATGATTCCCATGTTGGCCGATTAGTCGGCGGAAGATCAGGAGGCGCCAGCCTGGATATCCATCGAAGCGTCACGCCGGATCCCGGAGCTTGCCGCCGTCCATCTTGAACGGTCCGACCGGGTACTCGTCGGGCTGCGGGAGGCCGCCTTTCGGAGCCCCCCACGACCCGAGGAGTCTCCTACTTATCGTCGTCCATCATGTCATCGTCCATCATCATGTCGTCATCCATCATGTCGTCGTCGTCCATCATCATGCCGACGACACCGTAGATCACGCCCATGTCACGACCGGCCAGGAAGTCCTCGATCGTCCCGCGCGCTATCACGTCTTCGGTGATCTGGCGGGCCAAGTCCAAGTCGCCGCTGCGTTGATAGGCGACGTGGAAGACCTTGTCATAGAGAGGGTGCTTCCGGGGATCCATCATGTCGTCGTCCATCATGTCGCCGTCCATCATGGAGTCGTCGTCCATCATGTCGTCGTCCATCATGTCGTCGTCCATCATGTCGTCGTCCATCATGTCGTCGTCCATCATGTCGTCGTCCATCATGCCGTCCATGGAGTAGCCGATGGCCGCGTTATGCTCGCGCACCCACTGAGCTTCCGCGTCGTCGCCGTAGTGCGCTACGAACAGTATCTGGACTTCGGGCGGCTGAGATGAGAGCGTCTGGCCGTCGCCGGCCATCATCATGGAATCATCTTCCGCCAGGACATTGCCGGCGGCCAACGCCGTCAGCAGTGTGGCCGCCATTATGGCCACAACCATGCTCCGCGGCTTAAGGCGAAGCGATGAGATTAGATTCACGGTGCGATCCTCCCGGATTTATTGCGACCAGCAACGCCACGGTTAGTAATCGTCAAAGTCGATGGGTCTCCGCGAGCTGGTCCCGTCTCACACGAAGGACAGAAACGCTCTGTCCATGAAAGCAAACAACCGGCCACTGCCTGTGGCCGGTCAATTTCAGGCTTCGATCATAGGCGGCCTCCCAGCCCTATGAAGACCGCACGAAACCCTGAAGGGCCGTTCGCGTCACTTGCTCTCATGGCTTACGCACGATCAGTGTACGAAATATGCGTGACGACGCCGGTAGTGTATCAGGAAACGCGCGATGGGTTGCACGGGTACGGCACACGTCAGACGGCAGCGTCATTCCTGCTTTTGTGAAGATACGTATGGGCGGTCAAGTCGATGCCCGGTACGGGCGTTGTCGTTGCCTAGCGGCGCCCTGGGGCACGCCACCGCTGAGGGGCATCGCGCAGCGGGTTGTCACTCCGCCAATCCAGCGTGATCGGTGGCAAGCTGGTAGTACGTACCTTACGCCGCTGCCTACCAAGCCTTTGAAATACAAGACCCCTAACCGGTTTCGGGTGTATGCACTTGATCCAGCCGGTGGCGCGCCTGCCCGTGCGCGCACGGAGGCCGACAGGTCGAAGCGGATTGACCGATAAGGGATCCCAGCTTCTGGCCCGCACCGTGGCGAATTACGTTAGTTTGGCGGCTCAGAATTTTTCTATACTTGGGCGCTTGATATCAGGTGTTCACAGGCATAGTAGCCAGGAGGTCACAGCAGATCGTGAGCCGTCCGCGTCCCCCCTTACGCTCCCTTTTGGCCGGCCGCCTTGTCGGCGTATTTCTTACCCTGGTACTGGCATTCGTGGCGCTGGCCACGCCGGTCCTGGCTGGGCATCCGGAGGGAGGAATGAAGTCGGCATCCGAAGCGGACGGCCACTCCGACATTTCCGCGATGGTGAAGAGGTCCGTGTTCAACAAACCCGACAGCGATCTCTCGCACAACATTCCCGACCTGCTCGTAGTGATTGGTGACGAGCAAGTTACCTGCGACTTCCTGACCCACTACAGAGTTACCGGCGGATTGGCCCGTTGGGGCTTCGCCACCTCGGAAGTGATCCAGGAGCTGCCCGGCGCGTTGACCCAGTATTACCAGCGCGGAGTGGTCGATTGCCAGGCCCACGGCGGCGTCTGGCAGATGGAGCGACGGTTGGCCTGGGACTACCTCGGCGGCGGTCTGGGCGGCTCGGACGACCTGGGCGTGGAGCCCGACCTGCTGAGCGAGCAGCCCGGCATGGAAATCGGTCCCTGGGGACACCGGGTATCGAACGTGGCGGTCGATGGCACCGAGACCGGGTTCCTGGACTTCTTCGAAGCGCTGGGCGGCATGTACACGTTTGGCTACCCGAAGAGCGACGCCCGTTACGACGATAACCCGCAGGCCGCGCTCGGCATTGAAGACGCCGATCCCGGAGTCATCCGGCAGTACTTCCAGGCCGTAGTGCTGGAATACCGCCCCGGCGATGCCGAGCCGGTACATCTGCGATTCCTGGGTGACGATGTCCGCGACGTCGTCTACCCCTTCGGCAGCTACAAGTCGTTCGGGAGCTTCGGCCCGGCCAAGCCGCTCTACTACGGCCAGACCTACGTACCGGAGGGGACTTCGTTCAGGGACGCGCTGGTGGCGCTCTATCACGCGACCGACGGCGACAACTGGACCAGCAACCGCAACTGGCTTAGCGACGAGCCGCTGGACGACTGGTACGGCGTGACGGCGGACGATGACGGCCGCGTGACTGAACTGGACCTCTCGCAGAACCAATTAAGCGGCGAGATCCCGGCCGAGATAGGCCGTCTGACCGATCTCGTGGATTTGGACCTCTTTGGCAACCAGCTTCGGGGCGAGATACCGCCGGAGATCGGCAGCCTGGCCAACGTGACGCGGCTGGCTCTCTGGGCGAATCAGTTGAGCGGCGAGATACCGCCAGAGATCGGCAACCTGGCCAGCCTGGGATGGGTAGCCCTGGGCATCAACCAGTTGACCGGTGAGATTCCGGCCGAGATCGGCAACCTCAGCAACCTGGCGCAAGCTGACTTCACGTTGAACCAGTTAAGCGGCCCGATCCCGGCCGAGCTGGGCAACCTTACGAACCTGACCTGGCTGGTCTTCTGGAGCAACGAGTTGAGCGGCCCGATCCCACCCGAGTTGGGGAACCTCACGAACTTGACAATGCTGGACCTCGACTTGAACCGGCTGAGCGGCGAGCTTCCACCTGAATTGGGCAACCTCGTCAACTTGGACGAGCTGTGGCTTCGGGTGAACCGGCTGAGCGGCGAGATTCCGCCGGAGCTGGGCAATCTCACCAACCTGACAGTGCTGGGGCTCGCGGAAAACCAGCTGACCGGCGATATTCCAGCCGAATTGGCTAACCTCACTAACCTGAGAAGGCTGTATCTTGCGGGTGGGAACGAGTTCACGGGGTGCGTGCCGGAGGCTTGGCAAGAAGTGCCGCGCAGCGACCTTGATGAAATCGACTTGCCCGTCTGCGGCGCCGAGGACGAGACGTAGCAGTTTGAGCCGGCGGGGCGCACCGCCACCGCCGGCAAGGCCGCTTGCCGGAGAGAGCCGCGCGATCCCCTTTGGGCACGAATCGGACCCGGTTTGCCAGCGGGCGGATCTTTCCGCCCCGGTCTTGCCGAGCCGCTTCGAGGCATGAATTTGTAACTTGCATTGTTTGACGGGTGATTCGATACTACGGGGCGCGCTGATCGCAGAGGCTTCGACCGGCGCGTCATTATTTGAGAGTTGGCTTGTCGTTCCGTGCGTAACGCACCGTGACGATGAAAAGGGAGGCACCCTATTGGCATATTCTGTTCAGAGCAAGAAATCGGATAAGACCTACTTTCTGCACTCCAAAGACGTGACCCTCAACGGCGGTCGGGTGCAAACGATCTACTACTTCGCGGGCGAGGCGCGCGATAACGTGCTTGATGAGTTGCCTGAGGGTTATGAAGTCATGGAGAACTCGCGCACGGGCTTGCCCATGTTGAGGAAGGCCAAGTAGCCCAGCGCTAGTACTGCACGGTCTCGGGGGGCCGGTCGCAACCGGCAGGATTCTGCAGCCCGGGTCTTAGGGTTTCGGCAAGCGGGTCCGCGAGCCAGAAACCGATCGTTATCCGGGGGGTTTGGCTGCCGGTCCGAGGCAGGGCAACCGTGTTTTTCGCGTCCTATTCGGTGGTCGCTCCGGCCAGGCGGTCGGCTTGGGAAGCCATATCGAAGTCCAGCGCGGTTAGGCCGCCGACGCTGTGGGTGGTAAGCCCCAACTTTACTCTGGTGTAGCGGATGTCAATGTCGGGATGGTGGTCCGCCGCCTCGGCTGCGCGGGCAAGGCGATTGACGAACTCAATACCGTCCATAAACGCAGCGAACCTGAAAGTGCGCTCGATGGCGTCGCCATTGCGCGTCCAGCGTTCGAGCGCGCCTAGCTTCGATTGGATTTCGGATTCAGACAGCGCGTCGGCCATTTTCGATCTCCGTGGGAAATGGGTCCAGCCTCTCATTGCAAATCATACGAAAACAGCGCGTGCGGGCACGCAGTAGACGGAAGTGCTCTCAGGCAATTGCCGTGCCGTCGAATCTTTCACTTGAATTCCTGGCGCGTGCCAAGCGTGATCTCTTAGTAGACTTGAGTCTGAACCTTTTGCAATATCCGAACCCCGATTTAAAGGGAGCGCCCAGCGCATGACCTATGTGATAACCGAACCTTGCATCGAAGTGAAGGACGCTTCATGCGTGGACGTGTGCCCGGTCGACTGCATTCATCCGCGAACCGACGACGACCGGTTCGAGTCGGTGGAAATGCTGTATATCGATCCGGTCGATTGCATCGACTGCGGGGCGTGCGAACCGGCGTGTCCAGTCGAGGCCATATATCCGGACTTCGACCTGCCTCCCGACCAGGAGAAATATCTCCAGATAAACGCCGACTACTTCGAAAACTAGCCCGCCAGAATCCCTCGCATTTCCGCTAGGGGCAGTTGGTGTCTGGGTGTTTACGAGGCCAGAATGCGGCCGGTATCAGAGAGACTACGGCGCTCTTGGCGAGGAGGTCGGCCGTCGGGTAGTCGCCGGCGGCGATATAGATTCCTGAAAGGACCGCCAGTATCAATGGCGCTCCCCGCCACCAGCGAAGGACATACCGCCAAATCCAGAGGCAGATCAATCGCCAGCCCCGCAGCCAGTGAAGCGGTATTCGAGAAACGACGAGCAAACCTCTGTACAAGACGTTTCTTGATCCGTTCGCGCGAGACGCTAAGTCGAGACCGAAAAGAAAATGGGACAGCGCAAACGCGAGTGGAAATGCGGCCATCGATAGCACCAACCGCAGTCTCGATACCCCGAAAGTACCCAGGCCACCAGCCTGGATAATCGGGATAACGGCGATGTAGGCGACCAGGGCACAGGCGGCGAATAGGGAGATAGTCAACGTCGCGGTGCTGGAGTAGCAACGGCGAAGATCCGACAACCAGCTTGCCAGCAATGGGGCGACGATAGAGGCTCCCAAGCCAAACGCGATCAGCCATATGACCGGACTCGTCGGCGGCCGGCCAGCGAACCAGCTCGCTGGCCGGGAGTCTGCTCGCAGGACCTGGAAATCAAGGGTCAGGTGGTCGGGCTGACCGGCGTCCATGACGTTCAGGACGTAGGGTGACGTTTCAGCCAAGCTGTTTGCGCCGCGAAATACAACCCCGCCCTGACCCGTCTCAAGAACGCGAATTCGCACCTGATACCAGCCGGGGAGCACTACGAAATACCAGCCTGGAGTCGTGACGACGGGGAACGTCACGGTGAAGCGCTTCATTTCCTTCGAGTCGATCCGAACTCGATTGGCCCACAGGACTTCGTCGCCGTCTTCGAGCCGGATCTCCAGTTCAGGAGTTCGACCATCTTGCATTTCGGGCCGTGCCGAAAACGAAAAACCAATGTGTCCGGCGAACCGCGTTTCGATCTCCTGGGTCAGGCTCCAGCCTTCGGGGAAGGGGCCAAGCTCAAAAGCAGAGCCTTTGGTCCAGTAGACCGGAAGCAGAGTTGCCGGCAGCACCCATGGAATCGCGCCGGCGATAACGAGCAAGACGGCGAGCAAATAGGGCTTTAGGCGCGCGGCGGAGGATTTTGGGGCCGCGGATGTATCAAACACGAGCGGTCGGAAGGAGTCTGGCGGGCCACCAGCCGATGACCACCGAGACAAGGAGGATCAGGACGTTCGCAACCTGTAACCAGCCGTAAAACGGCTCCAAGGCGAAGCCGGCCCTGATTTCCGAGCCGGGTTTCAGATCGATGAACCAGCCATTGAAATAGCCGTCGAGGACTACGTGGTCCGTTTTGTCAGTCTCGCGGCCGTCGATGGTCAATCGCCAGCGGGGATCAAACCTCTCGTCCAGTCTCAAGAGCGCCTTTCGCGGTGGGCCGTCGTAGCGGGCGCTAAACGCTGTCGGCCCGCCGTCGCCTGTCCCGTCGACGCCTGCGTTAGCGCTCGCTGCCGCCTCGCCCTTCCACACCACGAGCGAGATCGAGTGGGGTAGTTGCGATTCTGTCACTTCGCCAAGCTTGAAGGCCGCCCCATGGGGAGGTCGGCCGCTGGGCTTGATCTCGAAGAATGCGCGCTCAGATCCCGCGTCGAGCGGGACCGTGAGCCTGACGTCCCGGAATTCGGCGCTCGGTCCCGAGAATTGCTCGTGGTACGTGACTTGCGGCTCTAGCTGGCCAGCGAGAATCGCGGCGCCGTTCCGGCCCGGGCGGACGCGTCCCGCGACGGTGACCGATCGACCATCGCGGGAGCCTGACACAACGATCCTGTGGATGCTCTCGCACGAGGCGGTCTCGCAGTTCTCAAGCGCGCCAGACTCGGTGGGGCCGTAGAACTCCACGGCTGGAGAGGCACGGTTGCCGAGGAACTTCAACCGGATCTCGTGCTCGCCTCGGTCAAGGCGTACGTTGGCGGCGAGCCTTTTGTAAGTGTCGTCGATTGGAGTCTCCAGGACGTCGACAACCCTGCCGTCCACCGAGATCTCCACCCTGGCGTCGGCCGGCACCGCGGCGTCGAGGTTGAACTCGCCTTCGATTGGAACTTCGAAGACGCGGGCGCCCTCCGTCAGCTCCAGATCCGAGAGCACCAGGCGAACCGGCAGGCGACCGAATGCGGCCGCCGCCCGCCGCTCGGCTTGGCGGATCACGTCTGCCGGCGCGAGCACAACTCGGGAAACCGCGTTGGGGTTTGCGCTCTTGTTTTCGATGCTCAGGACGTGTTCCCCGGGTGCGAGGTCTGAAAGCGGGACGTGAGTCCATCGGTAGCCGTGCCGCAGAGTCGAGCGAGTCTGAATCGTGGTGAGATGCTGTCCGTCGAGAGTGATTCCCAGGTCGCCGCCGTACGGGCTTGTGAAATGCCGTATCCAGAGCTCGTTGTCAGAGCCTTGTGAACGCAGCGATATTTTGTACCCGGAGAGGTTCGCGTCGGTGACGATGCTCCCGGTTGCATCCGGTATCGCGTGGTTCAGATACCAGGCGGCGTTTCGGTAAGTAGCAACCCAGTCGATGTCCGCCCGTGACGAGTTTGGGCCGATCTGGTCGGCGGGTTCGACCGAATAACGGGAACCGACGTAGCTGAACGCCAGGTCGGCGATGTCGTCGTCTATCCATATTTCGGTTATGGAGTCTTCGGCGCTGTCCGGGTTTCGAGACAGGTCGTGCAGGTGAGTGATTCGGCGATCCGAGTCGAAGAACTGCCAGCCGGTTGCCATGTGCCTAAGGGAGGGCGAGCCCGCGATAACAGTCTCGGCTATACCGAACTTCGGGCCGGGAGTCCCGGTGACACGCATCACCGCAACTCGCCCCTCGGAAAGGTCGTGGTCCGGCGTCAGCCACGGCTGACGTCCGATCATTCGTGAGATCCGCTCGGGCCGTTCGAGACCGGCCAGCCAGGGTCTACCGTCGCTCCTAATGAACTCGGCGTAGCGGGATTGCCAATGAGGATCGAACGCCACGTATTCGACGCGGCCCAGGTTCAGCAGGTTGTGAACGGGATAGCGGGCGTGTCCCAGCAACGCGTGAAAGACCGTGGCGAAGAACTGCGGAAATGAGTCTGGCCTGGGAGATAGCCAAAAGCCTCGCTTGGGGGATTCCGCAACGAACGGATTGTTGCCGGGTGGTGATTGTCGCCCACCGGCGCTCGTGTACGATCCGGGACCGGTCATGGGCAGGTGGAGCATTCTGTAATCGTCCGGTTCCGCCCGAACCGCCTCCATGGCGTCGAGCGTGTCGCGATCTATCTCGTAGGGCGGCAAATTACCGAGTAAATTCCCCGACCAAAACCCCATGGCGCCGACGCCGAGGATGGCCGCCGCGGTCACTCCGAGCACACGACTCAGATGGCGGGCCTCGGTAAATCGAGCGTTGACCACCAGCCCGACCATCAGCGACAGCATGAGCGCGGCGGGAATCGCAAAATAGCGGGAATTGCGGAACAGCGCGATGCCGGGAACATCCTGAACACGCTCCCGCAATGCGGGAAAAGGCTCGTTGAACCCGGTGCTGCCCAGACTGAAAAACAGAAAGGCGACGAGGAGGAACGCGGCCAGACGGCGTTCGCGGCCCCTGGTGACGACGACAGCGAGCATCCCAAGTCCAGCGACTGCCAATCTGCCCACCTGGTATAGCGATGCGAACAGGTTCGGCTCAATCTGTGATCCCCGCCCAACGGAGTAGTTGTAAGGCTCTCCAACAAGGCTTATGGCCTCACTGAATCGCGGGGCGGCCGTCAGTATCCACGCCAGCTTCGACACATCGGCCCGCTCGGCCAGTTGATCGCCCCCGCCGCTTATGAACAGCAACTGATAGGCGACAACTCCGGCCGCCGAGTGGAAGAAGACGAATCCCAATCCCATTCCGATGATGTACAAGACGGTTTGCGTCTTGCGCGCGAGCCGTCCCGGAGTCAGAAGGACACGGTAAGCGCAATAGCCGGCGATCATGACGACCATCAGAATGGCGAGATGGACCGTGGCCGCGCTTAGCCCCATCCACACCATGCCTTTGAGGAAGTTGCGCAATCTGAGGGGTGTTTCAAAGGCAAGATGTGCGGAGGCCAGCGCCTTGGGAAGCACCGCTATGCCGATCAACATTTCGTTGTAACCGGCTATGTACGCGTCGAAGATGAAGGGAGTAGAGGCGTAGGCAAACCCTGCGGCGAAGGCCGCCCGGCGGCGCATACCGAAACTCTTGGCCGCCTGATAGGCGAGGATCGCCGCGGCGGTGATCAGGGCAATCGGAAATCTGGATATGAGCCAGCCGTCGGCGCCGAGGAACTGTGCGGCGAATCCCCAGCCGAAAACCAAATACTGACTCGTTTGACGTTCGGCGCCGGAGACTCCAAAGAAGTCTGTCATCCAAGCGGCTGAGCGGTCGTCGGCTTTCTGTATGTTCTGCCAGGAAGTTGGCCAAATGGTCCAATCATCTCGAAGTCCCAGGAATCCGGGATCGAAGATAAGGCCGCGAAACCACACCACGGCGATCAGTATGTAGATCACGTAGGCGACAGCGTCACGGTGATCCGAAGCCAGTCGTCGAAGGATCTTTAGTGCGCTGCCAATCGCGCCCAGAGTGTCGCGCCGGATCGCGAGGACCGGCGGGTCTTGAGCCTCGGTGAGACGATCAGCCATCAACCAGGCGCTGCTGAACTCAACAACCGACTTGCTGAGTTAACAGTGTTCTCTACCGGGTTGTTGGCCCTTGCTCCCAAGATGTCCGCCTGAGGCTGCGCTCGGTTCTACTTCCAAACTTGGATTTCCCATCCATTCGCGTATTTTCTCAGACGTCCAGGCACGGACTCGATATACACGGAGATCGGACCGCCCACGAGCCCGACGGCGACCGCTCGTATTTCGTACTTCTCGAAATAAGACCGATCCAAGAGGTCCAGAAGGTCTTCTTCGGTGTATTCGCGATGGTGTTCCCAGTGCGGAAATGTTCGAGGCCCCGACACCAGCTCAATGATGGCTCTTGGCAGCCGTCTTCTGTTCGGAGTGTTCAAGAGACCGGTCCCACCGGACTTGAGGACGAGATAGAGCTCGTTTAGGGCTTTGAGATCATCAGCCACGTGCTCGATGACATGCGAGCTAACAGCCACATCGACACTTTCCGGTGGTATGTGGTCCGTCAGATTCTCCCAGTCAGCCGTGATGTACGAAACGTTGCCCCAGTGAGCGGGAGTCCGCTCCACGAATGGCTCTATCCCGATCAACGTATGGCAGAGTTCACTGAGTTTCTTTGTGCGTAGTACAGTCGAAGCGCCGATCTCTAGAACACTCGCCCCGGGATGCACGCATTTCTCATACGATGCGAACAAAGACGTCCAGTCAGGGACTTTTTCGATTCGAGTTGGAATGATCTTCATAGAGAAAAATTGGTTTTCAGCCTATAAGTCCCTTTGCGGCTACGGCAGGTCTCGTCGACAAAGTCTCCCAAACCGCATCTTAATGACATAGGATCAATGTTGACGCAAGAGGCGGTCAGTGCCTCTCGGTGGAGAGAATGATCCGGTTCATTCGACGAGATCCAGGAGCTTGATGACGAGTGTAGCCAGTTGACCGATTCCAGGCGTGAGGCAGTCGGTGGATCGGGTGAAAACCGTCGCGTAATCGCCATCCTGGCAATTCACCTTCTCGGTGAAAATATCGGCACCGGCGGTGATCGCGTGCTGGTCGAATTTGCCAAGCGATGGCGGCGGTCGGGCAGGGAGGTCGTCGTGATAGCGCCCGCCACCGCGCCCGCTTCGTTGCAGTCGCAGACCGCATCCCCAACGCGATTCGTGAAATCAACGCCTTTCGACGGGCGGCCGGGTTTGTTCGCCATACCGTTCGCTTACCTCTTCAGGGCTATCCGGGGCATTCCGATCGTTGCAGAAGTTGGGGCTGACGCCATCTATTCGGGCGGCGATTTCATCTGCAACGTGCTTCCGGGCGTTTGGGCGAAGTCTCGTTCGCCTCAGCGCCCGAGACTCGCCGTGAGCATTCACCATATAAACGCGAATCCCTTTGCCCGACACGGGAATAGCAGGATTGCAAGCATGGTGTCTTATGTTCTGCAACGACTCAGTTTTCGACTGATAAAGCGTCACGCGGACATTATCTTTGTTCTAAATGGAGCTGTTAAGTCACAGCTTGTCGATCTCGGATTCGAGCCGGAGCGCATCGTGATAACCGGCGCCGGCGTAGATCTCGAACGCATCGACCGGGCAGAGGCTCCCGCCGAACCACAATTCGACGCCTGCTTCGCCGGCCGCTTGAATCCAACCAAGGGAATCTTCGATCTGGCCCCAACCTGGCGCAAGGTGGTCGACCAGCTTCCCGACGCCAAGCTGCTCGTGATGGGCGGAGGCGACGAATGGCGGGGTGCGCTCAAGTCTGGAATTGCCGGCCAGGGGCTGGAAGGGCATATATCCGTCGCAGGCTTCGTGCCGGACGAGGACTACCACTCCTCGATAAAGGGGTGCAGGGTCTTTATCGCACCCAGTTACGAAGAGGGCTTCAACATAGCTTTATGCGAAGGCATGGCGTGCGGCCTGCCTGCCGTAGCCTATTCCTTGTCTGTTTACCGCGAGCTGTTCGGGAAGGGGCCAACGCTTGTGCCTACGGGTGATACCGACGCGATGGCGCGGGAGATTGTGAAGCTGCTAACCGATCGGAGGTACCACGGCGAGCGCGCGGCGGCGGCCAGTGAGTCCGCGCGTCGGTACGACTGGCAGCGTGTCGCGGCTACCGCGCTGACCGCCATTGACTCGGAGATGTCTCGGCTGCCATGAAGGCTTCATTCGACGAATGAGCGAACCGAACACATATGCCGGAGACCGGCTCGGACGGCTGCTGTCGAAGGTCGGCGACATGTCGTTCCGGCGCCGCGTCTTGACGGTCTGCGAGTATCTCGACCCCGCTCCCGGCGACCTGATTCTGGACGCGGGCTGTGGGGAAGGGTTTATCTCAATTGTGCTCGAACACGTGTACGGATGCCGCGTGGTGGGTCTGGACTCGGACCTCGATATCCTGGGCCAGGGAATCTCAAGGAAGAAGGGCGGCGGCGGGAACTCGTGGCTGATCGGCGACGTGACGAGACTGCCTTTCAACGACGCCGTGTTCGACGGCGTAGTCTGCAGCGAAGTCTTGGAACACGTGGACGACGACTTGGCCGCCGTGCGCGAGCTTGGACGCGTGCTGAAGCCGGGCGGGGCGCTGGCGGTTACGGTTCCGTGCCTGAACTATCCGGGCCTATGGGACCCGCTGAATAGGGTCCGGGAATCCCTGGGACTCGGGCATTTCAGCTCGGAAAGCGGGTTCTGGGGGGGGCTTTGGACCTTTCATATACGGCTCTACACACTCGAAGAGTTGAGGGCCGTAGTGACTCGGAGCGAGGCGTTCGAGATCAATCTCGTGGAGGGCCTGACTCGATACTGCTTGCCATTTAACCACGTAATTCTCTGGACGTTGAAGCAGATGTATATGCGGCTTCCGGCGACGGGGGCGATTCACAAGTCGATGGAAAAATTCGAGTACGACGACTCGGGCGGCTCGTCGTTGCCGGCCCGACTTGCATCCTTAGGTCTCAGGGTGTGCCTAGCTATCGACGCGTGGAACGACCGTGATCAGGACCCGGAAAAACCGTGCGTTAGTCTCGCGGTCCGCGCTGTCAAACACGCCTCGTGAGGAGGCTGTTACAGGGACTCAGCCAAAGGCGCGGGCGCGGTGTCTTCGTGGCTACGCTGGCGTTGTTGCCGGAGCTTGGCTTAAGCGCCTGCTTGTGATGGGTGTCTAACCGGCGCCGACGCCCGCGTCCGTTAGCTTGGACTTGAGGGTGCGGAGCAGCACATCAACCTCTTGCTCGGTGTTGAACGCGGCCGTGGAGATGCGCATCGCCGAGTGTCCCGGTCGGGCCGGCGCGGAGAGCCACTGGAACTTGACGATGACACGGTCCTCGTAGGCCAGCCTCCGCACGACTTCTTTAATTCCGTCGTCACTGAGTCCGTCGAAGGCGAGCGTGGTAATTCCTGCCGAAGCCTCAGGCGCCATCGGTGTGAGTACGGTCACGCCTTTCCAACGCGAGACCTCTTCCCGGATCAATGCCGCAAGTCCGTTGACCCTATCCTCGATGGCATCGAGGCCGATTTCGTTGGCCAGACGCGCGGCCTGGCCGAAGCCGATGACAGCCGCGTGGTTGTAGGTGTTGAATTCAAGGCGTCTGCGCGCCGTGGTCGGCGGGACGGGCGTCCGGGGGTCGTGCCACAGGCTGACGTCGGGCACCAGATCCGGCCGGAATTCATCGATCCGGTCGGGCGAGACCCAGATGAACCCCGTACCCCTTGGACCGAGCAGCCACTTGTGTCCCGAGCCGACGTAGTAGTCGCATCCGAAATCGGGGACGTTGACGGGGTAGACGCCGACCGACTGGGCGCCATCACCGACGACTAGCACTCCGCGCTGGTGAGCAACGTCGGCGGCCTCACGGAGGGGCAGCCGCCGGCCGTCGGGCGAAGTCACCTCACTGACGATGACTAATCTCGTTCGGTCCGAAAGCGCCGAAGTCAGGTGTTCGAGAAAGTCGCCGTCGCCACCTTCAGCGGGAACCGTCCGAACGACTACGCCGCGCTGCTCCGCCAGCGCCTGCGCCGCATCGAAACTGCTCAAGTGCTCCAGTGACGAGATGCATAGTTCGTCCCCCGCCTGCCAGTCGATGCTGCGCAGCACCCTGTGCATGGCCTGGGCGGTGTTGGGAGTTATGGCCAGGTCGGCCACGTCACAGTGCAGGAGCGACGCTATTTCGGCTCGCGCGGCGTCCTCGCGGTCACCCTGCTCCTGGCTGGTGCCGAAGCCGGGAACGGCGTAAGCCAGACCGATGCGGCTCTCGATGGCCGTCTCGTCGGCGACCGTCTTGAGAACGCAGTCGAGCGTCGGACCGTTCATCGCGGTGTTGAAGTACATCACTTCCCGCGTCATCGGCAGCTCGTCGCGCAGCGATTCGAGGGGCATTCCTGGCGACGCTTCGGCGGCGGACATCCTCAACCCCTCTTAGCGCGAGCCTCGCACGACCGGCCGGTTCTTCAATTCCTCGTTGTGAGTTTCGTCGCCGCTATTGCTGCGGCAGTCGGCGGAGATGAACTGAATCGCATAGGCGGGCCTGGGGAACGGACTCTGATTCGGCTTGGATCTGTGCAGGATTTCGCAGTGGTGCCAGCTCGCGTGTCCCGCGGGCAGTGTTGCCGTCACCGCGTTGGAGTCGTCGACCTCCAGATGTTGCAGGATGGTCCCTTCGAACTCGGATCCGTGTTCGACCAGTCCATTCTTGTGGCTGCCGGGAACGAACTCCACCGGACTGTTTTCTTCGGTGACATCCGCGAAGGCTATCCAGCAAGTGACTGAATCAGGCGGATCGAGCTTGAAATAGGCGTTGTCCTGATGCCAGGGAAGCGCGCCGCCGTGAAAGGCGGGCTTGAGCAGCGCCTGATCGGCCAGCACCTGAATGTTGGGGCCTATAAGGGATTCCGTCACGTCGAGGATGCGCGGGTCATGTATCAGCGCCTCGAAGGCCGGATCGAGCTTGTAGAGGTTGACTATTTGCTGAACCGATGTCTTCTCGTCACCTTCCTCGCCTGCCCTCAGCTCGATGTGTTGCCGTTTCGCCTCCCACGCCGTCCGCGGGTCTTCGAACTCCCCGCTGAAGTGCGCGTCGAGGCGCTTGCGCAGGTCCCGCACCTCGTCGGCGGAAAGTAACTCGCCGAACTTGTAATACCCGTCGCGCTCGTACTGCGCGACCTGCTCTGCCGTCAGTTTCATATAACTCTCCGGAATCCGATAGAAAGAATACGTCGAGAAAAGCTCCTCACCCGGACCGCGTCGCGGATTGGGACATCCGCTTCGGGCCTTGAACTAGCCTAGAGCAAGGGCTGGGGAAGTTGAAAGCAATCCCTGTAATTGACGGGACGCATGGCGATAGTCCGCGACGTTTGCTCGTCGCTGTACCTGTGGTCAGCCGGCTGCCACAGGATCCAGCGTCCCACGGACCAGCGTGTGGTCTCTCATCTCGTTTCCGTCGTGGTCCAGAGTGCCTACCGACATGTAGCCGATGGCGACTCCCGGTCGGGGGTTTTCGGTGATGTTGGGCTTGGTGTTGTGGAGAGTAAGGCAGTGGTGGAGGGAACAGCCTCCGGCGGGAAGCTCGACGGTCACCGGGTTGGATACGTCGGCCTGCACTTCCCGCAGTGCCTTGGTTCCCTGAAAGCCGCGCTTGTGCCCGATGATCCCGCTTGTATGGCTGCCGGGAATGAAGCGCATCGCGCCGTTGTCCTCGGTCACGTCCCCCAGCGCGATCCAGCAGGTAACGAGGTTGGACGGTTCGCATAGCCAGTAGGCGTTGTCCTGATGCCACGGGACCTCACCGCCGTGAAACGGCGGCTTGTAGAGCACCTGGACGGTGAAGACCTGGATGTTCGGTCCGATCAGCGGCTCAATCAGGTCGAGGACCTTGGGGTGACGAACGAGCTGCCCGAATGCGGGATTCAGGTTGTGGGCGTTCATGATCTGATGGACAAAGTCACGCGTCTCGCCCTCCGCCTGCTCGCGGATGTTGTAAGAGGTCTCCTTGATGAACAGGTCGGCGTAATGAGCGAGCAGCTTGTTGACCTCGGGGAGGGTGAGGATGGGACCATAGGCCAGATAGCCGTCCCTGTTGAATTGCTCGATCTGTCGAGCCGTCAGTCCCATTGCGCTCCTCCTTTTCCGAAGTACCGGCTATCCATTGTGAGATGCGGATGGTGTACGGCGGCGCGGTGAAACGCCCTCAGACCGCCGGCGCTTCTCGTTGCCCGATCTACCGTGAGCATTGGTACTTACGCATTATCAATGAGATTGACTTTGATAGTATCTGGCTACTTCTTTCAGCGAAGCAAGCCGGGGGTGGGGAATAGCGGCCAACCTTCGAGTCGCAGTCCGGAAGGGACTCTCGATCCGTCCCGGCATCGAGTTGCCCGTCGCGCTCTTCATATTCGCTTATTTCGGCCTGTTTTTCGCCGTCCCGTTCGCCATAGCCATCGCCATCGGGCTGTTCAACTGGGACCTTCTCTCGGCAGCCGTTTTCGTCGGGGCGGACAATTTCCTGAAGATGTTCAAGGACAAGCTGTTTTTGAACGGGCTGAAGGTCTCGTTCCTCTTCGTGGGAATCGAAGTACCGCTGATTCTCGCGCTCGAGATGCTGCTGGCGGTGCTGCTATCCAAGCTGGGCAGGTTTTCCCAGAAGGTCTACCTAACGATGATCTTCCTGCCGGTCATTACTCCCTGGCTGGTCGTCGTGATGATGTGGGGGTTTCTGTTCTATCCGAAAGTAGGCCTGCTTCCAGGGTTCGGACAACTTGTTGGGCTTGATCTTACGTCGCCGCTCGTTTCCAGAGACACCGCGCTGTACGCCTTCATAGTGATGACGATCTGGAAGTTCGTGGGATTCGGCGCGGTGATCTTCCTGGTCGGAATCAACGAGGTCCCGGCAGTCCAGTATGAGGCCGCGATCATCGACGGGGCGGGAGGCTGGGCGCAGTTTTGGCATATCACCCTGCCTCTTATCCGACCTATTCTGCTGGGCATGTCGATTACCGGATTCATTGGAGCTCTGCAGATATTCGAGCCGTTTTTCATAATGACGAGAGGAGGGCCGGGGGACGCGACACGAACATTCTCGCTCTACCTTTACCAACAAGCCTTCGAGCAGCTTCGCTTCGGCTATGCGTCGGCCATGGCCCTTTTCATGTTCCTGCTGTTGTTGGGGATATCCATCTTGCAGCTAGTTGTGGTTAGGACGCGATGGGAGTACTAGAACCGACCGGGGGCGCTCTAGGCGAGATTGAACAGGTCGGGCGCGTCAGCCGGTCGACCATTTACAGCAGGACGCGGCGGCGGATCGGCTACTGGATCATCATGGTCGCATTGGCGCCGGTTGCCGCGATCATGCTGGTGCCGTTCTTTTGGATGTACCTCTCGTCTTTCAAGCGGCCCGTCGAGATCCTGCGCCCGACGATCACCTGGCTGCCGGAGACGTTTTATACGCAGGGTTATGTCGAAACCTGGCAGGAGGCGGCGATTCTTGTGGGATACGGGAACAGCCTGTTCGTGTCAGGCGTTTCAACAGTCCTGGTGCTACTGACGAGCGCCCTCGGCGGTTACATCTTCGCGAAGAAGGACTTCTTCGGAAAGAACGCGCTATTCGTGTTCGTTCTCAGCACGATCATGGTGCCGTTCTTCATGATCTTCATTCCTTCCTTCATTCTCTACTTCAAATTGGGGTTGAAGAACACGTATCTGGCTCTGATACTCCCCGGTATTTTTTCGCCTTTCGGCATCTTGATAACGCGGCAGTTTCTACATTCGGTGCCGAATGAGCTGCTGGATGCGGCACGGGTCGATGGCGCGGGGGATTTACGCATTCTTTGGAACATAATCATTCCGCTATCCAAGCCCGTGTTGTCCGCCATTGCGATACTTCAGTTCCTGGCGAGTTTCAACGACTTCCTCTGGCCGCTGGTGATGATCGACGACAGGGAGATGCGGACCTTGCCGCTCGTGCTCAGGACCATAACGGCGCGCCAGGCGACCCGGGAAGATCAGGTTCTGGCGGCGGCAGTAATGTCCATCACGCCGATTCTGATCTTCTTCCTGATCTTCCAGCGGCACATCGTGAGGGGAATCGCGCTCACGGGTCTTAAAGGCTAGGGCAGGGGCCGGTCGAGGCCGGTCGCGCGACGCCAGGACTGGTGATTCTCAAGCAATGGTGGGGATTTTGCGGATTGTTCAGTCCGGCCGTTTCCGAGTCAAGGCGGCGGGGGAGTCAGGGGTCGGAGCGAGCGCCAGGAGTGACACCCATTCCGGACGTATGGGCGGGGTTGGACCATGTGCAGGTGACGATGTTGCGGCAATAAATCCCTGTGAGCCAGGCAAAAACAAGGGATTGATCGACAATGGCGAGACGCGGTGTAAAGGGGTCTGGATTCCCGCTTTCGCGGGAATTACGTATGGGGCTCGGGAATGAAGGACAGAGTCTCAGAGGCGTCTGGCGGTAGTTTACGACTTGGTTGGACATCGATGGTGGGGCGGATCGACCGAAAACCTGGGAAGCTGATTCAAGCTTACGTCGGATCGTGATGGGCGGGATGCTGGTGGGCGTCATCTCGCCCCGAAATTTGGCCTTTTTGTGAGGCTTGTTCAACATATGAATCACAGTGAACGGGCGTGGGGTTGACGGATTGAGGCCACCCCACCGGCCCCCCTTTGGATTCCGGCCTCGTATCCGAGTACGCCGTATCTCAAGTGCGGGGCAGGCTGGCTCCAGGTGAATGCCTGACCTGGAGAGCGTTCATGGTTTGACCCTTCGACACGCTCAGGGACGCCAGGCTCACCACGAACGGGGGCAGACTCGCCACGAGCGGAAGGAGGGCGGTTCGCGAACCGCCCCTACTGGATTCCGGATCGAGTCCGGAATTACGACGAATGGCAGCCGTTTCGCTGTTCCTCCTTACTCTTCAACGGGGGTTGAGCAAGTGCGGCCAAATGCCGGTTTGAGGACGCGGAGTCCGCAGCCGCGGTTCTGACGTTGCAACTACGCTGTTGAATCGGAAAGGGCCGAGTCCGCGCCGGTTATCCGGCGCGGACTCGGTTGAATTGCACGGCCGGAAGGCTAGCCGCCCGCCTCGATTCGGTTTACGGCTTCCTGTTCGAGCTCGTTGACGGCGTCGGTGAGCTCCTGAGCCATCTCCTCAACCGATTTGGAGCCGGTGTCGGCAACGTCGGTGATCATCTTGCCGACGAAGTTGTTCTCCAACTCACTGACGTGGTACGGATCGAATCTAACGTTGGGCCATACTTCCGTGGGCATCATCTTGGCCGATACCCAGCCGAAGTTGCTTTCGAGATAGGCAGGCTCTTCGTACACACCTCGCACCGAGTGGGCGCCGGAGTAGAACTCGCCGAAGGCAGCCAGATTCTCAGGCTGCCACATGTGCCTCATGAATTCGTAGGCGGCATCCAGCTTCTCTTCCTTGACGAACGAGGGGATGCTCAAACTGCCGGTCTGCGAAATGTGGTAAATCTTCTCCTGCGCGCCGGGGAACGCCGGTAGTGCGAAGGGCTCGACCTTGAGTTCGGGGTCAATCCCGGCGTAGATAGACACCATATACAATCCGGCCGTGCCTATAGCCGCGCTCTTCTTGACGAGCGGCGGCCAGCCTTCGGCCTGCGACTCGACCGACGTGTTTTGCCGGTAGGTGTCGACGACGAACTGGAGCGCCTCAATCGCAAGCGGGTGAGTCCAATCGAACGTATTGGTAGACGGATCGAAGAACTCACCGCCGTGCTGCTTGATGTAGCCCTCTGCCCAGTAACCCAGAGTGGTGTTGTGCAAGAACATGCCGTTCTTGATGAACTTGTCCCCTTCCTTCTCCATCGTCCGGTTGGCGAGATCCTGGACGCCTTCCCAAGTCTCGAACGCGGTGTCGAGGTCGGTTACGCCTGCCTCTTCAGCCGAGGCCACGTCGACGGTGACCGCAGGCCCCTGAGTTCCGTTGATTAGCGGGATGACGTAGAACTCGCCGTCCTTTGACCAAACGGCTTCGAGCGCCCGGGGAAAGAAGATGCCCCGAAGCTCAGAGCGCGTCTGCAAGGTCGGCGTCAGGGGATGCAGGACTCTCGTTACGTCAACCGGGTACCACCAGTTGGTGTATGTATAGACAACGTCGCCCGACGTTCCCGCGACGATCGAGGGATAGAACTTGTTGAGAAGGTCCCCGTAGCCGATGGGGTTCATGTCGACCGTGTAGTGGGGGAACCTCTCCTGGAACGAGTCGATGGCGCCGTTCATGGCCGCAACGCCGTCTTTCCACTCCTGCATCCAGAGGCTGATCGTGGCAGGCTTGATCTTGGGGGCGACCTCCACGATCTGGGTGACGACCTTCTCGACTACTCTTTCCTTCTCGACGACCTTCTCGACTTCGACTGCTTTTTCGACGACCTGGGTGACGACCCTCTCGACTTCGACCGCCTTCTCGACGACCTGGGTGACGACCCTCTCGACCTCGACCGGCACTTCCTCCTTGACGATCTTGACGACTTCCTTCTCTACGATCTGGGTCTCGCCGCAGCCGGCCAGCGCGGCCAGTCCGACCCCGCCGCCCGCAAGAGCCATCGTGCGCAGAATCTGGCGCCGATTTCTGTCAATTGCCATTTGTTCGCTGCTCCTCCCGCAATGCCCGCACAGATTCAGGCGGACCCCTTCATGGCTTGTAAGTTACGCGTGTAGGTAGCGTGTGTCAATTGTCTATTCCGCGCCAACGCTTGATCTTGCGGAACCGGAACGGGCAAATGCAGACTGGCAAGCCGCCGTACACTGTTCTCAACGGATGCACTTGGCCCCGGGCGATTTTCGGAGAGCAGAAACATGACCCCAGTCGCTCGGCCGGGACGCGGCGTATTGACCGGGGCCATATCGCTCGGATTGCTGCTTATGTTTCTCGCCGGGTGCATACCCGATGATGGGCGCGCGGATGCGTGCGTGGAGGACGGTCGCGTCCTTAATGTTGGCTTCTATGCCTTCTTTGCGCCGGTCAGCTATAGCGCCGATGAGAATCCGGACTCCGCCGGATTCAATACGCATTTGGGCTACGAGGCCGATCTGCTGACCGCGCTGGAGGCGATGGACGGCGCGGGACTTTCCTTAGTCCGCAAACCTATCGCGCCGTGGGACGATATCTGGCTGCGATCAGCCGGGTCGGAATACGACATCGTGGGCGGCGGCATAACGATTCTCGACTCTCGCACACGGGACGCGTCGGGCGAGACGGTAGTCGCCTTTACGTCGGGGCATGTCACGTTCCGGCAGTCTCTGCTGGTCCGCGCCGAAGACGCGGACCGTCTCTCCAGTCACGACAAGCTGACGAGCGAGGTGGTCGTCGGCGCGCTCGCCGGAACCACGGGAGAGGCACGCCTGCTGGAGCTAACGGGTCTGGTGGACGCCGACGGTGTCCTGGTCGCCGGAACCCGCATTCAGACGCCGCGAGGTGAAGTGGTCGCCGACGGCAGCGCGGACCACTTCATCACCGCCGCCGGGGAGTCTCCGAGCCTGGCGGGAAGGAGTCATCTCTATCCGCCTTCGGACGCGTCGCCGCAGGTGGTCTATTTGGGAGACGAGCTGGGGGAGGCCGAGCTCTTAGACGCGCTCGCCAACGGCCGCATAGACGCGATAGCCAGAGGTGAGATAGGCAACCGCGACGCCGCTCATGAGTCTGGGGCCGCCTTTGTGGTGACGGCACTGGATTCGGAATCCGAGCAGGGCGGTTTCACCGTGGCCGTGGACGATGCGGACCTGCTCGCCTGCCTGGATGAGAAGATCAACTACCTGACCGATGACCAGCGGATCGGTTACGCCGAGTGGCGAGAGGATTCTTCGGTGTTCATGCGCCGCGCGGAAGTGTGGAATGAGGACAGGTAAGGTGGCAGATTCCGAAGTCGAACTCGGAGTGATGAAATCATGAAGGTAGTGCTGTTCACCAAGTTCAACGAGGCGTGGGACGCCCGCGAGCTGGGCGAATACCTGACGTCGGTGGGATACGACGGGGCCGATCTTCCGGTGCGGTACGGGTATCACTTCAATCCCGACAACGTGCGCGAGACGCTGCCGGAAGGCGTGAGGATCTGGTCGGAGATGGGCCTGACCTGCGAGCTGATCAGCACGGAAACGAACCTGATCGACCCGGCGAATCGCGACAGCCTAGCCATCTACGAGGCGGCGGCGGAGGCGGGAGTGCCGATAATCAAGATCGGTTTCTTCAGGCACAGCCCGGGCGAGGACTACTGGGAGAAGGTGAGCGCGGCGCGGCGGGCGCTGGAAGGGTTCGCGCGGCTGAGCGAGCGCACCGGGGTCAAGACGGTCTACCAAACCCACAGCGGCACCTGTTTGGGATCCAACTGTGCCGGGATCATGCATCTGCTGCGAGGTATGGACCCAAAGTGGGTCGGCGCGCACGTCGATGGAGGGCACATCGCCATCAACGGCGAGGACATCGAGATGGGACTCGCGATGTGCCGCGACTACCTGACGGTGATCGGCGCCAAGGACGCGCGACACGTTCCCGACAAGCGCCCGAACCGGCCGGCTCCGTACGGTCCGGCGTTCGTGTTCCTGGGACACGGCGCGGCGCACTGGCGCAGGCTGCTGAAGACCGTGAAGAAATGGGGATTCGACGGACCTATAACCGTGCACACGGAGTACACGGAGGACCAGGACGTTCTCTTTACGGTCGGCGGAAAGGACCTGTCGGAGGGAGCGGAGTCCCGCCGAGAGGTTGGCGCAGCGGAGGACCTTCGCTTTCTGCGGCGCGAATGGGAAAGGGCCTGACCGCGCCCGCGGTCAAGCGCCGCCGGGATCAGCCGCCTACCAGCCCGCAGTACTCCACTGCCGCGAGCGCGTAGACGCGCGCGGTGTCGACCAGATCGTCGATCCGTATGCGCTCGTTGTCGGAATGCGCCGTGCCGTGTCCGGGGCCGAAGTAGACGGATGGCACCGGTATCTCGTTGGCGAACAAGCTCGCGTCGCCGACCAGCTGCATTCCGATGATTTCGGCTTCGCGTCCAAGGACCTGGCGGCTGCCCGTTTGCAGCGCCCTGATAACGGGATCGCTCGCCGGAATCTCGAAGGGGGCGCGGCCGCCCCCCATGAATGAGACCGTGACCTCAAGGCCGGACCGGTCGGCGAGGTCCGCGCACAACGCCTCGTAGCGAGCTTGAACATCCACTTCGTCCGTACCCGGCTGCCAGCGGTGAGTTCCAATGACGGAGGCCGGCGTGGGCAGACGGTTGACGTAGTCACCGGCCTGGAGGATGCCCACGTTGACCTGCTCCCGGCCGGTCAACGGCGAGGGCGGCGCCGAACGGAACTCGTCTTCCCAGGTCTCGAAGGCGCGCAGCGCCTCGCCGAGCCAGCGCGCCGGATTCTCGTCGTAGGGGGCGTAGAGGTTGTGGATCATTCCGCGCGGGTTGGTCACCGTGAGCTTGAAACCCGTACAGCCTGCGCTCGCCGCCCAGATCGCCTTGGGACCTTCGGCGATGACTATGGCGTCGGCGGCAAGCTCGCCGTCCTGCATGAGCTGGATGATCCGATCGGGGCCTTCCTTCTGACCGATAGGCGTCTCGTGGCCGATGACCCCCGAAATCACCAGATCGCCGGCGAGATGCAGCCCGCTCCTTTTGATGGCGGACGCGGCGTGGGCGATAGCAACCAATCCGCCCTTCATATCTTCCGCGCCGCGTCCGACGACCCACTCATCGTCGAGCGCGGGCGGTTCGCTGACTCCTATAGGCACGGTATCGACGTGTCCGTTGAGCATTAGCGACCGCCCGGCCTCAGGCTCGGCGCCTTCGAGCTTTGCGTAGACGTTGGGCCGGTCCGGCTCGAAATGGTCTAGGACAGGCTCCAAGCCCTCGCGTTTCAACAACTCCGCAAAGAACTCGGAGCCGGGGCCCTCCGTTCCGGTCTCACTCTCGACACGAACGAATTCGAGCGTGTCACGCGCGACCGCGTCGCGGTCGATCAGGGCGATAAGTTCGTTTGGATCAAACACTGGTGTCTTCCTTGACATAATCCTTCAACCGAGTCACTCGCGGGTTGCCGATATCCGCTTGCCTAGTCGGCCATGTATCCGCCGTCGATGTCGAGCATCTCGGCGCTGATAAACCCGGCGTCCTCCGAGGCCAGGAAGGCTATCGCGTTGGCGACTTCCTCGGGTTTCGCAAGGCGCTTGAATGGATTGTCGTCGATCAGGATTTGCAGGACTTCGTCCGAAAACTGCTCGGCCATGCCCGTGTCGGTTATCGAAGGGCACACACAATTGGCGGTCATGTTGAACTGAGCGAGATATCGGGCGAGATTCTTGGTCATGGCGAGCACGCCGCCCTTGGAAGCGCCGTAGTGCGTACCCGCCTGCAACCCGCCCTTCTTTCCGGCTATCGAGGCGAGGTTGACTATGCGGCCGTAGCCGCTCGCAACCATGCCCTCGATGACCGCCTGGGTAACGAGAAACGGCCCCTTGAGATTCACGTCCAGCATACGGTCCCATTGCTCCTCGGAGATCTGGAGGATGGTGCCTCTGCCGAGGATTCCGGCAGCGTTGACCAGCACGTTGACCGGTCCCAGCTCGGATTCGATCTTCTCCGCCATGTCCACAACCTGGCCTCGGTTGGAGACATCCACCGCGATGGGGAGCGTGCGCGCGCCTGTCGAGGAGGCGACGGATTCGGCGGCGCGACTGACGGCGTCGCCGTTCAGATCCACCATCGCCACGTCCGCGCCGTCGCGGGCGAGACGTTCCGAAGTCGCAAAGCCAATGCCCCCGGCCGCTCCGGTAACCAGCGCCACTTTTCCTGACAGACCGCTCATCAAGTGTTCCTTCCCTACTCTTTCGCTGTTATAGAAGAATATGGCACACGGGCTGAGTCTCGTTTTCCTTGGGCCTCCGGCCTGCGCCTCTTACGTGCGTTAGCCGCGCGTGGCTTCGCCCTTCTTCCATGACTCGTATTCGGCCAGGACCTCATCATTCGGCGGATATGCGCGGGTCGTGGAATAACCCTCGTCGCGGATCTTCATTCGAATGAACTCCTCGCGCCGTTCCGACTCCGACCCGTCCTCGGCAATGTGGGCGGCGTGGACAGGAGGTACAACGACGACGCCGTCCTCGTCGGCGATGATGTAGTCGCCCGGCATCACGGTGCAGCCGCCGCAGCGTATAGGTATGTCGTACTCGTCTGGCCACAGGGAGCGGGAGCTGGCGGCTCCGTGGACGCCCTTGCTCCATACCGGCAGACCGACCTCTCGAATCTGGGCGCTGTCGCGAACGGCGCCGTCGACGACAACCGCCAGGGCGCCGCGATATTTCATGCGCTCGCAGAGGATGTCTCCGAGCGTTCCTGCGCCTAAGTACCCCCCGGCGTCGACAACGAGAATTTCGCCGGGGGCGATGGACTCGATCGCCAACCGCTGGGCATTGCTGCTGGGATGCTCCGGATCAGGTGCGATGTCCTCACGCATCGGCAGGAACCGCAGAGTGCGGGCGCGGCCCACGACCGCCGCGCCGCTTGTCAGGGGCTTGATGCCTTCGAGAAAGGTGTTACGGATTCCGAGCTTCAACAGCAGATGCGTCGCCGTCGGGCTGGAGACCATCGCGAGCTTCTTCAGGTCAACGTCGTCCGGCATGTTTCCTCCGGTGTTCATTTGCGGCCGTGAGTCGAAGCCTGATTTCAGGCTACGTTCTTGGGATGGACGGCGTCTATGGCGTCCGCGAGCAGTTTGATCGCGTCGTAGATTCCGGTGGCTTTGGAGCCGTCTTCATTTCCCATGTCCGAACCCGCGACGAGCCGAAAGACGTCGGCGGCTCCACGATGGAAGTCGGGGGTCACGTCGACGGACTCGAACGTCGCGGCTATCTCTTCCATTTCGCCGATCCAGCGGTAGGCAACGGACGGAAGCCTCGTTACCGATCGTTCGATTTGATCGAATGCGGGGCGCTGGCTGGCCAGGAGCTCGTCTCGGAGATCTTCGTAGACGCCCAAACGGATCGCCGCTACCAGGAGAGCGGTCTGCAAGGCGGTCGTGCCCTTGGTCATGGCCGCGTAACACATCTTGATGGCGGAGGCGCGTCCGCTCTCCCCGCCTACCTGGACTACCTCGATTCCTCGACCGTCGAGCTCGGCGAGCGTCGACGCGCCGGGTCCCGACGTGTAGAAGCGGGGCGCGTATCCTTTGCGGGGCGGTCCGCCGATGATTCCGGCGTCGGCGAACGTGCCGCCGGCTTCGGTGACAAGCGGCTCGAGCGAGCCAGCGGTGTGCGGCGATACGGCATTGCAATCGGCGTAGGTGGGGCGGCCGCCGGATGCCGCTATGGCGCGAGCCACGCTCCGCACGACCTTTTCAGCTTCAGCCGGGACCAGGATCGAGAGGATGAGATCGGCGCTTCCGGCCAGCTCCTCCAGATCCGAAACTATGGAGAATCCGCACTCACTGGCGCGGCGTCGCGTTTGCTCGCTACGGTCTTCCAGGCAGGTTGTGACTTCCAGTCCACTCTCGCGAAGGACTTTGCCGACAGCCGCGCCCATCTCCCCAGGACTCAGTATGGCGACCGTCTTTACCGACATTCTCACGTCTCGATCAAGATTGGAACGAAATCCGCGGACGTATCCGCGTCCAGATTATGGCTTGAATGCGATTGTGGAGCCGACTGTTTGCGGACAGTTTTCCGAGGACATGGCGCCTATGTCGGCTTTCGGAGAGTGCGGTTGGATATACATGGATTGATAGTTGAGTTGTTTTTAACTACACGACTGCTAGTAGTGTTAAATACGACTGTACTTCACATATAATACGACTACAGGACACTGTAAATAGAATTGTTCGACATGATTTTTCGTGCTCCATCGTTGGACGAGCAAGAACAAGCCGTCTGTGCTCGCGTGGATGAGTTGCGTGTGGCGCTGCGCGGTCAGGTCGCCGAGGGACCGCGCTGGACTGGGCTGCTAAGGCGAGTGTCGGCCGCACGGGCTATTCGAGCGTCCAACAGCATAGAAGGGCTTGATGTCACACTTGACGACGCCATGGCGGCGGTCGGCGGCGGCGACCCGCTGGATGCGCCTGAGGACGCGTGGGCCGCGATCCGAGGCTACCAAGAGGCCATGAAGTTCATTTTGCAACTCGCCGATGATCCACACTTTGCGTATGACCCATCGCTGATCAAGAGCTTGCACTACATGATGATGCAGTACGACCTAAGCAAAACCCCCGGACTATGGCGGTCGGGCGTCATGTACGTATACGACGAGCGGACAGAAGAAATGGTTTACGAGGCCCCCGACGCCATTGCGGTTCCCAGGCTCGTGGATGAGTTGGTTGCAGAGCTTCAGGATCAAGACAACGCCGTTCCAGCGATAGTCCGGGGCGCAATGACCCATCTCAACCTGGTGATGATCCATCCCTTCAGAGACGGCAACGGCCGGATGGGACGCGCGCTCCAGACGCTTGTACTTGTACGCGAAGGCGTACTCTCGCCAGCATTCGCGAGTATCGAGGAATATCTGGGCCGGTACACGGATGCCTACTATGCGGTGCTGGCCGAAGTGGGCGGGGGCGTCTGGCAGCCTTCGCGAGACACTCGTCCATGGATCCGATTCGTGCTGACCGCGCACTATCACCAGGCTCGTACGCTGCTGCGCCGCACTGACGAGGCGCAACGCCGCAGTGATAGGCTCGATCAGGAACTGGCGATCCGGCGTCTGCCGGAACGGTCTCTGGGCGCTCTTTGGGACGCAGCACTGGGCTTGCGGGTAAACAATACGACGTATCGTAATTTCGCTGACGTGAGTCTGGCGGTGGCCGGACGCGATCTGAAGGCTCTGAGTGACGGGGGACTGCTGGAGGCGCGGGGACAGGCGCGTGGACGTTACTACGAGGCCTCGGAAAAGCTCAAAGCTCTGGAATTTTCAATTCGGCGCGATCGAAGGCCTATTCCCGATCCATTTGCAACTGGCGCAGACAGCGCCGGGGCGGGTTGAGCGATGGGCACTTCGCGGGCCGAGCTTGGGTTAGGATTCTGCGGGACCGTGGTTTTTCGGGTGCTGGAATGTATTGTCGCTCAAACTCGGGAGACTTGATTCCGATGCCCGAAAACCGGGATTTGCGGTCAGACTAGCGAGCGGGCGATGGCAACGGACCGACCTAACGTTATCTTCATTCTCACCGACGATCAGGGGGTCTGGGCGGCTGGATGCTACGGGAATCCGGAAATCCGAACGCCGAACATCGACCGCCTGGCCGCGCGCGGGATGCGGTTCGAGAATTTCTTCGTGGCCTCTCCGGTCTGCTCTCCGAGCCGCGCTTCGTTTCTGACGGGCCGGATGCCTTCGCAACACGGCGTGCACGACTGGATTCGCGGGGGAAACGTCGGACGCGATTCGATCAGGTATCTGCAAGACGAAGTCGCGTATACCGACGTTCTGGCCGCCAACGGCTGGAAGTGCGGCATAAGCGGCAAGTGGCATCTGGGCGACAGCGAGATAGCTCAGCATGGCTTCGATCATTGGTACGTCCATCAGTTCGGCGGGGGGCGGTACAACGATCCGCCGATGATCAGGGACGGCGAGGCGATTGTCGATTCAGGCTACGTCACAAACCTGATCACCGACGACGCCTTGCAATTCCTGGATTCCCACGGCGCGGGCGGCGCCCCGTTCTACCTCAGCGTGCACTACACCGCGCCGCACAGCCCGTGGACGGGTCATCCCCAGGACATCGTGGACTCGTACGACGGATGCGCGTTCGAGTCGTGTCCGCAAGAGCCGCGCCATCCGTGGGCGATCAGTCTGACCGACCAGTGTCTCGGTGACAGGGAGATGCTTAAGGGCTATTTCGCGGCGGTCACGGCGATGGACGCCGACGTTGGGAGGATTCTCGACAAGCTCGATGAGCTTGGGATTAGCGAGAGCACGCTTGTCGTCTTCACCAGCGACAACGGGTTTAGCTGCGGACACCACGGTTTCTGGGGCAAGGGTAACGGCACCTGGCCGCTGAACATGTACGAGAACTCGATCAAGGTCCCGTTCATCGCCAGCCATCCCGGCGTGATCCCGGAGGGAGCCGTCGAGTCCGCTCTGGTGAGCGCCTGCGACTTCATGCCGACGCTGCTTGACTACCTGGGGTTGCCTTTGCCCGAAAGCGTGAATCTTCCGGGCGAGAGCTTCAGCTGCCTGTTGCGCCGGAACGGCGGCTCAGGGCGGGAGAGCGTGGTGATTTATGACGAGTACGGCTCTACGCGGATGATCCGAACTCACGACTGGAAGTACGTCCATCGCTATCCGGACGGCCCGAACGAGCTATTCGACCTGACGAACGATCCGGACGAACGCCGCAACCTGATCGACGAGCCGGGGCAAGCCGCGCGGGTGGCGGAGATGAAGGGGCGGCTAGAGGAGTGGTTCGACGCCTACGCAGTCCCCGACATGGACGGGCGAGGCCGCGGCGTGCAGGGGGGCGGTCAGCTAACGCGGCTAGGCGCGCCGGGGCCGGAGTTTACCGAGCACAGCTAGCGACGTGCGGCGTTATAAGGTCGAGTCCGCCCTTGGTCCTCTGGATTCCTGATCAACTCGGCAATGACGCTGTAAGAGTCTGAGGCCGCCTAGACTGCGGCGACTTCGAGCAGCTCGGCGACGTTGCTTCGGACCTTGTCGACGGCGGAGATTACGTCGTCGACGTCAGACCTCGGTCCGAGGAACACGTTGCTCGGCAGGGTCAGCGACTCTTCCTTGCACAAGCGTTCGGTCACAGGGGTCTCGATGGTGGAGTATTCGACGGACCCCTTGTAGCAGCCGGAAGCGAACGGATGCCCGCCGGGCATCGAGTCGGGTATGTCGGCCATAAGCGGATAGTCCTGCAACGGCCTCGCGTAGCCCATGCCAAGAGGTATGCCTTCGGCGTTCATGGCTTCGACGAACGTCTCGCGGGGAACACCTTCAAACTCGTCGCGCTTGTACCGGAAGACATACTGGTAGACCGAATCTACCGTTACGTCGGGGTGACGCGGGACCGACCGGAAGCCGTCCATTTCGTCGAGGGCGTCGGACAGGTAGATGGAGTTCGACATTCGGACCCGGTTTTGCTCGTCCAGCCGCTTCAACTGATTTAGCAGCAGCGCGGCGGATATCTGACTCATGCGGTAGTTGCTTCCGAGAACGGAGGTCTTGCCCTCGCGGTCGCCGGCGCCGGCCCACATCATGTGACGCGCGACTTCGGCGGCCTCGTCGTTGCTGGTTGTGACGAAACCGCCCTCGCCGGCGGTCAGGTTCTTGCTGGCCTGAAAGCTGAATCCGCCGGAGAAGCCTATCGAGCCGAGACCGCGGCCTCTCCAGGACGCGCCCCAGCCGTGACAGGAGTCCTCGACGACCTTAAGTCCGCGATTTTCGGCCAGCCTCAGCACGCCTTCCATATCGGCGGCGCGTCCGCCCCAGTGGACGGGCATTATCGCCGTGGTGTGCTCGGTGATCGCCCGCTCGGCGGAAGCAACGTCCATGTTGAACGTCTCTACTTCGACATCGCAGAAGACCGGGACCGCCCCGACATTCAGCACGCCGAGGGCGGTGGCTACGAAAGTGTACGACGGAATGACGACCTCATCTCCCGGAATGATGCCGGCGGCGCGCAAGGCCACCTGGAGAGCGGTGGTTCCGCCATTGACGGCAATTCCGTGCCTGGCGCCCTGATGCGCGGCGAACGCCTGCTCGAATTCCTCTACGTTCGGTCCCGTGGTGGCGAACCACTTGCCGGAGAGAATGGTCTCGCGGACGACTTCCACGTCGGTCGGATCGCCGACCGGCCAGCGGTGAAACTCTCTGTCTCGAAGGGGATCGCCGCCGTTGATCGCTAAAGCGGGCATTGGAAGCCTCCTATCGGCTGGACGCCCCGCAGGCTGATCGCCGAGTTTGCCATTCGCGCCGCCGAAGTCCTGATGCCTTGCGGGTCAGGTTGCACCCACAGATACGAAGCGGGCGAGCGCGCTTGTCAGAATCGTAGCACTTCCGGCACCCAAAAGGCGTTCGCGCAGCGGCCAAGCCGCGCCCTTTACCGCCAGCCAGCCTAGTCGAACAGGCTGCTAATCGCCGTCTGCGTCGCGGCTCGAATATTGTCGCCGCTGATCGGATCCCAGGCGGCTGGGTGTCCGTAGATCATAAACGCGGTTTCCACTTCGTAACCGCCGTGCTCGACAGCGCGCCGCGTTGGCGTATAGCCGAAGTTGCCGTTGCTCCATCCGGCGACCATCGTGCGGGGCGCCGGGCTGTCGGCTCTAATGCTGCGACCGTCCGCGGAAAAGAACTCCGACGGGGACGCGGCAATCGCCAGGTCGCCGATGCGTAGAACCTGGACCTCGATTTGCACGCGGTCGCTCCAATTCTCGTCATTGAGCGTGGCTATCACCCGCTTGGCGTATTTCGTACCGCGCCATATATGGTCGAACTCATCCTCGGGTGAAGTCGCGGCTTTGGCCTCGGCCGCCTTTTCGTCGTACAGGCGGCGGGCTTCGCTTTCGGAGATGAGCTCGCGGTAGACAAGTTCTGTGTTGACGGTAGTGGCGTCTACCGTTGTTGAGCCGGCGGCGGTCATGGAATCTAGGACAGCGACGGCATCGTTACCCAACCGGCCGCCGGTTCGCTCGGCAAGATCGAATCCCCGCAGGATCGAAGTCGCGCCGCGAGGATTTATGTCGCCGCCGGCTCCGTTGATATAAATACATGGAGCGCCGGTTGCCGCTTCCACGACGGATCGAACGTAGCCGGGATAGTCGGACGAGTAGTACGAGTCCCGGCTCGAGGTCGCGTGGCATCCGTAGTTGACGACCGTTCCAAGAAGCCCGCCGTGTTCGCCTTCGAACTGCGCTACGACGACCGCTGGATCGACCTCATCGACGTGACCGTCGCACGGACCGTTGGGAGCTGCCACGGCGGAGCGGCGATTCCAGCCCGCGTAGGACTCACCCTCGCCTATTCGCAGATTCGCGGGAGCTGCGTTTGCCAAGGCGGCTCGCGCGACATTGACGACGCTGCCAGCCAGACATTCCATGTAAACCGGATCGACGTCAGGGACGTCGCCCATAACGTAAGGGATGATCCCGGTGCCGGGTCCGCAGTGCGTGTGGCTGCACGTGTACATCTGCGAGCCGGCAGACACTCCGCATTCGCGCTCGACCTCCGCTCGGGCTTGGTCGACCCACGTGACGGGCAGGCCGATCAGATCGAAGGCGAACAGTAGTACCGTCGAGCCGTTCGCGGACACCGCCAGGGCGTGAACATAGATCGGATCATGGGTTCCGACCGCGGTTGGAGGGCCTTGCCGCACGGCGAATCCGCTCATCGAGAGACCCGGATCGGGCGTGATGTCCTGAGCCGCGAACCCTGCGATCATCTCATCCCCCAGTAACCAATCCCCGCTCGGTTGCGTTTACATAGTTATCTAAATCGCCCGCAGTTGTCGACACGAACCGGGGATTACGATTTCATAGACTTGCTTATGAGTAAGTGCAGTTCCGGGAGGGCGGATATGTCCGATAGCCAGCGTTCGGTTGAGGAGATTACGTCGTCAAGCGCCCCGAACGGGCAGTCCGTCAACGGCTCCCCGGACGACCTGGCCTCGATCCCGGTGCGGGTCGGAACGCTCGACGAGGTTCGCGCGAAGGGGGTCTTGACCGCCTCCGGCAACGGCAAGGTGGCAGCGGTGTTTCATCACGAGGGCCGCGTCTACGCCGTCGACAACCGCTGTCCGCACATGGGTTTCCCGCTATCGCGCGGATCGTGCAAGGACGGCATTTTGACCTGTGAATGGCATTACGCCAGATTCGATCTCGCGACCGGCGGCGCGTTCGACCTTTGGGCCGGCGACGTCGATGTCTATCCAGTCGAGATAAGAGACGGGGACGTCTGGATCGATCTTGGCGCCGCCCTGACGAAGTCGGGATATGCCGAGCGATGGCGGAACCGTTTGCGGGAGGGTTTGGAGCAAAACCTGCGCCTGGACCTCGCCAAATCGGTGCTCGGACTGCTTTCGGCCAACCCTTCCGACGCGGCCCGCGACATCGTTTCGACCTCGGCCGCCTACGGTCTGACCAGGGGGTCGCGCCGTAACTCGTCGGGCTGGGGCGACGGCCTGACGATTCTTACCGCCATGGCCAACATGCAGCCGTATCTGGCCGATAGCGACAAATCTCTGGCCCTGTATCACGGCGTGAGGTCGGTCGCGGAGGATGCGGCGGGGCAGATGCCGAGAATAGACCTCACCGCGCTGCCGGTCGACGAGGCCACGTTTTCACGGCTGCGGGAGTGGTTCCGAGAATTCATCGAGGTCAGGAGCGACGAAGCCGCGGACCGGGTACTGAGGACGGCGATCTCGCGCGGCGTCGGTTCCGAGCAGTTAGTCGACCTTCTGGGGGCGGCGTCGACGGACCACTACTACCGCGACTTCTCGCACGTGATGGATACGCTGGCGAAGACCGTCGAGCTGCTGGACCTGATCGGCTGGAGCCGTTCGGCGGAAGTGCTTCCGACGATGGTCAACCAACTGGCCCAGTCGACGCGGGAAGAGGAGCGAAACTCCTGGCGACATCCGGAAGACCTGGTTGGAATAGTGGAAGCGGCGGCGGCCGGTCTTGCGGACGCGGTTGACATAGCCGCGACGAACGGCGGCTGGGACGGCTCGATTTTGACGGACCTGCTCGGCGACGATCCCGCCGTCAGCGTTGACGGTGTCATGAAGGCTTTCCGAGACGGCGCTTCGCTCGCCGACGTGGCGCAGGCGTTGGCGTACGCGTCGATACTCCGCATCGCAAGGTTCCCGACTAGCAACGAATTCGGAGACTGGGATACGGCGTTGCACCATTTCACGTATTGCGCGTCATTGGCGCAGGTCGCGCGCAGTGCACCTTCAGCCGAACTGGCGCGGGGCGTGCTGCACGGCGCGATGCTCGTCTACCAGGCCCGATTTCTAAACGTTCCCGCAGCGCGGCTTCCTTCAAGTAAACGACTCGATCGGATGCCCGCCGATGCGGTCGTGCTGCTGGAAGACCTCTCGCAGTGCTTCGAACGGCAGGGCGCGGTGGATGAATCGGGCGCGCTCGTGTACAGGTACTTGACGCTGGGTCACGATCCAATGGAGCTGATCCGCGGGCTCGGCAACGCGGTCTTGCGCGAGGACGCCGGATTCCACGACTTCCAGATGCTCGAAGAGGGCGTGCGGCTGTGGCAGGACCTGGTGGACGCGGGCAAGGAAGAGGAGTCATATCAATGCCTCGTCGCGGTGGCGAGATGGCAAGCCGCGCATTCGCCCACCCGCCGGGCGACGACTCAGACTTATGACATCGCCCTGCGACTGCACAGAGGCGAGGCGATATACGAATCGGCGGCTGAAGCCGAGGAGGCCGCGGAAGAGCAGGTCTAATCCGTCGGGCTGCGCGGCGGCTGTCCAACCGGCGTCGCCCTAGGGCTAGCGAGAGTCGTTCGTACTCAGCGTCTCGTCGAGAAACTCGAGCATCACATCGATGATCGCCTCGCCGGCGTTCAGCTCATAGTCGTTGTGGTCGGCCCCGGGAACTAGATGAAGCCGCTTCGGCTCGCGTGCGGCCTCGAACAGGCGAACGCTGTCTTGCGATGGAATGACCGCGTCGGCCTCGCCCGCGATAACCAGCAGGGGGGCGGTCACGCGCCGGATTCGCTTGCCCGACTCGTACCTGTCCTTCAGCATCAGCCCGACGGGCAGAAACGGATAGTGGGTCTGCCCTATCCGCACCATCGACGAGAACGGCGACCGTAGCACGAGTGCGGCCGGCGGAGCTTCCACCGCGAGCGCGACAGCGACTCCGGCCCCGAGAGACTCGCCGAAGTAGACGATTTTGTCGGGATCAACGTCATCACGGGAGAGCGCGTATTGGAGCACCGCGCGGGCGTCTTCGATGAGACCCGATTCGGTGGGGCTGCCGGGATTTCCGCCATAGCCGCGATAGTCGAACAGCAGCACCGCCAGACCTTGCCGCGACAAAGATTGGGCCAGAGGGATCCGGTATCCACGGTGACCGGCGTTTCCATTGAACACGATTACAGCGGCGCGTGCCTCGCCGGCAGAGGCAGGAACGAAGTACCCGTGCAGGGTCAAGCCGTCGGCCGTCGTGAATGAAGCGTCTTCGGCTCCGGGATGAGCGGACTCGGCGGGCGGCGCCGTGCCGATGGGGAAGTAGATCAAGCGCCTTTGGAAGAGCCACAGAAGGAGAACCAGCAGGAGCGCGGCGGCGAGCAGGAGTCCGACCGGTATCGCGATTCTGTCCAAAGCGGTCCTGCCGATGCGGCCTATCCGACGTCGCCGAGCCTGGCGGTTGGGTCAGCGACTTCGCTTATCCGTTTAGGTTATCCGGGCATGCGCGCCGCCGCAGGGCGGCCCCCGGCTCACACATGTTCATCGCCGCGCGTTCATCATGAACATCCCGGCGGAGTCATTCCGCCTCTACCGCCAGAGTCCGATTACGAGTCCCATGAGCACGAACGTTACGAGCTGATTGCCGCTGTCGAGAATCCACAGGCGAATCGGGCGGGCGGAAAAGAGGAATCCCAACAGGGTCTGTACGCCAATAAGCCCGGCCCAGAGCAATGCCCCTACCACTATGCCGTCGACCAGACCGGGCGAGTCGGATGACGCGTTGATGACAAGCGCCATAACGTACGCGGTGATCAGCGAGCCGATAACCGCAGCGGTCATCGCCACTGCCGATCCGTGGCCTTCTTCCGTGAGCTGTTCCATGGTCTTGCCGAGGAGGCGCAGCCAAGGCTGGGAGAACAAGAGAGGCGAATACCAGAGCGAACCGACGATCATGGCGATGGCGGCCGCCACCAGTACAGCCCAATAGTTGAGGTCGGTAGTGAACAAATCCATTTGAACTCCCAATAGAAGAACTAAATCAAACTCGCATTAACGATAATCACGATTTGAACAATGTCAATGAACGGCGACTCGCATGCGTTCATGACCAGTAGATTGACAATGAGGGATTGAGTAGACTGGACGTTGGTATTGGGAGGAAGCCAGGTCCGCACTGGAGGCTCACCGCAGCCGGCTCGTGGTACCTGGATCTTCGTGAACGCAGGAGAGGATGTGCCCGATATGGAGAACAAGCGAGAGAAGAGGCACTCGCGGCGCAAGCTGTTGAAGCTTGGCGCGCTGGGGGGACTTGGAATCGCCGGCGTTGCGGCGCTGGGCGGCTGCGGAGAAACGCAGGTGGTCACCGAGACCAAGATCCAGGAAGTCGTCAAGGAAGTGCCTGTCGAGAAGGTCGTCACCCAGATCGTAGAGCGTGACAGGCCGGTCGAGGTCGAGAAGGTCGTCGAGGTCGAAAGGGTCGTCGAGAAGGTCGTCACCCAAGTCGTCGAAAAGCAGGTGGTGGTCGTCCAGGAGAAGGTGGTTACGGTAACCGTCGAGGCCGAGGCAATGACGCCTAAGAGGCCCACCGGCGAGGTCTTGTACTGGAACTACATGACCAACATGCAGAACATCGAGCGGCAGATCCTGTCGCAGTTCGAGCTAAACAATCCCGACATCAATCTGAAGGCCGAGTGGATTCCCTGGCAGCAGTACTGGCAGAAGCTCAACGCGTCGCTCAACGCGGGTGAAGGCGCGCCGGACGTGTGGAACACGGCTCCGACGTTCTATTACCAGTATGTCGACCTGGGGCAGCTGCTGGAGCTCGACGCTCTGATCAAGCGAGACGTGAACGTAAACGAGTACTGGCAGCGGACGCTGGGGCAGTGGCGCGCACCGCAGGGCAGCGGGCCGTTCTATGGCGTCCCGAGGAATTACGTGCTGTCCGTGATCTACTACAACAAGTCGCTGTTGGACGCGGCGGGCGCGGCATATCCGGACGATACCTGGACCACTGATGACCTGCTAGAGACCTCGTTGAGGGTCAACAACCCCACCGGCGACCCAAGGACCACGGTGTTCGGGTTCGACATTCCGGGCAAGGGCAACAGGGTATTCCTTGATCCGCTGATCTACGCCAACGGAGGCCGCGTGTTGAACGAGGACCTAACCGAGTGCGTGATTAACAGCGAGGTCGCGATCGACACAATCCGCTGGATGCAGGACCTGTATCAGGTCCACGAAGTCACGCCCACGCCGGGGTTCTTCGAGGGATTGGGCGACTCTTTCCAGACCGGCCGAGTGGCAATGGCGGTCAACGGAAGCTGGCGTGTCGGCGCGTACCGGCCCGTTCGGGCTTTCGGCTGGGACGTCGCTCTCTTCCCGAAGGGCAGCCAGTCGCGAGTAACGTACGGCGGTCCTGACGGATTCGTGATCTCGCAGCAAACGAAGAACGCGGAAGCGGCTTGGGCGACGCTGCTGCACATGATCGGCGACGACTCGGTCATCAGCTTCTACCTTGAAAACCCGGGCATGGTGCCGATCAAGAAGGAACTCGCGAACGACGCGCGGTACATCTCAATCAATCCGCCGGACCTGCGGGTGCTCCTGCGCAGCGAGCCGTACATGGCCGCCGACTTCAACGCCAACTACAACGAGTGGCAGCGGGCCAAGACGAACCTGCTCGACGAGGTGTGGCTGGGACAGAAGGCTCCCGAAGACGCCGCGCCGGAGGTCGAGAACGCCGTCAACGAGATCCTGCAGCGGTCGAACTAGCCGGGCGCAGGGATCGCAGACAGATCATGCAGCCGTGACCGGCTGGGCGCGGGGACAGACCCGCGCCCAGTTGTCCGGCTGAGTCAAGCGGAGACTGAATGGCGGACAGCGGTATAGCTCCAGGCGCCGCGGGCGCGGTGCGCTCCGCGCGATATCGAAAGTGGCGGGAATGGGGGATCGCGTACTTCTTCCTGTTCCCGACGATTCTCGGGATCCTGCTGCTTCAGGTTGTCCCGGTCTTACGGTCGGCATACTTCAGCTTCACCGACTTCAACGGAGTGCAGCCGCCCGAGTGGATAGGTCTTCAGAACTACGCGGATTTAGGCTACAACCCGTTGTTCTGGAAGGTGCTCCGGAACACCGTGTACTACACGATCGGGTTCGTGCCGCTCAACATCGCGCTGGCACTGTTCCTGGCGCTGCTGGTAAACCAGGCCCTGCGGGGCGTGACCTTGTTCCGGGCGCTGTATTTCATGCCGGTCGTCACGTCCCTGGTTGCCATTTCGCTTGTCTGGGCATGGCTGTATCAGCCGCAGTTCGGACTCATCAACTACTTCCTTAGCCTGGCAAACATCCGCGGCCCCGGCTGGCTGTCGAGCACCGAGTGGTCGATGCCGGCCTTATTCATCATGGGCGCCTGGCGTCAGGCGGGCTTCAACATGGTCATATTCGTGGCGGGCCTAAAGGGTATTTCCCAGGAGCTGTACGAGGCCGCAACCGTGGACGGCGCGGGATGGTTCCGGCGGTTCATCCATATAACCCTTCCGATGCTCAGTCCGACGATGTTCTTCGTCGTCGTGGTATCGGTAATCGGGTCATTCCAGGTATTCGAGCAGACGTATGTGTTAACGCAGGGTGGCCCGGCCTACTCCACGCTCACGTTGAGCTACTGGATCTATCAGAACGCGTTCGAGTGGTTCAACATGGGTAAGGCGTCGGCTCTCGCCTACTCGCTGTTCGTCGTCGTGATGTTCGTGACGCTGGTCCAGTTTGCGGGACAGCGGAGATGGGTGTTCTACAGATGAGCGTCGTGCAAGAGCGAGCCGCCGCGGGGGTGGGCGCCGCCGTCGTCCGGCGCGGTGTGCGTGCCAAGCGCGCTCGGTTCGCCGCCCAGCAAACGCTGATTTACATCGGAATGCTGCTCGTAGCGGCGGTGATGATCGTGCCGTTTCTGTGGATGCTGTCGTCCTCGCTGAAACCGCTTGGCGACGTATTCCTCTTTCCGCCGACGGTCTTTCCATGGCCGCCGGAATGGAGCAACTACACCGAAGCGATACAGGCCATGCGGTGCGGAGACCGCAGCTGCTTCGTTTTGTTCATGTACAACAGCTTCAAGGTCGCCATTCTGGGGGACATCGGCGCGCTAATCGCGGTCGCCATGGCGGCGTTCGCGTTCGCTCGAATGCAGTTTCCGGGCCGCGACATCCTGTTCATGGTGCTGATCGCCACGATGATGATTCCGACGCAGGTGACGCTGATTCCCGTATTCCTGATGATCCAGTGGCTGGGATGGAACGACAGCCACGCGGCGCTGATCGTTCCGAACTGGTTCGGAGGGGCTTTCGGCACGTTCCTGGTTCGACAGTTCTTCATGACCATTCCGGACGAGCTCGAAGACGCCGCCAAGATCGACGGGGCGGGACCGTTCACGATCTTCTGGCGAATCTTCGTGCCGCTGGGGCTGCCAGCGCTTGCTACCGTGGCGGTGTTCGTGTTCATGAACCTGTGGAACGATCTCCAAAGCCCTGTGATCTACCTGTCCGACATCGAGAAGATGACCGTCACCGTGGGCCTGACGATGTTCAGAGGCCAGTACCGGTCGGACTGGCATCTGCTGATGGCAGGCTCGGTGCTGAGCATCATCCCAATACTGGCCGTGTACGTGGTGGCGCAGAAATACTTCGTGCAGGGGATCGCCCTGACGGGAATCAAGGGCTAGAGTCCGGCCCCGCAGTCGCGACACATCGATGCCGGTACCGATCACCCGCAACAACCGCATAGACCTCGCGAATCCCTCTGTCGCCGCATATCTCGAACGGCTGGCCGGATTCCGCGAGCGCAGGCTCCGTTTGTCGGCGGATCCAACGGGGAGCGAGTTTGCAGCGTTCGTGCGGAGCGCGAAGGAGGCTGCCGAGTCAGCGTTGTTTTCCGGCGTGCGCCCGACTCAGGCGGCTGTCAGAAGCGCGGGCATGGCCGAACGGGGCGGCCTGCGCATGGAGCGTTTGTACCTGACCACGGAGGCGGACTACGAGGCGCCGCTTATCGTGGCCGCGCCCGCTGATAGCGATGGGCCGCTGCCGGCGGTGATCTGTCTGCATGGCACGGGGCAGAGCAAGGAGGGGTTGTTAGCTGAGTATGGGGAGACGCTGGCCCGGCGCGGGTATCTCGTGGCTGTTCCCGACATACGGAGCTTCGGCGAGCGGGAGGACGATTACGTCTTCCGCGCCGAGGTCGAAATACTGGAGGGGCGGTCGTTGTGGGGACTGATGATCTGGGACACTTTGCGAATCGCAGACTACGTTCGAACGCGGCCCGACGTTGATTCGGACCGATTGGGAATAGTCGGACATTCGCTCGGCGGGCATACGGCTCAGGCGGTCGGCTCTCTGGACAGCGGCGTCGCGGCGACCGTCGCAAGCTGCGGCATCTTTAGCTACGAGCGCTTTTTCAGCCCGCGCGGTCACAGCACGTTCAACAACCCGTATGTGTGCGTGCCGGGCATCCTGGCGGAGGGCGATATCTACGATCTGTACGCGGCGCAGGCGCCCCGTCCGCTGATGATTGCGTGGGCCGCCCGCGACCCGCTGGTTCCGAACGAGGCTATCGAGGACTTCCTGGACTTTGGCGCACCCCTGTGGACGGGGCTTGGTAATGAGGACGGACTGAAAGTCGTCCGCGAGGACGTGGAGCACGAGTTCACGCCCTCGATGCGCTGCCAAGCGTTCGAATGGTTCAACAGGTGGCTCGCCCCGTCTAAATAGAACTGTTCAGACCGCGGGCCCTTCGAACCGGACCTTCCGTACAATCACGCTTGCGTGAGGTTCCAATCCGACTAGCGACCGGCGAGCCCGCTCATGACGAACCCTCTGAGGAAATAGCGCTGCATGAAGAAGAAAACGAGCAAAACGGGAACGGTCATGGTGGCGGACGCGGCCATCAGCAGGTGATAGTCGGTTGAAAACTCGCCTCGAAACGATTGGAGCCCCAGGGCCAGCGTTTGATTCTGGCGAGACGCGAGATAGATCAGGGGGGCCAGAAACTCGTTCCAGTTGGAGATGAAAGAGAATATGGTGACCGTCGCCAGCACAGGTCCGCTGAGCGGAAGCGTTATCTGCCAATAGCACCTGAAGAAGCCCGCCCCATCCATGCGGGCCGCTTCATCCAGCTCAACGGGAATCGTCATAAAGAACTGGCGCATCAGAAATATGAAAAACGCCCCGCCTCCAAACCAGTGCGGCAAGATCAACGGCCACAGCGTGTCGGTCCAGTTCCCCGCGGACGATGGGCCGGGAACCTTGGCGAACATCAGGAACTGGGGAACCATCGTCACTATGAACGGCAACATAAGCGTCGAGAGCGTAGTAGTGAAGAGAAACCTCTTGCCTCGAAAGCGCAGGCGCGCGAAGGCGTAGGCTGCCATGGACCCGGTCAAAAGGGTACCCACCGTAGCCGCGACCACGACGATTGAGGTATTGCGCGTCCACAGGCCGAATGGCCGCTTGGTGAGGGCCTCGACATAATTTTCGAAATGCGGGTCCGTCGGGACGAGGGCGGCGAAGAACTCGCCTATTCCCCGCGGTGTCGCGCCGACAAGCTGGGGTGTTTTTAGAGAAGCCGCAAACAGCCAGAGCAAAGGCAGTATCAGCACCAAGGACACGGCGATCATTGCGGCGTAGGCCAGCACGCGGTAGGACACAGGCCGCACTCGGATCAACAACGACTTGATGCGCACCGCATTGTCCGTTCCGGTGCCTCTCCGCGCCGCCACCCTGCTTGGCATTACCTCAGTCGACCTTGACCTCGTAGTACACCCACCTCTTTGCCCCCAGGAACTGGAGGCCGGTAAAGAACAGAATGATGACGAACAGGCCCCACGCGAGTGTGGAGGCGTATCCGAACTTCAGGTATTCGAAAGCATTGCGATACAGATGCAATACGTAGAACAGCGTCTGATTGGCCGGGCCGCCGTTGGTCATGATGTAGGCGGCGGTGAATATCTGGAACGACCCGATCAGACCTATCACCAAATTGAAAAAGGTGATTGGGCTGATGAGCGGTAAGGTGACGTGACGGAACTGCCTCAACCGCCCCGCCCCGTCGATGCTCGCGGCGTCGTACAGTTCCTGCGGCACTCCCTGCAGTCCCGCGAGGAAGATGATCATCTGTCCGCCCACGCTCCACATGGACATGATGATGAACGCGGGCTTTGCCATTGTTGAATCGAAGATCCAGCCCTGGGGCGGCACTTTGACCAGACCCAACAAAGTGTTCGCCAGCCCGAAGTCGGGGTGATAGATGAGAATCCAGAGAATGGCGGAGGCTACGGCAGGGGTAACCGAGGGAACGTACCAGGCCGTGCGGAAATACCGGATCCCTTTCAGCTTGCTCGAAAGGGGTAGCGCCAGCAAAAGCGCGAAGGCGGTGTGCAGCGGAACGCCGATAAACGTGTAGTAGGCCGTGTTGCCGAGCGAGACTACAAAGTCCCGATCCCGGGTGAACATGGCCCTGTAATTGTCGAGCCCGACGAACTTGATGTCCCCCAGGAAGTTCCATTCGCTGAAAGAGAGGGCGAGCGAGGCGCCCATCGGGAACGCCGTAAACAAGAGAAGACCCAGGACCCAAGGCGCAACCAGCAGATAGGCCGCGATCTCTTCCCGTTGACGAAGACTCACGGCTCAGCCGGCTCCCGTGACAACTTGCACCGCACTATTGGGGGGACCGGGTACGTCAGTCTGCATTGGCCGCCAACTCCGGAGGACGCGGCACGTCGCCGCGTCCTCCGGGGAATTAGCTATCCGCGTCTAGGCGCCAGAATGTCGTCCACAACCGGCTTGAGCTCGTCAAGCTTGGTTTGGGCGTCGTCGCCCTCCCGTATTTGCTGAAGCACCGGCGTTATGGCGTTGCCTATTTCCTGCTGGAACTCCGTGACGTCGAAGGTCCTGCCGTTTTCGATTACCTGGGCAACGACCTCCGGGTGGCCGATCCCGAACTGGCCCTTGACGACCTCCGCCATTTTGAGGAGGTTGGATTTTCGGCGCGATATGACGCCCATGATCTTCGTCTGGTCCAAATCGCCCTGTTTCGACAATTGCAGCGCGATGAGGTTCCACGACTCTTCAGGGAACTTTGTCTTCGCCGCTATACCCAGGGTGTTTGGATGGAAGACGGTGGTCTGAGCCGCTGGGCCAGACGGGGGGTGGGCGACGTCGACCGGGAATCCCTTGACGCGACTGTAGATCGCCCAGCCGTAAATCAGTCCAAACCTGCCATTGTTCAACTCGGCATAGGAATTGCCGAAGGCGTCGGCGGGAGAGGCGGCTACCTGGTGGTTTCGGACCAAGTCAGCGGCCCACTCGACCGCCGCCACTCCGGCGGGCTCATTGAGGACGAACTCGCCAAGGCCGGGCTGATTGAGCAAATTGCCGCCGTTTTGCCAGGCCCATGAATGAATTCCGAGTACGTTCAGGCCCGGGTCGTTCATGCCTATGCGCTCGGCTTTTCCGGCGTCGTCGCGGGTCGTGATCTTTTGCAGGGCCTCGAGGTGGGTCTCCCAATTCCACCGGCCGGCGGCGTCCATTTCGTTTATGTCCTCGACGCCGGCTTCCTCCAGGACCTGTTGGTTGTACAAGACGGCCCAGGCGTTGCCGATGTGCGGAATACCCCACAGCCTGCCGTCGACGACGCTGAGTCTGAGCGATTGCTCCACGAAGTCTTCTATCTCGAACTCGGCATCGGTCCTGACGAGCTCGTCAATGGGATAGGCTCCGCCCGCCTTGACGAACTTGGGGAAGAATATGCCGCTGTAGGCGAAAACGTCGGGGGCGGTTCCCGCCGCCGCCTGCGTCAGCAGCTTGGTGTGGTACTCGCCGAAGGGCCAGTTTCTGTATTCGATGGTTACGTGCGGATACTTGGCCTGGTACACGTCGATGTACTTTTGCGTGTAGACGCCGTGGCCCACCATCTCGAGCGGCCACCAGGTGCTGAAAACGAGCGTGAGGGCCTGCGGCTTCGGCTTCTCTACCTCCACAACCTTTTCGACGACCTTGGTGACGACCTTCTCCTGCACCTCCACGACGACCTCTTTGACGGTCTTCGTGACGACCTTCTCGATCTCGACCGGGACCTCTTCCTTGACGATCTTGGTGACGACCTTCTGGACCGGCACCTCCTTGACCACCTCTTGAATCTTGGTCTCGGTTACAACCTGCGTTTCGCCGCATCCGCCCAATGCCGCCGCGAATGAAGCGGCGGCGCCGCCGGCAACCGAATATCGCAGGAGCGTCCTGCGCCCGATAGACCTCTTCTTGAATGGCATCTTCACCTCTTTACTGCCTCCTCGTTGCACATTGCTCCAGATGTCGCCTAAACGTTTGGCTGCGCACCGCTTGTTATGGAGCGCAAGCGCCTACCTTCGATACTTCGCTAATCCTCCTAAGCATCTTGACATGCCGTCGACAGGCTAGCTTAGCGCGTATGCAGAAGGCCGTGATCGGCCTCGTAAGCGGCCTTCCAGCGATCCCGCTCCCGCTCCAGCTGCCTAATCCGCGTGAGGTACCAGTCCGGCTCTTCCAGCGCTTCATATATCACCGCGCCCTCGCAGTCGGCGGGCGGTGGAATACCTATCAAATGGGCGCAGGTGGGCGCCACGTCAACGTGGCGGGTGATGCTCTGCAACTCGACGCCCCGCCTGACGCCCGGACCGGCCATCACGAATACCGAGTGCTGCCCGCCCCACCCAAGCCGTGCGCTTGGCAACTGCTTGCCGTGTACATGGTCGAACTCCGGGTGCAAGGCGAAGACGACGTCACCGACAAGCTCACCCTTGAGTCCGACTATCTCGGCGTCCTCGCGCTTGAGAACGATGCTGAACGGTCGGCGTCCCGTCGTTTCATCCTTGAAGTCCATGAGCGCGTCCATGATCTGAAGCCGGACTTGCTCGTACTCGGCCTGCGGAACGATGCCGTCGGGCTCGCGCCCTTCGAGGTTCACAAAGACATTCACCTGTCCGACAGGGACAGCCTTCGATGAAGCGTAGTCGATCGATTTAAGGCCTGTTCTCTCGTCCTCGACGAACCTCAGTAGCCCGTACCGCGCCAGCACTTCCTCGACCACGACCCGTGTCTCGGGATCGGCTGTGCCTCCGTGATCGGCGCATATCGCCACGACCGTGTTTGGCCCACCGACTTCCATCAGCTTCCCGATCATGCGGTCTACGCTTTCGCACGTCTCATATACTGCCCGCTGACCTCTTTCCAGCTCTTCCCCGGTGCTTCCACCGATCGGATCGGCCTTGTTGAAGAACGAGTGGCCGAAGTAGTCGGGCGTATGGACCTGAACGAGCATCAGGCCCCAGTCGTAAGCGGAAGACAGGTACGCAGCGGCCCTGGCCAGCCATTGGTGGTGGTACTCCATGAGTTCCAGGTACGTCTCGTCGTCGATCACGCCGACGACGAGGGCCATGTATCCAGGGTCCTGGATGAACGGACCTACGTTGTCAAGCAGTTCTCGGGCTGCAGCCTCGGGATAGGTGTATCCCTCTGTGGGCCAGATCTGCGGGCAGAACAGCTCGAATTCGTCGGCGCGCGGGGAGAGCTTGAGCAGTTTCAACCGAAGCGTCCCGGCGACCGTCTCTCCCTTGATCCGGAAGTCGTCCTCGAACCAGTCGCTCCATTCGCGCAACCCAAGGTCCGCCACAGGATTGGATGCGTCTTTGGTCCGGGACACGATCACCCGGTCATAGCCATCGTCACCGGAAGCTATCACCAGAGCGTGGAGGACCGTTGGGATCGTGGCGCCGGCATCTCTCGCGGGGACGCCGGTACGGTCCAAATGACCGTGCCGGAAGTAGGTAAAGGCCAGCTCGGTCTCTTTGGGCGGCTCGGCCGAATCGGGTGTGTTTGACCAGCCTTCGGCGGGCTGGAGCTCAATCTGGGTGACGAGCGGCAGATCGTCCAACGTGAAAAGGTGATAGCTGGCAATCGCGTGGTAGTTAGTGGCCGCGGGACCGCCGCCCTCGACCTGGATTCCCTTGGTCATTCGGGGCGGCCAGGAAATCTCCCATTTGAGCAGGATCGGGAACTTGCCGCCTCTTTCGGCGGCGTTCCAGAGGAATTCGGCCTTGCAGAGCTCCGAGTTGACGCCAAATCTCGTGCGGCTCAAGCTGCTGCCGGGTTCCCGGATGTAGAAATCGGTCACTTCGTGAGTGCCCGGCCAGGCGCCGGTCGCCAGGCTGGTCCATCCGGGAGGGGTCAAGGTGGGATGTACGCCGAGCATGTGACTGTGCACGCCGTCATCGATGAGCCGGGCGAGGTTGGGCATTCGACCTTCCCGGCACATCTTCAGGGAAAGCTCCATGCTCATGCCGTCCAACCCGATCAGGATGAGCTTTTCGGCGGGACTATTTGCTCGCGTCAATGATGCACCCCGATTATGGCGAGGTCTGTCTGTGAGCCCGTCAAACCTTGCCCCATTATTTAAGTATTGACCCCTCAAGGCAAATGGACACAAGATCGAGATCAGCGTCGGGCCCGCGCTGGCGATGCCGCGGTCTCATGACGCCTGATGCAACTAGAATCGTGCGGGATCGTAGGTCGCGAATGGCTGGCTGTCGATGCGGAAGCAGGAGATTCTCGCTTTCGCGGAAATGACGAACGGAGAAGCGGGAATCGCGGCGCTCGCCGTCTTGGTGGATGTAATACGACTTATGATGCGGATGGATGGCGCCGAAAGGGGAGCGAGATGACAGAGTTAGCGATCGATGGTGGGGAAGCTTACCGTTCGGAGCCGTTTCCCCGCCGGGTTATCTATGGCGACGAAGAAGTCCAGATGGCCGAAGCGGCGATACGTTCTCAGGACCTGTTCCAATGGTCCGGCAATTACGTGCGCGACTTCGAGGCGAAAATTGCCGATTTCTACGGGGTCCGGCACGCCGCCACGAGCACATCGGGAACGGCGGCCATACATGTCGCCGTGGGAACTATCGATCCGAGTCCGGGCGACGAGATTATCACCGCCCCGATAACCGATCTCGGGAGCGTTACGCCGATCTTGCAGCAGACGGCCGTGCCGGTCTTCGCCGACATCGACCCGGCGACGTTCACGATGGACCCCGAGGATATCGAGCGGAAGATCACGGACCGAACGAAGGCGATCATGGTCGTTCATCTCTTCGGAAACGCCTGCGACATGGACGCCGTGATGGACATCGCGTCGCGGCACAGCCTGCCAGTGATAGAGGACTGCAGCCAGGCTCATGCCACGAAGTACAAAGGGCGCTACCTGGGCACCATAGGAGACATTGGCTGCTTCAGCTTGCAGGGAAGCAAGCACATGGCGACCGGGGATGGCGGCGTGACGATAACGAGCAATGACACGTACTGGGAGCGGATGCAGTTCTTTGTCGACAAGGGCTTTCAGCGCAAGGGCTGGGGGCCGCGGGCGTACCTGTTCCTCGCCCCGAACTACCGCATGAACGAGCTGACCGCGGCGGTGGCCATCCCGCAGATCGACAAGGTCAGAGCGGTGGTCGAACGGCGGTCGGCTCTGGGCACCAGGCTGTCGAGCCTTATCGAAGAGATCGACGGCGTCGAGGCTGCGGCGGTGACGCCCGGTTCTGAGCACAGCTACTGGACTTACCCGTTGCGCACCCCCGGTTTCGACGGGGTCGAGTTCGGCGAGGCGCTGAATGCGGAAGGCGTCTCCTGCTCACCCGGATACATCGGGAAGCCGATTTACGTATGTGCGGAGGCACTCGCCATCGGGAAGACATTTGGCGATTCGACCTTTCCGTTCGGCAGCCCATATACGGACAGAGAGCTGGAATACGGGGAGGGCTTGTGCCCCGTTACCGACAAGGCGCTGGAATCGCTGGCTACGTTTACGTTCAACGAGAACTACGGCGACGACGACATCGCGGACGTGGCCGGAGCGATTCGAAAGGTGGCGAGTGGGCTGCGCTGAAGGCACGTGGCAGTTGCTGTGACGGGCTGAGTAGACGGCTTAGAGGACCGAATTCGCCGCTCCGCCTAGCGGTCCGCCGCGGGCGCCCCCTTCATGTGAGGGAAGTGTGCGGAAAGGATGTCCCCACACTGATCGCCATAAATCTCGACCACCGTATTGACATGGGTGATCGGACTTTCTTGCTTGATTTCGAGCATGCGATTGAAGTCGAACTGGACATTGGAGACGGGAGTTGGCATTCCCTGGGATCCCCAAATCACCTGCCATAAGGCGATCTGAAGATCAAAGGCGCGTACTTCGGAGTCGAAGCAGGCCAGAGGCTTGCCGGGGATTCGCCCGAGATTATGGTCCAGGGCGTGCTGGCCTTCGTGAGCCAGGACCGCAGCCACGACTTCGGCGGGCTCGTCGGTCAGCGCGCTGCTCAGGACTATCGAACGCGTTTCAATTTCATACCTGCCCAACTCGTCTACCGGCAACACAGAGAACGAGATTCGGTCCCGCATTTCGCGTAATGTCATCGATACCTCGGCAAGGCCGGGCACCTGATCCTCTCGGGCTTGCAGAAACTGCAAGCTGGCCGAGATCGCGCCGTTCTGTTGGGGCAGCGGGGGCGGATTGAGTTGAGCGCTCGGCGAAACGGGCGCCGCCAATCCCGGCGGGTCCACCGCGCTTCCAGTCCAGTAGACAAGCCCTTCAATCGTCCAGGCCCAATGGTCCCAGCCGTTGGTGAAGGTCGGCGTGTTGGTGGACTTGCGGTAGAAGGCCAGTCCGGTCGTCGTGTTTTGGAGGGTGTCGCCGTTCTCGGGATTGGCGTGCTCGCACTCGATTGGGTCGCCCATCTTGTCGCCGAGCAGAGTCTTGAGATGAGCGAAGCCGAACACGAACTCCGGCTCCTGGCCGGGGGAACAATGGGGCGCGGCGCTTGCCGGAGCGATGAGGGTGGCGGCCATCAGGGCCGCCAGAGCAATCGCCAGCGGTATGCGTCTCAACAATCCCACTCGCGCATGTCGTTGCCTTGTGATAGGCGACGAGTCTCGACCGCGGCGCCAGTCCGGCGATGGCCGCAGTCCCATCGACGTGACGGGTCTACGAGCGGATCGTGCGTTAACGATGCTCAATGTTCAGGTTGTATGGAGGTATGCGAGAAAGGCCTTTAGATCGTTAAGGATGTCTGGCGCCTTGATCGAAGCTTCATCAAAGGTCTATCTGGGATCCAGACTTCGGCAGGCCCATCTAGGCTATCAGCGGGTGTCAATACCCTGTACGGCGAATGTTGATTCCTCACGGTCCAAATCGTTCGGTGAATTCCAACGACCGCCCTGAATCCGTAGGGTGGTTACTCGCCTGGCGTCAGGGCGTCGCCGAGGGCGGATTCGAGGAGAGGGCGGTACTGGCGTTTGAGCTCGATCCAGCGCGGGCTGTCCAGTTCGTGCGTGGGCGCGCCGCCGTCCAGGTATTGCTCAAGATCTTCCAGCCAGGCGTGCCAGCCGGCGGCCAAGCCCTCTTCGTCCGGGATGAGGCGCGGCTTCTGGCCGAAGTGGATGAAGCGGTAGCGGCAACCGCCGTCGTCCTCTTCGAGCTCCCAGCAGATCGTGGAGAGCCCCCAGCTATAGCGGAGTTGGCGTCCGCACTCGACCCGGGTGATGACGCCGTCTAGACCGCCCTCACGGGTGCCGTCGAAGTCAACAAAGTACTCGCCGCCGGCCTTCAGATCGATGCGCGCCGGGTAGCCCATCCAGCGGCTGACTTCCCGCGGATCGGTTATTGCGCTCCAGACTCGCGATGGCGAATGGCGCGATCGCCGGTCGAAGGTTATGGAGTAGCAAAGGTCGATCCTGGCAAGGTCGTTCAGTTGCTTCCTCCTCGTTGGCTAACTGTCAGGCGATCGTAATCGGCTGGCCCAGGCTTTAGTATCGTCGCGGCAGGCTGAAAATCAAGTCCATTCGGTTCGCTCCCGGCTTACCCACCTTTTACGCCGTGAAGTCCGGATTCGTGCCGTTGCCCGCGATGCAGTCTTTATAGAATCCCCAAGTGGACATCGGGCTGGAGTGCCACGGCCGCTCCTGAAACGCCTTCGACACGTTGCCCAGATCACGCGGTCGCCCGTCTTCCCAGCAGAAGACAAGATCGTGATCCTTGTAGTGTTGGGTTGAGAATGCCAGTCGAACCACCCTGATCGAGTTATTGCACCGTAGGCGCGGCTTAGTGGGCTTTAGGCCGCGGCATGCCTAGTTGATCTCGAGGTAGTCGCGGTCGGGAAGTTCCGGAAATGGCGCCGTCGGCAATGTCTGGTACCAGTACGCGACCGACGAAATGTCATCCTGCAGCGGCAGGTAGCGCCGCTCGGCGTCGGTTTCGCCTCGCGCCGCGGCGTCCCTGACCGCCTCCCAATTGCGCCAACCCAGCGCCTGGATGGTCACCCGCAGATCCTGCTCGAAACGGATGGGGTCCATGACGTGCCAGCGGTACATGCTAAATCTCTGATTCGCTCGATACGTCTCCCCGCCCCAGATCACCTGGTGCATTCCCAGGTACGGGGTCGAATACGTGGTGTACCGCCCCTCGACGTCCCAGTCATAGGCGCCGCCGAAGTAGTCCTCGGTGCCGGTGCCGCAGATGGTTGGGAACTCGCCGTCACCGTCCATGAAGAACTTGATTTCCCCCTCGCCCCACCAGCCATTGTTGTTGACGCCCCAGGCCATCGACGTGCCCACGAAGTGTCCCTTGCCATTGATCCCGTCCACGATGGTGTGATCTTCCATGTACGGCAGCGGATTGTTCCGCCGGAACTGGGCGTGGAAATAGGCCGCGTCGTCGGGCACTTCCGTGAGTGTGTAGTTGATCTGGTAGTAGCAGGGCACGGGATTCGGGGCGCGGTTCTCGAGGGTGATCCGGCAACTCTGGCGAAACGGCATCTCCCAGTAACAGTTGACTCCGTTGTTCGGATTCACGGAGACCGGGATCGAATTGACCTGCGCGAAGACACCCCAGCCGACGGCGAAGAAGTCACTCACCGGGCATTCCACCGACGGCTGCTCCTGTCCGTCCCAGAAGACGCGCAGTATGCATTCCCGCCGAATCGTGCGGCCCGCCAGCCAGATGCTCTGAATCGCGCCCGGCCCCTCGATTTCCGCCATTGTGAATATCTCGCCGGGCTGCACACCCACCGCCGGCGCGACCTTCCAGCCCCTCCCCAGGTCCCGGGCCGCGTTCGCCCCGAAACCTTCGGTGGCCTTGCCACCTTGGCCTTTGTCGCCTGTGGGATTCTCTGCGCTGATCGAGCGCGTAAGCGCGTCAGATAGCCGCGAAAGGTTCCCCAGATTCATACCCAGCCCACTGAAACTCGCCATCGAAGGCCTCCATTGATTCCCGCCGCCGGCCTGTCGCGGCCCGCCGTCTGCGCTTGGTCTAACTCGAATCTACCCTAGCTGACCTCCGGGCAATCCACGCACGGCAGCTCCGGAAACGCCTCCAGCATGCCGAGCTTTGATGAACAGGCCAGCTAACTCGTGGCGTTCCTTGACCAGGCTGGTGACGTCGGGAGTGGAGTCCAGAAGCACTCCTGGCGGACAACATTGCGACAATTCAGTGAAGCGTGAACTGCCTGATCGGTGCCGAGGGCGGGATTTGAACCCGCACAACCCGAAGGTCACTAGCCCCTCAAGCTAGCGCGTCTGCCAGTTCCGCCACCTCGGCGAGGGGGACTCGGCGATTATATTCTGCGTTCCCGAAATTGCCGCTCTTTCGGCGCGAGTCGAATGCCTTCGGCATTGCTGCAAAGCCGAGACTTATAATTCCCTGTGCCGACGGTTGGGCAACGCCGCGTCGGTTGAATTCGTTTTTCCGTGCGTAGCATAGGCGAGCATCTACCAGTCACTTTATGGCCAGATTTCAACTCGAAAGCGATTACAAACCAGCCGGGGACCAACCCAAGGCCATCGAACAGTTGACCGAGGGCGTCGAGAACGGCGAACGGTTTCAGACGCTGCTGGGCGTTACCGGTTCGGGAAAGACGTTCACGATGGCCAACGTCATCAACAACGTGCAGAAGACGACGCTCGTGCTGGCTCCCAACAAGACCCTGGCGGCGCAGCTTTGCGCCGAGTTCCGGGAGTACTTTCCGAATAACGCGGTCGAGTATTTCGTCTCGTACTACGACTACTACCAGCCCGAGGCGTACATGCCTCATACCGATACCTATATCGAGAAAGACACCGATATCAACGAGGAGATCGAGAAGCTGCGCCTTTCGGCAACGCGGTCGCTGTATTCGCGGAACGACGTGATCGTGGTCGCAAGCGTGTCGTGCATATACGGGATCGGGTCGCCGGAAGACTACGGCCAGGTTGCGATATCTCTCAAGATGGGGGAGACGTACAACCTGTCCAGATTTCTGCGGCGCCTCGCCGGAATTCAGTACGAGCGCAACGACATCAACTTCATCCGGGGCAAGTTCAGGGTGAGGGGCGACGTGGTCGAGATCTTCCCCGCGTACGACGACTTCGCCTATCGCCTGGAGTTCTTTGGAGACGAGCTGGAGCGGATCGTTCAGATCGACCCACTGACTGGTGAGATAACCGAGACGCTGGGCGAGCTGGACATCTACCCGGCGCGGCACTACGTGACCCCGGCGGAGCGGCTAATGACGGCGGTTGCCGGAATCGAGGTGGAGCTTCAGGAACGGCTGGACGATCTAATCAGTCGGGGCAAGGACTTCGAGGCGGCGAGGCTGCGGCAGCGAACGCGGTTCGACCTGGAGATGCTGCGGGAGGTCGGGCATTGCACGGGCATCGAGAATTACAGCCGGCACATCAGCGGGCGGGCCGAAGGCGAGCCTCCGTGGGTTCTGCTCGACTACCTACCCGACGATCACCTGATTGTCGTCGATGAGTCGCACGTGGCCATGCCCCAGGTTCGGGGGATGCTGGCGGGAGACCGCAGCCGCAAGCAGTCGCTGGTGGAGTACGGCTTCCGGCTGCCCTCGGCCTTCGACAACCGCCCGCTCTCGGACAGGGAGTTCCTGGATCACATCAGCCAGTGCATCTTCACGTCGGCGACTCCGAGCGATCTGGAATACCGGATCAGCTCGCAAGTCGTGGAACAGATCGTACGACCCACGGGTCTCGTGGACCCCGGAATCACGGTGAAGCCGACGAAGGGTCAAATCGACGATCTGCTGAGCGAGATACACAAGCGCGTAGAGGTAGGCGAGCGCGTCCTGGTGACGACACTGACGAAGCGGATGGCTGAGGACCTCAGCGATTTCCTGACCGAGACGGGAGTCAAGGTCAACTATCTCCACTCTGAGGTGGACACCCTTGACCGAATAGAGATACTCACCGACTTGCGGCGGGGGGTTTATGACGTAGTGGTGGGAATCAACCTGCTGCGCGAGGGGCTAGATCTTCCCGAGGTCTCGCTGGTGGCTATTTTGGACGCGGACAAGGAGGGGTATCTGCGTTCGGAGGTCTCATTGATCCAGACCATCGGCCGGGCCGCCCGCAACGTGCGCGGCCACGTAATCATGTATGCCGACAGGGTCACCGGGAGCATGAAGCGGGCTATCGACGAGACTTACCGGCGGCGCACTATTCAGATAACGCACAATCGCGACCACGGCATAACCGCAGAGACTATTCAGAAATCGCTCCGCGACATACGTGAAATGGTCGACGACGAGCTGAGGGCGGCGGAACCGGCCGCGGAGTACGAAGTCGGCTTTCGCCAAATCGACGACCTCTCGCCGCGTGAGGCGGCGCACCGCATAAGAGAGCTGGAGGAGAAGATGCGGCTGGCCGCCGACGCGCTCGAATTCGAGAAGGCGGCCGAATATCGGGATGAGATCAGCGCTCTTCGCGATTCCCTGGAACTCGCGAGGTCGTAGCGAGCAGGGCTGGGTGCGGTTTCCGTGAGTAACATCCCAATCCGGCTGGTCGTGGTCTTTCTGATCGCCGTGGGCATCGGTCTCTTGATCAACTACGGGGTACGACAGGCGGGGTTCGTGGTGCCGTTCGCGTGGCTGCCGCCGCTCATCGTGCTGGGACTGATGGCGTTAATTGCGTGGACGATCGGCGGTTTCTTTCTGGTCAAGCGGCTCTGGTTCTGGCTTTGGGGAGCGCCCTGGGACGCCGCCGGCTACATAGCCTCGAAGGGCAAGAAAGAATCGGGCGATTGATCCGCCCGGCCAGGGGCTAGTCCCGCCTCGCAAACGCCGGGCGAGCGGCCGCCGACCTGAACATAAGCTCGGCCAGTCCGAGCGACGCGACGAGGAGTATCGTCAGCAGGGCGAACATCAGTCCGGGATTCGATTCGGAAAACTGCCCGTGAATCTGAGCGCCCGCCAGCATACCCAGCGCCCAGGGGAAGAGGATCATCCCGACCAGGCGGCCTTCCTCACCCTGTTCCGACATTTCCTTGGCGAGCGGCGTAACCTGACCCGAGAGGGTCCAGGCGATGGTGGTCGCGAGCGTGCCCGCAACGAACAGGCCCGGCGCGTTACCGGAGCTCAAGGCCAGGAGCGCGGACGAGATACCGATGCCCGCAATGCAGCCCATAACTATCTTCCGGCGGCCGATTCGGTCGGATATCGCTCCGACAACGATCATCGACGCCATGCCGACTACGAGGCTGACCGTATTGAAGGCGCTGACCGCTATCTTGCTGCCGGTCAGTTCGTTCATCAGGAACGGCATGGTGAGTGACGCGGCGCCCCAGAATGTGGTGCGGAGGAATTGCATTGACGAAAGCGTCCAAACGTGGCGGCGGCCCACGATCTCTCGATAGCCTCGCAACACCTCGGTCACCTTGGGGCGGCCCGACGCGCCGGTTTGCACGTCGGGAAGCAGGAAGAGAACCGCCAGCAGCACCGGACCGCTTGTGGCGAGCATTGCGAAACCCAGGATTGTGAATGACGACAGCTCCAGGATCACTCCGCCGATCAGCGAGCCGAGCGCCGAACCGAGCGTGTTGCCGAGGAAATAGATCGCCGTCGCCGCGCCCAGTCTGCTGGCGGGAGCGGTGGCGATCATGTAAGTCTGCCCGCCGCCGTTCAGAAGACCATCCGAGATTCCCCGGTAGATCGAGAGTGCCAGAAGCACTCCGGGATTGACGATGATGAAAACCGCCGCGGCTACCGGGGTGCCGATCAGACCGAGCATCATGGACTTCTTTGGTCCCAGGCTGTCGCTCAGCACGCCGCCTAGCAGTACGAAGGTGGCCATGAGAAAGAGCGAAATGGTTCGGAAGTTGGCGGTGAAGGTCTGGCTCAGCTCCAGCTCTTCCTCGACGTATACGGGCAGGAACGGCAAGAACGGCCCGAAGACCACGCCGTTGATGAACAGCAGCAGCAGGAACAAGCCGAACCTGCGGTCGAGGAAGACCGTTCTTACGTAGTCGCGGGCGATTTCGGTGGCTATTTCGGAACCGTCGCGCTGTTCGGCCCGATTCGGGGCGATGTTCGATTTTCTGTGATGATCAGATCGACAGATCCTGAATGGCAGTGGGGCCACGCCGACCCCAAGCGACGAAGATAATAGTCTGGATCGAGATCGGACGAGTTGGCGGCGTCAGCCGGTGAGTCGTTTGGGGTAGGCTGGCGGGTCGAAACAGGGACTTTGGGGATACTTGTGCGCCGCGGTTCCATGGAGGTTGACTTATGGCCCGTCTCATAATTCTCGGGTGTGGCACGCCCGCTCCGAGTCTTACCCGCTGGGGCACCGCGTTCCTGCTCGGAATCGGCGACGAGTGGCTGCTATTCGACTGCGGGCCGGCCACGACGTACAAGATGTTCCGGGCGGGAGTGATGGTCACGGAAGTCGACCACGTCTTTTTCACCCACCATCACTCAGACCACGATTCCGATTATCCGTGCTTCCTGCTCACGCGATTCGACCTGCATACCGGCAAGGAGAATCCGCTGAACGTGTACGGCCCTCCGCCCACCGAGAGGCTGACCGATCAACTTATGGGAGAAGGGCGGGGCGCCTTTTGGCATGACGTGGTCGCGAGGACGAATCACCCCATGAGCCTGGGCGCATACCGAGGCAGGGGCGGCGTGGGGGAGCGAAAGCCGCCGGTCATTCATGCTCGCGACCTCGTTTCCGGCGACGTCGTCAACGGAAACGGCTGGCAGGTTCGAGCGGCCGAAGTGGCTCACGCGCAGCCGTATCTCGATTCACTGGGCTACCGCGTAGATACGGACGAAGGCTCGGTCGCCTTCTCCGGCGACACTAGCCCCTGCAAGGCCATGACCGAGCTTGCCCACGGCGTGGACCTGCTAGTGATGGAATGCGTCCGACGCGAGCCAGATATGAGCGAGGGCAGCCTGATAGCCGAAACGGGCAGCCGGGGGGCGGCGCAGACGGCCGTCGACTCAGGGGCCAAGAAGATGGTGCTCGTCCATCAAAATGAACTGATCGACGAGCCGGTTGCCAGGAGCGAGGTCATCGCCGAGGTGAAGGGAATCTACGACGGGCCGGTGATTTGGGGCGAAGAGATGCTGGAAATCGAGGTCTGAGACGGCTGCCGGACCCCGTAACTCCGCCGTGAGCGCATATCCGGCTGCCCATAGAGAGAGCTGGGACGACCAGGTCGAATTTTCTTAGGTCGCACGGAATGCTTTGGCGGCTCCCCTACCTCCACTGATGGGCGGTGGATTTCTAGCAGGTTTTGATACGATACGCCGGGGCTGAGGAGCTTCGCTCACAGCATTGGCACCCCGCGTCATTCTTGGCGTATCAAGCTGGATGGTCAGGATGCGGTACGAGCCGGCTGAGAAGTGCCCACCACGGCAGGCGCTGGGCGCGGCTCTTCTTATATTCGTTCCGAATACGATTAGCGTCGTTTTGCTCACGACGTTCGTAGTTCGGGCTTCCGGAGAATCTGACAACTACCTGGCCTGGGCCACGTTCACCGGGTTGGCAATCACCGGTTTGAGCATGATCCTGCATGCTTTCCCGTTTCGATATATGGGATCGGGAGGCCTGGTTGTCACCAACCTGAATGTTCCTCTGCTTGCGGTGTCGGTTCTGGCCCTTGCAAGAGGAGGGCCCGGCCTCTTAGCGAGCTTGGTGATTACCACAACCCTCCTCCAATTCCTGCTTGTTTCGCGTCTCGCATCGCTCAGGCGAGTATTCACGCCAACAGTAAGCGGAGTTGTCATCATGCTAGTGGCGGCCTCCGCCGTGCCCTTCTTTGTGGACCGGACGATAAGCCATTCGCAAAGCCAGTCGGTAGTCGTCCTGGTGCCAGGGATTGTGGCTCTTGCCGCAGGTCTTTGGGGAGCCGTGCAGTCCTCGGAGGCGCGACGGATCTGGACGCTGCCGATCGCGGTCGCGTTCGGTCTGGTAGTGGCCGTACCCATGGGTCTCTACGATGCAGACCAGATAACGGAAGCGCCGTGGCTGAGCATTACAGACTTTGAATGGCCCGTGCGGGGACTCGACTTTGGCGTACAGTTTTGGTCGTTGCTGCCGGCGTTCCTGGTCGTAAAGCTCACGGCGTTCCTGAAAGTCGTCGGCGATCTCTCAATAATCAACCGAGCTTCATACCGCAGTCCAGTTGCCCTGGACTTCAGGAAAATCCAGAGCGGTCTCAACCTGTATGGAGCCAGCACTCTGCTGACTGGGCTCCTGGCGACGTTGCCCGTCGCCGCTCCGTGGTCGTCTACGGCTGTTTACATAGGCTTTACGGGGAATGCCGCCCGGAGCGTTGGGATATACCTGGGTCTCCTGACTCTCTTGATTGCGCCTTTCGCAAAGATCGTCGCCCTGCTCGCCGCGACTCCGGACTCCGTTGTTGCCGCCGTATTCATCATCATCTTTGGACTTCTCTTCATCGAGGGATCCAAAGCAGTATTCACCGGACCCATGGACTACAGAAAGGCCGTCATAGTCGGCGTCTCCATGGTGCTGGGCATTTCAGCAGCCAGCTTTGGCCGGTTGAGCGATGGCATCCTGGGAGATTTGATCGGCAACACGATAATCGTCGGCGGGGTTACGGCAATAGGCATGACAGTGGCTACGGGGTTTAGAGGCTTTTGGCGTCGGAGACTCAACGTTGACCTCTCGGCTTCGTCATTGACCGACATCTCGGTGTTTTTGGAGGCGTTTGCATCCAGACACGGGTGGAGCGGTCCGGCGAAGATGCGGCTGAACCTGGCCGTCGAAGAGGTCTTGCTCACCCTCTTGGACCAAAGTGGCGCGAACGGTTCCGATCAGGGGCGCCGTTTAAGTGCCTCGGTTCATGCCGATGGCGATGCCGCCGAGATTGAGTTGATCGTGTATTCGCGTGAAGACATTGAAGGAAATATCGAAGATCAGCTTGCTCTCGTAGGCGACCAGGTGTCAGCCGACGACGCACACCAACTGTCGACAAGGTTGCTGCGGCACTTCGCCACTTCGGTCCATCATCGCAAGTACTACGGAGTCGATATTGTGACTTGCCGGGTCGATAAATACATCCTCGATTCGGCAACCGAGCGTCACTGATCCAAATCTGTTGCTCGCCTGTCGGCAACCAGGACGGGCAGTTGACTGCTGATCCGCAAAGACAAAGAGCCTCGCCGACGAAACCGTCCGCCGGCGAGGCTCTTGACAGGACGCCCTTCGTTGAAGGGTGCCCGACTAGCTGCTACTCATCGTCGAAGTAGGCTGACCCGAACAGCAGACCGTCGTGCCGAATCACCCACACGTGCGTGGCGCTGCCGGTGCCCTGGGCCGAAGGTCGCAGGTTGTGGAACCAGCGTCCGTCCTCGGACACGGCGGCAACCTCTGCGCCGTAGTCGTACAACATGCCGTCGAGCCCGCGTGCCCGCAGCAGTTTGACGTCCGTGCCAATCCGCTGCGGCAACAACGGATTCACCAGGTAGAGGTCGTTCTCATCGATCAGGAACAGGAACGACGCACCGTCAAAGCTCTCCGAGCTGTTGTAGTACGCAACCGTGGCGTCCAGGCCGTCGCGCTCGTAGCGATCGATCGCGGCCTGCACGTATGCCATCGTGTTCGCCTCAGGATCTTCGGCCGCGGGGTAATAGCCCGAAGCGAAGATCCGCCCGTCGTGGCGAATGGCGAACGTTACCTTCTGGGCTTCCTGCAACGTCACCGGATGAGGCCAGAGGTACTCGACCCAGACGCCCTCGTCCGTCGCCGCGGCGATCGCCTTCCCCAACTCAAACCCGTCGGACCCCACCACGTCTTTGATGTCCGTGCCGATCAGTCGCGGGAAGAGCGGATGGACGAAGTAGATGTCGTTCGCATCCATCGCAAACAGGTAGAACTGCCCTTCAAAGGCGGCCGTGCTGTTGTAGTAGTTCGTCATCGATTCCAGACCGTCGCGCTCGTAGCGCTCGATCGCCTGCTGCACGTACTCCACGGTGTACTCGCGTGGGTCAGCGCCTATCCAGGCGGGCGGCTCGGCGGTCGGGTCAGGGGTGTAGTAGCCCGATGCGAATATCAGGCCCTCATGCCGAACGACCCAAGCCGTCTTGGGTTCCTCACGACCCGTGGCCGGGTTGGGCCACGGGTATTCGACCCAGTGCCCTTCCGGTGTGGCCTTGGCGATTTCCTTACCCAGTTCGTAGCCGTTCGATCCCACCACATCCTTGATGTCCGTGCCGATCAGATGCGGGAAGATCGGGTGGGCGAGATAGATGTCATCGGGATCCATCAGGAACAAGTACAGATAGCCATCGACGCTCTCACTGCTGTTGTAGAAGTCGATGGTCGCGTCCAGGCCTTCCGATCGGTAGTGCCCGATAGCGTTGCTCACGTACTCCCGGATGACGCCTGCAAGGTCCGCCCTCACCGAGAAGTGGCCGGAGCTAAAGACGATGCCGTCGTGAAGGACGAAGTAGCTGCGCCTTGGTTCCCGCTGACGGTTCACCGGATTAGTTTGTAGGTGGTTCAGCCACACGCCGTCCTCGGTTACGCCGTGGACAACCCGCAAGAGCGAGTGACCGGCGGGCAGCCTGGCCCCGACCAGGTTGCGGAAAACCGGCGCCGCCAACAGTGTCAGTGAAGACCGGTCAACCATCATCAGCGAGCGGTCACCTTCGATACTCGCCTCGGTGTTGTAGTGCGCCACGGTCGCCTCGAGGCCGTCCCGCTCATACGCGGCGATGGCCTCGGACACATATGCCAGAGTCTGCCCGTCCGCTTCAGCAGTAGCACCCACGGCAATCGATGCCGGCTCCCAGTCGAACCGCTCGATACTCAGCCGCTCTTGCAGGCCCTCCGGGCCGTTCACCCACGTGCGGAAGCCATCGGTGAAGGCGGTCCAATTGGTCGCCTTATCCCAGAGGAGCACTCCGCCCGCTGTCGACTGGCGCGTGATGCCGTCGCTTGCATCGTGCTGTTCGTTGTCCAGGCAGTCGCCGATCGTGTCGGGAGCCATTGCCTGGATTGATCCGAATCCAAGCACAAACTGACAGTCCGGATGGTCCGCCGCGGCCCGCCCGGTGGCGCCAACCGCCGTGAAGACCATGGCCAATACAGCCGCGATGGCTGCCATGGCTAGAAAGCGAAAACCTGGTCGTGTCCGCGCCGGCGCCAAGACCGCTACGACTGAACCTCGAGTCTGCAACATTCTCAACTCCTCCACGCCAGCGCCTACGCTTAGTCGGCGGCCGATTCGACTGCCGGATATCGTACCCTAACCCCCGACCGGCTCTGTAATTGCGGCAGGGAAGTCTCAGGCTGAGTCCGGTCCGCGGCTCCCCTCGACTAGCCGGTTGCGGGCAGCGAGGTGATCGCCGAGGTCAAGGGAATCTACGACGTACCGTTCATTTTGGGCGAAGGGATGCTGGAAATTGAGATCTGAAAGCGCGGCGTCCCGCGACGCCGCGGAGAAGGAATACCTGGCGACCAACAGAGGGAGCTGGGACGACTGGGTGGCGCTTCACTTCGACTCGGACTATTACGACGTGGCCGGATTCAAGGCCGGCAACTGCACGTTGAAGAGCGTCGAGGTCGAGGAGCTTGGCGACATTGCCGGAAAGTCGCTGCTTCACCTCCAGTGTCACTTTGGGCTCGACAGTCTCTCGCTGGCTAGAAGGGGCGCCCGCGTAACCGGCGTGGACTTTTCCGATCAGGCGATATCGACGGCGCGGCGACTAAACGAGCAAGAAGACCTGGGAGCCAGGTTCGTTCGCTCGAACATCTACGAGCTGCCCCGACATCTGGACGACCGGTTCGACATCGTTTTCACGTCGTACGGAGTGCTCTGCTGGCTACCCGACCTGCAAAGATGGGCGGCGACGATAGCGCATTTCCTTAAGCCGGGCGGGTTCTTCTACATAGTCGAACATCACATGCTCATGAACATCTTCGATGACGAGGACTCTGTGACCGGTCTGCGAGTTACGGATCCTTACTTTCACAGCCGCGAACCGGCGAGGTACTTTGATACGGGGACCTACGCTTCCCAGGGCGATCAGACCAGCTATGAAACCTACGAGTGGAGCCATAGCATGGCTGACATCGTCAACTCGTTAGTCAGCGCCGGGCTGCGGATCGAGTTCCTTAACGAGTTTCCGTTCATTGCCTGGAAGGCGTTTCCGTTCCTGGAGCAGGACCGCGAGGGATGGTGGAGGATGCCCGCGGGCAAGCCTGAACTTCCTCTGATGTTTTCCATCAGGGCTTCCCGCCCGGAGCGCTGATTTTCCGCAACCGCTTGTTCAGACAAATGGGCAGACTTCGGGGCGACGAGGTCCGTCGAGTCAATCTTCGTGCGCTGGCTCAACCACCCAAATATCGGGCCAGTCGCGGTAACGCTGGTCGAAGTCGAGTCCGTACCCGACCACAAAATGGTCGGGTATTGTCATGCCTACGTAGTCGACCGAAACGTCAACCTGCCGGCGGCTCGGCTTGTCCAGCAGCGCACAAAGGCTAAGGGAAGCCGGACCGTGGCGGCGTAAGTAGCGCAGCACGGCGGCGGTGGTGGCGCCGGTGTCCACGATGTCTTCCACGACAAGCACATCCTGTCCCGTTATCGACTCCCGGGGAATACCTTGAACGATGCGCGGGCTGCCCGTGCTCACCATTTTCGCGCCGTAGCTTTCCACCCTGACGAAGTCCACACGGCGCACCGGCGCTTGGAGTTGCCGGGCCAAGTCGGCCAGGAACACGAAACATCCCCGGAGCACGCCTATCAAGGCCAGGGGGCGGTCACGGTAGTTTCCGTCGATCTCGCCGGCCAGACGCGCGACGAGTCCGGCGATGTCTTCTCGGGACAAGTAGATTCGGGAAGGCTCGGTCATCGGTTGTCGTTATCCACAACTCCGTTTCCATAGTGGGGGCATAGCCGGAAGCGGCCGTCGGACCGCGGGAAATCGTATTGGATGAAACCCTGATCTCAGACGCAAGCCGGCGGGTCTGGTCCGATGCCTGCCGCGGAAACCCTGCCGATTTCGGACTCCCGAGTCAATTCGGCGAATATCGTAATCGGTAGACACTAGACGTTCGATCGCCGAGGCTCGCCTGGCGTCACATCCGGTTTCGCAGCGACCAGAGCAGCCAGAACGAAACGATGACCATCGCGCCGGTCGATATAGCGGCGGCGATGTCGAGGTAGTTGATCTCAAACCAGAGGTAGAGGAACAGAAACGGATAGAAGCTCATCCAGGTCTTGACGGCGAACGGAGCGCGGACGAGCTTTGCGGACCCCAGGTAGAGCATGAAATTCGAGAACGGATGACTGAACGCGTAGGCCGCGGCCAGACCGCCGTTCAGCGCTCCTGAAAATGCAAGTCCCGCGATCATCGCGATCTCACGCGCGTGATCGCTCACCTGATCCACCAGCGCGCCGTGAGCCGACTCCTTGCCGAGACGCCTGGCCAGCGCGCCGTCGATTCCGTCGATAACCACGGCGATGACAAATAGCAGGAAAGACACTCGCGGCGAGTATGCGACAAGGGACGCCGCAACGATCCCGACCGGAATCTGGCTGAGCGAAACGGCATTGGGCGGGACTTTCAGCTTGACGAGGAGCCAGACTATCGGAATGAGTATCCGCGCGAGTAGAGCGCGGAACGGTCCTAGCGCGCGTGTTTCGAGGGTCGAGTATGAGCCTCGCAAGATCGAGTCTTCCTAGCGGCGAACATCCAGATTGACATTATGCATCGTTGAAGTCCAAGTCTTGAGCGGTCAGAGGCTCGGATTTGGACCAGACAACGTCTGTTTCGCCTGAACGCGCGGTCTGCCTCCGCGCCAGATGGAACAAGTAAGTGGACAGCCGGTTCAGGAAATCGAGAATTGGCTTCGGGACGCGCTCCATTGTGCTCAGGGTGTGGGCCGACCTCTCCGCGCGGCGGCAAATGGACCGCGCCAGGTGAATGGCTGCCGCCCCCGCGTTACCGCCCGGAAGAATGAAGTTGGTCAGTTTTGGCAGCGACCGGCTGAGCGCCTCGGTCGCTTGTCCGAGCGCGTCGGCGTCCTGCGCCGTCAGTCCCACTCCGTGGCGGGAATCCGGATCGGCGATAGCGGCTCCCGTCGCAAGCAATCTCGCCTGAATGAGCTCCAGAATCCGGTCCGTGTCCGGGTCGTCGAGGTTAGACCGCGCGACTCCCAACGCTGAGACCAGCTCGTCAACGTTGCCAAGCAGCTCGACGCGAGCGTCGGTCTTGCGGATGTCGCGCGATCCGAAAAGCTGGGTCGACCCTGGGTCGGAATCTCTCCGCCGCGCCGCACTCAATTAGGCGAGCGCTCTATCGATCAGTGACATCCTGTCGATTGCGCGCCCGCCACAAGCGCGGCGCGGTGCGGTTTCTATAATGAGGAGGCGCCGACCGCGCCAATCCGGAGACTTGTCCATCCACGTCACTCCGGGCCGATCACCAGCGATAATCAAGCCTCCTCGGGAAAGGGCCGTTTGCAAACCGCAGACACCAGGGACAGTGACGGCGGCGTCGACCGTATAAGGGTTCGGGGCGCTCGCGTACACAACCTCAAGAATCTAAACGTCGACATCCCGCGAGGCAAGTTGGTGGTCATCACCGGCGTTTCCGGCTCGGGCAAGTCGAGTCTCGCCTTTGACACTCTGTTCGCCGAAGGCCAGCGTCGCTACGTGGAGTCGCTGTCGGCGTATGCCCGGCAGTTTCTGGGACAGCTTGAAAAGCCCGACGTTGACCTCATAGAAGGCCTGTCTCCCGCCATCGCGATCGATCAGCGCGGCGTTTCCAGCAATCCTCGATCCACCGTGGGTACGATCACGGAAATCTACGACTACCTCCGGCTCTTGTTCGCGCGGGTGGGAGACCCGCACTGTCCGGAATGCGGACGTCCCGTTCGGAGCCAGTCTATTCAACAGATGGTCGACACGATCATGGCCCAACCCGAGGGAACGCGCCTTTTCCTACTCGCGCCGGTTGTACGAGGACGGCGCGGGGAGCATAAGGGCGTTTTCGCCGACGCCTTGCGAGCCGGTTTCGTGCGTGCGCGAGTGGACGGCGAGATTATGGAGGTCTCACCGGCTCCCAGGCTCGAAAAGAACCGCAAGCACGACATCGACATAGTCGTCGATCGAATAATCGTGCGCGACGACCTTGGGAACCGCTTGGCCGACTCGCTGGAAACCGCCCTGAAACTGGGCGGCGGTTTCGCGTCTTTCCAGGTTCTCGGTGGCAGCGATCAGCCACTTTCCGAGTTGTTTACCTGTCCCTACGACGGGACCAGCTTTCCCGAAATCGAGCCTCGCTCGTTTTCGTTCAACAGTCCCAAGGGCGCTTGCCCGGAATGCGATGGGTTGGGCGTCAAGATGGAGTTCGATCCCGACCTGGTGATACCGGACCGGTCGCTTTCGATACGCGCGGGCGCCATCGCGCCCTGGAGTCGAATCGGAGGCGGGCAAAGCACCACCTCTCGGGTGATACGGGCGCTGTCCCGGAAACATGGGTTTGGACTCGATGAGCCGGTGAGCGGGATCGATCCCGCAAAGCTGGACCTCATCTTGTATGGCGTCGGCGACGACCGCGTATCGGTAAGGCTGGGTCCCGCCGGTTCGGCGGGGCGGGTGATGGACTTCGAGTTCGAAGGCGTTATCCCTTACCTGCGGCGCCGGTACGAAGCCACGGAATCGGACTACGTCAGGCGGGAGGTCGAGCGCTACATGGCGCAGCGCGAGTGTCCGGTTTGCCGAGGCGGACGCATACGCCGCGACAGCGCCGCGGTGAAGTTCGCGGATCGGTCGATCGTTGACGTATCCAGAATGTCCGTGCGCGACTGTCTGGGGTTCCTGGACGGGAGCGACCTGGCGGGTGGGAAAAAGGTCATCGCCGAGCCGATATTGCGCGAATTGAATTCGCGGCTGACTTTCCTCAAGGACGTGGGGCTGGACTATTTGACGCTCGACCGGCGCGCCGCAACTCTGTCCGGCGGCGAGGCGCAGAGAATCCGTCTCGCGACCCAGATCGGGTCGCGACTATCAGGCGTGTTGTACATACTCGACGAACCGAGCATAGGTCTGCACCAGCGAGACAACGCCCGGCTTCTGGCCACGCTCGAAGACCTTAGGGATCGCGGCAACAGCGTTCTGGTTGTCGAGCACGACGAAGCGGCTATTCGCAGAGCCGACTGGATAGTCGATCTGGGGCCGGGCGCCGGTCTCAACGGCGGCGAGCTTATCGCGGAAGGCAGCGTAGACATCGTCGAGGCTATGCCACGCTCGTTGACCGGAAACTACCTGTGCGGTGAGCTGCAAATCGAAGCGCCGGACCGCAGGCGTGAGGGCAACGGCCACGAAATCACGGTAGAGGGAGCTTCCGCCAACAATCTGAAAGACATCGATGTGAGATTTCCTCTTGGGATGTTCATTGGGGTTACGGGGGTTTCGGGTTCCGGCAAGAGTTCGCTGGTAAACGACATTCTGTACCGCGCGGCGGCGCGGAGGTTCTACCGGAGTAGAGAGGTCCCGGGGAAACATATGGGGATAGCAGGACTCGAATGGCTGGATAAGGTAATCGACATCGATCAATCCCCCATAGGGCGCACTCCGCGCTCAAATCCTGCGACCTATTCAGGCGCGTTCGGGCCTATTCGCGAGCTGTTCGCCGCCGTTCCCGAAGCCCGGGCACGGGGATACAAGCCGGGCAGGTTCTCGTTCAATGTCAAGGGGGGCAGATGCGAGGTCTGCCAAGGGGCCGGCGTGGTCAGGATCGAGATGCAGTTTCTGTCGGACGTATACGTGGAGTGCGAGACCTGCAATGGTCTGCGCTATAACCGCGAGGCGCTTGAAATCCTGTACCGCGGATACAACGTAGCCGACGTTCTCGCGATGAGCGTAGACCTTGCCGCCGAAGTGTTCGGGAGCATTCCTAACATCTCCAGGCGGCTGGAGAGCCTGCAACGGGTCGGGTTGGGCTACCTGACGCTCGGGCAGCAGGCCACCACTCTCTCGGGGGGCGAAGCGCAGCGGGTCAAGCTCGCGACGGAGCTTGCCAAGCGCTCGACAGGCAAGACGCTCTACATTCTTGACGAACCCACAACCGGTCTGCACTTCGACGACGTTCGGCGGCTTGTCGACGTTCTACATAAGCTTGTCGATGCTGGTAATACAGTGGTAGTCATCGAGCACAATCTTGACGTGATCAAGTCAACTGACTGGATCATCGACCTCGGACCGGACGGCGGGGAGGACGGCGGACGCATAGTTGCCGAAGGACGGCCCGGTCACGTTGCCGCCACCGGCACTTACACGGGCAGGTATCTCTCCGGTGTTCTTCAGCCTAGCGGCGGCGTGGCTATCGCCTAGGCCTCCATGGCGAATGTTCGTCCGCTTCGGGCGGAGGCATCGGAGCGCGGGGCTCGTCTACGGCCGGCCCATCGGCCGATATGTTGGCAGGTGAATCTCCAGCCGCCGATATAGGTTCGGGAGTGGCTTCTTCTTCGGTCAATGCGGGGCCGTGCTGCGTATCGTCGGCGAATTCGATGCGCTGAACGAGGTCCGGCAGATCGAAGTCGAGCGGCCCTTCAGCGTGACTCATCCGTCCGTCTTCCATGAGGAAGGTATCGTCGGCGAACTGACTGAGCGCCGGGTCGTGGGTCGCCATCAACATCGAAATGCCTTCTTCGTCGACGATGTTTCGGAACAGCAACATGATTTCGAGACCGGTCACGCTGTCCAGTTCGCCCGTAGGCTCATCGGCGATAAGGAGGTCAGGCCGGTTGGCTATGGCGCGGGCTATAGCCACGCGCTGCTGTTCGCCTCCGCTCAATTCGAACGAGCGGTGGCGGGCCCGCCTTTCGAGGCCGACGAGGCTGAGAACCTCATTGGTGCGGTCGCGGCGCCTTCTTGCACCGACTCCGGCTATCCGCAGCGTAAGCTCGACGTTTTCGTAGGCCGACAGCACAGGGAGCAGCGCGAACGTCTGAAAGATGAATCCGAGCCGGTGACGCCTGAGCAGCGTCAACCGGCGGTCGGACATCTTGCGAAGATCGTTGTCGTCGAAGAAGACCTGCCCGGAGGTTGGCCTGTCCAACCCGCCCACGAGATTCAGCAGCGTGGTTTTGCCCGATCCCGACCTGCCGCGCAGCGCAAAGAGCTTGCCGTGCGGCATCTCGAAAGTGACCTGATCGACCGCCCGGACCACCGAACCGCCAACCTGGTAATACCTGCAGGCGCCGACGGTCCGAACAAGCGGCTGCTCGACTTCAGGCTGAGGTGCTCCCACTTCCTGGTCGGCCAGAGTCACGGCTAGCCCGCTCGCCTTCGGAACAGTCCCCGATTGGCCGGCGAGTCGTCAGAACCGGGGCGTGCGTCTCCGTTTGAAGGTTTGATGACGACGCGCCCGTCCTCGACTTCCACGATGGCCCTTTCGGATATCCCCAGCTGCTCGAGATACTCTTCCGGAATCTGAAGCCGTCCGGTGTCGTCGACGATCACGAACTCGTCGTGAGTGGTCTGGTCGGCCTCTTCCGCTCCCACTCGCCGCACGGTTTCGGTGCTGGTGCGGCCGTCACGTATCGCCACGACTCGATCTACGCGTTGAGCGATGTTCCGGTCGTGGGAGACGATGACGATGGTGAGACCGCGCTCGCGATTGAGCTTTCGGAGCGCGTCGTAGATCTGCGCGGCGGTCTCGTTATCCACTTCGCCGGTGGGCTCGTCGGCGAGCAAGAGATCGGGATCGTTGGCAAGAGCGATGGCGATTGCGACCCGCTGCTGCTGTCCGCCGGAAAGCTGAGCAAGCTTGTGGTGCATGCGGTCCTGAAGTCCGACCGCTTCCAATAGCTGCTCGGCTCTCTTCTTGCGGCTTTGGCCGAGAATGTTTGCGAAAAGCATCGGCGCCTGAACGTTCTCGAAGGCCGTCAAGTACGGAATCAGATTGCGCGCGCTCTGCTGCCAGATGAAGCCGACCTTGTAACGCTTGTAGAAAACAAGGTCACTCTCGGATGCCTTGACGAGATCCATGCCGCCGACGATGCATGAACCGGCCGATGGCGAGTCAAGTCCGCCCAGGATGTTGAGCAGCGATGACTTGCCGCTGCCGCTGTTGCCGATGATGGCCATGAACTCGCCCCGGTTGACCACCAGATCCAGCCCCTGCAGCGCTACCACTTCAAGATCGGCAACCTTGTAGATTTTTACGAGGTTGTCGCAAATCGCGTAAGGATCGCCGGGGAGCGCGCCGTCTCGGTTTGTCAACCTGTCTCGTCTCCGAACTTCATAGCCTCATGAATCCTAATACGTCTCAGCATCCATACCGATACCGGGAATGCGAGCGCGAGGACTATCCCGAACAGCATGAAGATTTTGCCAATATCGTCCCACGCCGTTATCACGACGAATGGAGGAGTGTCGCCGTGCTTGTCGGCGCTTATCTGCAGAAATGGAATGAATAGTTTCCCGGTGATAACTCCCAAACCTGCACCGACGAAGGTTCCAAGCGCTATCAGGAAGCCGTTCTCGAACGAGAACAGCGTGATCATCTGGGCGACCGAAAGGCCCATGGCGCGAAGGATTCCAAACTCCTGAAGTCTGCGCCTGAAGGAGATAAACGAGTACATGAGGAAGCCGAGCAGGGTGAGTACCGCTGAGATTATGAATCCGACCGAGAGGATTCCGAATATTCCGGTCTGGGTTGCGTCGTCGCGTCTAGCCAGGATCGTCGTGGCGGAGTCCCACGCCTGAACGACCTTAAGGTCGAGATCCCACAGCTTGTTGGCGACCTCACCCGCGGTATTGCCGGGATTCAGCCTAGCCAGAACGTTCCAGGGAGTCTCGCCGGTCCAGCGAAGGATGTAGTCCAGATTCGCGACGACAAACGGCCCTTCGTCCTCGTAATGGGTCGGCAGGGAGTCGATCCATCCGGCTACGAAGAACTCCAACTCAATCTGCTGAATGCGGATACGAACAGGGTCGCCCAATCGCAAGTTGGTATCTTCCTGGAAGAAATTTCTGTCGAGAAGCAGCGCGCGCTCGTCGGTCGCGAGGCTATTAGCGAGCTCGTTGAGCGATTGGGGTGAAAAGTCCTCCCTCCACCAGATCGTCTTGCCGAACTTGATGGGGTCCACGCCGTAAACGGTGACGTCCTCGGTATACCCCTGGCCCGGCAGTGTGAACGATCCGTCGTCATCCCAAAATCTCACGACTTCCGCAAAAACGGGTTTACCTTCGTCATCGACGGCTTCGTAGTGGACCTCGACCGGAGGAATCGACCAGATTTGGGCGATTTCGTCGAAGAAGCCGGTCTCGAAGAAACGTGCGTCCGAGCCGACTTCGAAGCGAACGCGGTCCTCGAGGTTTTGATCGAGCGTGCGAGCCATCGACGCGCTGAATGCTCCTAGTGCGAACGTCAGCACGAGCAAGAGAATCAGCCGGGTGAACTGCCCCGGGCTTCTTCCTATCTGGCGGAGGCCAAGGTGAATGCTCGGCCCGTAAAAGCGTGATCCCAACCAGGTAAGGATCCCAACCACCAACGGGAATAGACGTAGAAAGATCAGCGACAGGGCAAAGATAAACACCACCGGGATGACTATCAGCAACGGGTCTGAGAAGCTCTCGCCTTCCGGTCCGACGGTAACCACGGGCTCTCCCTGGCGCAGCAAGTAGTAGCCGTAGCCGGAAAGCCCGAGCAGGATGAAGTCAAGGAAGAACCGCTGATAGAGGGGGCGCCGGATAGTTCGCGACACGTCCTGCTTATACGCCACGACCGACTGGCGGGCGGCTGCGATTGCCGGTCCCAGTGTGGCTGCGACCGAGACTGCCACCGCCCCACCGGCGATCGCATAGTGCGTGGGGTTGAGGCTCATCGTAAGCGCCTCGCGATCGGTGAACACGAGGAACGTATATGTTTTGCCGACCACCTGGGCCAACCCCATGGCGAGCAGCGGGCCAATGCCAATTGCGATGATTCCTATCAGCAGACCTTCGAGCAGATAAATTCCAATTATCTGCAAGGTGCCCACGCCCCGGCTCTTGAGGATTGCGATCTCGCTCCTCTGCCTTTCCACGACCATGCCCGCGGAAAGGCTTATGAAGTAGAGGATGATCGCCACCACTGGGGCGCTGAGTATGAATAGCATGAGTTTGAGGAAGAACAGCTTCTCGTCGAAAAAGAAGAAGATTCGCTCCGGGGATATCTCCAGTTTCGTATTCGGAAATATCAGGTTCGTGCTTGCTTGCAGCGAGTGCAGCCCGCCCGTGATGTTGCGATAGTTGGTCGCCCGAATTGCCTCGATGTCGAAATTCGAGTACCAGGTGGCCTCGTAGAAGAGGTAGGGATACGGGATGATCAACGCATTTAGATAAACATCCCGGTTTATAAACATGGCGCCTTCGTCGAAGGCGCTCTCGACGTTGTAGAACCAGTAGTCGCTTTTCTTATCGGTCGGCTCGACTCGCCCCACAAGATCGACCGCGATCAGGAACTCGCGGTCGGTTTGAGGTTCCTCGAATACGATCTTGACCCGGTCGCCTACCAGAAGTCCGGCTTTGTCGAGAGCGTCGGAGAATAGCGACGCCTCGATGAGCGGGATTTCCTCTCCGGTAATGTCAGGTATGTTCCCGATTTCAGAAGTCGGGAAACGGCCTTCCATGAGAGTGACGTTGTCGTTGAAGCCTGTCATGGTGGCAACGAATCCATAGGCCACATCGCGGCGTCTAGCCGTTGCTTCGACCGTCTGCGCGTACGCGAGAATCGGGACGACGTCAGTTTGGAGATACGCCACCTGTTCCTTCTCGGGCAGGCCGATCAGCCACTCCAGGTAATTGCTGAAGAAATCGTCGGCCTCGAGATAAGCCTCGAGCGTCGTCGACTCGGAATCGTCCGAGCGCCGGTCGAAGTGCCGCAGCAGCACACTGGAAGCGGGTTGGATCCGGTTGGTTGGCTTCTCCAGTTCGCGTTTAAGGAGAAACTCGCTTATGCCTTCCGAATACAGCGGGATCGAGGTGACGAGCGTGACGGTGACGATCAGCCCCAGGGCTGTGCTCAGCACGAGAGCGCCGTTGTTCAGCAGCCGCTTAAGAACGAAGGCAAGCAGCGCGAAGGCCACGTTAGAGAGTCGCTGGCTGGGAAATCATTGGGTAGCGCGCGTTCCCTTGGGAGCTAGGGTGTCGAAAAGACCATCATCCCTTCTTCAAGCCCGTCGAGAATTTCAATCTCCGTATCACTGTTGATGCCTGTCGTGACCGGGAGACTGCGCCTTTGCTCGCCGATGACGGTCTCCACGAACTGGCGTTGATTGACGGTCCGAACTGCGGAGCGAGGAATCTTCAGGACGTTCTCCTTGACCTGGACGGCGATTTTCAATCGTGCGAGCATCCCGAGCTCGACTCCCTGTTGCGTCCAGTCGACAAGCACCTTCGTCTCAGGAATCCTTATCGCCTGCCCCGTCGAGCTGACAATGGTTCGCGGTAGCGCGTCTACCTTCCCGACGAAGACGACTCCGGCGAACTGATCGATAGTCACGTCCACAATCTGGCCCACGGCCAGCTTGGCCTGATCGACGTCGGGGACCACGGCTTCGACAACGAGAATACTCGGATTCGCCAGGCCGATGATCTCCTGGTACGCGGCAATTTGATCGCCGGGCCTACCGCGGACGAAAGTGATCTCGCCATCGAAGGGTGCGATTATCTGGTTCTCGAATTGCTGTTCCTTTAGCCGGTCGAATCTGATTTGCGCCTGGTCCCTGGCGTTCCGGAGAATCGTCAGGTTTATAGCTGAGGCTGACTCGCCAGATTCCAGCGTTTCAAGTCTGCGAACGGCACTCTCCAGCCTCGCCCGCGACACAGTCAAGTGGTTTTCGGCAATTTCGATGTTTTGCGAGTCTGGCCCTTCGTTTAGCTCCTCCAGCGCGGTCCGCGCCCTGGTGACGTTGGCTCTCGATGACTCCAACGAGATCTTGGCGTTATCCATCGCCGTGGTTGAAAGCACCTTTTCGAGGTTTATTTGCGCAGTTTGCAAGGCCAACTGCGCCTTTCGAACCGAACGTTCCGCTGCCTCGACTCTTATGTCGTATGCGCTTCTAGCCTCGTTAGCCGATCGCCGCACGGCAATTTCACGCTCGTCTTCGCCAAGCAGCTCGCGGAGCTGCACCTGGAGCGCGAGCAGCCTCGCCTTTTCCGTCTCGACCCTGTTGCCAGCGACTCTGAGTTCGGCTTCGCTGGAGGGAGCCAGGGCGTCGTTGTAAGCGCGAGTGGCTTCCCGAAAGACGATTTGGGCCTGATGCTTGGACTCCAGCGATCCGTCGCCGCCCATCACGGCGTCGTGCGCCAGTTTGGCTTTTTCAAATGCGGTATCCGCTTCGAGCCTCTGAGATGGGGTCGGCTTGTTCTTGAGATCATTCAGGTCGGACTCGACTTGATAGACGACGGATTGCTGAGAGTCGATCGCCGCTTCGAGCGTGATGATCGCACTCTCGCTTTGGTCTATTAGCGGCGACTCGGCGGGCGCGCCATCCTCCAACAATTCTCGAAGGGCGTCGTTCGCCGCTTGCAGATCGAGCAGACGCTGCTCGACAGTGGCTTGCGCGGAAGCAATATTCCGTGGGTGATCGGCGGCCATCGCGTCGATGTCGGCTTGCCGGCTTTCGACTGTCGCCTCGGCCGCGATCAACGTTGCCCGCGCCGAAGCGAACTGCGATTCGGTTGGGCCGGTCTTGGACTTCTCCAGGGCCAGTTCTTTGGCGATCACGTCGAACTCGGCGATCTGCACGGCCTCTTTGGCGCTCTGTATCTCTTCAGCCACGCCGGAATCCGCCGCCTTGAACCTCAGTTCCGCCGTTTCGAGGGTCTTCTCGGCGTCGGCAAGCTGCGACTCCAGGCCGCCGGTCTCCAATTCCGCGAGTATCTCGCCAGCGAGAATTTCGTCGCCCTGGCGGACGTTGACGACCTTGATACGGCCGGGGGCCTTGAAAAACAGATCGCTGCGCTCGTTGGCTTCGACGCGGCCGGTCATGCGAACGGCTTCTTCGAGCGTGCCGCGCTCGACGGCCACCATCGGCCGCTGAAGCTGGCTGGGAGGCGCGCTAACCAGCGTTGGCGTGGGGGCGACGGTTTGAACGAAAAATTCGCATCCTGACAGCGCGACCGTCGCAAGCGCTATGGGGATCAGTATCAGGACTTTAGGCTTAATACTCATTTAATCCGTGACCGTAGTAACTTAACTCTTCGGCTGCCTCGCACGGAGCAGGCTCCATTTCTTCTTGTTCGACCCCGTCAAGGGCCGACGGGCCGATTCTGCCGACCGTCGAAACGCTCCCTAACCGGGATCTAAGCGTTTGCTACACTCCGACAGCCGTAACAAGACATTGTACGTCCATTTGACAAACGAAATTTGAAGATTTGTTTCGGGGCGAATGATGCTTCGTGGAACGCCTTGACGGCCACTTCTATGATGAGAGGATATCCGGGAATCGCAGACTATGCCTCAAGTCGGTGACGCGGACCCTCGTACGCGGGCGCTTCACGTAAACAACGGCATTCCCGCGAGCGGGCTATACGGCCCGGCCTTGTTGGATTCCGACGGTTCCAGAGTGCCATGGCGGCTTGCGCCAGAGCCATTCCCAATGCTTCCGTCTTCGATTGCCCGACTGGAGGAGCTTGGACGCCATCTGCTCGCTTTCTATCGAGCGGCCAATCAACTCTACCTGGCGAGCATGCGCGGGAATCAGCCGGCCTGGATCACCGGTTATCTCGACCATGGCAAGCCCGATCACGTAGTCGAGCTTGGGCGACTGCGCCGGTTCCGGAGCGCGGTTCCGGTGGTCATCAGGCCCGATTTGATGACGGTCGGCCCGGGGCAGTTTGTCGCTACCGAGCTGGACTCGGTCCCTGGAGGAATAGGTCTGCTCGATTCGCTGATGCTCCGCTATCGCGAACTAGGTTTCAACCTTGCCGGCGACGGCAGCGGCATAGTCTCGACCTTGGCTCGCGCCCTGATCGCGCAGGCGGGCAGAGCCAACCCGTTCGTTGCGGTCGTGGTCTCGGACGAGTCGGAGTCGTACCGGTCCGAGATGACGTGGGTTGGGGAGCGTCTGAATCAGTTCGGCGTCAGGGCCATAACTGTGCATCCACGCCAGCTCGACCTCAGCGGCGGCCGGATAGTGGTCAACTTTGACGGCAGGCTGGAAGAGGTGGACCTGATCTACCGCTTCTTCGAGTTGCACGATCTCAAGAATGTGCCCAACTCCGATCTAATAATCCATGCTATGAAGAAAAGGCGGGTGGTGGTCACTCCACCCTTCAAAGCGCAGCTCGAAGAGAAGCTCCTATATGCGCTGTTTCACCATCCGGAGCTTGAACAGTTTTGGGCCAAGGAGCTGTCGGCCGAATCACTGGACGTTCTTCGCGAAGCACTTCCGGCGACTTGGGTAATGGACCCGACCCACATTCCGGCACAGGCGGCTATCTTCCCGCCGCTTGTTACAGCTGGGCGTCCGATCAGGCGTTGGGACGATCTGGTAGGCATCACGCAGCGGGAGCGCGAGTTGGTGATCAAGCCGTCGGGATTCTCCGAGCTTTCGTGGGGGAGCAGGGGTGTAACCGTCGGCCACGACGTAAATGCCAAGGCGTGGTCGGAAGCCGTTGGACAGGCCCTGGCAGGATTTCAGCATACTCCTTACGTTCTTCAGCATTACCGTCAAAGCCGGCGCGTTGGCTGCTCCTATTACGACTTCGAGTCGGACTCGGTTCTCGAGTTCGATGCACGAACCAGGATCAGCCCCTACTATTTCGTCATAGGCGATACGACCGAGCTGGCGGGAGTCCTGGTCACGGCCTGTCCGTCGTCGAGCAAAGTGCTTCACGGAATGACCGACGCCGTGATGGTACCCGCCATGGCTGACGCCGGGGCTGAAATCTGAATCTGAAAACCGACGATTTGCGGGCGGCGTGGGCTGCGAGTCAGAATTAAGCAGCGTGATCGCCGCTTTTCCCCATCCGATATAGCTCGACGGTGAAAAAAGGAACGAATTAAGTGAAGCAGGTTGTCAAAAGAACGGTTCCCGAATGGAAGCGATTGATGCGCAACAGCATTCGCCAAGGCGCGCATGTCGAGGGCGTTGATGAGGCAACCCGAGCGGAGATCGATGAGGTTTCCAAGGAATATCCATTCTTTTCGAATGAGTACTACACGGGGCTGATAGAGGAAAAAGACGATCCGATCTGGAAACAGATCATCCCGTCCATCGACGAACTCAACGACCCCAATTACTACATGTCCGACGCACTGGCCGAGGACGGGGATGACTCGCCGGTTAAGCATCTGACGCACCGATATCCCGACAGGGTGCTGTTCACGGTCACCTACACCTGCGCGATCTACTGCCGCTTTTGCACTCGCAAACGCAAAGTGGGCAAGTACCCCATTCCGCCGTGGCGCGAGATGGAAGCGGTTTTCGACTACCTGCGAGAACGCACGGAAGTTCGGGACGTGCTGCTGTCGGGCGGCGATCCGTTCCTGCTAAGCGACGCCTATCTGGAAAAGATCCTCGCCAATCTCAAAGCAATACCTCACATCGAGCTCATTCGCGTGGGAAGCAAGCTGCCCTGCGTCCTGCCGCAGCGAATAACCCCCGAGCTGTGCGACATGCTCAAGAAATATCACCCGTTCTACGTCAATACGCACTTCAGCCATCCACGTGAGCTGACTCCCGAGGCCGAGCTGGCATGTAACCGTCTTGCCGACGCCGGCATCCCGCTGGGGAATCAAACGGTCCTGCTGAAGGGCGTAAACGACGACGCGGAGATTTTGAAGGAGCTTTTCCTCGGCTTACTGAAGTTCCGCGTAAAGCCTTATTACTTGTACCAAGCCGACCTGGTTAAAGGCACCCATAAGTTCCGGACCGACGTCGCGACCGGCCTGGAGATCATGAAGCAACTGCAAGGTCACATTACCGGGTTCGCCGTGCCCACTTACGTTATCGACGCGCCCGGCGGCGGCGGAAAGATGGCGGTGGGGCCAAACAGGCTGGTCGCGCTCGACGACGACTACGCCACACTGCAGAACTTCGAGGGAAAGGTGTTCAAGTATCCTGCCAAGGGTGACGCTTCGTCATCCGAGGATTGGCCGAGCGCCACCAACGGGACGATTATCCAGGACTACGTCTAGACCCCCTGGGCCGTTAACGGCCTGTTGTCGGCCGATTCGTTAGGGTAGAAGTCCCCGCGCGCGAAGGTATTCCACGCCGATTTTGCCCTTGACTACTCCGAATGGGCCGCCCAATTCCGGACGGTATTCGAGGCGGGCGCGCTGGAAGTATTGGACGGGCGCGCCTTGCTCGAACAGCTCCTCCGATATGGGATATCCGAGCGCGTCAAGCGCCCCTTGCTTCTCCCAGTATTTGAGGAACGCGAAGTTCACGGAGTGACCGGTCTCCGGAAAGTACCGATGTTCCGGCTCATTCGGAAATGGGGCGACCCCGGGCAGCGGCCGGCTGCCCGCCGTTATCTGGTCACCTAAAAGCCCTAGCTGAACCTCGTATTTGGTTCCGGCAAGCTCGGGGTGGTATTCGAAGCGGGCGCGCTCGAAATACTGGACGGTTAGTCCTCCCTCGACGAACTCCTCGGTCAACGGAAGTCCGAACGCCTCCACGCCGCCGCGGCTCTCGAAATACTTCTTGAATCCGAAAAGCACGTTGTGGCCGGTTTCAGAGAAATAGATCGACTGGTTTCCGGGCAGATTGAGATCCGGTACAGGCCGCGTGAGCGGATACTGGAACTCAATCTGAAAATTCGTGCTATTGAGGGGGCCAAGCTCTTCGGGGGTTAACCGGTTGAAGAGGGCCTGAAATCTTTGCGCCGGGAGCCTGCGGCTCGCCGTACTGCCGTGCACGTGAACGGTTCTAAGTCTTCCACTGTGCGACCGGTCGGAAAAATCGATCATGTGAAGACTTCCCACGGTGGTGTCGGGCTTGACGTTGAGCATGTCCTCCAGCACGCGCATTGGAAATTCCGCGGTGGCCCATTGCCGCCTTGGCGCTTGGGAGTCAAACGGCATGCCGTTGCCGTCGGTATCGGCGATGCCTCTCAGGTAGGGCAACGGCGGGCCGTTCAGCACGTCTTCGACGTTTTCCGTGAAGCCGCTGCCGCCGGATGAGTAGTAGGCGACTATGGGCTGTCCGCCGTAGGTGATGATCGTGTTGCGGGTGGAGTCGACTGCCGCGTTCGTCGCGGGATGCTCGATGTTCGAGCCTTCGTAGGCCTGGTAGAACGTCGTGTCGTCCAGGTCGTGAGTCGGGTGAAAGGGCTTCAATTCGCTGAGCGCGTAGGTGCGGGCCGCCAACGCCTGAGCCCTCAGCGCCTCCTGCGGCCAGTTAATTGGCATCTCGGCCGGGACCACGCCACGCAGGTAGTCCTCGATGTTCAACTCGTTTACCGTGTCCAGCAGGCCTTGGGAGTTTTGTCTAATCCAAATCACGCCGCGGTACGTGTCGTAGAACAGCGTGCCGCCCGTGTTGGGGACCACACCGGTGTAGTCGTAGTACGGCTGAATCCGCGTCTGGGGACTCAAGGGCACGATCTTGAGCGTGCCGGGAAAGGGAAACTCGATCATAGGATTCCCGGCGGGGTCGTACAGACGCACGTGGATGCCGTGGCCTCCGGCCAGAGACACCAGGTTCAACCGCGTGCCTGGCTGCAGGGGGCCGGTTACGCCCTCGATGGCCCAGGGGCCGCCTCGTCCGAAGAGATCTCCCGGCAAGGTGTTAGAGGACGGAAAGCTGCCGTCTATCGCGGGCGGCAGATAGTCTTCGTCGACCAACACTCGTATCTGCGTCGATTCGGTAGGAGAAGGCGCGAGAGTGGTGCCCTGATAGTAAGTCGAAATTATCTGAGGAGCCGACATACCCCGCTCCGCCCGACCCTTTGCGCCCCATTGCGACATCCCGATTCCATGGCCCCAACCGCTGCCGACGAATCTGATGACCTGGTCGGGCCGGTAAATCGTGACCGACGCGGTTGCGTCCTGGGTTCGTGATGGGACCAGAGTAGCCGCGAGGGCGGCCGCGACGGCGATGAGACCAGCGAATCGCCTGTAACGTCTCGCCCGACCATGATGTACGGGAGACGCTTGGGAACGAATGAAGGGGACGTTTCGGCTAGGGCCGCTTAGCCCAAGGATGGGTCTAAATGACAGCCGCAGATGATCGCCGACCCCTCTGATTTGAGAGAACCAACTTGTCATAATGCAAAACGATTCTAATCATGGATTGTCGGTTCGGGCAATGGACTGCCCGAACCACGCGGAACGTCTAGCTGCGGCGGAGGCCCCTGCCGGGGCGGGCGTGAGTGTGCGCGCCCTGGTCGATGACCGGTACGCCGTTGACGATTACAGTCTCCACTCCGTCGGAGAGCAGTAGCGGATCCTGATACGTCGCGTTGTCTCTAATGGTGTCTGGATCGAATATCACTATGTCGGCGGCCATGCCCCGCCGGAGGATTCCACGGTCGGACAGTCCGAACTTCGCCGCCGGCACGGAGGTCATGTGCCGGATCGCTTCCTCCAGCCTGAGGATCCCCAACTCGCGCACGTACCGTCCGAGAACGCGCGGGTAGTTTCCCCGCGACCGCGGATGCGGATGGCTCCCGATGAGCAGCGCGTCGCTGCTGAACATGTGCGCGGGGTGCCGGATCATTTCGCGGATGTCGGGTTCGGACCCGCGGCTGATCACGCCCGAATTACGCTGTCCCGATCGGTGCATTATTTCGGCGGCGGCCTCGGCGGCGTCCATGCCGAGTTCGTCCGCGATTACCGAGAGCCGCCGCTTTTCCATCCATTCGTTGTCATCGCCGGCTACGTAGGACATCGTCAGATGCTCGCCGGTACCGAGCACGAGTCCAGCCTTCGGATTTCGCAGCTCTTGCACCAGCCGTTCTCTTTCCGCTCCCGGCTGGACGCAGCGAAGCATCGTGTCCGGACCGCCGTCGTGCGCCCAACCCGGCATGAAGATGTGGAGGCCGGTGCTGCCCGCTTCGTACGGGTAGGCGTCGTAGGTGATGTCCACACCGGCGGCGCGCGCCTCGTTGAGCATCTCGAGCACGATGGCGGACCCGCCCGCGTTGGTCGCTCCGATCCCAAAGTGCGATGTGTGCACCGGAGCGCCGGAGCGGCGCCCAACTTCGAGCGTCTCGCGGAACGGGTCCAGGAATCCGTCGCCGCGCCTGGCCCGTTGATGAGCCACGTAAGGAGCGGTGAATCTGGCGGCGACCGAGGCCAGTTCGACCAGTTCGTCGGTATCGGCAAAGCCGCAGGGATAGTAATCGAGTCCCGTGGACAGGGCGACGGCTCCCTGCTCGAAGGACTCGGCCGTCAGGGCTTGCATAGCCTTCATTTCGTCGTTGGTCGCGGGGCGGTCCTCGAATCCGATGACTTCCGCTCGTATACACCCGTGAGGGACCATCGCCGCCACGTTGGCGGAGGTCGTTCCGTCGAACTCCGAAAGGAACTCGTCGATGCTCGACCAGCTCCAGTCGCGCCCCAGCTCTCCACTGAGTCCGGCCCAGTAGCAGTGCATCTTCTCGATGTTTTCACGTGACAAAGGCGCATAGCCGATGCCGTCGAGTCCGATCAAGTCGGTTGTGACCCCTTGGTGGACCTTAGGCATGTGGTCGGGCGCCGCGAGCGCCTGGAGATCGGAGTGAGTGTGAACGTCGATGAATCCGGGACACACGACGCGTCCGCCGGCGTCAATCTCACGGGCCGCAGTTCCCTGGAACCCGCCGATAAACTCGATGCGGTCGCCCGCTATGGCGACATCACTGCGGAACCAGGACATCCCAGTCCCATCCACGACGTGACCGTCGCGAATAACAAGGTCGATGCCAGCCAGCTAAATCACCTCCTGTGATGACGCGCATGACGTCATCCGCCCAGCGTTCGCTCCAGCTTAACCCGCTGCTTTACATCTGAACCGGTAGAGGCCGCACATTAACTCGAACTCCGCAGTTGACAGTTTCCCCTACTCGCAGTCCGCTTGCGCTCGGACCGCATGCGGGGCTTAGCTGTTTTTAGATGACGGCCTAGACCATTCGGCGATACGAATCGAAGTTGACCGGGCACTCGATGAGCGCGGAGCGGCCGCGGTGCAGGTGTTCGGTCACGCTTCGCTCCAGCGCTTGGGCCGACTCGACCCTCACTCCGTCGATGCCGAGGCTCCTGGCGAGCGCGGCGTAATCGGGCGTCCCGAAATCGTTATGGGAGCCGTCTAGGGACGAGTCCTCGGCTTTCAACCGGATGAGCCCCAAGGATGAATCGACGGCCACGATCACGATTACGGCAGCTTGCGAGCGCGCCAGGGTTTCGAGCTCGCCGGCGCACATGAGCAATCCCCCGTCGCCGACCATTGACACGACCGGAGCCCCCTCCAGGTGCATTGATGCCGAGGTTGCGGCCGGAAGGCCGTAACCCATGGTAGAGAGTCCATTGGAAACCAGAAAAGTGTTGGGTTCGTAGGACGGCCAATACTGGCAGATAACGAGCTTCAGCATTCCGACATCGCAAGTAACCGGGGTGTCCCGGGGAACGGCGCGACGTATCGCGGCAAGCGCCTGATTCGGGTCCATTCCTACCGTGGTCAGCGAACGTCTGCCCGCCTCGTCCGGTTCTCTTCCACGTACCTGACGCAAGGATTGATTCCGCGCCAGGGAGGCTCGCTCGATGCCGTCCCCCGTGCCGTTCGAGGCTTTGGCAAGCTCCGTCAGCGTCGCGCCGACGTCGCAAACGTGATGTTCGCTCGGGTAGGCCGTGTCGGGTGTCGGGTTTTCGGAGAGGCTCACGACCGGACCGAACCGCCAGGGACGGATGAAGTCCGATCCGTCGAGACCTACGCCAAGCGTGAGTCCTGATTCGGACAGCAGACGCTCGACCCCGCCGGATCCGTAGGACGCGTAGACGCCCGCGTACAGGTCGGCGTCTGACCGATACCATCCCTTGGCCTTGGGGGTGAGCACCACGGGTACGCCCCACCGGCTTGCGAAGTCAGCACTCGCCGCAGCCACGTCGGCATTACGCGCTCCCAATCCGAGCATCAGGACGGGGTTCTCCGCGGAGCTCATTCTGTCCACGAGCTGACCGGCCACGGACTCGACCCCGTTCGCTGCCGCGTGGATTGGTACTTCGTCCCATTTTCTGCGCTCGACCTGCGTGACCGCATCGGCGGCGGAGAGCATCAGGCAGGATGGACCTTGCGGCCCGGCCATCGCCGCGCCCCATGCCTGTGGAAGGATCGAATGGACGTTTTCCGGTGTGATTCGAGCGGCGAGCTTGGAGACCGGATCGAAAAGCCGGACCAGGTCGAGGGTCATGTGAGTCCAGCTATCGCGCACTTCGGACGCCATGTCTCCGATCAGCGCCAGGAGCGGTGTTCGCTCCAGGTAGGAGTTGGCTACTCCGTTGACCATATTGGTAGCCCCGGGGCCGACGGTGGAGATGCATACGCCCGGTCTCCCGGCGAGTTGGGATTCGGCGTCGGCCATGTAGGCCGCGCATGATTCATGGTGCGTGAGAACGAAGTCGATTCCCACTCGCTCGGTCGCGCTTATGAGGTCGGTGACCTCGCCACCGGTCAGCCCGTAAGTTCGGGCGACATTGTTCGTCTTGAGAAAGGCCGCAACGGCTTCGGCGACTGTCCAGGTGTCCGGCATTCAACTAACCGCCCGGTGACGGAAGATGTTTCAATCGGGACTCATGGCGAGGATATGAAGTGCAAAAAGCGGTGTCAAAGGAGAGCACAATCCGTCGCTATAATCGGCCGATCAATGTTGCGGAGGTTTCGCCTGATACAGAGTTCGGACGTGGAAGGTCCCAACAGCCGCTCCACGGGACCGTTGAATCTGTCCCGCCCGCTTTTCGTGCTACACCTTTGACGGTTCTCACTCGACACGCAGACGTCGCGGCATATTGAGTTCGGACGAAGACAAGTCTGTCCGACGTCCGGTTATCACGATAGACGGCCCGGTCGGAGCCGGTAAGACCACGGTGGCTGAGCTAGTCTCCTCAGCGCTGGGCTTCTTGTTTGTCGATACGGGCCTCTTCTACCGCGCCGTCGCGTGGCTGATGCTGCGACGGGGACTGGACCCCGGCGACGAAACTGCGGCGGCGGAGGTGGCGAGCGGGCTCGATCTGGAGTTGAAGAGGACCGTGCCCGGCGCGGTACGGCAGATGGTGGTCATCAACGGAATCGAAGCCACTGACGAGCTTTATTCGCCCGAAGTGGAGAGCGCGGTGTCGATAGTTGCGCGGAGTCCCAAGGTGAGAAAAGCCTTGCTGCCCAAACAGCGGGCGATGCTTCGGTCGGGTGGAGTGGTGGTGGCCGGACGCGACATCGGCACCGTTATCTGGCCGGAAGCCGAGCTAAAAGCCTATCTCGACGCGAGTGTCGCCGAACGTGCGCGCAGGAAATACGACGAAAGGGTTCATACGGACGGCACGGCTGACTACGACGAGATTCTCGGCCTGCTCCAAAAGCGGGACCGCATCGACAGCGGCAGAGAAGTCTCGCCTCTACGAATTCCCGAGGGGGCCGAATATATCGACACGGACGAAATGTCGGCCGAAGCGGTTGCGGAAGTCATCATCGGTAGCCTCGTCCGGAAAGTTAGAGTCAAGCCCGCAAAGTCCATAGCGTTCGACTAGGCAGTCAACCAGTGCGATCCTTCGACCGTTGAGCCGCCGTGATTGTCAGTCGTAGACTCCAGACGGCGCCAGGGCTGGAGTGCCGGGCGCGGGTCTGCGCTCGGGTGGCAAAATCTCCGCAATGCTGTCTTGCAGCAGCTTGGCGAGGTCCTCCAGGTCCTGCTGGCTATGTCCCCGATCTTTCCAGCGGCGCAGGTCGATGGAACGATGCACTATCACGCGGATTTTTCTGGGGCGCGGCCATAGCATGTGAGGGGACATGGACTCGTAAGCTCCGACTACGGCCACCGGAAACACCGGCATACCCGCACGCGCGGCGCGGGCGGCCAGCTTAACGACTACGCTGTTCAATGGTCCCAGCCGGCCGGTCCGGCTGCGGCGTCCCTGGGCGGCAATACATATTCCGCGTTTGGACCTTAAGACGTGGAGCAGATTTCGCAGCGGCGCTACGTCTCGTCCGTCACGCGTCACCGGGATCATCCCCCGAGCCCTCATCAGCGCGCCGATTACGGGTATTTTGAAGACCGAAGCTTTCATGGCCGTGACGGACTTTGGTTTATAGGGGTCCATTACGAAGAGCGCGATAGTGTCGAGATAGCTGAAATGGCTGGTCAGCGCTATGTAGGGCGGCTCTTTTGGCGCCTCGGGATGGAATTCGACTTCCATGCGGTGATACAGCCGCATGTACGCGCCCAGGATGGCCCTGATCGCGAGATAGTAGAACGGCTCTTTTCTGGGTGTGAGGACCGGAGTTGCCATCAGGGGCACAGTCTAATGGGCGGCACACGCCCACCGCATTTGGCTAATGAGCGGATTCGAGTCGATGACGGAGTCTGTAGACCATCTCCGGTGTCCAACTTCCACTCCGACAGGCGATAATCAGATGGGCCTATCGCCCCTGGTTGATGCATCGATACTCCGCCCTGAGCTTGAGGCGTTAGACACCATGATCAGATCCAGATGACTTCAGCTACTCCTCCGATAGTTGCCCTTGTTGGCCGCCCCAATGTCGGCAAGTCGACCCTGTTCAACAGGATGATTGGAGCCAGGCGCGCGGTGGTCGAGGACGAACCGGGGACGACGCGCGACCGGTCGTATGGAACGCTGGAATGGAACGACGGCACGTTTCTAGTGGTGGATACCGCAGGCCTTCACGCACGCGGGCTGGATGAGGTGGCTATCGCAGCGGAAGACCAGGCCAGGATAGCTGTCGATCAAGCCGACCTGTTGGTTATGGTCGTGGACGTGACGACATCGATAACCGATCAGGACGCGACAGTGGCCTCCGTGCTGCGAAAGAGCGGGAAACCGGTGGTGCTCGCGGTTAACAAATGCGACTCGAATCAGCGGGCCGAGCTGGTTTCGGAGTTCCACCGGCTGGGCATGGGAGAGCCGGTTCCGGTCTCGGCCTATCACGGAAACGGGGTCTTCGAGCTGATCGACCGCATGGTGAAGGAAATACCGGAATATCCACGTGAGGAGGACGATGCCCCGCGGCCTCCCCATCTCGCGATAGTCGGCCGTCCCAATGCGGGAAAGTCCTCGCTGTTTAACCGGCTGCTCGGCGCCGAGCGCTCGCTGATAAGCGACGTTCCCGGAACTACGAGAGACTCGATAGACACCGAAATGTCTTATCGCGGCGAGCGTGTTGTTCTGGTGGATACGGCCGGCCTGCGCCGCAAAGGGCGCGTAACCCAAGGCGTGGAGAGGCATTCGGTCCTTCGCGCGCTGGCGTCGGTGCGCCGTTGCGACGTTTGCCTGCTCGTAATTGACGCCGCCGAAGGCGTGACCGATCAAGACGCGCACATAGCCGGCTACGCGCTGGAGTCGATGCGCGGACTTGCGATAGTGATATCCAAGTGGGACCTCATGCCCAAGGACAGTCCACGCCTCGCGCAGTTCGAGGAAGAGCTGACTTACAAGTTCAGGTTTATCGGTCACGCTCCGATAGTCAAGACCTCCTCAGTCACGGGACTGAACGTGGGCCGGGTGATTCCAACCGGGCTTCAGGTTTTTGAAAGGACCCGCGTCCAGATCCCGACGAGCGAGCTAAATCGATATTTGCTAGATCGGGCGGCGAGACGAACGCCGCCGAGCCGCCGAGGGCGAATCACCAGGCTTCGATACTCAACTCAGACCGGAACGAACCCGCCGACCTTCCGACTCTTCTTCTCGGATCCCAGAGGCATTCCCAGGGCCTACGTTCGCTATCTTGAGAACGGATTGCGTGAACAATTCGGCCTGCAGGGCGCGGCGGTTAGAATGGTCGTGCGTGGGGCGAAAGGTAGTTAACCTGGCATTCTTGCCGGTGGGGCCGGTGGCATGAGTGTTTTCGAGATTTTGCTGGCTATTGCGTTCCTGATTCTGTCCTATCTGGTCGGCTCCATTCCGGTCGGGTATTTGCTCGGGCGCCACTTTGCCGACAAGGACGTATTTGCCCACGGCAGCGGCAGCATGGGCATGACCAACGTCATACGCGTTCTCGGGCTGAGGGCCGGAGTCTTCGTTCTTTCCTCCGATTTGCTCAAGGGGGCGATTCCGGCGCTGGTCGTTGGGCTCGCCATGCCCAACCATCCGGAGATCCAGGCGCTGGCCGGCGTGGCCGCGGTTGCGGGGCATAGCTGGTCGGTATGGGTCGGCTTCAAGGGAGGCAAAGGACTTCTCACGGGCCTCGGTGCGGTGATTGTTATTTTCCCCACCGTGTTAATCGTGGCCGCGCCCATTGGAATCACATTGATAGTTGTCGTCAGGTACGTTTCGCTTGGATCGATCGGCGCGACTGTCGTCGCATTTGCGAGTGGAATCGTTTGGTACGTTTCAGGCTTATGGACATCCGTATGGGGACTCGTTTACGTAGGGCTCGCCGGCGCACTTATCCTCTGGCAGCACCGATCAAACATGCTTCGGCTCGCGCACGGCACCGAGTCGAGATTGGCTGCGTGGCCGACATACCGCCGGTCGCGGAGCAGCGAGCCAGACGAGCCGACCGGTCCCTAAACCTGAACGTATTTCGGGGTTATCCGGGACTGTAGTGGCCGAGCGTAAGTCACCGCCTGCCGGCGACGATTCTACGGCGACGCACTGCACGGTCCACTTGGACCGGGAGACTCTCCTGACGTGCATCAGGTGCGAACGCTCGTATTGCCGTGAGTGCATGGAGCACGTCGAAGCCGGGCTGATTTGCCACGAGTGCCTGGGCCTGCCGCCGCCGGAAGTCCAGCGTCGGAATCTCGCTATTCGCGAAGTCGTGTTCCTGACGGGTATCGCCTCGATATTCGGACTCGTGCAGCTTCTACTGTCCGCTCTCGGCCCGATTCCAATGATGCTGATCGGAGCGTTGGCCGGATGGCTGATGGGCCGCCGCCTTCGCGGTCAATGGCAGCGCGGTCTCCGGTCGGACGTATTTATGCTCGGGGCCGGCGGCGCGTTGGCTGGGACGATACTCGCCGCCATGGTGGTCGCCGGTCTGGGCGGGCTCGGCATCATCTCACTTGGAGGCGGCTCGGGCGGCCTGGGAGTCACAATAGCGCTGGTCTTGCAATCGACGTTCTATCTGGTCGGGACGATTGCCGGGCTTTTGTGGTCGGTATCCAGACGTTGAAGTGCCCGTAGTAACGGGTTATAGCTACAAAAAGTCCCGGCGCGGTTGGGTCAGGGTGGAGTTGGACGACGGTTCATATGTATCGCTCCGTCGCGATGTCTTCGGTGAGGAAGGCTACCAAACCAACGAGGAGGTTCCGTGGGATCGCCTGCGCGACGCGGTACTGGAAAGCGAGACCAGACATGCCAAAGCCGTGGCCTACCGGTTTCTGAGCGAGCGTCCCCGAACCGTCAAGGAGATGACCGACCGGCTCGCCAAGGAAGACTTGGGAACGAAATCAATCGAAGCGGTAGTTGCGGATCTCACTCGAAGCGGATATCTGGATGACGAGCAGTTCGCCCGATTGTGGGCCGAGAGCCGAGCAAACAACCGACCGAGGGGGCGCAGGGCCATTTCAGCGGAGCTCAGGAAGCTCGGAGTGGCCAGGGAAACTATCGAATATGTGCTGGATTCGTACTATCCCGATGATGGAGACCTTGTACGAAAGGTTGCCGTCCGCCGCGCGGAGTCGTTGCATCATCTGGACAGAGCGACTTTCCGGCGGCGGCTTGCGGGCTACTTGTCGAGACGCGGTTTCGACTATGGGACCGTGGCCCCGCTCTTGGACGAGCTATGGGAAGAATCGCCCGATTCGGAATTCGACTAGCCAGCGACGAGCGCCCTTAGCTCCTCGATCACCTCGGGGATTTCCCCCGGCAAGTCGTCGGCGATAGCTCCGGCAGCTCCCAGCCTGTCGCCCGTTTTCTGACCTGCAAGAGTGTGGATCAGCACTCCCAACCGCGCCGCCGGGGCGGGCTTGAGCCCTTGAGCCAGCAACGATCCGATCACTCCGGCAAGCACGTCGCCGCTGCCGGCGTGCGAGAGCGCCGGGACTGCCCAGGGACATACCACGTACGAACCGTCCGGCTCGGCCACAATCGATCCCGCTCCCTTAAGTACGACGACCTGTCCTAGCAGCCTTGCCCCCTCAAGCGCCGAGGCAAGCCGGTTGCGCTGGACCTGAATCGCGCTCGTGCCGAGCAAACGTCCCATCTCGCCCGGATGCGGGGTCACCACCAGGCTGGCCCGGCATGAAGCCAGCGTTCCGGGAGCGGGCGCACACGCATTGAGAGCGTCCGCGTCGACGACCATCGGCGTGTGGTCGGACGCCGCTCGTATAAGCGATCTCGTGAATTCATCCGTTTCGCGGTTTCTGCCAAGTCCCGGGCCGACAACCGCGGCGTCGGCGGTCTCAATCGACTTGGCGACCGCGTCCGAGTTGATCGCGGCGATATAGCCATCGACCTCGACAAGGTTTTCGTATGTGACGCTGCTGGTGCGTGCGGCACTTGCGGCTATGACAGGTTCGATCGATGCTAGCGACTCCATCCCGGCTCCGGTGCGAGCGGCCCCCAGGCAGGCAAGCACGGCGGCGCCGCGATAGCTTCGACACCCCGCCGCGATCAACACTTTCCCGTACGTACCTTTATGCCCAGTGGCCGTCCTCTCCGGAAGAGAGTTCGCTTCCTCTTCGGGCCGCAGTATTCGGCCTCGCAGTTCCGACAGGGACTTCTCCGGTAGTCCGATGTCCGTTTCCACGAGGCGACCGCTTTTTGCCTGCGCGGGATGCAAGAGGGAGCCGACCTTTATCGGACCTGTGGCCACGGTGACATCGGCGGAGAAGGCGTTCTCGTCCGCAGCGCCTGTGTCGGCGTCGGTCCCCGACGCAACGTCACAGGCGACCCGGAGCGGTCCCGTTAGACCATCGATTTCCTCAAGAATCCGCTGGACTTGACCGCGTAGTGGCGGCGAGCTGCCGATCCCCAACAGGCAATCGACAACGATATCTGCGTTGGCCGCGCAACGTCGGGCAAGGCCGGGTGAAAATACGATTATTCTTGCGCCGGCCTGGGCCGCGGCCTCAACAAGAGGATCGGATTCGCGGGGCCGGGATACTACTATCGTCACCAACGCTCGGGCGCGTGCCATGTGTCGAGCGATAACCAGACCGTCGCCGCCGTTGTCCCCGGGTCCTGCCAATACCACCGCGGACTTTCCCGAAAGCCCGTTCGCCCGGGTCGATATCTCACGGAAGACGGCTGCTCCGGCGTTTTCCATAAGCCGCCCCTCGGCAATGCCGGCGCTCATGGCCGCGGCCTCCAGCTTGCGCATTTCCGAGATTGTGCAAACTCTTTCAGGGGCGGTGGTCATTTTGGTTTCGTGTTCCCGACCACCATGGCGATCGCCAGGTGCCTTGCATGAGTAAGGCTGATTGCAAGGTCTTCGATCCCTAAAGTTCGCGCGCGCTCTTTCGCCGCTCCGTGAAGCCGAACGTGCGGCTTGCCACGCCTGTCGGGCACGACTTCCATCTCACGCCAACGAATCCCACGCAGACCCGTGCCGAGCGCTTTCGAGATCGCCTCTTTCGCGGCGAACCGGGCCGCCAGCTCGCGCGCGCGGCCCCTGCAATAGCGTATTTCGCCCGGAGTGTATATACGGTTGAGGAAACGCTGACCGTGACGCTCAAGCACGCCTTCGATCCGTTCGATTTCTATGGCATCGACGCCGGTGGTCAGCAAGGCAGTGCCACGGCTAGCGGCCCTCGAGCGAGACTTCCGTGACGTACGAATCGAACTCCCAGCCCGAGCCGAGCACTTCGACATGCCGGATAAACACAGGGCGTGGATATATGGCGTGCATCAGGTCGGGGTTATCGTAGGTTACCCATTCGTAGGTCGGTACGAGGCTGGACCCCGCCACCGAGAATCCATCGGTATTCTGATGATAGAAACCGTGGTACCAAATCTGGTCCTGGCCGGCGTCGTCGACGTAATAGATTTTGATCATTATTGGGTACTCGGTGCCTGCCGATCCTCCCCCTGACAAACTCTGATAGTTGACCCTCACCCGCGCTCGCATGCCGAGGGCGGAGTAATCACGGATATCGCGGTTGATTGTCTGGGAGATGCCGGCTTCGCCGTGACGGTTTACCTGTTCGTTGCCGTTTCCGATTCTCCTGAACCGGTATGCGGAGTCCCGTTCGTAGGAGGATGCCCCGGGCGAGTCCAGATAGAACGATGATTTCGTTGTCTGCCCGTCGATGCCGGCTTCGGTTGCGACGAATGGCCGCCATGGCGACGCCGATGCCAGAGCCGTAAGCTGGGGATCGTTAAGGAGCGGGCTCATGGGTGGCAGATCGCCCCGGGGAGCGAGGTCCGCGGTATAACCGCCGCGGCCCCCGATACCCACGTTGGCCAGGTCGGAGCCGTTGAACAGGTACACCTCACCCCGTCGAACCAGTACCTCGGTGCGCTCATCCGGGAGCAACTCAATGAGGTAACTGCCTTCTACGAATTCCATCCAGCCCTGATTTGCGGCTAGCGAAAACTTCCGTTCGGACTCGTCCTGGGTGCTTGCGACTCCCAAAACGGCTCTGCCCCTGTAGAGCCGTAATCGGAGCTGTTTGACTTCGTCGTGAAGCCAACCGCGGGCGCTCTGTTCGATAAGGACTTCCGAATTGTTGTATAGGTATATGGTGCTGCCATCGAATAGCTCCAGGAAGGCGCGGGATCCCGAGTCGGTTCCGATTCTCGATCCGGGCATTACGGGTATCGGATTGCGCAGCTGCTTCCAGGCGACTTCATTCGGGTCCTTCAATAAGACCGTGCCTTCGATCGGCTCGGCTTGAAGATTGGTATTGACGGTGATGCTTCCCAGCGCCGCGGCAATCCTGCCGGGAAGCACCAGCACGACAAGTACGAACACCGCAAACGAGCCCAGCAGAAAGATCCACGCGACCGCTCGCGTGGACCGAAATCGATCGGTCCGCCGGTCCCGGCTGGTTTCGGTCGCGGCACGGGATGGTTGGTTCACGTCGCGTTGATCCGAAAGGCGTCGTAACGATTTCTCGCGTGCCCCCAAATCGACCTCAGATCGTCGACCCGGGCGCCGGGCGGTCCTCTTCGGACTGCTTTGAGAAGGTGCTCCAGCTGATTGCGCCTTCCCTCCGCAACAATTTCGAGCCGATTGTAAGTCCGGGAGTTTCGCACGTAGCCGACCAGTCCCAGGCCGTTAGCCTTTCTCATTACGAAATATCGAAAGCCTACTCCCTGCACTCTTCCAATAACGGTTGCGTGAACACTCGACGTTGTGGCTGTTCCCGATTCCCCCATCGGCCTAGAGGAGCTTCTTTTGAGCTGTTTGGGCCTCTGGATACTCGATTCCCATATGCTCGTAAGCCAATCGAGTGGCAACTCTACCTCTCGGAGTGCGGGCTATGAATCCTTGCTGCAGCAAATACGGCTCGTAGTAGTCCTCCAGGGTCACGCCGTCTTCGGCCAGAGTCGCGCCCAGCGTTTGAAGACCTACGGGACCTCCATCGAACTTGACAATTATCGCTTCGATGATCTTCCTGTCCATGTCGTCGAGCCCGGTTGAGTCTACGTCGAGGGCCGCGAGCGCGGCTTCGGCCACTTGCCTGGTGATGCGCCCGTCGGCTTCCACCTCGGCGTAGTCGCGGACCCTGCGCAGCAGGCGGTTGCACACTCTGGCGGTGCCTCGGGACCGGCGCGCGATTTCCCTCCGCCCGCCCGGGTCGAGATCAACGTCGAGAATGGAAGCTGATCTGCCGACGATCTCCTCACATTCGTCCACGGAGTAGAAATCGAGCCGGTAAATCGCACCGAACCTGTCCCGCAGCGGCGCGCTGAGGAGACCTACCCTGGTCGTCGCACCGACGAGCGTAAAGGGCGGCAGCGCGATCCGGTAGCTTCGCGATGCCGAGCCTCTTCCCTGACCGACGACCAGATCGAGCTCGCGGTCTTCCATTGCCGGATAGAGGATCTCCTCCACCGGCTTGCCGAGCCGGTGAATCTCGTCGATGAATAGAACATCGCCTTCGTTCATGCTGTTAAGCGTGGCGGCCAAGTCTCCCGGCCGGTCCAGGGCGGGGCCGCTGGTGACGCGAATGTTGGCGTTCATTTCGCGGGCAACAATGTGGGCTAGCGTCGTCTTACCGAGACCGGGCGGTCCACAGATCAGAATGTGGTCGACCGGCTCACCGCGTTTTTTTGCGGCCAGCAGCAGAATGCGCAGCCCGGACTTGACCTTGGACTGCCCGATGAATTCACCGTCGGCGAGCGTTCGGGGGCGCAGCGCGGCATCGTGCTGCCCCTCCAAGGTGGTCCGTTCCGGGGCGACTATCCGTTCGGCCACAGCAACGCTCGCGACTCTCTATGCAAGTTTTACCGTTTAGCCAGCGCGGTCAGCGCCGCGGATATCTGCTGCTCCACAGTCATGCCCGGTTTAGCGGAGGCCGCCGTCCCTTCCATCGCCTCGGCCCGGGAATAACCCAGCGCCAGCAAAGCCTCGATAGCCTCATCGGCTCCGTCCGGTATGGCTTGTATTGTGTCGTCGCCCACTAGCTTACCTTTTAGCTCGACGATCAGGCGCTCGGCGGTCCTGGCCCCAATGCCTGAGACTGATTGAAGGGCCTTGGCGTCGCCGCTGTTGAGCGCGCTTATCAGGCGTCCGGCGGGAAGGGCTGAAAGAACCCGCAGGGCCATTCGCGGCCCTACTCCGGAGACGGTTTTCAACGCTTCATAGGCGTCGACTTCCGTGCGATTCTCGAAGCCAAACAGCGATGGCCCCTCGTCGCTCGTGTGTATTCGCGTGTGCAGCGTGACTTCCACGCCCGGCGAAGCATATCGAGTCGCCGCGCCCTCAGTCACAAAGATCCGCAGACCGATACCGAGGCCGCGCGGCTGAATCTCCAGCCAGTCCTCGCCCGCCCGGATTACGGTGCCGGTCACCTGGCTTATCATCGCCTACCTCTGACTCGACAAACCGAAGAAACCGCTAGTCTCGACAATCGCGAGGGACTCATCTACGCGAAGCCGCGAGCCTCAATCCAAGCCGATGATTGTGTATGTGGCAAATTGCGGCTGCAAGCGCGTCCGCGGCGTGATGCGGCTCCGGCGCGTTCCGCAATCCGAGAATGATCTTGACCATCTCCTGGACCCGGAGTTTATCGGCATTACCGGCTCCGGTGACCGCGTTCTTGATCTGCGGTGGCGAGTATTCGGCGACCGGAATGCCGCGCCGCGCGGCGCAGAGCATCACGACGCCGCCGGCCTGCGCAACCGAGGTGGCCGTGGATGTGTTCCGCCCGAAAACCGTCTGCTCGATGGCGACGTCGGTGACCGGGTGAGAATCGAGCACCCGTACTATGCCGTCGTGAAGCTCTAAGAGACGTTGCGGTGTGCTGTCACGGGCGTATGTGTCCAGGCACCCGTATTCGACCAGGACCGGATCGGTTTCTCCTGCAACAAGACCGAATCCGAGGTTTGCGAGGCCTGGGTCCACTCCCAGGGTAAGCATGGCTCAGGCGGCCGCGTAGGTGGCTACGAGGTCTTCGGTGATATTCAGGTTTGTATCTACTTTGCGGACGTCGTCCAGCTCTTCGAGACTGGAAACAAGCCTCAGCACTTGCAAAGCGCCGCGCTCCTCTGCGTCCACCGGACTCGACGCGACTCGTCCCAACTCGGCCTGGTCGATCTCGAGTCCCTCGTTGACCAGCTTCTTGCGCACCTCGTCAAGCATATGGGGCTTGGTCCAGACGTAGACCAGCGAGTCGTCGATCTCAACGTCGTCGGCGCCCGATTCGGCGGCGATCATGAATATATCGTCCGGGTCGGCGCCGTTAGCCTTTACCACGATTTCGCCGCGTCGCTCGAACATCCAGGCGACGCTTCCGGAGCCGGCCATGTGACCGCCGGACGTTTCGAGTACGTTGCGAATCTGCGCCACGGACCGGTTGCGGTTGTCGGTCAATACGTCGATAAAGAGCGCGATGCCGCCGGGGCCGTAACCTTCGTAAGCAAGATCGAACATTTCGGGCGCGCCCTTGTCTTCGCCGACGCCGCGCTTGATGGCCTTTTCGATGTTTGCGCTGGGCATGTTGGCCGCTTTGGCCCGCTGCACGGCCAGCCGGAGCCGGTAATTGGAGTCCCGGTCAGCGCCGCCCAGCCGCGCCGCGATCATGATCTCTTGGGACAGCTTGGAGAAAGCGCGTCCGCGTTTGGCGTCGGCCGCGGCCTTTTGACGCTTGATGGTGGACCATTTCGAGTGACCAGACATCTGACTTCGTCTACCGCCCTTGATATCCTTGAGTTGATATCCGATTTTGAGATTCTACTTTAGCGAGGCATGCTCCAAATGTGCGGGAGTCTTTCGCGAGCGCGCGTAGAACAATTGGGATTCCATGGACTCTAGCGATTTCATACCCCTGCTTCTAACGGCGATAGCGGGCTTCTTTATCGCCATGATGTTCTCGAAAATCTGGGTGCCTTTCGCCAAGCCGCCTCCCGGTGTGGAAGTTCACTCGACCAAGCTCGGATTTCTTCAGAAAGTCATGGTCCATCGCTGGCATCTGCTGATCGTGCTCGGGCTCGCGAATCTGGGGAGCATCCCCGGCATCGAGGTCCCCGGCATACCTGCTAATGCGCTGGTGCTGATAATCCTCTTCGTGATTCTGATAGTCGTGCTGCCGACCCGATACAGGTTCACAGCTGAGGGCTTTGCGCTGGGACGGGGACGGATAATGCCCTGGAAGGACTTCAAGCGCTATCGCTTGGGGCCGGGACGCATCCAGTTCGAGACCAAGGGCGAGAATCCCAAGCGAGTGGATATTTTCGTAACTAACGTTCAGCAGCAGGCGCTGCGGCCCGTAATCAAGCGCTATTTCCGGGCTGGGCCTTAGTCCGAATCGGAGTCGGTTCCGCTTACGCTTCGTAGCCGCTTCGTGATCTCGACTTCGTATCCACTTGAAGACGGCGCGTAAAAGCGGACACCCTTCAGAGACTCGGGCGTGTAGTCCTGTTCGACGAAGTGACCGGGATAGTCGTGTGCGTATTTGTAGCCTTGCCCGTAGCCCAGCGCCCTGGCGCCTGAGAACGCCTCGTTTCGGAGATGGAGCGGGACCGTCAGATCGGCGCCCGCATCTATAGCGGCGCGGGCGGCTTGCAAGGCTTTTCCAGCGGAGTTGCTCTTGGGCGCGGTCGCCAGATAGATGGTCGCCTGGGCCAGCGCGTAAGTCGCCTCCGGCAGACCCAGCCGTTCGACTGCCTGATATGCGGCGAGCGCCACCGATATGGCCCGCGGATCGGCGTTTCCTACGTCTTCGGAAGCCAGGATGAGTAGCCGTCGGGCTATGAATTCCGGCTGCTCGCCGGCGTGCAGCATCTTTGCCAGCCATAGCACGCTCGCGTCGGGGTCCGAACCGCGGAGGCTTTTGATGAAGGCCGAAATCGTGTCGTAGTGCTCGTCGGCCTTACGGTCGTAGCGGACGTGTCGAACCAAAACCGATCGTTCTACCGTGTCCAACTCGATGGTTTCGACACATTCGTCGATTGCAAGCTCCGCAGCCGCGTCGAGCCAGTTGAGGGCGATCCGCGCGTCGCCCCCGGAACGGTCGGATATGAACCGTTTGGCGTCTCCGGATATCTCCAGCCCCAAGCCGCCAAGTCCCCGATCGGCGTCCGAAAGCGCCCGCTCCAGGATTCGCTCGATCAGGTCCTGGGAGAGCGGGTTCAATCTGAGGACGCGAACCCGGCTGAGCAGCGGCGCAATGACCTCGAAATAGGGATTTTCGGTAGTGGCTCCCCAAAACACCACAGTCCCGTCTTCAACATAGGGAAGCAGCGCGTCCTGCTGGGACTTGCTGAAACGGTGCACTTCGTCCACGAACAGCAGGGTGTTCCGCTGATGCAGCTTGAACTCGTCTTGCGCCGACCTGGCCGCCGCCTTGATGTCCGCCACCCCGGCGGTCACGGCGCTGAGGGCTATGAAACGGCTCTCGGTAGCCGCCGCGGCCAGCGTCGCCAGGGTTGTCTTGCCGCTGCCCGGCGGTCCCCACAAGAGCGCCGACCATAGACGGTCGCGTTCGAGAGAGACCCAGAGCGGTCGACCGGGGTCCAGTAAGTGTTCTTGTCCCGCGAATTCGTCGAGCGATTCGGGACGCATCCGCGCGGCGAGCGGCGTCGATTTGAGTCTTGCATCGGCCGACGCGTGATCGAACAGATCGGGATTCAAAGGAGCGCCCGCAAGAACTCCCTGATCCGGTCTCCGTTGCCGCGCGCGCCCTCGACCAATTCGTCATCGACCGGACCGCGCCTGTACCTTGCGTGGACGAACGCCTGTGTCAGCTCGGTGACGTCGGAGGCGTTCGACTCGCAGGCTTCCAGGAGATTCCGCTGGTACTCGATGGCGGTCTGGTTCGGGCTTCGCGCTATACCTGATCGCTCCGCCTCGCGCAGCGTGTTCAGGTAGATTCGCAGAATGCGCTCGCGGTTTGACAGCGCTTCAGCCGCCAGACCTCCCGAGAAAACCGAGGCTTTGCGGATACCCATCGCGTTCATTCCCCAGGCGGCCGCCTGTTCGCCTACCAACCTCAAAGCTTCGCCCGAAAGCTGTAGCAGCGAGGCCAGTCCGAGCAGGATGGACTTGAGGACTGCACCCAGCCCGGTCAGCACGATACTGAGCAGCTTGCCGATCTTCCATTGAGGGCGGGCGCTTGTGACACGTTTGTAGATGAGGAAGGCGGTGAAAGCCAGCACGGCCCACATAATCGCCGCCTGCAAAGACAGAAGAGCTGAGCCGTCGCTACCGGCGACCTCTGATACTGGTTGCGCGGCGGGGGCTTCAGGCACCGAGGAACCGCTGAATTGCAGCAGTGAAATCAGCTTGCCGAGCAGCGCGATCACCGCCACAAACGGAAGCATCAGGATCTGCCAGGCGACGAATACGACTTTGACCAGACCCGCCCAGAAGCCTTGGGCGTTCGGTATTTGGAAGCCGGGAATGAAAAGCGCGATCAGCAGCGCGAATCCGAGAACGAACAGGCTTGAACGGACCCAGTTTTCGGTGATCCCGGAAGCCTGCCGGGCGAGCTGCATCGACCAGGTGGAGGTCTGCCGGACGAGGTTTGCGTAGCTGTGCAGCACCAGCAACCCTATGAAATAGAACACGAGGATGGTCAGCGGAGCGGCCGGCGATACCACGGGCAAGTCGCCGCGCATTATCCCGCCGGCGGTCACCGCGGTAGTTGCTGTAAGGATCCCCCCTCCCGCGAATCCAACGGCCGTAATCTTGCCGACCGCGGCCTTTCGGTCGATCCAGCGCGCGCTGCTGGTCATCCAGCCGTAGTACTCAGGCGAGTTCACCGACGGAGGTATCTCGCTCTGCTGAGGATGGAGCTGCTCGATGTTGCGGGCCAGGAATGCGGCCGCCTGCCAGATAACGGCCAGGATCACGATCATGAGTATTGTCGACGTGTCCATGATTGCGAAGAACGATCCGATGAACCAGCCGTCTCGCTCGAAGTCGACGCCGGAGCCGCCCTGAACGATCCCAAGTCCGCGCAGGACCAAGAGCGAAGGAACGGCGAAAACGAGCCAGTCTTTCCATCCCGGTTTGTCGCCGCGCGCGCCCTGTCCCCGCATGAAGATGAAGAGACTTACGAGGAAGTTGCTCAACATCAGAGCGAAGGCCAGCCACGATTGCTGTGACGAGACACCGATTGCCATGAAGCCGAAGCCTAGGCCCAGCGCCAGCGTGCCAAAGCAAACCGACGCCAGCGACGCCAGGATCAGCCTGCTATATGGCCGCTCGACCGTCTCGCCAGACATTCATTCCCTCCCGTCCCGCGACCGCGTGCGCTTCTATGCCCGCCGCGGCGGCGAGCGCCTTAGATTTCGAAGCGCCGAGCGCGTCGGTGAAGACCGCCGTGACATTGTGCCCCGCTTTCTTTCTGTCGAGAAGCGACCGTATTAGCTCGGCGTTACCGTTGCCGGTCACCACTATTAGCGTCGAGCCCCACGAGAGCCTGAGCGAGCCGGCGCGTAGCTCGTCTCCTATGGCTTCGCCTTCGAGCAAGCCGACTCTGGCCAGCAGGGCCAGAATCTCCATGAGATGCTTGCGGCCCTTACCCACCGGCACCCGCGGCCGCCGTGAACCGCGGATCCTGCGCGCGCGCTCAGCCGGTATCGCCCGGCCGCCCACCATCACCCTGTCGAGACCATTGACGATCACGCCGACGGACTGCCTGTCTGATATCAAGGCGGAAGCGAGCGACGCGGCCACGACTATGCCGAGTTCGCTGGAGAAGCTGACCCACTCCCTGGAATAGCCGCTAGGGTTAAGGTCGACGAAGATCGTCACTTCGTGACTTACCGCCGGTTCAAGCTGCCTAACGTGAATGATCCCCGTTCGGGCCGAGACCTTCCAGTTGATCATCCTCGGGCTGTCCGAAGGCTTGTATTCCCGGCAGCCAATCACTCTGGACGGATCCTCGTAGAGAATCTTCGGCGTCTTAATCGTGCCAAACGGCGTGGTCGAAGGCAGCCCCAGTTTGTCGAGCGGCACGATTTCCGGATAGACGATCACGTTTACGGGCCGGTCGAGACCGACCTGACGCTGCGCGAAGCCGAAAACGTCTCCGTACCGGGCCTCGAGCGGCCCGACGGGGTGGTAGCCCCGTCGGTTGCCGGACAGTTCATAGTCAATATCCACACTCGAACGCGGCTTGATGGCGATCACCCGGCGCATCACTTCGTAAGTCGCGAGCTCGTGCGGGAGCGTTTCGCGAACGTTGAGCCAGGGAATGGGCAAGAAGCTCCTGTTTTGCAGCGAAATCGTGACCGGGATCTTCTCCCCCAGAAATGCCCTGCCAGGCAGCTTCCTGCTGAGGCGGAGTCCGCGGCCGATGCTCCAGATCCAGAGCTTGCTCGCGGCGAAGATTCCAACGATTACGTAAACGAGTACGAAGAAGATGCCGAAGCCTGTTATGAGTCCCGCGGCGAGTAGCAGAGCCGCCGACACGAGGATGCCGGCCACGGGCTATGACGCCAGTACTACTTCGGTGTCGGCGAGCACGGCGCCGGTTATGTCCTCGGCGGAGAATCCCCTGAGCGCGCTCTCCGGATCGACGAGGATGCGGTGCGTCAAAACGTCTGCGGCGACTTCCTTTACGTCGTCGGGCAGAACGTAGTCCCGCCCGCGAATTGCCGCAAGAGCCTGCGACGCCGCGAACAGCGCGAGCGACCCCCTGGTACTTGATCCGAGAGCCACGTTGGGATGATTCCGCGTCGACCGCGTTAGCGCCAGGATGTAGTCGGCAACCGTGTCGTCTACGTGAACCTGCCCGACGTCATTCTGCAATTCAGCCAGCAGACTCGTGTCCGTTACGGCGCCAATCGAATGGACCGGATGCCCGGAGACTTGATCGTAGAGAATGCGCTTCTCCTCATCGGTCGTGGGGTAACCGAGACTCAGCTTCATGAAAAACCGGTCTAACTGCGCTTCCGGAAGCGGGAAGGTGCCTTCGTATTCGACGGGGTTTTGCGTGGCCACCACGAGGAAAGGCTTGGGGAGTGCGTAGGTGACGCCGTCAGCCGATACCTGATTTTCCCCCATGCACTCGAGCATCGCCGACTGCGTTCTGGGTGTGGCGCGGTTGATTTCGTCGGCCAGCAAGACGTTGGCGAATACGGGACCTTCCTTGAATTCGAACTCGGACGACTTGCTGTTGAAAACAGAGACTCCGGTTACGTCGTTGGGCAACAGGTCGGGAGTGAACTGAATGCGTTTGAACGTGCCGCCCAGCGAAATTGCGAGCGCCCGCGCGAGCATGGTCTTGCCTGTGCCGGGCAAGTCCTCCAGGAGCACGTGGCCCCGGCATATAAGGGCGACGATGATCTTCTCGATCTCCGCCTGCTTGCCGACTATTACTCTGCCGATGTTTTCGCTGACTTTTTTGGAAAAGTCTACGTAGGCGGACTGATCCAGGCGCTGCCCCCAAATCCGGTCGATGCGATTACCGGTCCGGTCGCTCCCCAGCGTCACTTGCACGGTTGGGGCAAGCGAATATTAACAACCATCCGGATTCGCGCATCCCATGTCGTGAAGTAAAGGGCGCAAACTTGAGTAAGGCCATAGCTTGAAATAGCCTGTTCCTGCACTTGGCGGTGTAGAGACCGCCTGTACTGGTTAGAGATGGACATGCCAGCGACGAATTTGCGCATACCTGGACCGACCCGGCTTCCCGAAGAAATTCTTATCGAATGCTCCCGGCAGATGATCAATCATCGGGGGCCCGACTTCGGTCGCCTGCTCCGAGAGATAACCGACAGCGCTCGCGAGTTTTTCGGCACGCGCGGCGACGTTTTCCTTCTCGGAAGTTCGGGTACGGGCGCTATGGAGGCGTCGATCGTTAATTTCTTTTCTCCCGGCGACCGTGTCCTGGCCATCGTGGGCGGAGTTTTTGCCGACCGTACCCGAGCGCTGGCGGAGGCCTTCGGTCTGCAGGTCGAGGTGCTTAAGGTTGAGCTTGGCGAGGCCGTCGACCCGGAGGAAGTGAAGACATGGCTCGACTCCGGCGAATACCGCGGAGTGTTCCTCACGCAAAACGAGACATCGACCGGCGTGACGAACGACGTTAAAGGCGTGGGGGAGGCGAAAGGGAGCCGGGACCTGTTGTTCATCGTGGACGGCGTCAGCTCCGTCGGGGCGATTCCGCTGGAAATGGACACCTGGCGCGTGGACGTGGCGTTCACGGCATCCCAAAAAGCCCTGATGGCGCCGCCTGGGGCGGCGCTGCTGGCGGTGACCGAGCGCGCCTGGCGATTTGGCCGTGAAGCGGCCTGCCCGCGTTTCTATTTCGATCTGCGTTCGATAAGTGATGCGCTCGATCAGGGGCAATATCCCTGGACGCCGCCTCTGCCTGTCTGCTTTGCTTTGCGGGCCGCGATGGAGCGCCTGGCGTCAGCCGGGCTTGAGAGCGTGTTTGACCGTCATCGCCAATATGGCGAGTTTGTGCGTGAGCGGATTGTCGCGGCGGGTCTGGAGTTGTTTGCATCGAACGGTTCAGCGTCGAATACCGTCACCGCCGTGCGGTTTCCCGATGGCGCCGATTCCGCGGCCTTCATGGCCCGCGCACAACGTGAGCACGACACGATCTTCGGTGGAGGCGAGGGTGAGCTTCGAGGCCGCATATTCCGCATCGGACACATGGGGCTGATCGACCTCCAACCGCTTGCCGACGCCGTCGACGTCGCGGCGCGGCTGCTGAAGTGATGGCTGTGTCTTCCGCGAAAGCATCGGCAAACCGGCTGCGGGAAATGCTTCAAGCGTCGGCCACGCCCGAGAGGGCGGCCGGCGAGGCGAAGTATCTCAAGCTGAAGGACCGCGAGAACCTTGGCGTCGACGCCCCATCTATTCACAAGATCGCTCTGGAATATGTTGGAGAGTTTGGGCTGCCCAGGGATTTGAGCGTGATCGACGGCTGGTTCTGGGCCAGCCTGGAAGAGGCGACCTGCGCCATCAAGTTCATGTCGGGTCAGCCCTCATTTACGGCGGCTACGTGGGCGGTAGTGGAAGGGTGGTGCGCGACTCCAGACACGTGGGCGCTGGCCGATCCGATATCGATGGTCCTTACGGCCGGCCATCTGGAGGAGGGCGTGATCTCCGAGGAAACGCTGCGCGAGTGGAGCTTGCGCGAAGAACCGTTCTGGTTTCGCCGGATCGCGCTCGTCACCACGACCACGCTCAACGGGGGTTTAAGCAAGCTGGCCCGCGCACGGATGGGAAGGCTGGGACGCGTGCCAGATATCGGTAGCGTTCCACGCCCCCGGCTTACGCTCGATCTGCTCGAAGCGAGCATTCACGATAAGCGCCACTTCATCCGGCTCGGAATCGGCTGGGCGTTGCGCATTCTGGCCGACGTCGCCCCTGACGAAACGGCGGAGTTCGTATCGACGCATAGGGCGAGAATCACGAAAGCGATGCTGACTAAAGCCCGGCTGGGCGAAGATGGCCGCCGTCTGTAGCGCGTGACCAATTCGCCGCGGCTGCGTCCGAGCCTTCGGTCCTGACGTCCTGTTCTCTCCTACAATCTTCCGGAGGCAGTCCGAGGCATTTCTATTTCAGGAGTCCCAATGACAAGGTCCGTCGTGGACCGTTTTGATGAGTTCGAACTGGCGGGCGCGCCAGTCAGCCTGGATGCGGACATCGTCCGACGGACGGTTGCCGCCGCACTGGCCGAAGACATCGGCGACGGCGACATTACCTCGGAAACGGCAGTGCCGGAAGACATTCGCGTAAAGGCTCTCGCGATCTCCCGCGAACCGGGCGTGCTGGCGGGAATCGAAGTCTTTGAAGCCGTGTTTCGCCAGGTTTCCTGTGAAGTGCAGGTCGACCGAATCCTTGCCGACGGGCAGTCGTTCGATGCACGGGAGACGCTGGCGGTCGTGACCGGAATGGCCAGGCCGATACTGACGGCGGAGCGGATAGCGCTGAATTTCCTTCAGCGCATGTGCGGAATAGCTACTCAGACGGCCAGGTACGTCGAAGCGGTCAAGGGTACCGGCACGACCATCCTCGATACCAGGAAAACCGTGCCCGGGCTTCGGATTTTCGACAAGTATTCGGTGCGCGCCGGCGGGGGCGCAAACCACCGCATGGGGCTTTTCGACGCCGCGCTGATCAAGGACAACCACATTGCCGCGGCAGGATCGCTTAATGAGGCTGTTTCGCGCGTTCGACATTCGGCAGGCGAGCGTGCCAGGTTCATTGAAGTAGAGTGCGATACTCTGAATCAGGTCGCGGAATGTCTTGAGATTGGCGTGGGCTTGATATTGCTCGACAATATGAACGTCGACCAAATGGCGCGCGCGGTGACGCTTGCCGCCGGAAGGGCTAAGCTCGAAGTGTCCGGGAATGTTGGCCTTCATAACGTGAGGGAGATTGCGGAAACCGGCGTCGATTACATTTCGGTGGGATCGCTGACGCACTCAGTAACGGCGCTCGACATAGGCTTGGATATTCGCCAGTCCGACCGGCCGGCCAATGAGTGACCTGGATTTCACGCGGCAATACAGAACGCCTCACTCCGAGGGGTACCTGCTCAGCTTGCGCGGCGACGAATTGGGCAGGGTCGACTTGCATTACGGCTTCGAGTCGATATTCGCCACGCTGGTGCTTGTAAGAGAGGTTCGCGAGTCTCAGATACTTAATCTCATCGAGGAGATCGACGAGCGCATCGCGCTTTCCGCCGAGTCTACGCGAGACGACTTTTGCGTGACGGTCTATCAGGGCAGGGAAATCGGGTTCTACACCGACGACTATTTGGCGGAACACCGGCGGCGAGAACGCGGCGAAGCCAACGGTCAGGAGTAAGCCTAAAGCCTAGGCCTTGATGCCCTGCTTGCTCTCCATCTCAAGCAGCCTTCGCTTCAGATCAATACCGGCGGCGTAGCCTCCAACCTCCCCATTTGCCGATACGACTCGATGGCACGGAACGAATACGAGTGCGGGGTTGGAGCCGAGCGCCGCGCCCGCCGCGCGGGCGTATTTTCGTGCCGGATATCCAGCCGACTGCGCCACCCAACCGTAGGTCCGCGTCTCGCCCTTGGGAATGAGTTGACAGGCCCGCCAGATTTTCCTTTGGAAGTCCGTTCCCTCCAGATCGAGGCCAGGCGTACTTCCGGCCGCGCCGGCAAGCCGTTCCCGCAATAGCTCGAGCCACGGTCGGGCGGGTTGGGCATCGATTGCCCGCCGTCCCGGCAGGCTCGCCTGTAGCGCTGCCGCTGCTTCGGCCGCGCTCGACTGCCCGATTGTGGAGGCGATCAAACGTCCCGAACGCGCGGCTACGCCGCACCATCCCCAGCCATCGACTTTGTCTACGGCGATATGGTCCAAGTCCGTGATCGATTCGACCACGATCAGGCGGCCGTTGCCCCGGGAACCGCAATCGTGTCCAGGATTTCCTGGACCACGTCGCGCGTATCGACATTGCGTATTCGGGCCGCCGGACTAACTATCAGTCGATGCGCCAGCGTTGGCACGCACAGATGCTTTACGTCGTCTGGAATTACGTAGTCGCGTCCCCGGAAGCTGGCCAGGACTTGAGCGCCTCTGAACAGGGCCAGGCTGCCCCGGGTACTCGCTCCGAGATATATCTCCCGATGGTCTCGCGTGGCGCGCACGAGGTCCACGATGTATTCCCGCAGGACCGCGTCGACGTATATGTCTTTGATCTCTTCCTGTATTTGCAGCAGGTCCTCAATCCCGATCACCTGCTCCAACTCTTCGATCGGCTGCGTATGTAAGTGAGCCTCTATGACCTCAAGCTCGTCGGCGCGGCTCGTGTATCCCATGCTGATGCGCATAAAGAAGCGGTCAAGCTGCGACTCCGGCAGCGGGTAGGTCCCCTCATATTCGATGGGGTTCTGAGTTGCCATAACCAGGAAGGGTTCCGGCAAGTTGTAAGTCACTCCGTCGACCGTGACCTGCTGCTCCTCCATCGCTTCGAGAAGCGAGGACTGGGTCTTGGGCGTGGCCCGATTGATCTCGTCCGCCAGAACGATCTGGGCCATTATCGGCCCCGGTCGAAACTCAAATTCAAGCGTTTTCTGGTTGAAGATCGAAACTCCGGAAACATCGCTAGGCAGGATGTCAGGCGTGAACTGGACGCGCTTGAAGGTGCACCCTATGGATTGGGATATAGCTTTTGCCAGGGTGGTCTTGCCGACGCCCGGAACGTCCTCGATAAGGACGTGTCCTCGAGCGACGAGGGCGACCAGTACCAGTTCTACCACGTCGGGCTTTCCCAGAATGACTTTCTCTACGTTTTCACTGACTCTTCGTGCGATGTTGCGAATGTCTTGCATAACTTCCCCCGGACATCGAAATGGAGAACGATAGGTCAACTAGCTCGTTTGGCTGCGCGCATTCTAACTGTTTCTAAGGCGACGTTCGCCAATCGCCTTTGACAGCGTCCGTCTGGAGGTCTAGTCTCGAATCCCGCAGCGCGGGTATGGTTCAATGGCAGAACGCAACCTTCCCAAGGTTGAAATGCGGGTTCGATTCCCGCTACCCGCTCCTACGCGAGCCTAGGGCAAGCGTTTTCTATTCGGCTCTCTTCGGCAATACGAACTGCCTGAGCGATTCGGTTCCCAGCACGAGCAATCTGCCGTCCAGCTCGCTTATCCAAAGCGCCCGAATGTCGGAAAAGAAGTTGTCGGCGCCGCGATAGATGAACTGGCGCACGAACCGCCCTTCATTGCCGTCGCGCTTGTCGATTTCGACGATGCGGTTGTTGCCGTCGTCGACCACGTAAAGGCTCTCCGCGGTGGTATCCGTGTACACGCGGGTGGCTTTGGTGATCGGGCGGTCCAGCCCGCTGATCTGAAACCGCAATTTCTTGCCGCCCCGGTACCGCTCGATCGTGTTGTCGGACAGGAGCACGAAAATGTCGCCGTCTATAGCCATGTCTATGGCGGTGCTGATGTCGACGTCCTCCGACGGATCGAAGTAGTCGATAGGGTCGACTTCGTACCCATTGGCGGTCGGCTGGTATTTGTGAATTCGATTGGCGGCGGGGTCCAGGATGTACATGTTGTTGTTGAAGTTGTCGACCGCGACCGGGAGTTTCCATTGTTCGGTTCCGCTGACCCTTAACAGCTGCGGGGAGCGATCGGGGACGATGCTGTACACGTTGAATTCGCTGTCAATCACCAGCAGACTCAACTCGCGCGCGACCATGCCGATGATGTTCGTGACGGCGGCTTGACCGACCTGCTCTCCTTCACGGAGCACGACAGAGCCGCGTTTAGCCGCGCGATATTCGATCAGCCTCTTATCGACGGCGTCGATTACGTACTGGACGTCCTGTCTAACTTCGAGCTGGGGAACAATCCTTGCTATACCGACCCCAGTGTCGTTGAACTCATCGATCGTGGCGCTCGTAACGAGGCGATAGACCTGGTTAAGACGGTCTTGCTCGGCCTGTATCTGTGCGAGAAGACGGTTAACTTCACCTTCGTTGTAGCCCGCGTCGATCGCCTGGTTGGCCGCGTCGATCGCATCCTGCAACCCTGCCAGAGCGGGGACTCTTTCTCTTTCTCGCACTGCCGCGTCGAAATAGCGTTTCGCCTCGGCGAATGAGTTTGCGGCGCTCCCCAGCGGCGCGGTTTGCTCAGGTTCGGCCCTCGTTTCGACCTGTCTTTCTGACTGCGGCGTTTGATTCGTTGCGACGCTGGGCGATTCGTCTCTTCGAATCGCCAGTATCAGTAGTACGGCGACGAGGGCTACTACCGAAAAGAGCAGGAGTATCGAGCCCGTCCCAAAGCGTGACCGCGAGCGGCCTCCGGAGGCCAGTGAATCACGACCGCCGAACAGCGACATGAAGACTCCTCGAACTCCGCCCCTTCCGGGATCGTCCACATCGGGCCACGGTTTGAGCACGGTATCTCGTTTCGATTCCATTACCTGTCTGTTCAGTTCGTCCAACTCTTCAGGCCCGCCGGCTATCGCCTGCCGCCGCCGCTCGTAGTCGGTCATGGGCGGACTATCGAATCCCGTCTGTCTGGCATATGGGGATGATTCGGAGGTGTCTTGCGGTCGTGACGCGAAGACTCTGACGATGCCTTTCAAGGCCATCACCGGCAGCACAAGGACTAGCAGCAACATGCCTATTACGAATTCGCCGATCTTCGCTGCGGCGCCTTTGGAAGGACGCCCCGCCGCCGTTGCGCCCGCCTGGGCGGTGCGCCAGTCAGGTTCCAGACCGGCTGCGCGGCCTTCCGGCGCGACCGGCGGCCTGGGCCGCGTAGTGGTTTGCCGCGGCGGGCGTGCGGCTGGGCGATCGAACGCCTCCGGCACTGCAGCGGATTCCGGCTTCAGGATGAGCACGTCGCAATCGACGGCGCCGCGTTGCGCGGCCAACGCGGCTATCTGGTACGCGGAGTCTTCGGGCGGGTAGCGGACCAGAAGCCCGCGGATTTCCCTTTCGTGCAGAACACCGGCCACAACCGAGGAAGTCAGGACGATCAAGTCGCTTTCCGTCAGGTCCGCCCGGAGGATCTCTATTTCCTTGTCAAACGGCAGGCCGTCGTCAGGGGTCGTAATGTCGGTTCCCGGTTCGGGGCGCGCGTTAAGCCGGTTATCCCGAAAAATGAAGAGCTGCGTCGGTGGAAGCTGGGCTATGAACAAATCCTTGCCGCGTACCACAACGCCAGTGCTTCCCAGATCGAGCCGCTCTTCGTTGGGACGGGCCGCCGCTGCCGCCGCGCTCGAGCCAGCCCTCATGCATCGCATCAGACTGGATATCGCGCTACTGGTGTCGCCGGAGTAGTAGGCGCGGACGGCGGCGTCGGCGAAATGCGAGCACAGCCGCTCGTTTCCGCCCTCCAGCACAAGATATAGGTGGCCGGCCGATCCGCCGACCGGCGGGTCGGCGATTCTTATTCTCGAGCTTGCCAGTCCGGGCTGGCCGTGAAGAAAGCTAGCCTGTGCGAATTCCAAGTGTCGACCCGCAGTCTAGTGATTCGGAATTGCCAAGCCTGGCCCCATAATGGAACCTCGCCTCCCAAGGCTTGGCGAAGTATAGCGCCAGCCTGTTTTGAGGGGCTTCTGGAAATCTGTCGAAATCATTGACTGTATTTGATATCGTTGCATTACCGCAGTACTTCTGGTGACATTGTTCACTTGTGGCCTTTGGACTCGTTTACGATCATATAGGTTGTACACATGTTTCGATGTCGGTCAATAGCGCTGTAAGGTTGTGAGAGTTAAAAGGAGGTAGCGATAGCTAAGGACAGTAGGGAACTTCGAGTTAACGAGAGGATTCATATTCGGCAGGTCCATCTGATTGACGACAGAAATGTCTCAATGGGAACGGTGCCGACAGACCAGGCTTTGAGAATGGCGCGCGAACGGGGGCTCGATCTTGTAGAAGTCTCTCCGACTCAGCGCCCACCCGTAGCAAAGATCCTCGACTACGGGAAATTCAAGTATGAGCAGAATCGGAAGGACCGGGAGAACCGAAAGCACCAGAAGGCCGGCGAGGTCAAGGAAGTTCGCTTTCGACCTCTTACAAGCGATCACGACGTGAACTTCAAAGTCCGAACGATGCAGAAGTTCCTCAAGGCCGGCAACAAGGTCAAGGTCACTGTTCGTATGCGCGGCCGCGAGCGTATACATCCAGAGCTGGCTGCGACCCTTTTGACTAAGGTTGTCGACAAGCTCAAGCATCTTTCAACCGTAGAGCGTCCTGTTTCGGCGGAACGGTCGGACCAGATAAGCATCATCCTTTCTCCGGTACGCGGCGCTTCGAGCGGGAAGTAGATTTCTCGCGGTGCCGCAATGCCCTGGCGCGTTTTCGCGACCCGCGGAATTGCAGCCTCCCCAATAGGTCCAGGCTAATTGCAGGTCAATGTTCGCTGGCACGACGAAGAAGTGCCCCGACCCGGGGGCGGCGGTACTTACGTTCGGCAGGTAGCCTGGATCGTAAGCGAAGATATCGGAGAGGACAGGGTTCGCTATCTGGCTTACCTGGGCGCGAACCCCCGTGTCACGAAAGACCTGAAACTCGAGTTCGGTGCTCTCTATCCGGAACTTGAGGTCGATTGGGACGAGCTTGAAGCGCTGGTCGAAAAGCCCAAAACTCGGGTTCAAGACCTCACGTACGACGAGCTTGCCTTCCGGATGCGATCGATACTCGGCGAACACGAGTACGAAATGGACGCCGTTGATACCGAATTCGGCCGCGGATGGCACAGACCGCTAAAGGAGCTGGAAAAGCTGCTCGGCAGCCCATCCGTGATAGCAAGATTCGAGCGCACTTCCGGATCTGTTTTTCGGTACTTGTGCGAATCGCATCCAGATTATGCGTATGCCGTGCTAAAAGTGAGGCTATTATTAGAGTCGCGAACCGATGAGCTTAGCGCTCTGGTAAAGGGCGAGGCGAAATTTGGAAAGGGTGGAAAAGCCCGTGAGCGTCGGGACTACTATGTCAAGGCTCTTCAATACCATGTAGGCGGAGGCTAGCCGCTTAGGCGGCTTCCGCCATGAGTCCGGTTTCGCAACCGGGCTTTTTTTGTTTGTTCAAAAGCAACCTGATCGTAAGGAGTTGAAAATGTGGATGAAGCGCACGGCCACGTGCGGCGAGCTGCGCGCCGACCGCGTCGGAGAGGAAGTGATTCTCAACGGCTGGGTCAACCGGCGGCGCGACCACGGCGGCCTTATCTTCATCGACTTGCGGGACCGATACGGCATCACCCAGGTGGTATTCAGCCCTAAACGGTCTCCGGAGGCTCACGCCGCCGGCCAGGAGCTTCGTGCCGAATACGTTATCGCGGTCAAAGGGGCGGTCGCCGAACGGCCGCCCGGAACCCAAAACTCCGAACTGGCCACAGGTGCGGTGGAGGTGCAAGCGGCGCGGCTCGAGCTATTGGCCAAATCGGAGACTCCCCCGTTTTACATAAACGAAGAGGTCGACGTGGACGAGACTCTGCGGCTCAAGTACCGCTATCTCGATCTGCGCCGCGCGCGGCAGCGTGAAAACATCATCCTGAGACACGACCTTGTGACGTTGATTCGCGACTACATGAACGAACGTGACTTTCTGGAGATCGAGACGCCGATCCTGGTCAAAAGCACTCCCGAAGGCTCGCGCGACTTCATCGTGCCTAGCCGCGTCCACAAAGGCTCCTTCTATGCTTTGCCGCAATCACCGCAGCAGATGAAGCAGATCCTGATGATCGCGGGCTTCGACCGGTACTACCAGATCGCCCGCTGCTTTCGGGACGAGGACCCGAGGGCCGACCGTTCGCTAGAGCACACCCAGCTGGACGTCGAGATGGCCTTCGTCGAAGAATCGGATGTCATGCAGACGATCGAGGGGCTTCAGTACCGCATAGTCGAGGAACTGAGTGGCAAGAGGATAAAGGAAAAGCCGTTTCCCAAGATCACCTTGCGAGACGCGCTGGCCTACTACGGCAAGGACAACCCCGACCTTCGGTTCGACATGAAGCTGAAGGACCTGAGCGACGCCGTGCGTGGCGGCGGATTTCGCGTCTTCGATCGGGTCCTCGACCAGGGCGGCGTCGTTAAGGCTTTGCCGCTGCCGGGATGCGCGCATTACTCTCGCGGCCAGGTCGACGATCTGGCCGAAACGCTCAAGAGGTTCGGGGCGAAGGGCCAGATCTCGGTTTCGCGGGTTGGCACGGAACACCGAAGTCCGGTCAAGTCCGCCCTTGGAGACAGACTGTTTGGGGCTGTCATCTCCGAGTTGGAGCTTGGGGACGGCGATCTGGCGTTAATCGTGGCCGACAAGGCGGAAGTCGCCAACGCCTCGCTTGGCATTTTGCGCGAGATTATGGGCGACCGGCTCGGACTGCGTGATAAGAGCGAAATGGCGTTCGCGTGGGTCGTCGGGTTCCCGGTCCTGGAACCCGTCGAAGGCGAGGACAAGTTCACCTTTTCGCACAACCCGTTTTGCGGAGTGGTCGACGGAGACGAGAGCTTGCTCGACACAAGCCCACTATCCGCCGGATCGAAACAGTACGACCTGGTTTGCAACGGCTTGGAGCTTGGCGGTGGCAGCGTGCGTATCCACGACGCTCAACTACAACGGAAGATCTTCCGGCTGCTGGGGTATACGGACGGGCAGATCGAGGACCAATTCGGCGGGATGCTGCGAGCGTTCGATTTCGGCGCGCCGCCGCACGGCGGCATCGCTATGGGGATAGATCGCGTCGCCATGCTGTTGCGAGACACCGATAACCTACGCGAGATCGTGGCCTTCCCTAAAACTCAGGAAGGCGTGGACCTGGCGCAGCGTGCCCCGTCTGCCGTAACCGCCGAACAACTGGACGAGCTTGGTCTGATTCTCGACGAAGAACCCGAACCGATCTCCTACGCGGACTGAAATGGCCCGGCTCCTTGCCGCGGTCTGCCGGTCCCTCTGCCCCAGATCGCGGCAGGGCAGGGCTGTTTTTCGAAATGAGAAATCCTGTTCACGATACGACCGTGAGCGGTGATAATAGGGAGACGCTCGACGCCGCTCGGTATGTCACGCGGGTTGCGTTCCAACATTTCTAATCGGGGAGCTTGGCTGGTGGCGGTATCGGCCGCATAGGCTGTTAACGTCGGCCGCGGGCACCCACCTGGTAGATCCAGGGGACGAATTTCAGTGGCAGCCGGCGGCCGTGGAGCGTCGCCTCGCTATGCTGAACAGCGTCTGTCTCTCAGCTTCGCGTGGAGACCGTTTCGGAGCGCACCGGGCGCCGGTGCGCTCAACACTTTGATGGGCTCTATGGCTTCGTCCGCGACGCGGCGGAAAACCGGACAGATCGGCTCGGCGTATTCATAACCAAACAGTCCTGGTCTGTTGTGGGGACTAACACGTGCCGTTACTTTGTCGTTGCCATTGGGCTGTCCGGCCCAATACTCAAACAAACGTTCGTAAGACGTAATCGGTGTGATAACGTTCGCAGCGCCGAGTTTCGCGTCGAGAGAAAGCCGGGTAATTCCTTTCGGCGTTCTCGCGGCGGGCTTCGGAATCAGCTCACCGGCTGCTGACAACCGGCTCGGCAGTCGCTGGCATTGCGCTTCGAGAAGAGATGCCCCATTGCGAAACGTCAATGACGGTCTTCTGGCGGACCGAATAGCAATCGGCGACGAGCGCGCGCTCGCGGAGTGTTACGACAGGTTCGCGGGGATCATAAACGGTCTGGCACGCAGTGCGTTGGGCGCCGCCGCAGCCGAAGAGATCGTACAGGAGACCTTCCTGCGGGTCTGGTCGAGAGCCTCGACTTATGTTCCCGAAAAAGGAAGCCTCAACGCCTGGGTAATGCGTATTGCGAGAAACCTGATTATCGACGAGCTTCGCCGCCGGAAGAGCCGCCCGTCCGCGCGTCTGACGTGGGAATCGATCGAGGACACCGAAGAACGCATCGCGTCCGAGCCTGACGAGGAAGTGTGGCAGACCGAGCTCCGGGCGGCGGTCAGAGCGGCTTGCGACGAGCTGACGAGCGACCAGAAGGCGGTCATCGCGCTTGCCTACTTTGGCGGATTGACACAGTCCCAAGTCGCCAGGGAGCTTGGCATACCCCTCGGAACGGTCAAAACGAGGACCAGAGCCGCGCTCTTCAAGCTCCGGGACATTATGGCCGGGGGGGACCTTTGGACGTAGTCGCGTGAACGACGAAAGGCTTCAAGAACTGCTCGCCGCCGCTGCGCTGGGTACACTCGACGAATCCGAGCGCGCCGCGCTCGACAAGGCGCTGGTCGAAGATCCGTCTCTCCACGATGAGCTTGATGGGCTCTATGAGACCGCAGCCTTGCTCGCCTGGGGCGCTGAACCGGTTCGCCCCCGTCTTGAGATTCGCCAAGCCGTATTGCGCCGGGCGCGGGACGCCCGCGTCGAAGAGCCGCGGCCGGCCACTGGCTGGAGAAACTCCCTCTCGCTGATATTTGCGGGACTGTCCGCCGTGGCCGTCGCCGCGGCTGTGGTTATAGCGGTACTGCTGGGCGGCCGCCTTGCCGAAATGGAAGGCGCGGCAGTCGCGGGGCGCGAGCGCGCCTCGAAGCAGGTGGCGGCTCTACAAACGCTGGTGGAAGATGGAGGCGCCGGCATCACGCTCAGCGGAACCGAGAACGCGCCTGATGCGACCGCGTTCCTCTTGATGACAAGCGACAAGAACGTCGCCGTGCTCATTTGCAGCGGTCTTAAGAAACTGTCACCGGATCGCGCCTACCAGCTATGGCTCGCCAATCCCGACGGAAAGATGAGCGGCGGCATGTTAAATGCCGACTCAGACGGATTTGCCATGATGGTCGTGGAAAGTCCCATGCCGTTTTCCATGTTCCAGTCGTTTGGAGTTACCGTGGAGCCAGCCGAGGGGAGTCCAGGGCCTACAGGCGACATGGTGCTGGGCAGCGACGCGTAGCCGCTGTCTCAACGTCAAAGAAACGCAAGCTTCGTAGCTCGGCAAGCCCGAATTCAGGTTGAAGACTGCGGTACGAGGTCTTCATCGAGATCGGCTTCGTCCACCGAGAACCCCAGTCTGTACAGACGCTCGTAGTAGCCGCCCGCGTTGACCAGTTCGTCATGAGTACCTTGCTCCACTATCCTGCCGTGGTCCATGACGATTATCCGATCGGCGTTTCTGACGGTAGAGAGCCGGTGAGCTATCACTATCGACGTTCGCCCGCGCATGAGGCGCTCCAGCGCCTTCTGAATGACTGCCTCGGTCTGCGTGTCAACGTTGCTTGTGGCTTCGTCGAGGACCAATATCTTCGGATCGTTCAGTACCGCCCTGGCGAACGAGACGAGCTGCCGCTGGCCCACTGACAGCCGCGCCCCGCGTTCATGCACGACCGTGTCGTAGCCGAAGTCCATGTCCATCACCTGCTCGTGCAGGTTGACCACCTTGGCGGCGGATATGACTTCCTCGTCCGAAGCGTCGGGTCTGCCAAACGTGAGGTTGTCGCGGATGCTGCCGGAAAATAAGAACGGGTCCTGAAGCACCAGGCCGATCTGCGCTCTCAGCGATGCTTGCTCGACGCTTCGTATGTCGATTTCGTCTATCTCGATACTGCCGCCTGTCACGTCGTAGAAGCGGTGCAGGAGGTTCACGATAGTCGTCTTACCGGATCCCGTGGCTCCGACCAGAGCGATCGTTTCTCCCTGCCTGGCCCGAAACGAGACGTTCCGAAGGACCGGCTGGCCTTTCACGTATTCGAAGCCCACGTCAACGAACTGGACCCGGCCTTCGATCGCCGACATGGCCGGAGCGTCGGCCTGATCTTTTACCTTCGGTTCCTCGTCCAGAAGGCCGAATATCCGCTCGCCCGACGCCATAGCCGACTGCAAGAGGTCGAATCTCATGCCAAGCTCCTGGACCGGCTGGAACAACCGCTCGATGTAGAGAAGGAATGCCGTTACCGTTCCAAGCTCCAGCATGGAGTCCCCGAGCACGAGACGGCCGCCGACCCAGAGCACGAGACCCACGGCGATGGCCGTTAGCAAGTCGACGCCCGGAATCACGGTGACTCCGACCAGACGCGACCGCCTGTGGGCCTTGAGCTCCCGCTCCGACACTCCGAAAAACAGGGCGTTGTTCTCGGACTCGCGGGTAAATGCCTGCGTGATTTTGACGCCCAGGATGCTCTCGGCCAGATTCGCGTTGGTCTCCGAGACGAGCTGCCGTACTTTGCGATAGGACCTCAGCGCCTGAACTTCGAAGATCGCCGCGCCTACGAGCAATAGCGGTAACACCACGAGCGTCGCCAACGCGAGCTGCCAGCTCAACGCGAACATCACGGCCACGATTCCGACGATCATGATCAGGTCGGTGACGGTTCCGACAACCCCCTCCGTCAGGACTTCGTTGAGGGAGTTCACATCGCTGGTAAAGCGCGATATCAGCGAGCCGGTGTTCCGCGTGTCAAAGAAAGCAAGCGACAACGACTGCATCCGCTTGAAGAGCCGCGTTCGGATGTCGTAAAGCACTTTCTGGCCTACCTGAGCCAGAAGCCAGGTCTGCAACCCGATGGCCACCGATCCGCCGGCTGTGGTCGCCAGGTAGATAACGCTCAGCGCCGACAGCAGAGTAATGTTCTCGCCGGCGATTCCCTCATCGATAGCCAGCTTGACGAGTACCGGCTGCACGAGATTCATGGCGGTTATGCCGAGGGCCAGGAATCCGGCGCCGAGAGCCCTCCGGCGATAAGGGGTCAGGAACGAGAGCAGTCGAAGCGCTATTCCGCTATTGAACCCCGCGCGTTCAACGTCGTCTTCGGTGCGGTAGTAGATCATCCGGGATTGCCACCGGAGGCCGGACGCCCGTCGATTTCGAGCGCTTCGGCGGGCGACTGGAGCAGGTTGATTCGATGGTAGAGACCCCTGGCGGCGAGCAGCGCCTCGTGTGTTCCACGCTCTACGATCTTGCCGGCGTCCATGACGACGATCTCGTCGCAGTTCATAACGGTCGATACCCGCTGGCCGATCAGAATAGTCGTCCGGCCGCTAAACGCTTCTTGCAACTCTTCCCGGATGAGACGTTCGGTGGCCGTGTCCAGGCTCGCGGTGGAATCGTCCATGATCAGGACTCCAGCGTTCATCAGCAGCGCGCGCGAGATCGTCACGCGCTGGCGCTGTCCGCCGGACAGACCGACCCCGCGCTCGCCTACGATAGTGTCGTACCTATCCGGCAGGGCGTCGATGAACCGTCCGGCCTGCGCTTGTTCGGCGGCCGCGACAATCGCGTCCAGCCGGGCGCTCGGTCTGGCGAACGCAATGTTCTTAGCCATTGTGTTCGAAAACAGGTAGGCGTCCTGAGGCACCATGGCGATCCGGCTTCGCAGCCAGTGGAGGTCGAGATCGCGTACGTCCGTTCCATCGAAGGTGAGATGCCCCGAGGAAACGTCGTAGAAGCGCATGATGAGGTTTATGAGCGTCGTCTTGCCGGAACCTGTCGGGCCGATAATGCCCAAGGTTTGCCCTGGCTCGATGACCAGATTGATGTCTCGAAGCTGAGGAGCGCCTCGACCGTAGGCGAAGGTGACGTGGTCGAATTCGACGCGACCTCGAACTGCGCGGGGCGCAAGCGCGCCTGCCTTGCTGGCGATTTCGGGTTTGGTGTCCAAGACTTCGAACAGACGTTCCGCCGATGCGATGGCCAGTTGGAGCCGCTGGACGATGAACCCGATTCGCCGGGACGGCGGAGCCAGTCGAACGAAGTAGTAGTAGAACGCTATCAACGCCCCCACCGAGACCACGTCGGTGATAACGAGATAGCCGCCCAGCCAAATGACGGCCACCGTCCCCAGACTCGACAGGAAGAGCATCAGCGGAAAGAAGACCGACCAGTTCCGCATGGCGGCCAGCATGTTGTCGTTGAGCTGCCGGACCGACCCCGAATAGCGCTCGATCTGCCGAGGTTCCTGCGCGAATGCCTTCACGACTCGCACGCCGGTCAGGTTCTCGGTCAGGACCGCTGTCATCTCACCCCTTTGGGCCTGCACTCTGCGCCAAAGCTGACGAATGACCTTTCCGAATTTCAACGCGGTCCCAACCATCACCGGCAGCGTGACCATGGCGAGGACCGCCAACTGCCAGTTGGTGAGGACCATGGCGATGAAGACGACCACGAACGTTCCGGTGACGGTGATGATTTGAAAGAGACCCATGCCGACGGCCATGCGCGCCGACTCGATGTCGCTGACTGCGCGTGAGATCAGGTCGCCGGAGTTCGCTCTGTCGTAATACGAATAGGAGAGTGTCTGTAGATGGCTGAAATACTCGTTTCGCATGTCGCGCGAGACCTTGTGCGCCATGTACTGAATCAGGAAGTCGTGCACCGCCGTAAGTACTCCGCGGGCGATCAGCAGTCCCGCTGCCGTGGCGGCAAAAGCCAGTATGAGCGTTGTGTTCTGGTCGGCGATTCCTCGGTCGATCGCCAGGCGTATGGCCTGAGGTCCGGCCACGTCGGCGGCGATGGCGCCCACCCAGGCGAGCAGTCCCCCGGCGATGTATAACTTGTGCGGCCGCTGATAGCTGAGAAGCCGAAGAAGCGTCTTCAGGTGTGCACCATTTGTTCTACTCGGGCTTGCCCCCGGCGGCTTCGCCTATCACTTCTTGCGGGTGTTCTTCCGTTGGCGAATCGGACGGCGTACGGTCTGCTTCGGCTTTGCGAACGACGGAGACCCATCTCGTGTAAGCAGCCCTAATCGCAAAGTAGACGAGCGCTCCGAATGGGACCGCAAATACCGCTCCCCAGAATCCGGCCGCAGCCGTTCCCACAAGCACCGAGGCGATGACGACCAGCGGGTGAATTCCCACCGCGCTGCCAATCACTCTCGTCTTTACGACGTTTTCGAGGATCACCTGCACGGCCAGCAGCGCTATTCCGACCCACAGCGCGACCGTCGGGGAGGTAAGAAGCGCAACGAGGACCGGAGCCAGGATGCCCAATACGGGGCCCGCGAACGGAACGGCGAGCACCAGACCCGAGAAGATCGCGATGACGATCACGTAGTCGAGACCCGCGATCAACATGACCACCGCAACAGCTATTCCGAACAATGTCGACTCGGTCAGCTGGCCGCGCAGGAAGCCCGCGAACGTTACCTCCACGGCCTGCACCGCCTGTCGGAACTCCGCTCCCCAAACGCCCGGCAGCGACTTCTCGAAACGGGCCAGCGCCCTGTCCCAATCGAGCACCAGGTAGAACGACACGATCAGCGTCATGAAGAAGACCAGCACCGCCGTCGCAATTCCGGTCAGTGCACCAATCAGGCCGCTCAGGGCGGTCGCGCCAAGGTCGGCAAAGTTCGATCCGAGATCGCCCAGGGCGTCCTTCAGCGCCGATTCCGGTATACCGATGCTCTCCAGCCATTGAGTAACGTCGTCGATCCAGCGCTGAACGTCGTCGCCGTAGTCGCCGATCCGCGTGGTGATGCCCGCCAGGTCGTGCAGCACCGGCGGCACCACGAACAAGGCGGCGGCGACGCTGGCTCCCGCCAGCGCGAGATAGACGATGGCTGTCGCCGGAAATCTCGACAGCTTGAGGCGTTCCAGGCGCCGGACCGTCGGAGAGACGGCGAAACTCACGATCCAGGCGAGCAAAAAGATGAGGATCGCCGTACCGAACTGGCCGCCCAGATTCCATAAAAACTGCCCAAGCCAGACGACCGCCACGGCGATGCCGAGCAGGAGTAAGGCGTTCTGCAGCTTTTTGGAGTCCAAGCAGCCCTCGCGGCCCCGAGCGCCTAGCAGCTAAAAGATAGATTCTACCGGTTCAGAGAGGGTTCCCCGTCAATCTCGCCGTGTTCCAGGTACTTTCCGGCCAGTCCGCGAACCCATGCGATGCCCTCGGTGACGAACTCTTCCGAGGTGTCTTTTCTAATCGTCGGTTCGAAGACTATGGAAACTTCGGGATTGGCCTTCGCAACCTCTCCAATCACTCGCTCGACGTCCGCGTATCCGTCATCCGTGCGGTGAGAGGGGTGCACGGGTATGTGACCGAATTTGGCGAACTCTTCTCCGGAGCTAATGTTCCAGACGTGCATTGAAGCGACGTGCGGCGCAAGAACCCCAACTGCGGCGTGCTCGTCGCCGTTGTGGATTTGAGCCCAGCGATGAAGGTGCCCCGTGTCGAGGCATAGCTTGAGCGGCGGGTTGGACTCGATCAGCTCGGCGAATCCGGCCGGCTGATGGAACGATCCGTGATATCCGAGAAACTCGATATGGACCTCCACGCCGTGCCGCACGGACGCTTCAGCCATCCACCCGGCGGCCTCATGGGCAAGCGTCCGCGCCGAGTCGAAGTCGATGGGTTCTTTCGAATCGGCCACGTGCGTGACCGCGAACCGGCAGCCCGTCTCGGCGGCTCGGCGCAGCGAATCATCGAGCCACTCGAACGATCTCTTACGGGCGGATGCGTCAGGATGCAGGAACAAACTTGACCGCGGCCGCTCGAATCCCCGCCACGGGGAGATGTAGGGATGATGCACGCTCAAGCCCACGCCGCGCCGGGCGATTCCGGCGGCCAGATCTCGATATCCATCGACTGTGCAGAGCAACAGTTGCCAGTCGGTCAACCCCACGTTGTACATGCCTCGCTTTGCCAGTTTCGCCTGCCGCCAGTCGTGGAAATCAAAGCCGGGCCAGAGGTTATCCATGTTCATGTGTTGCCTAAATCCTCAATCCTTTAGTTCGGACGGCTGATCGCGGTCGCCGTCAAATACAATCGATAGAGCAGCCAGTTAGCCATAATTGATTCCGGCGGCCGCCATTGTTAACTGTCGAAGCCATAGATGAAAAGCTCCACGCTTTGCCGGCCAAGCCGGGCGCTTACCTCTTCAAGAACGCGGCCGGTCAGGTCCTCTACGTTGGCAAGGCGGCCTGCCTCAGAACTCGCGTCCGCTCGTATTTTGGAGGTCAGCGCGGCTTTTCGCCGAAGACCGTTAGTCTCGTTCAGGCTGTGCAGGATATCGAGACCCTCGTCACCGATTCCGAGATCGAAGCGCTCCTTCTTGAAATCAATCTAATCAAGCGCCACCGTCCCCGCTACAACATCATGTTCAGGGACGACAAGCAGTATCTTTACATAAAAATAACGACCGGCGAGACGTACCCGCGCGTGTTCACGACTCGCAAGATCACCCGTGACGGCTCGCGCTATTTCGGACCTTTCACAAGCGCAAAGGCGCTTCGCCAGACGCTCAAGCTGCTAAACAGGCTGTTCCCGTATCGGACGTGCTCACTGGATATGGCCAAAGAGTGGGACCGTCCCTGCCTCAAATATCACATCGAGCTTTGTAACGGACCCTGCATACGCGTCGTTACGCCGGAGGTATATCGAGGCGTGATCGATCAGACAATCGATTTCCTCGAAGGGCGCGCCGACTACGTGGTCGACAAGATGCGTGAGTCGATGGAAATCGCGGCGGCGGAGCTGAAGTTCGAGGCCGCGGCGCTCATGCGCGATCGCATCAGGTCGATAGAGAAGGTGATCGTCGAGCAGAAGATGGTCGATCCGCGGCGCGGCGACCGGGATGTGGTGGGTATAGCACGCGACGGCCGCGAGGCGATGGGGCAGGTGCTCAACGTGCGCAACGGCAAAGTCGTGGGGCAGGAGACCTATCGGCTGCAAGTGACGGGCGGCGAGACCGATGAGGAGATTACGTCCGAGTTCGTTCGCGAGTACTACCATCGCGCGCCGGAGGTGCCCAGGGAGATTCTGCTCCCGACCGGAGTGAACGACGGTGAAATTCTCACAGCGTGGCTTCAGACGTTGAGGGAAGGGTCCGTACGCCTGCGCGTCCCCAAGCGCGGCGTTCTGAGACGGCTTGTCAAGCTGGCCGAGTCCAACGCCGGTGAAACACTCGAGGCCGACCGGACCATTCTTCTCAATAGCTCGCGGCGGCTCAGGCACGCGCTCCTCGAGGCGGGCCAAGCACTGGACCTTCCACGCTTGCCCCGGCGGATCGAATGTTATGACATCTCGCACATTCAGGGGTCGTTGACGGTCGCTTCGATGGTCGTCTTCGAGGATGGCGTGCCCAAGAAGGGCAAATATCGACGGTTCAAGATCAGAGGATCGGCCAACGACGACTTCGCGGCCATGCGCGAGGTGATTCGCCGCCGGTTCAAGCGGCTCGCCGAGGCCGGCGGTCGGAAAGACGGAGGAGGACTCGGCGTCCGGGCGCTCAAGCGCGTGCCGCTTACCGACTTCGATCCCGCCGCGCCGCTTCCCGAGACCGCGGAGGAATCGGTCGGCACCAGCAAAGAGTGGAACTCAGTCCCCGACCTAATACTCATCGATGGCGGCAAAGGGCAGCTTTCGGCGGCGTTGAAGGCGATGTACGAGGTTGGCGTCGAGGGCTTGCCCACAGCCGCGATCGCAAAGAAACGCGAAGAGCTTTTCTTGCCGGGAAATCCCTCGCCGATTCTGTTACCGGCTTCGTCGGACGGACTTCACCTTTTGCAGCGCATCCGCGACGAGGCGCATAGATTCGCGGTCAGCTTTCACATCCGTCTCAGGACGAAGGCTGGCCGGAGATCGATTCTCGACGAAATCCCCGGGATCGGCCCGAAACGCAAGCGCGCCTTGTACCGCAAGTTCGGTTCGTTGACCCGCATCCGCGAAGCCGGAGTCGAGGAGCTGGCGAGTGTCAAGGGCATGAGCAAACCGGCCGCCATGGCGCTCAAGGAATCGCTTTAGCCCGACCGCTCTGGGCTATTCGACCGCGATCGGCCTGCCGGTGCGGTTTGATTCGTAGGCCGCCATCACGACTTTGAAATTTCTATAGCCTTCCTCGAACGGAACGGGCGGGGGGGCGCCGGATTCGAGCGCATCGGCGTATTCCTCGAATAGCGGGGCAAACGAACCGGATTCTTCTGCGGGTACGTCGGGATAGCTCCAGTCGTCGCCCCGCAGCACGGCGAGTTGCCGTCCTTCATGATCGAACAGGATGCTTCCTTTGTCACCGTGAATTTCCTGCACGCGTTTGGCCGCCCCGACGCTCCATCCGATGAGTATCTGACTCGTTCCCCCGTTGGCGTGAGTCAACGTCGCCACAACCGTGTCTTCGACCTCGATATCGCGCACGAACGTTCCCAGCCGGGCGTACACCTCGGTAACCGGCGAGCCCAGGTAGGCGGCGGCGGAATAGAGACTGTGATAGGCGTTGTCGATAAGCGCGCCTCCGCCGCCCGTGCTGGTCCGCGTGCGCCAGTCGGGATCATATGCCTTGGCGCCCGGCCAGTGGCTGTCCGACAGACTTTCGATGCGTACCAGGAACGGTCTGCCGATGCCGCCTTCGTCGATCACCCGCAAAGCGGCGCTCGAACTGGCCGAATAGAGGTAGTTGTGGATTATGCAGGCGGGCGCGCCGGACTTCGCGACCGCAGCCATGATTTCGTCGGCTTCTTTCAGCGACGTTGCCATCGGCTTTTCCATGAGGATCGCTTTTCCCGAGGCGGCCGCCGCCACGCACGAGTCGCGGTGCAAAAAATGGGGAACGGCCATGTCGACGAGATCAATGCTGTCGTCTCGCAACAGATCGTTCCAGGTGGAATAGCGGCTAACTGGAGGCACCCCGAAGCGGCCGCCTATCAGATCGCGCCGCTCTTCGGATGGATCGGCGACCGCTACGATTTCGAAGCGGTCGCGTAGCCGTTCAAAGGCCGGCGCGTGGCCCTCTTCTACGATCCGTCCACAGCCTACGATTCCGACGCGTATCACGTTAAAGCCGCGCGCGTCGCGTAACTAATTGTTCTCGGCGCCGACGTCGAAGCCGAGAACGTCGGTCATAAACCGGGTGTTCACTTCCAGGCTCTGCCGCGGCGTCGTCTGCGAGCGGTCGAGCTCGACTGTAAGCCAACCGTCGAAGTCAGCCCTACGCAGCGCCTCGATCATCGCGACGATGTCGACCGTTCCCTGGTCCAGCTCGCTGAAAAACGCCAGCGTCGGCGCCAGTCCGTCGTGCGGCACGGCGGCTTCGGGCGTGTCGAGCTCGGGCGAGTAGTTCTTCATGTGGGCATAGATGATTATGTCGGCGTAGGTCTCAGCCACTTCGACCGGATCGTCCCCCGCCTTGGCTATGTGGGCGGGGTCGAGGACCATCTTCACCAGGCTGGTGTCCACCTGATCGTAGAACTCGGTGATCTCGTCCCGGTTCTGGATCACCGTATTCCAGTGCGGGTGTACTCCGACCGCGACGCCCATGTCCCGGGCGCCCTCGCATATTCGGGTCACGACCCGCGCCATCTGCGCGATCTCGGCGCTGCTGGGTCCGCCTTCCGGACGCCGCCCCGGGCCGAGCACGAGATGATGGGAGTCCATGCGCTCCAGGAATCCGGCGACCTTGAGGTTGTAGTCGATTACCTCGGTTTCGGCGGACGGATCGTGCATAAGACCGCCGCCATAGAGCCCCGAGAGCTGCAAGTTTCGCTCGGCTAGCATCGACTGGAGCTCGTCCTCGCGTCCGTCGAAATCGTCGACCACGTAGGCGAACGTCTCCATGCCCAGGTATCCGAAATCCCGGATATCGTCGAGCGCCTCAATCAGATTCTCGGCGCCCCACGTTATCTGGTGAACGGAGCAGCGAAACCGGGCCATGGGTGGCTAACTAGAGCCTGTTTTCACGCCCAGTAGGCCACGCCCGCGGGTTCGGTCATCAGGACTTCCTGCAGGAGCTTGACGCCCTTTTCGAGGCCCTCGTTGGGCGACATCAGGCTGTCTTCGTGCTCGATGCTCAAGACGCCGTCGTAGCCGATCATCCGAAGCTCGCTGATCATGTCCTTCCAAACGGTGAGGTCGTTTCCGTAGCCGAGCGACCGGAAGATCCACGAACGGTTGATCTCGTCCGTGTACGGCTTGGTATCGAGTACGCCGTTGACTCTGGTGTTGGCCGAGTCCACGCGCGTGTCCTTGGCGTGGAAGTGGTGCATCGCCCCGGCTTTGCCGATTTCACGGATCGCCGCCGTAGCGTCGATGCCTTGCCAGAACAGGTGGCTCGGATCGAAGTTGGCTCCGATCTCCGGGCCTACGGCGTCGCGCAGGCGCAAGAGCGTCTCCGGGTTGTACACGGCGAATCCGGGGTGCATCTCGAATCCGATTTTCGAGACCCCGTGATCGCGGGCGAACGCCGCCGACTCCTGCCAGTACGGAATCAGGACCTCGTTCCACTGCCACTCCAGAATTTCCGGGTAGTCCGGCGGCCACGCGCATGTAACCCAGTTGGGGTATTTCGCGCCTTCGTGGTCGCCCGGGCAGCCCGAGAACGTGATTACCGTGTCGACTCCCATCTTCTCGGCCAGGCGCATGGCGTTCCGCTCGTCTTCGACGTGCTCGGCGGCGATGTCCTTGTTCGGATGAACAGGATTGCCGTGCATGCTAAGCGCCGAGACCTCCAGGTTGTGCTCGGCCAGCGTCGCTTGGAGGGCGTCGATTTTGGCCGGATTGGCAAGCAGGTCCTTGGCGTTGCAATGAGCGTTGCCGGGATATCCTCCGCAGCCAAGCTCCACCGCTTCGACTCCGAGTCCGGATAGGTACGTAAGGACCTTCTCGAATGGCTGATCGCTCATCAGAACCGTGAATACGCCGATTTTCATCTGTCTAGCCTCCCTTTGCGCCCCGGCGGCGCCGCGCCGCTAATACGAAATCTCGACACGCGAGCCTCCGTTGTCCGAAGACCTCGCGATCGAGTCCATGATGACATCACACTTGTAGCCGTCTTCGAATGTCGCCCCCAGCGGCGCCACGTCCTTGTCGTTGACTATGCAGTCGAGGAAGTGGTGCAGTTCATGGGCGAACGTGTGCTCCCATCCGATTATGTGCCCGTGCGGCCACCAGTGTTCCCAGTATGGATGGTCCGCCTCAGTGACGAGCACGTTTCGGAACCCGCCGGCCTGCGACGGCTGAGTGTCGGCGAGGAATACCTCAAGCTCGTTGAGACGTTCCAGGTTGAACGAAATCGAACCCTTGGATCCGTTGATCTCGAACGTGTTCAGGTTTTTCCGGCCCATCGCGAAGCGCGTGGCTTCCATCGTCCCGATGGCGCCGTTTTGAAACTCGAAGAGGCTGACGAATGCGTCGTCAACGTCAACCGGGCCCGTCTTCGAGGAGTCGTCCTCCAGGGGCCTTTCCTTGATGAAGGTCTTGAGCAGGCCGTTAACAGCCTTGGGTTCGCCGATGAGGAATCGCGCCAGGTCGATTATGTGCGCGCCCAGGTCGCCCAGCGCTCCGCTTCCCGCTATGGCCTTGTCCAGACGCCACACCCTGGGAAACTGCGGATCGATGATCCATTCCTGACAGTATCTGGCGCGGAAATGGAAGATATCGCCCAGGTGTCCCGCCTGAATCAGCTCCCGGGCCTGCACGATTGCGGGCACGAAGCGGTAGTTGAAGCCGCACATGTGCTTGACTCCCGCGGCCTCGGCGGCTTCGAGCATTGCTCTCGACTCGTCGGGGTTCCTGCCAAGGGGTTTCTCGCAAATCACGTGCTTTCCGGCCTGGGCCGCCGCGATGCTCGGCTCGGCGTGGAGATTGTTAGGCCCGCCGTTATCGAGAACCTGTACATCGCTGTCGGAAATCAGATCGCGCCAATCGGTGCAGTGCCGCTGGAATCCGAAGCGCTTGGCGGCGTCGGCGACCGGTCCCTCGGAGCGTCCGGCGATGTTGACGAGCACCGGATTTGCCGCGGGCGGGTACATCATGTAGGCGAGCTTCTTGTATCCGTTGGCGTGCGCCTTGCCCATGAAGGCGTAGCCGAGCATTCCGATGCCTATCGATGGGATTTCTCCCGCCGAGTCCGAAACGCTTCCCATCGTCGTGAAACCGACATCGTCTGCCATGTGAGGCCCTCCGGTGAGCGGCCTTCCTTCCGTACGCGAAAGCCCTATCGGCGTGGGCGGAAAACGTACCGCAAACCCCGCCGGTTAGCAAACGCCGGACACTCGGCGTTTGCCGCCGCAACCGGACGCGGCATTCGGTTTCGAGCCCGTGGACAGGCTGTTTAACGCACTGATTCCATCACAAGAATGTCCGGCTCTCTGCGGGATCTACATTTGGCCTGGGCAATTGACAGTTCGTAGTATTTCTCAATTCGGCTACCAGTTCCAACGGCGTCGGCGTTGATGTTTTGTAGATACGTGAGGGGCTAGCTATGGAGCTTCTACCGGTCAAGCTGCTCGCCGGTCTTGGGATCATTGCGGTAACGGTGATCGGCGGCGCCATTCCCCTCCTTGCGGCCAGCCGCCAGGTAGGCTGGCGGTTCTTCTCGCTGGGCAACGCCTTCGCCGGTGGAATCTTCCTTGGGGTCGGTTTCATTCACTTACTGCCCGAGGGGATTCATGAGCTGGAAGAGGTCGTCGACTACCCGCTGGGAGCGCTGCTGGCGGCGATAGGCGTTGGCCTTCTTCTTCTAATCGATCGCGTGATCTTCGACCGTGGACACGGACATGGTCACGGCGAAGTCCCGGCGGGTGGGGCGCCCCAGGGGGCCATCTACCCGTACATGCTGCTCGTTCTTCTGTCGATCCATTCGATCGCCGCGGGTATCGCGCTCGGACTTGAGGAGCACTTGACGACCGTGATCATCCTTGTAATTGGAATCCTGTCTCATCAGGGTTCGGAGGCCTTCGCGTTCGTGGTCAGCACTCACGCCGCGGGACTCGAGGCAAGACGCCAGAAGATCATGCTGACGATCCTTTCCCTGACCGTTCCCGTGGGGATCCTCGCGGGTTTGGCAACTTCAACCGCCTTGTCCGAGATGAGCGACGTGAGAAGTCTCATCGAAGGCAGTTTCGTCGCGTTCGCGGCGGGGACCTTCATCTACGTTGCGATCATCGACATCATCCACGAGGAGTTCGCCAGGAGAGAGGTGCGCGTGGCGAGGTTCGTCATGAGTGTCCTTTCCGGAGACGACGACGTACCGATGCCGACGGTGGACAGGGACCGAGTTGCGAAATTCGTGCTGATAGCTGCGGGTATCGCCTTAATGGCGGTCGTAGCCCTGTTCGCCGAGCACCACTAGAGCGCAGGAGAACGCTCTCCTCCAAGGGGCGATGGTTCCGGTCGGCTCTTGAGCGCAAGTGGAACCTCCTCGTCTGTTAGAGGAACTAGACGGAGCTATCCAGACACCGGATATCCGCGTTGGGAGGTCGTCAGGCTTGCGCACACCCCGGTGACGGCGCGCTCGTAGGACCGTTAGAAACGGTACCTCTGCTCACCGAGCCTATCCCGATGGATGGTCTTCTACCCCGAAACTGATTTGAAGACGGGGGCAAGTCCGGATGCTCACGGGACTAACATAGTCGGCAGTAGAAGCCTTGGGGGCAGGTCACGACCAATGGGTATGTGGAGGATGACCGTTGACTACGACCAACGCACTGGATGACCCGTTCGAAGAAGCAGAAAGAGGTCTGGACTGGCTTGAAAAGCTCGAGGCCTTGCAGGTCCGCGCTGCGTCCGACCGAGCTGCCTATGAAGTTGCAGAGTACGTGATGAAACTGCGCACGGCAGTTACCGAGTTGGCCGGCAACCGTACCGTCTCCGAGTTGGGTGACGACGTTGGAACGGAAACCGTGCGACTGGTGGAGGAGTTGCGACGGGCGGGCGACGTTGATGTATGGAACACAAGAATACGTCCTGCGCTTTTGAAGACGGACTCCTAAACAAACCGCAATTCCGTCCGCTTGTTCCCACCTCAGCAGACGGGGATTACGATCATGTCTATCACTCTTGGAGACACGCTGTACGCCGTCAAGTGATCCCAGCGGCAGTCTGCGCTGTTAGTGACCTGTCCCCAAGGCTTAGACCGCCATCGCGTCAGAGGCGTGTAGCGACCTCAGTCGACTCCCCGGATTGATCCTGTACATGGGCAGCTTTCGGTCTTCGGTTCCCCCATTTACGAGATTACGCGGTTTGCCTGTGAATCGTTCCGTCGGCGACTTCGAGACTTTGCTTGTTGGGATGGAACGAATTAGTCGGCGGCTAGCGGATTGTTGGGGCTCTGATCGTGATGGCGAACGCTACACGGGATTAGGTCGACCATCCCAATGGAGCGTCGGGCGCGATGAGTGGTTAGCGGATACCCGCCGGGCGTTCGGAGTCGAGTGCTTCCTCGCTCGATCGTGAGAAGAGCCGCAGGGCCGCGAACGCTCCTGCGGCCACAAACGCGACAGCGGCGACGTGCATCAGCGGCAGCACGCCCGTCCAGTCGCCCAACAGGGTTGCGAGTCCCATTCCGCCGACCATCGTAAGCGCCTGGGTGGTGCTGAAGGCGCCGAAGACCCGGCCCCGGTAATCGTCGCTCACGCCCCGATGCAGCAGCGTCTGCGCGCTTACGAAAAAGGCCACAATTGGCGCCCCCAGGATTGTGGTGAGCACGATCGCAAACGCCAGATTCGGAGAGTTGACGATGGCGACTAACAGCACGGCCATGCCGACCGCTCCGAGCGGAATCAATCGAGAGGGTTGCAGATTGCGTCCCAGTTGACTCAAGAGCAGTCCCGCGGCCAGTCCTCCACCCGCCTGCGCCGCGAGCAGCGAGCTCAATTGCAGCGCGCCCCCGCCGAAGACTTCGGCGACGAAGACGATCATGAGCGCGTTTAGGATTCCAAGTCCGAACATGGCCGTTCCGACGGAAATGAAGACCGCCGAATGCCGGCGGTTGTGGGCCACGAGTCTCAATCCGCCCAGCCATTCGGTCCAGATTCCGACCGTTCCCTGCTGACCCGCCGCGTTGTCGCGCCGCCGTGGAACGGAAATGAGCATGATGACGGCGGCCGACATTGCGTAGGTCACCGCGTCGAGCAGCAGCACGCTGCTGACTCCCAGAATGCCGATCAGCGCGCCGCCGAGAGGCGGGCCGATCAGACGGGTCAGGTTTTCAGTCGTCGCGTTAAGGGAGTTGGCGGTGACAAGCTGCTGCCTCTTAACAAGCTGGGGGAGGACCGCGTTCTTGGCCTGGTTGAAGAATTGAGATACCGACGATTCCAAGAATGCGAGCGGAAATATCAGCCAAAGCTGCTCCGCCGCAATAGCGCCCAGCAGCACGATGACGATCGCGGCCCGAAGAAAGTCGGCGATGATCATCGTCCGCTTGCGGTTCCAACGGTCCACGAAAACGCCGGCTACCGAACCGACCAGCAGTCTCGGAAGCACGTTGCTAATGAACATCGCGCCGGTCGCCAGAACCGAACCTGTCTGCTCGTATATGTAGATCGGCAGGGCAATGAAGATGACCCAATCGCCGGTCATCGAGATGAGCTGGGCAAGCCAGAGCAGCGTGAAGTTGCGGTTGCGGAGCGTTTCAACCATTTGCGCCCCCCGGCATGGCCGTCAACTTACAGCCTTCACCTTAGCGAACTTTCGCCGTCACCGGAGAGCCGGGTCTACGCCGGAATCTTGACCTCCCGGCTCCAGGCCAACTTTTCCCTCAGGTAGTCCATCAGCTCGGCGGTCGAAACTCTGTCTTGGACCAGCGTGTCCCTGTCCCGGACCGTGACCGCGCCGTCCTCCAGCGAGTCGAAATCCACCGTCACGCAGTAGGGGGTCCCGGCCTCGTCTTGCCGCCTGTACCTGCGCCCGATAGCGCCGGTTTCGTCGTAGTAGGTCAGCCATTCAGAGCGGGCGAGGTCCTGGAGCTCCTTGGCCATTACTTGCAACGGCTCGCGTTTGATCAGTGGAAAGAACGCGACTTTGACGGGGGCTAAACGCGGGTCCAGCCTGAGTACCGTTCGGCGCTGCATCTTGCCGGAGGCCGAGGGCACTTCTTCCTCGTGGTAGGCGTCGGTCAGGAAGGCCAGCGCGCAGCGGTCGACGCCGACGGACGGCTCCACGACCCACGGCAAGACATGTTGGCCGGTTGCGTCGTCGAAATAGGTCAAGTCCCTGCCCGAGACCTCCTGATGCCTCCCCAGGTCGTAGTCTCCGCGATTGGCAACGCCCTCCAGCTCGGCCCGGCCGAACGGGTAGTCGTACTCGATGTCCGTAGTGCCGCGGGAGTAGTGGGCAAGCTCGGCTTTGTCGTGGGCGCGCAGATGCAGCTTGTCCGAATTGAGTCCATACCGCCGGTACCAGCTGAGCCGCTCGGATATCCAGTATTTGAACCACTTTTCGTCCTCACCAGGAGGTATGAAGTACTCCATCTCCATCATTTCGAATTCCCGGGTGCGGAAGATGAAATTGCCGGTGGTGATCTCGTTTCTGAACGCCTTGCCGATCTGGGCTATTCCGAACGGCAGCTTCATGCGGGAGCTTTGCTGGACGTTGCGGAAGTTGGCGAAGATGGCCTGGGCGGTCTCCGGTCGCAGGTAGGCGGCCGAGGCGTCGTCTTCGACCGGGCCGACGAACGTCTTGAACATGGTGTTGAACTGCCTGACGTCGGTCAGCTCTCCGGCGCATTCCGGGCAGGCTTCCCTGTCGATCTGATCGGCCCTGAAACGGCGCTTGCACTGCTTGCAGTCGACCAGAGGGTCCGAGAAGTGCTCCAGGTGGCCGGACGCCTGCCAGATGTTGGGATGCGACAGTATCGCCGAATTGAGTCCCACCACGTCATCCCGCGCCGTAATGGTGTCTCGCCACCAGGCCTGCTTGATGTTCATCAGAAGCTCGGCCCCCAGCGGCCCATAGTCCCAAGTGCTCGCGAAACCGCCGTAGATCTCGGAGTTCGGGTATACGTAGCCGCGGCGCTTGCACAGCGACACGAGCTTTTCCATCGAATTCAAGTTGTCACTCATTGCGTTCCTTTTTCGGGATCGGGCAGTTAGGGATTCGTTTCCTAAACCGGCCGTGGGGCGTTGTGTGTGCGGGAGCGATCCAGCAGCGACGCCGATCTCAGCATGCCTCCCAGCACCTGGTTCAGGCAAGCCGTGTGAATCCGTTCCAGCTCGGCGTCGAGGGCGGCGTTGGAATTGAGGCGGGCGGCCGTCCCGATCTCCTGAGTTTCGAGCCAGCGCATCACCTTTATTGCCGACGGAGAAATCGTCAGCGCCGCCCCGTCCGAATCACATGTGTGGCACATTACCCCGCCAAGGCCGGGCGAAAACTGGTTGATCACCTCTTTCAGGCCGCCGCCGCAGTTGACGCATGACTCCAGATGCGGACGGTACCCGAGTCTGCTCAAAGCGTGAAGCTCAAACTGCCTTAGGTGGATGGACCGGCGCTCGTCTTCCGAGGCTAGCAGCCGGATTGTCGCGAGCAAGAGCGCGAACAGCTCCGGGTCAGGCTCGCCGACAAGCGTGAGTCGGTCGACGACCTCCGCCGCCCAGGAGGCCTCTGCAAATCGGTCTAGATCGTTCGACATTGTCGGGAAGATTTCTATCGCTGTCGCTTGGGTCAGAACGTCGAGATTGGTTCCCACGGCCAGATAGACATCTACGTGCGTGAAAAGCTCGATATGACCTGCCAGACGGCTTTTCGTACGGCGCACCGACTTTGCGACCGCCCTGCGTTTGCCGAACTCGCGGGTATAGAGCGTGACAATCCTGTCCGCTTCGCCGAGGTTCGACCGGCGCAGCAGTATTGCTTCCGCTCTGTATGATTTCGACCTTTGGAGCCGCATGTCTTGGATCTCGATATCCAGGCGCCCAACCGCGAGATTGAAGTGGTTGCGCTGCGCCTACAAGCCATTATATGAGCCGCCAAACCCGCTTGGAGGCCAACCCGTGACGAGCGATGACTGAAGCCGCGATTGGCCTGGTGCTCGCTTCGGCGGTGCTGCATTCGACCTGGAACTACATGGCCAAGCGATCGACGGACAATCTCCTGTTCCTCTGGCTCGCTGCCGCTGCAGGACTGGTTCTGTTCACGCCGGCCTTCATCCTGGTGGTTCAGGACAATCCGGTTCCGCTTGCGGGCTGGGTCTTCATAGGTCTTTCGTCGGTCGTACACGTCATGTATTTCGTCCTGCTCGGCGGGGCGTATTCGCGCACCGACCTCTCGGTCGTGTATCCGCTGGCCAGAGGAACAGGCCCGATATTCGTCCTGGTCCTTTCCATCGCTATTCTGCGCGAACTCCCTTCGCTGCTTGGCTTGCTGGGGATCCTGGCTGTCGTAGTTGGCGTATACCTGATTCAGGCAAGCGCTCTGACCTTCAATGCTCTCGGCGCGCCGCTTCGTGCAATCGTGTCGTCGGGGTCGCGATGGGCGCTGCTGACCGGACTGACTATTGGGCTGTATTCGATCATCGACAGCGCCGGCGTCCGGCACGTACACCCCCTCGTATATATGTACCTGTGGTCAGTCGGAACGTTCGCGATCATCGCTCCCTGGATGGCGCCGCGAGTACGCAAGGCGCGGGGGTTGAAGCGTGAGGCCGTATGGATATTCGCGGCAGGCGCTCTTATGTTCGGCGCCTATGTTCTGGTATTGACGGCTTTGCAAACCTCCAGCGTGAGCTACGTTGCCGCGGCGCGCGAGACGAGCATTGTGTTTGCGGCGATCTACGGCGGACTGCTTCTGCGCGAAGGCGTCGGTCCGGCTCGAATTCTGGGAGCCTGCCTCGTCGCATCCGGTGTCGCGCTTATAGGAATCGCCGGCTAGCGAGGGGTTGTGGGACATTTTGCCGGCTCGTGCGAACAGCTAGACGCGGCGTGGGTTTAGCCCTGTGGGCCTCCTTTGCCTTCCGGCTATGCCCCAGCCGGAGTCCTCGCAACCCTGAGTCTGCGGATTCGCGTGTTTTCGACGCGCAATACCTCGACGGTCGCCCCATTTACCGAGATGCGGTCGCCTTCGTCTGGAACGCGGCCCAGCGTTACGAAGACCAATCCGGCTATGGTGTCGGCTTCGTCGAAAGTTAGCTGTAAGTCCATTTCGTCGTTCAGATCGGCGATGCTGAACTTGCCGTCGACCACCGCCTCGTTTTCGTTGAGAGCGATGAAACTGGTCAGTTCGCGGTCGGACTCGTCGGCGATTTCGCCCACGATTTCTTCGATGATGTCCTCCATCGTGACGATTCCGGCGGTATCGCCGTATTCGTCGACCACTACGGCAAGGTGAACTCTGTTGTTTTGCATGTCGGCCAAGGCGTCATCGACCATCTTGGCTTCCGGAACGAAATGGGGATCGCGCATCACCGTGTCTACCATGGCGGGCGTCTGTTCGCCGTCGTTCATGCTGGCCGCGATGTCGCGCACGGAGACCGTTCCTACGACTCGGTCGATGGAGTCCTGGTAGACGGGAATTCTGGAGAATCCCCGCACCAGCGCCAGTTTCAGCGCCTCCGTTATCACCGTTCCGGTCGGCACCATCACTACGTCTGGGCGCGGCGTCATTATCTGTCGCACGGCGCGGTTATGGAGGTCGAAGACGCCGTGAATCATCTCGACCTCTTCCTGATCGATAGTGCCGCGCTTCTCGCCTTCTTCGAGCAAGATTCGCACTTCCGCGTCGGTGACCGCGGGCAGGGAGACGCGACGGCTGGACCCCATAAGTCGCAACAGGAACCCGCTCGCCCCCTCGAGCACGGACACGATCGGGGCCAAAACGCGAGCGATGATGCTGACGGGAGCCGAGATTCGGAGGGCGAAGCTCTCGGCGTTTTGCAGCGAGAGAGACTTAGGGACTATTTCGCCGCCGACTATAGATATGAATGCCGCGACGAGCGTCACGATCACCACCGCCACAGCGTCGTTGGGGATCAGCCTGGCGAGCTCAGGCCCCAGATTTACGGCTCCAACCGCGCCGGCAAAGAACCCGAGAATTGTGATGGCGATCTGGATCGTTGCGAGGAATCTGTGCGGATTATCCAGGAAGGCCTGGACCCGTCTGGCCCCGGCGTTACCCTGGGCGACAAGCTCCTGTATCCGGCTTGGCCTGACTGAAACAACGGCAGTCTCCGCGGCTGCGAAAAAGCCGTTGGCTAGCGTCAGGGCGAAAATCGCTATGAGGCTGGCCCAACTAGCGGGTTCCAAGAATGGAACCGAACCTCCTGGTGTGCGCGACGCTCAGTGTCGTCTGCGCTGGGCTCGTTGAGCGCCTCAGACCCTATAACTCGGCGGTCTGACTAGCTGAACAACGCGCTTACTGACTCGTGCCGGTGAATCCTGTCGATGGTCTCCGCGAAGATCCGCGCGGTAGAGCACACTTCTATCTTACTATCGGGCGGGCGTTGGTTTGGGATCGGTATCGTATCGGTCACCAAAATACTCTTGAGTCTCGAAGATTCCAACACTTTAACCACGTCTTCGGTGAAGTCGGCGTGCACCGCGCAGGCGTGGACCTCTTTGGCGCCTCCTTCGAGCAGCGAGTCGGCGGCAGTGATAAGCGACTTCCCGGTTGAAATGATGTCGTCGATGATTATCGCCACTCGCCCCCTCACGTCGCCCACGAGGTGAAGAGGGGTCACGTCATCGGGCGTGTCGCGGCGCTTGAACACCACAAACAGGTCAGACCCGCCGAGCCTGCGGCTGAAGTCCTCGGCCCGCGCCACGCCGCCGGCGTCCGGCGAGCCGACCACGGCGTTATCGAGCGCCAGCTCTTTTACCTTTTCTCCCAGCAGTCCGGCCGCTCTGAGGTGGTCGACGGGTATGTCGAAAAAGCCTTCGATGGCGGGCGCGTGCAGATCCATAGTGAGGATTCGGTCGGCGCCGGCCACGGCCAAAAGGTTGGCGACGAGCTTGGCCGAGATGGGTTCCCTGCCCGCGGTCTTCTTTTCCTGGCGCGCGTAACCGAAGTAAGGGACCACGGCGGTTATTCGGTCCGCTGAAGCCCTGCGAACGGCGTCCATCATTATCAAGAGCTGCACCAGGTTTTTATCGACCGGCGCGCATACGGACTGAACGAGGAACACGTCGAGCCCCCGGACGTTCTCCTCAATGCGGACCCGCGTCTCGCCGTTGGGGAACGAGGCGACGTAAGACCGTCCCAGCGGAACCCCAAGATGCTTGGCTGTAAGCCTGGCCAGCTCCGGATTGGAGGACCCCGAGAAAATCTTAAGGGTTCTGGCCATTATTCGGACTAGCCCTCGTCTTCGCTGTCTACAGGCTTGATTCGTTTCAGCCGCGCTGGAACGCCGTAGGACAGCGCTCCGTCGGGGATATCCCGGGTCACGACCGAGCCGGCTCCAATAGTCGCCCCACGTCCTACCGAGATCGGGGCAACGAGCATCGCGCCGCTGCCGACGAACGCATGGTTTCCGATGAGCGTTCGATGCTTATCTCGCCCGTCGAAGTTGCACGTGACCGCCCCGGCGCCAATGTTGACGCCGTCTCCAACGTCGGCATCCCCAAGATAGCCGAAATGCCCCATGAGAGTATCGGCGCCGATTCTGGAGTTCTTTATCTCGGCGTAGTTGCCGATATGCGCCCCGTCGCCAACGACCGCCTCCTGTCGAATATGCGAAAACGGGCCTACCGTTACGTTGTTGCCTAGTCGGGAATTCTTGACGACGGATTGTCGCACAACGCAGCCTTTGCCTATCGTCGAATCGACTATCTCGGTCGCCGGTCCGATCGAGCAATCCGCGTCTATAACGGTGTTTCCGCGCAAGAATGTTCCCGGCTGGATTTCGGTGTCCCGGCCCGCCTGAACGGTGTCGTCCACGTAGGTCGCTTGCGGATCGCGGACCGTCACTCCCGCCAGCATCAGCTCTTCCAGCTTGCGGGTCCGTATGATTCGCTCCGCCCGCGCCAACTCGATCCGGTCATCGCAGCCCATCCCTTCCAACGGATCGTCCAGCGTCAGGCACTCCACCTCCCTGCCCTGCGCGATCGCCATGGCGACGAGGTCGGTGAGCAGCGTCTCTCCCTTTGCCGGATCGGGAGTGAGCCGCGAAATGTTTCGCCACAGCCATGCCGAGTCGAAGACCACGATTCCGGTGTTGATCTCGCGGACGCCAAGCTCGTCTGCCGTTGCGCCCGCCGCCTCGACGATACGTTTTACCTTTCCGCTTCCGTCGCGCAAGACTCGCCCGTATCGCGCCGGGTCGTCCGGGATCGCCGAGAGTACCACTATCGCGGCTTGCGAGATCTCTCGCTCGTCGAGCATTCGGACAACCGTCGATGGCGTCAGCAGGGGCGTGTCGGCGAACAGCACGAACGTCGAGGCCGACTTGCCGTGCTGGTTCGGCGCGGCCTGCGCGGCGGCGTATCCCGTGCCGTAACCTCGCGTGCCCTGTTCGACGACCTCCGCCTCTGGCATGAGGTCGCGCATCCGCGCGGCGCTCTCATTGCCGGCGACGACTGTTATCGGGCTCAGCGAAAGCGATACGCACAGCTTTAGTGGGTAGCCGACCAGGGTCCTCCCTGCGAGCGTGTGCAGCGGCTTGGGAGTCTTTGACTTCATCCGCGTGCCATGACCTGCCGCGAGGATGACCGCGGAGGCGCGCGCAGCGGCGCTCAGCTTACGCCGATCGCTTTCATCGACCACGGCGAACGGCGCGGCGCGCCGGCAGCGTCCGCGCCCCGATCGCGTTTCTCATCCCGACATTCTCCCGCCTGACGGTCATTCCCTGCTTGCGGATGGGCAGTGCGGCTGGGGCGGTAGGATTCGAACCTACGAATGCCGGCTCCAAAGGCCGGTGCCTTACCGCTTGGCGACGCCCCATTCAGTTCATGCTAGGAGCGGCATGAAAACAGCGTCAAGCACACAGGCCCATGTAGCGCCGCCGGCTGGCGGTCCTTGCCGTGAGTTCTATTGAACGTCTTCGGCGCTCACTAATATCACGTCTCCATTTTGGACCGGTCCAGGCCGGATCACGCGAGCGTACCAGCCCCGGCGACCTATCATCGCTCTGATGAACTCCGTGACGCGCGCCCGACCGACGTAAGGCAGCAATCGCAGGTTCGCGCAAGGCTGGCAGGCCTCGGTTATCTCCAGATCCGCCTCGCCGATTCGGACCCGCGTTCCCGGGGGAAGGTCGGCATAGCCTATGCCGATGGTCGTGATGTTCTCGCCTATGTGTCCGGGCTCCACCGGCCAGCCGTCGGCCTGAATCTCGTGGAGAGTTTCCAGCGGCATGATCAGGACGGCCATGTTGGGAGTGCCGCCCTTGGCCTCGGTGCGGTACCGGTTGAAGTCGCCGGCCAGACCGTTTGCGGTAATTTCGGCCGAGGGCACGGCTTGCTTGGGCAGCCCCCGCTCGCCGGTCACCTTTGGTTTGACGTTCAGTGAATGAACCCGGCCTTCGATCACGGCCATGCGCTTTCCATCATCTGGCTATGCACTCGGGTTAACAGTCTAAGGGCCGGTCTACCGCTCCGCGACCGAGCGTGCGGGGCGACATCTCGGAAAAGTACCGGAAAGCGCGCCTCCGCTGCTGACTGTTCAAATGACGCTTGCGTTGAAGCTGGTGCCGAGAGTCGGAATTGAACCGACGACACATGGATTTTCAGTCCACTGCTCTACCGACTGAGCTATCTCGGCTTGCCGCTTTGGCGGCGTAATAAGAGTCTAGCGAACGGTCGGCGGACTTGTATCCATCGCACAAAAGAGATGCAGGCGAAGATGGTTCGTGGAGTGCCAACGCCAAGTGCCGCTCGCACAGCCGGACCCATATCTTCCGGAATCTCCCCAGTCCCGAGACCAGGTTGCTGGACTTGGCGATACGGCGGGACAGCTACATGATCGAACGCCGCTACTGCTCCGACGCCCGGCGTCGCGCGAGAGCCTAGCGCACTGCCTTGTAAGCCTTGTACGCGCCGCGCGATAACGTCGAGAAGGCATTGGCGAAACTAAAAAGCCGGCGGCGGTCCGGCAGGAATTCGGCAGCGTCCAGATCTTCGATGGCCGCCAGTGTTCTGCGCAGGCTGACTTCCGCCAGCCGACGGCTCCGGTCAAATGGCAAGTCCACGCCGCCGCACAGGAAGACCGCGACCACGAGGCGGCCCAGCACATATTCTCGATAGAGGCGCCAGCATTCTTCGAAGGTGAAGTCGTTGACTCCCATACCGCAAAGGATGTCGTGGTACTCCTCCAGCGATTCGCGCTCGATCTGGCGGCGGACTTCGGTCGAAACGCTGCTGCCAAGAAGGAAGGCCACGTCCCACAAGCCGCAGGCAAGCCCGCTGATCTGCCAGTCGACCAAGGTCAGGTCTTCGCTGGCGCCGGGGCCGAAGAACATGTTGTCCAGCCGGAAGTCGCCGTGTACGAAGGTCTTGGGTCCGGCCGCGGCCTCGCCGATATGGTCGGCGACCCGCGGCCCGTAGGCTTCGGCCAGGCGGCGCATCTCGTCCGAGAAGGCGTCGCCGAAGCGATTTAACGTCGGAACAAGGCTTGCCAAATAGACGATCTGCAGTAATGGCCGGTACTTCGCGGCAAAGATGTCGTGCAAACCGGATAGCGGCGGCCGGTCTACCTTGTTCCAATAGTGTCCGTGCAGTTTGGCAGCCGCGCGGATGGCGCGTTTTGCGTGCTCCCCGCTGGCGCCTTCTATCTCGTCGAACACGTCCATGCCGCGAAGGTCTTCGAGCACCAGGACGAAGCGGTGGCTGCTCGCTTCGAAGTCGCCGTAGAGCAGCCTCGGTGATCGGAGCGGGCTGTGCCGCGACAGGTGGCGATAGTACGCGTATTCTCGCCTGTAGAGCCGTTGCCATTTGCCCATGCGGAGAGTCTTGCGGTGGGTGCTGGGCAGCTTAACGACGACGGACTCCGGCGCGGCGCGGGCGTCGTCGCGATAGGTCAGGTGGCAGCGCAGGATCTCCGCCAAGATGCCGACTCCGGCGCCGATGTCTTTGACAACGACGTCCTCTATCGCCGGAAGACCGGACGCGGCGCCCGCTGTCAGCGCCTGCCGTAGCCATTCAGCGGTTATAGCGTTTCTGTTTTCGGGTATTGCCGGACTGCTCGCCACGCGCCCTATCCCGTGTTTGTTTCAGCCGCCAGTCTAATGTCGCGGAGAATCAGCCCAAGCCTAGTCCATCATCGTGACTTGAGAAGAGGGCCGCCCCTGCGCCACTCAAATAGGCTCGTCAGGATATCTTCAAATTGCCGGGTGAAGCTGCTAAGCGCCATGGGTGGCCCGGTTCTAACGGGCCGGCGGTGGTGGGCGATGCAGGGCTCGAACCTGCGACCTCTACGGTGTAAACGTAGCGCTCTCCCGGCTGAGCTAATCGCCCGGCATGGCTCCGTGGAGCCGATGCTGGAATTCCCCTCGGCGCAGACTGGCGAAGCGAGCGCGGACCACGCGCGCGATGTACGCATAGTCCGCCGTTCGCACAGGCCGGGTGCCGCCCGCCTTCTTATCGCTATTCCCTAAGGCTAGGGCCCCGCTCCGCTCGGCTGCCCCGCGTTCACGAACACGGGCAGTCCGGTATTCGGGCTAACCGGAACGTATATCACGTTGCCGTCTTTCTGCTCGGCGAGATTCTCGATGTAAAGGAACTGCAGGTACTCCGGAGTCAGGGTGGAGTTGATCAGCTCCTGCGCATCCCTTATTCCCGCGGCTTCCTCGCGTCGGCGGTTCGCCTCCTCCGTAGCCTCTTCAACCCGGAACCGGCGTTCCTGGATCTGCTGCTCGGCGGCGAGCTTCGATTCGATCGCCTGTTGAATCACCGGGGGAAGCGCCACGTCTCTCAGCAGCACGCGCTCGACCGTTACTCCACGCGGATCCAGGTCCGCGATCAGCGAGTCCTGTATCTCGACACCGACGCGTTCGCGCGCCACGTTATAGAGGTCCTCGGCGGTGTACTGGGCGACGACGTCCCGGATTGCGTTGCGGATTGCCGGACGAATGATGATTCCTCGGTAGTCAGGGCCTATCGTGCTGAAAACGATAGGGGCTTGATCGGGCTGTAGGGAGAACCACACCGTGAGGTCGAGTCCGACGGTCAGTCCTTCCGAAGTAAGCGTCCGAATCGTGTCGCCTGCCACCAGCGATTGTTCTTCGGCGACCGATCCCATGGTGAACTGCTGAGTCCGTACGCTCATAGTTTCCAACGCCGCCCACGGCGCCTTGAAGGTCAGTCCCGGCTGCCTGGGTGTGGTGTCGACGACACCGAACGTGTGGATAACTCCTACTTCACCGACGCCGACTATCCGGATGCTGAAGAGTGCCAAGAGAAGCACAACGGCTATTCCCAGCACCGTGATGCCGAGTGCGGTAGACCCCATTCGCGATTGCACCATCCTGTTTCCTCCTAGGCTGCTAGCGGCTCGACTCTCATCGGGGTGTTGCTCGCGTGGCGGCCATTGGCGTGGTAGTTAATGTCCGATTACTTCGCCAATATGATGGTAGCACTTCCACCCGTTCGCGGTGGTCATAATCGTGAAGATTCGATCCTCCCATAACACCTCTGGCTTTAGGAGCGCATTCGCCGTAAATTTGGAATTGAAACGTTCGCGGATCGTGAGTTCGGTATAGCGTCCGTGTTTGCGAGTTTGCGGCAGTTGCTCCGGCAAGAAAGGACTCGATTAAATCGCCTACGCGTAACTTACTGACTCGACGACGCCTTTTGGGCGGGATGGCGGGATATGCCGCTGTTTTGGCAATCGCCGGATGCAACGGCGACGAACCGCCCTCCCCGGAAGTCCCATCCCCGCCCAAGCAACGGCAAGTGGCTGTGCCGACCGTGGCCGCCCCGACCGTGGCCGCGCCTACCGCGGAGCCTCCACCGGCTCCAACCTCACCAGCTGCCAAGGCGGCAACCACGGCGCCACCTCCGCCGACTCCGACGACCGAAGCCGCGCCCACCGCTGAGGCCTCGCCGACGGCCGAGGCGGAAGCGGAGGCCGAGCCAACGCCCACTCCCGAAGTCGCCGTTACCAAAGAGGCCCAAGAGCCGGTAACCGGCGGGCTGAGACCACTAGAGGCATACGGCTTCCAGGCCCACCTCTATAACCAGGACCGGTCGCTTCTCACGCGTCTTACCAGGGAGGCCGGCTTCGATTGGCTCAAGCAGCAGGTCGTCTGGTTCTATACCGAGCCCGAGCAGAAAGGCGGTTATGACTGGCGTGAGCTGGACAAGGTCGTGACCGCCGTTAATGACGCCGGCCTTAAGTTCCTGATTAGCGTCGTTAGAGCGCCTACTTGGGCGCTTAACGGCCGCGATCACGGGCCTCCGGAGAATCTGGCGGATCTGACCGATTTCATGCAGGCGCTGTCCAGCAGGTACCGGGGACATGTTCACGCGTACGAAGTGTGGAACGAAGCGAACCTCTCCCGCGAATGGGGATACGGCCGCCTGAACGCCGGTGAGTTTGTCGAGTTGCTGGGCGCGGGACACCGTGGAATCAAGGCAGGCGATCCCGACGCGGTCATCATAGGCGGCGCGCTCACGCCCGCCGGAGACGTGGATGTTCCCGATCAGAAGATCCAGGCCATCGACGATCTGCGATTCTTGCGGCAGATGTACGAGTACAACGGCGGGGTGGTAAGGGACTATTTCGACGCCTGGGGAATGCATCCCGGCGGGTTCAACAACGCGCCCGACCAGGCGATGGGGTCCGACAGAGGGAACGGCTGGAACGGCCATCACAGCTTCTACTTTCTGCGGTTCACCGAGCACCGCCAGGTGATGGAGGAGTTTGGCGACGGCCACAAGCCCATCTGGTTCACCGAGTTTGGCTGGAGCACTGAAAACCAAGATCCGAACTATGGCTTCGGCAAAGACAACTCCGAGCAAGACCAGGCGGATTTCCTGGTCAGGGCGTTCGATGTGATCAGAGCCGACTTTCCCTACGTGACGCATATGTTCGTCTGGAATCTGAATTTCCAGATGGTCGTCGGACCGGAAGATGAAAAGTATCCGTTCGGCGTCATCAAGAGCGACGGCAGCCCGAGACCCGCCTACGAAGCATTGAAGACGATGGACAAGGGGCGTTAGGCACCCAAACCCCGTATAGTCTCAAAATATCCGGTCTCGTAGCGCTTTTGGGGGACAAGAGCATGACGGACGAACGAATTGGCCTGGGATTCATAGGCGCGGGCGACATCGTGCGGACGCGCCATCTGCCCGGTTTCGACAAGATCCCAGGAGTCGAGTTTGCCGCTGTGGCGAACAGGAGCCGCGAGTCGGCGTCGCGCGTCGCCGCCGATTTTGGGATCGCGGACGTCTGCGGCGACTGGCGGGAGGTAATAGACCACCCTAACGTCGACGCGGTCGTTATCGGTACGTGGCCCTACAAGCACAGCGAGTATGGGATCGCTGCACTTGAAGCTGGCAAGCACGTGTTCAGCCAGGCGCGCCTGGCCATGGACGCGGCCGATGCCCGGAGGATGGTCGCGGCGGCTGCTGAATCCGGCCTGACCACGATGGTCTGTCCGCCGCCGCACGGCATGAGGGTCGAGCCGACCGTAATGCGTATGGTCGCCGATGGCTTTCTCGGCGACCCGGTGCACGTAGTCGTCCGGCACTTTCAGCCCAGCTACATGGAAGCGGCGACCCCGCTCCATTGGCGTCAGATCTCCGAGTATTCCGGCTTCCACACCCTTACCTTGGGCATATTCGCCGAGATCGTCGGCAGGTGGTTCGGGTACGCAGCCGAAGTATCTGCAGTCGACGCGACTTTCACGCCTGAGCGGCCACTGATCGACGGTTCGGGTTCCGGGGCCGTGGGCCGGCCCGACTCGGTCTTCATCGCCGGTCGAATGGAAAGCGGCGCGACTCTGTCCTATGCATTCAGCGGCGTCGTCGGCGCTCCGTCCGGAAACGTCATCGAGGGATACGGGCTGAGCGGATCGCTTCGATACCTTGAAGATGAAGACGTCCTGCTGGCGGCGTCGGCTCCTGACTGGGTCGAGGAAGAGGTCCAGATCGCGCCTGGCGATGAGGGCGGCTGGCGGGTCGAAGAGGAGTTCATCCAGGCGATCAGAGAGGGCCGCAGCGGCAACCCCTCCTGGGAAGAAGGGTTGAAGTATATGCAGTTTGTAGAAGCTGTTGAAGAATCGGCGCGTACAGGCCGGTCGGCGTCAGTCTCTTCGGTCTAGGCTCAATGGTCCGGTATCAGGATCGGTGGGTGACGGCTGACGGCCTTCGGACGCGGTACTGGGAGATCGGCGAGGGGCCGCCGGTTATCTTGCTTCACGGTATCGGCGCGCACGCCGGTTTCTGGCGGGCGTCTATACCGGCGCTTTCGGACACCTATCGAGTCATTGTCCCGGACCTGTGCGGCAGCGGTCGAAGCGAAGTCCCGCGCGAAGTTTCGCGAGCGGTCTTCGTCGGCTGGCTCGCCGGTTTCATCGACGCCGTAGGGGCGTCGCCGGCGAGTCTTGTGGCGAGTTCGATGGGAGGCGCAATAGCGCTCGCCGCCGCGCTCGACCATCGCGAAAAGGTCCAGACGCTCATTCTTGTGGATCCCGTGGGCCTCGGCAGGAGCGTGGGATACGCGTTCCGCGTCGCCAGCATACCTATCGTGGGCGAGCTCGTGGTGCCGTCGGATGCCAAAGGCATTCGCCGTCAGCTGCTGCGGCTCAGCTATGACGACGACTGGCTCTCGGACGATCTGACAGCGGAAACCGAGGAGCTCGCTCGGGATCGGGAGCACAGGCGCTTCTTCTTCAAGTCGCTTCGCTGGGGGGTAAGCTGCATTCGTGGGATGCGCCCATCCACCCTGCTGGCTGACGAGCTTCGGAATCTCTCGATTCCCGTGCTAGTAGTCTGGGGGCGGCACGACGGCGTTTTTCCGGTTAAGCTGGCGAAAGTTGCCGCGGAACGAATACGTGGAGCCGACCTGGTTGTGATGGACCGTTGCGGGCACATGCCTCATCTCGAGCGCCCCGAGGAGTTCAATGCCCACGTTCGTCGGTTTCTACAGTCGGCGTTGACACCATCTGGCACGCCGCCGAGCCCGAACTGACGTTGGCGTTCGTTTTACCCGCTTCAGCTTCAGACTTAATGTAGGGACATTAAATGAGATTTGGCGTCGTGACGGGATCAGAGACCTTGGCAGCAGCCCGGGATATCGGGTTCGATTTCGTGGAAATACCGCTTGCCCGCGAGGTCAGCCCGCTTTTGAGCCGGAGTGAGCGAGCCGCCAAGAGCAAATTGCTCGCGGACGCGCCACTTCCCGTGGAAGCCGGCTGCGTGTTCTTCCCCGCGGAGATGAAGGTCATTGGTCCAGATACGAACGACTCCGCGGTGACGGAATATGTGTCCGCCGTTCTGGATAGGTGCTCGGAACTGGGAATGGAAATCGTCGTCTTCGGAAGCGGGAACTCTCGCAATATTCCCGACGGATTCCCGATTGAACAGGCCGAAGATCAGGTGGATGCTCTCTTGCAGATGATGGGCGATGAGGCGCAAACGCGGGGGATGACCGTGGTCATCGAGCCGCTCAACACCGGGGAGTGCAACTGGATTAACTCGGTGGAAGAGGCGGCGGACATCGTGGCGCGAATCGACCATCCCAACGTCAAGGTGCTAGCCGATCTCTACCATATTTCCGTCGAAAAGGAGGGCTTTCACGGCATGCTTGGGGCAGGCTACGACGTGGAGCACGTGCACGTGTCGAGCGCCGACCGCAGTCCTCCCCGGGAAGACGGCGCCGACTGGACTTCGATGTTCCGGGCCTTGAAGGCCCTCGGTTACGACTCGCGCCTGTCGATGGAGTGCCGTTGGACAGACTTCGAACGAGAAGCGCCTGACGCGCTCGCCTTCCTCAAGCGGGCGTGGGACGAGGCCTTTTGATTGTGAGCCGGGCCGTGACTCTTGGAATCAGCAAGAATGAACAGGGCGGGAACGGGAGGAATTGACCATAGAAGATAAACAGCGGTGCAAATGGGCCAACGTCAGCCCTGAGATGTCCGTATATCACGACGAAGAATGGGGCGTGCCTCCGGCGGACGACGACGCCTACTTCGAGTCCCTGACGCTGGAGATCTTCGAGGCCGGTCTCAACTGGACGCTCATCTTCAACAAACGGGAAGGTTTCAGGGCCGCATTCGACGGGTTCGCCGTGGAGGCCGTCGCGGAGTATTCGGACGACGACGTGGAACGCATCATGGCTTCCCCGGACATCGTGCGAAATCGCCGGAAGATCGTTGCCAGCATCGCCAACGCTCAGCGGTTTCGGGAGCTTCAGATAGAGAATGGCTCCTTTAGAGACTGGCTCGAAGGTCTTGAAGGCGATGAACCCGCGCTGATCGCCGAATTGAGAAAGCAGTTCAAGTTCGCGGGACCGTCTGTCTCTCGCAGCTTCCTTCACGACGTGGGCAGGACTCCCGAGCCTCACTATCCCGAGTGCTGGAAGTCCGCCGTCTGAGCCTCCCGAGTTAGCCGAGGCCGAGCTGCTTTGCGGGCTCGATCCTCGCGGTCGCCCAAAACGTCTGGCCACAAGAACAGGCGGCACGACTCAAAGCGAATGAGATGCTCGTGCGCTACGCTACCGACATCTGGTCCGCATTTAGACAGACGACCGATACAGGGGCTATGGAGGCTTGATGAAGATTGCAAACGTGCGGCTGAGACACGTCGAAGGGCAACTGGACACGGAGGGCGAGTTTTGGGAGGAACGCCTCGTTCGTCCCATCGACATCTACCCCGAACACAAGGCTGAGTCGGGCGCCGACTTCCATCAGTCGCGAAACTCGAACGGCGTCTACGAAGTCGAAGCGGTCTTCGTCAATATCGAGACGGACGAAGGCCTCACCGGCATGTTCGGCCCGTTAGCGATAGAAGACGCCTTCTTCATCGACCGGATGATCACGCCCTTGATCCTGGGCGAGGACCCTACGGCCACCGAGCGTATCTGGGACAAGATGTACCGATTTTTTAGGCACGCGCGCAAGGGCAATCCGATGTTCGCAATCAGCTGCATAGATTGCGCGTTGTGGGACTTGCGGGGGAAGTGGCTCGGACAGCCGGTCTTTCGGCTTTTGGGCGGCCCGGTGCGCGACTCGGTCCCGGCGTACGCGAGCGCTTTGGGGTATTCGATAGAGCCCGACAAGGCCGCCGCCCGGGTGAAGGAGTTCGTCGCACAGGGCTACACCGCGACGAAATGGTTCTTCCGTAACGCTCCGGACGATGGTGAGGCGGGCGCGCGCAAGAACGTCGAGCTGGTCCGAACGGTTCGCGAAGCGGCGGGCGATGACGTTGACATAATGTTCGACGCTTGGAGCAGCTGGAATGTTCGTTACGCGCTGGACATGGCAAACCGCATTGCCGAGTACCGCCCTCGCTGGTTGGAAGAGCCAGTGATGCCGGACCAGATCCGAAACTACGCCAGGATTCGAGCAGCGTCGCCGATTCCGATTTCGGGCGGCGAGCACGAGTACACGCGATGGGGCGCCCGCGACTACCTGCGCGCCGGGGCGGTTGACGTGTATCAGGCTGACACCTTCTGGGCGGGCGGCATCAGCGAGATGGTCAAAATATTCACGCTGGCCTCGGCCTACGACATTCCGGTCATCCCTCACGGTCATTCAGTGCCGGCCAATGCCCACCTGGCGCTCGCGACGACGGTGAGCGTCACTCCCTTGCTCGAATACCTGGTCAAGTGGAACGAGGTGCATCAGTTCTTCTTCAAGAACCCGGTCAAGCCGGTTGATGGAATGGTGACCGTCGGCGAAGAGCCTGGTATAGGCGTTGAGATCGACGACAGCAAGGTGATGGCCGAAAAGGACCTCTCGTGGACGTAGACGGCGGAGGCGGACGAATCCCGGCCGGCGATTGGATGGCCCAACCGTGAGGAAATTACCCAGAGACTTCAAACTGCATTGGGGCAAGGGTGTGATAGCGGAGGAGGCGTCCGCTCAGACCCCGTTTCACGAACCATGCATACAGCTGCTCCAGTTCGAGGACGGTTCCCGCTCGCTCCGGTTTTGCACCTACAACCACGAGGGCCGTTTTCAGCGAGTCCCGTTGATTGTGAGCGAAGAAGCCATCGATGCGCTGCGGGAATCCGTTCAGGCCAATCCCGGCATTCGCGAGCTAATCGAGAAGCTCGCCGCGCCGTAGTCGGGCGCACCGAGCCAGTAACGTTCGAGTTCAGCCGGTCTTGACGCGCAGGCCCTCGGCGCGCTCGTGGATTGCGACCTCGTAGTCCTTCATTCTCTGGTCTGAGCCGAACAGGAAGTCTCCGGTCACGAACTTGCCATCCAGCACGGCGGGAAGCCAGCAGACGTCGTCTTCCCACATTTGGCCGTAAGGAATCTCGTCGAGCGGGAACCACTTCGGGCACATTTCGTCGGTCTCGACGGGACTGCCTCCCCACCCGCCCGCGAGAAACACGTGGACCCGCTGGCTCCACCCGCTGCCGGCGGGAGCGTCCGGGAAATAGAAGTCCAGGACCGCGACCTTGCGCAAGGCGGTTGGCGAAACGCCGACTTCCTCCCGCGTCTCGCGAATAGCCGCCTGCTCTATTCCTTCGCCCGGCTCGACCTTGCCGCCTGGCCCGTTCCATAGCCCTTCCCCAAACCCCCGAGTCTTCCGGCCGAGGAGGACGGCTCCGTCGTCGACGACGAAACACACCGTGGCCGGACGTAATGACTCCCTGAAATGGATTTTGCAGCTTGCGAGGTTTATGGCCGCCCGATTCAAGCGCTCATTACGGCTAATCGGAGAACCTCAATATCGCCCGTCTGCGGCGGCCAACGGCGATGATACATGTGCCGTCATCCTTGAGATCGGCGGCGACGATAGACGACTTACCAGTATCAGCACCGACCTTGATGCCGTTAACGCTCACGGAGCCCTGGCGCATCAGCCGCTTGGCCTCGGAGTTCGACTTTGCGAGACCGGTCCGAACCAGCGCGTTTAGCAGATTGAAGCCGCTGATTACTTCGTCCTTGGGCGCGGTGACTTCCGGCGCGCCGTCGATGGCTAATCCGGACGCGCTTCCGTGCGAATTGAACAGCGCCGCCGAAGCGCGCTCCGCTTTTTGAGTCTGTTCCAGACCGTGTATCAAGCTCGTCATCTCGCGTGCCAGCGTGCGCTGCGCCAGACGCTCCTTCGGCTGCTTGAGGAATTCGGATTCGATTTCGGATATTTCGTCCAACTCAAGGAAGGTGAAGGACTTGAGGTAGCGGACCGCGTCGGCGTCGCTCACGTTGAGCCAGTACTGGTACCACTCGTACGGCGAGGTGCGCTCCGGGTCGAGCCACAGCGCGCCTGCCGCGGTTTTGCCGAGCTTCTCGCCGGTGGAGCTTTGCACGAGCGGAAAGGTCAGCGCCGCTGCCCCGTGATCGTGTCCAGTCTTGCGCCGTATGTAGTCGACGCCCGCCAGTATGTTCCCGTACTGGTCGGATCCGCCGACCTGAAGGCGGCAGCCGTATTCGTTGTAGAGATGGAAGAAATCGTAGGCCTGCAAAATCTGGTACGAGAACTCCGTGAAGCTGAGGCCCGACTGGGCGGCGATGCGCTGCTTGACCGACTCGCGCGACATCATCACGTTGATGGAGAACGACTTCCCCACGTCCCTTAGAAAGTCGATGAGATCGAGCTTCGTCAGCCAGTCGGCGTTGTTGACCATGATCGCTGGGTTTTCGGTGGAGTCGAAGTCGAGGACCTTGGCGAACTGCGACCTCTGCCCCGCGACGTTCCGCGCAATCGTCTCTTCGTCGAGCAGGTTTCGCTCGTCGCTGCGGCCGGACGGATCCCCGATCATTCCCGTCCCCCCGCCCAGAACGACGATGGGCCGGTGACCGAAGCGCTGAAATCTCGCGAGCGTGATCAGCGGCACCAGGTTGCCGAGCTGAAGGCTGTCCGACGTCGGATCGAATCCGCAGTAGACGACTATCGACTCTTCGTCGAGCAACCGGCCGAGGTCCGGGTTCGACGTGTCCTGAACGAGACCTCGCGCCTCCAGCTCACGGAACAGTCCGGCGGTCGGTTTCGTCCCGCCGCCGACTTCGTCTCTTGTATGTGTTTTCGGCTCAAGCATTGTCTTTCTAGGTCCTTGTTTTGTGGGATCTGTAAATTGGTTCTGAAAGCGAAAAAGCAGAGGATTTTCCTCTGCCTGCCGGCCCATGCGGTGCGGCGCGTTAAGACAACGGCAACGCCACGCGGGCCGGCCCGATATATGCGCAGCCGTGCCCGGCTATCTTCGATTTTGCAATGATTTGATTCCGATTCATATCAGTGCGACTTTACCGACGGCGGCGAGCGAACGTCAATATAAGCCGGACACTCGGTTATGCCAGCATGATGCGATGATTTGAGCGAACGGGGAAGAGCTTGGGAATCGACCAAAAGCCATGAGACACTTCGGCATTAAAAGTGTCTATCGCTGCTCGCCGGAAGCTGCGACGGTGTGGCGGACCGCGTGATGCTGGAATACCCAGCCAAGCCGTTTGGCGCGCGCGACGCGAGAAGGTACGACGTGGTCGTAATCGGCGCCGGTCACAATGGGCTGGTCGCGGCGGCTTATCTCGCGCGGGCTGGCAGGTCGGTGCTGGTCCTGGAGCGCCGGGACGTGGTCGGCGGGGCCTGCGTGACCGAAGAGCCGTTCCCGGGCTTCAAAGTCTCGACCGCGGCCTACTCGATCAGCCTGCTGCAAAGGCGCATCGTCGAGGAGCTGGGACTCGAAGCGCTCGGCTTGGCGTGCTACGCGAAAGACCCCGGCATGTTCCTGCCGCTGCCCGACAGCCGCTATCTGATTCTCTGGCGCGACATGACCGCCGCGCAGCGGGAAATCGCCAAGTTCTCCGAACGCGACGCGGCGGCGTATCCGGCTTTCGAGTCATTTTGGGAGCGGGCCGGAGCGCTGCTCAGGCCGCTCTTGCTCAAACCTCCCGAACCGCGTGAACTTACGCTGGCCGGGCTTTCCAAAGACGACGCCCGGATTCTCGAGAAGGTCCTCGATCTCAGCGTGGCCGATCTGCTCGACGAGTTTTTCGAGTCCGACATCGTCAAGGGCGCGTTCGCCACTCAGGGTGTGATCGGGACGCTGGCAGGTCCGCACACGCCGGGGACGGCCTACGTCATGGCGCATCACTACATGGGCGGGCTGTTCGACGGCACGGGAGTTTGGGGGTATGTCCGGGGCGGCATGGGAGCCGTCACCGCGGCGCTGGCCAGATCGGCCGAGCGTGCGGGAACCGTGATACGAGTCGACGCCGAGGTCGCGGCGATCAAGACCCGCGTGGGGCGCGCCATGGGAGTGGAGCTTGCCGATGGCGGGGTGATCGAGTGCGACGCCGTGTTTTCGAACGCCGATCCCAAGCGCACGTTTCTGGGCCTGGTCGACCGCAGCCTGCTACCTCAAGACTTCGTCCAGGACGTTGAGAACATCCGGATCGACGGCTCGGTGATCAAGATCAACTGCGCCCTCTCGGAATTGCCGGACTATCTGGCGCTCCCCGGCGTTGGGCCGGGGCCGCAGCACACCGGAACGGTAGACATTTGCCCGAGTCTCGACTATCTGGACGCGGCCTTTCGGGACGCCCAGGCCGGCGAGCCATCGGCTAGGCCATTCATGGAGGTCTATATCCAGTCGACTACCGACGGCAGTCTCGCTCCTCCCGGAATGCACTCGATGTCGATATTCGCTCAGCACGCTCCATACCAACTCGCTTCCGGCAATTGGGAAGACCGCCGCGAAGAGGTGGCCGACAACGTGATCGACACGCTGGCGGAATACGCGCCCAACGTAAAGAGCGCGATCGTCCATCGGCAGGTCCTCTCGCCGGTGGACCTGGAGCGGAGATTCGGCCTGACCGGCGGAAACATCTTCCACGGCGAAATCCTGCCGGGGCAGCTCTTCTCCGACCGACCGCTGCCGGGATGGTCGGACTACGCGACGCCGCTGGAAGGACTCTATCTCTGCGGATCGGGAGCGCATCCCGGCGGCGGAGTGACGGGTGCCCCCGGCTACAATGCGGCGGTGCGCTATCTGGCCGGGGGCTGATGGGATGGGTAGTAGTGGTGAACGAGCAAAAGCTCGCAGACAGATTTTATGACGCGGTACTGAAGATCAATCAGGACATGGACTTGGTACGGCTCAGCGGCTGGCGGTGTCATGTAGTTGGTCACCGTGTTACCCATGTGCCCGGTCTAGGCGTAACCCATCTCCCCGGTCTGTGCCGAATCCACCCCCTCTCCCTTGAAGGGAGAGGGTTGGGGTGAGGGTCTCCATAGTGCTCAACCTGCTACTTTGACCATGCCGCGCCGAACCTTCAAGGAGATCCCGCGATGGTTGCTCGAACGCGCCCGAGAGCTTCGCCGCACCCAGACAGACGCCGAAACCGTTATGTGGCGGCTGATACGCAACCGTCAGTTGGGGGCTAAGTTTCGTCGCCAGCACCCTTTAGAGACCTACGTGCTCGATTTCTACTGTCCCGAATTGCGACTCGCAATTGAAGTGGACGGTGACCAGCACGCTGAGGCGTGTCACCGAGCCCGAGACGACGCTCGGTCATTGGCGCTGGCCAAGCACAGCATTAGTGTGGCACGGTTTTCGAATCGTGAGGTCTTGCAAGAAACGGGCACTGTCGTGGAAGCGCTCTGGCTGGCGTGCCAGCAGAGGCTAGATGCCGGACCCGATCGACGGTGACATATAGTGTGCCGACCCTCACCCTATCCCTCTCCCTAACTAGGGAGAGGGAATGGAAACGAAGGTAATTGAGACCGACCTGTCCGAGAGCACGGGTCTCTTCAACTTTGCGGAGACATTTCCCATGAACGCCAGGTTCGGTCACGCGGGGATTGTCGTTCGAGACCTCGACTCGCAGATCGAGTTCTACACGCGGATATTCGGCCTGGAGGTCGAGACCCGATTCAGTCGGGAAGGCTCCTTCATCGACAACGTTACGGGTCTGGAGCGGGCCAGTTTGGATATAGCGATTCTCGGAAACGAGGACCGGCCGAGCACGATCGAGCTGCTCCAGTACATTTCGCATCCCGACCACTCGCCCGCCCGTCCGGCGAATGGAGCGTACTGTAGCCACGTCATGTTTGTGGTAGACGACATCGACGCGGCCTGGCGGGAGGTGATCGACGCCGGCGGCCAGCCGTTCTCCGAGCCGCAACTGGCTCCGGCCGGTGACAAGAGCGTCTTCTATTTCCGCGACCCCGAAGGCGTTATTCTCGAACTCGTCGCCTATCACGACGAATAGCTTCTCTTAACGCCGGGAGCGAATTGTGACAACCGTCTTCGACGCCCACGTGCACTGTTTTCCGCCGCTAGGTGAGGACACTGGCGACATGGCGGCCCGCATGGCCGAGACGCAGCATCACATTCGCTTTGCGGGCGCCACCGACATCCGGCGCACCCGCGACAACGCGCCCATCGGAGAGCCCGTCCTGGTGGGCGACGGCGACGGCGTCTCGTGGCTTCCCGACGTTGACTTCAGGATCGGGCGCTACGGCCGGGTCGAGTTCACCATCCATGGTGAGGACTACTACTACCAGCTATTCACGCCGTCGCTGTGGGATAACTCATGCCCAGCCGACTACATGATCACGCAGATGGACTACGCGGGCGTAGACAGGGCGCTGCTTCAGTCTGACCGCATGTACGGCAAGTTGGACGACTATCTGGTCGATTGCATTCGCCAGTATCCCGACCGGCTGGTCGCACTTGCACAGGTGGACGAGTGGCGCGGCGGCAGTCCGGATCAGCTCGAACGGGTCCGCCGTCAGATCGAGGACTACGGGTTCTCGGGCCTCTACTTCAGCACCAGCGGCTTCTTTCACTGTGACTTCGAGTTCGGCGTCAACGAACCGAGCCTGGAGCCGCTATGGGAACTGGTCGGCGAACTCGGAGTTCCAGTCCACTGGTCTTCGGCGAGCAAGAGGCGTCCGCAGATGGACGTCTACTTCAGCGAGCTGGAAGACTTCGACCACTGGGCCACTGCGCATCCGGGCATACCTTCGGTTTTGACCCACGGCCTTGAGAACCTGCGGATCGACGTCAACGTTCGGAATCGATACCACGTGCCTCCACAGATATTGCGTCTCCTGAACAATCCCGGCTGGAGCATCGAACTGATGCTGCACAAGATGAGCTTCGACGACGAGTTCCCTCCCTACACGCCCGGAATCAAGGATGTCGTGCGTACTTTGGTTTCCGAAGTCGGGGCCGAAAAGCTCGTCTGGGGGTCGGATATGCCGTCCTGTGAGGAGGTCGTTACGTACAAGCAGTCGATGGTCTTGTTCAAGACTCGGTGCGACTTTCTTACCCAGAACGAGCGCGACGGGATTCTTGGCGGAAATCTGCAGCGGCTGTATCCGCTGTAGGCCGTCGCCACAGCGGATAGAATCTCTGGTTTGATTCCATGGCTACCTCCGTTGGAGTGTTGGAGCAGGAGATGATCGACAAGACCAGACGCAACAGCGCGGTGATGACGGAAGGGCCGGATCGCGCGGCGGCGCGATCGTTTTTGAAGTCTGTCGGCTTCTCCAGCGAAGACCTTACGAAGCCGGTGGTCGGCGTTGCTCACATGTGGATCGAGACCATGCCCTGCAACTTCAATCAGCGCATGCTCGCCGCCAAAGTCAAAGAGGGAATCCGAGCGGCCGGCGGGATGCCCGTCGAAGTGAACACGATCGCTGTATCCGACGCCGTCGCTATGGGAACCGAAGGCATGAAGGCCTCACTGGTCAGCCGGGAGATCATCACCGACTCCATCGAGCTGGCAGCGCGCGGCCATTCGTTCGACGCTCTGGTCGTGATCGTCGGCTGCGACAAGACAATCCCCGCCGGGGCCATGGTGCTGGCGCGGATGAATATTCCGGGTCTGGTGCTCTATAGCGGCAGTATCGCGCCGGGCAAATACCGCGGTCGGGACGTGACGATCCAGGACGTGTTCGAGGCGGTCGGCGCGCACGCGGCGGGCAAGATCACGGATGCCGACCTGACTGAGCTCGAAGACGTGGCCTGCCCCGGGGCGGGCGCGTGCGGCGGGCAGTTCACTGCGAATACGATGTCAACCACACTCGAGTTTCTGGGCATCAGCCCCGCCGGATTCAACGGGATTCCCGCCACGCACCCGCGCAAGGCGGAGGTAGCGGTCGAGTGCGGCGAGCTCGTGATGCATCTTCTAAACAACGAAATCAGGCCGAGGCAGATAATGACCAAGGCCGCCTTCGAAAACGCGATCGCGTCGGTTGCGGCTACGGCTGGCTCGACAAACGGCGTCCTTCATCTGATGGCCATCGCTCACGAGGCGGGCGTGCCGCTCGTCATCGAGGACTTTGACCGGATTGCCGAACAGACGCCTGTGCTGGCCGACCTGAAACCGGGCGGCAGTTACGTCGCGACCGACGTATTCGACGCCGGCGGCGTGGCGCTCGTGGCCAGGGAGCTGCTGAAGCGAGACCTGATCGACCCAGACGTTGCAAACGTCGATGGAAGCAATCAAGGGGAAATAGCTGAAAACGTCAGCGAGACTCCAGGCCAGCGCGTGATCCGCCCGATTGAAGAGCCGATAAAGGAAACAGGCGGCATCGCGATACTGCGCGGGAACCTCGCGCCTGGCGGGTGTGTGGTGAAGCTGGCCGGACATGAGCGGAACGAGTTTCGCGGACCCGCCCGCGTCTTCGACTGTGAAGAGGACTGCTTCGCCGCGGTCCAGTCCCTATCCATCCGGGACGGCGACTTTATCGTCATACGGTACGAAGGGCCTGCCGGTGGTCCCGGAATGCGAGAGATGCTTGGCGTAACCGCGGCGCTGGTCGGGGCCGGAATGGGCGATTCGGTCGCTCTGATGACTGACGGCCGGTTCTCGGGAGCTACGCACGGACTCATGGTCGGCCATGTCGCGCCGGAGGCGTACCGCGGCGGACCGATAGGACTGGTGCGCGACGGCGACATGATCTCGATAGACGTCAAGAGCCGAACCCTCGACGTCGAGGTGTCCGAGTCGGAACTCGAGGAGCGACGCAAGCAGTGGAAGGCGCCTGAGCCTCGTTACGAGTCGGGTGTGATGGCGAAGTACGCCGCCTTGGTGTCGTCGGCAAGCCTGGGCGCCGTTACCGCTCCATCGAAGCTCTGACAGCCTGAACACCGCCGTTCAGCCGGTGGTGTGGAAAACGTCCTCCATTTCGGCCCACCATTCGCCCTCGTTGCGGGTGGCGAGCGGCTCCTGCATTGGCTCCATGATGTCCCACCACTTGCGCATTCGCGGGGCCGCCGCCATGGCTTGCATGCGCTGGTCGTATTCGTCGGGAGGCCCGACGTATTCGTAGTAGCCGAACAGCAGATCGTCTTTTAGAAAGATCGTGTAGTTGCGGATACCGGCTTCGCTGATGGCCTCCAGGATTTCGGGCCAGACCGCGCGGTGGTATTCCTTGTACTCTTCCAGCCGTTCCCGCTTGACTCCCAATACGAAGCCGTGGCGCTGTGGTTCCATGGCGGATCTCCCATATTCCGAAACCGAGGGCGTTGCCCACGTCATCATGCAAAGCAGTGTATCTTCGGCGAGGTTTTGAGTACCCAGGTCTCTCATTGAAGCTCGTGAGGACGATTGGTCTGACGGTAGAACCGGCACATGCAAGTGATCGCGTCGTGATTTGGGATGCGGGTGAGTAGTTCCTTAGCCGAACACCTACGTCTGGTGGGTCGCCTGACCGTACCGCTCTACCTACCGACGTTTTTGCTTTCCCTGGGACAGGGCATTCTGGTCCCGACGCTGCCCCTGTTCGCGCATTCGTTCGGCGTCTCCTTCACGCTGGTGACGCTCGCCATAGGCATTCAGGGATTTGGAACGCTGGCGGCAAGCGTTCCGGGCGGGTTCCTGCTGGCGCGGGCGGGCGGCCGCCGCGTAATGATCGCCGGGACCGCCGTCGTGACGGCTTCATCTTTGGCGCTGCCGTTCTCGGGACTGTTCCCGTTCGTAATCCTCTATCGCTTGGTCGGCGGACTTGGAGTCGCCCTGTGGATGGTCTCCCGGTTCGCTTACATCGCGGAGGCCGTGCCGCTGGCGCAGCGCGGACGGGCGGCCGCCCTGTTCGGCGGTACCAACCGGGCGGGGATGTTCGTGGGACCGGTGATCGGCGGGGTGCTCGCCGAACAGGTCGGGATGGAAGTGGCCTTGCTGAGCAGCGCCGCCGCGGCCGGATTGGCTTTAGTGCTCGTAATGCTCCCCGGCGACCCGGAGGCCGACTTTCGGCCATATGTGCAACGTAGGTCCTTGATGGCGGGTCTGCTGGCTGCGGTGCGGCGGAAACCCTGGGAAATCACCAGCGCGTCGACCGCTCAGTTCCTGATTCAGTGCATCAGGGGCGGTAGAACGACGTTGCTTCCGCTGTACGGTTCGTTTGTCATCGGGCTCGACGTTGATACGGTCGGCGTGATCGTCGGAGTGTCGTCGTTGATCGACATGGTCTTTTTCTTACCGGCCGGATTGATAATGGACCGGTTCGGCCGCAAGTTCGCCTCGGTCCCCGCTTTCGTCATGCTGTCGGCGGGAATGCTCTTCGTTGCGTTTTCATACGATGCAATCACCCTGTTCCTCGCCGCCACGCTGATGAGCGTAGGCAACGGTTTCGGATCGGGCAGCATGATGACGCTCGGCGCGGACCTTTCGCCCCCGGAGGCGCGCGGCGAGTTCATGGGTTTCTGGAGACTTGTCGGGGACTCCGGCAGTACGGGCGGTCCTCTACTGGTAGGCGGCGTGGCCGATCTGTGGGGATTGACTACCGCCGCCGTCGCGGTTGCGGCAACCGGTGCGCTGGCGGTCTTGACGCTGGGTCTGTTCGTTCCGGAAACTCTTCGCTCCCAGATCGGCAGTCCGCGCGGATCGTCTCCCTAGTCCGATCCCCCTTGGTCGGGCAGATACCGCGCCATCAGCTCTGCGAGATGGAGGACCTCAACGCCGCTCCCCCTGGCCTTCAGACCGCCTCTCATTTGCATGATGCATCCGGGATTGTCGGTGACGATGATTTCGGCTTCGGTGTCGCCGGCGCGGCTCAGCTTCCGGTCGAGGAGCCGCGACGACACGTCCGGGTGGTCGAACGAGAACGTCCCCCCGAACCCGCAGCACATCGTTGAATCGGTCATCTCGGTAAGGTCCAATCCCATGACGTCCCGGATGATCCGGCGTTGCTCGTCTTTGACGCCGAGCACGTTGTTGGTCTGGCAGGCGTCGTGATACGTGATCTTGGGTTTGATTCCGGCGGCAGGAAGCGACCCTTCGGGAAGCCGGGCCGCTCGTTTCAGGAAGCCGGTAAAGTCGACGACGCGGTCTGACTGCCGCCGAGCGCGCTCCAGCCAGTCCGGCTCGTCACGCAACAGATGAGGGTAATCGTCCTTTAACATCACCGCGCAGCTCGTCGACGGGCTGAGTATGAAGTCGGCGTCAACCGCTTCGAGCGCCTCGATCGTCTGCCTGGCCATCCTGCGGGCTGACTCCGGTTCACCCGCGTTCATCGCGGGCAAGCCGCAGCACGACGGTGCGTCGGGATATGTCACGTTTGCCCCGGAGGCACGGATTACTTCGATAGCGGCCAGACCCATATCCGGGTAGAGCCAGTCGGTCATGCATCCGGGGAAGAGGGCCACGCTGACGCCTTCGGCCGCCGATCCCGGAATCGTGCATGGGCGGATCGACTCGACCTGCGTGCGCCGGTCGCGAAGCGGGTTCCCGGTTACGGCGGGCAGTCTGCGCCATCCCGTCTTGACTCCCGGAACGGGCAGCCGCGTGAACTTGCCTCCCCAGGTCAGCGGCAGCTGGGCCTTGGCGGCGGCGCGCAGTCCGGCGCTGAAACTCCTGGGATTGGCTAAACCGCGAACGATAGACCGCTTGATCCCGCCGCCCTTTTTCTCTTGCGTCACGCGATTGCGCACCTCTCCGATCAGTCGCGGCAGCGGTATGCCTACGGGACACACCGTCTCGCACGCGCTGCAACCCACGCATAGCGATTGAGGGTCGGCGATGTTCGCAAATCCGTGGTGATGGCCGGTGACGACCAGACCGATCGGCCCGCTGTAGACGTATCCGAACGCGTGCCCGCCGACGATTCGGAAAGGTGGGCATACGTTGGAGCAGGCTCCACACTTGACGCAGTTGAGCGCGGAACGAAAATCCCTGTCCTCGCGCATCGCCAGCCGTCCGTTGTCCACCAGGATCACGTGCACCTCGCGAGGGCCGTGCGCACCCAAAGTTGGGACGCCTTCGATATCGGCGCTACGGCTTGGACCGGTTGTCAACGAGACGTAAGTGCTTATCTTCTGGCCGGTCGCGCTTCCCGTAAGGGCGGGCAATATGTCGGTTACGTCTTGCAAGCTGGGTACGATCTTCTCGACCCCGACTATCGCGATGTAGACGGGAGGAAGTGTGGAGAGCAGCCTGCCGTTGCCCTCGTTCGTGACCAGCACCAGGGTCCCGGTTTCGGCAATGGCGAAGTTGCCTCCCGAGATGCCCACGTCCGCGTCGAAGAACGCGCGGCGCAGCGTGTCGCGGGCCGCTCTGACCAGAGCCTCACGCTCGTCGGGAACTTCGCGCCCGGCGGCGTCCGAGATCAGTCTGGTCATCCTCTCGCGGGTCATATGCAGGGCCGGAGCCAGAGTGTGTGATGGGCGATCGTCGGCGATCTGGACTATCCACTCGCCCAAGTCGGTCTCGATTACCTCAATGCCGAGGTCTTCGAGATGCTCGTTGAGTCCAATCTCCTCCGTAACGTTGGACTTGCCCTTTACGATCATCTTCGCGCCGCTGGCCCGGCAGATGTCGCCGGCTCTATTACGCGCCTCCGCCGCATCGGCGGCCAGATAGACCTTGCACCCGACGGCTTCCGCTTCAGCGGTGAACTGATCAATCAGCTCCGGCAGCCGGTCCAGCGCCCGCGCGCGAACGTCCGCCACCGATTCCTGCCGCTTCCGAAAGTCCTCGTCTGCGAAACGCTCGTTGCGGCGGTTCGCCAGCCCCGGCACGGCTCGATCCAGCGCGACTTCCAAGTCGGCGGAATCCAGCGCGGTCTTGAGCCGTTCTTTGAAGGTTGGTATGGACATGTTCAGGGGGATGCTCTCTCAGGGCCGCACGATACTAGCGGCATCGCACGGCGACGCGCCAAGCCACGCAGAGCCGAGGCGTACGCTTTTGAGAGAGATACAATCCTCACGTTTACTGTTGCCGTCGCCGGATTCGACCGGGCGTCGTTGGGCATAGCCCGAAGGATGACATTCAAAGGTAGCGCGGATGAGCTGGAACTTCGAAACAATCGCAGGACCGTTTACTTTGACGGAAGGCCCCGCGTGGGACGGCGACGGGCTGCTGTTCACCGATATCGACGCCAGCCGGATAATGCGGTTCGACCCCGCGTCGGGCGAGTGCTCGGTCTACCGCGACCAGACCAATCGTGCGAACGGTCTCATGTTCGACCGGCACGGCCGTCTGCACGCGTGTGAGCAAGATACCGGCCGCATCGTTCGCTATGAAAAAAACGGCTCGATCACGGTGCTGGCGGACTCCTACAACGGCGCGAGATTCAATAGCCCAAACGATCTGGCGATCGATTCGAAGGGCCGGATATGGTTCACGGACCCGCGTTACGGCGACCAGTCGGGGATGCAAATCCCGCACATGTCCGTCTACCGGCTGGATCCCGGAGCCGCCGGAGTTTGGGCGGTTGAGCGCGTGGTATTCAACACCACGCGGCCGAACGGAGTTCTTCTATCCGCAGACGAAGGCGTGCTCTACGTCTCGCAATGCGGCTTTCAGCCCGGCGAAAAGCGGGAGTTGAGGGCGTATCCGATCCGTGAAGACGGATCGCTGGGAATGGACGCAATTCTGCACAATTTCGCGCCGCATCGAGGGATCGACGGAATGTGCCTGGACGTCGAGGGGAACATCGTTGCCACGGCCGGCTCGCACTCGTCGGGGCCTGGCCCCATGATCTACGTTTTCGAACCCGACGGCCGCATTCTCGAGACGCACCCCGTGCCGGCAGAGTCGCCGACGAACTGCACGTTCGGCGGCCCCAACTTGCAGACGTTATTCGTTACGAGTATCGAGGGATATCTGCTGCGTGCCGAAACCCAACGGACGGGGCGGCTGGCCTATCCGGCTTCAGGGTAGAAAATCGTCGTTCGGTCGCGAACTTGCGCGCTTGCGGTACAGTCGCGGATCAGCATTCAACCAGTCCCCATTGACGCCTCGCTAGAAACTCCCAATTGAAGTTGCGACGGGCGCTGTTTCCGGCAGCCACGACGGTGCTATCCGTAAATACCGGACTGGTTGCGGCGAACCTGTTTGTAGGGAGGGCCAACCCGTTGCAGGCCACCCTGGCGCACCTTGCGGTTTTCGTTCTGGGAGCCGCAGCGTCCGCAGGGTTGATGATCTGGCTGTTTCGCGAGGGGCGGGACGGGGGTCGCACTTTCGATCCTGTGGTTGCTTCGTTGCCCGCGGCGCCGCTGGCGGCCATTTGGCTGCTCGTGTACCTGCGAGATGACGTGAATGCCGCGCTAGCCGACAGCTTCAATCTGCGAATTCTGGTGGGCGCATCGTTGTTGATTTTGCCGGCGGCGGGCCTTGCGCTGTGGGAGCTGAGGCAGAAAAGACACCTCGTCGTTTCGATAGGCGGATGCTGTAAACGTCGAGTCAGTGAATCGCTGCTCGCGCTCGCTGCCGCAAGCGGCATTTGGGACCTCGTCGTCAAGGCGACGCTTGGGGAGCCGCCCGGAGGGTGGATTTGGCTCGGAGTTGTTCCGGTATGGCTGGCTATCGTCCTGGGCATAGTCGGAATACCGCCAACTCGGCACGCCCACGCTTGGCTTCGACGTCTGGGCCTGATCGTCCTAACCGCTCCAATCGGATTCGCGATAGCCACTCACTTTGAGAATCCGATGCGGCATCTCATCGTTACCAGCGGCGGAGCCAAGATCCTGACGCTGCTCCTATTGTCGCTTACGGCATATCTGGCCTGGCTTCTTATCGCTTTATCGAGTGGCCACCGCGCGGAGCGATTGTCACTCACCGTTGCTCGCCATCGGTCCGCCGCCATTCTGATATCGCTGATGGGAATCGGGCTGCTACAGGCCTCCTCATATGTCGCTGTCACCATGGACGACCTGGCGCGCTATTGGACGGCGGCCGACTTTCTTCATAACGGGATTGGCTATCCCGTATGGTCGGGCGCTGAAGGAACCGCTCAGGCGGGCCCTGGGGAGCCGTGGGTCGATCCGCCCGCCTTTTCGTTGATGATCCTGGGCGGTTTTGCGGCCGCCGGGCACTATTTCCATAGCGCCCATTTTCCAATCTTCGTTGCGAACCTGTTTCTTCCGGCTGCGATCTATCTAGCTGCACGGGCGCTGGCGATAAGTCGGTCGGTTGCGTTCATCGCCTCTTCGCTGACGGTGTTGTTCCCGCCATTGCAGATACATACGCTCGGGGCCTCGGAGCCTGACGCTGTTTTCGTCTTTGAGCTTGCACTCGCCGTCCTCTTCCTGGCCAGGGCGTGCCGCATGGATGCCTGTCTGGGGGACAAACTCGCGCTTGGGATTATCGCGGGATTGATGGCGCTCACTCGGCCGGAGGGTTTGATCTACGCGGGGGCCTTCACGCTGGCCGTGCCGGTCATGCGCAGGCGGCTGGGAGACTGGTTGCCCGTCTCAATTGCGGCCGGCGCCGCTGCCTCCTTCGCGCTGTTCGTGGCCGTTGCCACCGACGCATTTTGGCCCGCGCGATCATCGGGTCTGTCCCTGGGCAATATCGGTCTAAACCTGGATTCACTCCTGGGGATCGCGTGGCCGTATTACGCCCGAGTGCTTCTAATAGACGACTTCCGCGCAGTCTTGCTTGTCGCCGTGTTCGCGATTGCCCTAGTCCTGGGTGTCGGGCGTCTGGCGGCCACGAATCGCGCCATGCTGATCGTACCCGCGGCGCTGGCGATCAACCTCCTGGCCGCTCTGTCCCTAAATCCGCTTGCGTTGCGCTCCTTTGAACCGACCGAATATTTCAGGCATCTGTCGTACGGCCTGCCCCTACTGGCGCTCCTTTCCGCCGTGGGAGCCGACTGGGTCGTCCGCCGGTTCAAGGGGCGTTGGGAGGTTGCGAAGACCGCGCTATGGACCGCCGCCCTTGCTTTGATCTTCGGCGAGCTATATCTGCTGGCGACTCCGGAGGAGTTCTATCACGGCAATACCGCCGGAAGCCTTCTGCGCGGCGGCGACGTCTACGTTCAAGCGCTCGATCTGGTTCGGTATCCCATCGAGCTCCCGTGCGACGTATGCGATCCCGTGCTTGGGGGCGGATTCAGGGGATTCAGGCAGCGGCTCTTCGACCACTATGGCGCCTACGATATGCACAGCAACACGGTTGGCATTAGCTATCAGGCGATCTCCGCGGTGTTCGTTTTCCTTGGGGCTGCGGCCGTGGCGGCTCCAAGGCGACTGCTCAATCGCCGTGCCAACGTTTCATTGGGAAATCCGCGCGAGGTAACCTCGGCGTCTTGATTGCGCGCCGGATTTATCCGGCGTAGCTCATCCCCGTGTCGCGCAGGGTAGTAGCCGTGCCCTCGCCCTTTCCGCCGGCCACCACTTCGCCAAAGTACACGACGTGATCTCCGGGCTCGATCTGATCGACGACCCGGCACTCAATCCACGCCGTCGCGGCATCCAGAACCGGGGTACCGGTCCCGTGGTAAGAAACCGGCTCACCTTCCAGTCGTCCTTCGCCGCTCGATGACTTTCGCGTGAACTTGAGCGAGAGGTCCTTGGACCCTTCGGGCAGGATCGAGATCGAGAAGACCTTGGTAGCGTCGATATTTGCGCGAGTGTGAGCGCCCGCCTGCACGGCGACGGCGAACACTCGAGGTTCGAACGAGACCTGGCTCATCCAGTTGGCCGTCATGCCGTTGGGCTCGCCGTCTTCGGACTTCGACCCAACGACCGCCAGGCCATACACGACATCCAGCAATGCGTCGGATACGGGATCTTGATCTGTCACCGGTGTTGACCTCCCGAAACGTTGTGCAACGTCCTATCCATTGATTTTATGTTGGCCGTGTCGATGATCGCGGTGCGGGCTGCTACCGGCCTGTCGCGGTGCTTGCGGGGAGATGGGTCGATCCCATCAAGTGACGGTCGATGCTGCTTGCCGCGTCGCGGCCCTGCGCTATCGCCCAGACGACCAGCGACGCGCCTCGTATCATGTCGCCCGCCGCGAAAACCCCCGGCACGCTCGTCTGCATGTTCCTATCCACAGCCACGTTGCCGCGAGGGTCGAGGTCCACTCCAAGCTCGGCAAGCATTCCATGCGGCTCCGGCGAAACGAAACCCAGTGCGAGCAGGACCAGATCGACGTCCATTTCGAACTCGCTCCCGGGAATCTCTTGCATCGAAGGTCTTACCGCCCCGTTGGGAGAGCTCCATTCCAGTCTGACTGCATGGAGGCGCTCGACTTTCTTGCCATTGCCCGAGAATCGCTTCGTGAGGATGCTGTAATCTCGAATCCCGCCCTCTTCGTGGGCGCCCGACGTTCTCATCACGAGCGGCCATTCGGGCCACGGGTTGTCCCAAGCGCGCTCGTCCGGCGGCCTGGGCAGTAGCTCGAACTGATGTACCTGTTTCGCCCCCTGCCGGTGTGCGGTGCCCAGACAATCGGCTCCGGTGTCACCACCGCCCAGGATAACCACGTTCTTGCCCTCGGCGGTGATGCGCTTGCCGGCGGGGAACTCTTCCCCTGCGAGCAGCTTGTTTTGCTGAGTCAGGTATTCCATCGCGAGGTGAACGCCGTCCAAGTCGCGGCCTGGAATAGGCAGCTCGCGGGCCAGCGTCGCTCCGCCCGTGAGTAGCAGCACGTCGAAACTATCTCGAAGGCTGTCGGCGGAGATATCGACTCCCACGTTCACGCCGGTCCTGAATCTGATTCCTTCCTCATGCAGAAGGTCGATACGCCGTTGAACGATTCGCTTTTCGAGCTTGAACTCGGGAATCCCCAGGGTGAGCAATCCTCCGATGTAGTCGTCGCGCTCGAACACGGTCACCAGGTGGCCCGCGCGATTCAACTGCTGGGCCGCGGCGAGTCCGGCAGGCCCCGAACCGACTATGGCGACGTCGAAGCCGGTCCGCGTCTCCGGCGGTTGGGGATTGATCCAGCCTTCGGCAAAGCCACGCTCGACGATCTCTTTCTCGATGTACTCGATGGTGACGGGCAGTTCGTTGATCGCCAGAACGCAGGATGCCTCGCAAGGCGCCGGGCAAATCCTGCCGGTGAACTCCGGGAAATTGTTAGTGGCGTGAAGGGCGTCCAGCGCCTTGCGCCAGTTTCCCGTGTATACCAGGTGGTTCCACTCGGGAATCAGATTCCCCAAGGGGCACCCGGTGTGGCAGAAAGGCACTCCGCATGCCATGCAGCGAGCCGCCTGATCGCGGCTATGGTCCTCCGGCCAGGGCTCGTAAATCTCTTTCCAGTCGTCTACTCGTTCGGAGATCAGACGCTGGGGCGGAGATTTCCTTGCGGTTTCCAGAAACCCGCTTGCTTTACCCGTTGTAGATCATCTCCCTGCTGTCGGCACGGCCTGGTCGCGTGGTGCGCCTCGCTCCTTTACCAACCGCTTGTAGTCTCGTGGCATCACTTTAACGAATAGTGCAAGCGATTCGGGCCAGGCTTTCAACAGTCTCTTCGCCACCGAGCTGCGGGTAAGGCGAAGATGCTCGTCGAGCAAGCCCTTGAGCGTGTTGATGTCTTCCTGCTGTTCGACCGTCTCCAGGTCTACCATCTCAAGGTTACAGAGCCGCTCCAGTTGCGCGTGCTCATCGAGGACAAAGGCCGTCCCGCCGCTCATTCCGGCGGCGAAGTTTCTTCCCGTCGTTCCGATCACCACCACCACTCCGCCGGTCATGTACTCACACCCGTGATCTGCGACTCCCTCGACCACCGCGGCGGCTCCACTGTTTCGCACGGCGAACCGCTCGCCGACCCGGCCGCGTATGAAGACTTTCCCCCTCGTCGCCCCGTACAGCACCACGTTGCCGGCGATCACATTCTCCTCGGGGACGAATCCTGCGGAAGCCGGCGGCGCCAGGGCGATACGGCCACCTGACATCCCCTTGGCGAAGTAGTCGTTAGCGTCGCCTTCGATGGTGACGTCAATGCCCGGGGCCATAAAAGCCCCGAAACTCTGACCCGCCGAGCCCGTGAAACGACACTGTATGGTCGATTCAGGTAGTCCTTCGCCGCCAAAGCGCTTGGCGATCTCCGCGCTAAGCATGGTGCAAACTGCCCGGTTGGAGTTTTTCAGGTCGAGTTCAATCGATACCGGCGTTCTCTGATCCAGCGCGGGCTGGGCGAGAGCAATGAGCTTGTGATCGAGAGCGTATTCGAGGCGGTGGTCCTGCTCGGCGCATTGATGAAGCGCCGCGCCTTCCCGGTAGTCTGGCAGTTCGAGCAAATGCGTCAGGTCGAGGCCGTTGTGGATTGACCCGGTTTCTCTCTCTCTAATCTTTAGGAGGTCTGTTCGCCCGACCATTTCTTCTATCGTGCGCACGCCGATTTCGGACATGATTTCGCGCAGGTGCTCCGCGACCAGGAAAAAGTAGTCGATCAGCGCCTGCGGTGATCCAGCAAAGCGCTTGCGGAGTTCCGGGTCCTGAGTGGCGATTCCCACCGAGCAGGTGTTCAAATGACAGTTTCGCAGCATCACGCAACCCAGAACCACGAGCGGCGCCGTGGCGAAACCGAATTCCTCCGCTCCCAGCAAACATGCTATGGCAACGTCGCGGCCCGTTTTGAGCTGGCCGTCCGTCTGGATGACGATCCGGTCGCGCAGGTCGTTTTCCACCAGGACTTTCTGCGTCTCGGCCACACCCAACTCCCACGGCAGCCCGGCGTGCTTGATCGAGCTGAGCGGCGAAGCTCCGGTTCCGCCGCTGTCTCCGCTGATAAGCACTACGTCTGCGTGGCCCTTCGACACTCCGGCGGCGATTGTTCCGACACCGGCCTCCGCCACCAGCTTTACGTGTATGCGGGCCGCCGGGTTGGCGTTTTTCAGGTCGTGAATTAGCTGGGCCAGGTCCTCGATGGAGTAAATGTCGTGGTGCGGCGGCGGTGAAATCAGCTCGACACCCGGGGTTGTATGGCGCACCCAGGCGATGTAGTCGTCCACCTTGAAGCCGGGTATCTGTCCTCCTTCGCCAGGCTTCGAGCCTTGCGCCATCTTTATCTGCAAGTCTGAAGCACTGGTCAGATAGTGGGCGGTGACCCCAAACCTACCGGAGGCGACCTGCTTTATGGCGCTATTTGAGGAGTCGCCATTCTCGTTGGGTTCGTACCGGCGATAATCTTCCCCACCTTCGCCTGTATTGCTGCGACCGCCGATCCTGTTCATCGCGATCGCGAGCGTCTCATGTGTTTCCCTGCTAATCGATCCGAGCGATATGGCTCCGGTCGCAAATCGCTTTACGATTTCGCTGGCCGGCTCGATTTGGTCCATCGGCAACGGCTCGGAAGCCTGTTTGAAGTCAAGCAGGGCGCGGATAGCGGCAGCGCTGAGTTCATGCGCGTCGATGAGGTTGGCGAATTCTCTATATGCCTCGGCGTCGTTGTATTTCGCCGCGTATTGCAGCTTTGCGATGGTGTCGGGGTTGTACATGTGGTATTCGCCGAACCGCAGCCATTGATAGTTGCCGCCCATCGAGAGTTCGCCGTTGGCGGCCACCTTGCGACTTGAGAAACCGGACGCGTGTCGGATTCTCGCCTCCCGCTCCAGGCGCGCCATGTCGGCCCCTTCGATGCGCGAGGGAGTCCAGGTGAAGTAGCGGGCTATCAGGTCGCTGTTTAGCCCCAAGGCCTCGAATATCTGGGCGCCCTGGTAGCTCTGCAGAGTCGATATGCCCATCTTGGACATAACTTTGCAAACGCCTTTGACGATTGCCTTTTGAAATCTTGAGGTCGCCGTTTCCGGTTGATCCACGTTCAGCAGTCCGCCGGTTGCGAGGTCTTCGATTGTTTCGTGCGCGAGATAGGGATTTACAGCGCTCGCGCCGTAGCCGAGCAACAGCGCGAAGTGATGCACTTCGCGCGGCTCTCCCGACTCGACCACGATTCCGGCGTTCATACGGGATCCTCGCCTGATCAGGTGATGGTGAACGGCGGCCGTGGCGAGCAGGCTTGGAATAGGAACGCGATCGGCGCCTACGTCCCGATCCGACAGAATCAGGATCGTGTATCCGTCATCCACAGCGCTGGACGCGGATTCCAGCAGATTCTCAAGAGCGGCTTCCATTCCGCCTTCTCCGCTCGACGCGTCGAACACGGCGGGCAGCACAACCGCGCGGAACCCTGGACGATCCAGATCTCGAATCTGCGCAAGCTCGGCGTTGGTCAAGAGAGGTTGGCGCAGCCGAAGCTGGCGGCAGTGAAGCGGAGTTTCCTCGAAGAGGTTCTGCTGGGAGCCGATGAGCGTCTCCATCGACGTAACGAGCTCTTCGCGGATTGCGTCGAGCGGGGGATTGCTTACCTGCGCGAAAAGCTGCTTGAAATACGAGAAGAGGCTTGGAGCCGCCTCGGACAGCACGGCGGGCGGAGCGTCGTTCCCCATGGAACCGACCGGCTCGTTTGCGGTTTCGACCATGGGCCGGATAAGCCAGTTGATGTCCTCCGTTGTGTACCCGAAGGCTTGCTGACGCTTCAACAGCGTCGAAGGGTCACCTTGTGGGAAGGAGCCGGGTGGAGGTAGGTCTTGCAGTTCCAGCCGGTTCTCCGCCAGCCACCGGCCGTAAGGCCGCTGCGCGGCCAGCTCGGCCTTGATTTCTGTGTCAGCTACGATCCGGCCTTGCTCCGGATCCAACAGAAACATCCTTCCCGGACTCAGGCGCCCCTTCTGCACGATCTTCTCGGGCGGTATCGGAAGCACGCCGGTCTCCGATCCCATTACCAGCAGATCGTCGCTGGTTACCGTGTAGCGAAAGGGGCGCAGACCGTTGCGGTCGAGAATCGCCGCGAGCTGGCGGCCGTCGGTCGCGACTATCAACGCGGGACCGTCCCATGGCTCCATCAGGCATGACTGGTATTCGTAGTAGTCCCGCAATGCCTGCGGCATCTGCTCGTGGCGCTCCCATGCTTCGGGGATCATCATTGTCAATGCATGCGGCAGCGACCTGCCGGTCGACAAAATGAGCTCCAGGGTATTGTCGAAAGCCACGGTGTCGCTCTCGCCTTCGTTGGCGATTGGGAACAGCATGTCTATTTCGTCTTCAAATAGCGGCGAGCTCATCATGTGTTGTCTGGCCACCATTCCGTTCACGTTGCCGCGAAGCGTGTTTATCTCACCGTTGTGAACGACGAAACGGTGCGGGTGGGCGAGCTTCCAGGCGGCAAGCGTGTTTGTGCCGAAGCGTGAGTGGACCATCGCGAAAACGGATCTCATGCGCGGGTCACGCAAGTCCGGAAAGAACTTGCGAAGCTGGGAAGAAAGAAACATTCCCTTGTAAACGATCCGGTTGGAGGAGAGGCTGCATATGTAGAAGGCTCCGTCCGCGTCGAACTCGGTTTCCTCAACCATCCACCTGATCACCCTGCGTATCAGGTAGAGATCGCGTTCTTGGCTTGTCTCATCTATGAAGGGTTTGCGTCGGCCCGTGAAAAACTGACGAATCACCGGCTCGTTCTCCTTGGCGAACTTGCCGATATGACGGTTGTCCACGGGAACGTCCCGCCACCCGAGGAATCGCTGGCCGTAGAGACCGACTATCTGCTCGATGATCTCTTCGCATTCACGCCGCAGATAAGGGTCTTGCGACAGGAACACGCAACCTACCCCGTATTCGCCTCGAGGCGGGAGCTCGATTCCGATGTCCCGGCACTCCTCGCGAAAGAACTTGTCGGACAGTTGGAGCAGGATTCCCGCTCCGTCGCCCGTTTCGGGGTCCGAGTTTCTGGCTCCGCGATGCTCCAGGTTCTCCAGGACTTCCAGGGCTTTGCGGACTATCTGGTTGGAGGGACGCCCCTTGATGTCCGCCACGACGCCCACGCCGCAGGCGTCGCGCGTGTCGGATAAGCGCGGAGTGTGCCATTCGCCCCGCCGCCGGCGCGCGCGGACTGACGGTCGGCCTTCTTTGCGGAAAGTCAATGCGGGACTACCCCGTTGATTCCGGGACCGTCTGATTCGATTCTTCGCGCATGTTGTGCTTTTGCCAAGATCTTCGAATCCGCGCGTCGCCAAGTTGAAGTCGCGGACTCTGCCCCTTCTCCCCGGTAAAAAGAATGACAAGTCAGCCCCATCGTCGTCGTCATTGTCGCATCAATGTAAAGGCGGACGTCTTCGTTCGGAAATTGCGGCGACGGGGCTGCCGCTCCCTCACATAGCTGCCGCTCGACGACGAGGGCCGTTCGCGCTAGCGAGGCCGCCTATCATATACCATCAGGCCAGGGTCTTGGCACAATGCTCGCTCGGTCACTGCGCCGCCGGGCGTCGGCCGCGTCGACGCGGGTTTCCTAGATGTCCAGATAGTCTCTGAGCGACTGCGCCCTGCGGGGATGGCGGAGCTTTCGCAGGGCTTTGGCCTCGATTTGACGGATGCGTTCGCGCGTGACGTCGAACTCCCTGCCCACTTCTTCGAGCGTGCGAGTGCGCCCGTCATCAAGCCCGAATCGAAGTTTCAGCACCTTTTGCTCGCGGTCGCTCAGGGTATCGAGTACCGCGCCCACGGCCTCTTTGAGCATCTGGTGAGACGCCGCCTCGGCGGGGGCCAGAGCAGAGGGGTCTTCAATGAAGTCTCCCAGATGGCTGTCTTCTTCTTCGCCTATGGGAGTCTCTAGCGAAATCGGCTGCTGAGACACCTTGATTATCTCGCGAACCTTCTCCGGGACGATGCCCATCTCTTCGGCGATCTCTTCGGATGTGGGCTCGCGTCCCTTCTCCTGCAGCAGCCGCCTGGAAATACGTACGAGCTTGTTGATCGTCTCAACCATGTGTACGGGAATTCGAATCGTCCTGGCCTGGTCGGCGATAGACCGTGTGATCGCTTGCCGGATCCACCACGTGGCGTACGTGCTGAACTTGTAGCCTCGCCGATAGTCGAATTTCTCGACTGCCCTTATGAGACCGATGTTGCCTTCCTGAATCAGGTCGAGCAGCGACATTCCGCGCCCGATGTACTTTTTGGCCACGCTGACCACCAGCCGAAGGTTCGCCTTGATAAGGCGCTCCCGAGCGGCCATGCTGCCGGCTTCCATCTTCTTGGCCAGGTCGACTTCCTCACGGGCCGTGAGCAGGTTTACGCGGCCGATTTCGCGCAGGTACATTCGCACCGGGTCGTCGAGCGCCCCGGATTTCAGCTCCTCCTCGGTGAGTCCGGTCGCGGCGGGAACGCGCATCGAGCGAATGCGCTCTTCCTCATCCTGCTTGGCGACGAACTGCTGGCCAGGGTCCTGCTGGGGCTTGTTATCCGCGAGAACGGACACCCCTTCGCTCATGAGGTTCTGATAGAGCGCGTCGATCTTGTCGAGCTCGTCCTCGGCTTCGGGAAAGACGTCAAGGATGTCGTCGTAAGTGACGAATCCCTGCTCTTTGCCCTTCTCTATCAGGGCGACCATTTCGGCGGTTAGCTCTTGCCCTTCCGCCACTTCTGTCTTTGCTTGCGGTTCAGTTATCACCTAGGCGTCTCCTCGGCGCGAGGACGTTGAATCGAATCTAATTCGCCCAGCGTCCGGCGCTCAGTTGGCGAAGGTCGATTTCGATCTCATTCATGTGTCGAAAGATCGTGCTCTGCCGTCTGAGCAATACTCCAACTGCAGCCCCGACCCCTTCCTCGGAAAGAAGAACTTGGATGCGTTTGTTTTCCGCACGCAATCTATCTCGCCGCAGCCGCAGAGCCACGCTTCGCATCTCGCTATATAGGGCTTCGCCGTCTAGCGGAGGGAGGCGATGGCACAATTTTTCCGCCGACTCAAGGCGTTCCAGCAAGGCTGGCTCCAAGACCTCGCGCTCGTCATCCACTCCCACGGCGGGCGCCGCTGATTCAAGTTTACTCAAGAACTGCGCCAATAATCGATTTTCAGAATTCCTGAAGTCTTCGTCATGGAGTTCAGTGAGTATTTGCCCAAGATATCGAGGATTCGAAAGTCCGCGTGCGAGAAGGTATTCGTCGAGCTCCGGCGCCGTGGGCTGCGTTGGCGACGGCTGGCGTCGCGCGCTCCGGCGAGTCCTTCTCCTGAGCCTCGACCGTATGTCTTCCTCGGGTATGCGCAGCAGCCGAGATAGCCTGTTTACGTAAAGCGACTGGACGGCGGGATCATCTATGCGCCGGATGATCGGCGCGAGCGTTTCGAGGGCCTGGCTTCGTCCCTTGAGCGTCGAGAGATCCAGCTCGTCAGTGGCCGACCGGAACAGGTGCTCCGCCAGCGGCGCGGCCTGACTCAATGCGCGTTTCCAGTCCGACCGGTCGCGCCTGATTATGTCGTCGGGGTCGGTTCCGGCGGGCAGTGTGGCGACCAGCACGTCCGTCTGAAAGCGAGACTGATGCTGCACCAGACCCTCTATCGCCATCGTTTGCTCGTTCGCGTCCTCGGCGGACATCATCTCCAATCCCCGCCGTGTGGCCGCCGCGCCCGCCGCGTCGGCGTCCAGGCACATGATGAGACGCTCGGCGCTGCTCCGCAGCAGGCCTAGCTGCGCGGGCGTTACAGAAGTTCCCATAGCGGCCACGACGTTGTTGAAACCGAACTGATGAGCCGTCACGGCGTCCATGTACCCTTCGACGACGACGGCGGTTTTTCGCGATCTGATCGCGGCCCGCGCGTGGTTGAGTCCGTAGAGCACGGCGCTCTTGTCAAACGCCGCGGTCCGCGCCGTGTTGAGATATTTGGCCGGATCGTCACCCAATGTCCTGCCGCCGAAGCCTACGATGTCGCCGCGGCCATTCCAGATCGGAAAGATCAGCCGGTCGCGAAACGAGTCGTAGAGTGCGTAGTCGCCTTGCTTGCTCAGTCCGGCTTTGAGCAGCGTGTCAGGGGAGATGCCGACCTGGAGCAGGTGGGCGGTGCAGTTGTCCCATCCGGCCGGAGCGTACCCCACCTGAAACTTCTCCATCACGGTGTCGCTCAAGCCACGCCGCTCGACGTAGTCCCGGGCCTTGTTTCCAACTGGCTGATCGAGCAGAACCTCGCGGAAGTAGCTTGTCGCCGCAACGTTGGCTTGCACGATTTCCTTGATTTCGGAGGCGCCCGACTCGCGCCTGGCCGGCAGCTCCACGCCGGCTTCATCGGCGAGCTGACGGAGCGCTTCCGGAAACTCCATTCCTTCCGTCTTCATCACGAAGGTGAAAACGTCTCCACCTTCGCCACAGCCGAAGCATTTGAATGTGTTGGTGTCGGGGAAGACGAAGAACGAGGGCGTCTTTTCCGAATGGAAGGGACACAACCCTTTAAGGTAGCGTCCCGACTTCGCGAGCGTGACCCGCCGCCCGATCACCTCAGCGGCGGTTATACGCTCCTTTATCGAATCAACGGCGGTCAATCGGAACGATGGAGATGTGCATGCGCTGCGGACTCACTCGTGGATTTTAGGAGCAAGGGCGAGCGCTGGTCGAATCACGATAGGGGTAGAGAGCAGGGACGGCTGATCCGTGGCCGTCTGCACCTCTAAACAGCAGCCAGATTCCGAGTCTCGGTTCCTGCTTCCGCGAGCGCCGCGTGGGCCGCGGCGAGCCGGGCCACGGGAACCCGGTATATCGAGCTGCTCACGTATTTGAGTCCCAACGAATGGCAGAAGCTGATCGAATCGGGATCACCGCCGTGCTCGCCGCAAATCCCGATTTCGAGGTCGGGCTTAACCGCTCGCCCTTTGGCGATTGCCGTTCGCATCAGATCTCCAACCCCGGTCACGTCGAGCACCTGGAACGGGTTTTCGGGAAGGATGCCGTCCTCGAAGTACTTCAATAGGAACTTAACTTCGGCGTCGTCGCGGGATATGCCGAAGGCGGTCTGCGTGAGATCGTTCGTGCCGAAACTGAAGAACTCAGCTACCTCGGCAATCTCGTCCGCGGTGATACAGGCCCTGGGCACCTCCATCATCGTGCCGAACTTGTAATCGATCTCCGTACCGGTTGCTCGCTGAACGTTCTCCGCCGTCTGTCTCAGGTCTGCCTCGACGACCTTTAACTCGTTTATGTGACCAACCAGGGGGATCATGATCTCGGGCTTTGTGTAGATTCCCTCCCGTTTCAGTTCGACCGCGGCCTCGATGATGGCCTGGACCTGCATTTCGTATATCTCCGGATATACGATTCCCAGCCGGCATCCGCGCAGACCGAGCATTGGGTTGGCCTCGGCAAGTTCCCGCGAGCGCACGATCATCCGGCGTATCGCTACGCCCCGCGCTACGTCCGCCTCCGACGGGCCGAGATAAGCCAGGTCTTCCTGAAGGTCCTCCACGCCCTGCAAGAACTCGTGGAGCGGCGGGTCGAGGAGGCGGATGATTACCGGTAGATCGCGCATTGCCTTGAGGATTCCGTGAAAGTCTGCGCTCTGTATCGGCAGCAGTTTGTCGAGTACCGCGCGCCGTTCCTCTTCCGAGTGGGCCAGAATCATCTCCTGCATGAGCGGCAGCCGCCCGGCCTCGCGGAACATGTGCTCCGTCCGGCAAAGACCTATGCCCTCCGCGCCGAGCTCCCGAGCCGTCGCGGCCTCTTCCGGGGTGTCGGCGTTAGCCCACACTTCCAGCCGCCGGACGTCGTCGGCGATTTCCAGCAACCTGCCAAGGTCTTCTGTAAAGGCCCCTCGCACCAGCCGCGCCTCTCCGGCCATCACGGTTCCGGCGGTTCCGTCCACCGTGATGATGTCCCCATCCGCCACGGTCGTGCCGCGCGCGCGAAAGCACTTGGCGTCGAGATCGATTTTGATCTCGTCCGACCCCACCACCGCCGGTAGGCCGAGTTGCCGGGCGACGATGGCCGCGTGGCTCGTGGCGCCGCCGCGCGACGTAACTATGGCCTGGGATTGCGCCATGCCATGGAAGTCGTCGGGAGACGTTTCGGGACGTACCAGGATTACGCGCTCGCCCGACCGTCCCAACGCCGCCGCCTCGTCGGCGGTGAACACGGCCCTGCCCACCGCGGCGCCGGGCGAGGCGTTGAGGCCCCTTGCGATGGGTTCGGCCTCGTCAGCCGGGTCGATCTGGTCGTGCAAGAGCGCGTCGATCTGGTTCGGCTCGACCCTGCGGAGCGCCTCGAAACGGTCGATCGTCTCTTCTTCGACCATGTCCAGCGCGATCCTCACTGCCGCGGCGGGACTGCGCTTACCGGCCCTGGTTTGCAGCATGTAGAGCTCGCCGTCTTCGATTGTGAACTCTAGGTCTTGCATGTCGCCGTAGTGGCGTTCGAGCCCGATCGCGTATTCGTCGAGCTTGGCGTAGACGTCCGGCAGGCTTTGCTGGAGCGTGTCGATCTTCGATGGAGTACGTATCCCCGCCACCACGTCTTCGCCCTGCGCGTTGAGGAGGTATTCGCCGAACAGCCGTTTCTCACCGGTGTTGGGATCGCGGGTAAAAAGAACGCCCGTCCCGGAGGACATCCCCAGGTTTCCAAATACCATTGTCTGAACGTTGACGGCGGTTCCCCAGTCGTGCGGAAGGTTGTGAAAGTCCCGGTAGTCGACGGCCCGCTTGCCGTACCACGAGTCGAAGACCGCATCGATGGCTCCGAACAGCTGAGCGTGCGGATCGTTCGGAAACTCGGCACCGGTCTCGGTGCGAATCAAGTCGATGAAGTCTGCCGCGACCGCGATCCAGTCCTCGGCACTCAGGTCGGGGTCGTTGTCTTTTCCGAGCCGGCGCTTGTGTTCGTCGATGATCTCCTCGAACGCGCGGCTGTCCACCCCCATGACAATCGACCCGTAGCCCTGGATGAAACGCCTGTACGAGTCCTGAGCGAACCTCTCATCGTTCGTCCTCTCGGTCAGACCGCGCAGCGTCTCCGGATTTAGCCCCAGGTTCAAGATCGTATCCATCATGCCGGGCATCGAAACGCGCGCTCCCGACCGGACGGAGACCAGCAGCGGGTTTTCAGGATCGCCGAAGACCTTGCCGGTAGCGCTCTCGATCTCGGCCAGCGCCGAGTACACCTGATCGTCGAGGTCGTCTGGCCGTGCCTTTCCCGCGTCGAAATAGGCCAGACACGCCTCGGTGGTGATGGTGAATCCCGGCGGCACCGGCATTCCCGCCCGCGTCATTTCCGCCACGCCCGCGCCTTTGCCTCCCAGCAAGTTGCGCATCGACTCGCCGCCTTTATGGAACAGATAGACCCACTTATGGTCTCGACGCGGGGCGTTAGCGGGCATTTAGTTGTTTCCTTCTGTGGGATTGAAGCGGATTCGATATGGCGGCGGACATCGCTGCTAGTCACCGCCTGTAATTCGCGATGCTAACATTCCGGTTCAAGCTGCTCTCAACGATTGCATCAACCAGCCGCGCTTGTGTTTAACTAGCAGCGCTTTGATATCACCAGGCAACAGAGCCATTCTCTCGGTTGCGGCCGGTCACTTTACTGTTGACTATACTGCCGCGCTGCCGACCATGATGTATCCATTTCTGGTCGTCAGCCTGGGTCTGAGCTATGCGAACGTCGGAGTCGCTGCGGCGGCGTTCACCCTGGCTAATTCACTGGCCCAACCTCTATGCGGGTACGTAGGCGACCGGTTTGGGCATCGCGAGGTGGCCGTGGTGGGCCTTGTGATGCAGGCGGTGTTTATTGGCAGCTTGATCTTCGCCTGGAGTTTCCTTTCGCTGGTGCTCCTGCTGATATTGGCGGGCATCTTCACCGGGATGTTCCATCCGGTCGGCGCGGCGGTAGCGAACAGGGCCGCGCGTACTCTCAAGGGCGCGTCCGTGGGTACTTTCTTCATCGGGGGGATGCTCGGCTTCGCGGTCAGCCCGCTGATTGCCGCCAAGCTGTTCCAGGAATTCGGGTTGATCTATGCCGCTTTCATGATTATTCCCGCTTTGGCGGCGGGCTTCGCGGTCTTCAAGTTCGCGACGGTCACACCGCAGCCTGCCGTCAAGAAAGATGCTGTAGCCAAAACGCGGCCGAGCCTGGGAATCGACGGCCGGGCCGTCGCGCCTCTCATTTGGGCGATATTTTTTCGCTCTTATACCTTTGCCGGCATGTCGGTGTTCATCCCGCTCTATTTCCGGTCACTTGAATTCTCGATTCAGGCCGGGGGTCTCGCCCTCACGCTTTTCATGTCGGGATTCTCGGCTGGGACGATAACGGGCGGCGCGCTTTCCGACCGCCTCGGCATCAAGCCGGTAATCGTGGTAACGCTCGCTCTGGCCACGCCTTTGATGCTGGTGTTCGTTTATATGCCCGGATCGCTCATCGCACTCGCGGCGATTACCGTGGCAGGTTTCCTCGTGGCCGGTTCGTTCACGCCAACGATCGTGATGATTCAGAACCAGTTGCCGCGGCTCGTCGGCGCGGCGACGGGCGTAGTGCTCGGCTTTACCTTCGCGTCCGGCGCGGTCGGACAGTGGGCGACAGGCCGTCTGGCCGATTCCTTTGGATTCGAGACTGCGCTCTCGGTCGTCGCGCTCGCTTCACTGGTCGCCGCCATTGGGGGACTGCTCATGACCGGCTCGATACGACCGCGATGGATGACTCCGCGTCCCGCCTGAACAGGCTGGCTTCGGCAGGGTTAGAGCAGTCGCCGGGACCGCCTCAAGAGCGCTCCGGCGGCCGGCCGTTTCGCCGAATCGCCTCCTTGAACGACAAGAGTGCGAAACCCGGCAACACGGCCATCCGCCGCCAGCGGTGAGGTTGCATGGCCAGCCGGAAGGCCCACTCCAACCCAAAGTCGCCGACCAGCCTGGGCGCCCTGGTTATCCTCCCGGACAAGTAGTCGAGCGTACCTCCGACTCCCATCGCAACGCCGCAACGAAGCCGCGCGAGGTTTCGCTCGATCCACAGCTCCTGGGTGGGTGCTCCAAACGCGACGAGAAGTATTTGGGTTCTCGCCGCGTTGATCTCAGCCACGGTTGCTTCGTCGAATCGCGGATCGCTGCTCGCCGAGGAGCACCCCGCGATGCGCAGACCCGGTAACGAGGCTTCCAGTCTGGCGGCCGCGTCATCGGCCACACCCGGCGCCCCGCCCAGGAGAAATATCCGCCATTCGCGGTAACTGCCTTGCTCGCAGATGGTCTGCACGAGGTCGACGCCCGCCACCCGCTCGGTTATCGGAAGTCGCGCCAGCCTTGCGGCGGCCACGATGCCGATGCCGTCCGGAACGTTCATGTCGGAGCGTTCGAGAACCTGCCGGAAAGCCAGGTCGCGCCGCGCGCGCATTATGAACTCCGGGTTCACCGTGCAGACGATTCGCGTGTTCGCGCTCTCGGCCCAGGCGGCTATCCACGCCATCGCCTCGCCCGAACGGACAGTCGCGATGGGAATCCCCATCAGATCCACGCTTTCCGGTTGGTCTGCTCCGGCGGTCACCCCGCGCGTCTCCCGTCTAGCTGCTTCAACACTGCCTCCATCACCTGATGGGGTGTGATCCATTCCATGCAAAGAGTGTCTCCGAACGGGCAGTCCGCCGGTGCTCGCAGGTCATAGCATGGACTGCACGGAATTCCCGCCCTGACGATAATCGCATCGTCCGCGAACGGCCCGCTCAAAACCGGGTCGGTCGGGCCGTAGAGTCCGACCACGCGCTTGCCCAGGGCCGTGGCCAGATGCAGCGGGCCGCTGTCGCCGGAGATCAGTACGTCGCATCGAGAAATCACCGCCGCCAGCTCGGCGAGGCTTGTATTGCCGGTTAGGTCGTGGGCCCGGGGAGCCGAACGGATAACGCTCCGAGCCGTCATCCGCTCGAACTCATCGCCGACGATTACGAGACGCGCTCGAGTTTTTTGGATTATTCGGGCTGCCAGTTTCTTCCAGCGTTCGACCGGCCATATCTTCGCGCCGCCATTCCTCGCGCCGGTGTGGATGACCACCAGCGGGTCGTCGCCTTCCGGGATCATCATGGCCGCCCGGCGTCCGGCGTCGTCAGGTATTACGAGGCTACCTTTAGGGGGCGTCGTTGCGTCACGGTCCGCAAGCCCTCGTATCCACTCGACCTCGTGCTTCGTGCCGGGCAAGCGTCGGCCCTGCAATGCAAAATCAAGACAACCCGTCGGCGCTTCCGATTCGTAGCCGACCCGCCAGCGCGCGCCGCTGAGGCCCGTTACACATCCCGCCAGAGGACCGTACAGCGATATGGCCAGATCGAAGCGGCTTTTGCGTATCTTCCTCATAACCGAGATCGAGGTCGTCCAGCTACGCCGATGCAATGCACCCTGAAGATGGGTTACAGCTGGCATGTCCGCCGCAAGCGAATGGTCCACGTAAGGGCAAAGTTCGGCGATACGCGCCGAGCCGGGCGTCGTCAGAAAGGTGATCTTGGAGTTGGGAAAGATCGACTTCAGGTCGGCCGCGAGCCTAAGCGACATCAGGGTGTCGCCGATCAGATCGAACCGGACCAGCAGTATGGAGCGGGGTGGCTCGGGAAACGGCCACAGTCCCCGGACGTCCGGCGGCGGGCCGCCGCGTAGTCTGCTAAGGCGAGCCACCGTCCCCGCAATCGTCAGGATGCCGCGCCCCAAAACCGCTTTGAGCTTGCGTCTGCGGCGGCCCTTGGCCGGCAGCGGCACGACGGGCCGCATCAGTGGGCGCCGGCGTTGCCGAGCGTGGTCCGCCGCCCTGCTTGGCCGGACTGATCGCCAGGCTGTGTGACCGCTTCGGTCATGGCAGGGCTGGCTTGGGAATCAGAACAGGATCGACGTAACCGGCGAGTCCAAGCTCTTCACGCGCTTCGGCGGCCACAAACAGGCTCCCGGTGGCGACGACGGTTCCAATGTCGCCTGACTCCTCCAGCGCCGCTCGGAGCGCGTCTCCCGTGCCGTCGTGGAGTTCAGCGGGGATTCCGGCCTCCGCCGCCGCTGACAGGATGTCGAGGGGACTCGCGGAGCGAGGGTGAGCCGAGGAGCAGGCGTAGACCTTACTTGCGACGGGTTTGAGCGTTCGCAGTATCTCGACATGCCGTTTGTCCGAGAGCGCCCCGAACACAACCGCGGCGGACTTGACGCCGAACAGCGTTTGTAGGGCGCTTGCCAGATAGGCTGCCGAACGGCTCGTATGCGCGCCATCGGCTATCACGAAAGGTGAACGCTGCAGCACGTCCGTGCGGCAAGGCCAGCTGCAGCTTGCGAGGCCGGCTCTGATCGCATCCGTGTCAATGCCTGATCCCGTCCCGGCCAGCGCTTCAATCGCTCGCACCGCCGCGCCCGCGTTTATCAACTGGTGCTGGCCCAGCAATGGGAACGACAGCCTCAGGCCTTTCGTTACCGTCGACTGCACCGTGCAGTCGACGGCAGGTCTGTTTCCAACCCAGTGAAAACCGCCCGAAGGATCCGTAGCCGCCACGGTGCCAGCTTCGGCGACCGTAAGCTCCGCCTCGGCGGATGCGCTCCGCGCCCGAATTATATCCATCGCTTCAGGGGCCTGCGGCACGGTAACTACGGGCACGCCCGGCTTTATGATGCCGGTCTTGGCGTTTGCAATGTCCTCGATTGTGTCGCCCAGAATCGCGGAATGCTCGATTTCGAGCGACGTGATGACGCTGACGAGCGGAGAGATGACATTCGTGGCGTCCCACGTCCCGCCGAGGCCCACCTCGATAACGGCGAGATCGACGTCCGCATCCCGAAAGTGCTTGAGAGCCGCCACTGTCGCGAATTCGAACGTGGTGGGCGGTCCGAGGTTGGGGTGACGCTCGGCCAGCCAGTCGACCGCGTCGCTTACTTGCCGGATCAGGCGGGCGAACACCAGTCGGTCGATTGGTGTGAGGTCCACCATGATCCGCTCTGTGAAGCTGTGCAGGTGCGGTTGTGTGTATAGGCCGACCCGCAGACCCGCGGCTTTAGCCATGGAGGCAATCATCGCCGAAGTTGACCCTTTGCCCTTGCTTCCGGCAACGTGCACAAATCGGACATCTCGGTGCGGGCTGCCCAGGAATTGCAGCATTCGCCTGACTCGCTCGAAGGTAAATTCGCGCGGCGAGCGCGAGGAGAATCCGATCCCGCGCTCCATGTCCGCGAAGCTGTAGAGGTACTTAAGAGCTTCTACGTAGGGAGCGTCGGCAGAGGGTCTCAATCTAGGTGATGTGTCCGGGCGCCGGCGAAATCGGCTGGGCGGCGGCTGTCCCCACTTGCAAGGGGCCGGTGCTCCAGGCGGTGCAGCGCAACGACTCGATCAACTCCTCCGCCGGCCTCCATTCGTCCACGGCGGGGCCGCCTTTCAGCGAATCCCGCAAAGTCGCCATCGTCGAGTTCTGTCCCGGCAAGACGAAGTCAGGCGCAAGGTCCGCAAAGGGCTGACACACGAAGAGCCGCTCGGTCACCCGAGGATGCGGAATGCGCAGGCCGTCCTCGCAGACGGTAGCCGGTCCCATCGCAAGGATGTCCAGATCGATAGTTCGCGGACGCCACCGCTTGGCCGGTTTCCGGTCGAGTGACCGCTCGATGGACGCAAGGAATCCCAGCAGCTCACGGGGGCGGAGACTGGTGTCGACAGCGCAAACGGCGTTGAGGAATCTGGGCTGATCGGCGAACCCCACAGGCTCGGTCTCGTACAGCGGAGAGGCGGCGACCGGAAGCGTCCGTTCGGCGATCAAATCGAGCGCTGTGACTATATTCTGGGACCTGTCTCCGAGATTCGAGCCCAATCCCACGAAGACCAGACTGTTAGGACGCAATTCACTCGATCGATCAAGGCAGGGAACACTCCAATTATTATGGCGCAACCGAGTTTGTCCATTACGAACTTGGATAGAGTTCCGTTTCGCGTGGATGGCAGCATTGGCGCGGCGCGCTTCTAATGGCAGATGACATTCTCTGAATCTCGGTCGGGAAGACTCCAAGCCGCCACGATTGTGACGGCCAGGGCCGCGGTTTTGGTCCTGGCCGCCGCGCTCGGAGCAGCCGTCGCCGCGGGCGGCAGGGCATGGCTCGCGATCATTGCCGTATTCGGCCTGGCGGCGGTTGGAGTCGGGCTGCGGGCGTCGGGAATCATTGGCAGGCCTCATCCGTCAATCGGTCTTGCGTTGCTACTGGTGTCGGTGCCGCTGCGATCGCTGCTGGAAATCGATCTTGCCGGGATAACGATTGGCCTCACCGAAGCCGTGCTGCCCGTCGTGGTCTTTTGGCTTGTCGTATTCCGGCGTCCAGGACCATTCATCATTCCAAGACCTGCCATGCTGCTCTTCGTATTCGTGGGACTGGCGGTGGTCACGGCTTTCTGGGCGCTTCGGTTGCCTCCCGCTTTCAAGGAGTTCGCGAAATGGGTCGAGGTAATCGTCGCGCTGCTGGCGACGTTCGATCTCGCGCGCAATCCACGTGACCTCCGGCCCGTCCTTGTCGTCGGAGGCGCGGCAATGGCCGCCGAAGCCGTGGTCGGACTCGCTCAAACCGCTCTTGGCGTTGGGCCGCAATCTTTTCTCATAGGACGAATAGTCAGGGCGTACGGGACGTTCGAGCAGCCTAATCCGTTTGCCGGTTATCTGGGGCTGCATTTGCCATTTGCGTTGGCATTCGCGCTTCGCGGCAAACGATGGTGGCGATGGGCCGCGTTGTTGCTATGGCTCGCAGGCGTGGGCGCGGTGGCGCTTAGCTTGTCGCGAGGAGCCTGGATAGCCGTCGCGGCCGGGACAGCTATCGTGATTTGGTATTCGGGAGGCCGCCGGCTGGTCGATCGCAGGCTGCTCGTTGCCGCCGCGGTTATACCGGTTCTCGTTCTCGCCTTCGGCCACTTCAGTTTCGGCTTCGACGACCGGATACCCGAACCAGCCCGCCTTGCCGGAGAGGGGTTGGCGAGTCCGATTGAAATGACGGAAGGGGTCACCGCGGGCAATTTCGCCATCGTGCAGCGATTGGCGTTCTGGACCGCGGCGGGAAGGATGTTCGCCTCGAATCCCATCGGCGGCGTCGGGCTGGGAAACTATGAGACCCGCTACCAGGACTTCAACCTTGGGCGTTGGGATGAGTCGCTCGGTCACGCGCATAACTTCTATCTGAACCTTGCGGCGGAGACCGGCGTAATCGGCCTTGCGCCGTTCCTCGCCTTCCTTATAGTCCTGCTGGTTGCGGCCCGTCGTGCGGCCAATTCCGCTCCCGCGCTGCGAACCGTGGCTATTGCCTCACTGGCAAGCATCGGAGCGTTCGTGGTCCATAACATGGTCGATAGCGTTTTCGTGGGAGGCATGGGCGTGGTTCTGGGTGCGGCGGCCGGATTGGCCCTGGCCGCGGACTTCAAGTGGGAAACACCGGCGGCCGGCTGATCCGCATCGGATTCGATTTCACTTCCGGCGCCTGGCAGGGCGCGGGGATTGGTCGAGTTACCCGCGGGCTTCTCCAGGAGCTTCTCAAGCGCGACACCGATTTTGCCTACCAGCCGTTCTATCCCGGCCTTCAGCCGTCAGAGCGAGCAAACGACTTCTTTCGAAAAACTCCTGTGCGATGTCGTCGGATCCCGATTTCGGAAAGACTGTGGCTCGCCGTCTCACAGAAGCTGCGCGCACCCATTCCCATGCAGCTTGCGCTGGGACGGTTCGACGTCTATCACGGTCCCGACTTTGTGGTTCCCGTATGGCCGGGTATGCGGTCGGTAGTCACGGTCCATGACTTGAGCTACGTCACCCATCCCGAGACCGCCCATCCCGCCCAGAAGCGTTATCTCGACTCGGCGACTCCGCGTGCGATCGAGCGTTCCAGCCGCGTGATCGCGGTATCAGAGGCCACGCGTTCCGACGTGATCGATGTATACAACGTGCGACCGGAACTCGTGCACGTCGTCCACAACGGCCTCGACCCGTTCTTTAGCGAACCGAGCTCGCCCGACTCACTGGACCGTGCGAGGCAACTGGTCGGTTCGTTTCCGCTATTTGCTTTGTCGGTCGGCACGATCCAGCCTCGAAAGAACCTCCCGACAATGGCCGCGGCCGTTGGTCTCGCCAGGCGGCGGGGACTGGATATTCACCTGGTTCACGTTGGCGCGGAGGGATGGCTCTCCGACGAGGTGTATTCGGGGGTCGCCGAAGCAGACGATGGTTTCGTGCATTTTCTGGGACCCCTGGATGACCGGCTTCTAAAGCCCCTGTACCAGCTGGCCCGCGTAACGCTGGCGGTCAGCAAAGCGGAAGGATTCATGATTCCGATTATCGAGTCGATGGCGATGGGCACTCCCGTGATAACCGCCAACGTTTCGAGCATGCCCGAAGTCGCCGGAGCGGCCGCGCTGCTGGCGTCGCCGGACAACCCCGACGATATTGCGGAGCAAGTTGTTAACGTAATCGACCAGCCCGACCTCGCCGAATGTCTTGTGAGACGCGGCCGGCTCCGCGCCGCGGAGTTCACCTGGGAGGCGGCTGCCGAGAAGACCGAAACCGTCTATCGCGCCGTGCTGGGATCTTCCTGAATGCGCTTCCCGTCGATTCCGTCATAAAGTCGAATTACGGTAACCTCTAGGCAGAGGAGGCAGGGGAGAACCGAGCCATGAGTGTCGAGACCGTATTCCGCCTGATCGCCGTCGCGGTCGTGGCATACGTCATAGGTTCTATCCCGTTTCCGTTCATTTGGACGCTTGTTGTGGCGAGGCGTGATCTGCGCAAGCTCGGCACGGGCAACATCACCGTTTACAACTCCTTCCGCAGCGTCGGCTTGACCCCTGCTTTGCTCACGGTACTGTCCAACGCAGGTTTGGGTTTTGCCGTGGTAATCCTGGCGACCTGGCTTGTTCCCGAAGATGAGCACACGATTGTTTTCGGGCGGATACCTGAAAACGAGCTCACCATCATCGCCATCATCGTCGGGTTGATATTTGTCACCGTCGGCGCGATGTGGCCCATCTGGCTAGCCTTTTCCGGCGGAATCGGCACGACCACCATGGGCTGGACGATGATGTTCATATGGCCACCTCTCCCGTTCGTCATTGTCGGGGTGTGGTTCCTTTCGCTAATCGTCACTCGTCGGACATTCACGAGTTCAACCGTGGTCTACCGCACCTTGCCCATCATCCTGGGACTTGTCACCCAGTCGTGGCTCTTCGCGATCGCCGGGCTTGTTCTGTCGGTCCTGCTTCACGTCAAGCGCAAGGCTGACAGAGATGACGGCTCGGAGTTGGGTGTCTGGCGTCGGTTGGGGATGAACAAGACCTGACAAGAGACCGCCCGGCGTTGGCTAGGTGTTCGGACGATTGAACGTAAGCCTGAACGGCTACTTCCTGCGCCATCCCATGACAGGCTCCGGTCAATACGTCATCAATCTTTGTCGCGAGCTTCAGCGTGTGGCATCCGACGACCGTTTCGACGTAGCGTCCATCGGTCCGTTCTACGAGGCCCTTGGCCGGCCCGGCAAACTGATGTGGGAGCTATTCGGATGGCCCCGCGCCGCACGGCGTTCGCGTGCGCAGATCGTCCATTCTCCATATCTGAGCGCCACCCGCCGTGAAGACCGTCACGTTATGACAGTTCACGACTTGATCGGATTCGTGCTGCGGCCCTATGCGCGCACTCCGTGGATGAAGATCTACAACGCACTCGCAAAATCGGCGGCGCGCCATGGCGCGCTTTTGCTGGCGGATTCGGAACACACGGCCCAAGATGTCAATCGCGTCTTTGGAGTTTCGCGCGACCGCGTACGGGTCGTTCCGCTGGGCGTCGATCCAGGCTTGGCGCCCGCGCCGCCGGAGGCGGTTGAGCAAGTGCGAAGCCATTACGAGTTGCCCGATTCGTTCGTCCTTTATCTGGGGGGCGGCGACACTCGAAAGAGCCTCGACACCTTGCTGCGAGGCTGGTTTCTCATGCCGCGGGGCAAATGTCCGCTTCTGGCGTTGGCGGGACGGATTCCAAACACGGGATCTACTCTATTTCCGGACTACCGAAAGATGTCCTCTGCGTTTGGCATTGGCGACTCGGTAAGATTCCTCGGCCCGGTCGCCGAATCCTCAAAGGCCGCCCTGATGACCGCCGCCGACGCGTTCGTATTCCCGTCAAAGTACGAGGGGTTCGGCCTCGAGCCACTGGAAGCGATGGCGTGTGGAACGCCCGTCATTTGCTCAGACAGAACTTCCTTGCCCGAAGTAGTCGGAGGAGCGGCGCTGCTGGCCGATCCCGACGAGCCCCACGAGTGGGCCGAAGGCGTGTTGAGCTTGCTGACAGACCCGCAGAAGTCCAGGGGCCTGATTGAAGCTGGCCGCGCCCGAGCGGCCGAGTTCACGTGGGAGAGAACCGCCCGGCTCACGCTCTCGGCGTATTCGGAGTTGCTTTGAGAGTCCTGCTGATATCGAAAGCCCTCGTATCCGGGCCATATCAAAAGAAACTTGAGGAGCTTGCGCGAGAACCGGATATCGAGCTCCGGGCCGTCACGCCTCCTTACTGGCGCACGGGACGAACAAGACAGAAGCTCAGCCGTTTGCATGTCGACGGCTACGAGCTGCGTGTGAGGCGGGCGCTGTTCAATGGACGGTTTCATGTTCACTTCTTTCCCGGACTGGGGCGCGAGATCGACGATTTTCGCCCCGACTTGGTGCACGTGGACGAAGAGCCGTACAACCTCGCGACTGCCCACGCCATCAGGCTTGCGCGCCGCGCAAATGCGCGATGCTTGTTCTTCGCCTGGCAGAATCTCAACCGGCGATATCTTCCGCCATTTAAGTGGTTTGAGCGCTACTCGTATCGAAACGCCGCGGCAATAGCCGGCACGCAAGCGGCGCTGGACGTCCTTTTAGCCAAGGGCTTCATCGGGCCGGCGGCCGTGATACCTCAGTTCGGCGTCGATCCCGAGATGTTCCGGCCTTCGACGTTGGACAGGAAAGACGGTCCATTCACGGTGGGATTTGTGGGGCGTCTGGTCGAGGCCAAGGGCCTCAGGACGCTCTTGCCGGCCTTCGAGCGGCTCGGCGGACGGGAGCGACTCTCAATTGCCGGAGACGGACCTTTGGCCGAATGGGTTTGCCAATATGCCGCAGCGCGTGGATTTGGGAACCGACTGGAGCTCGCGGGCCACATGCCGCCGGAGGATATTCCGGCATTTCTGAACTCGGTCGACGTTTTGGTTCTCCCATCCATACCTACTCCCAGGTGGGTTGAGCAGTTTGGCCGCTCGCTGATCGAAGCGATGGCGTGTGAAGTTCCGGTCATCGGCTCGAAGTCGGGCGAGATTCCAAACGTTGTTGCCGATGCGGGGGTCCTGGTTCCGCCGGATGACGTAGATGCGCTGGCGGCTGCCATGACTAGCTTGCGAGATGACCTGCCGAACCGCCGGACACTCGGAAGGAACGGCAGAAAGCGCGTCCTCGCTCAATTCACTCATTCTCGAATCGCGGCCGCGACAGCCCGTTTTTATAGAACCCTCTTGCAGTAGAAACTCGCAAAAAGGCGGCTGATCCGTCGGTATTGCGAACCGAAGATGAGTAAGATTGGTTAGAACTTCGGTGTGTAGTGGGAATGTCCACTGCATCGCACAATTGATGCGGCCGAGGAATTGCTATCAATCCATCGAACTAACATCCCAATCGACGGCTTCTTGGAGGAATACCCATGGAAGCTTGGCACTACGCAGTCTTGGCCGGCGGCATGGCCCTGCTGGGGCTTGCCGGCGGTTACTGGTTTCAGCTTTGGCTTACCAAACGACAAGTCGGTGAGGTTGCCCTAAACCTCGAATCCGAGCTTGCTCGGGTAGAGACCAAACAGCGCGAGATCATCGCCGATGCTCGGCAACAGGCCGGGGAATATCGACGGGAAGTCGAAGGCGAGTTGCGCGAGCGGCGCAACGAGACTAGGCAACGGGAGCGACGCCTTCAGCAGCGTGAAGAGGCGTTCGAGCGCCGCGTCGAGAAGCTGGACCGGCGCGACGAAGAGTTGCGTCGCTTGAAAGACAGGCTCGACCGTCGAGGCTCCGAGCTTGGTCGCGCGCAGGAAAAGCAGGATCGTACGCTTCAGAAAATCGCCCAGCTTTCCAAGGATGAGGCGCGGGAGATCGTTCTGGATAGAGTCCAGGACGAAGTCTCGGACGAAGCGGCCAAGATCATCTATCTCGCTGAGCAAGACGCGAAGCGGGAAGCCGATCGCAGGGCGCGGTGGCTTGTGGGGCTCTCTATCCAGCGGGTGGCCGCCGATCATGCGGTCGAGTCCACCGTCTCGGCGGTTCCCCTGCCCAGCGATGACATGAAGGGCAGGATCATCGGCCGTGAAGGACGAAACATCCGTGCGCTCGAAGCCGCTACCGGGGTTGATTTGATAATCGATGACACCCCGGAAACAGTCGTTCTTTCGAGTTTCGATCCGGTGCGCCGGGAGATTGCCAGAACGGCTTTGTCCAGGTTGATTAAGGACGGCCGAATCCATCCGGCCCGCATTGAGGAGACGGTGGCCAAGGCGCGCCGCGACGTCAATACGATCATCAGGGAGGAGGGCGAGCGCGCGGCCTTTGACGTAGGTGTGCCCAACCTTCATCAGGAGCTGATCAAACTGCTCGGACGTCTCAGGTTTCGCCAAAGCTACGGGCAGAACGTGTTGATGCACTCCCTGGAAGTCGCATATCTGGCGGCGACGATGGCCGGCGAGATGGGGGGCGATGCCGCCATGTGCCGGCTTGCTGGCCTGCTGCACGACATAGGCAAGGCTATTGACCACGAAGTCGAGGGGCCCCATGCCCTGATTGGAGCTGAACGCGCGAAGCGGTTCGGTATGTCCAAGCCGGTCGTCAACGCCATCGCCGCGCATCATTTCGAGGAAGAGCCCGCGAGTTTCGAGGCTTTCGCGGTAGCCGCGGCGGACGCCATTTCTGCGGCTCGTCCGGGGGCGCGGCGGGAGACGGTCGATCTGTTCATCAAGCGAATGCAGACGCTTGAAGACATAGCAAATTCGTTCGACGGAGTCGAGAAGTCCTATGCCATTCAGGCCGGCAGAGAGGTTCGGATCGCAGTCCGGCCCGACGATATAGACGAGCTCGGCGCGTTGCGTCTATCCAGGAACATCAGTAAGAAAATCCAGGACACGATGGCCTATCCTGGACAGATCAAGGTCATCGTGATTCGAGAGACCAGGTCGGTAGGTTACGCTCGATGACAGGAGGTCGATGGAACTTTCGTCGACCCGCAAGGGCAACGGAAACGATGACGCGTCAGTTATTACTAACGTGACTTTATGCACATAGTCGAAACCACCGGCTCGTGTGTGAGCCGGATGCTGTTTCCCAGACCAGGGAGGAAGGTCAACACGAATGAGTGAAGTCAGAGTAGGCATCATCGGAGTCGGCAACTGCGCGTCGTCACTCGTTCAGGGGGTCAGCTACTACAGGGACGCCCAGTCTTCGGACGAAGTTCCGGGTCTGATGCATGTCGATCTCGGGGGATATCACGTATCCGATATCGAGTTCACCGCCGCGTTCGACGTCGACAGCCAAAAGGTCGGACGGGACTTGGGGGAGGCGATATTCGCCGGCCCTAACAACACGGTCAAGTTCGCTGAAGTTCCGCAAGTTGGCGTCAAGGTTCACAGGGGTATGACCCACGATGGAATAGGCGCCTACATGAGCGACTCCATCACCAAGGCCTCGGGCAGTACCGACGACATAGTCAACATCCTCAAAGACACCGGTACCGACGTGGTGGTCAACTACCTCCCGGTGGGAAGTGAAGAGGCTACGAAGTGGTACGTCGAGCAGCTCTTGCAGGCCGGCGTGGGCATGGTGAATTGCATGCCCGTGTTCATCGCGCGCGAAGAGTATTGGCAGAAGCGTTTTCGAGACGCCGGGGCGCAGATAGTAGGCGACGACATCAAGTCGCAAGTCGGCGCCACCATTGTTCACAGGGTACTTGCGCAGCTCTTCCGGGAACGCGGCGTGCCGCTCGAGCGCACGATGCAGCTCAACGTCGGCGGCAACGCCGATTTCAAGAACATGCTTGAAAACGAAAGGCTGGCCTCCAAGAAGGAATCGAAGACCAACTCGGTGCAAAGCGTCCTGGAAAACGAGCTTGACGACCGCAACGTCCATATTGGCCCGAGCGACTACGTGCCCTGGTTGACCGACCGGAAATGGGCTTACATCCGGCTGGAAGGAAGAGGCTTCGGTGACATGCCGCTCAATGCCGAGGTCAAGCTCGAAGTCTGGGACTCTCCTAACTCGGCGGGCGTTGTTATCGACGCCGTTCGATGCGCGAAGCTGGCGCGTGACCGCGGATTGACCGGCGCTATAGAAGGGCCTTCGGCCTACTTCATGAAGTCGCCGCCGGTTCAATACTCCGACGATGAGGCGCGGTCCATGGTTGAAGACTTCATCGCGGCGTCGGAGCTGGCGATCAATAACCCATCGACCGACCCTATGCCTTGATCCGGCTGTTTGAACTGGCGGGGTGGATTCTGGGAGGGTTGCCCACCCTGCTCGTGACCGCCGTGGCGCGTCTCGCAGGTAAGCTCGCGTTTGAGCTGATGGGAAAAGTCCGCCGAAATACGATAGCCAATATGTCGGTGGTGTTGGGACGGCCAGGTACGGATCCCGTTGTCAAGGCGCTGGCGCGGGAGTCGGTCGCTCAATATGCCGAGCATTCGATCGATCTCCTGCGGTTCCATCAGGACAGTCGGTCAGACTTGCGCCGCCGCGTGAAGTCGATAGAGGGCTGGGAGAACGTTGTGGTCGCCCGCAAGCTCAAGAGAGGGGGAATATTCGTCACCGCTCATTTTGGAAACTGGGACGTGGCTGGCGCAACTGTCGCATTCGACTATCCTCTTACTGTGATCCAGGAAACGTTTTCGAATCCCGAGGCCAACGAGCTTCTCCGGCGAGTCCGGGCCGACAAGAACGTTAACGCCGTGCAGCTTGGCAACGCCGCCCGCCCGGCGCTGCGGGCGCTTCGAAGAAACGAATATCTCGGGGTAGTGGCCGACCGTCCGACGCCTGGCGAAGGCGTCGAGGTGAGCTTCTTCGGGCGGCGTACCTACGTCCCGGCTGGGACCGCCAAGCTGGCGATCAGAACCGGCGCGCCGATAGTCGTGGGAGGGGCCATCCGAAATCCGGACCAAACTTACTCCGCGGTCGCATATCCGCCTATCTATACCGACGGCGAAAGGTCCCCAAATGCCAACGTCGAGGGTATAACACAAGCTGTAATGAGTAATATTGAGGCGATGATTCGCCGCCGCCCCGACCAGTGGTACATGTTCAGGCCTATGTGGCCGAAGCATCTAAACCCGCAAAACGCAGTCGGGCGGTCAGCCAGTTCGCCGGCATGATGGTTGACGGACCTTCCAACAAACCGCTGAAAATCGCACTCGTCTCTCCCTACGACTTTCCGTTTCCCGGGGGAGTCACGAACCACATAACCAACCTGAGCCAGCAATTCCGGTCGGCGGGGCACGAAGTGCATATTCTGGCTCCGAGTTCCGACGACGACGCCGAGCGGAACATCCCTCATTTCCACCGGATCGGCAAGACGATCGTTCCCATGCGCAGCAATGCTTCGGTGGCGCGCCTGACGTTTTCACTAACGCTCGGGCGAAGCGTGAAGCGACTGCTGGCCGAAGCCGAATTCGACGTAATTCATATTCACGAGCCGATGGTTCCGCTGTTGCCGTGGTACGTGCTGAGACAGTCCAAGAACTCGAACGCACTCAAGATCGGCACTTTTCACGCGTCGCGCGATACAACCACCGTGTACCGCACGTACAAGCCGGTACTGCGAAAGCTAATCCGTATGCTCGATGGCCGGATAGCGGTTTCGAATGCCGCGCGAAACTTCGTTGGGCGGAGCTTTCGGGGCGAATATCGGGTTATTCCCAATGGCATAGACGCCAAGCGCTACGGGCGTGACGTGCCGCCCATGCCGAAGGTCCCACCCGATTCGTTTAACGTGCTGTTCGTCGGACGGCTGGAGAAGCGGAAGGGGCTGAGTTATCTGCTTGAAGCGATGTCTACTGTGCAAAGGTTGCGCGACAACTCCTCTCTGACAATCGTAGGTGCGTTTACGAACCGGCAGCTTCAAAAAGCCAAGAGGATGGTCCGCGGCCACGGTTTGCGCAACGTCCGGTTCCAGGGGTTCGTGTCGGAGGAAGACAAGCTCCGCTATTACAAGTCCGCCGACGTGTTCTGCGCCCCCGCGATAGGCGGTCGTGAGAGTCAGGGGCTTGTGCTGCTCGAAGCAATGGCCGCGGGAACACCTGTAATTGCCAGCGACCTTCCGGGCTATCGCTCCCTGAGCGTCGACGGTCGGGCGGTGCTGTTCGTCGCACCGGAAGATCCCCGTGCACTGGCGCGAGCAATTCTGCGGCTAATGACCTATCCGGAGCGGGCCGCCCAGTTGCGGGCCGAGGGTTTGCGGGCGGCCGCGGCCTTCTCGTGGGACGGCGTTGCCGCCAGAGTTATGGACTTCTACCGGGAACTTCTCGACCGCCGCGGCGGGGCGGGCCGGCCCGCCCTGATGCCTGCCACGGCGTCCCGCGCGGAATGATCGGAACGCGCGTCCAGCACGTATCGCGGCGCGCCGCGGAAAGGGTCGTTTCGCCACTGGCGGCAATCGGCGTCACGCCGCTCATGCTGACGCTCTCGGGATTTGTCTTAAGTATCCCCGCGGCCGTGTTTCTCGCCAATGGCCAGCATCTCGTGGGCGGCGTCCTGGTGCTCGTGTCGGGCGCCGTTGACATGCTCGACGGCGCGCTTGCCCGCGTGAAGCAGCAGGTTACGGTCTTCGGGGCGTTTATCGACTCCACGCTAGACCGTTACGTCGAGCTGGCGATGTATGCGGGCCTCGTTTGGCATTATTCGGTCACGGGCCGCAACGTCGAGGCGATAGTCGTGCTCGCCGCCGCGGCGGGTTCCCTGTTGGTCAGCTATTCGAAGGCCAGGGCCGAAGGCCTCGGCCTCGAATGCAAGGTCGGGCTTCTCCAGCGCCCCGAGCGATTGATAATCCTTGGAGTCGCCGCGGCGCTCTCAAGCTGGCTGCTGGTTCCCGCGATCTGGGTGCTGGCGATAGTCACGCATCTGACTGCGTTGCAGCGAATCATCCACGTCTACCTGATCACCCACGGAAAATCCTCCTAAGCGCAGGCGCGACCAGCCGGTCTAACCCGACCTCTTCAGACGTCCGGTTTTCTTGGCGTATTTGGCGGCGAGGCTGAATATCCAGACTCCAAGCGGCACAGCAGCCGCCGAAATCAGCGCCAGGGGTCCCAGCGTTCCCCACAGCTCGGTAACCGGAAGGCCGTCCAGTATTCCCGCGCGGATGCCCTCCAGAACGTATCTGGCCGGGGATATCCACGAAATCGCTTGAAGCCAGCCAGGCAGTACCGATATTGGATAGTAGATACCCGAAACCAGCAGCAGCGTCGCCGACACGATGATGGTCATTTGCGGACCTCGTTCGACGTACATCAACGGCAGCGTTGCGGCCACTATTCCGAAGCCGAGAAAACCGATGCTGCCGACGGCCAGGAATATTGCCGCCGTTACGAAATTCGCTCCGGTCAGATCCAGATCGAAGAAAAGCGAGGCCAGGCCGAGGACCACTAGCGCGCGAATTCCGGCGTATACGACGGAAAATATTGACGATCCGAAGAGCATTGTCGCCAGCCGGATCGGCGCCATGAACGTATATTCAATCGTCCCCTCCCAGCGTTCCCAGCTCACCATGAACGCAGTCATGTCGAATACCTCGTGGAGAAAGGCCCACACGAGCGTGCCAATGAGCAGATAGATGGTCAGTAGTCCAACGTCCGCCAAGGGCGTGCCGGTAAGCTCGCGCGCACCCGGCGCGATGTAGGTAACCGCGAGAACGTTGACCACGCTGTATGTGAGCCACGCAATCTCCCAGCCCCAGTAGCGCCGGGCCGCCCGAAAGTTCCTTTCGACAAACGCCCACACTCCCAGGGCGCTGGTGGTTGAAAGCAGCATCTCAAAACTCCCAATCGATTTGTGCTGTGAGCATCAGCGTTGCTCGACCCGCTCTTCGTCGGCAATCTGATGCCCCGTCAGACGCAGAAAGGCGGTCTCCAGGTTGGGGGCGGGCCGACCGTTGCCGGCTTGATCCAGCACGGACGCGAGCGACCCCTTCGCGACCAGCTTTCCCTCGGACATAATCGCAACGGAATCGCACAAACTCGCCGTTTCGTCCATGTCGTGGCTCATCAGCAACACAGTGGCGTCGTGCGTGTCCCTCACTTCGTTGACGAATCGCTGGACGTCGATCTTGGATCCGGGGTCCAAACCGGTGGTCGGTTCGTCCAACAGCAGCAAGATGGGGGAAGTCATGAACGCCCGCGCTATCGCTACCTTCTGCTGCATTCCCCGCGACATTTGCTCGAGCGGCCGGCGTGCCCTTTTGCCGTCGATGCTCAGGCGGTCGAGAATTTCGAGAATTTTCGCCGTCGCCGCCGATCGTCTCATTCCGTATGTCTGGGCCGTAAAGATCAGGTTCTCCATGGGGCTCAGCTTCTTGAAAAACGAAGGCTCGACCGACACCCGGCTGATCAACCGTTTGACCAGATGGGCTTCGTGAACCACGTCTCTGCCGAACACCTTGGCCTCGCCGCCATCGGGCAGAAGCAGCGTCGCGACTATCCGCACCAGCGTCGATTTGCCGCAGCCGTTCGACCCCACGATTCCGTAAATCTGACCACGCTCGATGGTCAGGTCGACGCCGTCGACAGCCAGCGTTGCCTCCGGTACAGATCGCTTCTTGAGAAAGGGCAACGAGAGCCCGCCGCCGAAGCGCTTGGTCAGGTTCTTCAACATCAGGGGAACTTCCCGATGTGTTTCGTCAGTCAATAAATGTCTCCAGATGGGATTGGCAAACAAAAAAGGCCGTGGGTGCTCGCCCACGGCTTTCAGAACGGCGTTTGCCTATCTAGTCATTGCCCATGGGCGGGAGCTGGTCGAAAACGGGACGTACCAATCTCGCGCACCGATCGAATGATTGGTATCGCGCCCATCGATATCGCCCTCAATTTAGTTAAGTTCCGCAAGAACGATGCTACGCGGGCTTTTCGAAAGCTGTCAATAACCCGACGGCGTTTGCCTCGCCAAGAATGCACTTCAATGTGTAATTAGACTCCCCATAAATTTACCTGTCCCTCCGCACGGAGAGCTTGCCCTGAGCCCGTCGAAGGGCCTGCCCGGTACCCGATACGGGGCGGAAAACTCAGTGGTCGACGAGACTGGAGTTGTGTCTACGATCACCCCGAGCCCTGCCTGGCCCGCGCGCAAGCCTTTCAGGAGATTTATTTGAAGAATTGACAAGCACAACTATAGCTGTCATGTCGGTCTCTCACGATTGGTCATTTTTGAATCTTCACAGGGTAATTCTCAAAAAGAGCGCGATTCACAAAACAACCGCTGCCTGGTGTCGGTGCCTGACTCTCCATTCGCTTCGGACGGCTCGCGCCCTCTACGAGCGCAAGACTTCGTCTCGAAGTTTCTTGCGGCGGGCGAGGCGGCTTTGGAGTTTGGCGAAGGTCGAATGGAAATGTACTCGAAACGGGCTCTTGGCGGTGACCAGCCGGGCGGACGCCATCTTGGCAAGAAAGTCTTCGGGGCCGTCGAACTTGTCGATTTCGTTATAGCACCCGCCGATCTCTTGCACCGTGTGCGCATCGCTGCCCACGCACGCGATCCGCCCGTGGGATTCCTGGAACCGACGGGCGGCTTCGTTGTCGCTGGATAGCACCGTGCGGCCGTTGAAGACTTCCACCATGTCCAGTCGTTCCGCCAGATCGGCGAGTGCGGCTGGCCGCAGGGCGCTGCCCCGCAACCGGTCCGTCGGATGCGGCGCAATCACCACGCCTCCCTGCGAGCGGATGGCCTCGACCGCCTCACGCGGCGGCAATCCCTTGGGTATCAGCTCGTTCAGGAACAAGCCGATAACCTCGCCCTGGGTCGTCATAATCTCTTCGCCCACGATTACACGGATAATGCCGAGGCGCTGGGCCTCCAGCGCTCCATCGATCTCGTTATGGTCAGTGATCGCGGCGCAGTCGATGCCCCGGTCTCGATACGTTTCCAGGATTTTTGCGACCGGAGTGCTGCAATCGCTCGAAAACTCGGTGTGGCAGTGGAGGTCGACCTTCACCTGCCGCTATTCCGTGGAGGTCTAGTCGCCGGATTCCCGACCCGACGGCGTCTGGCCCACCCACACTTCACCGTCGTCGAAGAACTCCTTCTTCCAAATGGGCACGGTTTCCTTGAGCGTGTCGATGGCGAACCGACACGCGGAAAAGGCCTCGACCCGATGTGGCGAGCCGGCTGCGATGAATACGCTTACCTCGCCGATGGGCACCTCGCCGATTCGGTGGACCATCGCTATGTCCTCAACCCCCCACCTGTCGCGGATTTGGTCGGCTATCTCTTCCATTTTGGCCACGGCCATCGGCTTGTACGCCTCGTAGAAAAGCCGGTGCACCGACTTGCCCTCGGAGTTGTCGCGAGTGCTGCCGTAGAAGGTCGCAAGGCCGCCGTTTCGCGGACTGCGTGCGGCTTCCAGCGCTTCGTGAAAGTCGATCTGGCCTTCGACGATCTTGACTATCCTAGCCACCGCTCACCGGCGGTATGACCGCCATTTCGTCACCGTCGGAGAGTCTTTGATCCATCTCCACGAACTCCTGATTTACGGCGAATTTGAGACTGGCCTTCATCGCGGCCAGGGCGGGAAATTGTTCGGCCATGCGGTCGAAGACTTCGTCAACCGTGGCGCCGTCTTGGATCGTCACTCGTTGGACTCTCACACCGGCTACCTCGGCCGCGCCCGCAAAGAGCCGCACGCTTACAACCGCCGCCGCGCGGGCGGTCCCGACCGTTCCATCAGTCAATACCTTCGCCATACCGTGCACGATACTACCGCGATGCCGCTCTTGACCAGAGTTGAATCGAGTGGCGCTAGGGACCGTCCGCTCCGATCATCGTCAGATACTCGGCTCCCAGGCTCACGTAAGATCTGGTGTTCTGGGCCATGCGCTCGAACATATCGTCACTGACTGTTCCGATCTGCTTGGCCGGAACTCCCGCTATTAGCGCCCGGTCGCCAAACTCGGCGTGCTCCCGGATGACCGCACCTGCAGCTACAAGGCATCCCGCTCCAACACGAGACCCGGTCAGCAGCGTGCTGTTCATGCCGATCAGGGAGCCGTCTCCAACCACGGCCCCGTGAATGACGGCCGCGTGGCCGACAGTCACGTCATCGCCCACCACCGTCGGGAATCCGTGATCGATGTGCACCACCGTTCCGTCCTGGATGTTGGTGTTCTTGCCTATGCGGATAGGCTCATAGTCCGCCCGCAGCACGGCGTTGAACCAGATGCTCACGCCCTCCGCCACGTATACGCTCCCGACGAGGACCACGCCGGTAGCCAGATAGACGCCGCCGGCGACCTGCGGTCTGTTGCCGCCATACGGAATTAGCTGCGCCGAAGCGTCTATCTTCATACTCGCTCAGGCTGTTTGATGCCGACGTAAAGCCCGCGTCCGGCTGAGAGGTGAAAGATCATCGCCCGTTTCCAGCACATGGTGGTCACCATAAGTCACTGACCTCGCGAATACTGGCATAGCCCTCGCCGGAGCTGCCGATTACGAGATGATCGAGCACGTTTATGCCGAGCAGCTTGCCGCCCTCGATTGCCCGCCGCGTCAGGTTGATGTCGTCGGTGGATGGCTCGGTGTCGCCGCTCGGGTGGTTGTGGGCGAGGACCAGCGCCGCGCAGTTGCGCCGCACGGCTGCCCGGAAGATGTCGCCAACCCGCGCGGAGACGACGTTGAGCGAACCGGTGGCTACCGTTTCGACGCCGAGGACTCTGTGCCGTGTGTCAAGCAGAACGACGCGCAGACTCTCTTGTTCCAGAAGCCGGAGCGGCGGTCCTATCAGCGCCGCGGCGTCGGCGGAAGACCCAATTCTCGGCTTCTCGTCGTTACCCGCCCGGGCGAGCACGAGCCTGTGCCCGATTTCAAGCGCCGCTCTGAGCTCGGCCGCTTTTGCGGCGCCGATGCCTGACACCTCTTGGAGCGCAAGCGTGTCAGACTGGGCAAGTCCCATGAGGCCGCCGAAGCGGGACAGCAACTCGTCCGCGAGATCGAGCGCGCTGCCGCGGCTGGTACCGGTCCTAAGAATGATGGCGATCAGCTCAGGATTCGAGAGGTTCTCGGCGCCACGCTCGGCCAGCCGTTCCCGCGGTCGGTCCGACGGAGCCATTTGCGCTATTCGAACGCGGTATGGCGTGGAATCTTGAGTTTTCGGACTACCGGTTGCTTGTGCCTGACCGTCTGAGTTCACGGCTCGCCGCAATATGGGCACACGTCCCAATGCAGCTCTCGTGCGCGGCTACAGTTTCCGCACGTCGTGCGGAGCTCGGCGTGACAATTCGGGCATACCAGGTAATCCGGTTTCGCGCGATGGCGGCAGGTTGGGCAGTATTCCGCCTCCTCGATTTCGCGAAGAAGCGCCTCCTCGCCCAAAGCTCGTTCGTATGCCTCGTCCAGTGTTTCCCGAGGGCGCATCACCAGATATAGCGCCACGCCGAACGGACCCAGCAAGACGACCATCAGAGTGGCGAACAGACGGACGTAGATGTCGTGCGTCCGTGCGCCTATGTCGTGATAGGCCCAGAACGCGGATGCGAGCCACACGGACGCCAGAAACGCGCCCGAAAACGCGATTGCGTATGTTAGGTATCGGCCTAGAGCTTCCATCGACCACCAGTCGGCGCGGCCCGCGCCGGGGCTTCGTTCGAAGAGAATTCTACTATCGGGGCCCGACAACCATGCTCCAGGAGTTCGGAGCCGGTCGGGTGTCCACTATCGACCTTCGTAAAGGTCTTCAATCACTTCGCGCTCGAAGCGCCGCGGTGCGATATGGCCGAACGAGCCGCTGCCAATGGCTTCAGCGAAAACCCACCGAGGCCGTCCGTCTTTTACCTTCTTGTCGTGACGCATCGCCGCTTCCACGGCGTCGGGATCGGTTCCAGCGAACGTGACCGGCAGTCCCACCCGCCGCAAGAGATCGACCTGCCGCAGCTCGTCCGCGGCATCCAGGACGTCCATCTTTCGCGCCAGCGCGGCGGCTCCGGCGATTCCCACCGCGACCGCTTCGCCGTGCAGGTATTTGCTGTAGCCGGTGGAAGCTTCAATTGCGTGGCCAATTGTGTGCCCATAGTTGAGGAGGGCGCGGACGCCATTGTCGAGAGGGTCTTCGTCCACGATGCGCGCTTTGTGTGCAGCCGACCGCTCCACCGCCGTTGTCAGAAGGTCCGGCCGGCCGGGGTCGTCGAGTTGCTTTTCCAGATTCTCGAAGAACTCGCTGTCGAGCACAATTGCCGTCTTGATTACCTCGGCCCACCCGGCGCGAAGCTGATTGACTGGCAGGCTGTCCAGCAGCGCGGTGTCGAGGAACGAAAGCGACGCATTGTGAAACGCGCCGACCAGGTTCTTCCCGTCCGGAAGATCGACGGCGACCTTGCCGCCGATGCTGCTATCGACTTGCGCCAGCAAGGTGGTCGCGACCTGCGCCCACTTCATGCCGCGCAGGTAGGTGGCCGCGACGAAGCCTGCGAGGTCGCCTATCACTCCCCCGCCGAGCGCGAGCACCGTGTCGCCGCGCTCGGCTTCCGACCGGCGCAGCCAGTCGTATAGCCCTGCCGCCTCCTCAAGCGACTTAGACTGCTCGCCCGGATGTATCTGCCTGCTTTGCACACGCCAACCCGCGCCGATAAGCACCGTTTCGACCGATGCAAGATGGCGCTCCCCGACCGCCGTGTCCGTCACAATGAATACGGTGCCGCCAAGGCCCTTGGCGTCCAGTTCGCCGGGTAGGCGATCCAGCATCGCCCGTCCGACGACTACAGAGTCGGCTACGCTCACGGCAGGCCGTCAGCGTCGGTTACACCCGCGCGGGCGAGCGCCGCGAGGAAGTCGGTGACGAGCTCGCCGACGCGTTCCCTCTCGCCATCGACCGTCAAGTGCGCCGTCTCGTAGAGCTGCGAGCGCTCGGCAAGCATGGTTCGCAGACGGCTCTCAAGCCCATCGTCACCTTCGAGGAGCGGCCTTTTTTCGCCCCTCTTCGAGTTGTTGAGATGCAGCGCGCAGCTTCTGGGGCTGGCGTTAATGTAGACCGTAAGTCCGCTGCTGAGCATGTCGCTGCGATTGCGGGAGTCGAGCACTATGCCGCCTCCCGTCGCCACGAGCACGCGATTCTGCCCTAGCGTTGACATCAGGGCCGCCCGCTCACGCCGCCGGAACTCACGCTCGCCGAAGCTCTTGAAGATATCGTCTATCGACATACCGGCCTCGCGAACCACCATTTTGTCCGTGTCCACCACGCGCCATCCGAGTCTGCGCGCCGCGATCCGTCCGACGGTGGATTTGCCGGACCCGCTGAGTCCGGTGATGAACACCCGCTGAACTGGCAATATCCAATGCGCCAAGGCTAATCCGAGTCCGACGCGAGAGCGGTTCGCGCCGCGCGCATCATGGTGTCGAGCGGCGCGGGTTTGCCCGTCCAGAGCTCAAAGCTCAATCCGCCCTGAATTACGAGCATTTCAAGACCGCCAATGGTACGACATCCTGCTTCGGCGGCCTGTGCCAGCAGCGGCGTGACTGCAGGGCGGTAGACGACGTCGAACACCACCTGGCCGGGTCTTAAGGCCGAGATTGGAAGCGGCGATTCGTCCGGCGCGGGACCACCGCTCATGCCTACCGAAGTTGTATTGACGATAAGGTCGAATTCGGTTGCGACTTCGCCAATGGACGGACTGTTCAGATCGAAAATCTCGATCTCCCGATCCGGCGAGACGGCGTCTAACGTAGCTTCGGCGTTAGATATCGTTCGATTGGCGATGACCACGTCATCGCCGCGTGCTGTCAGTGACAGTAAGGCCGCGCGCGCGGCGCCGCCCGCTCCCACGACCAGGGCGCGGACTTCCTTCTCGACCTCGGCGTTTTCGAGCACGGCCCCGATAGCGGGTACGTCGGTGTTCTCTCCGAGCAGGCGTCCATTCTTCCAATAGATGGTATTGACCGCTCCCGCCGCGGCGGCGGTTTCAGCCGTGCCGTCCAGGAACCGCGGGACCGCGGCCTTGTGCGGGATCGTCACGTTGAGTCCCGCCCAGCGTCCGTTCCTGACCTCGCTCATGCGGCGGGGAAGATCACCAGCCGGAGTCTCGATTGCCATATACGTCGCGTCGATGCCCAGCTCGTCGAACGCGGCCTGCTGAAATGCCGGCGAGACCGTGTGGCCGAGCGGATATCCGATTGCGCCGTAGCGGTCAGGCACTGTTCAGGGAAAGTCGTGCAAGCTCGGGCCAAAATGACGGATAGCTTACCGAAGCGGAATCCGCGCCGAGCACCGTGGTCGTCCCGTCGGCAACCAGCCCGGCCACGCCGAGACACATCGCCAGCCGGTGGTCGTCGTGTGAGTCCACGACCGCGCCGTTGAGGGGAGTGGGCCCTTCGATGATCAGTCCGTCCGCCAGTTCCTCGACGTTCGCGCCAAGCGAATTAAGCTCCCGGCAGGTAGTGGATATTCGGTCGGATTCCTTGATTCTTAGCTCCTGCGCGTCGCGAATCTCGGTTCTTCCTTCAGCCTGGGTCGCCGCGAGCGCAAGTATAGGAATCTCGTCCTGGACTATTGGGACTTGCTCTCCGTCGATTCGGGTAGCGTGGAGCCTGGAGCTTCGGACCCGCAGACCGGCGGTTGGCTCCGTTCCATTGTTATCGGCAATGATGTCAATTTGCGCACCCATGCGGCGCAACACGTCAATGACTCCCGCGCGGGTGGGATTTATCGACACTCCCGGCATCATGAGATCGGCCTGCGGATGAATAGCTCCTGCTGTCAGCCAGAACGCCGCCGATGAGACATCGCGAGGAACTCGGACGTCGATGGGATTCGGGCGCTGTCCGCCTTTGATTGTCAAAGTCAGCCCGTTCGCGTCGATTTGAACGCCCTGTGTCGCCAGCATCAATTCCGTATGGTTTCGCGACAGCGCGGGCTGACGGATCGTCGTTTCCCCGCTTGCAATCATGCCGGCTATTAGCAGGGCCGACTTGACCTGGGCGCTGGCGACCGGAAGCTCGAATTCTATCCCTTCGAGGCGGCCCCCATTCACGGCGATTGGCGGGTTTTCCCCGCCGTTTCGCCCATAAATCTCCGCTCCCATCAGGCGCAGTGGATTCGTGACGCGGCTCATGGGGCGCCGGCGAAGCGAGGCATCTCCTGATAACACTGAGAATGCGTCGAGACCGGCGACGAGGCCGAGCAGCAGCCTCATGGCGGTTCCGGCGTTTCCACAATCGAGCACCTCGTCCGGTTCTTGCATCCCCTGAGATCCCGAACTGCGGATCAGGAGGTCGGTATCCGACAGGAATTGAATGTCCACTCCCAGAGAGCGCAGGCACTGGACGGTTCTCATGCAATCGGCGCCAAGCCCCGCCTGGCTGATTCGCGCCTCGCCCTCGGCCATGGCGTTGAGCAGAATCGCCCGATGGGTGATCGATTTATCGCCGGGGAGACTCACTTCACCGTGTAGTTTCGCGGGCGCTGAAATCTCAGCCGCGTCGCGCGCGGTAGTCACGGTCGTCATCCCGAGAGGCCGCTAGGCGGCGGCGACCGCAGCCGCCGGTCTGATCGGCCTGTCCACGGCCTGAGCGACTCTGGCCGCCCTTTCCATCAGGTTGGCGAAGTTCTCGAATGTCAGACTCTGCGGTCCGTCGCAAAGGGCTAGATCCGGGGACGGATGGACCTCCACCAGCGCTCCGTCGGCTCCCGCGGCTATTCCGGCCAGAGTCAAGGACTTGACCAGGTGCCATTTTCCGGTCGCGTGAGACGGGTCGAAGATTACGGGCAAGTGCGTCAGGCGCTTGATGATTGGTATCGCGCTCAGATCGAGCGTGTTGCGTGTGTAGTCCTCGAACGTGCGGATGCCGCGTTCGCACATCATCACGCGCGGATTGCCCGCCGACATTATGTATTCTGCCGACATTATCCATTCTTCCGTGGTGCAACTGGGACCACGCTTGAGCATCACGGGTCTGTCCGTTTGGCCTACCGCATTCAGCAGCGGGAAGTTCTGGCAGTTACGAGCGCCTATCTGGAGAATGTCGGCGCATCTGGCAACGTGCTCGACCAGACCGGGTTCCATCACCTCGGTTATTACGGGAAGCCCGCTGATGATCTTCGCCTCTTCAAGGTAATGGAGACCTGTTTCGGCCAGGCCCTGGAAGCTGTAGGGGGAGCTTCGCGGTTTGTAGGCCCCGCCGCGAAGAACGGTGGCGCCCGCCCGCTTTACGGCTTGGGCGGTGCTGATGAGCTGTTCGCGAGACTCGACAGTGCAGGGACCGGCCATCATGACGAACGAATCCCCGCCGACGATAGTGTCTTTGCCTACCTGAATTTCGGTCGAAGGCCTCCCTTCACCCCTAGCCGCCAGCTTGTACGACTTGTCGATCGGAATGACCCGTCCGACGCCTTTGAATACCGACATCTGCTCGCGGAAATCCGGAGAACATGTCCCGATTACTCCGATGATGGTCGAATTCTCCCCAACGATCCGGTGAGGTTTTAGTCCTTCAAGCCTGATTCGCTCTTCGATGTTTTCGAGGTCCGACTCCTTAGAGTCAGCCTTCGCTACGATGATCAATTGCCCTCATTCTCCAGACCGGGCGACCGCCCGAAATCAGCTTCTAAAAAACAAAAAAGCAGAGGACATTCCTCTGCTGCCGGCTCGTCTCGCGCGCGGAACTGCTACATAGGCAGCCCCGCCGGCCGAGCCGGCCCTGTAAAGGTGTAATACGCGGCGCTCCCCATGAGAATCGCGCTCGAATCGTTGTCCTTCATCATGCCGCCACTATAAGTCTCCCTGGGAATGTGGGTCAAGGTGATGCGCTTCGTTTAACGCGCTGGGGCCTGACATGAACGATCTAAGGCCGCCGCCGTTCGGCCTGAGCGGAGTCGAACGGTCAGTGAGAGATGGCTAGTTTTTCCACGATCTCATCACAAGGGCGAATGACTAACCACAATCAGGAACGGACTTGTCATAGATGGGAGGCGGCTCAGAAAGCGTCGGCGTCCCAGAACACGTGCCCGGTCTCGGGGAATATGTTGGAAAGCTGCGACTTGACGGAGGGCCTGAGACTGGACTCGGCGATTGGCTCCTGGGCTCCGGGAAGTCCCATAAGCATGTGTAGGAACTGCTTGTCCGTTAGCTCGAGCGTTCCATCGCCATCTTCGGGCGTACCCAGCGCAACCGTTCCCGACGGAAACTCGAGTCGTACCGCGGAATCGCCGACCGCCAACGTGACAGGCTGGTCCGCGAGCGGGTTGTGCCGTCGTCTGCGGTGAAACTCGGGAAGCGCCCCCCTTAAGACTCCCTCCAGGTCGTTGAGCCTCATCATCTGCGAGTCGCTTGTGGTGAGCCGGATGTCGGCGAAGGCGGCGAGTTCCCGGACCAGGATCGACCCGGGCGCAACTCGGCCTTCTATCTTCCGGCATCCTGATTCGACCGCCCGGCGGACCGCCCAGGCGCACGCGACCTGGATGACTTCGTCGCTCGTGCCGCACACGTCCAGCAGCTCCAGAGTCTCGCCATTGACACAGGTCCGAACGAAACCTGCAGGGTGGCCGACTCGGTGTATTACGTCCCACTCGATGTCGCCCCGCACGCGCAGCCAGCTCGGTTGCCGCTGGAAATACTCGACGCTGCGATCGAGCGGTCCGACCAGATTCGACATGGCCTGGTCCCAGTAACTTGCGAGCAAGCGCAACTGCGATTCTTCGAACGGTTTTACCGTGTAGGCGCGAGGTCCGGGTCGGGCCTCGGCGGGAACGTCGGCCTCCAAAACTGTCGCCGGAACGACATGCCAGCCAGCCCCCTCGTAGAGGGATTGCGTTCCCGTGTAGAGCAGCGACAGAGGAAGATCGTTTCGCTTCATGTAGTCGACGGCGTTCTCGAGCAGCTTCGCCGCGTGACCTCTTCGCCGGTGCTCGGGGTCAGTGGCCACATCGCCGATCGCGCCGAACCGAATGCGGCCGGCACCGTATCGCATGACCTTGTCGTATGCGAGCACGTGACTGACCATCTTTCCGTCCTCGAGAAGTACCCAGGCCCGATCATGCGAGTACGAAGGATCGCCACTGTGCTGTTGCCGGAAGTAGTGGTCGTCCCTATTGCCGTAGCTGCGACCGAGCAGCTTCGTTACGTCGTCATAGATGTGTTCGGATACGGTTCTGATTTCAATATCCACTTCGTAAACTCACCTCGCGTCGAGGAACTGGTTCTTGGCTATTACCGGATTATTGTAGGAATGTTGCCGCCCGCTGCTGAAACTCCAATATCAATTTAGACCAATTCCGCCGTGCGATCTGGGTCTAAACTCAATGAGTGGTAGTTTGGCAGAAGACGCGCTCCCTGAGCGTGCGGCGGATATTTAACCCGTGCAGTTCTTCCTGAGAGTCCTCCGTCTTGCCGTTCCGCTTTTGCTCATGCTGGCGCTGCCATTCAGCGCGGCCTGGGCGCAGACCCGGGCGCCAGTGGCGGTAATCGAACTAAACGGCGTGATCGACTCAATCAGCAGCCGCTACGTGGTGCGCGCGATCGACGCCGCCGAACGGAATGGCCGCGAGCTAGTGATTATCGAAATGGATACTCCGGGCGGTCTCGATACGGCCATGCGCGAGATGATCAGGCGCATTCTTAGCAGCGAAGTCCCCGTCGTCGTTTTCGTCGGACCCGATGGCGCGCGCGCCGCTTCGGCGGGTCTCTTCATCGCAATGGCCGGTCATGTTGCGGTCATGGCTCCCAGAACCAATATAGGCGCCGCGCATCCTGTGTCGCTCGCGGGCGATCAGTCGGGTCAAAGCGAGGTGCTGGAATCGAAGGTCACGAATGACGCCGCCGCTTACGTACGTGGACTGGCGGAGTCGCGTGGTCGAAACGCCGATTGGGCGGAAAGCGCTGTTCGAGAGAGCGTCTCGATCTCCGCCGCGGAGGCTCTTGAGCTTGGGGTAATCGATCTGATCGCGTCGGACGTTGACGAGCTGCTCTCACTCCTCGACGGCCGCGAGGTTTCGTTGCCGTCGGGAGCCACGACATTGCGGACCCAAGGACTCTCCTACGACAGAATTGGCATGAATCCGGTGGATTCGTTCCTGCACATACTCGTCGATCCCAACATCGCGTTCTTGCTATTCAGCCTGGGCGGGCTGGCGCTGGCGGTCGAGATATTCAGTCCGGGACTTATCCTTCCCGGCGTTGCGGGAGCTATATCGCTCATCCTGGCGTTCACGGCCTTCGGCTCTCTGCCCGTGAACTGGGCGGGCGTCGGACTGATCGTCCTGGCGCTGGCGTTGTTCGCTCTCGAAGCTTTCGTTCCCTCAAACGGCGTGCTCGGAGGAGGCGGGGCGGTGGCGCTCGTCTTGGGTGGGTTGTTTCTATTTCAGGCTCCCGACGTCGCGGGGCCGGCATCGCCTGAAGTTCGCGTAAGCCGGATTCTCCTGGCGGTTGTAGCTGTCCTTGCGGCGGTCGTGGTGATTATTCTCGCCAGAACCGGGATCGTCGCCAGGCGGGCGTCTCCGGCCATGAGGCAAATTCCCTTGCCTGACGCCTTGGGCGAGACGCAGAGCGCGCTGAAACCTCAGGGCACGGTGCTTGTCGACAGCGAAGAGTGGACGGCGGAATCGAAGTCGGGCCGGGTTCCGAAGGGACGTTTGGTTAGAGTGTTGGGCAGTCGAGGGCTTACGCTTGTAGTTGAAGCGGTTGCAGCGGACGGCTCTGTTCGCCGGACTGCGAAACGACCTGCTGACGATAGGGAAGATCGAAAGGGGAGCTAAACGTGGAAACGCTAATTGTCGTCCTTATTCTGGCCGTCATTGCGCTATTCATAATTTTCTCGGCAATCAAGATAGTTCGTGAATTCGAGCGTCTGGTCGTGTTCAGGCTGGGGCGCGCAGTCGGAGTGCGCGGACCGGGCTTGGTGCTGCTTATTCCAATAATCGAGCGGGCTGAGCGGGTCGACCTTCGTGAGCAGGTCGTGCCAATTGGAAGCCAGAACACGATCACGAAGGACAACGTCAACATCCAGGTCGATCTGCTGATTTACTACCGGGTTTTCGATTCGATGTCCAGCGTGGTCGAGGTAGCCGACTTCGCCGGCGCGGCACAGGGCATGGCCATGACCACGCTGAGAGCGGTGATCGGCGAGACCACGCTCGATGAAGCCCTCTCTCAGCGAGAGCGGCTGAACCAGGAATTGCGGATTAAGCTCGACGAGGTTACGGCGCGTTGGGGCGTGAAGGTGACGGCAGTCGAGATTAGGGAGATCGATCCTCCGCGCGACATCCAGGAATCCATGAACAGGCAGATGACCGCCGAGCGGAACCGTAGGGCCATGGTCACGGAATCCGAGGGGCAGCGCGCCGCCGCGATCGAGGTAGCCGAAGGTGACAAGCGCTCGAATATCCTGCGCGCCGAGGGTGACCGCGAGTCGCAGCTGCTACGCGCCGAGGGTTATTCCGAGGCGCTTCGAACGATTTTTGAGGCGGCTCGGCGGATCGACTCCAATACTCTCACCCTGCAGTACATGGAAGCGCTCAAGGAGATAGGCGCCAGCGACTCGACGAAGTTCATACTTCCGCTGGAGCTTACCGAGCTGATTCGACCGTTCTCCGCGGCGGTAGCCAGGAATATCGATAGAGATAGCTAGCCGAGTTAGTCCGATCGAATCGTAAACGCACGGCACGGGCGGATGTCGAAGCTCGACCCGTTGACCGAGCTGCGCAGGCGAGTATCGAGCGCCGACGTCGATGAGTACGAAGCCGCGCTGGAGGCGCTGAGTGGCGTTTCGAACATCGCCGATATCTATGGGCTCACGAACTTTGTGGTCGAGCGGGTCGAGAAGGAGTTCGACTGCATGCACTGCGTCCCGGGCTGTAGTGAATGCTGTAGTCAGTTGCCGCTGGTCACGTTCGACGAATGGCGGCTCATCCTGGACTGGATGCACGACAACCTAACCGCGGGGCGCCGCGCCCGGATTGTTCGCAATGCGGAAGGATTGCTGGCGGACGATGAGTCGGTACTGCCTAGCTGGATGCGACTGGGTGAGGTTGACATAGAGTCCGCGGAAGCGGTGGATGTGGTTGGCGAGATGTTCGATAACGAGTCCACTGCCTGTCCGTTTCTCTTCGACGGTCGCTGCTCGATCTATCCGGTTCGACCGCTCGTGTGCCGCTCTTACGGCAGGATGATGCGCACCGAGGACGACTCGCTCTACTGCCAGCCCATTCTCGACAAGATATGCGTTGCCTTGGACAAGGGCGTCGACGTAGAGCTGCCGTTATATCGTCCGTATCAGGAAGCCTCATATGCCTTGAACGGTGACAAGAGCTATTTCACGATCTTGCCGGTATGGGTGCTCAGCCATCGCAACCGCGGAGGCGATATCTCCGATAGCCCAGTGGACTTGTCGGGCAGCCAGGTCTGGCCGGTTCTCGACACCAAATGGGGCTTCGGCGAGGCATTTGAGCCGGAGTCGCCCGCACCGGGTTCCTAGACCGGGAGCTGCCAGGCCAGAACGTTGCGCTCGGCGCTGGCGATTGCCAGTATGTCCGTTTCCGGCGCCAAGGCGACGGCCCGTATCGAGGTGAGCGTGGTCGCTTCGCCCACGTACTCTCCGTTGGTCCTGAGTACGCTAACCGAGGTGTCCGATGAGAGTCCGCACACGAAGTTGTCCGAAGCCGTCAAGGATCGGGGAGCTACTTCATCGTTGAACCAGAGCCGGGAACCGGCGATTGAATATGCGGCGACGCCGCGAGGACTGGCCGAGAATACGGTATCGTCCCGCGAACCGATAGTCGCAAAATCTGCCGAAAACGGGATGTCCGCGAAGAAATCACCGCGCTCGTTGTCGTAGACGACTAGACCGTTGGCGCTGTGGACCACGGTATGGCGGGCGTCATGCGTGAGCATTGTCCGCCGAATCTCGCCATCGACGCCGAAACGCTGCGCGAGATTGCCGTCGCGCTGAATTAGGATTACCTGACTGACGCCGTCTTTGGTAGACCCAACCGCGATGATCCCTGCGTCGGATGAAACGTCGACGGACGCGGCGCCGATGTAGTCCTGCGTAGGCCCCCAAAACGGACCATTTGGCGTGTAGGCGAAGACACGACCGGTCCCGCTGGCGTTTGTGGTGCGCACGATGACGAATCCGTTGCTCGTGAGTATGGCCTCCTCGATGAGTTGGTTGTCGGGCCGGAAAGGCCGCTGCCATACGGGTCTGCCCTCGTCGTCGAGCAGGACTATGTCAAAACCGAAGACGGCCACGCCGGCGCCGCCGGGAGCGATGGCTGCGGACGAAGTGGGGATGCCAGCGTTGGCGGACCAGACGTGGTCGCCCTGCCCGGACACTATGCGTACCCGGCCGTGGCGGTCGGCGGCCGCGAACAGACTGCCGTCCTTCGCGGCCGCTAGCGCTGAGGGATCGAAATCGAGCTGTTGCAGCCAAATCAGCTCTTTCCAGGATGCCGAAGTTGAGGGACGGTGGACCTGAAGCCGGAAAGATACGTCCGCCACCTGCTCGATTCTGGTCTCGAATTTACGTTCAATCCAGATGACCTCTTCGGTCAGCGCGTTCTCCAAATGGTCCACACGCGCCACTTCGACCCAGTGCGGAAACTCTATCGACGGCTCCGCGTCATCCTTGAATCCGCGGAGCTTCGCGCGGACCTCGGCCCGCGAGTCGAACGTGCCTACGAGAACGGCGTGCCGGTTTAGCGCGGTCGGGATGATCTCAAAATCACCGAGATCGTAAAGCAGCGCATTGAGTCCTTCGGCAGCCTTGCCGCCGCCTACAGCGTCCGTGAACCTCGTAATGTTGATTCGCGCCGCGCGGATCGCCGCGATCGCTTCCACGAGATGCTCGCGCCGCGCATCCCGGTCGAAACCGTCCACGGCGTGAACCGCGTCAACAAGGCTGTCGGCCGCGCCGACTAGATACGGATGAATCTCGACAGCGTCCCGGGGCGGCGTCAGCGAGATCACTCTTTCAGTGAGATCGACCACCTGGTCGGATAGCGACTCGATTGCGAAGGCATATCTCTCCGGCGTCAACGACTGCTCGGCAAGCGCGCGGCTGTTGACCTCGAAGAGACGAAGGAGTTCGATGGTCCGGGCGGCCGTCTGAATTGCCGGTTCCCAATACGGCTTGAGTGTCGGTTGAGCTTCGGGTTTCGGCTCGGCGCAGGCCCCCAGCAAACCCGATCCGGCGGCTAAACCGATTGCGAGCGCCTGCCTCCTACCAATTCGCCGCTTGACGCCGTCCGATCTCACCTAATCAGCATTCGAGGATTTGAAGGCACTCAATCCGGCCGCGCGGCATGGCCGAAGCTTGGATTTCACGCGGCGTAGATCGGCGCCGCGACTCTACCTCGGAGCGACCAAGCCGTGGCGTCCGTTATTTCCACATCACAGATATCGCCGGCTTCAACGTCGGTCGCGGCTTCGCAAAAGACCAGCTTGTTGGTCCTGGTGCGTCCGGTCCATCGCGGCCTGCCGCCGGGGACGGGACTGGGACGGAGTTCTTCGAACAACACCTCTTGCCTCGAACCGACGAGACGCGAATTGATGCTGCGCGCGACTTCCTCCTGAACCGCTTCCACTTCGTGGAGACGGTCCAGCTTCTCCTTGGGCGACACGTCGTCGGGCCACTTCGCGGCCACGGTGCCGACCCTCGCCGAAAACGCCGCGACGTGCACGACGTCGAACCGTATCTCCCTGAGAACTTCGAGCGTCCTTTCGAACTGCTCACGGGTCTCGCCGGGGAATCCGACGATGATGTCCGTTGAGACGGCCACGTTTGGAACGTTCGCTCGCAGCATGTTTATGCGAGACCTGAAGAAGTCGACGTTGTAGCCGCGCCCCATGCGCTTGAGCACGAGATCGTCGCCGGCCTGGATCGGTAGGTTTATCTCTTCGCAAACGCTCGGGAGCTCGCCCATCGCCACCGCCAGGTCTTCGTCGAAGTAACGGGGGTGGGCTGTCAGAAATCGCAACCGCGGAGCCACGCGCTTGCCGTCCAGGAACCTGAGCAGGGAGGCGAGGCTTGCTTCCCCTTCCAGGTCATTCCCGTACTTGTTGATGATCTGCCCAAGGAGGGTGATCTCCCGCGCTCCCTCCCCCACCTTGCGCTCTACCTCGCGCAGGATGTCGTCCGGACTGCGGCTCTCTTCGGGGCCCCTGCGGAACGGCACAATGCAAAAGGTGCAGCGCCGGTTGCATCCGAATATCACCGTCACGTAACGGGTAACGTCTCCGGAGCCTGGCAGAGCGTCGAGATTGACGGCTTCCCAATCGTCCGTCACGGGGCCGGGCCTTTGATCGAGAAGTTCGATCAAAGGTGAGCTGTTGCGGGAATTGAACACCACGTCGAGAGTCTTGCGAAAAGGGGCTTTCTCCGCGTCCGGGGCGTTGGCGGTGCAACCGGTGAGCGCGACGAGAAGGTCGGGCCGCTTGCGCTTTTCGGCTTTGAGCGCGCCTACTCGTCCCCAGACCTTGCGGTCGGAGTTGTCTCGGACGGCGCAGCCGTTCAGGACTATTACCGAGGCGCGGTCGGGGTGGCTGACCGGCGCGTGACCCTCGGATATCAGGTCGCGCGCCAGACGCTCCGAATCGTCCTTGTTCATTTGGCATCCGGATGTCCAGATATAGAACCTGTGGCGGCCGGAGCTTGAAGGGGTTTCCGAGTATTGCACTTTACATAAGGAAATCGACTATTCGTGGCTATAATATCGCGATTTTCGTACCGGATAGTCGTTGCAATCTCTACGGATCGGTTCTGCTTATTCCCTTGGCTTGGCGCAACGCACTGGGACGTCATCCCAAGCTCTACGCGTGGATCGGTCTTTGCGTCGCGATGGTGCTGGTCATCCTCATAACCAGCTTAGGCGCGCGGCCGGGACCGTTACAGATGTTCTTTCTGGCTCTCGTTGGAGTGCTTCTCGCGAGCATAACCATCACGTTGATCGACTGGGATGACCGCGACGGCTCCGCTCACGAGGATGGTGTCGGTGACGTTGATGAACGGGAATCCGGTTAACTGGCGGTCAACGGTTACGGGAACGGTGCGTTTCCGGTCGTCACAAAACTCAAAGGAATGACATTATGGGGTTTTTAGGAGGGGGGCCCGGTGGCGGTGGCGACGATGGCCTCTATCTGTACGTCCAATCGAACAAGACAGGCGAGAAAATCAGGGTCAGAATCAACCTGGGAAACGACTTGACCGAGCAGTTCGAGGATGTTGGCGACAACGTGAGCCATTACATTTGCCACAAGGACGTAATGGGCAATGAGTCGTTCGAGATCATCAGGCTTGAAGTCGAGTTCGACCGGAACCGAAACATGGTTGGGCACACGATCAGTGGCGGGCGGCTTATCAGCGAGGAAGAGTATCTGGCCGACGCAGGGAGCGAGTCGGCGGACGATCCGTCCGACTAGCCAAATTCGGCTCGGCGGCCAAACGTCATGATCTTGACGGAGGTTGTCAGACTTACCCGCCCTGCTATCGGGCGGCGGACGCTGTCAATTGGTCTTGCGCTCCTGGCAGGCGTTGCTTCGGGACTGGCCGCGAGCGCTTCGGCCTCGCTGATTCCGATATCCGTAACTTGGTTGATCGTGCTGGCCGTAATCGGGGCGGCGGCGATTCGCCCCGACATCGCCTTCCTCAAACTGATAGCGGTGGCGTTTCTGCTTCCGTTCGCGGTCGTTCCCATACGTCTTGGCGTCCAACCGCCAATCTTCGAGCTGGGCTTGGCGATTGTCCTCGCTTCGGTTCTGGCGCGGAACCGGCTGCGTCCGCTGAGTTTGCCGAAACTTTCCCCCGCGGACCCGCGTTTGTGGGTTGGCGGACTGCTCGTGGCGGGTCTCGTGGCGACGACCGTTTCGTTGGCGCGATCCTGGGATGTTGAGCAGCTCCAGTACGCTGCCAAGCTCAGCCTCGGAGTCGGCGCTTTCTATCTTGCCGCGAGATGCTCGCGTCGGCGTGGGTTTGCCCGGAAGCTGATGCTCGCGATGGCCATTGCGGGGGCCATCCAGGCCCTGCTTGCGACCGCCATCTATCTGAAGCCCGAATGGTCTCAAGCGGTGTTCTCTTGGCTTGAATCGATAGGGTATCCGCCGGCGGAGTCCGCGACGCGATACTTGCCGGACAGGGAAACAGTTCGGGCGGTCGGAACGGCCGTCGATCCGAACGTGCTGGGCGTAACGCTGGCGGTGGCCCTGGTTGCGGCCGCCTCTCTTGCGTTGACATCAGCGGGAAGCCGCGCGGTCTTTTTGTGGTTAATCGTTCTGGCTATCGTCCCGGGACTGGTTTTTTGCGTGTCACGCGGCGCGTGGCTCGCCGCCGGTGCGGGAGCGTTCGTATTGATCTGGCATCGGCGTCCGGCAGTCGCCTGGCTACTGCTGGCCGGATCCGCGGCCGTGCTTGTGTCCCCGCTGCGGATCGGGGGACTAGAACATCTGCGATCCGGGTTCCTGGCTAGGGATGCGGCGGCCGCGCTCCGTCTCGAGGAGCTGCGACACCTTCCCCAGGTATTGGGTTCATCACCGATGTTTGGCGTTGGTTTTCTCACCGAGCCGGTCGCTCGGTTTTCGCTGGATATCTCCAATGCGGTGCTGTGGATCGCGGAACGTACCGGGATTCTGGGATCTACGTTCTATCTCGCGGGCGTGGTCAGCATTCTCGCCGCTTCGCTGCGGCGGATTCGGGCGCGTCCGGAGGCAGTCGGAGTCCTTGCGGCCTTCACTGCCGCCACCGTTGCCGGACTGGTCGATCATCACATAGTCAGCATGCCCCATCTGGTCGCGGTCTACTGGCTTTTGGGCGGAACTTTGGCTGGAATCTGTGCGTCGGAACCGTTACCGAGTCGGGCTTGACAGCCGCCTGACGCTATTCGATTCCGCCGGAATCGGCGGTTACATTCGCAATCTCGCGGCCGGGATCAAGAGTGTGCGCGGGCACGACGCGGTTGTACCGCTCATCGATTTTCGCGATTCGAGCTGGACGGGATCCGAGATCAGTGTGGTTGGACCGGCCCACAGCCGGCTGGGCGACGCGCTGTTCGCTATGCAGCTTCCGGCCATCGGTTTGGACTTGCTTCACGCACCAGACCACGTTTTGCCTCCAAGGCTGCGGACTCCATCAGTCGTCACTATTCACGACCTGTCCTTTTGGGCGATGCCGGAAACGCACTCCCCAGGCAGCCGCCGGTACTATGAACGCTGTAGGGAGTCAGTACTTAGGGCGAACGCGGTAATCTGTGTTTCGGAATTCACACGGGATGAGCTGTTCCGCTTGTCCGACGTGGACCGTCGGAAGGTTCACGTGGCGCCGTCCGGACTTGGGGCGGGATTCTCGGCTGTCGACCCTTTGGCAATCAAACAGCGGCGGAGCAAGTACGGTCTCGACGGTCGTTACGTCATTTTTGTAGGGACTTTGGGGCGTCGTAAGAACGTCGTGCGCTTGATCGAGGCGTTCTACAAGGCTGCGGCGGACAAGGACGTTACGCTCGTGCTTGCGGGCGGAGTAGGAAACGCCGGTGAGGATGTCCGCAGAGCTATTGGTAAAACAGGACTCGGACAAAGTGTACGCTCTCTCGGATCACCGCCAGACAGCGATATGGCGGCGCTCATCGCCGGCGCGGATTTCCTGGCGCTTGTGTCGTTGTACGAAGGATTCGGCCATCCGGTTCTCGAAGCGATGGCCTGTAAAACGCCCTCCCTGATATCGAACCGGCGGCCCCTCACCGATCTCGCCGGGCCGGCTGGATTTCCCGTCGATCCGCTCGACGTTGACGATATCGCCGGTGGTATTGACGCCTTGCTCGAGGACGGAGGGCTTCGCAGCAGGTTGGGGAATGTCGGACCTGAACTCGCCATGCGCTATTCGTGGGAACGGGCCGCGAACAGGACGTACGAGATTTACGAGAAAGTGTTGAATTGAAAGTTCTGTTCGTCTCGGCCTCCAATCCTTACGCAGAGACGGCCGGCGCAGACTTGCGGCTGCGCACGTTTCTCGAAGGTGCGGCCCGCCGGTATGAGGTCGATCTGTTGTGCCTGGCCGAGCGAACTCGAATAGAAAAACCGGGACCAGGCCCGCTGGCAAGGCTCGAAACGAGGAGGTTTCGCGCAAGCGGCCGTATCAAAAGGCTGCTGCGGTCGCTGACGCTTCGCTTGCCTGATCTCGCGTTGCGATCGTCGTCCCGAGATATGGCGATCGCCTTCTATCGCCGGTTGCTGCTGGACGACTATTCCGCGGTGCACATAGCCGGCCTGCAAATGGCGTATCTCGTGGACGTGTTCCGGGCCGCGTTCAAGTCGGAGCCAAAGAAACCGACGTTGATATTTGACGACCTGAACGCCGAATATGTCGTCCATCGACGTATGTCTTCTGTCGAGACTCGCCGGGGGCGGCGGCTCCGGGCTGCGTATTCAGCCGCGCAAGACCCGCTTCTCCGCGCCTATGAAACGAAAGTAATTCGAAGCGCCGATGTAGTCATCTGTCCCAGCTCCGACGATCGTGACTGGTTGCGGGCGCTCGACGCCTCAGCCCGAATCGAAGTCGCGCCCAGCGGATTGAATACCAAGGCTTATGTCGAAGTGCCGCCTCCTGCCGAAACTCCCGTGGCTGTGTTCGTTGGAGACCAGACCTATCGCCCCAACCGGCAGGCGGCAGACTGGCTCGAGTCGAAGATCGCGCCTGCGGTATGGAGAACGCTGCCCGAAGCGGAATTTGTGATTGTGGGGAAAGGGTATCGCCCGTCGGCGACGATAAACGGCGCCGGCACGTTCAGATATGCAGGATACGTCAGCGATATAACTTCGGTGATCGAAGCGTCGAAGGTCGTGCTGGCGCCGTTGCTTGCCGGGGGCGGGATTAAGTTGAAAGTGTTGGAAGGAATGGCGGCGGGCCGTCCCGTGGTCACCACCTCGGTCGGCGCCGCCGGGATTGCTGCCAAAGGCGGCCGGGACTTGGTGGTCGCGGACGGCGTGGAAGCTTACGCGCGGGCGCTTGTATCCGTTCTCTCCGACACTGCCCGCGCCCGCGAATTAGGCAATGCGGCACGGCGTCGCGTCACCGCCTTGTACGATTCCACGGTTGTCGGATCAACTTACGTCGAAGTCCTCGAGCAAACCATGAGCCCCGCTGACGTTTGATGTCCTCGATTTCGGTGTGCGCCACCGTCAAGAACGAAGCCGACGCCGTCGAGGAGCTGATTTCGGATCTCAAGAATCAGACCCGGTTGCCAGACGAGGTCGTCGTCGTGGACGGAGGGTCGACCGACGGCACAGACGTGCGGCTCGCGGCGGGGCTTGAAGGATGGACGTCCTTCGAGCTCATCCACTTCCCCGGCTCCAACATCTCCCAGGGCAGGAACCGGGCCGTCGCTGCGTCTTCAGGAGATATGGTCGCGCTGCTCGATGCGGGACTGCGTCTCAAGCCAGAATGGCTCGAATCGCTTGCCGGGGCTCTGGAATCCGGGGGCTCGGCCGACGTTGTTTTCGGATACGTGCTTTCGCGTCCAGCCGGCTTTTTCGAGTCGGTGCTGGGGGCCGTAACCATCCGGGACGAGTCGGAAATCGATCCCGACGAATACCAGCCAAGCGCAGGATCGCTGGCCTTCAGGCGAGAGTTCCTGGAAGAGTGCATTTTCCCGGAATGGCTGGATTTTGGTGAGGACATGTATCTCGACTTGAAGTGGCGCGCTGAGGGACGCCGTCTCGTCCACGCGTCGGGAGCGGATGTCGGATTCCGTCCTCGCCGCAACTTGCGGGCCTTTTTTCGCCAGTATTTCAACTACGCCAAAGGCGACGGCAGAGCCGGGATGTGGTGGTCACGGCACTTGATCCGGTACTGCTCGTACGCCATGGGGATCTGGCTTTGCGTTCTCGCTCCGGGCCGCCCCGTTGTCTTGGTGCTGCTGGCGGTCGGTGGACTGGCCTATTTGCGAGGTCCATACCGCCGTTTGGCCAGATTGATTCCCCGAATGTCGCCGCAAGCGGCGCTGGCCGCTGTGGCGCTGGTTCCCGCGATTCGAGCGGTGGGAGACGTGGCCAAGATGCTGGGGTTCCTCGTTGGCCTCAACGAGGCGAGGAAGACCGGACGTCCGCAAGGTTAAACAGGTATGAATGAGACTCCCCAGCGCGAAAGCCCACCGGACGTTTCCATAGTAATAGTCACGTTTGACGTGCTTCCGCAACTTCGACGCTGTCTACAGTCGATCCCCGCCGCCTTGAACGGACTTCGTTACGAGCTCACGGTCGTCGAGAACGGTTACGGCGACGGCACGTGGGAGTGGCTAGTCGGCCACGAAGACGTGCGGGCGATTCGCGGGTCACCTGCCATTGGTTTCGGCTCTGCGGTAAACAAAGGGTTGGCCGGAGCAAAAGGGCGCTTTTTTTTGATACTCAATCCCGACACGCTGCTTCCGCCCGCAGGTGTTGCGCAACTTGCGGCAAATTTGGACCGGGATCCGGGGATCGGCATCGTAGGTCCCAAGCTGGTGCGGAGCACGGGTGAACTCGACCGCGCAAGTCGACGGTCCTTTCCCACCCCTGTAACCGCGCTGACTCGAATGTTGCGGCTCGATGCCGTCTTTCCTGGAAAGCCGATTTTCGGGGGCTACAACCTGCTGCATCTCGACCCCGACCGCGCGTGCGACGTGGACGCCGTCGCCGGGGCTTTCATGTTCATCCGCGGCGAGGTATTTCGGTCGCTGGGGGGATTCGACGAAGGGTTTTGGATGTACGGCGAGGATCTGGATCTGTGCTACAGAACCCATCAGTTGGGTTGGAGGGTGCGTTATGCGCCTGAGGTCGAGGTGCTGCACGAGAAGGGAGCGTCGTCGTCGCGTCGCCGTCTGAAAACGCGCTACGAGTTTTATCGAGCTATGGCGCGGTTTTACCGTAAGCACCAGGCCCCGCGACAGAATCCTGCGCTGAATATGGCAGTTCTCGCTGCTATATTTGCTTTGGGTTCGGCTGGTGTGGGCAAGGAAATCGTCAGGTACGCCGCCCGACTTGCAACTGGAAGCAACCTTGATTCGTAGACGGGACACGCCGACGGGTCTGCTTTGATGCGCTCAATGGCGCGTCCCCCCGAAGCGTTCGGAGCTTTGCGGCGGCTGTCGCTCCGAAGGGTTGAACTGGAGACCATTTTCGGCATCGCCCATCCGGTTCTCGACATCGCACTGGTCTTCGCGGCGGCTGTTATAGCTTTTGTACTGCATTTCAAGCTCGAAGTCGGACCGGATACCCCTTATCAGCGTGCCGGGTTTTTCTATCCGGTATTCGGTGCGTTCGAGCTTTTGTTCATTGTCTCCAGCATCGCGCTTCGGTCGTATCGCAACCCCGCCCGCCACGGGCTGGTTACGCGTCTGTTTCGGGCTTTCTCGGTCGTGAGTCTCGCGATGGTGATGACCATTACGGTCACGTATCTGTTATTTCCCAACAGGCTTGATCTGGCGAAAGTGATGCTGGCGCTCTTCTGGGGAATAGCTATCGTGCTTGTATTCGCCGGGCGTACGCTGCTTGCGCGATTGGTGAGAATCCTGGCGAGCTACGGCGCCGGTTCGGAGCGCGTCTTGATTCTGGGAGCGGGTCCGGAAGCGCGTCAGGTTTTCGACATTCTTGTCAAATACCCCGGACCGAGATACACCGTGGTCGGGCATCTCGCTGCTCGCGAGGACATCGATCCGGAGGCGACCGACGTCCCTATTCTCGGGCGGCTCTCATTGCTGCCGGGAGTTATTACGGAGCACGAGATCGACAAGGTGATCGTGGCGATTCCGTCGCTCGATAGAGAACGAATGCTTGAGATCGCCAACGTTTGCGATTCGGCGAGGGTGGGCGTCTGGACGCTTCCTGATCACTTTCAACTGATGATGTCACCCGTGGACGAAAACGAGCTGTCCGGTTTGCCTTTGATGGCGATAAACGAGGTGCGGCTCAAAGGAGTCAGCCGGCTCATCAAGCGGATTGTGGATGTCGCGCTGGCGTCGATATTGCTCGTGTTCCTCTCCGGGCCGATGCTCGTAGTCGCTCTGGTTATATGGGTCTTTGATCGCGGCAGCGTCTTTTACGTGCAAGAGCGCACGGGACACGACGGCCGGCGGTTTCCCCTGATCAAATTTAGGACCATGGTCGATGGCGCCGATCAGCAAGAACGGGATTGGACCGTGCCGAACGATCCGAGAGTAACCAAGATGGGCAGGCTGTTGAGGCGTTTTTCGATAGACGAGCTTCCGCAACTCATCAACGTGCTATTCGGCCAGCTCGCCTTGGTGGGACCGCGCCCCGAGTTGCCCCGATACGTGCGGGAGTTCGCCAGACTCTATCCTCGATACACGCAACGCCACCGAGAGAAATCCGGCATGACCGGCTGGGCGCAGGTCAACGGGCTGCGAGGCGACGTCTCGATTGCCGAACGCACGCTCTACGATCTCTACTACGTGGAGAACTGGTCGTTGGGGCTGGACTTTCGCATTCTTCTGCGCACTCTGGTGGAGGTCGTGCGCGGGCGTGCTTACTAACCTGACCTTCAGACAGACACCGCGGATGTTGAGGGGCCGAATAGGGCGCGGTGTCTCTCTGCGAGGCGGGATCTTCACCATGCCGTTGCTCGTTCTGGTGTTGCTGCCCATCTTTTGGGCGTGTGATCTGATATCCGAGCTGCCGATCGCGGAGACGCCCTCCGAGGCGGCGGCCAGTCCCACTCCCGGGACCTTGACGAACAACTGGGTCAAACTCGATCCCGCGTCATTCTTTCCGCCGGTAGCGTTCAACTCCGTAATAGTCAGTCTCGCCGGTGGCGAAGCGGCTGGGAATGGATCGACCCTTGATGGCTCAGGTTTCGCCACTCCGGGCGGCGTAGCCGTTCAAGCCGAAGGACCGGTTTACGTCAGTGACATGACGCAGGGAACCATCCAAAGCATCGATCCAGCCGATTGGCCGCTTCAAGAATCCAAAGCGGCTTCCGATTCCAAGGCTGTGAACATTGAAGGGGATCTCATTGCACCGTCGAGGCTGATTGTCGACGGAAGAGGTCGCCTGATCATTGCGACCCTTGACCGCATAGAATTGATCCAGCCCGGCCAGCCCGCAATTGTAGTTGCGGGAAACGGAAAAGCCGGTTTCGCTGGAGACGGCGGAACGGCGGTAAACGCGCAATTCAACGGCAATTCCGGAATGGCAATCGATGCGGAAGGAAATCTTCTGATTGCCGATCGGGGCAATGGACGCGTAAGGCGAATCGATGCATCGGGGATGATTTCCACTATCGCGGGCACTGGAGCCAGCCAATCCTCCGGAGACGGCGGGCCTGCGGTCGAGGCCTCGCTGGACAAACCGGTCGACGTTGCCGTCGGTCCGGACGGCTCGATCTTTGTAGCGGAGCTCGGCGGGCACCGAATCAGGCGTATCGGGCGCGACGGCATCATCAGCACTTACACGGGTACTGGAGTCGCGGGATTCACGGGTGATGGAGGCCGCGCCGTCGAAGCGTCGCTGAATTCCCCGCGAGCGATCGACGTCGATTCCGAGGGCAACTTGTATATCGCCGACTGGCGAAACAGCGTGCTGCGCCGGGTGGGTGTCGACGGATCGATTCGTACTGTTGCCGGCCTGGCATCCGAAGGCGCGCTACGAGAGGGCCGTCCCGCGTTTGCGGTCGCTCTACCGCCGCCGTTGGATCTGGCTCTCGGTCCCGAAGGGACACTCTATCTATTGCTCCAGGGCACGAGGACAGTGCATCTGCTCAGGCCGCCTTCTAACGTGGAGTCGACAGATGACTGCAACGGCCCTCCGCTGGAGCCGGACTTCCGCGCGCCCCTTATCCCCGACGGTGTGGCTCTAATTGTGGTAGGCGATGCCGACGCGGGATTCGCCGGCGACGGAGGGCTTGTTTCAGAAGCCCGATTCGCCATTCCGCAGTCGTTCGCGATTGCTGGAGACGGACGGATCTTCATCGCCGACTCAGGCAATCACAGAATTCGCGTCATCTCAACCGCCGGGGAAGTTTCGACGTTCGCCGGTATCGGGGAACCTGGATATTCGGGGGACGGCGGAAAGGCGGGCGAAGCGCGCCTTTCAGGACCTAAAGCTATCGAGGTGGACGCCCGCGGAAATGTTTTCTTCTTCGACTCGGGGAATTTCCGCATTAGGCGAATCGACAGGTGCGGGGTCATCGAAACGGTTGCGGGCAGCGGTAGACCGGGCTCGGAAGGCGACGGTGGACCGGCGTTGATAGCTTCGTTCCGGGACGTATCGGGATTAGCTTTCGACGATCGCGGCAATCTCTACGCGGCTGATCCCGCGTCGAACCGGGTCCGCGTTATCTCGACCGATGGGTTCATAAGCACGTTAGCCGGAACCGGACGGCCGGAATCGGGCGCGGACGGCGGTCCGGCCGTGAATACGCCTCTCGACGGTCCGGCGGATGTGGCGCGGTATGGCGACGGCTCCATGCTGATAGCTGAGCAGCGTGCCGGGAAGATACGGAAGGTATCTTCCTCGGGAGAAATCAGCACCCTCGCCGGACCCGGGGTGGCTGACGGCGAATTCGAGGGGCCTCTGGGCCAGGTCCGCGTGCAAGACCCCGTCTCGCTTGCGACCGACGCCGCGGGCAACATCTATCTGGCGCAGCTCACCGCGGGACTTGTGTCGAGAATCGCTCCGGATGGCGCCGTGACGATTGTGGCGGGCAATCCCGCGGGTACTGGCGTTCCGGGCGATCCCGCGGTGGATGTGGCCTTGCCGGCGCCGCTGGTAATACAGCTCGACGGCCGCGGCAATTTGTACGTGCTTGAGTCGGCCGGCCTCCTCTGGCGGGCCGGGCACGGCTAGCCTAACCGCTCTCGGGTCCTGCAAGCGCGATTTACCAAGCCGCTGCTACCGGCGCTCGATCTTGACCGGTATCGATGCCGTTGATAATGTTCCGAATGTTGTATGCGGTACCGTGAGTCCACGATTAGCCGGGTCATTATCAGCTGCCTGGACGGTAGGCGTTCGCAACAGTCGCGAAGGTCCAGGCAATCTACTTGGGCGGCTTCGGATTGACTACTTCAGCTCAAGCTTCAGATAGACGAAGAGCGATCCTTCAGACCATCGTCGAAGACTATGTGCGGAGCTGCATCCCCGTCGCATCAGGCCGACTAGTCAAGCGATATGAGCTGGGAGTGAGCAGCGCCACCGTACGCAAAGACATGGCGCATCTGGAAGAAGAAGGGCTCGTCTTTCAGCCGCATCGTTCCGCCGGCCGGATTCCAACGGAAGCGGGATATCGGCTCTTTGTGGAGGAGCTACTCTCGTCCACGGAATTGAGACCGCCCGAAAGAGACACGATCAGGTCGAGTTTTCGCGTTTCTCCTCTTGGACTTGAGGATTTGCTCCAGTTCGCGGCATCAATTCTCTCTGATTTCGTCGGAAATGTGGCTTTCGTCGTTCGTCCGGCAGGCGGACCGATAAGACTCAAACGTGTCACGATCGTTCCCCAGGAGAACAGTTCGGTGCGCATGATCGCGGAGCTGACCGGCGCTCCGCCGCAAGACCGGCTCATCCGGGGACTTACCCACAGCGAACCTTCCAGCCTTCAGATCTACGGCAGGCAGATAAGCGATGAGTTGACCGGCAAGAATGTTGCGGAAATCGAGAAATGGCCGGTCCCGCGCGCCAGGTACAAATATGAGATTTTGTTCGTGCTCGTCTCGACCATGCGGGAACTGGAGCGACGGCGATTCGGCTACGTTCAATACGTGGGCCTGGCCACGATGATCCAGCAGCCGGAATTCAATAAGGTTTCCCTGGTTCAGCGCGGAGTTCAAATGCTGGAAGATGGGGATCTGGTGGAGTACCTCGGTCCGCCGGCCACGGACGCCGACGGTGTACTCGTCCACATCGGCGATCGGAACAGCGAAATATTGCGAGACTACTCGGTGGTTCTTTCCAGTTACGATTCGCACAATCACGGTGGCTTTTTAGGGGTGCTGGGTCCAAACCGGATGCCCTACCGGCGGACTATCGGCGCGGTGCGGCAAGTAACGAAAACGGTGGCAGGAGTAGCCGCCACGGCTAGGGCCTGAGCGCGTCTCGCGGCCGACCAGATTTCGAACTCTCTCAAACTCGCTCGACAAGGAGTAGCGGCGTAGTGGAAAAATCGGAAACGTCAGGCGACCGAACCGTCGAAACGGTGCCTGGCGCGACGGAAGCGGAGTCCGACAGCGCGCAGGCTCAGCCAGAATTGGCTCGCATACAAGAGTTGGAGGATGAGCGCACTCGGCTGCTCGGAAAGCTGGCGCGAGCTCAAGCGGACTTGTCGAATCTGAAGCGCCGCACGGAACAGGAAATAGGCGAGGTTAGAAAGTTCGCCAATCAGATCTTCGCCGCGGACTTGCTTAGAGTCATCGATTCCCTTGACCGTGCGCTCGGCGCGATTCCCCCGTCACTAACAGGATTCACCTGGATAGACGGAATCCTGATTACGAGAGCGCAGATGAACGCGGTCCTTAAGTCTCAAGGCATCGACCCCATAAATGCGGTCGGCGAGAAGTTCGACCCGAGTTACCACGAGGCCGTATCAAGCGGCGATTCTCCACCCGTTGGCCAGGATGCCGTGGTTCTCGAAGAGTATCAGCGTGGTTATATGATTCATGACCGGGTGCTCAGACCCACGCTGGTGCGCGCCGGAAGCGCCGAGACTCCAAAAGGCCCGGATGTCCGCACCGGGGGTGACGGCGGCGAATCCGCGGTAGAAGCAGATTAGCCGCGCGGCGCCGATTAACGCGTAGACGACCGTAATCACACATCGAGACTAAACGCTAAATGGCAACCAAGGCCGACTTTTACGACGTTTTGGGCATAGGCAAGTCCGCGTCGCAGGACCAGATCAGGCGGGCATATCGGAAGCTCGCTCGTCAATACCATCCCGACCTCAACAAGGCCGCCGACGCCGAAGATAGGTTCAAAGCCGTCCAGGAGGCCTACGACGTCCTCAAGGACGAGAAGAAGCGGGCAATGTACGACAGGTTCGGACACGCCGGACTCCAGTCGGGATTCAACCCCGCCGGCGGAGGAATCGACTTTGGAGACATGGGAGACATCTTCGAGTCGTTTTTCGGCACCGCGACCCGGCGGGACACTCACGGACCGCGAGCCGGTCGCGATCTTCAGACTGCTCTCTCGCTCGAATTCATGGAGGCGGTCAACGGCGTAGCCAAAGAGATAGACATCGACCGGCTGGAGCTTTGCGACGAGTGCAGCGGGTCCGGCCAGGGTCTCCAATCCGAGGTGGCCACGTGCTCGGTTTGCAATGGCGCCGGGCAGGTGAGGCGCGTGCAATCGTCGATATTCGGCCAGTTCGTCAACGTGGCTACCTGCGAAAACTGCGGCGGCGCCGGTCGCGTAGTCCTCAATCCCTGCTCTAGTTGCGGCGGCGAGGGGCGCGCGCGACGGCGGCGCAAGAATTCGATCGACATTCCGGCGGGAGTTGACGATGGAAACAACCTGCGTATACCGGGGGGCGGTGACGCGGGATACCGAGGCGGACCTTCGGGAGACCTGTTCATTCGAATTTCGGTAGGCGAGCACGGATCTTTCAGGCGGGAAGGTGTCGACGTCTTTTCGAAGCTCAAAATCAACGTTGCCGACGCCGTTCTCGGCGAGGAGTTCCAGGTCGAGACCGTGGTGGGCGAGGAGCGTGTCAACATTCGCCCGGGCACTCAGTCCGGCAGCATGATGAGGTTGCGCGGCAAAGGCGTGCCGCGGCTGGGGCGTTCCGGACGTGGTGATCATTACGTGCGGGTAGACGTTGAAGTGCCGAACAGGCTCACCAAGCGGGAGCGGCAGCTTTACGACGAGTTGAAGTCGCTATACGGCAAATCGAAAAAGAAGAAAGACTTCGCGAGCAAGGTACGCGAAGCCCTTGGGGGATGATGCGCTGGCTTGAAGTCGCGGTGGAGGCGACCCCCGACTCGGCCGAGGACATCCGGTTGATCATGGCCAAATGGGCTGGCTCAGCCGTGGCGGTAGAGGAGCGGGCTGATGAGCATTCAGTGGATAGGGTATGCCGCCTGACCGCTTATCTGCCCGACGGTGAGCGGCTGGCCGCCACCAGACACGATCTCCTCAACGCCTTGTGGCACATCGGCAGTCTCGGCGTGAAGAGCGCCAGGACGCCGATTGAGCGGTGGACTGATGAAAGCGAGTGGCACTCGAAGTGGAAGGCGTTCTTCAAACCGGCGCGGGTGGGCCGGATTCTACTGGCGCCGGCGTGGGACGATTCGGTCGAAAATGGAGACTCGGTAGTGCGAATAGATCCCGGTATGGCGTTCGGGACGGGTCTGCACGTCACAACCCGGCAGTCGCTCCTGGCTATGCAAGATCGGCTGAGTCAAGGTGATGAGGTTCTCGATTTGGGAACCGGGTCGGGCGTCCTTGCCATAGCGGCGGCGCGACTGGGCGCCGGAAGCGTTAAGGCACTCGACAATGACCTAACGGCTGTGGAAGCGGCGCGGGCGAATGTAACGCTTAACGGCCTCAAAGACGTTGTTACGGTTAGCCGAGGATCGCTCGACCGAGGAACATCAGAGAGGGATTACACAACCAGATTCGACCTCCTGGTTGCCAATATCGTGGCCGCCGTCCATCTCCAGCTGGCCGGCGCAATGATTGATGCGCTTAAGCTGGGCGGAACGTTGATACTTGGCGGAATCACACAGCCGCGAGAGACGGAAGTAGCGGCGGCATTTGCCGACCGGGCCATGCAACTAGTCGACAGCACTCACGACGGCGGCTGGGTATGCCTGACGTTCCAAAACGATGCCGATGGCGGCCGGCGCGGGGTTAGCTGCACGAAAAATGGGTAGACCGGGGCCTACCGTTGCAGTCAAGACTCTAGGCTGCCGGGTCAATCAGACCGACTCCGACTCGATTCTCCGAGCCTTGGTGGATCGTGGTTTCTATCCCGCTGCGCAAGGTCAACCCGCCGACGCGGTAGTCGTCAATACCTGCACGGTAACGCATGTCGCCGACCGCAAGTCGCGCCACGCGATTGCGAGAGGCATTCGTGACAATCCCGACTGTGTAGTGGCCGTAACGGGCTGTTATGCGTCGGTTGATGCGGAACGACTGCGCCGGTCATTTCCCCGTGCTCTGATCTTCTCGCCGGTCGATCAAAACAGCCTGATCGAGGAGGTTTCCCGCGCGGCCAATGCTCCCGGCATTGCCGCGCCAGCGGGCGACGGTCGCCGATTTGGGGAGCGGGGCCGCATCCGCCCCATGATCAAGGCGCAAGAGGGGTGCGATCACATCTGCGCGTTCTGCATCATTCCTCGCGCTCGCGGACGGTCGACCAGCCGCACGCTTAGGCAGGTGATAGCAGACGTGGTCCGGTTCGCCGAGGCCGGTGCTAACGAAGTGGTGTTGACAGGCGTGAGTATCGGTAGCTACCGATGCCCCGAGACCGGGCTGCGGCTGGCGGACATGATCGCCCGCGTTGCGTCCGAGACCGGTGTTGCGAGGCTGCGGCTAAGCTCCATCGAACCGATTGAATTCGACGACGGCATTTTCCAACTGCTCGCCGATGGGACGATTTGTCCGCATCTTCACATTCCAATTCAAAGCGGCTCGGACCGGACCCTGCGCCGGATGCGCAGGAAGTATGCGATAGCCGACTACGAGCGGATAGTCACGTCGGCGCGAGCGGCGAACCCGGACGTTGCGATAGCAACGGACGTGATGGTCGGATTCCCGGGAGAATCTCAGAATGACTTCGAGGCATCCTTTGACTTCATTGCCGCCATGGAGTTCGCCTACTTGCACGTTTTTCCCTATTCGATGAGACCTCGCACGGTCGCCGCCCACATGAAGCAGGGCGTCCGCGACGATGAGAAAAAGGCTCGTGTTCAGGCGATGATCGATCTCGGCGAGCGCCAGAGGGAAGACTACGCCCAGCGATTCGTGGGACGTTCTCGAACCGTGCTTTGGGAGAGCGTCGTTGACGGGCAGGGAACGGGCGTGACCGACAATTTCCTGAAGGTCAGCGGTCGGTCGAAGGCTACGCCAGGGTCTCTGGAAACGGTAATGCTGGCGCCGGGCGCATGGGGCGAGCTCGTTGCCATTGGACCGGCAGGGCAGCCGCGTTTAGGTGGATAAGATCAAGCTATGAAATGCCTGTTTTGCGACATCGCCGCCAGGATACTGCCGTCGGAAATCGTTTTCGAGACGGACGACGTGATAGCTTTTCGCGATATCAATCCGGCGGCTCCCGTGCATGTCCTCGTCATCCCCAAGGAGCATATCGACGGCATCGCCGTCGTGGACCAAACGCACACGGCCCTGCTGGGGCGGCTTATGCTGGCTGCGGTGGAAGTCTCAAAATCCGAAGGAGTGGCCGGCGACGGTTTCCGGCTGGTAATAAATCAAGGCCGCGAGGGTGGACAGACCGTCGGTCACCTGCACATTCACTTACTGGGTGGCAGGCAGATGCGGTGGCCGTCCGGGTGACTGCGGCTTGTCGACGCTTGGCGTAGTTTGGAACTCTGCTATACTCTCAGCGAGATTGAGCGGGAGGTAAACCCTCGATCCGCAGCGAAAACAAGAAAAACTGATAGACGCTCCCTACCCGGCTTCGTGTAATGGCCACGGGTGGAGTTGTCTATTTTTCTGTCTCGAACGGCGAAGTTAGGATCAAGAAATCCCCCACTTTGAACGGCGTTAGCTGATCCGCCGGTTCGCCTTGACCAGCACGACGAAGAATCCTCGCCTCGGCGGGGCGGCTCCGTCATTGAACTTAGGTACTGCAACTATCGAGATTTTTGACATCGATCTATCACGTATCTGCAAGTCATTAGGCCCGGACCGGTGGCGGCGTAGGAGCATCTGAAAGCATGGCGATGAACGGCGCGACGGATTTGTCGATCAAGAAGTTTGGGAAAATCCCCACAATTCTCGAAATGCCTGATCTGGCCGAGATCCAGAAACAGTCCTTTCACTGGTTCAGGACGGTAGGCCTCAGAGACCTTTTCGCCGAGATTTCGCCGATACAGGACTTTACGGGCAAAAACCTCGAAGTGCACTTCGAAATCAAAGACGACCCCTTCGACGAACCCAACTACGAAGAAGCCGACTGCCGCGGTCAGGACAGGACCTATCAGGCCCCGCTCAAGGTAACCGCTCGCCTACACAACAAACAGACAGGCGAGATAAAGGAGATGGAGGTGTTCATGGGCGACTTCCCGCTCATCACCTCTCAGGGGACTTTCATTTACAACGGCGCTGAGAGGGTTGTCGTGAGCCAGCTTGTGCGGTCTCCCGGGGCTTACTTCACGGCTGACGTAGATCCCGCGACAGGCCGAAGGCTCTTCGGCGCGAAGCTGATTCCGAATCGGGGAGCTTGGCTTGAGTTCGACACGAGCGCCAAGAACATCATCAGCGTAAAAGTCGACCGCAAGCGCAAGATTCCGGTCACGGCCCTGCTGCGCGCTCTTGGGCACGGCGCCGACGAAGAGCTGCTCGAGATGTTCCAGGATGTGGACACGGACCCAGAGCGCAGGTTCATCGAGTCGACCATCGGCCTGAGCGGCAAGCGGCACGATCCTGCAACGAACCATGAAGAGGGCCTTATTGAGGTCTATCACCGCTTGCGTCCGGGAGATCCGGCTACCAAGGAGAACGCTCGGTCGCTGATCAATCAGTTGCTCTTCAACTCCCGCCGTTACGACCTGGGACAGGTCGGAAGGTACAAGCTCAATAAGCGGCTGCGATTCGACGAAGGCGGCAACGAGCGCACACTCAGACCCGACGACCTTGTCGAGATCGTGCGCGAGCTGGTCCGGCTGAACAGCCAGCAGGGGCGCCCCGACGAAATCGATCATCTGGGAAATCGGCGGGTACGGCCGGTCGGCGAGCTTCTTCAGAACCAGTTTCGCACCGGATTGCTTCGCATGGAGCGGGTAATCAAGGAGCGTATGACGATTCAGGACGCCTCCGAGGCGACCCCCGCCGCGCTGATAAACACCCGCCCGGTTATGGCCGCCGTCAAAGAGTTTTTCGGCGGCAGCCAACTGTCCCAGTTTATGGATCAGACGAACCCGCTTTCGGAGCTGGCGCACAAGCGCCGGTTGAGCGCTATGGGGCCAGGTGGTCTAAGCAGGGAGCGCGCCGGTTTTGACGTGCGTGACGTTCACTACAGCCACTACGGGCGGATTTGCCCGATCGAGACGCCGGAAGGTCCCAACATCGGACTCATCAGCACACTAGCTACCTACGCGCGGGTGAATTCGTTTGGGTTCATCATGACGCCGTACCGAGAGGTGCGGAAGACGCTGACAATCAGGGACCGCGACATACTCGTCGGGCGCACGCTCACCGCTGATTTGGTTGGGGGCGCTCGGTCCAGGGTGTATGCCGAGAAGGGCGACGCCGTGGACAGGAACGTTTTGCGGCTGATTGCCAAGCTCAAGAATTCGGAAACGGTCGAGTTTCACGTCGTTCCGTTTGTCACGGACAATATCGAGTATTTCACCGCCGATGTGGAAGAGCGGCACGTAATCGCTCAAGCCAATGCCAGAACCGACGATTTGGGTCAGATCGTCGAGGAGCGGGTCGCCGTGCGAAGCGGCGCCGACTTCCACGAGTCCTCGCGGGACGACGTGGAATTCATGGATGTTTCGCCGCAGCAGATCGTAAGCATTCCGACGGCGATGATTCCGTTCCTCGAACACGACGACGCCAACCGCGCGCTGATGGGATCGAATATGCAGCGGCAGGCGGTCCCCCTCGTCATTCCCGAGGCGCCGTTAGTGGCCACCGGAGTCGAGGCCAAAGCCGCCTCGGACTCCGGACACGTGATTTTCTACGAGGAAGACGAGCCAGGTGTGGTCGAGCGCGTGGCTGCCCGCGACATCGTGATCAAGGGGAGAAAGTCGGGCAAAACGAACTCATACCGATTGCGGAAGTTCGAACGGTCGAATCAGGGAACTTGCATCAACCAGCGGGCGTTGGTCAGCCGAGGCGATAAGGTCCAGCCGGGTGACCTGCTTGCGGACAGCTCGTCGACTGACGGCGGCGTGCTGGCGCTTGGCCGAAACGTGCTCGTCGCATTCATGTTTTGGGAGGGCTACAACTACGAGGACGCCATCGTAATCAGCGACCGCTTGGTTCGCGACGACGTGTTTACCTCTATTCATATCGAGAAGTTCGAGGTCGAGGCCCGGGATACCAAGCTCGGCGCCGAGGAGATCACGCGCGACATTCCAAACGTCGCCGAAGAGGCGCTTCGAAATCTCGACGAAGACGGAATCGTATACGTCGGCGCGGAGGTCAATCCCGACGACATCATCGTCGGCAAGATCACCCCTAAGGGTGAGACTGAGCTGACGGGTGAAGACCGGCTATTGAGGGCGATATTCGGCCGCGACGCGCGTGAGGTGAAAGACACCTCGAAGCACGTACCCGCGGGCGACGCCGGCGTTGTGATCAACGTGAGGCAGTTCACCCGGGAAGACGGCGCCGATCTCGATGCCGGAGTCAACCAGGTCGTCCGCGTGAGCATAGCCTCGAAGCGAAAGATCACCGAAGGCGACAAGATGGCGGGCCGTCACGGCAACAAGGGCGTGATCTCCTTGGTATTGCCGCAGGAGGACATGCCTTATCTGGAGGATGGGACTCCTGTCGACATCGTGCTCAACCCGCTGGGCGCGGCGTCTCGTATGAACGTTGGTCAAATGCTCGAGACCCATCTCGGATGGGCTGCAAGCGAGCTTGATATTCGATGCGTTTCGCCTGTCTTCGATAGTGCCGCAGAAGAGGAAGTTTCCGAAATGCTGGCCGCCGCGGGCTTGCCAGGCAACGGCAAGGCGGTGTTGTACGACGGCAGAACAGGCGAACGGTTCGACCAGGAAGTTGTCATCGGAAAGATGTACATGCTCAAGCTCGCTCACCTCGTGGAGGACAAGATCCACGGCCGGTCTACCGGCCCCTACTCGCTGATAACTCAACAGCCGCTGGGCGGTAAGGCGCAGATGGGCGGTCAGCGATTCGGCGAGATGGAGGTCTGGGCGCTCCAGGCTTATGGAGCGTCACACACCCTCCAGGAGATGCTTACGGTCAAGTCCGACGACGTGCTGGGGCGGGTCAAGACCTACGAAGCGATAGTCAAGGGCGAGACCATACTTGAGCCGGGAGTGCCGGAGTCATTCCGAGTGCTCGTCAAAGAGTTGCAGAGTCTGGGACTGGCGGTGGAGGTTCTGAATAAATCCGACGAGGAGATCTCGATTGCCTCCGACGCAACTCAGGAATACCTACCCGACCTCGATGGGATCAACATCGAGGGGCGTGAGTACAAGCTCTAAGGGGCGCGAATAGAAATGCTGGAAGTCAACGACTTTGATGCCATTCGAATCGGTTTGTCGTCTCCCGAGCAAATCCGGTCGTGGTCGTTCGGGGAAGTAACGAAACCGGAGACTATCAACTACAGGACGCTCAAGCCCGAACGAGACGGACTGTTCTGCGAGCGAATATTCGGTCCGACCAAGGACTGGGAGTGCACCTGCGGCAAATACAAGCGGGTCAGCTTCAAGGGAATCATTTGCGACAAGTGCGGAGTCGAGGTTACGCGGTCGCGAGTCCGCCGGGAACGCATGGGCCACGTCGAGTTGGCCACTCCTGTTACCCATATCTGGTACTTCAAGGGCACCCCAAGCCGCATGGGGCAGTTGCTCAATATCTCGCCTCGCAATCTAGAGAAGATCATCTACTTCGCGTCGTTCATCGTTACGGACCTCCACGAAGAAAAACGGGACGAGGCTCTGGATGCGATAGATCGCGACTTCGAGGCCCGCGTTCAGGAGGTCAGGTTCGAGGTCGAAGACACGATCGCGTCTATGGAAGAGGACCTGGAAAACCAGCATCAGGCGCTGGATTCGCAGGTCCAGCAGGACGTCGACCGGCTTCAGACCAAATCGGAGAAGGAAGTCCGCGCCATCAAGGACGAAGCGGAGAAGGCGCTGAAGGTCCTTAAGGACGCGAAAGGCGAATTCGCTACCGACGACATCAAGCTGAACTGGCTGGAAGATCCCACCGTAGTCCAGGGTGCCAAGATAACCCCCAAGTACTCGAAGGCCGTCGAATCGGCCGCAGAGGAGGCAATCGCAATCGTCCAGCAAAAGCTGGAACAGGCGGCCCAGGACGCCAGGGAGCGGCGGGTCATCCAGCTAGAGATAGAGCAAGACCGAGTCGCCGAGGCCCGTGCAAACCAGGAAAACGCCATCAAGGAGCGCGTAGCCGAGACGAGGGCATTCTTCGAACGCCGGAAGAGTGATCTGGGAACGCTCGCCGAGCACCAGTTGCTCTCTGAGCTGCGATATCAGGAACTGATGGAAACGTGCGGAGACGTGTTTGAGGCGGCCAGCGGCGGGGAAGCCGTCCTCAAGCTCATCCTCAAGACCGATCTGGACGAGTTGGCTGGAGAGCTAAGAACCGAGCTCAGGGCGAAGTCGATTCAGCGCCGCCGCAAGGCCATGAAACGGCTGCGAGTGGTGGAGGCCTTTCGCCGGTCCGGCAATAGACCTGAGTGGATGATTCTTACAGTGCTGCCGATCCTGCCGCCCGAACTCAGGCCGATGGTGCAGCTTGACGGCGGCCGGTTTGCCACGAGCGATTTGAACGATCTTTACCGAAGGGTGATAAACCGGAACAACCGGCTCAAGCGCCTGATCGAGCTCGGCGCGCCCGAGATCATCGTTCGCAACGAGAAACGCATGTTGCAGGAAGCGGTCGACGCGCTCGTCGATAACGGAAGGCGGGGACGGCCGGTCACCGGATCCAGCTCGCATCCTTACAAGTCGCTCAGCGACCTGTTGAGGGGAAAACAGGGCCGGTTCCGTCAAAATCTGCTCGGCAAGCGGGTGGACTACTCAGGGCGGTCGGTAATCGTGGTTGGACCTGAGCTCAAGCTCGACGAGTGTGGCCTGCCCACTCGCATGGCGCTCGAGCTCTTCAAGCCGTTCGTAATGCGGCGACTCGTCGACTATGGCCTCGCCAGCAACATCAAGAGCGCAAAGAGAGTTGTCGAGCGGGCCGATCCCGAGGTTTGGGACATCCTTGAGGAAGTCACCCGGAATCACCCGATTCTGCTGAATCGAGCGCCTACCCTCCACAGACTCGGTATTCAGGCATTCAATATCCGCTTGGTACAAGGCAGCGCCATACAGGTTCATCCGCTGGTGTGTTTCGCCTTCAACGCCGACTTCGACGGTGACCAGATGGCCGTGCACGTGCCGCTTTCGATGGTCGCGCAGGAGGAAGCGCGGAATCGGATGATGAGCACGCGCAATCTTCTATCTCCGGCAGACGGGTCGCCGGTCATAAGCCCGACAAAAGACATGGTGCTCGGGTGCTACTACCTCACGCTCCCGCCAACTAGCGAGCCTGAGAAACCGAAGATATTCGGCGACTTCAACGAAGTGATGATGGCTTTCACGGTAGGCAACGTGACGCTGCACGAGAGCGTCAAAGTTCGCGTTTCGGCTGATGAGATACCCGTTAGCGACGAATGCCCCGAGGGCTCGCTGCTAGACACCACGCCCGGCAGGGTCTTTCTGAATGACGTGCTGCCGCTGGACATGCGATTCGTAAACCGGCATCTGGATAAGGGCGATCTAAAGCAGCTGGTCACCAACCTGTATTACTTCCATGGCGAGGAGGTGACTTCCGAAGTCGCCGACAACATCATGATGCTGGGATTCCGCTGGGCGACCCAGTCAGGTGTGACCATGGCCATCGGCGACTTGACGGTTCCGCCGATCAAGGCCGAGATCCTCGAGGATGCCGAGCGGCGCACCGAGGAACTCGACCAGCAATTCCAGAGCGGAATCATTACGGAGCAGGAGCGATATAACCTGCACGTTCGGATCTGGGCGGAGGCCATGCGGAGCGTCAGCAACGCCGTGGAAGACCACATGGAACGTCTTGGGCCGGTCTACCTGATGGGCGCGTCGGGCGCGGCGAAGGGGAACTTCGACCAGATTCGACAGATCGCGGGAATGCGAGGGCTGATGACCGATCCAGCGGGACGGATCATCGAGATGCCCGTTCGCGCGAATTTCCGCGAAGGACTAAGCGTCTTCGAATACTTCATCTCGACTCACGGCGCGCGCAAGGGTCTCGCGGACACTGCGCTGAGGACTGCCGATTCGGGTTATCTGACCAGGCGGCTGGTGGACGTTTGCCAGGAAACGATCATCACGATGGAAGACTGCGGCGCGGCATCGGGGCTTGAGATTCGGGTTGACCCCGATCACGACGTTGGCGAATCGGTGCCAGGTCGATCGTTCGGCCGCGTGCTTTTTGACGACGTCGTGGATCCCGGCACTGGCGAAATCCTGCTCCGCTCTGGAGAGGTCGTGGATCGTGAAGGGGTCGTCCTCCTTGATAGCAGGGGAATCGACCGATTGGTTGTACGGTCGCCAATGTCATGCGAGGCGCACCGGGGTGTTTGCCAGAAATGTTACGGAAACGATCTGGCGCGCAACCAGCTTGTAGCTCTGGGGACTGCGGTAGGCATTATCGCGGCACAGTCGATTGGCGAACCTGCGACACAGCTCACCATGCGTACGTTTCACACAGGTGGCACCTATCAGGCCGAGGACATTACGCGAGGGCTTCCGCGCGTCGAAGAGCTCTTTGAAGCTCGTGTCCCCAAGGGCCAAGCTGTGGTTTCGGATATAGACGGCGTGGTCCAGATAGTTCGCGAGGATGAATCCGTACGTCTCCGGGTATCAAAAACGGAAACGTTCGAAGAGTCCATCGACCTGGGCGCCGGGTTCGAGCCGTCCGTCAAGGAAGGCGCCGACGTGCGCGAGGGCCATGTGGTCGCTACTGGTCCGGATCCCGTCCAGGCGAACGGCGAAGACACCGCTCCCACCGAGTTCAGAGCGCCGATCGCCGGAAAGGTGTCGATCGAGGAAGGCAAGATAACCATTCGCCGCGAAGAGTCCGACAGCGTCGAGTATCCGATAGTGGTGACTGCGAGGTTGTCGGTTTCGGACGGAGATGAGGTTATCCGCGGTCAGCGGCTCACCGAGGGGCCTATCAATCCGCACGACATTCTTCGCACCCGCGGTGAGTCTGATCTGCATAGATATCTGCTGAGCGAAATTCAGAGCGTCTATCGAATCGTTGGCGTTCCGGTCCACGACAAGCACATTGAGATCGTGATTAGGCAGATGTTGCGAAAAGTGCTCATCACTGAAGCCGGGGATACCGACCTGCTGCCGGACGAATTAGTCGACCGGATGAGATTCGATCGGACCAATGAAGCGGCGATCGAAAACAGTGCCGAAATTGCCCGAGGAACTCCGGTGCTGCTGGGGGTTACCAAGGCGTCGCTGAACACCGACAGTTTCCTTGCCGCAGCCTCGTTCCAGGATACGACCCGTGTGCTTACCGAAGCTGCGATTCGCGGCTCGAACGACCGGCTTCGAGGCTTGAAGGAAAACGTGATCATCGGAAAGCTCATACCGGCCGGGACCGGATTCCGTGCGAGCATGGCGGATTTCACGGTGACGGTGGACGACGGCGATTCCGAAGCGGACGGTGGCGCGCCAAAGGCCGAGGATGTCTTCGCCAAGGTCGAAGGTCCGGTGGGGGACGAAGCGCACGCCGATAGCGACGGAGGAAGTGCCGCCAACGGTCGGGATCAGGCATTGATAGTGTCCGACGGCGGTGCCGATTCCATCGACGCCGGCAAAGAGAACGCCGAGACGGCGGATGACGGCGCGTAATTTTGCACCGACGTCGATTGACCGGAACTCCGACCGGGTGATAACGTTAGCGGTTGGCGTTCCGGCTCGGTGCCGGGCGCGGTTTTGTGTTCATGATCGACGAGGTTAGGTAGTCAATTTGCCGACGGTGAACCAACTTGTTCGCAAGGGTAGGCGCAAGAGTTCCAAGAAGATTACGGCTCCCGCGCTCCACTTCTCGTACAACGGGTTGCGGCGGCGAATGCTACGAACCGGCGGCTCGCCGCAGAAGCGGGGTGTATGCGTTCAGGTTCGAACAGTTGCGCCCAGAAAGCCAAATTCCGCGCTTCGTAAAGTGGCCCGGGTAAGGCTGTCGAATGGACTTGAGGTTCTGGCCTACATACCTGGTGAAGGACACAACTTGCAGGAACACTCGGTTGTGCTGATCCGTGGAGGTCAGGTTAAGGATCTTGCCGGCGTTCGGTACCATATCGTTAGAGGATCGTACGACACGCTGGGTGTAGAAGGTCGCAAGCGGAGCAGGTCGAAGTACGGGACGAAACGCGACTCCTAACCCACAGCCGAGGATTACAGGACTCACCAAACCAATCCAGAGGACGTGGTATGCCGTAGTCGGCGTGCTATTTCCAGAAGTTAAGAGCGTGAATGTAAGGAGCAGGATCAAGACGGACAATGCCGAGGAGAACTAGACCGCCGAAGCGGCCGTTGCAGCCCGACCCGCGATACCAGAACCGGTCGGTGCAGCGCTTTATCAACGCAATAATGCGAGATGGCAAAAAGTCGCTGGCCCAGCGGATCGTCTACGGCGCGCTGGAAGTCGTGGACGAGCGCTCCAACGCTACGGGACTCGAAACGTTCGAGGCCGCTTTACGAAACGTCACGCCGCAGCTTGAGGTCAAACCTCGCCGCGTCGGGGGCGCCACGTATCAGGTCCCGATGGAAATTCGCGGCGACCGGCGCAACTCCCTTGCCATACGCTGGCTTATTCGCGCTTCACGAAGCCGCCCGGGTAAGACCATGGTCGAACGACTTGCCAACGAGCTAATCGATGCTGCCAACTTTCGGGGTGAGGCCGTCAAGCGCAAGGACGACAACCATCGAATGGCGGAGGCCAACAAGGCTTTTGCCCACTATCGCTGGTAGATCGCACGAAATCGGATCTGCATTGACATGAAACCCTCCAGCAGCCTTCGTAAGACCCGCAATATCGGAATCATTGCTCATATTGACGCGGGCAAGACAACCGTTACCGAACGGATCCTGTATTACACCGGCCGTATACATCGCACCGGCGAAGTGCACGACGGCTCGGCCACCATGGACTGGATGGACCAGGAGCGGGAACGCGGCATCACAATTACGGCGGCCGCGACCACTTGTTTTTGGGAAGGTCATCGCATCAACATCATCGATACTCCGGGACACGTTGACTTCACCGCTGAAGTGGAACGGTCGCTGCGCGTCCTCGACGGCGGCGTGGTGGTTTTCGACGCCGTTGCCGGAGTGCAGCCCCAGAGCGAGACAGTCTGGCGCCAGGCCAGTAGGTACCGTGTTCCGCGTATCTGTTTCGTGAACAAGATGGACCGTCGTGGGGCGAATCTGCACCGCACCATCGAAATGATCCGTGACCGGCTTGGCGCAAACCCCATCCTGGTCCAGCTTCCCGTTGGAAGCGAAAGCGATCTGGCCGGGGTAGTCGATCTTGTGACAATGGAGATGATCACCTTTGCTCCCGATGCTGATGGTTCTCGGACCTTTGGGCCGGTCCCGAATGATCAGATGGATCTTGCGCTCGCCGCGCGTGCGCACTTGATCGAAGCCCTTGCCGATCTCGACGACTCCATTGCCAACGCCTATCTCGACGATGAAGAGATTGGGGCGGACGTATTGACCAGTTCGATTCGACAGGCCACGTTGAGCAACGCCGCCGTCCCGGTGTTCGTTGGAGCCGCGCTTCGGAACAAAGGTATCGAAGCAGTGCTTGACGGAGTTATCGCCTACCTTCCGTCGCCCACCGACGTGCCTCCGATAGAGGGATTCGATCCTAAAACGGGCGAAGGGATAACCCGGCCGGCTTATGACGACGCGCCCCTGGCCGCGCTGGCCTTCAAAATTGTGTCGGATCCGTTCAGCGGCCGGTTGGCGTATTTCCGCGTCTATTCTGGTTCCATCAGTCCTGGAGACCACGTTCTCAACTCGACCCGCAATGGCCGCGAGCGAATCGGGCGGTTGCTGCGTATGCACGCCGATAAGCGCGAGCAGGTAACCGGCACGGTTCACGCGGGAGAGATAGCTGTCGCGGTCGGACTCAAGAACACGTTCACCGGCGACACGCTTTGCAGCAGGGATCATCCCATCCTGCTCGAATCGATATCGTTTCCGACACCGGTTGCCGAACGGGCCATCGAGCCGAAAGGCCGCAGCGACGAGGAGAAGATGTCCGAGGCGCTTGCGCGGCTGGGCGACGAGGACCCCACGTTCCAGGTTTCATCCGACTCGGAGACCGGTCAGACGTTGATTGCCGGAATGGGCGAGTTGCATCTTGAGGTCATAATCGACCGCCTCAGGCGCGATTTCGGAGTTCATGCCAGCGTAGGTGCGCCGCAGGTCGCGTATAGAGGAACGGTCGCCCGAGTCGCCGAGGCCGAGGGCAAATTCATCAGGCAAACGGGCGGTCGCGGACAGTACGGGCACGTCAAGCTGCGAATTGAGCCCGCCGAGCGAGGCAGCGGAAATTCGTTTACCAGGAAAATCGTTGGCGGAGCTATTCCGAACGAATATCTCGGAGCGGTCGAGATAGGGGTGAACAACGCTCTCGCGAGCGGCCCCCACGGATATCCGATGACAGACGTGGCGGTGACGCTTCTCGATGGCTCCTATCACGAAGTCGACTCGTCCGACATAGCGTTTCAGATGGCGGGATCGATAGCCGCGCGTGAAGCCTTCCTGAAGGCGGCGAGTCTCGTGCTGGAACCGGTAATGTTGCTCGAAGCGGTCGCCCCGGAACAGTACATGGGAGAAATCGTGGCGAATCTCGCTAGCAAAAATGCGAACGTCAATTCCGCGGAGACTGACGGTGCGGAAGTAGTTGTCAAGGTTACCGTCCCGCTTGCTAACATGTTCGGCTACGCTGGAGAGTTGAGATCGCTGACACAGGGAAGGGGAACCTTTACCATGGAGTTCTCGCATTACCAGAAGGTCGCGGCATCGAAACTTGAATCGGAACTAGCTACAAGCTTTGGATCGTAATCGCATATTGCATAGAAGCGCGAAAGGCGCGGGAGTCTAGATGGCCAGAGAGAAATTTCAACGCACCAAGCCGCACGCTAACGTCGGCACCATAGGGCACATCGACCATGGTAAGACCACGCTTACGGCGGCCATGACAAAAGTGCTGGGTCTGAGGAAATTGGCGGACTTTCGTCCTTTTGACAGCATCGACAATGCGCCGGAAGAGAAGCAGCGCGGTATAACCATCGCGATTCAGCACGTCGAATACGAGAGCGATAATCGCCACTACGCGCACGTGGACTGCCCCGGTCATGCCGACTATATAAAGAACATGATTACCGGAGCCGCGCAGATGGACGGCGCCATTCTCGTTGTCAGCGCCCCCGACGGCCCGATGCCCCAGACGCACGAGCACGTTCTCCTGGCCCACCAGGTAAACGTCCCCTCGATGGTGGTGTTCCTGAACAAAGTCGATTTGATGGACGACGAGGAGTTGCTCGAGCTCGTAGAGCTGGAAGTTCGCGACCTGCTGAACGAACGTGACTTTGACGGCGACAACGCGCCCGTCGTGAGAGGCAGCGCGCTCGCGGCGCTTGAATCGGACAGCACCGACCCGAACGCGCCGGAATATGAGTGCATTTGGGAACTCATAAGGGCTGTCGACGAATTCATCCCAACACCGCCAAGGCCTGTCGAGCAGGACTTCCTGATGCCGGTTGAGGACGTCTTTGGTATCAAGGGCCGCGGTACCGTCGTGACCGGCAGGATCGAGCGGGGGATCGTCCGAACGGGTGAGTCCATCGACATCGTCGGCATGAAGGAGACTCGCAAGGGCGTCGTGGTGACCGGCGTTGAAATGTTCCGTAAGACCCTCGATGAAGGGCAGGCGGGGGACAACGTCGGCTGCCTGTTGCGCGGCGTTGACCGGGACGAGGTCGAGCGTGGCCAGGTCCTGGCGAAACCGGGATCCATCACGCCTCACAATGAGATCGACGCCGAGGTCTACGTACTCAAGAGAGAGGAAGGTGGCAGGCACACGCCCTTCTTCACCGGTTATCGACCGCAGTTCTACATAAGGACCACCGACGTCACCGGCGAGATTCAATTGCCCGAAGGCATTGAGATGGTTGTTCCGGGCGATAACGTGGAAATGAAGGTCAATCTGATCAGCCCGATTGCTCTAGAGCGTGGAGTCAGGTTTGCGATCAGGGAAGGCGGGGTGACCGTCGGGGCCGGCTCGGTAACTCAGATCGTCAAGTAGTTGTTAGGAACGTAATCTGGCAGAGAGAACTAGGCGCCGCCGCAGAAGGCGGCCGGCAAGACGGCAACGGATCAGAATCCGGTTGAAGGCTTACGACCACCGGATTCTGGATCAGTCTGCCGTTCGCATAGTCGAAAACGCCCAGCGAACGGGTGCGGAGGTCAAGGGGCCGATACCGCTGCCCACGAGAATCAACAAGTGGACGGTCATTCGGTCGCCCTTCATCGATAAGGACTCTCGCGAGCAATTCGAGATGCGAACGCACCGTCGGCTTATCGACGTAATCGATCCGAAGCCTGAAACGATGGACGCGCTGTTGAACCTCGATTTGCCGGCCGGCGTAGACATCGAGCTCAAGTCTTAGGCGGCCGGTAATCATGAGCTTGGGACTCATCGGACGGAAACTGGGTATGACCCACGTTTACGACGACGACGGGCGGTTTACGCCCGTAACCGTCATAAGAGCCGGTCCCTGCTTCGTTACGCAGATCAAATCTGCCGTTTCGGACGGCTACAGCGCGGTGCAGGTTGGATTCGAGGACGCCGGTAGCCGTGGTTTGAATCAACCCGAAGCGGGCCATCTGGCCGCTTCACGGCCTTTGAAAGTGCTGCGCGAATTCAGGGTCGACGAGACTTCCAGCGTCAGCGTCGGCGACCGGCTTTCGGTTGAACAGTTTGAAGCCGGCGACAAGGTTGCCGTTACCGGAACCTCAAAGGGCAAAGGATTTGCCGGGACCGTCAAGCGATACGGTTTTCGAGGCGGTCCGCGAACTCATGGGCAATCCGACAGGCTCCGGGCCCCGGGGTCCATAGGCGCGGGAACGACTCCCGGCAAGGTCTTCAAAGGGCAGAAGATGGCCGGGCAGATGGGCAACTCGCGAGTTACGGTGAACGGTCTGCGGGTTGTCCGCTCCGATATCGAGCGTGATCTGCTGTTGGTCAAGGGCGCCGTGCCGGGCAAGAACGGGGGTTTGGTAATTCTTCGGCCGATGGGGGCTTGATGAGCGGGGAGGGCAAGGACCAACCATATGCGGCGGTCCGGGTTTTGGACCCGGATGGCGCGGAAGCAGCCGAGATCGAGGTTCCCGCTGAGATTCTCACGGACGAGCCTCACGTAGAGATACTCCAGCGCGCCATAGTCGATCGGCAGGCCAACATGCGCCGCGGCACTCAATCCGTGAAGAATCGATCGGAAGTGCGCGGCGGTGGGCGGAAGCCCTGGCGGCAGAAGGGGACCGGTCGCGCTCGCCATGGATCGATTAGGTCGCCGATTTGGCGAGGCGGTGGTAAGGCCCTCAACGCGCAGCCAAGGTCCTTTTCAAGGTATCTAAACAGGAGAGAAAGGCGTCAGGCTTTCGCTTCGGCGCTGAGCCTGAAGTTGGCGGCCGGGAGAATGGCCGTGGTCGATTCGCTTGAGTTGTCGAAGCCGGGAACCAAGCAAAGGGTCAAATGGCTTGATATGCTTGATCTGAAGGGCGATATTCTACTCGTCGACCAAGCACCGAGTAGCGACGTGATTCGCTCCACCGCGAATCTCCGGACAGTCAGCGTCGCGCGAGCCGACACTCTGTCGGCTTACGAGATCTTGGCCGCGGATCACCTTGTGTTGTCGAAAGCCGCATTGGCGGCGTTGCGAAGGACTAGCGATGATGGACTCGCGTGACGTCATCATTCGTCCCATACTCACCGAGAAGACGACTCTTTTGGCAGAGTCCGGAAAGTACGCCTTCCGTGTTCACGACCGCGCCAACAAGCTCGAAATCCAGAGGGCCGTCGAGGAACTCTTTCGGGTGGATGTGGTTTCCGTGAACGTGGCACGAATGAAGGGGAAATGGCGTCGTTTTGGCCGCAGCCGCGGACGCCGGCCTGATTGGAAGAAAGCAATTGTGACGCTTCAGGCGGGTCAGTCCATTGAATTGTTCCCTGGTACATAGGCTGGATAACTGATTATGCCGCTCAAGACATACAAGCCGACCTCGCCAGGGCGTCGCAATTACACGTCCGTGGACTCTTCGGACATCACGACCGACTCTCCCCATAAACCTCTCCTGAAGCCTCAGAAGAAGCGCGCGGGGCGGAACAATCAGGGCCGAATTACCGTGCGCCGGCGGGGCGGAGGCGCCAAGCGCCGGATCCGTGTAATCGACTTCAAGCGCGACAAGCTGGATGTCCCGGCCACAGTCGCGTCTATCGAATACGATCCAAACAGGTCAGCCCGTATCGCGCTGCTGAACTACGCAGATGGCGAAAAGCGCTACATCATCGCTCCTGTTGGCCTCTCGGTCGGAAGCGTGGTGACGGCCGGGCCTGAGTCCGAGTTGAGACCCGGCAACGCTCTGCCCCTTGCGCATATTCCGGACGGCACCACCGTGCACTGCGTGGAGATGCAGGTCGGTGGTGGGGCCAAGCTTGCACGGTCGGCGGGCGCGTCGCTTCAAGTCATGGCCCATGATCGTGGCTGGGCCACCCTCAGGCTACCCTCCGGAGAAATGCGGCTGGTCGACGAGCGCTGCACCGCGACAATAGGTGTCGTTGGCAATGAAGACCATTCCAATCAATCGGTCGGCAAAGCTGGTCGTAATCGCTGGCGCGGCAGGCGACCGAAAGTTCGCGGGGCGGCTATGAACCCCAACGATCATCCGCATGGTGGCGGTGAGGGCAAGGCCCCTTCGGGCTTCCCGCCCAAGACACCTTGGGGAAAACCGGCGCTAGGCTACAAGACTCGTCGAGGGCGGCGCCGAAGCGATAAATTCATCTTGCGAAGAGGCAAATAAGGGGAGAGGGTTGCGCGTCGATGTCTAGGTCTCTGAAGAAAGGTCCCTACGTGGACGAGCGGTTGCTGAAGCGAATAATGGAGCTGGATCGCCGTGGCGATAAGGTGGTTTTGAGGACTTGGAGCCGGCGCTCGACGATCTTCCCGGAAATGGTCGGGCACACGATCGCCATTCACGACGGTCGCCGCCACGTCCCCGTATACGTGACCGAAAACATGGTTGGACACAAGCTGGGCGAGTTCGCGCCTACCCGGGTTTTCCGAGGGCACGCTGGCTCGAAGACGACCAGGCGAGTCTAACGTGACGGCTATTGTCTGAATTGATGAGCAATTAATAAACGATGGAAGTCTGGGCAAAAGCGAAATACCTTCGGATTGCTCCGCGGAAAGTGCGGTTGGTTGCCAATGCAATTCGGGGCAAGGACGTCGAGGCTGCTTTCGCGATCCTGGCGTTCTTGCCGAATCGCGGCGCGCCGATGGTCGCCAAGGTCGTAAAGTCGGCTGTGGCTAATGCCGAGAATAATTACGGACTCGATCCGGCGGAACTGTACGTTTCCAGGGTGGCGGTCGATGACGGACCGCGCTTGAAGCGGATGCGCGCCAAGGGGCGTGGCCGTGCCGGACGCTATATGAAACGAATGAGTCACGTGACCGTGGTGGTCGACGAAAGGGGCGCCTAGTGGGACGCAAAGTTCATCCGGTCGGCTACCGCCTCGGCAGCTTTCGAAACTGGGACAGCCAGTGGTATGCCGATCGCGATTACACAGAGCAAGTGCTCGAAGACGTCCGCATTCGAGACTTCATAAGGAAATGGCTTGAGAATCCGCCCGGCGCACAGCCCCGGCCCGGACGCAGGTCGTATGGCGCCGGTGTATCGAGGATTGGAATCCGCCGCGCTTCCAACGTCGTTCGCGTCACCGTCCACACCTCAAGACCCGGAATCGTCATCGGGCGTGGAGGCGCAAACAGAGACGCGTTGCAGGAGGACCTCGCCAAGATTTCCGACAGGCGGGTTTTCATTACCGTGTCGGAGATCACGAACCCGGAGTTGGACGCCTTTTTGGTCGCTCGGAACGTGGCCGAGCAGATCGAGCGGCGCGTCTCGTTCAAGCGCGCTATGAGAATGGCCTGCGACCGGACGATGCGGGCTTGGGCCGGCGGCGTCAAGATAATGGTTGCCGGCCGCCTGGGTGGGCGCGAAATGTCGCGGACCGAGTTTGAGATCAGAGGACGCGTTCCCCTTCAGACCCTCAGAGCTGACATCGACTACGGCCAGACCGAAGCCCGGACGACATACGGCACGATCGGCGTCAAAGCCTGGGTGCACCGCGGAGAATCGGGACTATCACGGGACGAGGGTCCCGAAGGGACCGGATCGACCGGTCCGCTTGGATCGGGAGTGTAGCTGCTGAAATGTTGATGCCCAGACAATCCAAGTTTCGCAAACAGCACCGCGGCCGTCGCCGCGGCGTGGCCGCCACCGGAAACGCACTCGCTTACGGTGATTTTGCTCTTCAGTCGTTGTCCTCTGGTTGGGTGGACAGTCGCCAGATCGAGGCAGCCCGGCGGGTGATAACGCATCACGTTAAACGGCATGGCCGAGTTTGGATTCGAATATTCCCCGACAAACCGATCAGCAAGAAGCCCGTCGAAACCCGCATGGGAAGTGGAAAAGGAGCCGTTGAGGAACACGTCGCGGTTGTCAAGCCGGGAAGGGTCATTTTTGAGATTTCGGGCGTGCCCCCGCACCTTGCTCAGGAGGCCCTGAGGCTTGCCGGTCACAAATTGTCGGTGGCCACGCGTGTGCTGTCCCGAGATCAGGAGTTGGTCGTTGGCTAAGGCGCGCGAAATCCGGTCAAAATCCATTTCCGATCTGGCCGAGCAGCTTGGCGAGGCCAAGGAGCAACTGTTCCGTCTCAGGTTCCAGCATGCAACCCATCAGCTGGACGACACTTCGCAATTGAGGTCGGTTCGACGTGACATAGCGCGGATACACACAATCATCACCGAAAAAGCGCGGGCCGAGGTGATAAACGGATCCGGAGGAAACGGCGATGGTTAAGGCTAAGGTCCGCCGGCGTCTTCAGGGAACCGTAGTAAGCAACAAGATGGACAAAACCATCGTGGTTCAGGTCGACTCATACCGGCGGCATCGAATCTACAAGAAACCTGTTCGGACGCAAAAGAAATTCCTGGCGCATGATCCGGAGAACAGGGCTCAAGTAGGCGACGAAGTCGCGATCGAAGCCACGCGCCCTCTGAGCAAATCTAAGCGTTGGAGGCTTCGCGAGATCATGAACGGAGACCAGCCAAGTTCAGACCAAGAGGCGACTTCGGGTGATACAGCAGCAGTCTAAGATTCGGATCGCCGACAACACTGGCGCGAGGGAAATGCTCGTTATTCGCGTGCTGGGTGGAAGCGGCCGTCGTTACGCCCGCGTCGGTGACGTAGTTGTGGGATCCATAAGGGCTGCGGTGCCGAACAGCCCCCTGCCCAAGGGGCGCATTGTCAGGGCCGTGGTGGTGCGGATCGCCAAGGAATACCGCCGTATCGACGGTTCGAGAATCCGGTTCGATGACAATGCCGCCGTCGTGCTTGGGCCGGCCGATACGCCCTCCGGGACGCGTATCTTCGGTCCCGTGGCCCGCGAGCTTCGCGAGTCGAAATTCGCCAGAGTAGTGTCGCTGGCTCCGGAGGCTCTCTGACAGGCAAATGGGATTCAAGATAAGAAAGAACGACGAGGTCCTCGTGTTAAGCGGGAAGGACCGCGGCAAGCGGGGCGCCGTGCGCGAGCTCATACCGGGCAAGCGGCAGGTCGTAGTTGAGGGGATCAACACTCTCAAACGGCACCGCCGCGCAACGGGACCGGGCAGGCCATCGGGGATAATCGACTTCGACGGGCCTCTCCACATTTCGAATGTAATGCTTGTTTGTCCGAAATGCGGAGACGCCGCGCGAGTTTCCAAGCGAGCGCTCGGGGACGGGACTATGGTTCGCGCGTGCCGCAACTGCGGCGAAGTGATTGACGAGTAGAGACGCATGGCCAGGTTGAAAGACAAGTATCTGAACGACATCAGGCCTGCGCTGATGAAGGAGCTCGGCTACCGGAACGTAATGCAGGCGCCACGAATCGAGAAGATAATCCTTAACACCGGATTGGGCGACGCTATCCAGAACGCCAACGTTCCTGACAGCGCCGTGCGCGATATGTCGGTGATGGCGGGGCAAAAGCCCGTCGTGACGAGGGCCAGGAAGTCCGTTTCGAATTTCAAGCTTCGAGCGGGAATGCGGATCGGTTGCATGGTGACGCTCCGCGGCACGCGGATGTACGAATTCCTCGACCGGCTGTTTTCGGTGGCGATCCCCCGAGTGCGCGATTTTCGAGGTTTATCGCCAGATTCGTTCGACGGCCGCGGCAATTACTCGGTAGGGTTTGAAGAGCAGCTCATATTTCCCGAGATCGATTACACAACCATCGACCGCGTTCGGCCATTTCAGGTTGTGATTGTTACAAGTGCTCAAACCGACAGGGAGGCGCGAACCCTGCTGGAATTGCTCGGAGCGCCGTTCCGCCGCGAAGCGGCTTAGAGCAGTACTGGAAGGCGAGAGGCATTGGCAAAGAAAGCGAAAATCGAAAAGTGGAAACGGAAACCGAAGTTCAAAGTTCAGTTTCACCATCGCTGTGCGCTTTGCGGACGCCCCAGGGCCTACATAAGAAAGTTCGGGATGTGCCGCATCTGCTTCCGCACCAGGGCGCTTCGCGGGGAGATTCCGGGCATTACGAAGTCGAGTTGGTAGCTCTTGGTGCCCAACAAAGGATTTAGGTCTAGAACCCAGTGAATACCGATCCCATAGCCGACATGTGCGCGAGGCTCAGAAATGCCGTCATGGCTGGCAACCCGACGGTCTCGATGCCCGCGTCGAAAACCAAGATCGGGATAGCAAGGATCCTCGCAAGAGAAGGGCTGATCGGCGATTGCGAGGTGGAGCCTGGCTCCGTCCAGGACACGCTGAAAATAGACCTGAAATACGACGAAGAGCGGCGCCCCGCGCTGAGCGGGCTCAAACGAGTCAGCAAGCCGGGACTGCGGATCTATTCGGGAGCCAGGGATATACCGAAGGTCATGGGCGGCGTGGGGATCGCGGTAATTTCAACCTCGCAGGGGTTGATGACAGGACGCGAAGCATACCGCAGGCGCATCGGCGGGGAGGTCATGTGCTACGCGTGGTAAGTGTGCGAGTAAGCGAGGCGTCTGAGCTTGTCTAGAGTTGGGGCGCGACCCATTCCGATTCCCGATGGCGTCAAGTGGTCTGTGGACGATGGCGGACTGGTTGAGGTCTCGGGAAGCCTGGGCCGGCTCTCGCTGCGGATAAATCCGTCGATCACTCTTCACGAGGCGGAGGGCGAAATCCGAGTACAGCGGGTGTCCGACTCCCGACGCCATAAGGAGATGCACGGGCTTTACCGCAGCCTGATCGCCAACATGGTGGAGGGCGTGTCCAAGGGCTTTAGTAAGCAGCTTGAAATTCAGGGCGTCGGGTATCGCGCGCAAATGCAGGGCGGCCGAATCGAGGTTCAGCTTGGATTCTCGCATCCGGTCTTCCTCGAAGCGCCGGACGGCCTCGACTACGTGCTCGACGGCCAAACCCGGTTGACCGTCAAAGGCATCGACAAGGAGCTGGTGGGGCGCGAGGCCGCCAGAATTCGGGCGCTGCGACCGCCCGACCCTTATAAGGGAAAAGGGATTCGCTACGTGGGCGAAGACGTAAAAACCAAGCCGGGCAAAGCCGCCGTTACGGCGGGAATCGGATAGGGATTCACCGGAAATGACTGACAATGGATAAGAAAAAAAGCAGGTCCCGTATGAGGCGAGTGCGTCACCGGTCGCTGCGGAGGCGCATTTCGGGATCGCCCGAAAGGCCCCGGCTGGCGGTTTTCCGGAGCGCGCGCCACATCTACGCGCAGATTATCGACGATACTAGGGGCGTCACCATCGTGTCGGCGAGTACCCTCGACAAGGACTTGAAGAAAAGTGCATCCGGAGCGAAGACGGATCAGTCTCGGACCGTCGGCCAGGTTCTGGCGCAAAGGGCCCTGGAGCGCAACGTAACCAAGGTACTGCTGGACCGTGGTGGTCACAACTATCACGGCCGGGTTGCCGCGTTGGCGGACGCCGCCAGGAAAGCCGGTCTTGAGTTTTAAGGTGGTTGGTCGTGCGGTCTGACGGAATGGAACAAAACCGGTACGAGGAGCGCGTTGTACGCATCAACCGGGTGGCGAAGGTTGTAAAGGGTGGTCGCACATTCGGTTTCAACGCGCTGGTCGTGGTTGGAGACGGGCAAAACCGGGTTGGAATTGGGCTTGGCAAAGCGCGTGAGGTTGCCGATTCGATTCGAAAAGGTCAAGAGCGCGCCAGGCGCAGCATGGCGTCGGTCCCGATTACCGAAGACGGAACAATACCTCATTACATTGAGGGCAAGTTTGGAGCTTGCAAGGTCGTGCTGCGGCCCGCGGGGCCTGGCACTGGCGTCATCGCTGGGGGGGCCGTTCGCGCGGTCGTGGAGTCCGCCGGAATTCGCAACATCTTGACCAAGGCCCTCGGTTCCCCGAATCCGATAAACCTCGCCAAAGCGACGCTCCGGGCGCTTGAAGCGCTGCGGGTACCCGAAGGCGTAAGACTACGTGAGCCGCAACGCGCGGCTCCGCAGGGGGCGCCCGGCGTTGATTGAAATAACCTGGGTAAAGAGCGCCATTGGCTACAGCAAGGATCAGAAGGCGACGATCCAGGCCTTGGGCCTAAAGCGCCTCGGTCACAAGGTTGTCAAGGCCGACACGCCGGCGATTCGCGGCATGATCAAGGCGGTCCGGCACCTCGTGGTATCCAAACCTGTAGAGGAGTCTCGATAGAGCGTGTCCTCCGAATCACCGAATCTGAAACTTCACGATATTTCCCGGCTCGCCGGCCCCAAGAAAAAGCGGCGCCGGGTCGGGCGCGGCCATGGTTCGGGCCGTGGCAAGACGAGTGGTCGCGGCCAGGACGGGCAGCTGTCGCGGTCGGGAGCTCGTAAGCGGTACCGGTTTGAAGGCGGTCAGACGCCTATCATGATGCGTTCGCCGAAACTGGGCGGGTTCAGCAACTTCAAGTTCAAGAAGACCTATGAACCGGTAAACGTTGGTGCGCTCAACTCCTTTGAAGATGGCGCGACCATCACCGCCGCGGAGTTGTTAGGAGTGGGGCTGATTCATGGGCCGCGGTACAAGATTCTTGGCGATGGCGAATTGACCAAGAGCCTTATCGTTCATGCGCCAAGTTTCTCGCGGTCGGCCGCATCGAAAATCGCAGCGGCGGGCGGGCGCGCTGTGAAAGAGAGCGATCAAGCGGCAGTCGCTCCCGATTCCGGCAGCCAATCTTAGGGATTCAAGCAAACTGACCAGATGATTCAAGCCGCCCTTACCGCTCTTAAGCTGCCGGATCTCCGAAATAAGCTGATCTTTACGGCGTTGATGCTGTTTGTATTTCGTGTCGTCGCCCACATTCCGATGCCGGGCGTGCGTCTTGACATTCTCCGGCAGCAAGTTGCTGGCGAAGGTAATCAGATACTTGGATTCCTGAATCTGCTGTCGGGGGGAGCGCTCGAAAACTTCTCGATCGTCGCTCTGGGCGTTTACCCCTACATCACGGGATCGATCATCATGCAGATCATGGTTCCGCTGATCCCCCAACTCAAGGAGCTTTCCAAGGAAGGCGACGCGGGCCGAAAGAAGATCGCCCAATACACGCGCCTGGCGACCGTGCCATTAGCGATGCTCCAGGGAATCGGTCAAATTCAGATCTTGAGACAATCCTCGCCTTCGCCGCTGCCTGCCGATTTCGGAATCATTGACACAATCGTGCTGCTCGTCTTAATGACCGCCGGCACACTGTTTCTGCTTTGGCTGGGCGAGTTGATAACGGAGCGCGGAATTGGCAACGGGGTGTCGATCATCATCCTAGGCGGAATCATCGCCGGCGCCCCCACCGCGTTGGGGCGGTCGATATTCGGCGGCGAGAATCTGCTCGGTTTGGCGGCTTTCGTCGCTATAGGAATCGTCATGATCGCTTCGATCGTCTTCATACAGGAAGCGCAGCGGCGCATACCGGTCCAGTACGCGAAGCGAATTCGCGGCAACCGGATGTATGGCGGTCAGAGCACTCACGTACCAATGAAGATCAACTCCGCCGGAATGATTCCGCTCATCTTTGCTTTTTCGCTGATGCTGCTGCCGGGAACGGTTGCGACTTATCTCAGGACATCCGACGTGGGCTGGCTGTCTGCGTTGTTTTCCACTCTGGCGGACTGGTTCAGTCCCGCCAACTTTCCCTACTGGCTGTTCACGTTTTTGCTGGTCGTTGCTTTCACCTATTTCTACACGCTGGTCATATTCAATCAGCAGAACCTCCCGGAGACGCTGCAGAAAAACGGCGGTTTCATTCCGGGTATCAGGCCTGGCCGGCCAACGTCTGTCTACCTGCTCAGAGTCCTCAACCGGCTCACCCTGGCGGGCGGGCTGTTCCTGGCGACGGTCGCGGTGATTCCGTTCATCGCGGGCGCTGCGACCGGCGTTACCGCCGTTGCATTGAGCAGCACGGGATTACTGATCGTTGTGGGTGTGGTGCTCGACACGATGAAGCAACTGGAAGCGCAGCTTTTGATGCGCGACTACGAGTCCTTCGTCAGGTAGTCGGTTGCCGTGACGGAATTCACTGACCTCTACATCATGCTCGGACCGCCAAACTCCGGCAAGGGCACTCAGGCGGCATCGATGGCCGCAAAGCTCGATATGCATCATCTATCCAGCGGCGACGCCTTCCGAGAGGCCGTCGCCAGCGGTTCGCAAGTTGGCAGACTTGCCGGCAGCTATATCGAAGCCGGCGACTTGGTCCCCGATGATGTGGTGATCGATGTCATATTGGAGCGTCTTGAAAACCTCTCGGCCGATGGATGCGGGACTATCCTCGACGGATTCCCGCGAACGACCGAACAGGCTCAAGCTCTCGATCAGCGTATCGGACGTGCGGGACTGAAGATTCTCGCGGTCGTCTCGATCGAAGTTGGTCAGGACGAGCTGTTGCGCCGCGCGGCTTTGCGTGGTCGCGACGACGACCGTCCCGAAGTTGCCCGCAGAAGATTCGAAGTGTACGAGCAGCTCACCCTGCCGCTGACGGAATATTACGAGCGATGCGGTCTCCTGGTGCGCATCGATGGCGAGAGTCCGATCGAGGTTGTGACAAGCGCAATACTCGACTCCGTAATGGCCTTGACGTCGTGAACTCGCTCATCCGGCTCAAGACCCCCGCCGAGATCAGAAAAATGCGCGAGGCGGGCAGAATCGTCGCCGAGGTCCATGAAGGCTTGACCGAGCGCATACGGCCGGGCGTCAAGATCGCTGACCTGGACGCCTACGCCGAGACGTTGATACGAAGCCGTGGAGCCATTCCGGCCTTCAAGGGGTATCCGCACTCGTCGGGGGACCCGAGGCGAGCGTTTCCCGCCACTATCTGTGCTTCGGTCAACGATGAGATCGTTCATGGGATTCCCGATGAGAGAATCTTGCAAGAAGGCGATATCATAGGTGTTGATTGTGGTGCCATCCTGGACGGCTGGTATGGCGACGCTGCGCGTACTTTTCCGGTAGGGGGTGTTAGCGAGGAAGCCAGCGCTTTGCTCAACGCGACGCGTGAGTCTCTCGAAAAGGGAATTCGCGCGATCAAAGTTGGACGGCCTCTGGGGAGTGTGGGGAACGCAATTCAGCGCCACGTTGAGCCGCTTGGCTACTCGGTCGTGCGCGAGTTTGTCGGGCACGGGATCGGTAGCAACCTGCACGAAGAGCCCAAAGTTCCAAACTATGGGTCTCGGAAGTCCGGTCCGACGGTCGAGGTTGGCCTCACGATTGCTATAGAGCCCATGGTGAACGCAGGCGGTTTTGCAGCCAGGATGGATAATGACGGTTGGACGGTACGTACGGCCGACGGCCGCCTTTCTGCTCACTTCGAGAATTCGGTGGCCGTGACCAGCGATGGTGTGGAGGTTTTGACCGCGCTTTGATACGCATTCGAGAGACATAGATTGGCAAAGAAGGACGTCATCGAGGTGGAGGGGGTTGTCAGGGAGTCGCTCCCCAATACGGTATTCAAGGTCGAATTGGAAAACGGTGTACCGGTGATAGCCCATCTCTCGGGCAAGTTGAGGCTCAATTACATTAGGGTCGGCGTCGGCGACAGGGTTAAAGTTGAGCTTTCGCCATACGATCTCACTCGCGGCCGCATAACGTGGCGTCTTCCGATCGGAAACTGAGCTTTTGAAGTCGATTGGAGGTCGGGTGTGAAGGTATCGGCATCGGTGAGGCCTCGTTGTGATAAATGCAAGGTCATAAGGCGTAAAGGCGTGGTTATGGTGCTGTGTGAAAACTCCAAGCACCGTCAGCGACAGGGATGAGACAGGGTTAGAAAGTGGCTCGAATCGCAGGAATTGACATACCGCGGGAAAAGAGAGTTGACGTCGCTCTCACCTATATCTTTGGAATAGGCCAGACGACGAGCAAGAAGATTCTTCAAAGCGCCAGGGTTGATCCGAGCATTCCGGTGCGCGATCTGACCGAGGCGGAGTTGAGCAGAATTCGTGAGCATATCGACCGTCGCGTGAAGGTTGAAGGCGAGTTGCGGCGTGAGATATCCATGAACATTGGCAGGCTTCGCGAGATTGGCTGCTATCGCGGCCTTCGCCACCGCCAAAACCTGCCGGTGCGTGGCCAAAGGACCCATACCAATGCCCGGACGCGGCGAGGGCATCGCCGCTCGATCGGCATTCGGAAACGACTAATCAAGAAATAGGAATAAGAGGAGCGTAACGGCCTTTGGCGCAGAGACGTAGAAGACGGCGGGACCAGCGCATAGTTCCCGAAGGGCAAGCGCACATTCACGCCACGTTCAACAACACTATCGTCACGATCACTGACCCGGAGGGAAACGTGGTCTGTTGGGCGAGCGGGGGAAGCAGCGGGTTCCGCGGTTCGCGCAAGAGCACGCCCTATGCCGCTCAAATGACATCGGAAAACGCGGCGCGGCAAGCTCTCGACATGGGAATGAGAAGAATCGCGGTGTTGGTGAAGGGGCCTGGCAGCGGCCGGGATGCCGCCATCCGCTCGTTGCAGGCCGCGGGGCTACAGGTGACGAGCATCGCCGACGTTACACCTGTGCCGCATAACGGCCCTCGACCTCCAAAGCGGCGCCGAATATGAGATCGGGGAGATCGACGCCCTCGATCAAGTTCGAGGCGAATCGCTAATGGCGCGCTACACGGGACCGTCCTGCAAGCAATGCAGGCGCGAGTCGGTAAAACTGTTCTTGAAGGGAGACCGCTGTTTTACTCCCAAGTGCGCCATTGAGCGTCGTAGTGGGACTCCGCCCGGCGCAGCCGGCGGCGGTCGTGGCCCGCGCGGAAGACAGCGTATCTCCGAGTACGCCGCGCAGCTTAGAGAAAAGCAGAAGGTGCGGCGCATGTATGGCGTACTCGAGCGGCAATTCCGCCGCCATTTCGCCCTGGCTGTGCGCACTCCCGGCATGACCGGTGAGAATCTGCTGCGAATCCTGGAGACGCGTCTGGACAACGTCGTATTTCGGACAGGAATGGCGACGTCGCGCAAACAGGCGCGTCAACTCGTCAATCACGGTCATATTCGAGTCAACGGTCGAAAGCTTGGAATCGCCTCGGCGAATCTGAAAATCGGGGATATTGTTTCGGTAAGGCCGCAGAGCACCAATCTCGACGTAATCAGGAATTCTCTCGAGCGTTCGGAATCCATGGGCACTCCTGCCTGGCTTTCAATCGATGCGGGAACCAGGACGGCAAAGATCGTCGCGCTTCCCGAGCGCGATCAGTTGGAAACCACGATCGACGAGCAGCTGATAGTTGAGTTTTATTCGCGCTAGATCGACAGTACTTAGCTGGCGCGGGGCAATACCTTCGAGGAGGTACATTCTTGGTTTTTGAATCGGCGCAGCCTGCTATCCGTGCAGTGGAGACCGAAGCGGACCACGGTGAATTCGTAGTAGAGCCGTTGCCTCGCGGATATGGTCACACGATCGGGAACCCACTTCGGCGGGTATTGCTCTCATCACTCGACGGCGCGGCGATAACGCGCATAACGGTGGACGGGGTTCTGCATGAGTTTTCGGAGCTTCCGTACATGCGAGAGGATGTCACGCAGTTCATCCTCAACCTCAAGAACGTGCGATTGAGATTGCACGGTGACGGCCCCGTTAATGGGCTGATCGAGAAGACCGGACCCGGGGTGGTGACGGACGGCGATATTCAGATCGGTTCGGAGGTCGAGATCGTCAATCCCGATCACTATCTTGCGACCCTCGACAACGATGAGGGCGCGCTGCGTGTCGAGCTGGTGGTTGAGCGCGGTGTCGGATACAAGGGAGCCGAGGAGCAGATGCAGCGTCATGAAATAGGCGTAATTCCAATCGACGCTCGCTACACCCCGGTGACCAAGGTTCAATATGTTGTTGAAAATGCACGAGTCGGTCAGGCCACTGACTTCGACCGCCTGGTTCTCAACATCTGGACCGACGGTGCGATGCGGCCCGAGGAAGCGATTTCGCAGGCGTCGCAGATTCTGGTCGATTCGTTTTCGATGGTCACCAGAGTCGGCGCCCTCGAGATGCCGGAGCTAGATGGAGAACCGGGTGGAATTGGTGAAAGTGGCGAGCAGGCCTTGCCGATCGAAGACCTCAGACTGTCGAATAGGGCTTTGAATTGTCTGAAACGGCATGGAATCGAGACGGTTGACGCTTTGCTCGATATGACCGAACAGGACTTGCGCGAGCTCCGTGGAATGGGCGTGAAGCTCGTCGAGGAGATTCGGGAGCAGCTGGCCGAGCAAGGACTCCAGATAAAGGACGAAGAGCCTGTGGCGGCAGGTAGCGACTAGAAATGAGACACAGGAACAAGCGGCGCGGCTTCGGTCGATCGCCCAGCCACCGTAAGGCCATGCTCAGAAACCTGGCCCGTTCCGTGCTGATACACGGCAGCATCAAGACCACCGAGGCTAAGGCCAAGGAGGTCCGCTCCCACATCGACAAGCTAATAACGCTTTCCAAGCGCGGCGACTTGCACGCCCGGCGACAGGCAATCGCCCGGATTCAAGACCCGTTCGTCGTTGAAAAGCTGTTTGGTGAGCTGGCGGAGAGGTTCAAGGACCGCCCCGGCGGTTTTACACGAAGCTATCGTCTCGGTCCGCGCGGGGGCGATGCCGCCCAAATGGTCCAGATCGAGCTACTCTAGGACTCATGACGACCGTAAAGCTAACGATTGAATACGACGGCTCCGGCTATGCGGGCTTCCAGTCGCAGCAACACGTGCACACAGTGCAAGACTGTTTGGAAGCGGCGCTTCTCGCAATCTCGGGAGCTGGCATTCGCGTGCGAGCCGCCGGCCGCACCGATAGTGGTGTCCACGCGGAAGGGCAGGTCGTGGCGTTCGAATACGGCGGCGCGCTGCGCGTTGACGAACTTAAGCGCGCGCTGAACGCTAAGCTCCCTCGCGACGTCAGTGTGTTGACCGCCATTGAAGCTCAGCCGGGGTTTGATCCGCGCCGTGAGGCGTCGGCGAGAGTCTATGAATACCGGATATTCAACCGCCCAGAGCGCTCGGCGCTTCAAAATCATCGGTCTGTTTGGGTGCCTCAGCCGTTGGACATCAATCCGATGACGCAGGCGTGCCGAGCTTTTTTAGGGAGGCATGATTTTCGAAACTTCGCGGCAGGCGAGTCGGGTCACGTGTTCCGGCACGTCTTCGAATGCTTATGTTGGAGACAGGGCGATTTGGTTTTCATTCGGATTAGCGCCAACGCCTTCGCAAAGCGGATGGTGCGGCGCATCGCTGGAACGCTGGTCAACATCGGTCTCGGCCGTTGGCAACCGCAAGGCGCAACCCTATTGCTATCCGGGGCCGAGAGTCCTATCGTAGCTCCGTCGCTACCGCCCCATGGTCTCTATTTGATAGGGGTTGAGTACGGAAAGAGAATTGACGTGTACGACCAAAACGCCGGAGATACGGCGATTGTGATGGCTGAAAATGCGCGCTAGGACGCATTCGGTCAAAGCTGGAGACATTCAACGCCGCTGGTGGGTTGTCGACGCCAGCGGTCAGACACTCGGAAGGGTCGCCTCCAAGATCGCCACCGTCCTGATGGGCAAAGACAAGCCGACCTACGCGCCGCACCTGGAGAGCGGTGATTTCGTCGTCGTGGTCAACGCTGAACAGGTCCGCACGACGGGCAAGAAGCTGCGGAACAAGCTCTACCACCGACACAGCGGATATCCGGGCGGGCTGAAGTCCGTTACGCTCGAGCGAATACTGGCCGAGCATCCCGATCGCGTTATCAGAAGCGCCGTCAAGGGAATGCTGCCGAAGAACAAGGTGGGGCGCGGCGCGTACCGTCGGCTTCACGTATACGCGGGAAAGAATCATCCGCATGGAGGTCAGCAACCTCAATCGCTTGAGGAAGTAGGTGCGCAAGGTGGCTAGCAAGACAGAGCGGTACTACTACGGGACTGGGCGTCGTAAAACGGCGGTCGCGCGGGTCAGACTCTATCCGCACAAAGGCCCTATCACCGTGAACGCCCGGCCTTTCGAGGAATTTTTCCCGATAGCGTTTCATCAGCTCTACGCCGTGGAGCCGATCCAGCTCGTGGAAGGCGACTTCAGCGCCAGCATCAAGGTTTCGGGCGGCGGAATCTCCGGTCAGGCGGGCGCGATACGGCACGGTTTCGCGCGCGCGCTCGTTGAGTTCAATCCCGACCTTCGCCCCGCGCTGAAAAAGGGGGGATTTCTTACTAGGGATTCAAGGGCAAAGGAACGCAAGAAGCCGGGCCTGAAACGAGCGAGAAAAGCGCCTCAATTCACAAAGCGTTAGCTCCGGAATTCAGGCCGACCGTCCAGCGGCCTTAGCAACGCGTCACCCGGTGTTGAGTTGGCGGCCTCGTGAGACATTCGCAGGGTTAGCTATACGTAAGTTGCCGCGTAACGTTGTTCCTACCAAGCTCGACTGAAGATCAGCTAGTCCATCGCTGCCGACCGCGGCCAGGTTCGGGCAATTCCGCTTCAGGTAGTTCGTCCAGCGATTCGATACCGAAATACGCAAGGAACCTGGCTGTAGTCGCATAGAGCATAGGCCGTCCTATCTGGTTGCCTCTGCCCACCGACACTACAAGCCCCCTGCCGATCAGCAGGGCTAGGGAACTCTCGGAGTTGACTCCCCGGATATGGTCGATCTGGGCCTTTGTAGTCGGCTGGTTGTAGGCGATGATCGCCAGGGATTCGAGACTCGCCCGCGTGAGCTTTGGAGTTGAATTGAGCCCAAGCAAGTTTCGGCAGTACCGCGATGCTTCGGGCGCCGAACACATCTGATATGAGCCGCCATGAACGATGATACGAATCCCCCGATTCCGGTAGGCTGCAGTTAGGCTTCTCAGCGCTCGCTCGATCTCAGCGTCGGCGGCGCCGGTCACCTTTCGCATTTCCTCGGGCGTAATTGGCCGGTCGGCCACAAAAAGCAGCGCTTCGATGACCCGCTCCAGAGTCGGATCTTCAGGTAGGTCGAACTCTTTCTGCGTCACCGGGCGAGCGTTGTTCGATCCAGACACCGGCTCGCCGCTAATCGTCGCCCTCGACAGTCGATATCGTTATCGGCCCGAACGCCTTTCTTTGACGCACGGTCACGCTGCGCCGAGCCACGAGGTGAAGGACTGCAAGGAACGTATGGACGACATCGCTCCTCGAGCCGCATTCCGCGGTCAAGGCGTCAAACGTTACTTCACGAAGCCTCGTCAGAGTCTCTCTTATCGATTGGACGTGTTGTTGGAGATCAAAACGTACTAACGGCACAGCCACCGTTGCTTCATTCTCCCTCCGCCGCTCGCGCATCGAGTCGAGGGCGAAAACAAGCTCGGATACATCCTCCCAGTTGTCCGGAACTTCGGGCGCAAACTCCGGCGGAGGCGCCATTCGCGGAAATGACGGCCTATCGCATAGCTGTAGTTCGTCCAGCTCGGCGGCTAGCTTTCTGTAAGCGCTGTACACACGCAGCCGGTCGGCCAGTTCCATCGCCCCGCCCGCGTCCTCGTCATCAGTCTGCGACGGCAGGAATGCCTGGGACTTGAGAAAAAGAAGCTGAGACGCCACTGCGAGAAACTCCGACGTGGCTTCAGCGTAAGCGGATTGTCGTTGAAGGTCCTCCACGTAGGACAGGTACTGTGAAGTCACAGCCTGCAACGATACGGTTGTGATGTCGAATCCCTGATTCTCGATCAGGTGCACCAGCAAGTCGAACGGCCCGTCGAACGAGTCCAACTCGAGATTGAACTTGGCGAGCGGAGACGCGGGGGTCCCGGTTCGCCAGCTTCCTAACATCGGGCGTCGACGTTAGTTAGCAATTCAGCGTCGTCCATCGTCGTCGAGTTTCCGCCTCGCACTATCGCCACGACTCTCGGATCGCTCCCGGCGGCTTCAAGAAACCGGGCGCCGACCTCGGCGTGATTCGCGAGATTGTAGACGCTGCCGCGAAACGTTCGAGCGGGAGCTTGGCGCCAGCGCGACAGATCGAAGCCGAAGCTCTGCGCGAGCACCAACGCGACTCGATGGCTTAATCGCGGCTTGCCCTTGCCCACGTCGTGCAACAATGCGGCCGTCTGAAGCGCTTGATTGGTAGGAGCTATCTCCCTGACGCGTCTGAAGACTTCCAGTGAGTGGGCGCGATCGAACGGCATCATTCGCTTGAAGAGTTGTAGTTCGCGCTCGTTGAGCAATGCCTGAGTTGTTGACGGTAACTCCGCTGGGGCGGTTGGGAACAAGGCGCGCCGGAACTGTCCGAACCTATATCTAAAGTCCGATGAATAGATTTCTCAGGAACTCCACCGGGGGAAGCAGCAGACCCTCGAACAGTCTAATGCCGAAGATAGGGCCGAGGATAATCACGCCGAACAGTATCAGCGGGCCGTACCGGCGAAGGGGCTCGAGGGCTTGCGCGGTTTCGCGTGGCACCACGCCGTATAGCACTCCGAAACCGTCGAGCGGCGGAACTGGAATCAGATTGAATACCGCCAGCACGATGTTAATGGTAATCGTGTAGATGAGAACGAATCCGAGGAGTTCGCTATTAGGCAAGATTCCGGTAGATCCGCCCGCCATCTGAGCGAATACGGCCCCTAGCAAAGCCGCCAGCGCGAGGTTCGATGCCGGTCCTGCCACGGAGACGATCGCCGTCCCTCTGCGTACGCCGTAGCGGAGATTGTATGGATTGACGATAACCGGTTTCCCCCAACCAAAGCCGGCGACGACTAGCAGTAGAGTTCCCATGAAGTCAAGGTGGCGCAGCGGGTTGAGCGTAAGCCGTCCCTGGCTCTTCGGCGTCGGATCGCCCAGCCACGTGGCCGCTAAGGCGTGACACGCTTCGTGTACGGAGATCGCGACGATGAAGCCGATCACCGCAGATATCAGTAGTCGTGGATCGTTCGCTAGGCTTAGAAGACCCATTCTTAGATAGTGGTCCTTTCAGTGTCGATTGATTTGAGTTTCAGGTCGGGGAATCGTTGGGCAGGACGGCAATCGTCCGTCTCACAAGATTAGCCCCAATACGCCTTGTGTGATTCGCATTCCGAGCTTTGTGGCGGCTCGTCTGCGCTAATATCAACGTCAACCGGCCCGATTGGGAGTGGTCCGAATTGCTGTTTACCGGTGCGTTGGAGGCTGAGACCTAGCAATCGTGAGTGCGAAAGAGTCGATCGAAGAGGGATTGAATTACGCCGGTAAGGGGCGGTGGGGCGAGGCCATAAGCCAGTTTGACGCCGCGTTGCGCTTGGAGCCGGAGAACACCGTGGCGCTGAGTGCGCGCGCCTTGGCGCACATCGGTCAGGGAAACTCCGAAAAGGCTCTAGCGGACTTTACCGCCGTCATCAAGGTCGACCCCGGCGACGCGGACGCCTTCTTCCAGCGAGGCAGGCTGCACGAGGACAGACGCGAGTTGCGAAAGGCGGTTGCTGACTACCGCGCCGTAATCGAGCTGAGTCCCGAGCGAAAGGCCGGCTTCTATAGCAGAGCCCGCTGCTATGAAGCGCTGGACCAGCCTTCGCTCGCAATTCACGACTACGATTCGCTTATAAAGCTCGATCCCGACGATCCGGGACCCTATGAGCGGCGCGGCAAGATTTACGGGAGACGCGGCGACCTGGCGGCGGCGATCAAGGACTTCACCCAAGCTGTTGAACGGAACCCCACACGCAGCGACGCCTTTTACAATCGCGGCGTTGCCAACCGGAAGCTTGGCCATCTGCATTCAGCGATAAGAGACTACAGCCGGGCAATCTCAATCGATCCCGGGCACGTCAACGCGTTGAACAACAGAGGTAACGCTTACCTGGCAAACCATCAATTGACGGATGCCATCGAGGACTACACCGCCGCGATAGAGTTAGCGCCCAACCGTCCCCAGGCCTATTACAACCGGGCCACCGCGTTCATGCGTCTTGGCGATGGGGCCAGCGCTACCGCCGACTTCCGCAAGATAGTCGAACTGAGCCCCAATTCGAACCTTGGGGCGAGAGCAAGAAAGCGGCTGGCAAGGCTGCGGGTATAGCCTCAGCCGAGGTCAATCTGGGGCACAGATAAGCCTGTTGGACCCGTCTCTCTCGAAAGGGTTATTCGCCGTTCGAGTCGATCTCCCGCTTAAGCCCCAGCAGCGCGTGTATCCAGAACAGGACAGCTACCGCCAGCCCCGATAGCATGCGGCCCGGGGCCGGGCCGCCACCCGATTCAACGTGATACTCGACCAGGCTCAGGCCGGAGAATAGTAGAAGCAGAATGACGGCAATGCCGAACGCCGCCGAGAGAGCCGCCAGCCGGAATCGCCTTGCCACTATCCCGGCTCGATCCGGGTCGACCAGGCGCTCGAACCGCTGGTGCACGAACAGGACTATCAGTCCTGTTCCGACCAACACGACCGCCTCGTAGATGATTGATGGAAAGTCGGAGGAAGTGACGCCTTCCGGGAAGCTGTATCCGGCTCCCGCGGCCGCGCCTAAGCCCACGTTAAGAAGCGAGGCGGTTCCAACCGCCAGCATTACGACAGCCAGAGCCTGAATCAGGTGGACGTACCACGTTACCGCGGCTCGAAGCGAAAACGTAAGGTAACCCGACGCGTGCGCCTTAACGGCGAGATACGCAATGATCGCGGCCACCGCGACGACTACAATTAGCAGGCCCAAGCCGGCAGCGGCGATGATTGTTGCGCCAAGCTCCGCCAGCTCGGTTATAGATTCGAATGGATTCAAGTTGGTCGATGCCTCCAACGTTCCCGTGCTAGATCCATTCTAAAGGCACGAAACCACCGTACCGCGAAGCAGGATGACAATGAAGATCACAAAAATCAGAGCCATTCCGGTCAATTCGGGGATACCGGGTAGAAATTACCTGTTTGTAATGGTCGAGACGGACGAGGGGCTTTACGGCCTAGGCGAGGCCGGAATAACCGGCAAGGAGCTGGCCGTCGCGGGCGCAATTCAGCACTTCGACGAACAGTTGCGCGGCGAAGACCCATCGCGGATCGATCATATTTGGCAACGATTGTTTCGCGGCAACTTCTTCAAGGGAGGTCAGATTCTGACCTCCGCCATCTCAGCCGTCGATCTGGCGCTTTGGGACATAAAGGGCAAGGCGCTCGGTCGGCCTGTTTGGGACCTCTTGGGCGGCAAGTGCCGGGACAAGGTGGTTTGCTACGCCCACATCACCGGCGCCACCCCGGAAGAGATGGCGGTTGATGCGAAGAATAAGGTCCGCGAAGGGTTCAAGTTCGTCCGGTTCGGCGTCGCCGAGGAGCCGGGCGGGATACTCGAACCGCGCCGTGCGGTCCCACAGACGGTCAAGCTGCTCGCTGCTGTGCGGGAGGCGGTTGGGAACGATATCGAAATCTGCATCGACTTCCACACCCGGCTTGATCCCATCGACGCGGTCAGATTGTGCGACGCCGCCGCGCCTTATGATCTTTTCTTCGCCGAGGACCCGGTGCGCTCGGAGAACCCGGATGCTTACGCGTTCGTGCGCCAGCACACCAACGTCCCCATCGCGGGAGGCGAGGAGCTTGCGACCAAGTGGGAGTTCAAGCCTCTGATCGAGAGAGACCTCATCGACTACGTGCGCGTTGACCTGTGCATCGTGGGCGGTCTGACCGAGGCGAAGAAAATCGCGGGCTGGGCGGAGGCGCACTACCAAAAGCTCGCGCCGCACAACCCGCTCGGTCCCGTCTCCACCGCGTCCTGCGTCCATCTCGATATCGCCAGCCCGCTCTTCGGAGTACAGGAGCTGCATCGCAAGCCGGGCTACATGACCGATCTGTTTCCGCAGCAGCTTCGGTTTGAGGGCGGACATCTGCTGTTGCCCGAGGAACCTGGGCTTGGAGTCGACATAAACGAGGAAGCGGTAGCTGACTATCCGTACCAGATGCCCACGCCTCATGAATTGCGCATGGACGACGGTTCGGTCACGAACTGGTAAGGACGGGCGTAGCCGTCTGCGGGTAGCTTTCAAGAATCGGAGACGTATACACGAAGTCTGCAAGAGGTTGAAATATGGCAGTTGAGTTGGAAAACCGTTGGATGCCGCCATCTCCACACCGTGAGAGGATCATCGAGGAGCTGGAGACCGGACGGCTGACTTTGCGGGAGCGCGGACACGGTCTGCCTCCCGTCGTCGTGCATGAGGACGGCGGTCACATCGATCTGCCGGATATTCGGTGGAACGGGACGAGATGGAAGCTCGCCGACAAACCTTCGGCGAGGGGGCGTCAAACGGCATACAGCGACGTATGCGGTTGCAGCTTCGAGGTGGTGGATATCCTCAAGGAGGCGGACGCGTTGTCCGAACGCGAAGTGGCGCGCATTCGCGAGTTGGAGCGCGACGTCGACTACATGGTTGGCCGCATGGATGGACGTCTTCAGAAATACTCCGACTTCGCGGCGAGCCTGGAATCGATAGCCAAGAAGATCGGGGAGATAGCGCGTCCTGATCCCCGCGATGTTCGCGAGTACTTCGACCAGGCGGCGGAACTGCTAGTAGCAGGACCCCTTGACTCCGGGTCGAACAGCAGGCTGGCCGACCTCACGGAACGGGCGCGCCTGGTCGCGCAGGCCCAGGAAGACACGATGAAAGAAAAGAAGGTACTCGCCATACAGGCGCTTCTGGCGTTCGAGGCTCTCCGGGGCGCGCGAAACTGGGACGAGGAAATCGAAGAGGTGCGTTCGACAAACGAATCCTGAGCGCCGGGACGAAGTGCGTCCGCTTCTAAGCGGCCGTCAAGAAGCATCGACGACGCTGGACTCCCAACCCGCCACGATCGCCGCGGCCTAACGACTTATGGAAAGGCTCCTCGTATCAGGCGAGCCTATCGAGGCGCCTAGCCGACCGCTACTCTTCTTCGTCGATGCCCTGAAGCGCGGCGACGGCGGCCATGTCTTCGAGAGTGGTGGTGTCGCCCACGACCTTGCCGCTCGTGGCGATTTCCCGAAGCAGCCGCCGCATGATCTTCCCGCTGCGGGTCTTTGGTAGAGCCGGCGTGAACCTGAGGAGCTTGGGCCTCACGAAGCGCCCGATTCGCTCACCCACGAAATTGACCAGCTCGGCCTGAAGCTCGCTGCTCTCTTCGAAGCTGCCGCGTAGCGTAACGAACGCCGCGACGGCCTCTCCGGTGATCTCGTCCGGAAAGCCGATGACCGCTGCTTCGGCCACTGCCGGATGCTGCACGAGACAGCTTTCGACCTCGGCCGTGCCGATTCGGTGTCCGGCGACGTTTAATACGTCGTCGACCCGGCCGATGATCCAGAAATATCCGTCGTTGTCTCGGCGGGCCGCGTCGCCGGCCAGATATACGCCCTCGATGCGCTTGAAATACTGGTCGAAGAACCGGTCGCGGTCCCCGAATTCGCCCTCGTGCCCAGGCTGCCCCCAGCCGTCCTTGTAGATGCCTCGGATCATCGACGGCCACGGCCGTTTGATCACCAGAAGCCCTCGCTCGTTGGGAGCTACCGGGTTGCCGGACTCGTCCACCACATCGGCGTCGACGCCCGGGAAGGGCAGCGTCGCTGACCCGGGTTTGGTCGTAATGGCCCCGGGGATCGGCGTTATCAAGATGCCGCCCGTCTCGGTCTGCCACCACGTGTCTACGATCGGACAACTGCCGCCTCCGATAACGCGTCGGTACCAGAGCCACACGTCCGGATTGATCGGCTCGCCGACCGTGCCCAGGAGGCGCAGGCTGGACAGGTCGTGCTTTTCGGGCCACTCGTCGCCCCACTTGATGAATGCTCGAATGGCGGTGGGCGCGGTGTAGAAGACCGTGACGTTGTACTTGTCGACTATCTCCCAGAAGCGGTCGGGCGCGGGATAGTCGGGAGCGCCTTCGTACATGACCCCTGTCGTCGCGTTGGCGAGTATGCCGTAGACGATATAACTGTGTCCGGTGACCCACCCGATGTCCGCGGTGCACCAGTAGATGTCGTCTGGCTTGAGGTCGAAAATCCACTTGGACGTCAGCGCCGTTTGGATCAGGTAGCCGCCTTGGGCATGGACGACCCCCTTGGGTTTTCCCGTCGTTCCGCTCGTGTAGAGGATGTACAACGGATGCTCGGCGGGGACCGATTCCGGCTCGCAGTCCGCCGGCTGCCCTTCGATCAGATCGTTCCACCAGATGTCGCGTCCGTCCGCCATCTCGATTTCGTTTTTGCAACGTTCGTAGACCACTACGCGCTCGACGGACGGGCACTCGTCATCGGTTAGCGCGCCGTCGACGTTGTCTTTCAGGGGGATAACCTTGCCCCTTCTCCAGCCGCCGTCCGCGGTGATGATCGCTCGGGCCGATGCGTCCTGAACGCGGTCTCGAATCGCATCCGAGCTGAAGCCGCCGAATATGACGCTGTGAACGAGTCCAAGTCGGGCGCAGGCTAGCATCGCCACGGGCAGTTCGGGGATCATCGGCATGTAGATGACCACCCGGTCGCCGCTCTGAAGTCCCAGGCTCTTCAGGCCGTTGGCGAAGCGGCAAGTGTCGTCCAGCAGCTCCCGAAAGCTAACTGTGCGCGTATCGCCCGGCTCGCCTTCCCACCGGATAGCAATTTTGTCGCCGAGGCCGTTTTCGACGTGACGGTCGAGACAGTTCACCGTGATGTTCAGCTCTCCGTCTACGAACCAGCGGGTGAATGGCAAGTTCCACTCGCGGAGCTTCGTCCAGGGCTTTGTCCAGACGAACTGGTCCGTTATCTCGCGCCAAAACGACTCCGGCTCTTCGAGACTCCGACGATGCAGTTCCTCGTATTGCTCGAAGCTGCCGACGTGAGCATCGCGCGCGAAATCATCTGGTGGCTCGAAAGTGCTTACCTGGACCTGGTCTCCCTCTGTTTCAGCCATTTCATCCTCCAACTCCGCGAGCGGCCGGGGTGACGGCCAGTAGGCGCCAGTCTCGCCGGCTTTAGGCCTAACCTCTTAAATGCAATTTCAATGGATCAGGGACGCTGCGCAACCCTAATTGGCTGCGCGGACGCGATTGTGTTTTCGGAGGCAAATATTAGACATTCGACCTTAGACTGTCACGGTGAGATCGCTTTGGATACGCACTGGCACGCTGACTGAACCGGCCCTTTTTGGGCATTCGGGGCCGAGCGGTCGCTTTGGATTCTCGCGGAGGGCTTGATGGACGTATACGACCGGCTCGGGGTCACCAAGATCGTGAACGCGCAGGGAAACGTAACTCGGATCGGCGGGTCGATTATGGCCCCCGAGGTGCTGGAAGCCATGGCCGAGGCGTCCCGGCACTTTGTTTCCATCGTGGAGCTGAATGAGAAGATCGGTCAACGGATCGCCGGACTGCTGGAGACAGAGGCGGCGATGGTGTGTTCAGGCGCTGCGGGAGGGCTTCTCCTGGCCGCTGCGGCGTGCATGACTGGATCGGATGAGAAGAAGATCCAGCAGCTTCCGGATACGACCGGTATGCGTGATGAGTTTGTCGTACAGGCTCTTCACCGAAGCGATTACAACCAAAGCCTCCGGGTAGCCGGAGGGACGCTGGTGGAAATCGGCGGGCCGGAAGGTGCCACCGAGGCGGAGATTGCCGGCTCGCTGGGTCCCGGCACGGCGGCCTTTCTGTACAGCCTCTTGCCCCTTTCAGGAGTTTGGAGGCGCGGCGTCTCGCTCGAGCGGGTAGTCGCCATCGCTCACGAACGAGGAGTCCCGGTAATCGTCGACGCGTCCGTAATACTGCCCCCCTTGAGCAATCTGATCGACGTGCCCGCGTCAGGCGCGGACCTGCTCACGTTCAGCGGCGGAAAGGGCCTGGAAGGCCCCCAGGGCACTGGAATACTCTGTGGAAAGGCCGGACTCATCAAGGCGGCCATGTTGAATTCGAACCCTAATCATTCCGTCGGCCGGTCGATGAAGGTCGCCAAGGAGGAGATGGTTGGGTTGCTCACGGCCGTGGAACGGTACTTCACGAGAGACCACGAGGCCGACCGCAAACTCTGGCAGGCAATGAGCGAGCGGATAGCGTCTGCCGTGGAAAATGTCCGCGGGCTGACGGCGGAAGTGTTTTTCTGGGAAGCCAGAGGTATACCGGCGGTTCGGTTTGCAGTGGACGAGGATGAGCTTGGGCTATCCAAGGAAATCCTGCTGGAACGGCTTACCTCGGGAGACCCGCCGGTCTATCTGTGGGGATACCGAGGCGAGTTCTGCATGTCGCCAAATACGCTCCGGGAAGGCGAGGAGGAAATCGTCGCCAGTGCTCTCCAACGCGCTGTGCTCACCACTTAACCGCCTGTTAGCCGGATGCGACGAGCAGCATCGGAAGACTAATTTGCCGCGGGCTTGAGCACTGCCCCGATTCGAGCCGCCTCAGCGCGATCGTCAGAAGGGTCTGCAGCTAGGACGCCTTGGCCCGCGCGGCTATGACCTGCTCCTGGAGGTGCATTGGGACTTCCTCATAGCGGATGAAATCTATGGTGAACGATCCCCGGCCTTGAGTAATTTGCCGCAAGTCCACCGCGTAACGCTGCACTTCGGCCAGCGGCGTCTCGGCGATGATTACGGTGTATCCGTCCGCCTGGTCGGTGCCGCTCAGGCGCGCTCTCTTTGAGTTCAAGTCGCTGATGATCGCGCCAGTGAAGGTATCTGGCACGGAGACTCTTAGCTCGTAGATAGGCTCGAGGATCGTGGCGCTCGCCTTTCTGGCGGCTTCGCGAAACGCAATTGCGCCGGCAAGCTGAAATGCCTGGTCCGACGAATCGACCTGATGCTCCTTGCCGTCGACAAGGCGGACCTTGCATCCGACTACCGGATAGCCCGCGAGGATTCCTTCCGACATCGCGGCCTTGATCCCCTTCTCCACGGCCGGCACGTAGTTTCTGGAAATGGCGCCTCCGACTATCTCGTTCAGGAATTCGAACTCGCCTAGGTCTAGCGAGAGAGGTTCCAGAACGATCGTGACGTCTCCGAACTGACCATGCCCGCCGGTCTGTCTCTTGAAACGGCCGTTGGCGGTGATCTGACGGCGTATGGTTTCAAGGTAAGGCACTTGCGGAACGGCAATGTCCACCTTGGCGCCAAACTTGCTTTGCAGCCGCTCGACCGCCACGTTGAGATGGCCGTCGCCTATTCCCCATATCAGCGTCTCGCCGGTGGCGTCCTCGCGCGTGACGCGGATGGTGGGGTCTTCCTCGGTCACGCGTGACAGCGCGGTCCCGAGCTTGTCGAGGTCGGACTTCGTCTTGGGCGTGATGGCAAAGGCGATTGCCGGGTTGGGAAATTCGATCCCCGGCAACGCTTCGGCGTCGCGGCTTGCCGCCAGCGTGTCCCCGGTCAGAGTCGAGGCGAGCTTGGCAACCGAGCAGATGTCGCCGGCGACAACCGTCGTAGCGTCGATATGCTCCTTGCCTCTCGGATACGAGAGCGGACCAAGCCTCTCGTCCGTTCGCTTTCCGATATTGCGGACCTGGAAGTTCGAGGTAAGTTCCCCCGAATAGACCCTCAGGAACGTAAGCCTTCCCATATTCGGATCGACGATTGTCTTAAAGGCAAGCGCGGCGGTGCCGTTGGTCGAGGAGTTGCTGACCGCTTTGGGCGACGGCGCTAGGGCCGCAAGCGCATCAAGCAGCGGTCCGCTGCCGTGGTTGCGAACCGCCGACGTGCAAAAGACCGGGAATAGCTCGCGAGTCGCGACGCCGGTTTTCATAGCCGCGGTCAGTTCGGCGGAGGTTATTTCTTCATCCTCTAGATATTTCTCGGTCAGGTCGTCGTCTACGGCGGCGACTGCCTCGACCAGCATTTCCCGGGCGTCGTCGGCCAGATCTTCGAGCGCTGCGGGGATGTCTTCGCGGCTGTTCTTGCCGCCGTCGAACGACACCCCCTTCATGGCGGCGAGGTCCACGATCCCGTTGAAGTCCCGCGCGGAGCCGTAGGGAATCTGCATGGGTATGACGGCGCCGAACGCCTCTGTGAGCGATTCGACTACGGCGTCGAAATCGGTGTTGTCGCGGTCCATGCGATTGATGACTATGAATACTGGAAGATCCATTGCCTGGGCGTGTTTCCAGCCAAGCTCGGTTCCGACTTCGATGCCGCTGGTGGCATCGACCAGGAGAAGCGCGGCGTCGGCTATGCGGATTCCCGAGGCAATCTCGCCGACGAAGTCGGGATCGCCGGGGGTGTCTATGAAGTTGAGCTTGGTCTTCTTCCACTCGCACGTAACGACCGAAAGGCTCAGCGACGTCTTGCGCCGAATTTCATCGGGTAGAAAGTCGCCAAGCGTATTACCATCATCGATATTGCCTAGCCTGCTTGTCGCGCCGGACATATGAACCATGGCCTCGACTAGTGAAGTCTTGCCCGCGCCCTTTTGTGACAGAAGCACGACATTGCGTATTTGATTGGTGGCATACTGTTGCATCCGGCGCTACTCCAAACTCGAGTCCAACAGGAGGGCCCGAATATGTCCGGACGAGTCGGAGATTTCAGGTTCGGGACCTCTCACCTTCAAGGTCGCAATTATAGACGGCTGTGAAAGGTCTAAATCACCGTTTGGACAAAGTGCTCCGCTCAAGTTCTCGAAAACCCCGGCAGCCTTCGCGCTAGGCAGTGGATAAGTTGCCCAAACGAATCGTCGTCAAATGCGGCACCTCACTACTGACCAAGCCGGGCGTAGGCGTCGACGAAGATTACATAAGAGCCATCAGCGGCAACGTGGTCGAATTGATGCGGGCAGGCATCCAGCCCGTACTCGTGATTTCGGGCGCGGTCGCCATGGGAAGGGCCATCCTGGGAGGTGACGGGGCGTCGGATTCGACGGTCACCCGTCAGGTTCTCGCGGCAGTCGGACAGTCCCCATTGATGAGCGTTTTCGAGGGGGCCTTCCGCAGTCTGAACAAGACCGTGGCGCAAACTCTGCTGTCGCGTGCCGCGCTGGAAGACAGACGAGGCTATTTGAACGCCCGCAACACGCTTCTTGCGTTGTTGGATCGCGGCATCGTGCCCTTAACGAATGAAAACGACGTGGTTGCGACCGAAGAGTTGCACTTTGGAGACAATGACACGCTGTCGGCGCTGGTGGCGAACCTGATCGATTCGGACTTGCTGGTGATGATGACCAACGTCGAAGGCTATATGAGGCCGGATGGCAATGGTGTCATGAGGGTAGTTCCGTCCACTAACTGCATCACTGATGAAATGATTGCCGACGCCGGCGGGGCTGCCTCCCCCGCGGGCACCGGTGGGATGAAGACGAAGCTGCTCGCCGCGGGGATGGTGACCGCTCACGGAGCCACCGCGGCGATCGTGGACGGCCGTGATCCCGAGAATCTTCTCAGGTTCGTTCGTGGCGAGCATATCGGAACGCGGTTCTCGGCCACTGGTTCCCGGCGCGAAAGCCGGAAACGCTGGATGCTAACGGATCTCGCGCTAAAAGGGCGGGTTCGTATCGACGAGGGTGCGGTCAACGCGCTGCTGCGCCATGGTAGGAGTCTTCTGCCCGCGGGAGTGATTGGAGTCGAGGGCGCGTATGAGCGGGGTGACCTCGTGGCGGTTGTCGGCCCCGATGGTTCGGTGGTTGCGCACGGCCTTACGAATTACGGCATCGAGGACCTTTCGCGAGTGATGATGCGGGACTCGTCGGCGATAAGGAATATCCTTGGTTACGAGTATGGCGATGAGGTCATCCACAGAAACAATCTGGCTTTGAAGTCTTCGACAGATGGTCGCTCCAGAGAGTGATGGTCTATCGATTCCGCCCCGCAGGGAGTTGACGGTTCAATGGACGGTATTTCGACCGAGCTTCTGGAAAAGGCCACGCTGGCTAGTCACGCCGCGAGGTCTCTGGTCACCCTGTCCACCGCCGGGAAGAACGCGGCCCTGCGCGCAATGGCGTCGGCCATCACCGCGAACATGGATCGAATTCTGGAAGAAAATGCCAAAGATGTCGCAACGGCAGCGGAAAACGGTGCTGACGAACATATCCTGGACCGGCTTCGTCTAACCCCCGACCGGGTCGACGGGATAGTGGACGGGATCGCGCAAGTCATCCAGCTTCCCGATCCGATTGGAGAGGTGATCGAGTCGCGGATCGTGGAAAGCGGTCTGGAAGTGTCGCGTCGCAGGGTCCCCTTGGGAGTTGTAGGAATAATCTACGAAGCGCGCCCCAACGTTACCGTCGATGTTGCAGCCCTTTGTTTGAAGTCGGGAAATGCGTTGGTTTTGCGCGGCGGCAGCGAGGCGCTAAACAGCAATCGGGCGCTCGTCGCGGTGATATCGGAGGCCGCGAGAGAAGGCGGGGCGCCGGACGGTTGGGTGCAATCACTCGAAAACATGGACAGAGCCATCGTCGGACAAATGCTGCGGCTGAACTCCCTCATAGACGTGATCGTTCCAAGAGGAGGGGCGGAGCTCGTGAGCTTTGTCACCCAGAATTCAACCGTACCGGTCCTGGAGACGGGATTCGGAGTTTGTCACACGTACGTACATGAGCGAGCCGACCACGATAAGGCTGCCAGGGTAGTCTTCAACGCCAAGGTGCGCAGGCCGTCCATCTGCAACGCTCTCGATTCGCTGTTGGTCGACAAGGAGATCGCGGCGGAGTTTCTTCCATGCATTGCCCGAGACTTAGACGGGGCCGGCGTCGAGATGAGAGTCGATCCGGACGCCGCTACGGTGATTGCGGGGGTTGCTCCCACGAGAGCCGCCACGCCCGAAGACTACGACACGGAATTCTTGTCCAAGCGGGTCGCCGTGAGAGTCGTGGATGGAGTAGACGACGCGATCCAGCACATCCGGGAGCACGGCTCCGGTCATTCGGAGGCGATAGTGACGGAAGACCATTCCGTGGCGCGACGGTTCGTAAACGAGGTGGACGCCGGAGCCGTCTACGTTAATGCGTCGACCCAATTCACGGACGGCGGTGAGTTCGGTCTCGGCGCGGAAATCGGCATAAGCACTCAGAAACTGCACGCGCGAGGCCCAATGGGACTCCGCGAGATGACAGCCTATAAGTGGGTTGTCATAGGCGATGGGCATACGAGGCCCTAGCTTGAGAATGAGCGAGTTGATACGTGGAGCTTATTTGGTGCCGAGTAGAGGCGGCATTTAGCACGCGGAAACCGCATCGGAAACCGGAACTCGGATAGATTCATCCAGAGTTGACAGGGCGGTTTAGCGGTTCGCAGTGATATTATTTTTGCACGAGGTGAGATTTGGATTTTCGGTGTTTCAATTGCCGTGGTCGTTAATCTCAATGCATCGTCCCAGCCGCGATCCAGTGTCTCAGCACAGGTTCCAAGCATGAGAAGCGTAGATATCCACGCTCATGGCCAAAGCTAGAAACGTATCTCGCCGCGCCTTGCTTGGGGCGGCCGTTTTAGGAGCCGGCTTTACGCTCGGCTTGGGCTCGGCGGTGGCAACGCGTATCGCCATGCGTTATGAGGGCGAGTTCCTGCCCGGATCGAAGGTAGGCGGGGTCGATATATCCGGTCTCACGCCAACGCAGGCCGTCGATATGTTCGATTCCCGCTGGCAGAGATACATCACCTCACCGGTGGTCTTTAGGACGCCTGGTCGAGATTGGAGGCCTTCGGCGGACGAAATCGGAATTGGCGTCGACTATCTCACGCCAATTCGCAAGGCTTACGCTTGGGGACGGCATGGCGGGATTTTCCGTAGAGGACGTGAAAACGCGGCGGCGTCCGCCCTGTCAAGGGATCACCCCATCGAGTTCACTTTCCAACGTGGCAAGCTCAGACGCTATTTGGCCGGGATCGCGTCTAGATACTTTCGCCCGGTCGTCAACGCGTCGTTGGAAGTACAGGACGGTGAGATAAGGCTTCGGGCAGGCAGTGCGGGTATGGAGCTCGACTGGCAAGCCGCGGTCGACCTCGTTAAACCTCCGGGGCCGGAAGCAGGTCAGCAGCAGATAACGATACCGATCAAAGAGACGGCTCCCGGCCTGTCGACCCTTAACGTCGACAATCTCACTCAGACCATTATGAAGATGCTCGAAGACCCGATTGTGCTCGATTTCGAAGGCAATGGCTGGCTTCTCGACCAGCAGACACTAAAGGATGCCTTGAAGCTTGAGCGAGTGGGAACCCAGGTAGTCCCGACGTTTGACAGCTCCAAATTTGAATTCCTCTTCGACGAGATTGACGACCGGTTAGCAATCGAACCCAGCGATGGGTCATGGGAATACGATGCGGAATCGGAGCGAGTCGTGGAGTTTGTCCCCTCGATTTACGGACGCAGGCTCGACCGCGGTTCGCTTGCCAGTGGGATAGTCGAGGGAGCGAAGTCGGGGAATCGAAAAGTCGATATTCCGATCGTTGGAGTCCCCGCTTCCGGGACTGTGGTCAAAGACCTGGGAATCGAGAACCTGATCGGCGCAGGCGAGTCATTCTTTTTTCAGTCTCCGTCGTTTCGCATTCACAACATCGAAGTCGGCGCACGAATCCTCGACGGTTCGCTGATACGGCAGGGAGAGGAGTTTTCGTTCAATAGATATCTGGGGCCGATCGAGTACGACCGAGGCTTCGTCGACGGGCTGGTGATTCTCGACGACAGCACCGTCGACGCCATTGGTGGCGGAATATGCCAGGTCTCAACGACTATGTTCCGGGCCGCCTTTCTAGCGGGCTTGCCGATCAAGGAGCGGCATAAGCATCTGTATCGGGTCAGATATTACGAGCACGGCGATTTTCCGATCGGATTCGACGCGTCGATTTGGCAGCCTGTTTTAGACCTTCGATTTGTGAACGACACCGAAGGCCCCATCATGATTCGCACGGTGTTTAGTCGCCGCCGGAAATCGCTGAGGTTTGAGTTTTGGGGCCGCAGGCACGGCCGCACCGTCGAGATATCCGGGCACCATCTCTCCAATTGGGAGGATCCTCCGCCGGACGAGTGGATCATCGATGAGGAACTGCCGGAAGGCACCACAGAGCAAACGGAATGGGCCGTCGAAGGCGTGTTTGCCGTTTTGGAGCGCAGAGTGACCTCGGCCACGGGGAAAGTCTCGAATTCCAGATTTTCCTCCAGCTTCTTGCCTTGGCCGAACCGATACATGGTTAGTCCGGACGTTGCCAAGGAGGAAGCGCCCGACGTTTACGAGAAGTGGAAGCTGGAGACAGGTGCCGAGGAAGCCGAGGATGAGGAGGCTGCCGCGCAGGCCAACGGGGAAACCGCCCAAGAGACTGAGGGCGACACCCCTGATGAAAGCGTCGAAGAAACTGCCGAGGAGACCGAATCGGTCGAGTCGAATGAAGAGCAGACTAGCGAGGACCAATAGGTACTTGCCGCGTGGCTCGATTGCGAAAAGATAGTCGTGCATGTATGCGGCCCGGTCGCCTGGGTGACGTGTTAGCGTCGCGGCGGATTTGAACGGCGTCGATAGACTATGGCGACCATACGGGGCGTGGCGCAGTCCGGATAGCGCGCGTGCTTTGGGAGCACGAGGTCCCGGGTTCAAATCCCGGCGCCCCGACCGGCGACGTCACAAGGGTTTCAACTCAACCTCGACCTGACGCTGGGAGTAACTGGCTTCTCCGGATCGCTGCGTTAGCGAATAAGCTGAAATACGGCGTGCCGGACCAGCGCTTGGCGGACTGGCGGAGAACTTCCGTTCGCTTATGTGAGATCGTTGCGCCTATGCTTGTTGCTTGTGATTCCGCGTCGACCTGCGGCGCCGGTTGAGATTGACAAAAGGAGTGCGTGTGAGCGACCGTCCCGTTATCGGCATTACGTTGGGCGACCCCACCGGCATCGGACCGGAAATCGTCGCGAAATCACTGTTGCGGTCCGAGGTCTACGAACAATGCCGTCCCCTGGCAATTGGAAGTCATTCCGCATTCGATCGCATTATCCACATTTGCGGACTCGATCTTGCGTCCCGGCGCATCAGTCGCGTTTCTGATTCGGAGTTTGAGCCGGGTTCGGTGGAGGTCTACGACGTATGGGGAACAGACCATAGCGAATTGCCTTTCAAGCGCCCGACTCCCGAGGGAGGCGAAGCCGCCGTAACCGCCGTCATTAAGGCGGTTGAGCTGGCGATGGCCAGCGATATCGACGCCATGGCAACAGCCCCATTGCACAAGCTCGCCATGAAGATGGCGGGTTACGATTTCCCCGGTCACACGGAGATTGTGGGACAGTATTCGAATTCACCGAGCCCGAGAATGATGCTCGTGGCCGGCAACTTGCGCGTGGTACACGTTTCCACACACGTGGGGCTAGGAGACGCGGTCGATCTGGTACAGCGCGAGCGCGTGCGGGAAGCCATTGAAGTCTGTCACAACGCCCTGCTCGCGGTCGGACTCGACAGTCCTCATATTGCCGTTGCAGGGCTGAATCCGCACGCCGAACCCGGCGGCATGTTCGGCCCTCAGGAAGAACACGAAATTACCCCCGCCGTGGATGATGCCAGGGCGCTGGGTATGAACGTCGAAGGGCCTTTGCCGCCGGACACCGTCTTCGCCCGCACCCGTGACGGCGACTTCGACGGAGCGGTCGCCATGTATCACGATCAGGGACACATCGCGGTAAAGATGCTCGGGTTCCACCACGGCATCAATGTCACCGTAAACACGCCGGTTATTCGTACGTCGGTTGACCACGGAACCGCTTATGGACGCGCTGGCGAGTGTCGCGCAAGTGACGAAAGCATGACCGCGTCCATACTGCTCGCGGCAGAGATGGTCAGGACGAAGAACCGGCTCGAATCGGCAAACTAAGGCGAGGTGTCCGGATAACGGAAGACCGTCTCGTGCGTTATGAGTGTGAAAGCCGCCGGCAATTAGGGCGGGGTGTAGACGCATCCATGAGTCGCGGGCATAATTCGCAATTATCAGTAGGGCACATGGGAGGCTGGGGCGCTCTGCTGGCGCCGCGACTCTGTATAAGATTGGGCCAGATTGATATCGTCCAAACCATTCCGTAGACCCTCGCGCAGCCGCGGGGAATACCTGAGTCTCCTCGGAGCGCTGTCCGCTCTGGGGATCGCTGCGATTCTCGGAGTTGTCGTCTGGGCCTATTCCGGGGACGAGCCCCCGAACGCTGTCGAAGCTCAAGTGAGCCCGGCTCCCCAAGTCAGGGAGACGAGCGGTCCAACGCTCGCGGTCCCGAGTCTTAAGCAGAAGGTACGCCAAGCGGTCGCGCCTGTCGTCGAGCTGCCCGCCAAGGTGGCCAATCCGCTGGAGTTCATTCCAGACTGGCCGGCCCAGCAGGAGGTCTCCTTCCTGCTGTTGGGAACCGACAAGCGAGAGGACGATCCGTTCGCGAAGACAGACACGATTATGGTGTTGAAAGTAGATCCGGAGTCCGGGTCGGCGGTCCTGGTCTCAATTCCTCGCGACGTGTGCCTGGAGAAATGCGAAACCGAACCGTATCGAATAAACACCGTGCTCTTCCTGGAAGGAGCCGAAAGCTTACGCCAGCGTGTATCTGATTTGGTCGGATTCCCGATCGACTATTACGTGACCATGGACTTCGACGGGTTTGTCGGAATCGTTGACCTGTTTGGAGGTGTCGACGTTGTCGTGGAGCGCGACATAGTCGACTACAAGTACCCAAACGCGAATGATGACGGATTCGATCCATTTATCTTGAGTGCCGGCACGCACCGTCTAAACGGTGAGACGGCTTTGAAATACGTGCGCACGCGATGGGAAGACCCGGAGGGCGATTTCGGCCGCATGGAAAGGCAGCAGCAGTTCCTGACTTCGATCCGTGATCAGATTCTCACTCCCGATTCGATAGTTAGGGCACCGGCGCTGGTGGGGCGAGTAATTGAAATGTTCGAGTCCAATTTGCCTGTTACGAAGATCCCCTCTTTGGCCAAGCTGTCGCTACAGATACCGCCGAGCGCGCTCAAGGTGGCAAACATCGACTACACCGAAAGCCGCGTTTATCCGGCGGAGGGCGAGAATGGCGCGAAAATCTTGATGCCCAACGTCAACCTGATTCAGCGGTATATCGCTCAGGTTGTAGAGGAAGCCAGGCAGGCCGGCGGCGTGGGGCGCAATCTGGAATACGAACCGGTCGCACGGCAGCAGTTAGAGCCCTGACTCTGACTGGCTCGCCTGAAGAAAGGACCGGCGGCCTTGTCGTTGTTTCCTACAACATCCGGGGCGGCCGCGATCTTGCCGACCGTGCGAATATCGACCGGCAGTTAGACCTGGTCCGTTCTCTCCATCCCGACGTGCTGGCTTTGCAGGAAGTAGACCGCGACTGGACGCGAAGCGGCTCTATCGATCAGTGCGAATACTTCGCCGCTGGGCTCGGGATGCGCGCCGTATACGCTCCAAATCTGCTCGGTACATGGAGTTCGGAATCACGTCCGGCTCAATACGGTGTCGCGGTGCTGTGGAAAGGCTGCGCTCGTCCGAGTGGGGGTACCGCGCTGCCAGGTCTGCCCGAGCGGGAGCCGCGTGGTTTCGCATGGGCTCAACTCCAGCATAACGGGACACCGTTTATCGCAATATCGGCGCATCTCGGCAGGCATGAAGTGGGACGGCTTTGGCAAATCGAGTCGCTTCGCGACTGGTTGTCGAGGCGCGAGGTTCCCGCCGTACTCGCCGGCGACTTCAACATGCAACCCGGCTCGACCGCGTATGATTCAATCACCCGGCAGTTGAACGATCTCACCGTTGGGGCAAGTCTGCTCACTTTTCCGTCCGATAGACCTTCACAGCAGATCGATTACGTTTTTGCTTCACACGGGGTCAAAGTCTTGTCGGCGCGAACCGTCAACGTTACTGATTCCGATCACGTGCCGGTCGTGCTCCGCATCGACCTCTGACTCTCGCCACGGGCTTCGCGCTAGAATCCCGGCGGTCGTGTCGATGTGGAGGTTCGGTTGCTGACTCTCAATGCGGATGCGCCCGCGGAGATTTTTTCCATAGGCACCGAGGTCGTGCTCGGCAGGATTCAGGACACGAATTCGTCGTGGCTGGCTGAGCGGATCGTCGCCGGCGGCGGCGACCTGGCGAGAATTACCGCTGTTCGCGACGTGCCTGATGAAGTGGAATCCGCGCTGCGCGACGCAATTGACCGTGGCGCTGGACTCATTGTGACGACCGGGGGACTGGGACCGACCCCGGACGATCTCACCGTGGAAATAGTTGCCAGTATTGCCGGCTGCGGAGTGCGGTCGGACGAGGCCGTAATCGCCGATTACCGGGAGAGGCGGCAGATTCCCGCAGCCGAGGACCTAAATCCAAGCATGATAAAGATGGGCACCGTTCCTGAAGCCGCGCGCGTGTTCATCAATCCGGTCGGCTGGGCGCCCGGCTTCGCGGTCGAGGTCGACGGTTCGGTGCTGTTTTGCATGCCCGGACCGCCGCGCGAAGTCAAGGGGATATTCGAGACCCATCTCGCTCGAATCGTTAGTGACGGTTATCGCGGCAAGGTGGCGATCCGGCGAGTGCGAATCGAGATGTTCGAGTCGCAGGTTTCCCCACTCTTGCAAGAGGTCATGGACAAGTTTCCGAACGCCTACCTGAAGGCTTACGTGGCCATGGGAGACGGTACCGGATTGCCCGTGGACGTAGTCGTTCGCGGAGCCGATGGGTTGCCGCCCGACCAGGAACTAAGAAAGGTGCTTGGATTCTTTGCTGCGCTCGCCGGCGTGCATGGCAAATCGCTTGAGGTCATAGACTGAGACCCAGCCATGAACGGTAACGGGCACGCGCAAATCGTGACCGACTTCGCCGAAGTCGGTCACGACATGTTTCTGGCGGGCCTGGTCGGCTCCCATAGCGGAAACATGAGCGTTCTGGCTGACGGTCAGGTGGTCATAACGCGAAGCGGGGCGCGTCTGGGACGGCTCGCCGCTGATGATCTGGTTGAGTTTCAACTTTCCGGTTGGGACATACCGGACAAAGCGTCGTCGGAGGTCAGCGCGCATCTGGAGGTGTACGCGACCTCTGATCACCTCGCCGTAATTCACGCACACCCTGCCAACTCTATTGCGGTCTCTCTGCTCGAAGATGGCGCCGAATTCATGCCGCGCACTTTGGAAGCCTGCTACTACATGCCCCGGGTTCCTATAGTCGATGCGCCGGCCGGAAAGGCGGTCGAAGCCGCCGCGGACGAAATTGCGCGAAAACTGGTCGAACATCGGGTCGTGATAGCTCGCGGGCACGGCACTTATTCGGCGGGCGCTTCTCTGGAGGAAGCATTCCAGTGGACCTCCGTGCTGGAAGATGCCTGCAAGGTGGCCTTGGCGCTAAATTGGGCCCGGCCATAGACCTTTGATACGTCTTTAGGTCAACCCCGTGTCGACCCGGAAATGACGAGCGTATCTTCTGAAAAAAGCAAAGTTTCGACTTCTATTGGAGGGCGGGGAAATCCGGCGTCCACCGATCGCTCGGCAAGGCCCACTAGAGCGGCTCGCAGCGGCCCGGGCAAGAATAAGCCGCCGATCTGCACGCGAACTAACTCAAGGCTGCGCGCGCCCGTATCGATTCTAAGACCGATGTCGTTTCGAAACGGGAAGTCGAATCTGCCGATGCGCATTGTACCGACGATGACCAGGGTGTCCTCTTTGAAATGTGCGCGCAGGTCTCTGAATTCGGTGAACAGCTTCTCGCCCGACCACGCGTCGATTTTCGACGCAAGCTCGGTCTCGGATATCGAGATTTGAACCGGAACCGAGACTCCGGTCTTCTTGCTCTGGTCGATCTTGGCGTTAATCCCGGCCAGCCTTATGTTTAGTTCCGTGCGGTCGCGGTCGCTCACTACGACCTCGCTCAGGTCGGAAGTATCGACTTCCGGTCTCGAAGCGAAGAACGCAATGACGCCCAGGGCGGCCGCCATTACTACGGCCGCGTAAATGAAAAGGCGAAAGCATCCCAACATAGTTCAGAGTCTAGAAGGTTAACCCCGATTTTGAGGGGATCGGGCAGTCATTGAGCTTTAATCAAGATTCGTTTCAAACTCACGGTGGACCTCGCTGCGGCCAGTCGTGACTTGGGATAGCGAGAGGGGGGAGCCTGTCTGAGAAGATAGTCGTCAGTTCGGCTCCTGGTAGGGCGGGCATCGTCGGCAACCCCAGCGATATGTATGGCGGCGCCGTAATATCGGTCGCTATTGAACGGCGGGCATTCGTCGCGATCGAACCTGCCGACAAGTTGACGCTGAACGCGCTCGACGTGGAAGTTTCGCAGACGGTTCGTGCACGAGACGATCTTGCCCTGGTGCCGTACCCCACGCCGGGCCAACTTCGCGACCTCGATCCTGGAGCTATCGAGTCCTTGCGCCGCCTGACCTATCTCAACGTTCTCAAGGCCGTCCTTTCGGAGCAGCCCTGGGGAGAGCGGACGGCCAGGCTCACGTGCTGGAGCGATATACCTCCCAACGCCGGCCTTTCGAGCTCCAGCGCGCTCGTTGTGGCGGCGCTCCACGCGACAGACCGGTTCCTGAACATTGAGCGAGACAGACATGACGCCGCCGAGACGGCGCGACTGATCGAGTTTCGCCGCATGGGGATCACGTGCGGATATCAGGACTTCTACGCGACCGCCTTCGGCGGACTTTCGTATATGGATTTCCAGGGTAAGGAGCGCTGGCTTGGCCCGAATCTCGAGCCGTTGGTCAGCGTTGAAGACTTAGCCGAGTCCAGTGGGACGCTGCCGTTCGTCGTCGCCAATACGGGGGTACGAAGGGAATCGAGCTCTCCGCACCGTCCGTTGCGGGAGCGCTGGCTCCAGGGTGAACGCGAGGTAATCGACGGTATGACCGCTCTTGCAGACAACGCACGGAGTGCGCGGGAGTTGTTCCGGCGGCGCGATTGGGCGGGCCTAGCCAGATTGATGCAGGATAACCAGCGGATTATCCGCAAGCTGGGCGGATCGGGCGAAGCGGTCGAGCAGCTTTTGCGGAAAGTCACCAGCCTGGGCGCTACCGGGGCGAAACTCGCGGGTGCCGGCCATGGAGGCACCATCATTTGCATCAGTGGTGAACCGGAGGCTTTCGCCGAGCAATTGATTAAAACGCATGGGGTGGAAGCCTTCGCGGTCACTCGTGCCGCCAGGGGCGTTTCGTCCGAGGATCCGCATGTGTGGACGGCCCAACTCGACCGGCGGCGCATGAAAGCGGAGCATTGATGGCTATTCTGTCGCAATCTGGGATGGTGGCGGCGCGGAGTCGTGAAGTACCGGAATTAGTGTCGCCAGGCCGCCAAATCGCTAATATCAAAGCACGATTGAGGATTTGCCGGCTCCGAAGTCCGGCGAGAAACGGCGGGTGCGCTTGATTCGAGTATTGCGGCACTTCTGGTGGGCGCTGGGCCAACTCTACTACGAGCTGATAACCGTGACCCTCAAGATAAACATCATGTGGACGCTCACGGTGCTTCCTCTAATACTTCCCGGCACCTTGTTAGCCGTGGTGATGTCACAGCCGGAGGCCCGCGAAAGCATCGCCGACCGCATAATTCCCCTGGAGCTTTTGGTGATAGCGCCGGTAATGACCGCTATCGTACTGTTGATCGCCGGCCCCGGGACCGCCGCCCTGTACCACAGCGCTCACAATTTCATCGAGCTTGAACCCGTGACGTTCGGTATGTTCTGGCGGGGATTCAAAAAGTATTTCGTCCGCGGATGGCTTTTGGCCGTAGTGGATATGGCGGCGCTGTTCGTTTGTTTTATCGGATTCTCGTTCTACTGGTTTTCTGGAGAGTTGTTCCAGCAGATAATTGCGGTCTTGTTCATCTATCTACTGCTGTTTTGGGTGCTGATGCAACCGTACTTGTACGTACTGCTGGTCAGTCTGGACCTCAACGTCTACCACACGATCCGAAACGCCGCGGTGCTCGTTATCGGTAATCCCGGCGCGAGCATCGGTCTGGCGTTTATCACCCTGCTAAGCGCGATATTCGTTCCGATTTTCAATGTCGTCGCCCTGATTGTCGGACCTTGTGTCGTGGCCTTCACAGGCCATCGCGTCATCGCCGACCTGCTGGAGGCTTACGGGTTGAACTTGGAGGAAAGCGGCGGCTAGCCAGAGGTCTGCGCGCGGTCGCACTGAGCAACAAATCGATGTCATCGATAACCGTTGACGAATTAAAGGTCTGGTTGACGGCCAACGACGCCGTTAGCCGGATTATGAACAGGTCGAGCAATCTCGGTCTCGGAATTAGTGAGGACGGGGACGGCCCAAAGGTGGTCGACGGGCGAGTCCTGGCGCTCGACGAGGTGAGCCTATCCGTAGAAGACGGCGAAACCGTAGCAATCGTAGGCCCGTCCGGATGCGGGAAAACTAGCCTGCTGAGGGCGCTGGGCGGGCTCGTCCCGGTCACCTCCGGAAGGGTCTACTTTGACGACGACGACGTCACGGAACTCCCGCCGAAGGAACGACTGATCGGCATAGTCTTTCAGAATTACGCGCTTTACCCGCACATGGAGAGCAAGCGCAACCTGGGATTCTTCTTCAAGATGCACAAACGCGATCCCGAGGTCCCGGAGCGCGTCGAAGCCACGTGCAAGATCATGGGAGAAGGGTTCGAAGAGCTGCTCGACAGAAAGCCAAAGACACTATCAGGCGGCCAGAAGCAGCGCGTCGCGATCGCGCGGTGCATCATCAGAAATCCCCGCGTGTTCCTTTTCGACGAGCCGCTTTCCAATCTCGACGCCAAACTCCGCTCGCAAACCCGCGTGCAGATCAAGAGACTGTTGAGGCGGTTTGGAATAACGGCGGTCTACGTGACCCATGATCAAACTGAAGCTATCGCCCTTGGCGATCGCATCGCGGTTATGCAGGCCGGCAATATCGTGCAAATCGGGACCTACAGCCAGATTTACGAGCGTCCGATTAGCAAGTTCGTAGCGGGATTTTTTGGTAGCCCGCCAATGAATTTGCTACCCGCGACCGTGAGAGATGGTCGATTGGTCTGCGGTGGTTGCGAATTCGAAGTCGATAGCGGTTCGCTCCGGGGTCTGAATGGAGAAGAGGTCACGCTTGGAATCCGGCCGGAGCACATTGAGCTCAGAAACGGCGGTGGCAATTCGCTCCCGCTCGAAGTCGACATAGTCCAGCGATTGTTGAGCGAGCGAAGTGAGTTGGTCACGTTTCGGATGGGCGAGCACGATATCGTGGGCAAGTTCGATATCGGAGAACATCTGAGCCGGGGTGCGGTGGTCGGGGTCCGGTTTCGCAAGGACCTAATTAGAGTCTTCGACAACCGTAACATCCGCGTCGCTTAACAGTTAAACAGGTTGACGAAGCGTCAATCGGGATGCGCTATCGAGGCCCATTTAGGGGCCGTGAGTGCTATACTGAACTGAGATCAGACGGTCTTTCCGAAAATGTTGCGAAGTGGGGATCGCCCCACTTTTATTTTTCGTTCGACCCATTTAGAGGTGGCGCGGATCCCTCATCGAGTCGGCTGAATCAAACTAGGCGGGGGCTATGAAGAACGACTTCGAGTTGGCCCTTGTGCAAATTGCAGCCGAAAAAGGCCTCAGGGTAGACGACGTGCTCGAGGCTGTGCGCGCCGGGGTCGAATCGGCCTACCACGATATGCCTGGCGCGGCTGAAGACATAGAGGCGCAGGTCGGTAAAGAGGGTACTTTCACCGTCTACGCTAATCGGACCGTGGTCGATGAAGTGAGCGATGACGCGACTGAAATATCGCTGGAGGCAGCCAGGAAAATCGATGGTTCGGCCAAGCTGGCCGAAATCGTTCAGATTGACATAACTCCGGCGGGATTTGGCAGGATTGCGGCCCAGAAGGCCCGGCAAACGCTGTTTCAGACGCTTCGAGAGGCCGAACGCTCGCTTGTCTACGACCGCTATTCGGACCATGTAGGTGAGCTTGTCGTCGGGCGAGTTACTCGAATTGACAATCGAGGAGCAATCCTGGAATTCGGGAGAGCCGAGGGCATCCTGCCGCCCAACGAGCAGACCCCAACAGAGCGTTACCGGCCTGGGCAGCGCATCAGGGTATATCTGGTGAGCCTAAACGATACTGGTAGGGGACCGCTCTTGAGGGTCTCCCGCCGACATCCCGACTTTGTAAGGCGGCTGTTCGAGCGCGAGATTCCCGAGGTTGCCAACGGCACCGTTGAAATCGTGACTATCGCCAGAGACGCGGGCGTTCGGTCCAAAGCGGTGGTCCTGTCGAATCAGGACGGGCTTGATCCGGTTGGATCGTGCGTTGGCGTTCGCGGAGTACGTATCCAGAACATCGTACGCGATCTGGTGCCTGAAAAGGTTGAGATAATCGAATATCACTCCGATCCACGGGCGTTCGTGGCCAATGCATTGAGCCCCGCGAAGGTGCTGGATGTATCGGTGGATGTTGAAGAAAACCTTGCGGATGTATTGGTGAGTCCGGAGATGGTCTCGCTGGCAATCGGCAAGGAGGGGCAGAACACCCGACTGGCAGCTCGCCTGACCGGCTGGAGGATAAACATAAGAGACGCTTCCGCACCCGATCGCCTGCATGTCGAAGCGACGCCGGGAGTCGAAGAAATGCTCGACACGCTGGGAGTCTCGGCAGACGATGCCGAAGTTGAAAACGATGAACTGCAGGTCGCGTTCGATGCACCGGATACGGCCAATCGGGATCCGAGCTAGGCGATGCGCAAACATATCCCGCAGCGCTCGTGTATTGTGTGCCGGCTCAAGGTGGCTAAGGATGAGCTTCTGCGGATCGTGCGATGCCCTGACGGGACTTTGAGTCTGGACTTGAGCGGGCGTCTGCCGGGACGCGGCGCCTATGTTTGCGATTCGGTCAAATGCTGGGAGACCGCCGTCGATCGCGGCGCTATCCAGAGGGCGCTTAACGTTCGGTTGGAAGTCGGCGCTATGGATAAACTCCGTTCCGAGTTCCGGGACATTGCTTTGCGGATGGGGGTGTCTTAGTGAGCGTCGGAGTCCGGGCACTTGATATAGGCAGGTTTCGCGATGCCGCCGCGTAGCAGAGGGCGGTATCGCCCGCCCAGACGTCGACCGCCGCGCCGCGCCGCTCCGCAACAAGTCGACACCGAAGCTGCGGAACAGGCTACGGCGGTCCGAGAGCGTCCCTCCAAGGTCACGCTCTCGGATTCCACCACCGTGCCCGAACTCAGCGAGCTCATCAACATGACTCCGTCGGAGGTAATCGGCGAACTTTTCCGCCGAGGAATAGTAACCAACATCAACGCGGTTCTTGATTTTGAGACCGCAGCGATATTGCTTGCCGACTTGCAGATCGAAGCTGAACTTGCGACTACGGGGGAAGTCGAACAAGCCCGCAAAGTCGTCGAGGAGGATATCCCGGAGCCCGCGGGCGAGACCGGAACGCGGCCGCCGGTAATCACTGTTATGGGGCATGTCGATCATGGGAAAACCACTTTGCTCGACTCGATTAGGAAGTCGAGCGTGGCGAAAGGCGAGATCGGCGGCATCACCCAGAGCATCGGCGCTTACCAGGTACAGGTCGAGGACAGCCTGCTTACTTTTGTAGATACGCCCGGTCACGAGGCATTCACGGCGATGCGCGCGCGCGGCGCCGATATAACCGACATCGTCGTGCTAGTAGTAGCCGCCGATGACGGTGTGATGCCCCAAACGAGAGAAGCGATCGGTCACGCTCGGGCCGCGGGCGTTCCGCTTGTAGTGGCGGTAAACAAGATGGATCTTGAGTCCGCCAATGTCCCCAGACTGCTGGCGCAGTTGGCAAACGAGGACGTGCTGGTCGAGACCCACGGTGGAAATGTCGTTCACGTGGAAATCAGTGCGGAGCAAGGGGACGGGTTGGACGACCTTCTCGAAATGATCATGCTCACGTCTCAGCTCGATGAGCCGACGGCGCGGGTTACCGGTCCGGGGCGGGCGACGGTTATGGAGACTCGTCTGGATCGCAGCATGGGACCGCTTGCAAACGTTCTCATTACGGCCGGCGAGATCAGGCCTGGCAACTCGTTTGTGATTGGGACCGAAAGTGGAAAAGTACGCGCCCTTCTCGACCCTGGCGGTCAACGCGTAAAGAGAGCCACGCCGTCACAGCCGGTTGTGGTCATGGGGCTTAGTGGAATTCCCAAACCGGGCGACGTGTTGGCTGTGGTCGACAATGATCGCACTGCCAGGCAGATCTCGGAATCGAGACGGCTCCGTGCGCAGCGAGAAGATACTTCCGTCGCCGTCAGGCTGGGTCTGGAAGATCTGGCTTTGCAGCTTTCAAGGGGCCAAATCCAGCAGCTCGACCTGATCGTCAAAGGCGACACCGACGGCTCGGTCGAGGCTGTCGTCCGCTCGGTCGAGTCGCTGGGGCATGACATGGTCAAGGCAAATGTCGTTTACAGCGGCGTGGGTAACATCACCGAATCGGACGTCAATCTCGCCGTAGCGTCCAAAGGCGTTGTAATTGGTTTTGGCGTCAAGCCCACCGGCGCGGCCAGTGCGCTGGCCGACACTCACGGGATCGATATCCGAACTTACCGGATCATCTACGAGCTAATAGAGGACGTGAGTCTGACTCTCGATGGCATGTTGAAGCCCGAGATCCGGGAGATTATCGATGGTCGGCTCGAGATCCGGGGTCTGTTCCGATCCGAGCGTAATCTGAAGATAGTTGGAGGCATGGTTACCGAGGGCGCCATCGTGCGAGGCGCGAATATTCGGGTGATGCGCGCTGGCGAGTTGGTAGGCACGGGAGCGATCGAATCGGTCCGGCGATATACCGACGTGGTCAACGAAGTCGCCGCGGGATATGAGTGTGGTCTGGCGCTTTCGGTCAGACCGGCCATACAGCTGGGCGATCTAGTCGAGTCCTTTCACGAAGAAGAGTTCCGGCCCGGGCGCTAGACCCTACTTACCCGAACGATATGGCTATGAGCAGGCGGGCCCAGCGTGTGGCCGCACAGTTGACCCGTGATGTGGGCGAGATTCTGCGCTCTAAGGTCGACGACCCTGATCTGGGCTTTATAACAATAACCAGGGCCTATATAACGGCCGACTTGCGTCATGCTCGCTTGATGTGGGCGGTCTTGGGTGGGGACGACCAAGTCTCGAGATCACAGGCCGCGCTCGCCCGGGCGTCGAATCACATTCGCAGAGAGCTCGGGTTTGTAATCGGATTGCGCTACACCCCGGCGCTGGAATTTGAGATGGACGCCGCCTATTTCGATGGAAGCGCCGTCTTGAATACTCTCACCGATCTGGATGTCGAGCCGCGCGGTCCGTCGACCGAAACCGACAGGTAATGTCATCGCAGGAGCCGCCACGCCCGGACGCGTTTTTTCTTAACGTCATAAAACCTCGACACATGACTTCGGCCAAGGTTGTAAACACGATCAAACGAGCCGGAAAATTTCGGCGGGTAGGCCACGCCGGTACGCTCGATCCCCTGGCGGACGGGGTATTGCCCGTGGCGGTCGGTGGAGCCACTCGCATGACTACGTTTCTCCACGGCTTCACCAAATCGTATGTTGCCGTGGTGATGTTTGGTGCCTCCACCGCGACCGACGATCTGGAGGGCAGGCCCGTTACAAGGTCGAGCGTTCTGCCCTCGCCGAGCCGGATTCGACGCCATTTGCGGCGGCTAGTCGGTGAAACGATGCAGGAGCCGCCGTCCTACTCTGCGGTCCGGGTCGCGGGAAAACGGGCCTACGCGGTCGCGCGGACGGGAAAGAGTCCCCAGTTGGCGAAGCGCAAGGCCTACGTTGCCTCGGCGCGATTGCTGGAGCTCGACTTTTGGACTGCTGAAGACTTGAACCGCGCGGGCCTCGACTGGACTGCGGGCGAATCGCAGGAGTCGAGACGCGGGAGGCTGGTTGCCGCAATTGAGATCGACTGTGGTACCGGGACCTATATAAGGAGCATCGCTCGCGACTTGGGGCGCGCGCTCGGCTGTGGCGCGTGCCTGGCGGGCCTTACCAGAACGAGGGTCGGGCCGTTTTGCCTGCCGCAGGCCTGCTCTCTGAAGGAGACTGTTCATTCGATAGAGAACGGATTCGTCGGCAGAATCGCATACGCTGCGGATATCGCGGGACTGCGGTCGGCGGGTCTGGCCTTGGGGGTCGATGAGAAGTCTCGGTTTCTGCATGGCTCGATGGTCGATGTCAAAGGATCGACCGGTTGGAATCGGGTGTACGACTACGCGGGACGCTTTCTTGGCATGGGTGAGGTTGCAAGCGGCGGTTTGCTGCGGCCCAAGGTCGTTCTTCAACGGCCAGGGGTTGGCGCGGCTTGACTGAAATCCTGCCGACGGACCGCGAACCCAAAATTGACGGCCCATCCGCGGTCACCATCGGAAAGTTCGACGGCGTGCACGTGGGACATCAGGCGATCATCGACCAGACGGTGCTTTCCGCGCGTGACATCGAAGGCGTGTCGGTTGTAATCAACATGTGGCCGCACCCGGCCACAGTCCTCGCGCCGGGCATGAAAATCTCGCTGCTCACCACGCTCGAAGACCGGCTGGACCTGATCGCGCTCCGGGCGCCGGACTATGTGCAAATCGCCAAATTCGATGTTCATTTTTCTCAACAGTCCGCTACCGACTACCTCTCATCGCTTCGTGAGAAGTTGGGCATGAAGGTGCTCGTGCTGGGGGAGGATGCCCGCCTGGGGCGTGACCGTCACGCCGGGATCGACGAGTTGAAGCAAATAACCAGCCGGCTGGGCGTACGTCTCAAAGTCGTCGAGGTTGTCGGTTCAGGCGAACGTATCGGAAGCGGGCTGGTCAGGAAGGCGTATTCGCACGGAGACGTTTCGAACGCGGCCAGGCTCTTGGGAAGGCTGCCGAGCTACAGGGGCGTGGTCGAAACGGGCGACCGTCGGGGGCGGGAGTTGGGGTTTCCGACGGCCAATCTCAGGGTCCGCTCCGACCTGGCGTTACCGGTGCCGGGCATATACAAGGGGTCGGCCGTATTAGTCGACCAGCCGGAAAGCGGGCGGTTGTCGGCGGTTATCAGCCTGGGGACCCGCCCAACCTTCGTGGAAAACGGCGAGTTGCTCCTTGAAGTCCATCTGCTCGACTTCGACCAGGACCTGTACGGGGCCGAATTGCGGGTGTTTTTCGAAGACCTGATCCGCTCCCAGGCCAAATTCTCCAGCGTCGAAGAGCTTGTCGAGGCCATGCACGGCGACGTCGCCGCGGCTCTGGCCCTGCCGCAACCTCCCGACGATCTGTACGAGCCGTGGGCTCCCTATAGTCATACTTGACCTTGCGGCGAATTGTTCCTGAGGTGTAGCAGTCCAGACCGGTAGGTTGTTAGCTGCCAGAGAAGTCTTGTCGGGGACTGCCGCCGATGCTAGGCGGGAAGACTCCCTAAAGCCATCTTGTACGAGGCGTCGATGAGTTCGTCCGCCAGCAGGCAGTCGCGTGCCGTGGCCAGCGGCGGACGGCCTTCCTTCCAGGCGCTGAGGATTTCCCTCACGGCATCGCGATAGGCGCCGCTTTCGTCCACAGGGGTGACCACCGGGTCCTTGCCCACTCTCGTCTCGATGAGTTCGTCGCCGCTCCAGATCAGATGGGCTTCCGATCCGGCGATCCTCCATTCGCCGTCGGTTCCGTCTACCGGATAGTTGCAACCCGCCTCCACGGTGCCTATCACGTCACCGGCCCTGAGCGTGACTATCGCGTAGTCCTCGACCGGAAGCCCGTGCACAACCGATGACATCTCAGCGGCGACGACCTCCACCTCCGGCCCCGCAATTGAGCGAAAGATGTCGAACGCGTGCCCGCCGAGGTTCCGGAGGCAGCCTCCTCCACTGTGTTCGGAGCCGAGCATCCACTCCGACCCGCAGTCGATATACCGCTGGGGCGTGGGCCGGATCATCCTGAACTGTGTATGAGAAATCGCTCCGAACTCCCCTCGCTTGACCATCTCGGTTGCTCGCCGCGCGAACTGTGAGCGCCGGATTGCGTATGGCACGGCAATGAACGCCCCCTTTGCTTCGGCTCGTTCCACGACCGGCCGCAGTTCTTCCGCCGACATAGCCATGGGTTTTTCCATCATGAACGGATATCCGGTATCCACCAGATATCCACCCGTCTCCGCCATGTCGGAGTGCTTGCCCAGGGCTACGACGAAATCGGGTTCGGTTTCAGCCAGCATTTCTCGAAAGTCCGTGTATGACGGAGCTTCGAACAAATTGCTCCTCGACTCCCCGATGGCAGGGTCCGGGTCTGACATAGCGACCAACTGGGTGCCCAGATCGAGCAGATGATCGACGTAGCGCGCGTCTATAACCGCGTGCCAATGACCAACGCCGACTACTGCAACCCTGATGTCAGACAAATCGACCATATTGACTACTTCCGTCTTGGCGGGATTCGTTCCCTGCTTAGCTCAAGCGCTCCGAATCCACACTAGTGTAAGACGGCGGCTGGCGTCCCGGATTCGTTGTAGTGCTCTCTCAGAACGTCGGCAACGCCGGGACGCGTAAACTCGGCTGGCAAAGACTGGCCGCTGCTCAGCATCTGGCGGACCTTTGTGCCGCTGAGTGCCAGATGGTGTTCGCTCGGATGAGGGCAGGTCTTGAACGAAGCGATCCCTTCGCACGTCTTGCAGAAGACCGCGTTCTCAAACGGAATCGGAACGATACCTAGTTCGTCGGGATCGAAACTCTCGAAAATGCGCTGCGCGTCGTAGGGGCCGTAGTAGTCGCCGACGCCGGCATGATCGCGGCCGACGATAAAGTGAGTGCACCCGTAGTTCTTTCGAATCAGAGCGTGGAAGACGGCCTCCCGTGGCCCCGCGTATCGCATCGCCGCCGGCAATACTCCGAGAACAATGCGCTCCGGCGGGAAATACTCGCCAAGCAGCGCTTCATAGCATTGCATTCTGACTTCGGCGGGAATGTCGTCACTCTTGGTGGGGCCGATCAACGGGTTGACGAACAGCCCGTCGTTCAGCTCCAGTGCGACCTTTAATAGATATTCGTGCGCCCTGTGAATCGGATTGCGAGTCTGAAATCCAACCACGGTCTTCCATCCGCGCCGCCGGAATTCGGCCCTGCTCTCCGCAGGCGTCAAATCAAGGCCCCCGAAATCGGCGAGAGGCCCTATCGCTTCGACTTCACCGCCCACGTATACGTCATCCTGCTCGTAAAGCGCCGCTACGCCCGGATGCCGCCAGTCGTCGGTGCGGAATACGTTTCTGGCTTCCGTCTCCTTGTCGTATTCGAAAATGTCTTCCACGTTCAATATCCCGACGAGGCGGTCCTCGTCGTCCCGCAGGGCGGCCCGCTGGGAGCGCGCCAAGTCGACCATTGCCTTGCCCGGAATCGAAAGGGTGACAGGCATCGGCCACACCAGTCCGCTCGCCAGACGCATATTCTCGATAACGCCGTAATAGTCGGCTCTGTTCATGAATCCCCGCAGGGGGGAGAGCGCCCCCACGCCCATCAGGTAAAGGTCCGAGAGCTGTCTCTGGGAGAGGCGAATCGACGGGAGCGAACCCGCTCGCGCCCGCAGCTCATCGGCGGCTTCGGGGCCGACGCTTCGCTCTATCAACCTACCGCCGTGGGCGGGCGTCTGTAGCGTCGGCGCGTCGCGGTCGTATATGAGGCCGAGGTTTGCGAGCGCGTCAACCAGCTTGCGGGCGCTTTCTGCCGGAGACTCCAGGCTCGTCTCAATTACGATTTCAGGCCTCGAAGGCTCCTCGTACGGATCGGAGATACCCGTGAAGTTCCTGATTTCACCCGCAACCGCTTTCTTGTAAAGGCCCTTGGGATCGCGGCGCTTGAGAACATCGAGCGGACACTTAACGTAGACCTCGACAAACGATCCGATCTGTCGCCGGACCTCTTCCCGCACTTCGCGGTATGGGGAGATCGCGGCGACGATTACAGCCGCTCCGTGGCGAGTCGCCATGGCGGCCACCCAGCCTATCCGTCGGACGTTGGCGTCACGGTCTTCTCTGGAAAAACCCAGTCCGGCGCTGAGGTTCTTGCGGACCTCGTCGCCGTCCAGCATTTCAACCGCGTGATTCCGAGCCTTCAACTCCTCTGCGAGGAGCGCGGCGATCGTCGATTTCCCGGCCCCGGACAGTCCGGTTAGCCATACGGTGAATCCGTTCTTCATCAAGTAAGTTCGTCTCCTGTGAATAGGGTGGCGTGGTTGGTAGGCTCCGAGGTCGAAGTTAGCCGCTCATGTGCAGTCCGCACTCGGTCTTGGCAAACCCCGGCCACCTGCCGGATCTCGGGTCTACGGAGTCCGGCTTGACCTTCCGAGTGCAAACGGTGCAGCCGAGGCTCGGATAGCCCTGGTCGTGAAGCGGGTTATATGGAACTTCGTGCGTTCGAATGTACTCCCACACTTCGCTGCTCGACCAATGCGCAAGTGGATTTACTTTGACGATTCCGAACCCCGGCTTCCACGAGACGATGCTGGTCTTGGACCTGGCGCGTGACTGGTCGCGCCTAACGCCGGTTATCCAGCATTTTTTGCCTTCGAGAGCCGCGAAGTTCGGCTCGACCTTGCGCAAGCTGCAGCAGAGGTCGGGATTCCGCTCCCAGAGCTTGTCTCCGTATTGCTCTGCTTGCTCGTCGACGGTCTGATCGGGCCGGAACGCCGATACCCGTATCCCGTATCGACGTTCGACCTCGGAAACCAGGTCGTAGGTCTGCTCGAAGAGCAGTCCCGTGTCCAGGTAGTAGACCTCCAGCTTGTCGGCAACATCCAGACGGACCGCCATGTCCACGAGGACCATGCCGGAAGCTCCGCCAAATGAGCATGACAAGGCGATATTGGGAGCGTACTGTTCGACGGCCCACTGCATGATCTCCTCGGCGCGGGCTCCTTGGAGGACGGCAGACGCCCGGTCGAGGTCGGCGCTGCCAGCGTTGTTGACGGGCGGCAAGACCACACCAGTCGCATCTGCCTGATGAACCGTGGGACGTGTAGCGATCGTGAGACCTCCAGGACGTTATCGCTGACTTCGAAATCGGTTTCTCGCCGCGCGGCGAGGGGAATTGTAACTTATCTAATTGATTTAGTGAATATATATTCACGCTTATGAATGTTCGGAAATTGTATGGTACTATGCTCGCATGTTGTCGCAGGTCCGGCGTGTCAAGTCCATGGGCCGGCTTCGAATTCTGGAGATCGAGTCGAAGTCGGCCCTGAGCCGCGTCAAAGGAATGTCGTTCAGGTGGGGTCTGAATCCGTATCGCGGCTGCCAGCACGGCTGCTGGTATTGCTACGCGCGTGAGACCCACACCTACCTGGAGCTCGGGGCCGGCGAGGACTTCGAGCGAACGATCATCGCGAAACGGAACGTCGCGGACCGTTTGCGAGAAGAGCTCTCGTCCACCAGGCGGAAAAAGTTGGAGATCGCGGTCGGTACTGCTACGGACCCATATCAGCCGGTCGAGGGGACATATAAGCTGACACGTGGATGCTTGGAGGTGCTCGCCGATCGACAGTGGCCCTTCGGGCTGATTACCAAGAATTCGATGATCGTCCGTGACATCGACTTGCTGCAAGATTGCTCCCGGCGATGCGCCAGGGCAACGGTCGTAATCAGCCTGCCCATTCTTGACGACGCGGTCTCGGCTGCCATCGAACCGCGAACAGCCCCACCGCGTCGGCGGCTTGCAACTCTCCGCGGGCTTCGTGACGCGGGTATCTCCGCCGGGATAAACCTCGCGCCGATTATGCCCGGGTTAACCGACTCGGAGTCGCAGATACGCGACGTGTTTCGAGCCGCGGTGGATAATGGCGCCGAGTTTGTGGGAGCCGCGGTCCTGCGTCTCAAACCCACTGTGGGCAGGCATTTCTTGGAGCGGCTCGGCCGCCGCCGTCCAAACCTCGCCAGACGCTACCGGAGGTTCTATACCGGTCCGAACGCGCCCGGAGCATATCAACGCCGGATTATGCGGATAGTCGAGGAAGCCCGCCTCGATGCCGGGCTCGACATTCGCCCAATGCCCTCAAACGCCGGTGATTCCGGTTTCGCTCAGCTGCGCCTGCCCTTGAGCGCCGGTCGGTCGGCCAGACGGTAAACGAATCGAAGGCCGGACCATATATTCGAGATGGCGCAAACCTTCGTGTCCACCAGGCCTTCACCCAGTCCCACCTCCCTGACCACGTTTTCGGTGAGGTCCGTCTCGACCCGAGAACTGCGCTTCGGCCACGCTATCCAGAGCGATCCGGCCGGCTGCAGCCGCCTCGCCAGGTTGCCGAAGTGGTCTTCGAGCAACTTCTTCTCCTTGGTGAAGAAGACGATGATGTCGAGCGAGTCGCTATTTGTGGAGCACATCTCCACCCCGTCGGGAAGCTCGCCCAGGATTTCCTCTATGTCGTCAGGGGGATAGGCGAGCGCTAGACGGCACGACTCCTTGATCCCCAGTTTCTTGGGAAGCGGCGTTCCTGAATAGCCTGCCACGCTAATCGCCGCTGTCAGCTCGTCAGGATCTCGCCGCCGTCGACTCCGATCACGTTTCCGGTGATCCAGTACGTGCGATCGTCGCACAGCGCGGCCATTGCGTTGGCCACGTCTTTGGGTGTGGTCAGCCGGCCGCTGGGATTTGCGCTGCTCGCCCGGGCGAGCAGCTCGTCGCTGCCGCCGATTACGCGGGCCGCCGGCGTATCGGTGACGCCGGCGCGGATGGCGTTGACGGTTATGCCCCTCGGAGCCAGCTCGAACGCGAGGCGCCGGACGTGCGCGTCAAGCGTCGCTTTCACCGCCGACACGGCCCCGTAGTGAGCCCAGATTTTGGTCGAACCCTCGCTGGTCATCGCGAAGACCCGCCCGCCTTCCGCCAGGATGCCGCGCTCGACGAGTCCCCTGGTCCAATAGACCAGGCTGTGGGCCATCACGTCGAAGGTCATCTCCATCCCCGCCCGTGAAATGGTCCGGGAGTCCCCATCGGCCGTATACGGCAGCAGGTTTCCGAATGCCAGCGAATGCAGGACGGCCCGGATACGCCCCTGCGACTCTTCGCCCAGCTCCTCCATGATCGCGTCGAGCACCGACTCGCGGGCGTCATCCTGCGCGGCGTTGGAATTGAAGAACCGGGCCTTGCGCCCGTGCGACTCGATGTCGCTCACTACCTTGTCGACCAGCGGAAGAGTCGCCCGCCGGTCAAGATGAACGCCGAAAATGTTGAGACCGTCCGCCGCAAACGCTCTGCAAGCCGCGGCGCCAAAGCCGCTGGAGGCCCCCAGGACGAGCGCCCAGTCCAGCTTTTTCGGGTTATCTGACAAGACGGTATCTCTCCACTAGCTGCGGCCCGCTCAGACGGGCTCGGTCGACAGACGAAGCGATTTTACAAGAGCCTCGACTGGTTGATGAGAAGCGGACCCGGAAGTCGAAGGCTGGACTAACGCCCGAGACGGACTTCACTGCCGTGCTCTGTCGGATGTGCCGGCGCGCTTTCCGTGTCGGCTGCGTTACGCTTCCACCGCTAGGTAGTTATTTACAACGGGCTTGTGTGGGTGAATATGAGCACAAAGGCTGGCCCGACCCCTTCAGCTATTTGGAGAAGCTTGAGAAACCGCTCGCCCCTTCGCCTGTCCCTGGGGCTGGCTTTTGTGGCGGCCGGTTGGTCGATCATGTGGGGCGTGGACACTTATTTCAACGCCTTTGCGTTCTGGTCGCTCTGGACGGGCGCCGGCCTGCTTGCCTGGACGCTCGGAAAAACGGACTACCCGGGTTTTCGGAGACATCTACAGCTTGCGCTGCTGTCCGTTCCCCTGTGGTGGTGGTTTGAGTTGATCAACGAAAGGGTCCAGAACTGGCACTACGTTTTGAGCTTCGACTACGGACCGGTGCAATACGGCCTATTGACGTCGGTGGCGTTTTCGACGGTGGTCCCGGCGATATGCGCCGCCAGTTCCATGATCCGGCGGGCGTCTCCTCCGCAGGAACCGCTCCGTCCGGCTCGCTCCGGCAATCGCCGCTTCGCGGTCTCTCTCATCGCTGCCGGGGCAGTGCTGCAAGTCGCCGTGGTGTTGTTTCCCACGCATCTCTTTCCGCTGGTGTGGGTCGCGCCGGCGTTGGTCTTCGATGGGCTGGTCACCTCGGCGGGCGGCCGGAGCCTCGTCCGCGACCTTGCGGCAGGGCGGTGGACTGACGTATTGGTTATCGCGGCGGGAGGTCTTGTCTGCGGGTTCTTCTGGGAGTTCTGGAATTACTGGTCGATGCCCAAGTGGGAATACCGGATTCCGTACCTCGGCTTTTGGAAGTTATTCGAGATGCCGGCGGCGGGATATCTGGGTTACGTCCCGTTTGCTTGGTCGGTGGTCCAGTTGGTGCGGTGGCTGGACTGCCTTTCCATCAGATCGGGCGGCGGTTTGACGACTGCCGTCTGGAAGCTGAGGTAAAGGCAGCGCTACTACGAGGCCGCGCCGGAGCCGGCGGGGGGAGTCGAACCCTCAACCTGAGCTTTACGAAAGCCCCGCTCTACCATTGAGCTACGCCGGCATTACAGGAGGCAACCGCTGTCGTTCCGAGCACCACTGTCATTCCGAGCGTAGCGAGGAATCTAATCACTACGCCGACGTTACAGGGGCAACCTCCATATTGTAAGCGGCAGGCACCCGAGGAATCGCCGCCGGATCATGTGCTTCGGCGGAACGGGCGTGTAGGCGGGCCTTTCCGCGCATCGCCTACAATCTCCCAGGGGTTCAGAGTGCGCGGTCGGGCGAGCCGGGTCGGTTCGACCGGTCCGCCAAATTGGCAAGGAGGCGGCTTTGGAACCGGTTAACGTTGGTCAGACAGCGCCTGATTTCGCATTGAAGGACGTTGACGGCAATAACGTCAACCTGAGCGACTTTAGCGGCGCGCACGTCGTGGTCGTCTTCTTCAGACTCGATTTCTCTCCCGTCTGAGAGGACGAATTGAGCGCGTGGCGTGACCACGCGAGCGAATTGGAATCCAAAGGCGCCAGCCTTATCGGAATCAGCGTCGACAGTTGGTTTGCGCACAAGGTGTTCGCCGAGCAGTTGAATCTGCCCGCTCACTTTCATCTTCTCAGTGACTTTCCCAATCACGTGGCGGGCGAGTCGTACGGCTGCTGGAACGCGGAGGTCGGCACGGACGACCGTCTGACTGTGGTGGTCGATCCCGAAGGTAAGATCATTTACCAGACATTCAATAGCGAAAACCTCGTGCGTGATCCGAAGGAGGCGCTCGCCGCGATTCCGTGATGCGACCGGCGCGAAGCCTGTTTGGTTTTGGGGGACCTCGGTCTAGTTAGGCCCTTCCGTTCACAAGACGGACTCCAGGTACTCGGCAAGCCCGCCTTCGTCCACATGGCCGATTACCAAGTCCGCCGCCGCTTTGGCCGGACCGGTTGCGTTGCCCATGGCGATTCCGGTTCCCGCCCACCGCAGCATTTCCACGTCGTTCACGTCGTCGCCTATGGCGACGACGCGGTCGCGGTCGACTCCGAGTTGACTGGCCAGCCAGGCGAGTCCCCATCCCTTCGACGCGTCCTTGGCCAGCACCTCCAGCACAAGTCCTTCCAGCCTGGGGCTCTGCCATTGGATTGCCCGGACCGTGTCCGAGTGGGCGGCTTCCAGCTCGGCTAATACGGAATGAAGCGCGGACTCTTCGCCAAACACGACGAGATGCATCGCGTCCGCCAGATGCGTAAAGCCGTCGAGCCGGACGAATGCGGCGGGATTCGAGGACGAATAAAGCTGTAGCTGGCGGTTCGCCGAGGTTTCGCCGTCGACGAACAGCTTGTGGCTGCGGCCAGGAGTGTCATACCACACGCCGATCACACCATTGGCGCGAAAGAGGGCGAACAATTCGGTCGCGGTTTCATGGAGGATGAACCGGCTGTTGAGAACAGCCTTGTCGACAATTCGTCGGACTACCGCGCCGTTGCTTTGTATCAGGTACCGGCAGACTTCTAGCGGTTCGATAACTCGAATCGCGGTCGGCCACCGCCGGCCCGTGGCGATGACGATAGTCGCTCCTCGTTCTTCGACAGTTTGGATGGCTCGCTTCGTCCTGTCGCCGATTTGTGACGAGTAATCGCAAATAGTCCCGTCGACGTCCAACGCCAGAAGATCGAACGGCAGGCCTTTCCCGTCGGCCATGCTAGGCGGCTATCCGCACTAAACGGGATCCTGGGAATTGTTGGACTCGGCGTCGTCCAGGGCCATGAACTCTTCTTCGTCCGGTGTTTCCCCGGCTTCCATCCGACCGAGTAGCTCGTCATAGCCGGGAGGCATTTCCTCGCCCATTTCCTGCGCCATGCTGCGTGCCATTCGGGCGATGGCCCGTGGATCTTCCTGCTCGAGGCCGGACTCCAACCCGCTGTCGATTCCGTCGCCCCCCGACCGGGCTGATCCACGAATGACGGCCACCTTGGAAATCTTGCGCTCCAACTCCAGCTCGCCGCATCCCGGGCACGGAAAGTCGTGAACGGCTGCAAACGATCGGAACAGACGGGAAGTCCGCTTCCCGCAATTGCGACATTGGTAGTCGTATGTCGGCATTAGGCCGACATGCCTTCCGCGGGAGCGATTTCGGTGGCGTAATGCGTGCAAACGGACCGTAACCCGCACCGCCCGCAGCTGGGACGCCTCGCTCGGCAGACCTTGCGGCCGTGGCGGATCAGATTTATATGAAACGGGTACATGCGCGCCTTCGGCACGACCGACTCCAAATATTGCTGCGTCCTGATCGGCGACCACGAATCGGGAACCAACGCCAGCCGTCGAGCCAGGCGCTGAACGTGGGTGTCCACTGGAAACGCCCGGCGTCCCAGCGAGAACAGTAGGACGCATGCCGCGGTCTTGGGGCCAACACCCGGGAGCGAGGCCAAGTAGTCCCGCGCCGCGTCGATATCGGTGTTCGCCAGCCATCCAAGGTCTTCCTCGCCTGACTCACCCATTACGTCGGTCAGTATTTTCTTGATTCGCGGCGCCTTCTGGTTTGCCAGACCGCCGCACCGGATCGCGTCGGCGATTTCCTCCTCGGAGGCCTCGGCGACATCGCTCCAGGACGGGTAGGTCGCTCGAAGAGACTCGAAGGCCCTGCGGCTGTTGATACCCGAAGTGTGCTGCGACAGAATCGCGCCGACCAACTCGTCGAGCGGTCCTCGGCGGCGTTCGTTGACCGGCGTGCCATATTCTCTCACCAGCCAGGCATAAACCTGCTCCAGCTTTGCCTGGACTGCGGCCTCACCGGTCATATTGGATCATCAACCACATAGCAAATAGTCACGACCAGATTTTACGGCTCTCCAACAAAACCGTCTGCGAAACCTGCGCTTTGCCCTGCCGGAGATAAGGTAACGCCCGTTTGCGCGCACCGGCCAGCCATGGAGATGGCCCGCATGGTCGTCCTTCGGCAATCGCCTGGCTTCAAACCCGTCTACGATTGGTAAATGACCGAGCGAAAACGTAATCCGACACAACTTGAGGCGCGGGTTGAGTCCTACTGGCTGGAACACTCTCACTCGCTTACGAACCTGATGGACCATCTGGGCAGGCCGGTGGAAGTCGTCTACGGCGGAAGGCGGTCGCCCGGCGCCGGTCCAGATATTGAGGACGCCATTATCAGCTTTGACGGCGGACCGGCGTTAGTTGGAGACCTTGAGGTCCATATAGACCCGAACGATTGGTTTCGTCACGGCCACGACGGCGACAGCGCATATTCGCGCGTGATACTGCACGTAGTCTGGAGCGAACCGGGGCCTGAGTTCAAAGGTCCGCCCACGATCGCGCTCAATTCCAAGATATCGATTCGCGACCTGCCGGCGCGCGGCGATCCCGTGGCCGGTGGCGACTGGCCTTGCGTCGATAACTTCAGGTCCGCGGGACGGACACCTGTAGTGAATATGCTGGCTTTGCAGGGTTGGCAAAGGGTCCTCGAAAAGTCCCATGCCTGCGAGGCGGATGTCGAAGTCGCGTCTGAGGACCAGGTTTTGTACAGTCGCGTACTGGACGCGCTTGGTTATTCGCAAAATCGCGAGCCGTTCCGCGCTCTTGCAAAGCTGTTGACGTGGGAGATTCTCAAGTCGTTCGCCGGTCCAGGGCCCGAGCAAATGCTGGTTGTCGAGTCGGTAATGTTCGGGACGGCCGGCCTCTTGCCCACGCAACGAGCGGGAGACGACGGACCATTTTGCGATGATGAGCACGGCAAGCGCCTTGCTGGTATCTGGGAAACCTTGTCCTTCCCGTCTCTAGACCCGGAGATGTGGCGCTTTCACGGCGTGCGGCCGGGCAACTGGCCCACGCGGCGAATTGCCGCGGCTTGCAGGATTTTCTCCACTCATCTGCACCGCTCGCCGAGCGAAGCGCTGCTCAATAGCGCCTCGGGCGCCGTTCAGCGAGGCGCGCCGGAATATCTGGAAAAGCTGTTCCTGGCGCCGGTCGCGTCCGGCGACTATTGGGCGAGAAGAATCGACTTCGGGCGCCAGACGCAAACATCTTCGGTCGCGCTATTGGGAACCAGCCGCGCCCGAGAGATCGTCGTAAATGTCGCCATGCCGATGGCCGTGTGCATGGCGCGGTCCCGCGGAGATGATTCGTTGATTGCATTTCTGCGGGATCTCAATTTCTCGATAGGCCCGGTGAGTTCGAACAGGCTTACCCGCTATATGGCGAGCTTGACCGGAGCCGTCGAGTTTGAAGGCGTGAGCCGGGCGGCGCGCCAGCAGGGCATGCTGAACATATATCGGCGCTGGTGCAGGACAAAAAGCTGCCGGGATTGCGCCGCCGGATACCACGGGGCGGAAAACCTGTTATTGGCTGCCGAACTTTGCTCGAAGGGCGCTGGCTGATTCGAGAATCGCGCGAACGGCGTCTTCCGGAGTCGATCTTCCCCAAAGCGCCCGCAAAACCTCGTCTTGGGCCCAGTGCTCCCACGTTTCGAACCATGGTTGCCAGATGCCGTCGGGCGGCCTCCCCATCGACTGGACGCGATCGAGGAACTCGAGGTCGATCCAACTGCCGAAGGTTTCCTTGACTCTCGCGTCCTGGAGCACCTCCGGATAGGCGGGCGGAAGCCCCTCGCTCTGTGCCCAGAAGCGGGACGAAAAAAACTCGCCGCGTCCATCGACGCCCCCGAGATGAAGCGCAAGCAGCGCGGAGGACTCGACTTCTCCCGCGCCGGCCGGTATGGCGTAGAACGGCGTCCAGCTCACTGTGCCCGTTCCCGGGCCGTCGAGTCCGGGGACCGTAGCGAACCCGATATCCGGCCCCCCGAGATTGTCTCTCGCGTCTGCGAATCGACGGGCCGTGTACGTGCCGACCAAGGCGAAGGCATGGTCGCCCGATGTGATGGCCGAATACGTGGTGACGTTGACGCTCGGGTCGATCACCAGGTCCTCTACGAACATACGGCGGAGAATTGTCAAAAGGCGGACGGCGGAATCCGTTCCACTCGCGGAACCGTCGTTCGAGAGCAGGCGGCCGCCGCTGGCGAAGAGCATTGCCCACCATGGCAGGTTGGCGTTGACCTTCGGAGAGAAATTCAGTGAAAACGGGCTCGTCGATATCCGCCTGTCGCGAAGCTCGCGGCCGAAGTACGACAGTTCCTCCCACGTGTCTGGAGGTCGCCCGCCAATGCGGTCGATCATTGACCGGTTATATGCCAGAACCATAACGTCGGAGTAAAACGGCAGACCGGCGATCGAACCGTCAGGGCCGATAGCGGCGCGCGCGGCGGGTCTCAGCCGGCCGGCGAGATCGGAAAACGCAGGGATTTCTTCAAGCGGTCGGATTAGTCCCCGCGACCACCACGCCCCGGCTTGCCCCTCCCTCACCTGGACGACGTTCGGAGGGGTCGGAGATACGAGCAAATCATCGAGCCTCACTCGGTAGTCGTTGAGTACCTCTAGGAACTCGACGTCGATCAGCGGGTTCTGTGAGCGAAACGCTTCGAGCGTGACGTGAAGCAGGTCTTGACGGAACGGCCATCCGGTGAGAGTGAGTCCAATTCGGCGCGGCGGGCTGGTCGCCACCGACCTGGCCGTGGGCTGCACAGTGAGCTCGGATGTTTCGCTTTGGTCGCAGCCGCCCAGGAACGCCGCCCCCGCGAGTCCGACGACGGACTGAACGAAACGTCGGCGTGAGCGTCTGGACTTAGCGGGCCGTTCGATCTCCCGAGACTGACCGGTGTTAATTGCCACGGAAAATCAATGGGCCGACAGCCAAAGCCGCGTAATGCCAACTCAGCCGAGGCAAGGCGGTTCGAAATCTGCCGATCTCTTGGTTTTCTCGTCTCACCACAATATCTACGATAATCAGCTAGATGTAAGTTGACAAGATGACACTCAACTTATAGCATATGAAAGCTGAAATTTGGTATGAATGTATTGGTATGCCTAAATCTGACGCATCCGGTTCGAAGGAAAGCCAGTCGGCTGTGGACGCTTTCGAGCAAGACGTCGTAGCGACAACTGGCGCTATCTCCGAACTACCGGTAGTGCCACTGGTCAAGACGGTGGCGTTCCCCAAAGTCTCCATTCCGCTTCATGTTAACCGTCCGGGGTCACTGTGGGCGATTGAAGAGGCCGAGCGGCACGACGGAATCGTCGTGCTCGTCACGCAGCGCCGCCGCGATCGCCGGAAACCAAAACCGTCGGGACTCTATTCGGTCGGGACAACGGCCCGCATCGTGCGTAAGTACAAAGTGCCGGACGGTGGTCTTTCGGTTCTGTTCCAGGGGTTGGAACGGGTAGAGCTTCTTGAGATCGGCGAATACGAGGGCGGGATGCTCGCGACCACCGTCGAATTGCCTTCGATCAGACGCGAATCCATCGAATTGGAAGCGCTCCGCCGGATGGTCGCGAATCAGGTGCACGAATACGCCGAAAAGAGCAACGGCCTCTCGCCGGAGGTCGTCGCTGTCGCCAAGCGAGTTTCCGATCCGGGGTGGCTGGCCGATCTAGTGGGGTATCACGCTCCCATGCGAGTGCGGCGTCGTCAGAAGCTTCTGGAAATGGTCGACGTCTACGACAGGCTGTATGAAGCCAGCGTGCATCTCTCCGAGCAAAACCACATCCTGGATGTTAAGGGGCGCATACAGTCGAAGATCCAGGACGGGATAGAGAAGGTTCAACGGGAGTTTTACCTCCGGGAGCAGCTGAAGACCATTCAACGTGAGCTGGGCATCTCGACGGGACAGGTTGAGGACTCCACGGAATTGAGGGAGGCGATCGAGACATCGTCCATGCCCGAGCACGTGCGCGAGAAGGCTCTAAAGGAAGTTGATCGGCTCGAAGCCACTCCGCCCGCATCGCCGGAGATAGGCGTTATTCGCACCTATGTCGACTGGCTTTTGGAGCTTCCCTGGGGGGAAGCGCCGCCCGAGAAGATATCGCTCAAGCGTGCGCGACGGACCCTGGACAAGGACCATTACGGACTCTCCAAGGTGAAGACTCGCGTCCTTGAATATCTCGCCGTGCGCGGATTGTCCTCCTCGCTGCGCAGTCCCATCCTCTGCTTGGCAGGCCCGCCGGGCGTGGGCAAGACCAGCCTTGGCCGGTCGATAGCGCGCGCGCTGCGCCGGGAATTCGTGCGTATATCACTCGGCGGGGTCCGGGACGAAGCCGAGATCAGAGGCCACCGCCGAACATACGTTGGAGCGCTTCCCGGACGAATATTGCAGGGAATGAAGCAGGCGGGAACGACGAACCCGGTGTTCGTTCTCGATGAGATCGACAAGATTGGGCGCGATTTTCGCGGTGATCCTTCATCGGCTCTGCTCGAAGTACTCGATCCAGAGCACAATTCGAAGTTTTCGGATCACTATCTTGAGCTTGGTTACGACCTGTCCAACGTCGTGTTCATCCTCACGGCCAACGACGCGGGCGCTATACCGCCGACTCTCCGCGACCGGCTTGAGATCATACGGCTGTCCGGTTACACGGAAGAAGAGAAGCTTCACATTGCGCGGGGATATCTGCTGCCCCGGCAGCTTCGCGAGCACGGCATCAAGAAAGATCAGATGGTCATGGGTGACGCCGCAATACGATGGCTCACGCGAACGCACACTCGCGAGGCGGGCGTGCGAAATCTCGAGCGCGAGCTCGCAAAAGTATGCCGGAAGGTCGCGCGCCGTCTGGCTGAGGGCAAGACCAAGTCGGCGAGGATTTCCCAATCACAGCTCGAACGCCTGGTCGGCAAGCCCAAATACCTCCCAGAGGATGAACGGCATGACGATATGGTCGGAGTCGTTAACGGTCTCGCCGTGACGCAGTTTGGCGGTGAGGTGCTTCACATCGAGGCGGCTTGGACGGAAGGCAAGGCCGGATTCACCTGCACCGGCAATCTCAGCGACGTAATGGAAGAGTCGGCAAAGGCCGCTAGATCGTACGCCAGGGCCAAGGCGCAAGAGTTCGGATTTCAGCCCAACTTGTTCGAGAAGAGCCGTGTGCATCTGCACGTGCCCGCCGGCGCGGTTCCCAAGGATGGGCCTTCGGCGGGTACCGCAATGGGTACCGCGCTCATGTCGGCCCTGACCGGCGTGAAGGTCAGAGGCGACGTTGCGATGACGGGTGAAATAACCCTTCGCGGCAAGGTGTTGCCGATCGGCGGGGTCAAGGAGAAGGTGCTCGCGGCTCATCGGCTGGGAATCGAGAAGGTGATTCTGCCGTCCGCTAATGAGTCTGACCTCGATGAGATACCGCGGCAAGTCAGAAGGAAGATGAATTTCGTATTGGTGGACCAAATGGAGCAGGTTTTAGCGGAGGCATTCAGACCGGAAGACTTGCGCGGCCGGGGCATGTCCCTGGCGGGCGCGGCAGCAAACTAAGGGGATCTGCGGAATGAGCAAAGTTGTAGGAATCGATCTCGGCACCACGAACTCGGTGGTCGCCGTACTGGAAGCTGGCGAACCCACGGTCGTGACAAACGCCGAAGGGTCTAGACTGACCCCGTCGGTGGTTGGTTTCACCAGCAACGGCGAGCGTCTTGTCGGACAGCTGGCAAGGCGGCAGGGAGTTCTAAATCCCGAGAATACGATCTATTCCGCAAAGCGGTTCATCGGACGTCGATATGACGAAGTAGCGTCCGAGCGCGAGTCCATTTCTTACGGCGTGACCGACGGTCCGGGCGGCGAGGCGAGGATTCGCATACCGCAGACCAATCAGGACGTCACACCCGAGGAAATCTCGGCCATGGTCCTCCAAAAGCTCAAGGCCGACGCCGAAGGATTCCTGGGCGAAGAGGTAGACAAAGCGGTTATCACAGTGCCGGCCTACTTCAACGACTCGCAGCGTCAGTCGACCAAGAACGCTGGCACGATAGCAGGGCTCGAAGTGCTGAGAATAATCAACGAGCCGACCGCGGCCAGCCTCGCTTACGGTCTCGACAGGAAAGAAACGGAAACGATTCTCGTATGGGACCTCGGCGGTGGAACTTACGACGTTTCGATCCTGGAAGTCGGCGAGGGCATCTTCGAGGTAAAGGCTACAAACGGCGATACGCACCTTGGCGGAGATGACTACGACTGGCGGCTGGTCGAGTATCTGGCTGCGGAGTTTCAGCGGCAGGAAGGCATAGACCTTCGCAAGGACAAGCAGGCGCTGCAACGCTTGGTCGAAGCTGCCGAAAAAGCCAAGATCGAGCTCTCGACGACTCCGCAGACCGATATCAATCTTCCATTTATAACCGCCGACCAGACAGGCCCCAAGCACCTCACGGTCTCGATAACGAGGGCGAAGTTCGAGGAGCTGGTCGACGGTTTGAATAAACGGCTCGTCGCGCCTTTTCAGCAGGCTTTGAAGGATGCCGGCATAACCGCCGAGCACCTGGACGAGGTGGTCCTGGTCGGCGGGTCGACTCGAATGCCCGCGGTGCAGGAACTTGCCAAGAGCCTGACCGGCAAGGACCCGAACCGGGGGGTCAATCCCGACGAAGTAATCGCAATTGGGGCCGCAATTCAGGCGGGAGTCATAACCGGCGACGTTCGTGACGTTGTCCTTCTAGACGTCACTCCGCTGTCGCTTGGAGTGGAGACTCTCGGGCGAGTGATGACCCATCTGATCCCGCGTAACACGACGATTCCCACCAGCAAGTCCGAAACGTTCTCCACTGCGGAAGACGGGCAGACGGCGGTGGACATTCACGTGCTGCAGGGCGAACGCCCAATGGCGCCGGACAACATGACGCTGGGGAGATTCCGCCTGGACGGTATTCCGCCCGCTCCCAGGGGAGTCCCGCAAATCGAGGTCAACTTCGACATCGACGTAAACGGGATAGTCAACGTGAAGGCCAAGGACCTTGGCACGGGTAAAGAGCAGCATATAACCATCACGGCGTCCACCAACCTCTCGGACGATGAGGTTGAGGGGTTGGTTAAGGAAGCTGAGATGCACGCGTCGGAGGACTCCGACAGGCGGGAAATGGTCGAGCTCCGCAACTCCGCCGATAGCATCGCCTATCAGACTGAACGCCTGATTCGAGACAACTCCGACAAGATTCCCGATGCGGACAAAAATAGTCTCGAGGAAGCCATCCAAAACGTTCGGGACTTGCTCAAGGACGACGACGCCGACAAGGAATCTCTGCAAGCTGCCTTGGCCGAGCTCGACAGGCTTCGCATGGAAGTGGGGCAGCAGATTTACCAGGCTCAAGCGACTCCCTCGCCCGACGGCGACGGCGATGCCGATGGCGATGCGGATGATCGGCCCGAAGCGCAGACAGCCGACGTTGGCGCTTCCGAAGAGCCGGTGGACGACGACGACGTTGTCGATGCTGAATTCAGCGCCAGCGACGAGAGGTAATGCAGCAACCGAGCAAACAAGACGGACCTCAGCGAATGGACTGGTCGGGCTCCGAAGAAAACCGTCGAGGCGACTTCGTCTCTGACCAAGACGGCGATTCAGGGTCGTTTGAACAGGAGCTGGCCGCGACCAGGGACAAGCTCGTTCGGCTCCAAGCCGACATGGAGAACTACCGCAAGAGGGTCGACCGGACGACGCATGAAATCATCCGGTCACGTCGGGCGGATGTCTTGCGGGCGATGCTGCCGGTTATCGACAATCTGGATCGCGCTGTCGAATCGGTCGATCCCGAGACCGCCGAAGTGGCGGGCGTGATCGAGGGAATCCGGCTTACAAGGAAGCAGATGGCCGACGTTCTGAAAGGCCAGGGCGTGCGACCAATCGAAGCCGATGGCGACTTCAACCCCAGTTATCACGAAGTCGTTGCGACGGTGGCCGATCCCGACCGTAGTGACGGTGAGATTGTGGACGTCGTCCGCTCGGGCTATGTACTGGACGACCTGGTTTTGCGGCCGTCGATGGTCCGCGTTGCCAAGAATCCGGCGAATAACGAGGCTGGCCAGGCGGATTAGAAGCGTGGAGACCGGATAAGGCGATGGAATTCCGAGACTATTACAAGATCCTCGGTGTCAACCGGAACGCCTCCGATGACGAAATCAAGAAGGCCTACCGGCGTCTGGCGCGCAGGTACCACCCCGACGTCAACCCCGGTGATGACACGGCCGTCGCGCGGTTCAAGGAGATAAACGAGGCCTATCAGGTTATTGGCGACGCCGAAAAGCGCGCCAAGTATGACCAGTTCGGATCGAATTGGGAGAAGTACGGTTCCTTCGACGAGGCGTTTAAGAGGGCTGGAGCGGGTAGCGCCGGCAGGAGCGCGGCCGGGGGCTTTGACTTCGCCGGTTTCGGCGGATTCAGCGATTTCTTTGAGGCGCTGTTCGGTGGCGGCGCGGCGCCCCCGGGCCAGCAAACCAGGACTGTACGAAGCCGGCGTTCAGCCGATATCGAGCACGATATCGATATCCCCCTGAGCGAGGTGATGAGCGGGACCACCCGGGCCCTGAGTCTGCGCATCCCGGAGATCGACGGCCGGGTCCGCAACCGCAGACTGGAAGTCAAAATCCCCAAGGGCGTGCGGGATGGTTCGCGAATCCGGGTTGCCGGAGAAGGTGCATACAAGTCGGACGGCCGGCGGGGCGATGTGTTTCTAAAGGTGCGAGTGCTTCCTGAAAACGGCTTCGAGCGGCGCGGTAACGACGTAGTGACGAATCTGCCGGTGCATCTGAGCGAATCGCTGCTCGGTTCGGACGCGAGCGTCCGGAACCTCGATGGATCCGTATTGACCGTCAAGATTCCGGCGGAGACCAGCAACGGTTCGCTGCTGAGACTCCGGGGCCAAGGGCTGCCGGCGCTCAACGGATTGGAGCGCGGCGATCTGCTGGTGCGCGTCAGAGTCAAGCTCCCCAAGAACCTCAACTCGAAACAGCGGGAACTGATCTATCAATTCGGCATGAGTCGCCAAGAGCGTCCTGTCAGGCCGACCTAGCGCGGGGGCGATTCAGCGTGCCATTCAGAGATGAGTTCGATTTCGCGGAAGATTCGGAATCGCGTCCAGGTCGCTTCCGGGCGCGTGAAGATCAAGCCGACGATCCTCGAATGCCGGCATTTTTTATAGGGGTAGTGGCGCAGATTACCGGCGCTCACCCGCAAACTCTGCGTAACTACGAACGAATCGGGCTGCTGCGGCCGGGCCGGTCTTCCGGTGACGTGCGTATGTACTCCCGCCGCGACGTTGAACGCGTTCGCACAATTAGGCGTCTCACTCAGGATCTGGGCGTCAATCTGGCTGGCGTAGAGGTGATCTTGAACCTGACCGAGAAGCTCGAGGTTATGCAGCGACACTACGACCAGAAGTTTGACGACATGGAACGGCGGCATCGAACAGAAATCAATCGACTCAAGACCATTCTTCGAAGGTTGACGGGCTAGCCGGGACTTCCACCAGAAAGGCGCAAGGAATATCCATGGAAGGATTTAGCCGGTTCACGGAAAAAGCTCAGGAGACGCTTTCACGCGCCCAGAGCATCATGGTCGAGATGAATCATACCCAGCTCGATCTCGAGCACATTCTGCAAGCGTTGCTTGAGCAGCCTGAATCGCTCGCCGTGCGAATACTCCAGCGTATGCGGGTAAACCCGGACTTCGTGCGAAGCCGCGTGAACCAGTTGCTCGACCGCAAGCCCAAGGTCAGATTGGATGGCGGTCCGGTCGTTACCGGGCAGGTGTATCTGACGCCGCAATCGAAGAAGCTGTTCGAAGACGCGGGTCAAGAAGCCAACAGTATGCGCGACGAATACATCGGCAACGAGCATCTCTTCATCGCGGTTCTCTCCGCGAGATCGAGCGAGGCGCAGCGCATTCTCACCGAGCTGGGCGTGACCAAGGCAAAGATCTACTCGGCAATTAGAGACATCCGCGGGTCGCAGTCGGCCTCCGATGCTACTGCGGAGAGCAGATATCAGATCCTCGAGAAGTACAGCACCGATCTGACGGCTGCGGCCCGTCAGTCGAAACTCGATCCGGTCGTCGGACGCGATACCGAGATAACCCGGGTAATGCAGATTCTCTCGCGGCGGACCAAGAACAACCCGGCGCTGATCGGAGAGCCCGGCGTGGGCAAGACCGCGATCGTCGAAGGGCTCGCTCAGAAAATCGTAGACGGAAACGTCCCCGAGATTCTCAAGAACCGTCGAGTGCTGGCCCTGGACATGGCCCAGCTCGTGGCGGGTTCCAAGTTCCGCGGTGAGTTCGAAGAGCGGCTCAAGGCGGTAATCCAGGAAATCGTGAACTCGCGCGGCGAGATAATTCTATTCATCGACGAGATGCACAACGTAGTCGGCACCGGCGCCGCCGAGGGCGCCATCGACGCGGCAAACATGCTCAAGCCGGCGCTCGCCCGTGGGGAGCTTCAGGCGATAGGCGCGACTACGCTCGACGAATATCGGAAGCACATCGAGAAGGACAAAGCCCTGGCGCGGCGCTTCCAGTCGATATTCGTGGGCGCGCCCAGCGTCGAAGATACGGTCAGGATCCTGCACGGTGTCAGAGACCGGTACGAGGCCCACCACAACCTGAAGATATCGGACGGCGCGCTGGAGCAGGCCGCGTATCTTTCCAACCGTTATATCTCCGACCGGTTTCTCCCTGACAAGGCGATCGATCTGATCGACGAGACCGCCGCCAAAGTGCGCATCGAGATTTACGACATGCCCGAGCCTCTCAGGGAGGCCGAAGCGATGATCCGGCAACTGAGACTCGACGAAGAGACCGCTTGGCGGGAGCGCGATTACGAACGGGCCGCGAATTTCAAGTCGGAGCTGCTCAAGCTTGAAGAGAAGCTCGACAATGCCCGCTCCGATTGGCTGTCGGAGAAGGACCTAGACGAAGTTGTCGACGAAGACGAAATCGCCGCGGTCGTTGCAAGCATTACCGGCATCCCCGTTACCAACATGCTCGAGGAAGAGAGTGACAAGCTGCTGCGGATGGAATCGACCATCCATGAGCGGATTGTCGGGCAGCACGAGGCGGTCACGGCCGTAGCCGACGCGTTGCGCAGGTCCAGATCGGGCCTTGCCGATCCCAACCGGCCAATGGGGTCATTTCTGTTCCTCGGGCCGACCGGAGTAGGCAAGACGGAGCTCGCCCGGCAGCTTGCCGCGTTTATGTTCGACGATGAAAACGCCATCGTTCGCGTGGACATGTCCGAGTATGGCGAGCGGCACACGGTCAGCCGTATGGTGGGAGCGCCGCCGGGTTATGTGGGCTACGACGAAGGCGGACAGCTTTCGGAGATTGTACGCAGGCGTCCCTATCAGGTCGTGCTGTTCGACGAAATCGAGAAGGCCCATCCGGAGGTCTTGAACGTCCTCCTGCAGATTCTGGACGAAGGCCGGTTGACCGACGGACAGGGGCACACCGTCGACTTTCGTAACACGATCGTCATTATGACTTCGAACGTCGGGGCTAAGGCCATAAGCAAGCAGGACAATGTCGGATTTCGCCCGCGACCGGCTGACGCCAGCGCCGAGGAGGCCGACGAACGCGAGTACAGGGACATGAAGGCTCGTTTGATGGAGCAGCTTCGGCGAAGCTTCAGGCCTGAGTTCTTGAACCGAATCGATGAGACGATTATCTTCCGGTCCCTGACCAGGGACGAGGTGAAGCGGATCGTGGATATCCTGATTGGCGATCTGCGCGAGCGGCTCGTGGAGCGCAAGGTCGGACTGCGCGTTACTGACGCCGCTAAGGATCGCCTCCTGTCGCTCGGCTGGGACCCCAACTACGGCGCGCGCCCGCTGCGACGTACTATCCAGCGGGAAGTCGAGAATCGCGTAGCCAAGCTCATCCTCGAAGATCGCTGCCCCCAAGGATGCCAGGTCGAAGTGGATGCCCAGGACGGCGAGGTCGTCGTCGAGCCTCGTGATGGAATCGAAATGGACACGGAGAAGGTCGCGGTCGAAGCGGGAATCTAGCGGTCCGCCGGACTAGCCAACGAGTGGCGGAGCCGCCCGCGGCTTCCGGGACGTTTCGTGTCGTGCACGGTTGGCCGATAATATGGGCTGGAGCATCAACTCTCTGATGCCTGTGAAGATGATAGGGGGCCGCCAGTGCCAGTTTTAGCCATTAACGGCGGGACTCCCGTCCGTGAGCGATCATTTCATCCCTGGCCTGTCCCGGATCAGTCCGATGCCGACGCCGTCGCGGCCGCCGTGCTCAGCGGTGAGTGGAGTCACGTCACCGGTCCAAACCTGCGTGCGTTCGAGCGGGAGTTTGCCGATCTCCAGGGAGCCAGATTCGGTATAACGTGCAACGGCGGAACCACCGCGCTCGAAATCGCCCTGCGGGCCGTGGGAGCGGGCGTCGGGGGTGAAGTTATCGTTCCCACCTACACCTTCGTCGCGACGGCCGTCGCGGTGCTGCGTGCCGGCCTGACGCCTGTGTTTTGTGACGTTGAGGAAGACACCTTCAACATCGACGTAACCTCGGCTGAAGCCTGCGTTACGGACCGCACCCGGGCGGTAATGCCCGTCCATTACGGTGGCCGTGCCGTCGACATGGATGCCGTCTACGGTCTGGCGGCCAAACACGACCTCAAGATCGTCGAAGATGCGTGCCACGGATGGGGCGCGAGCTGGCGAAACCGGGGATTGGGCTCGCTGGGAGATGCGGCCGGATTCAGCTTCCAGGCGAGCAAGAACCTCACCAGCGGCGAGGGGGGATTCGTAACGGCCAACGACGAAGAGATTGCCGATATCGCCAGCCGGATTCGTCACGGCGGGGACGGCGAGAAAGCCGGACGACCAGTAGTTTTCCCCGGCAATTTCCGAATGAGCGAGATTCAGGCGGCGCTCCTGCGCAGCCAGATGCCACGTCTGCCGGAACAGAACCGGGTACGCATGGAGAATGCCGAAGACCTGACCGACCGCCTCTCGGAAATAGACGGCATCCGCGTCCTGAAGCGCGACCCTGACGTCACCAAGTCCTCGATCCACGTATATCTCGCCCGGTTCGTCTCCGATGAATTCGAAGGACTCTCACGCGATTCCTTCATCGAGGCCGTCAACGCGGAAGGCATCCCCATTCGTGCCGGGTACAAAGCGCCGCTTCAGGAGTACGAGCTCTTCTCTCGCGGAATCGAGTCCTTTCAGGGCGGAAACGGGTACTCAAATTGGACGCCGGTCGAAAGCGTCGACTATTCGAAGATGGAGACTCCTGTCGCCCGACGCCTTTGCATCGAAGAAGTCATCACCCTTTCGCAGCCCGTCTTTCTGGGACCCCGCTCGGATATGGACTCCATCGTCGAGGCGATTGCAAAGGTCCGCGAGAACGTGGGCGAGCTGATAGGCGCGCGCGCCGCTTCCTAGAGTGTTTGGCGCGACTGGGCGGTCTGGACGGGGCTGATTCAGGACCCGTCTCATTTCTTCATATGGCGATTGTCTGGACGATTCAAACGCCGGCCAACGTCGAAATGGACTAGACGGGCTCTCATACGATGTCGGACGGCCTGAAGCTCAGGAAGGCTCACCAAGGCGACAACGAGTTCGCGTACCAGGTAAAGCGTGCTGCGTTCAAGGACTACGCGGAGCAGGCATGGGGTTGGGACGAGGACAGCCAACGAGTGCTTCACGAACGGCGATTTGCGGAGCAGGACTACCGCGTCATAAGTCTGGACGGCAGAGACGTCAGGATCATATCGGTTGCCGTGAAGCCTGACTGTCTGTTTGTCAACCAGTTGCATGTCTTGCCTGAGCGCCAGGGGCAAGGGATTGGCCGGACGTGCATGTTGATGGTCATCGACGAAGGGAGTAAGTTGGGCTTGCCCGTGAGGCTTCAAGTGCTGAAAGTGAATCCCCGGGCGTTGGCGTTTTACGAAAGGCTCGGCTTTGCGATCACGGGCGATACGGACACTCACTTTCTGATGCAGAGTATGCGACTCCATGAAAGCTCACCCGAAGGACTGGACTAACTTGAATAATGCGCTTTGGACCTACCCGTGGGACTTGGTTGACGAGGGTATCGAGCGGGTTCTCGGCAACGTTCGCGACGTTGCCGGCTGCAACGCGGTAAGCGTCGCTTCGGCATACCACAATTTCAAGCAGCTTCGCCCACACGCTGCCGCCGGACAGAAGATTTACATCGGTGAGGGTGGAGTGGTCTATTTCCGTCACGATCCTTCCCGCTACGGTCGAATCTCTCCTGTGGCCTCCTCGATCTTGGATGATACCGACGTATTTCGCGAGCTTTGCGACGGGCGGGATAGCCATCAGCTAGATGTCAACGCCTGGACCGTCATAATGCACAACACCCGCCTTGCGTCGACCTATCCGGACGCCGCCACCCGAACTGCCCACGGCGACCCCAGCCCCCACTTGCTTTGCCCCGCGCATCAAGATTCCCGCGAGTTCGCAGTCGCCCTCTGCGCCGACCTGGCGCACAACTACGACCTGAGGATCATCGAGCTTGAGGCGATAGGGTTTCTGGGATTCGAGCACGGTTATCACCACGACAAGATCGGCGCGCCCCTCGGCGAATGGGGCAGCTATCTGCTGGGGATTTGCCTTTGCGACAGCTGCATCGAGCGGGCGAAGGCCGAGGGTGTCGACGCCGACAGGGTCAAGTCGCTGGTGCGGGCCGAACTCGATGGAATCTACCATGGCGACGCCGACGTTCCGCCTGATATCTCGAAGACGGACGGACTGGCGGCGTGGGAACGGGACGAGCCTGACTTCGCCCGGTACATGAAAGCCGGCGAGAACACTGTCGCTTCTCTCGTCGACGATGTCGCGGACGCTTGCGCCGGATCGGGCACGAAGATCGTCATTCAAGGAGAAGCGTGGGAGCAGTTCCTGAGCCTAGAGACCATGGCTACTATCGTTTCAAACATCGATGGACTGATGGTCAGCGGCTACGATCTGACCGCCGATGAAGCAGAGCAGCTTATGAAGCGAAGCCGGGAATACGTCGGTGACAAGGAGCTGATCGTCGGCATTCAGGCTCACTATCCTGAAATCCCAAGCTCGGACGAGTGGCGCGCCAAGGTGCGCGCGTGTATAGAAAACGGGGCCACAGGCCTGAATTTCTATAACTACGGCATCAGCACCATGAGTCAGTTGCGGGGCGTGGGCGCGGTTCTCGGCGATTAGGCATGGCGCGCTTCGTCCAGGTTTAGCCGGGCGTTGAGCGAAAGTGGAAGTGGATTGGCGGGCGGCTCCCTTTTGATTTTTGGAGTTCTGACACCCTCGGTGTCAGAATCTCGTGGGGATTCGACACGAGACTCCTAGGAGGAAAAGCGTGGCAGACATAGTCAGGCGCGCGGAAGCGCGATGGAATGGCAACCTGATCGAGGGCGGCGGCTCGTTCACCGTAGGCAGCGGCGCCCTTGGCGACCAGGACATAAGCTGGGGCGCTCGGACCGAAGCGCCGGGCGGCAACACCAGCCCGGAGGAATTGATAGCGGCCTCGCACGCAAGTTGCTACGCGATGGCTTTCTCGCACACGCTGGCGGAAGCCGGAAGCCCGGCCGAATCGCTAACGGTTTCTGCTGAGGTGTCGTTCGTTCCGATCCCGGAAGGCGGCTTCCGTGTAGGTTCCAGCAATCTCACCGTCAGCGGCAATGTGCCGGGAATCGACCAGGCGCAGTTCGAGGACCTCGCCGCGCAAGGCGAGGCGGGCTGCCCGATTTCCAACGCGCTGCGCGGCAACGTCGAGATATCGCTGAGCGCTACGCTGGAGTAGCGATCGGCTTACGGGCAGGTTAACGACCTGACCGACGGTATCGATAGAGCGGTCGTCGACAATATGCCGACGACCGCTTTTCCGTCTCTATCCGACTTGTCTTGGGACTCCGAATTCCTTGGAACCTGGCCGAAGTTGTGGCCTTCTGATCGAAGAAACTTGAATTGACCGTGGCGACGGTTTTGGAAATAGGAGTCGCCGGTGTCGGGGATAATCTCTCTATAGTTTGGAGCGGCGGCAGCGGAGCGTGGAATCGTTCTCGGTGCCAAAGCATCTTGGGATAGCAAACCTTCGTGACTGACTTCATAAGAGGCGGAGTGGTTTCGGAATGACCTCCAACGGAAACGGCTCGGAGTCTGGACCCGTGTTGGACAAGAACGGCGTCGAAGCCGTCTTGCCCCACCGCGATCCCTTTCTGTTGATCGACGAGGTCCGCGAGCTGGATCCCGGTAAGCGTGCGGTGGCGGTCAAGTACGTGCGCGAGGACGAACCGTTCTTTCGCGGGCATTTTCCGGGCCGGCCGGTAATGCCTGGCGTCCTCATTACCGAATCCCTGGCTCAGACCGGCGCTTGTGCACTACTCAGTCTTGAACAATATCGAGGCCGGGTGCCGCTGTTTGCCGGAATCGACCGTATGCGATTTCGAAGACCCGTTGTCCCGGGAGACCTATTAGTGCTCGAAGTTACGGTTGATCGCTTGCGACGGCGAATTGGGAAAGGGACGGCGATTGCGAAAGTAGGCAACGAAGTCGCGGCCGAGGGGACGTTGACCTTCGCCATCGCCAACACGGACGAGGTCGCGGGGTTCTGAAAGAGTCACTGGCTCAACGCACGAGAGACGCAGGCACGACCGCGGCATGTCGCCTCTTGCGGGTCTTCTTTCGACATGCCGAGCGGGCGCCCTTCGACACGCGGAACGCTCCGTCGTCGGTGCTGATCGTGAAACCGTGCAGCATTGGGGATGTCCTCCTCGCGACGCCGCTGTTCAGGGCATTGCGTGTAGGTCTGCCCGGCGCGAAGCTCTCGCTGGCCGTCGGAACCTGGTCCAAGGTGGCCGTGGCCAATAACCCCGACTTGGACGAGATCGTCGACTGCGCCGACATCGGGCTGCCAAGAAAATATGAGCTTGGCTCGTATCTGGCGTTTGCCGGCAGGCTTCGGGCCCGCGGGTTTGACGCGGCCTTTGTCGCAGACCGGTCGCCGATGATGACTCTTCTGCCTTTTCTGGCGGGAATTCCGATTCGCATTGGACTTGACAGCCGTGGCAGGGGGTTTTCCCTAACTACCAAGGTGGCGGTCAAGGAAGACTCTCATGAGAGCGAGCTTTATCTGGATCTTGCCCGTGCCGCCGGTCTTGGTGTAAGCCAAACGACACCGAGGTTCTTTCCAGCTTCGGACGATCTTTCGGCGGCTGAACGGATCTTCCAGGAATGGGGACTCGAGCGCGGCTCGGTCCTGGTCGCGGCTCCCGGCGGCGGTTCGAATCCCGGCGGGAGGCATCTCGGGAAACGATGGCAACCCGCCTGTTTCGCTCAGGTGGCGGACCGGCTTGCCAAGCGGTCGGGATTGCGGACGGTGCTCGTCGGTCGGGAAAGCGACGCCGAACCCGCGCGGGCGATGTCGAGCTTGATGCGCGAAGCGGTGATCAACCTGGTTGGGCAGACGTCGTTCGGGCAGCTGGGCGCGATCCTGCGGCTCGCGTCGGCGTACGTGGGCAACGATTCCGCCCCCTCTCATCTGGCCGCGGCGACGGGCATCCCGACCGCGACTGTTTTCGTCGAGTCTGATGTCAAACGGTTCAGCCCGGTCGGCCCAAAGTCGCTGGCCACGCAGGCGGGAAATGCCCGAGAGACGGTTGATGCTGTCGTCGATGGGCTCACGCGACTGATGGCCGTTGAGGGGCGCTCAGCCATGCGGCGGCGTCCTGACGCCGGATCCTAGCCGCCGTTTCACGGGAGTGGCGGGTGCGCGTTGCTATAATCGCGCAGGCCCCGGAGGGGTGGCCGAGCGGTTTAAGGCGGTGGTCTTGAAAACCACTAATCGAAAGATTCGTGGGTTCGAATCCCACCCCCTCCGCCCGATACCGAGGCCGATTGGAGGAGTCGCATAGTTGGTCTAGTGCGGCCGCCTGCTAAGCGGTTACTGGTGTTTAAAGCCGGTCGAGGGTTCGAATCCCTCCTCCTCCGCCAGTAGACAGATTCTCACTCCGGTGCCCGCAATGCCCCTGCGGGACGTTTCCAACGTGCTTCAGCCACACCCGATCAGCCCTCCCGCTAGCCTGTTGACCATGGATTCGGGGCAAAGATCGAGCCACCTCGACCGCGTCGGCCACGGTTTTTTGAAAAACGGACCAGCCAATCCCAAAAGACTAGTGCCCGGGTTGCGACTCACGAGAGTACGGATACCCTGACTCGCGCCCGCATTCCGGACACGGACCGTAGGACGCCCGTGGGCTAGGCCCCTATGAGGCGCAGGCCCGGAATGCGTCGTCGCAGATTTGCAGCGTGCGGTCCACGTCCTCGTCGGTGTGTGCTATCGAGATGTAGATCTTCTCGTTCGGGATCATCAGCAGGCCGCGCTTTATGCACTCGATGGCCCAGCGGCGGCCCAGTTCGGTATCGTGCGCCTGCAAGTCCATCCAGGTCTTGACGTTGTCGCTCTCGATGAACCGGATTCCGAATACGGCGTCTTCCCCCAGAGCCTGGGCGGGAAATCCGTGGCGGCGTCCCGCCTCGGCGATGCCGGCGCGGAGCCGCGATCCCACGCTGTGAAGGCGCTGGTACGACTCCGGCTGTTCCAGGATGTCCAGCGCCGCGAGACCGGCGCTTGCGGCGACCGGGTTGCCGTTGAACGTGCCGCTCGCCCATGCGATGTCGGTGATCGAGCTGACCCCTTGCGCGTTGAAAACCTGCATGATGTCCGCGCGCCCGACCACCGCTGCCAGCGGGAAACCGCCCGCCATCGCCTTCCCGTAGGTCGCGACGTCGGGAACCACGCCGTAGCGCTCCTGGGCGCCTCCCCAGGCGATTCTGAATCCCGTCACGACCTCGTCGAACACCAGCACTATTCCGTGCCGGGTGGTCACTTCGCGGATTGCTTCGAGAAAGCCGGGTTCGGGCACCAGCACGCGTTCGAGAGGCTCCACGATTACGGCCGCGAGCTCGGACGCATTATCTTCGATGATCTTCACCGCGCGCTCGGTCTCGTTGAACGGGGCGACCAGCACCTCCTTGCCGACCGAAGCGGGTATCCCTCTCGAATCGGGCAGCGATCGCGGGTACTCGCTGGGTACGCTTGGCACGGTTCCCCACAGCGAATAGTCGTGCATGCCGTGCCAGCCGCCCTCGAATTTGAGGATCTTTCCGCGGCCCGTAAAGGCTCTCGCGCCGCGCAGCGCGACGTGAGTAGCTTCGGTTCCCGTGGTCTGAAACCTGACCTGCTCCCCGCAAGGAACGTTCTCGACCAACCGCTTCGCGAGCCGGATCGCGGGTTCGTTCAGGAGAAAGTAGGTGGTCCCCTTCGGAATCTGCGCCGCCGCCGCCCCGATAACCGTCGGGTTGGCGTGGCCGATCAGCATAGGCCCCGAGCCGAGCACGTAGTCGATGTACTCCCTGCCCGTTGTGTCGGTCATGCGGCTGCCGCTGGCAGACGCCAGCACGATGTCAACCTCGTCCGGCAGCCTGAAATGGCCGAGCCCCCCGCCGGCCAGGAACTGCTTGGCTGTTTCGAGTAGCTCTTGCTGCTTGGCGGTCTGACTGTCGGCTGTAATCGTCTGTGTCATGCGGGCACCCAAAACTCTTAGAGCTTGCCGAAAGCGGCGCGATTCTCGACTACGGCGGCTCCACCTGTGTAATTGCGCGTCGAAATCTTAGCCTGCCGTAGGTACGGCGCGCAGTATCAGGAGCGAACCGGGGCACGACAAGGGTAAGCAACTCGCTACGCGCCGCCCTGAAACTGTGGCGGCTTTCCCGTTTGCGAACTGGCCGGCCACGTTTTCAACAAGCGCATCCGACGGACAAGGCCGGGATTTGGTTGGGCTGCGCAAGTCGGGTAGCGTAGGCGCCGAGCAGGGTCTAAGCTGGCCGCGTTTTCACGCAGGCGTGACCGGAGAACATATTGATGTCCAGCAGAGTAGTAGTACCGCCATCGGAAATCGATTTCGAATCGCGCGGACGCCGGGATTATTGGGTCGCGCTGGAGCACGACAGCATCTGGGGCGAGTGGCATCTGCCCCTCACCGTGATCGTCGGACCCGCCGCAAAGAGCGGCAACGGCTTGGTCGCTATTGGTTCGACGCACGGCGACGAATACGAGGGGCCGGTAGCGATCAAGAACCTGATGCGGGACATCGACACCGCCGACGTTCTCGGGCGCATCATCTTCATCCCTGTTCTCAATGTCGCGGCGTTCCGTAGCGGTGCGCGCGAAAGCGTGGACGACGACGGACTCAATCTCAATCGCGCGTTCGTCGACCGGGCCGGCGAGGAGCCGGGGATTTCGGGCATCACTCACCGTATAGCCAAGTTCGTCAGGGATAACATCTGGCCGCACGTCCACGTCGTGCTCGACATCCATTCCGGCGGGCGAGTTGCGCGGTATCCGCCGGTAATGCTGTTCCATCCCGTTGAGGACGCCGAGCAGGGCCGGTTAACCATCGAGACCGCGCGATTGTTCGGAACGCCGTTTGTGTGCCTGTTCCAGGACCGGACTCCCGGCCTGATGCTTAGCGAAAGCGAGCGACTCGGCAACGTCACGATCGGGTCGGAGCTCGGCTGGGGACAATTTGTCAGCGTCCAGACCGTCAAGTACGCGCGGCAGGGAATTATCGGCGCGGCGATCATGCACGGCCAGCTTGCGGGTGAGATATCGCCCGCCGATCATTACGCCGCCGGCGATCAGAAGATAGTCGAAGCCGTCGACCGGGAGTGCTACGTTCCGGCGCCGTGGCCCGGCCTCTACGAACCTCTGGTCGAGTTGGGCGCGCCCGTCAAGAAGGGGCAGACGGTTGCGCTTGTACACGACTACCACCGGATTGACGAAGACCCGTGGCCCGTACAGGCGGGGCTCGACGGCTACGTTCTTGGCCAAAGCGTGACCGCCAAGGTCATCCCGGGGCAGCACATACTCGTAGTCGCCCGCGACATCAGACGCGGCAGGTATCCGGGCGTCTAGCGACCACAACGCGGAAAACCTAACAAGCTGCCCTATCTAAGGTCAGGGACGGCTAGCGTCTCTATCAGGCAAAGTGTCGCGCTCGCGGCCGGCCCAAATTCACTTGAGACAGCCGATTGTTTACAGGCCCTGCTAGCTATTTGACTCAGCCTAATTTAACCGCTTAAACTATGGCTTATTCAACCGTTGCAATTTCAGGATATGCAGCGTGCAATAAGAGCACTTAGGAGTGAACGATGGTTCCGCGACCGAATAAGAGGGCGCTGATAGACGCGCTGGACATATATCGCGATGCGATGAGGCCGTTTGTCGCTAAAGGGCTTAGGCGGCTACCGGGCGACAAGATCGAGAATCCTCTGAAACTCGCGCTCAATGAAGACCAGTATCGCTTGCTGGAGAGCAATACGCCCCATGGTGGGCGGATCGAGGACACCCTCGATGTGAATCACTTCGCACCGCTTGTGAGGTTCTATTGGTGGGACGTGTTCCGCGGAGCATTCAGGCCAGAGCGAGAGGCTTGGGAGACCCTCTTTGCAATTGCCGAGGCGCGTAATCGGGCGGCACATCCGGGTCCGCATGACATTGAGCGGGACTATGCGCTCGCCCGTCTTGACGATGTCGCAGGTGTGCTGGGATCAATTGGCGTGGCGGATGAGTGTCAGGCGGTGCTAGCGATCAGGAATGAACTGCGTCCATTCTCCACGCCCGCGCACAAATTCAGACAGGGCGGGCGGGATGTATATGCATTTACGCTGGATCTTCAAACATTAGACAATTTGTTGCCTGACCGCGTCGATGATCGAATGGTCAGGGATGCCAACCGCCCCCTGACGAAGAGCCATGCGAAGCATATTCAGGATTACCTGGAGGATCGCCCCGACTGGCTCCTTGGTACGTTGTTGCTCGGAATTTCACCGGACGCTGTGAAATTCCAGTCGTATATCGGCGATTCTGACGCGCCAACAAATGTTGGAAATCTGACGGTCAGCGCCGAGGGCGCAGCTTCGATGAAGATGTTCGACGGCCAGCATCGCCGCCGTGCAATCAAGGATGTGCTCGAGGCGCTCCGTCATAATGCAGCTTTTGGTGAAAAGCTATCTTCACTGAAAGAGGCTTCACTGCCTGTAATGGTTTATGCAGAAGACAACATTGACGCCTTGAGGCAGATGTTTGCGGACGCGGCGCATACGAGGCCGATCGAAGCAAATACGGTCACTGTATTCGACCGGCGAGACGCATTCAACGTGACTGCGATGCGAGTTGCGGAAGAGAGTGACCTTTTCGCAGGGCGTGTCGAAATGGAGCGTGCGTCCGTCGCCAGGGGCAGACCTTACCTGATCGCGATCAATCAACTTGCGAGGACCCTGAAAACACTTGAACTGGGCTACAGCGGCCGCCTGAGCAGAGCACGCAACGATGCCTACATGCTCGACCCCGAACCGCTTTTCGAGCGATGCTGGACTTGGGCCGACGATTTCATGCCTGCCGCCAGAGAGGAATACGATGACCTAATGGCAGGTGACGTCGACAACTCTGAAATCCCACAGCTACGTGAAACAACGATGGCTTACAACGCCACAGTCATTCGGATTCTGGCGGGTTGCTATCACAAGTGGGTGAATAGGGGCGTTGACTGGGACCCTCTTGCTGAATTCCTTCGAGCGGCGTCGTTGGAACCGGGTCTCTATAGAGATTCTCTATTGGTCGAGGCGGGCGTTGTTGCGCCGGGCGGAATCTCTCCGACCGCAGCTCGAAGACAGGTTGAACAGGCGATGAATTACATAGTTGATCGAGTGAACGCGACTATGGGGAATAACCAGCCACCGGTGACGAATGGGTGAACCGAGAAGGATCATCACCCGTCCATGTTCAGCAGTTGGCGGCTAGTGCCAACGTACAGGAGACGAGAATTATGGCTCTGATGATTAACCAACCCCACGAACTCTTCAGTCTCGATGTGGCCTCCCATCGATTCCGTCAAGGCGGGCGGGACGTGTACTACTTCGCGCTCGATCTCGATACTCTCGACGGTACATTGCCGCAGCGTGTCAAGGACGACGTAATGAAAGACGCCAACCGCCGCCTGACACCGAGCCACGCACGGAACATCAGAGAGTATCTGGACGAGCAACCGGACTGGCTTTTGGGCGCTCTTCTGCTCGGAATCGATCCCGCAGCGATCGTCTTCGAACCGTATCGGAACGAGCGTCACGAGGTGGACAATCCCAATTTTGGTAGGTTGCGCGTCCGTACGAACCGTATGAACACCATGCGTATATTCGACGGTCAGCACCGCCGCCGCGCCATTCGTGACCTTCTTGATGAGTTGCGGAACGACCAGCGAAGTGCGACCAAGCTGGCCGAACTGCGCCAAACGTCGCTGGCAATCGTTCTCTACGCAGAATCCGACATAAGGACGCTGAAGCAGATGTTCGTCGATGCGTCTCAGACCAAGCGTATCGAGCAGCACACGGTTGTGAGATTTGACAAGCGCAACGCATTCAATCTGGCCGCCATGGAGCTTGCCGAAAGCAGTCCATTGTTAACTGGGCGAATCGAGTTTGAACGTTCTTCAGTCGGCGTCCGAAGCCCGTTGTTGTTGTCAATAAATCAACTCGCGACCATTTTGAAGAGCCTCGAAATTGGGAGCCGCGGGCGAGTGAGCCGTAGCCGAAATGAAGAGTACGTAGCAACGTTGGATGCCTTAGTTAAAAGCTCTCGTGAATGGGTGGACGAGTTTATGCCTTCAGCCAGAGAGGAATACGATGGTCTCCTAACGGGTGAAATCGAAAATCGGGAAATCCCGGAATTGCGGACCCGTTCATATGCCTACAGCGTCGTATTCATACGGGTACTGGCAGAGGCATACCGCCTTTGGATGCAGGAGCACAATTCATGGAAGCCGCTGGCTGAGTTCATGCGTGGCACCTCGATTGATCAGAAAAAGGAGTATGGATTGCTTATAGATGCAGGTCTCGTGAATCCGCTGCGCGGAGGCCTTTTCTCGCGCCGGCAAGAGATGGCCGCGGCGAGCGCCTACATAGTCAAAGAAGCCAGGGAATCAGCTAAGTACAACTTTCCCGCATCCGGCGATGAAGATGATGATGTGGCGTGGTAGGCACGAGGCGGAGTGCGTCAATTTCTGAAGTAGATGGTGCTGGAGTGGACGACATGATGGCCAAAGTCGAAGGCTCGACTGTGCAGACTGCGAGAGACCTGGAGTTCCAGGATGAGGAGGAACGCCTCCACGCGGTAGTTGCACACATCAAGTCTGAACTCCGCCTAATGGAGGGGCGGCTACCGCCTCTTTCGCCGACTTCAGAGGTTGTGCGTAGCATCAGAGAAGTCGAACAGGAAATCGAAAGCTCGCTCCGTTCGGCTCTGGTTCAGCCCTACTTTGGCCGGGTCGACTACGTAATGCACGATGTGGAACAGACCGATGGCAGGCTGGCCGAAATCGAGCCGCACGACGGACGGCTCCAAGAGTCGATATATCTTGGCCGCACGCACTTAGACGGGACCAACGTCATATCTTGGACGGCTCCAGCTGCAAGCTTGTTCTATGGGGAAGATGACGTTGACGGGTACGAGGCTCCGGCTGGATTCATTCGTGTCAGGGTCGATCTGAAGCGTTTCTTGGAAATCCGGAAGGGAGAACTGCAAGAGATAACAGACCGGTTCCGCCGGTGGCCGCCAGCATACACGACGGCTCGACAGAACCTGTTGGAGGGTCGATTGGCTAGGGTAGGCGGCGACAGCGCCCAACTAGAGGTAATCGTCGAGACCATCGAGCCGGAGCAATACAGGAGCATCGCCAACGTAAGCGACAAGGTTCTGATTGTCCAAGGTGCGGCAGGGAGTGGGAAGAGCGAGATTGGGCTGCATAGAATCGCTTTTTTGCTCTCCCCTCACAGCGACATCCCCGAGAGAGAACGACCCACTCCAGGCACAACAATGTTCGTCGGGCCCTCAAGGGCCTTTCTGGAGTACGCCGCCGAGATTCTGCCCGATCTGGGCGTCACTGAGCGGGTTCATCAGGTCAGATTCAGCGACTGGCGTACGGGCCAGATGTCGAGGCGTGTTCAGGTGAAGCCGAGGATCTGGAGCGAACTGCTAGCGCGGGGCAACGCGCGCAGATTCAATCTTAAGGCTGAAGAGTTCAAGGGATCGTTGGCAATGGCTGACGCTATCGAGAGACGCGTCGCAGAATTGTCGCGGGGGATAAGGCGGCGGCTGCTCAGTCGCGGCTCGTTTTCTGTCCCAACAACACCATTCTTGGTAGACGAAAAGCTGATCAAATCGGCCGTCTTGACGATGTTTCAAGGGGCAGCAGGTCGCCGGCCACTGAATCGTCGACGCCAGGATTTCATTGACCGGATAGCGAACATGGCTCTATCGGCTGGATATGGTGGTAGATCCGCCGCTGGGGCCGAAGCGGAAAGCCGGTGGAAGTTCTTGCGGTCTCGCGCCGAGCGCTGGTGTGAGCGTGAATGGCCGCAATTGGACTTTAGGGGAGAGTATGCGGCCCTACTATCGGACGCTGAAGCGATTCATGTCGCCGCTGGACCAGATGCGGGCGCTGAGATTGCGCGCAGTCTCGCGGCATCGGCACTGAGCATTCCTCAATATGGATTTGACGATTCCGATGCCGGCGCGTTGGCTTATTTTGACCACCTACTTAATGGCACGATTGAGCGTCGCTATCGCCATGTCGTGGTGGATGAAGCTCAGGATATCTCCCCAATCGAGTTCAAGCTGCTAGCGGAATGCTCCACAAACAACTGGTTTACCGTTTTGGGGGACACTGCGCAGAGACTTATGCCCTACCGCGGCATCAGCGGTTGGCGCGCCGTCGAGCGCGTATTTGGACGATCCGAGATTGAAGTACAGCGGGCCCGCAGGTCGTACAGGTCGAACGTCTATATAACCAGATCCAACAACAGAATCCTAAGAACCTTCGACGCGAACATTCTGGCGCCCATTCCATTCGAGCGCCATGGTCATCGGGTCGAATACAACCGGCATGGGAACACACGCGATATGTACCAAGCGGTGATCGATGATATCCAACGGATAAGGTCTCTGGACGGTTTCGAAGACTCCAGCATCGCAGTCTTGGTTAGGGATCAAGCGAACCTGAATCGATTCCAGCAGTACTGTCAACACCAGCGATTTACCGAGATTTCCCTGATAACAGAAGAGCATTACGGTGATTCTAGAACCGTTCTAGCGCGAATACCGGACGTGAAGGGGCTTGAATACGACGCCGTTATCGTGATAGGCGTTAACGAGTCTTTTTCGGACTCGACCTTCAACAAAAGGCTGCTGTATCTGGCGACTACGAGGGCCAGACACTATTTGGGCATTCACTGGTCCGGCCGGCAGTCACAGATACTCAAGTCGATTTCGCACCGCGGAATTGTCTCGCGCTGATCCTGTAAGTTATCGCGCCGTTTCCCTTTTCTGTGTGATCAACAGACAAACTACGGTGATATTAGTCAAGATTGCGGGTTTGACGTGGTACGTTCGCTTTTTGCCCCGCTACGATTGGCTTGGCTGAATGGAAGTAAGCGAGGGAGGGCGTCGTGTCGTGGAAGCGGCTTTCAGAGAACCTTTACGTGTGGTCGGACACGTGCAACGTGTACTGCGTCAAGGACGGCGAGCACGGCCTGCTGATCGACGCGGGCTCCGGCGCGGTCGTGGAGCACATCGAAGAGATCGGCGTGCGGCAAATCGACTGGGTGCTGCACACACACCATCACCGCGACCAGTGCTGGGGGACGGGCAGGCTGCGTGAGGCCGGAGCCAAGGTCGCGGTTCCCGAGCACGAGCGCTACCTGTTTGAGGACGTAGAGCTTTTCTGGCGACACAAGCGGCTCTACAGCAACTACAACGACCGAAACACCTTCTTCTCGGTCGGCAAGGATATGCCGATTGACGAGTCGCTGCTCGATTACGAGACGTTCACCTGGCGCGGACTTGATCTGGAGATCCTCCCGGCAAAAGGCCACACGCATGGAAGCAGCATGTTTGTCGGTGAGATCGACGGACGGGAAGTCGCGTTCACGGGCGATCTCATCGGGGCCGGAGGCGTGTTGTATCAGTATCACGCGATGGAGTACGGATACGGCGACCAGGCAGGCGCGCTGTTCACGTTGCAGTCCTGCCAGGCCTTGCGCAAGCGCGCGCCGCAACTCGCGCTGCCGTCCCATGGGGAGGTCATCACCGATCCGGTCGGAGACTGCCTTCGCCTCGAGGAGCGCCTGATGAATCTTGCGCGTCTTGGCGGGGCGATGCGGATCTTTGGATCGATCGGCGATCACGGCCTCGACTTTCTTCCCGACCCTCGATTCATTCAGCTTTCTCGACACCTCCTGTGGAGCGGCCCTCAGGCTTGCTCGAACTTCTACGTAGTGCTGTCCGAGTCCGGCAAGGCGTTCTTCCTCGACTATGGGCATTCGTACTACGCGCACATGAGTACCGGCTCGGATCGTGAAGACAGCGACACGATGCGCTTCGTCGTGCACCACCTCGACGAGCTGCGCGAGTCCTACGGCGTGAAGAAGATCGACGTAGTCATGAACAGCCACATACACGACGACCACACCGTAGGTGTCCCCTATCTGGTCCGGCATGAAGGCACCCAGGTCTGGGCGCTGGAGGAAGTGGCTCAGGTGCTGGAAGACCCGGCCGCCTGGTGCAGCACGCCCTGCACTCTCAAAAAGCCCATTCCCGTCAGCCGCAAATTCAAGGACGGCGACCGCTTCCACTGGGAGGAGTACGAGTTTGAGATTTACCACGCGCCGGGGCAGACCGAGTTTCACATGCTTCTGGCCACGGTAGTCGACGGTCAGAAGATCATGTTCACCGGCGACAACGTGTTCAAGGCGGAGGCTCCCGGAGTCACGGGCGGGCTGACAGACCAGATTTACCAGACCACGGTTCTAAGGAACAGCTTCCAGCTCTGGATGCATCGAAAGTGCGCCGACCTCATGGAGAGCATCGCCCCCGACGTGGTCTGCCCGGGTCACCGCGACGTGATGCCCTGGGACGCCCGTAAGACCTTCGAATATCGAGACTTCATCGCCCGCAAGGAGCGCGTGGTGCGCGCGCTGGTGGACGATCCGGCCGACCACTACGTGGACTTGTGGTGGGCGCGCCTGCTTCCCTATGACGGATATGCCGCGCCGGGAGAGTCCAACGACTATCGCCTGCTGCTGCGCAACAACCTCGGCCGGGACGCCGTATTCGAGGCTCGTCTATCGCCGCCGGAGGGATGGCAAACCTCGGGCGAGTTCGCCGAAATCCGGCTCGCCGACGAGGCGCGGGGCGAGCTCCTTCTGACGGCTACCGCGCCCGACGAGCCGCGGGTCCGCCAACTGCTGACCGTCGAGATTCGAATCGACGGCCAAACGCAAGGACCGGTCACCGAGGCGCTGGTGACGGTTACCGCTGGAGGCTGATCACCGGAGCTGACAGCTTTCGACCGGCTAATCTCGTTTTGTCGAGACTTGCTCCGCGAACTCTTCGAGTCGGCATTTCATATCTAAGTCCGGTCTATCCAGCGGCTTCGCTTTAGACTGAGCTGGACCACTCGAGTCACGGCCGGATGGAGGCGACGATGCGCAGAAACTCAATCAAACGCCGGTTGCTCGCCGGCGAGACGGTGATCGGAACGATGGTCCAGGAGGTCACCAACCCATCGATTGCTCAGATCCTCAACGCCGTGGGGTTCGACTTCTTCATGCTCGACATGGAACACGGCTCCTTCAGCCTAGAGACGGCGGCGCAGATTCTGCGCGTGGGACGGATCCTCGATATGTGCCCGCTGGTTCGGGTGCGAAGTCCTGAGTACGACTTGATCTCGGCCCCGCTCGACCACGGCGCCATGGGCGTCATGCTTCCGAGGGTTGAAAATCGCAGCGAAGTCGAAACGCTGGTTCAGGCGGTCAAGTACCCGCCGGTCGGCAGTCGCGGTTGCTCCTCCGACGCGCCCCATTCCGAATATCGCTTCGGCTCACTGGCGGAGTTTGTCGATACCAATAACGACGACACGCTGGTCATCGCGCAGATCGAACGCCGGGAAGCCATAGACCGCATCGACGAGCTTCTGTCGACTCCGGGAGTCGACGTCGCGTTGGTCGGCTCCGAAGACCTGTCCGTTTCTCTGGGAGTCCCCGGCGAGACTCAATCGCCGCCGGTCGTTGAGGCAATCGATACGGTCGTGGCGGCCGCCGAACGGCACAACGTGGTGTCGGCTATCCATCTCGGCAGCGTCGAGTCCCTGCAAGGCTGGGCCGCGAAGGGAATGCGGATGCTGATGTACGGCTCGGACCTTCAGTTTCTGATGGAGTCCAGCGAACAGGGTCTGAACAGACTACGGGCGTCGCTGGCCGGCTGATCTATCCGCGACTAAACGCTTAGAAAAGGTGACGCGATTCAGCCGGCTATACCGCCGCCGGCTCCCTGTTCAGCATTCCCGCATACCGCCTGGCCTGAGATACGAAGTCGAATCCGACCATCTCGCTGAATCCCTCACGCAGGCGCAGATAGACTGGACCCGGCGGCTCGGCCGAGAGAGGGTGTCCGTTTACGGTGCGGACGGGCAGCATTACGACCGACGTGGCGCTGAAGAAGGCTTCGTCTGCGTTGATCACGTCGTACGGTTCGATATTCCGTTCCTCGAACGGAACTCCAATGCGCTCGGCAACGTCGATGATCCCGCCGCGCGTGATGCCCAGGAGAATATTTCGCGGCTCCGGCGATATCAGCACGCCGTCCTTGATCATCATGAAGTTCGAGCCTGTGCCCTCGGTGATGAAGCCGTCCTCGTCGGTCAGCAACGCCCACGCGTCGGGCGAGACCTGTTTGGCCTGCACGTCGGCGATCCTGTAGTACAGCCTGCTTGTGTTCTTGATCTTGGGATCGATCAGGCGCGCAGGCACGGACTGCTGCGTGGGTATCACTGCGTCTAGGCCCTCGTCGTAGAAATGGGCGCGCTCGGCCAATACGCCGGCCAGCGACCGAACGTAGATGAGAACCGACGGCCTGCCCTCGGTTCCGTTGGATATGTAGTGATTGATCCAGAAGTCGTCATCGGGTCCGAAGTGATGGAGGTTTCGTTCGATCGTCTCGAACGTGGCTGCTTCCAGCTCTTCAGGAGTCATGCCCGAATCGATCTGGGCGCATCTCAAAGAGGCGTGCAGGCGCTCCAGGTGGCTCTTCGGTCCCGTCAGGCGAAATGGTTCGTGATTGAAGGTGCGTGTCACCTCGAACACCATGTGCCCTGAGCCGACGCCCGAGTCGAAGATCGATAGCGACGCCTCCGATTCCGGTACGAAGTCCCCGCTCTTGTAGACAAGGCGCTCGTCGGTCATCTCAATCCTCCCGGCTAAGCCCCGGACCGTAACCAGATTCTAGTCGCCTCCGAGATTTGCCTGGACGCAGTCCTTCAGGCTGTCGAGACAAGAGGCCATCTTCTACCGTCATGCCGCCTTCTTCATTCCGGTCTTCATCTGGAATCCAGAGTCCAGTCCTTCATCCCCTCTCCCCCACGTGGGAGAGGGTTGGGGTGAGGGGGCACAATCCCCCAACCGTCATACCGCATTCGACATTCCGGACTTGATCCGGAATCCAGAGGCTGGAAGAGCGCGTTGCCGGATTCCAACCCCGTCTCAAGTATCCGGCGACCATTTAGGGGAACGACGAACAGGGCGCTGTCCACTCGCCATTAAGGGCGCAGCGTTAACGCTAGACCGAACGAACTCCCCTAACCAGACTGCGCCGACTTCCGGGCTAAGGCTGCTCCAGCGTCGCGGTTGAGAAGATCACGTGGAACGGCACGCAGTAGATGATCACGCTCTTGTAGTCGTCCACGTTGATCGAGTCCATGATCTCGTAGTTCTGGTTCCCGATATTCCCCTTCAGCGGCCCCAGGTCGACGTAGTCGCCCAGGTCGCCGTCAAGTGCGGGCGTTGGATTCGACGACAGCAGCACGCTCAGCGCCGGTCCGTTCGTCACGTTGAAATTCTCGAACCGCAGGATTGTGCGGCCATCCGGCAGTCGGAACACCTTTGCCTCGCCCGAACCTTGGTGAAATCTGTCGGCGTCCATGAAGTTCCCCGTCAGGATTGCCACGGGTTCCGCTGGGTCCGGCATCGGGTCTTCCATCGGCTTATCGGGCATCATCGCGGCGGCGGTCATCACCTTCTCCTGCACCGCCTCGCGGTCTTCCATCGAAAGATCCGCGAGTTCCGCCTCCGAGGGTATGGCCGCGTCGAACTCGGCTCGCAGGTCGCTCATTTCTTCGGTAGTCATGTCCGCCATCTCGCCCTCGCTCGGCATCTCGAACGGGAACGCCTCGTCGACCACTCTGTCGATGAAGAGCGGTGAAATAAGCCACCATGCTAGTGCCGCCCCGGCGATCGCGACCACGGCCCCGGCCGGGATCAGGATGCGTAGGTGCTTCAAAGCCAACTGCTTTATAGCCATATCATCTTCCTGGAAAGTAATACGGTGCGAATCAGCATTCAGATTTGGCAGACAGGGTACTCAATTCGGGGTATTGCGGTCTTTAATCGCTCTGACCAAGTCGACAACCTAGTCACCTCCGCCGCGCAACGCCGCGCCGCAAACTCTCTTTAGCGATGATACATCTGGACTTCATGAACGTCCCAAGTGCATTTTGCGGCCTGGCGGGAACCGGCGGACGTAAAGGCCCGTGGACTCCCGGCGCGCTCACGTATATTTAGACCATGACCTCATCAACCGTCGCAGCGTTCCTCGGACTGCTCACTCTGCCCGCCATGCTGCTGATAGCGGCGGCGGTCGTTATCGCTGTCGGCGCTCGCGTGTCGCCGCGCCTTTCCGATGCTCGTGCGTGGCTGGTCCGCGAGTTCGGAGCCAACGCAGTTGCCATGGCCTGGGTTGTGAGCCTGGTCGCGACTTCCGGGAGCCTCTACTTCTCGGAAGGGGCCGGATTCGTTCCCTGCGAGCTTTGCTGGTATCAGCGTGTAACGATGTATCCGCTCGTCGTCGTCCTCGGAGTTGCGGCCTTCCGAAATAGCAGGCTGGTCCGGTGGTACGCGGTTCCGTTCGCCGGCGTGGGCGCGCTCGTGGCGATATACCACTACGCGTTGCAACGTGTGCCCGCGCTCGATACCGGGACCTGCGCCCCGGAAGCCCCGTGCACTCTGACGTGGGTCAACGAGTTTGGGTTCATCAGCATTCCGCTTATGGCCCTCACGGCGTTTGGGGCTATTCTGGTTCTGTTGCTCGTATTCCATCGTCAACCCTTGGACTCGTCATCGTGAACACTCGAAACCGAAATCTGCTCGTCGCCGTCGGGCTTGTCGTGGCGATAGCCGCCGTGCTGGCCGTCCTCATTAACCGCGGCTCGGATCAGGGCGATGCCTCAAATCAGACCGCTCAGGGGAGTCCTCGGATCACAGGCGAAAGCCTCGCCGCCTATGATCGGGGAACGCGCGACGGTGCAATAGACAGGCAGGCGCCGGAAGTGCGCGGCGTTGACTTCAACGGCCGCTCCGTAGCCATCGTCAACGACGGGCGGCCCAAGGTGATCGTCTTCCTCGCCCACTGGTGTCCCCACTGCCAGGCCGAGGTGCCGTGGGTGCAGGCCTGGGTCGCAAGCGGCGCAAAGCCCGATGGCGTGGACCTCTACGCGGTTCCAACCTGGATCGACTCAGGGCGGCCTAACTACCCGCCCGAGACATGGCTCGAACGTGAAGGCTGGTCGTCTCCCGTGCTGGTCGACTCAAACGACGCGGTGGCCGACGCGTACGGCGTCCGCGGCGTGCCCTTCTGGGTGTTCATGCGATCTGACGGAACGGTCGCGCTTCGTCTCTCCGGCGGAATCAGTGAGCAGGAATTGACCCACATCTCCGAGGCGCTGCTGCGCTAGGAGGCTACTTTCCGCCGCCCCTGATACACGCGCGGATTCGTGCCCGTCACTCCGCCCCGTCCCCAATCGTCATTCCCGTGAAAACGGGAATCCCCACCTTGTCTTTCACCGAGCGTGAATTCGCGTCTAGTTAAGGTCCGATAGCCGCGGCATGACCTCTTCGGCCAGAAGCGTCATCGAATGCGTCCATTGCTCTCTGGGCTGCCATTCGTGCCCCATGGCTAGCAGCGTTCCAAAGCCGCCCAGTTCCTCATAAAGGTTGCGAAGCTGTTCTGCGACTTCGTCCGGATCGCCCACGATCCACACGTTGTCCATCATGTATTCGGCGGTCACCGCCGAATCCGGCGTCTCGGGATCGACCTTGGTCAGATCGAGCAGGCGCGACTTCGAGAGCAGCGTTTGGAAGTAGCCGCGAAAGTCGCGGGCCAGTGTTCCGTTAAGCGCCTCGTCCCGCGCCTGTTCGGTGGAGTCGGCGACATAGACGTCGCGGGCTACCCGCCACAGGCTGCGGTCCGCACTCACGCCGGCGCTGGCGGCCCCTTCCTCGACCGACTCCCAATGGCTCTTCAATACCCGCGACGGCACGATGTTGATGCTCATCGGAATATAGCCGCGCTCTCCGGCTAGCACCAGCGTGTCGGAAGACAGCGACACGCCCGCGACGCCGATAGGCGGATGCGGGCGCTGGTATGGACGCATGTGAATGCCCAGTCCGATGTCATCCTCCGGTTCCGGGATTACGAAGTCCCAGAATTTGTTCTTGTAGTGGCCGGGTTTGGGGTCGGTCCAGATTTCCAGCACCAGCTCGAGAGCCTCGCGAGACATCGTCCGGTGGTCGCCGGTCCTGGGATCGAAACCGAAAACGGTGAAGTCGCCGGGAAATCCGCCCGAGCCGACGCCCCAGTAGAAGCGTCCCTTCGCCATCTGATCGAGCTGCGCGATGCGGTGGGCAATCAGGAACGGGTTGTGATTCGGCATGCACGAAACCCCGGTCCCGAATTTGATCTGCTGCGTAATGGGTAATGCGGCGGCAATGATGAGATCGGGCGCCGGGATGTTCTCCCACTCGGCGGTGAAGTGCTCGCCGATCCATGCTTCCTTGTATCCAAGCTCGTCGAGCGTGACCAGCTGTTGGATGTCGTCCTCGACGGTCTGCGCGAAATCGCTGCCTGGCGGATGCAGCGGCATGGTGAAGAAGCCCAATTCCATCAGCGCGCCCCCATTCGGTCGACCTTTTCCCTACTCCGCATATTTACGATTCAAAGGTCCGGCAGGTTATAGCACGCCGCCGCCGCTCGGCGAATGGTCAGGAGCGATTTTCGGGATTCAGCCGCTGCGTTGTCTCCTCTTCGCTTCCGATTGCGTTCGGGAACGTGTGCGTATTCCTGTACGTGAGAGTGTCTTTTTCGATCACGTGCATGGTCAGAGTCCCGTTCGAGTAGGCGCCCGCGAACATGAACGGCCCTTCCGGATCTATCCACGCCCACGTTGAGCGGCTCGGCAACTGCACTGAGGTCAGCCAGCGGGAGCCGGTCTCGTCTAGCACCACTATCTCGGCCCGGAAAGGATTTAGCAGATACAGCTTTCCCTCCGCATCCCGTACCAGGCGCGTAGTGCCCGGGTAGGTCGAAAGCGTCGGGCCGACGCTCCGGTCCGCCAGGTTGAACGCGTGAAGCGTACCCTCGGCGGTCAGCAAGAACGTGTCGCTTTCTCCCGAGACCGGGGCGATCGCCTGTATCACGGGCGCTGGCGCGCGCTCCGCATGCCTCTCCATCTTGCCCGTGGACAGATCGAGAGTGCGCATTCTGCCCGAAAACCGATGGACGAGATGCACGAGATGCTGACCGGCAGGCAGAACCGGAATCTCCGAGCTTGAGATCAACCTGTTGAGCACGATCTCGTTCGATTGAGGGTCAACTATCAGTATTCGTGACAGGAAAGACACTAGGCCGGAAATGGCGTATGAGGCGATGACATGCCCTCTGTCGATCTCGCCGACGTATCGAACCGAAACCGTGCTGGGATAGCCTTCGACGTCGTAGCTGGCGGACCGAAGCGCCCGTCCCAGCGCGAAGAACTGGGGGGGCGTATCGATTTCGGCGGCTGCCGAGCCATCGTTGCCGACCGGCAGCAGGTAGCCGAAGTAAACCTGACCGTCTTCGCTGATCATGGGCAAATTCCGATTCGGCGGAATCGGGACCTCGTGCTCGAATGTCAGACCGGTCCATCTGTCGATGCCGACGAACTTGGCGGTAACGCCGTCTACGCTCATTGCGGCGGGGACGTACAACCGCCTGATTGGCGCTGGCGCTAGAGAGACTTGATGTCGGGATTCACCCTCGTCGCGCACGGTCAACTCGCCCTTGGCTTCCCGGTAGCCAAGGCGCTGTACCTTTACCTTGAGGGGGCCTGGCGCGAGGCTGGGGAAGACGGCTGAGCCGTCGGACCCGGTTGTGCCGTTCGTCACTACGCGGTCGAAGGAGTCGCTGATCGTCAGGACCGAATCCGCGAGCGGCGCTCCGGATTCGGCGTCAACTATCTGAACGATGACCGAGTTAGGGTACGGCTCGATCTCGAATCCGGCGGAGACGTTGCTGATCGGGGCGTCGTTCCGGTCCCACGCCTGCGATGTGATTAGGAATCCCCGTGTATCGGGATTTACCAGAGCCGCCGGAATGATGGTTTCCAGCCGGAAGGTCCCGTTCCGTGACGCTTGCAGCCTCGCCAGCCTCATTTCAAGCGGCACGGCGCCCTCCACGCTCGACGGTCGCGAAAGCGAGAGCGATATTTGTGCTCTGGCCGGCCAGTTGCGCCCCTCGATTCGCACGATGCTTCCCGGCAGTCCGTGGGCGGGAATCAGCTTAAGTTCGGCTCCCCGCGTTCCCACGCTGGTGGTCGAACCACCCAGCGACGATCCATAGGCGCCGAGTCCTACGACGGCGACGACTGGAATGAGAATCAGGACGGCGAGCGCCGCCGACACGATCACGACGATTCGCGTCCTCATGCGACCGCCCGATCCTCGCGGGTCCCCTTAGTGACCCGTTCTAAATCGCCTCGCGCATCTCCCGGTAGGCACCTGCCATCGTCTGGTTGGCCGCCAGTGTGCGCTCCAGGTCCGCCGCGAGCCCCTCTAGAGCCTGCCGGGGAATCGCAATCAGGCACAGGTCGGGAGCGATTTCGGTAAACGTGCGCATTCCCATGCAACCCAGCGACATCGAAGCGCCGCCGCTGCTGTCAGCGGATGGAAGCACTGAGCAAGCCGGACGCCCGAAGACCTTGCCATTTTCGCCTGTCCAGGTCGTGGCTCCGGTCGTTTCCTGCAGCAGCATCGCCTGAAAAGGCGTCGTCCAAACAAGCGCCACGTCCGGTTCGATGGGGAAGTCCGCCAGTGGTCCATAGACCGCCCCGGTTTGGACCGACTCGAATTTCGGAATCAGAGGGACCTCTTCGGGCCTGATGTAATTGATCTCGCACATCCCGCCGACGAGTTCCATGAGTTCGCCGCTCTTGGATTCGGAAAGCTCGAATCCCATCACCATTGCCCCGATCGGGCAGTTCATGTGGGCTTCCGAGTCGGCATAGAAAACGCTCGTTTCCGCCTTTCGCCAGAATGTGCACGCCGACGGGACGGTCTCGGTGGAAGTTTCCACGGACGCGGGCTTTTCGTTTGTGCGCGTCACCGCGACCGGGGGGTATTCGAGATTGAGACTCTGCTTGAGTAGATCGGCGAGAGCTCGATAGTCCATTGGCTTCGATTTCCTTTGGTGAGTTCAAACGACTAGCAGACTCTACCAAACAGTCGACTTGCGCCCGGTTCCGGTGTTGGCATAAATCGACGGCTCGGCCCTCTGCTGGCTGGCGGCTCCAACAGGAGCAATGCGCCGGAGCCCAGGCTGAGAAGTCTGCGCGGAGTTTTGGCAGACTTGACGGAGCGGAGGTTGTTTGGCGGCACGCGTCGCCGACGCTTGGCACACACGTGGTCTCGAATTAAGTACTTGAGAATGGTGTTGAAATCTAGAATCGCTCGCTCGGTTTTGCTCGTGGCGGCCCTGTTGGCCGCGGTATGGCCGGGCGCCGTTGCGGCCGATGGACCGGGTGTCGTAACCGGCGTAGTCGTCAATGGCTCCTCCGGGAGCGCGGTCCCGTCCGAGCTGCCCGTAACGCTGACGAAGTACGTGGCCGGGATCGCCGTCGAAACTTTCAATACCGCGGCGGACGAGAACGGCGAATTCGGTTTCGAAGGGCTGGAGACCGATAGCCAGATCGTATATCAGGTCCGGGTCGAGCATCAGGGCGCGCCATTTGCCAGTGACGCCTTTGCATTCTCCGATTCCAACATCGTCCATGTTGACATAACAGTTTACGATGTGGAGTCCGACGATCCGGGAGTCGAGATAGCGCGCCACCTGGTCGTCTATACGCCGCAGTCCGACACGGCGGTGCGAGCGCTCGAGATCGTGACGCTCACGAATCCGAGCGATCGGGCGTTCGCTCCGGGACAGGACGCCGCAAACCCGCTTTCGTTCCCGCTTCCCCAGGGGGCATTCAACTTCGTCGTGATGCTCGGATTCGATCCCGAGCAGGTTGAGTTTGGGGAAGACAGCCTTTCGATAAAGCGCCCCGTGTATCCAGGCTCGAATCAAATCAGCTTTGCCTACTCGTTTCCGTGGCGTCTGGAGGGGATCGACATTCCGCGTCAGACGCCTATTGGGACGGCTGAGCTTGTGATCATGGCTCCAGTTGAAGAGCTGTTCCTGAGTTCGGACCGATTCCGGCGTGTCGAGGACGCGACGATTGAAGGCCGTCAGCTACGGGTATGGCGGAATGTCGAGCCGCTAGCTGCGGGACAGAATCTCACTATCGCAATAAGACCTCCAGGTCCGTCCCTGGCGTCGAGAGTTGCCGCCGTCACCTCAACGCAATGGGGAGTGGCGTCGATAGTCGTGGCGCTCGGCTCGCTCCTGGTCTTCTTGGTCATGAGACTTGGGCGTTCAAGACCTGCTCGCAAGCAAACCTCGAAGGAAGACCGTGCCCGCGCGCTGCTTGAATTGCTCGCAGAATCAGAAGGAAACGGCATGACCGACGAGGAGCGGACGGCCTGTAAGGACGAGCTGGTTCGGATTCTGGACTCCGACGACAGGCTCGCTGGACGGCTACTCGGTCCGCCATCGGGGCGGGACTAACAGCCTCTTTTTGGGGAAACGTTCGCGGTCCCGTTCCGGTCGGTGTCGGCGCGCAAAGACCAAGTGGCCGGCTACAAGCCGCACCCGTTCCAGGCCACAAATGTTGCTGAAGGCGTCTCTACTTCCATTTGATCGTGCAGCCTACGGCCGGAGTTTTGGTAACCGCTGGCTCCTCGCCCGCCAGCAGTGCCTCGATGGCATCCCGCAGGTAGTGACTGCCTACCTTCGTCTCGTCCTGGTTGTCGTCCACCGCGCCGTGGTAGCTCAGGTTCCCCTCGGAATCGAATAGGAAGACCTCCGGCGTCCGCTCGGCTCCGAATGCGTGAGCCACTGACTGCGATTCGTCGTAGAGATATGGGATCGAATAGTCCTTGGCCTCGGCGCGAGCCGTCATCTCCTCGAAGCTGTCGGCGGGGTATTCGGCGGCGTTATTGGAGCTGATCGCCACCGTCGCCACGCTGCGGTCTGCATACTCGCGCCCGATGTCCAGGATCCTGTCTTCCCAGGCTTTGGCATAGGGGCAGTGGTTGCATGTAAAGACGATTACCGCCGCCTTGCTTGCGCTCAAGGAATCGAATGAGTAGCCGGATCCGTCGGTCGCGGGCAAATCGAACGCCGGCGCCATCGTTCCGAGTGACATAGCCGTCATGGGGAAGCCTCCTTCAACTGGTCTGCGCCTTCATTTTCGCGATTCGCGGTCAGAGCTTCAATCAACAAAGACTTCTCCGGCAACGGCTGAAACCGCCCGTCGGACCATTGGTACGTCCGGCAAGTCAGCGCGGGACGTGTGCGTGCGCCTTCGGGATCGATGTCACGCCCGTCGACGCGAATGGTAGGAGAACCGGGAAATGCCAGTTCCTCGGCCTCTGCCTTGGATTCGACTACCCGCTCGACTATCTCGGCCTCCAGATCAAGCTCGCGCAACACGCCGGCCAGCAGTTCGCGGGCTTCCGGGTGTGACGGGCAGTCCGGGTACCACAGGAAATCGATTCTCATCGACCAGTCTCAGAGCCAAAAGCCGTTCGTCGAAGAATACAAAGTGCGCGGGATCGCGGAAGCTAACTGACCGTGTTGCGGAGGACGCCGCAGCCTTCGAGCTCGACCTCCACAACGTCACCGGCGCTCATCGGCGACGTTTCGCCAGACGTTCCTGTGAAGATGACGTCCCCCGGCTCCAGGGTCATGTAGCGCGTCACGAACGCGATGACCTCGTCGACCCCGTAGATCAATTCGGAAGTGTTGCAGCTTTGCACCGTCTCGCCGTTCAGCCGGGTCGCTAAATCGAGATTCGAGTAGTCAAGACCGGTCGCGATCCAGGGGCCGAACGGGGAGAACGTGTCCGCCGACTTCGCCCTCCACCACTGCACATCCTTGTCGTCGCCTCCCTGCCAGTCCCGCTCGCTCACGTCGTTGGCCGCGCAAACTCCGAGAATGTAATCGCCCGCGCTCGATTCCGGGACGTTGCTGGCTCGGCGACCGATAATCACCGCCATTTCGCCTTCGTAGTGAACGTTCTCCGCACCCGCGGGAATCCGGATCGATTGATCGGGATCCAGGGCTGAAGACGGCGTCGCGAGAAACGGCTGGGGCTTGTTGAACGGCGGGCTGTCGCCGATGTGGCTCAGGTAGTTACCGGCCACGTTGATGATCTTCGACGGCGAGGTCGGATGCTTGACGGTCACGTCCGCGAGTGCGGCTGTCTCCCCGGTACGGTCGAGCGCGCCGAAGAAATCGCCCTCGATTTCGGCTATCTCGCCGTCCTCCAGAATGCCGTGATGCACCCGGCCATCGACTTCATAGCGAATTAGATACACTGCGCCCCCCTTCAGCCGGCCATATACAAGATGGTCGGCTCGAATCGATCGATATGACTCGACATCGCCAGGAATTCTACTTGCGTTTGCGGACGGGCCGGTTCCACTGGACGCAACTCTTCCCAAGCTCGCGAATGGGCCGGCAGTGTACGGTCGGTCTTGGTCCGTGCGGATTGACGTTGGCGCTATCCGGCGCGGGCTGCTAGCGTACCGTCCGACGCAATAGGCCAAGGAAGGCGGTGTTGCCGTGCAGAGCCATATAGCCGCTCAACTCTATTCGGTGCGCGAGTTCACATCGAACCGCCGCGAGTTCGAGGCTTCGCTGAGGAAAATCAAGGCCATCGGCTACGACACGGTGCAGTTCTCTGCCATCGCGGCGGTCGAGGGAGATAACGCCGACACTCCGCCCCGGATGGCCCGCGCGCTGATGGACGACAACGGACTCGAATGCATTGGCGCGCATCGCCGCTGGCTGGCATTGCGGGACGATACCGACCGGGAAATCGAATTCTTGAAGACAATCGGATGCGCGTTCGTGGCCGTGCCGATGCTTCAAGACGAGTACGATCCATACGAAGCGGACTCGTATTCACGGTTTGTCGACGACTCCGCTGCCGTGATCGAAAGGCTCAAGTCGCACGGCATCTCGTTCGGCTACCACAATCACGCCCACGAGTTCATCAGGTCCGAGCCCGGCGGCCCCACTTATTTGGACACCTTGATTGAGCGCGGTGGGACCGATCTGCTAATGGAGGTCGACGTGTACTGGGCCGCGTTCGCCGGAGTCAATCCTGCGGCGCTATTCGGACGCATTCATGGGCGTTCCACCTACATACACGTCAAGGATATGGAAGTTCTGTCCCCCGAAGGCGGAAGCCGCGCCGCGCCGTTCTACGCCGCGGTTGGCGAGGGCAACCTCGACTGGGACTCGATAATCCCGGCCGCGCGGGCGGCGGGCACCGAGTATTGGATCGTTGAACAGGACGCCGCGCGCCGGGACATTTTCGACTGCATGAGATCGAGCTACGAGTTCCTGGCCAAGCGGGTCTAGCAGGGAGCGCGCGAACGCCGCCAGTTAGTCTCTCAGCAGTTCTCGGCAGTCCAGATCGTCGACTGCGGCCGAGAAGCGTTCGATTTGGCGGGCCAGTTCCGTCCGTCCACAGGGCGGCGCCTCAACTGAAATGGCCTTCATCATCAGATTGTTGGTGGCAAGCCGCAGCAAACCCCACAGCAGGCCGAGACGGTAGTCTCGCAGACAGTCCTCGTGGGAATAGTCCATTACCCCGCCGCTAGTCAGCACGTCGTGGTAGGTCCTTAGAAGACGCATCTCGCCGGCGCGGCGAGCGTCACGGGTGAGGCTCCCGGCCAGCAGCCGTGCCACGTCGAGCGGCCCGCGGGCCAGGCAGACGAACTGAAAGTCGATGAAAGTGATTACGGGTCTTCCTGCGTCCATGCCCTGGAAGAGGTTCCCTACGTGAAGGTCGTCCAGGACTATCGTGAGCGGTGCGCGCGACAGACGGTTGCGAACTAGAACGTACTCTCGCTCGGTCGAATCCCGCGATTCGGAATCGATAGCGGGAATCTCGGCAAGGAGCACCGGCAAGCCTGCTCCCTGCAGCGCGGCATGTTCGGAGTCCTCCAGCCGCTTCAGAAATGCCGGTCGATCCCGTCCTGGGCCGTCCCACGAAGCGGCGTGGAATGCGGCGAGATTTCTTAGCGCAAGCTCGGCCTCGCTGGGGGTGCAGGTGTCCCGTTCAAAGCGGCGGCTGTTGGCTTCCAGGTCCTCGATCAGAAGCACGAATCTCGAAGTCTCCGGGTCGTGCCGGCCGTAATAGCAATGCGGAGTTCGCAACTCAGACCGCGCCGCGAGATTTTTGTAGAAACCTGTTTCCGTGGCGGCAAACGAATTGACCAGTTCCCTTGACGCCGGATTGAGGGGGTGGAGTTTCGCAATGATCGATCTCGGCCCGGTCGTGCTGCCGGGAGTGAAATCTGGGTGAATGCGAACGATCCGGCTGAGCCTGCCCCGCTTGAGCGGCATCCACTTCAGCGACTTCACCGTTGCGCCTGCCGCCACGTTCGAATGCCGCAGCGCCGCGGTGAGCCATTCGGGCGTTATAGCATCGGGACCGCTGGGGATGGGCGGTTCTCTCACCGCGGCGGCGGAGCTCACTTGGGGTTTGCGCTCCAACCAGTGCGCGTGTAGCGGGCGAGCACGGATTCGGAAATACCCAGCTCGCCCGCCGCCTGTAGAAAATCATCCGGCAGCTTCGCGTGGCAGGTGATCCGGGAACCATCGCGGCGCCCCGCGGAGATCCGCCAGGCGTGGAGCATCTGTCGCGGCGCGTTCCGCGCCCGCCCCCGATTAGATGAGCCTGGACCCAGCTTGCCATAAGTTGCATCGCCGATCACCGGATGC
>JAPOWW010000002.1 GCA_026707405.1 Chloroflexota bacterium
CGCTACGAGGTCGTGGACAACTGGGCCAAGCGCCCCACCGGCTGGCCGTTTCTGGATGTTGCGGGTGTAGCCGTCGACTCGCGTGACAGGGTCTTCGTGCTGAGCCGCGGTCCGCATCCGGTGATGGTGTTCGACAAGGACGGAAACTTTGTCAGGTCCTGGGGCGAGGGGCTTTTCGTTCGGCCTCACGGGATATACATCGACTCGGACGACATGGTGTGGTGCACGGGCGATCTGGACCACACGGTCCGCAAGTTCGACGCGGACGGCAACTTGCTCATGACCCTCGGAACGCGGGGCGTCTACTCGGACACCGGCCACGACGGTAAGGACTATTTCAATATCAAACGGGCGGGGCCGCCGTTCAACCGGCCGACCAACGCCGTAGTAACGGCGGACGGCGACGTGCTGGTTACGGACGGCTATGGAAACGCGCGCGTGCACAGGTTTACGGCTTCGGGGGAACTCGTCGCGTCGTGGGGCGAACCAGGCGGCGGCCCGGGGCAGTTCGTGCTGCCCCATGCGCTTGTCATCGATCCCCAAGGCCGCATCGTGGTAGCGGATCGTGAGAACCACCGCATACAGGTCTTCAATGCGGATGGGGAAGTGCTGGATATCTGGACCGACATTCACATGCCTCAAGATATGGCGCTCGATTCGGCGGGCCACCTTTTCCTCGCGCAAGGCGGACACCGGGCGAGCGTACTTGACCTGGATGGGAACGTGCTGGCGAGCTGGGGCGGCGAAGAGGGGCGAACAAACGACGCGGGGCTGTTTATGGGGCCGCACTGCATAGCGGTCGACTCCAGAGGTGTCGTATACGTTGGCGAAGTCTGCGAAACGATGGCCGGTTATGACCGCGGCTCCCGCGCCATTCAGAAGTTCGTTCCAGTATGACGATGCGAATGAGTGATCCGGCGGCGGCGCGATATGCGGCCACAGTTTGGAGGAGGCGAGAGTGATTCGACTAGGCGTGATTGGCTGCGGACGCATTCTTCCCGCTCATCTTCGCGGGCTGCGGGAGATCAAGACGCGGGGGCTGGCTGATTTCGAGATCACCGCGCTTTGCTCGCGCAATATCGACGACGCGAAGATGTTCAGGTCGCCCGACGATGGCGTTCCACCCCGCCCGCCAACTGCTAACGACCAGACCGACCCGCTGTCGGCTCCACACGTGTACGTCAGCGAGCTTCAGTCCGGCCGGCCGGAGGTATACAGCGACTACCGGCACATGCTCGACTCTGATTCGGTCGACGCGGTGATAGTGCTGACCGCGCTCGATTCACACCACACCATCGGCGTCGACTGTCTGGAGTCAGGGCGGCACGTCATGATGGAAAAACCGCTCGCGATCACTGTCAAGGCTGCTCGGATGCTGGTGGATGCGGCCGCCAAACACGACCTGACGCTGGCGACCGCCGAAGTCATCCGTTACCTGGAGCCGATAAGAGCCGTGCACTGGACGATACGCCACGGCCGCATCGGAAGATTGCAGTCGGTCCTGGCGGGCGGCATGGGATCGCCCGACTGGTCGCCCGACTACATAGCCGCGCACACCGCCTGGCGGCACGTCAAGCAGCGGGCGGGCGGCGGACCGAGCATCGACTTCGGCGTCCACCTGTTCGACATGATCGAGTACCAGTGCGGCGAGATCGACTCGGTTGGAGCGGTCACGGCCACCACGGAGCCTGTTCGCCGCTATCGCGGTGACGCGCCTTTTGAGGGGACGGTCGAGAACGAGCTCGAAGACGTTGCGATGATTACGTACCGATTCAAATCGGGCGCGATTGGAAGCCTGACGCTCTCCTGGGGAGCGCACGGCGACGTGGTGGCGGTGCCTGGAGGCAAGGCGATATACGGAAGCAAGGGATCGATTGTCGGTACTGAATTGACTGACGATCTGGGCGACAAGTCCGACACCATCGAGCTGATGCGCGCGGAGGCCTCGCCCGACCAGCTCGAACGGTGGTTTCCCGGCGGCCTTGAGGACCCGTTCGGATTGGAGCTGCTCGACTGGCTTCAGGCCATCGAAGATTCGCAGAGGGAGCCGGAGGTCGACGGAGCAGGCGGACTCCGCGACCTTGCGGTTGCCTACTCGGTTGTGGAATCGTCCGTGGCCGGACGTCAGGTGAAGGTCGACGAGGTCGCGTCCGGAAGCGTGGACGAGTATCAGCGGGAGATCGACGTAGCGCTCGGCATTTGACCGTCGGTTCCTCTCGACGCGGGGCTTCATCCGATCCATGGACTTAACTTGACATAACGTTGCTCCTGTCTATTTTCACATACCCCCGGGCCGGTTGTTTGCAAAAGCATCGAAGCGACTACGGCAGCTTACGTACTCAAGCGGCCGTGCGAGGCGAGTGGAGTGTGATTTCAACAGCACTCCGAGTTTCGGTCTTGGGATGCGGAAAGTGACCAACCAGAGTCAGTCCCAACGCGGCGGCAAAACGGTGTTTTGGGACTTCCACGGCACCCTGGCAGACGATCCCGGGGGGTGGCCGGGGGCGCTGATAGAGGTTCTGGATCGATACATACCGGGCCACGGCGTCGACCGGGAGGAAGTAAGACCGTTCCTCAGAAGCGGATTTCCATGGCACAGACCTGAGCGGCCTCACCCGGAGCTTTCGAGGCCAGACGCCTGGTGGGAGAACCTGGAGCCGCTGTTCGCGAAAGCATACGAGGGAGTTGGCATTCAACCGGCCAGATCTCGCGAGCTGGCGAGACAAGTGCGAACGATGTACGTGCGCCCGGAACGGCAAGAACTGTTCGACCACGCGATCGAAACGCTGGAATCCCTCAGGAGTGACGGATGGCGGCAGGTGATTCTCTCGAACCATGTGCCGGAGCTGCCGGAAATCGTGGACGGCGTTGGATTGTCCGGTTTCTTCGACGCCGTGATCACCTCGGCGGCGACCGGATACGAGAAGCCGAACCGGCGTGCCTTCGAGATCGCGCTGGAAGCTGCGGGTAATCCCGAGGTTGCCTGGATGGTGGGCGATAACCCTGAGGCTGACGTGCTCGGCGCGGAAAGGGTGGGGATTCCGGCAATTCTCGTTCGAAAAGAGGATCCCCGCTGCCAGCGCGTCGCGCCCGACCTGCGCGCCGTCCTGGAAATAGTCCGGGAGGCCGGCATAGAGACCTAGCTCTATACGTCAGGAACGACCACACGGGTCGACGTATTCGTAGCCTTCTTTCGGTTCCAGCCCCAAATGGGGCCATAATGCTCACGACTACCGCTGTTCCGCGACTCAGAATCATGGGGAAGTCTGGTGAAAAACGACGAGCTTTGTTTCACGCCCGCGACACGAATCGCAGACCTCGTACGAAGTGGGGAGATTTCCGCCGTCGAGGTAACACAAGCCGTGCTCGACCGCATCGATGGGATCAACGGCCGGCTTAACGCGGTATGTACTGTGGCTGCGGACGACGCGCTGCAAGCCGCCGAGGCAGTCGACGCGGCACTGGCCAGGGGAGAAGATACCGGTCCCTTGGGCGGCGTGCCGGTGACGATCAAAGACCTGGTCGCGACCAAGGGGATCAGGACCACGTTCGGTTCGCGGATCCACGAAAACGACTTCCCGGAGGCCGACGGCCCGCTCGTCGCGCGGCTAAAACGGGCGGGCGCAATCGTGGTAGGAAAGACAAATACGCCCGAGTTCGGTCACATGGGTGTCACTCACAATCAAGTCTTCGGCGTCACGCGCAATCCGTGGAGCCTCGACCATTCACCCGGCGGATCGAGCGGCGGGGCGAGCGCGGCGGTCGCGGCGGGTCTTGGGCCGCTTGCGGTTGGCAGCGACGGTGGCGGTTCGATACGGATTCCTTCGTCCTTTTCCGGAGTCTTCGGACTGAAACCAAACCTCGGACGTATACCGCAGTACCCCGTCAATATCGGTCTGGAATGGATGTCGCACGCCGGTCCGATGACCCGCACCGTCGAGGACGCCGGTCTGATGCTCGACGTGATGGCCGGTCCCGACGAGCGGGACATGAGCACGCTTCCGCCGCCGCCCTCCAGCTTTCAGGACGCTGCGCGCATGACCGACGTTAGCGATCTGCGAATAGGCTGGAGTCCGGATCTCGGATTTGCGACGGTCGACGCCGAAGTCGCCGAGATAACCGAGCGCGCGGCGCGGGAAATGGGAAGCCTTGGAAGCAAGTTTGAGGAGGTCGATGTCGCGTTTGATGATCCTTCTCCGTCCTGGTACACGTTGTTTGCCATGAAGTTCGCCTCGGCGCATCAAGACGATCTTGACCGCGTGCGCGACATCATGGAGCCCGGATATCTGGAATTTGTCGAAGCCGGATTCAAGTTGTCCGCCATTGACTGCGCCAACGCAGGCCACGTACGGCGCCGGCTGACGCAGCGGATGGGTGAAATCCTCAGCGAATTCGACATCTTGCTGACTCCTACGGTGGCGGTCCCGCCTCTTCCGATAGGAGTGGACAATCCCGAAACGTTAAATGGGAAGAAGATCTCGATTTTCGGTTGGACGCCGTTCACCTATCCCTTCAACATGACGGGGCAACCGGCCTCCAGCGTTCCGTGCGGATTTACGAGCGACGGCCGGCCGGTGGGGTTGCAGATAGTGGGGCGCAGGTTCGACGAATACACGGTCTTGCGGGCCTCGGCAGCCTTCGAGCAAACGGCTCCGTGGGCGCACTACCGCCCGCCCGCGCCGTTCGGCTAGATTCGACCAGAGTTAACGCGTCGAGCTCGACCGGATCTCCTGTTGTCGCAGGAATGCGCGGTATCCGTGCGGAGGTGGAGGTGTCTGGCAACTGTTGAAGCTGGCGGGTCTCCAAGGCCGTACTGCCGGTGACATAGTTCTTTTGACAAACGGGTTCGCCGCAGGTTAAAAACCGACCGACCAGTCGGTATTTTTTCGGAGGGTGGAAGTGGCTGTCAAAGATCCTCCTCAGGGGCGGCAGTCCCGCTCGGAGGTGACGCGCACTCTGTTGCTCGATGCGGCGCAGGAGATAATCGCCGACCGTGGCTATCACGGCGCGGCGATGGACGATATCGTCGAAGCCGCCGACCGGTCCAAGGGCGCGGCTTATTTTCACTTTCCGAGCAAGAGCGACATCTTCGAGGCCGTGCTGGTCCGGTTGGCGGACCGGCTCGAAAGTAAGGTGCAGCGCGCCATATCGCCCAAGCGGACGGCGTTGGAGCGACTCGACGCGGCGCTTACGACCGTGCTGTCGACGTTTGCCAAGCATCGCCGGATGGCGCGCATCGCATTGGTGGAGCTGCCTGCCGGCAACTCTCCTTTGCAGGATACGATTTTCGGGATGCGGCGCCGTTTTGCGCGCCTGATCGAAACGCAGCTCGACGCCGCGATAGCCGAAGGCGCAATCGACCCCCTGAACTGCCGGCTTGTCTCACGGGCTTGGTTCGGGGCGATCGCCGAGGTCGTGACCGAATGGCTGCGGACCGGCGACAAGGAAACTCTCGAAGCGGAGATGCCGGAGCTTTGTGCAACCCTGCTGCGAAGCGTCGGGGCTGAAATCGAACCGAGTGGTGCTGCTGGCAAGAATGGAGTCTCGAAAAATGCTTGATCTGGAACCGCGCACGGAGCAGAGCTTTCGAGACCCCACGCTGGATCGCATTTGGGAGAAGGTTCAGGCCGGCCGCCGTCTCGACCGCCAAGACGGACTTGCGATGCTGCAAACGCCCGACTTGCTGGGTCTCGGGCGGATCGCGGATCACGCTTCCAGGGCCGTCTCCGGAGACCGCGTCTATTTCGTGCTCAACGTCCACATCAACCCGACCAACATCTGCGTGCTGTCGTGCTCGTTTTGCGATTTTGCGGCCAAGAAGGGAGACATGCACGCCTACGAGCACTCTGTAGAAGACATCCTGAACAGCATTCATCCGGACCTGCGCGAGGTGCATATCGTCGGCGGACACCATCCCGACTGGCGGTTCGAGTGGTACGAGGACCTTCTGCGAACGATTAAGTCGGAGCGTCCGAACGTGCAGATCAAGGCGTTCACGGCGGCCGAGATCGACTACTTTCACAAGCGCTGGAAGCTGAGCGATCAAGAGATTCTCGAACGGTTGATCGAAGCCGGCTTGCATTCGATGCCGGGCGGCGGCGCGGAGGTGTTCTCGGAGCGCGTTCGCAGAGAGCTGTTTCGGGGTAAGTGTGGCGCCGACCGCTGGATTGAAATCCACACCCTTGCACACTCGATGGGCATCCAGTCGAACGCCACCATGCTCTACGGCCACATCGAGACACATGCCGAGCGCGTCGATCATCTGATCCGCCTTCGTGAAGCTCAGGACGAATCAGGCGGTTATCTCTGCTTCATTCCACTGGAATACCAGGTCGGAACGACAAGACTGGTCGAGCGCCACGCCACACCCATCGATGATCTCCGAACTCTTGCGACCTCCAGGTTGATGCTGGATAACTTCCCGCATATCAAGTCTTACTGGGTGATGACCGGCGAGTCTACGGCGTCAATAGGCCTCAATTTCGGCGCGGACGATCTGGACGGCACCATAGGGGAGGAGAGGATCGCTCACGCGGCGCTTGCCGCCAGTCCGCTCGGCATCGCCAGGGACCGGATGGTCCATCTGATCCGCGACGCGGGCAAAGTCCCCGTCGAGCGCGACGCCACTTACAACGTCGAGCGGGTCTATGACGCCTGAGATCGGTCGCATACCGTACCTCAACACCGAACCCTTCTTTGGCGATGATGAGGTACGCGCCGATTCGTCGGTTGCCTCGCCGCGTGAGATGCTGTCGCTGGCCGTGCGGCGCGAGGTCGACATCGCGCCTCTGCCGGTGGTGGCAGAGTTCGACTATCCCGGCAGGTTTGCGCCGATCGGCAACTTCGGTATCGCGAGCTTCGGGCCAGCTCGTTCGGTGATTCTCAAGTCCAGGGTGAAAGTTGAAAAGCTAGCGGGCTGTGAGATTGGGATCATCGACGACACCGCCACTTCGGTTCGGCTGCTTCGGGTCCTCCTGAACCATTGGAACGGCACAAAGTCGCAGTCACGATTCGGTTCGATAGGCGCCGGCAACGACGCGGTCCTTTTGATAGGAGATGAGGCGCTGCGGAACGTGCGTCCGTCGGACGAATATCCCGTTGTCGTGGACCTTGCGGACGAGTGGAAGAAGGCGACCGGCCTGCCGTTCGTATTCGCCCGCTGGTACGCTGCGAATGAAGTCTCCGAAGCTGACAGGGCGAAGGTTGCCGGTTACTTCGACAGGAACCTGACTTCCAACCTTTCGGACCCTTCCGCTGTTCACCGTCGCAGGACCGATCCGGGACCGAGCCTGGAGCAGACCGGCTCGTATATTCGGAACTTTGTCTATCGTCTCGGCGACGCCGAGCTAGAGGGACTGCGTAGATTCAGAGAGCTGGATTCCGAGTTGGAGCGAAAGGTCAGCGCCGCATGATCGCCGAAATCCGGTCGAAAGTCTTGGCCGGCGACCGCTTGACTGCCACGGAAGGTGCTTATCTCCTCGTGGAAGCCAACCTGCTTGAGCTGGGTGCGCTTGCAAACGAGGTGAGGCTCGTTCGCAACCCGGAGCCTGTCGTTACCTACGTCGTCGATACGAATCTGAACTATACGAACCTCTGCGACGCTTATTGCAGCTTCTGTGCTTTCTACCGCCCCCACACAAGCACGGCGTCCGACGCCTACACTCACACCATAGTCGAGATGGTGGAGGCGATAGGCCGGGCGCGCGATCTCGGCTGCACGACCGTTCTGATGCAGGGCGGGCTGAATCCAGAGCTTCCATTCAGCTATTACACCGACATGGTGCGGGCCAGCCTGGAAGCCTATCCCGACGTGACCCCTCACTTCTGGTCGCCGCCGGAGATATACGAGATGAAACAGGTCTCCAGCCTCGCATACGAGGAGATTCTGGGCGCGCTTTGGGACGCTGGCCAGCGCACGCTTCCCGGTGGCGGGGCGGAAGTCCTGACCAACCGGGTGAGACAGAAGATCAGTCCGCTGAAGATGGACGCGGACGAGTGGATAGAAATCGAGCGGAGCGCCCACAAGGTCGGTTTCTGCGGGACCGCGACGATGATGTATGGCCACGTCGAAGACGATGACGACATCATCGAGCATCTGGACCGTATCCGGGATTTGCAGGATGAGGGGCACCGTGGCCGCTTCCACGCTTTCGTGCCGTGGAGCTTCAGCCCTGGCAAGACACCCTTGGGGCGTCGTATCAAAGGAAAAAGGGCCGGGCCCAACCGCTACCTGAGGCTTCTGGCGGTGGCGCGGCTGTATCTGGACAACTTCGACCACGTCGACGCCTCGTGGTTCTCGGAAGGCAAGAAGACAGGGCAAGTCGCCCTTCATTTCGGCGCCGACGACTTCGGCGGCACGTTGTTCGACGAGAACGTCATGAACGAGGCCGGTCACTATAACCGGACCACTGCCGAAGAGGTGCGGCAGATGATCCGGGACTCCGGATTCATCCCGGCCCAGCGCAACAGTCAGTACGAAACGCTGCGCGTCTTCGACAGGGAACCGGCGGCGGTTGTCGCATAGCCGGCCATTGCCGACCCTACCCCCGCGTGGACCTGACACCGAGGGTCCGCCGTATTTCATCTTCCGCTGATGCGGGAAATCAAGATAGGGCACAGTCCCGACGCCGACGACGCCTACATGTTCTACGCGATCACCCACGGGATCGTCAGCATTGACGGGCCTGAGCCGGCGGGACATTCGGAAGTCCTGGAGGACATTCAAAGCCTGAACGCTCGGTCAATGCGGGGCGAGCTTGAAATGACGGCTATATCGGCGGCGGTCTATCCGCAAGTCGCCGACAGGTACCGAATACTCTCGTGCGGCGCGTCGATGGGTCTCGGCTACGGACCGATAGTAGTGTCGAACCGCGATCGTTCCGTCGAAAGCCTGCGGGGCGGGAGGGTTGCGATGCCCGGCGTAAATACCACTGCGTTCATGCTCTCCAAGATCTTCTTGCCCGAGGTTCAAGCCGTGCAGCTTCCATTCGACACCGTGATGGATCCTGTTGCCGCAGGCGAGCTTGACGCCGCGGTGGTGATACACGAAGGGCAGTTGACCTACGTCGATGCCGGCCTGACGAAAATGTTGGACTTGGGTGAAAGATGGTATGACGATACCGGACTCCCACTCCCGCTGGGGCTGGACTGCGTAAGGCGCGACCTGGGCGATGAGTGGCACGTTGCCCTGGGCAGGGCGCTTCGGGCAAGCATCGACGCGGCCTTCGCGAACAACGCAGACGCGGTTGACTACGCGCTGGAATTCGGTCGCGGCATCGACGCCGAGCGGGGCGAGAAATTCGCCAAGATGTACGTCAACGAGTTGACCGTCGACATGGGCGCTGACGGTGAAGCGGCATTGCGCGAACTGTATTCACGCGCTCACTGGCACGGCATTATCTCCGAAATACCGCCGCTCGATATCGTCCGCGTCCCACCCAGCTAGTCCCCTCCGCTCCTCAAGGCTATCGGCCTTTGCCTCCGTGTATCTTGCAGGTTTCCGCAGGCGACGACCGCATCTCCGTATTAACCTGTGAGAGAGCCGACCTGCTCACGTCCGGCAGCGTGACAAATCGCGATTCGGGCGCAAACGCTTAAACTTCGTTCCGTACGTCGGCAGAATCGAAAGGGAAACGCCAGTGAAGGGGCAACGGATCGTATTCGTGGACGAGCGAGTCGTCGAGATTGAAGATTATGAAGTCGGAGCGCCGTCCGAGGACCAGGTTCTGGTCAAAACTACCGCCAGCCTGATAAGCGCCGGTACCGAGACGACCATGCTCGCCCTGCCGCTTGACAGTCCTCGGGCGCTGACCGACGTTCCATGGCCCGCGTATCCGGGCTACTCGAACGTCGGCGAGGTGATCGAGGTGGGAGGAAACGTCGAGGGCTTTGCGCCCGGCGACAGGGTGCTGACGATGGGCATCCATTCGACGTACACGATGCTCGACCTGGGCGGCGATCGTCCTGACTACATCGAGAAGGTGCCTGAGTCGATATCGGACGTGTCGGCGACGTTTGGAATTCTCGGCAGCGTCGCCATACATGGCTTTCGCAACATCTCAACGCAGATTGGCGACTCGTGCGCCGTGATCGGCCAGGGAGTGGTCGGACAGCTCGTCGGTCAACTCGCGCGAATAGGGGGATGCTGCCCGGTGATTGGTGTCGATCTCTTTTCGGAGCGGCTCGAGTTCTCACGGGAGAGCGGCTTCGACCACGTTGTCGACGCCTCCTCGCGCGATACCGAAGAAGCGATCATGGAGCTTACCGAGGGGCGTGGCGTGGACCTGGGGCTGGAGGCGACGCGGAACCCGGCCACGCTCAAGACGCTCTTGAAGATCGGGGCGCTGGGCGGGAATATCGTGATTGTCGGAAGCCTGCCGGGTACCGTGGATATCTCCCTATGGACCGAGCTGCAGCACAAAGAGCTTTCGATTCACGGTATCTGGCAGCCCAGGGCTCCCATCGACGGCAATCATTACTACCCCTGGACGCAGCGCCGCAACCGGCGTGTGATACTGGACCTCATCGCCGACGGCCGCCTGAAAGTGGACCACTTGGTTACGCATCGCCCGCGGATCGAAGAAGCGGCCGCGACTTACGAGATGATCCTCCGCGGCGGCACCGACTGGATGGGGATCGCTTTCGACTGGACGTAGACGGTTAGCGGCTATCCCTTGAGACCCGAAAGGGTTATGCCGCCAATTATGTAGCGCTGAACCAGTAGGAACAGTGCGATCAAGGGAAGAGTGCCCAGCGTGGTCGCGGCCAGTATGTTGGGCCAATAGGTCCACGTGGTCGATCTAAACAGCGCTATCCCCACGGTAAGCGGGTATTTGTCCCAGTCCTTCAGGACGATCAGCGGCCAGACGTACGAGCTCCATTGGAAGATGAAGATGAATAGGCCCAGGGTCAGGAGCGCGGGCTTGGCCAGCGGGACGATTATCTGCCAGAAGATTCTGAATGTAGTCGCGCCGTCTATGCGCGCGGCATCCTCCAGTTCGCTCGGAATGTTCAGGAAGAATTGCCTGAGAAGGAAGATCCCGAACGCGCCAGCGAATCCGGGTAGCATCACGCCGACGTAAGTGTTGGCCAGTCCGAACCAGTAGACGATTAGGTAGGAGGGGATTAGCACGACGCTATAGGGCAGCATCAAGGTCGCGAGAACGAGAACGAACAATACGTCGCGGCCCCGGAAACTGAGTCGGGCGAATGCAAACGCCGCCAGCGCGTCGACGAGGAGCTGGCCCGCAACACCTACGACGGCGAAGATGGTGCTGTTCTTCAGGTAGATGTGGACCCTCCCGATTCCGAGAGCGGCGCGCATTGCGTCGAGCGAAAACTGCTCGGGGATTAGTCGGTAAGGATCGGTGTAAAAGCCCTCGTTCGTCTTGAAGGCATTGCCGACCATCCAGAAATAGGGATAGAGGAAGACGAGGGCGGTGACGATCAGGATGGTATAGACGACCGTCATCTTGGAGATGTTCCCGACCCACCAGGCGGTTGAGTGGCGCTCTTTTACCAGTTGCCCCGCTTCGGCTCGGGATGAAACGCCCGCTATCCTCAACTGGTCTCGCTCCTTCCGTCGTCCATCAGTAGAGCTGCTGCGAGCGGAAGATTCTCATCTGGATCGCCGTGAAAAACGCTATCGCGGCGAACAGATACCATGCCATCGCGGACGCATAGCCCATGTGGAAGAATTCGAAACCCTGCTTGTAGATAAGCGCCTGCATGACTTCGGTGGAGTTGTCCGGTCCGCCTCTGGTCATCAAGTAGACCTGATCGAAAACCTGGAACGCTCCGATCGCCAGAATCACCACGACGAAAATCAGGGTATTTCGCAGCAATGGCAACGTAATGTGCCAGAAGCGCTGAAAAACGTTGGCCCCGTCGACCTCGGAGGCGTCGTAGTAGATCTGGGGAATGTCGGCCAGCCCTGCCATGAATATCACCATGTAGTAGCCCACGTGTGCCCAGACGGACATGATGATGATCGCGAATGGCGCCATGACCGGGTCCATAAGCCAGTTCGGCGTCGGCAGCCCCAGCTTCTCGAGGACAATGTTGAACGACCCGGTGGGCTCGAATAGCCAAATCCAGAGGAACGAGAGGACTACCAACGGCGTCAGCGTCGGAATGAAGAAAATCGTCCGAAAGACCGCCCTGCCCTGCCGGGCCTCGTTGCCGATGAGCGCGAGCAGCAACCCGAGTCCCGTTATGGCCGGGACGACGATAGCCGCATATCTGGCAGTGTTCCTGAAAGCCTTGCCGAAGACCGGATCGTCGAGCGCTTTGGCGTAGTTGTCAAGCCCGACCCAAGGCCTTTCATCCCGCAGGAAAGTCCATTCGTGGAAGCTGATCCACAGGGAGACGACGATCGCGACTATGGAGAATATGACCAGCAGGATTACGGCTGGGCCGGCGAAGCTGTAGCCCAAGGCATCCCGCTGAAGATCTCGCAGCCAACCGGGCCGGGGTCGACTCTCGGACGTACGGGCAATCTGCATGGGGGTTCTCGACTACAAGAATGTGCCGAAAGAGGGCGCGAGCATTGCCCGCGCCCTCTCCAGGCCGCTGATCTCGCCTATCCCATCATCTCCGCGGCTTTGCCGAGAATTTCGTTGATCCCCGTCTCCATGTCGGCAACACCCGCGCCGACTTCTCGCTGACCGATCATCATGCCTTCCATGATCGGCGTGTAGGTGTTGTTCACTTCACTGAAGCGAACGTACGGCCAGGCGCCGCCATCCTCGAGCATGGTCGGCAAGTTCTTGAGCTGCGGGACCCTTTGCGTCTGGATCTTCCACTCGTTGGTCTCGTAGAAGTCCAGCCGCGGGCTGGGGAAGTCCATGAGTTGCAGCTTCTTGATTTGCTGCTCCAGGCCCGCCTGCCAGGCGATGAAGTCCCAAGCGTCGTCTTTGTGCCTGGCCTTGGTGGGCAAGGCGTGGAGATTGGTGAACGCGACCGTGCGCATCTTCGAGCCGCCAGGCCCCTTCGGTATGCCCATCAGATCGAACTTCAGCCCCGGTACGTCGGTGCGCATCTTGCTGATCGCCCAGTGACCGTTCTGCGCAATGGACGCCTGACCCTGTTGAAAGAGGTTCACGTCGGGCCGCTCGGCCACGATGGGAATCGAAATGTTGTGGTCGTTGAGCGCGGCAAGGTGCCAATCGACCATCTTCATGGCGGCGTCGTTCTGGTTGAAGGCTACCTTCGTCTCGCCCGGCGCGTAGAACTCCGCGTCCTGGCAGTACAGCCACGAGCAGAAGTACTCCATGTGGGGGCGGATGATCAGGAACCCGGAACGTGTGACCTTGTCGCCGTCGCGCTGGGTCAGCTGCTGCGACGCTTCGAGCAGCATGTCCCAATCCCATTGCGAGGTGCTCTCGAAGGCGGGATCGAGACCCGCTTCCTCGAAATGCGCGACGTTGTAGTAGAGCGCTCTTCCGTCGAAACCTTCCCACGGAATCGCGAACCATTTGCCCTGAGAGTTTCTATAGGGCGTCGTCGCTGGCATGAAGGTCGACTCGGCCATGTCAGGCGTCGTCTTGATGAACTCGCTCAGTTCCTCGAGCGTACCTTGGTCCCACAGATCGCGGGCAAACGCGATTGAGGAGTGGAAAACGTCGGGAACGTCCCCGGCGGCCACGCCCGCAAGGTATTTCTTGATCATGTCGCCCCAGGGGACGTATTCAACCTCCAGCGTCACCCACGGGCTGGTGTTCGAGAATGTGCGAATGTGCTCGTCCCAAGCCTGGAAAGGAAGTCCGATGGTGGGGGCCCACCAGCTTTGCATCACAATGGTGACGTTGTCGCGTTGCGGAGTCTGCTCCGGGACAGTGACAGTGACGATCTTCTCCTGGACGACCGCGACTTCCTTGACTACTTCAACCACCTGCGTTTCGCCGCAGCCTGCCAGCGCGGCCACGACCGCGCCGGAACCCGCTACGAGTCCAAGCGCCTTCAACGCTTTACGGCGAGAGACTTTGCTTTCGTTCATGAGTTACCTCCGCGATCTCGACCCGGGGTCGTCGATATTGATGACGCCTGAATACTAATCTATATGGCGTCGCTAATGCATCGCGGCGTGTCGGGTTTGACTTCACACTCGATCATTTCGGAGCCGTTTTCACTTGAGATTCGTTGTCGGGTCCTTCACCAAACGAGCGCGGCGCCTCGTATTTGGCGGGCTCGCCTGATGGCGATGGCTCGTGGATCGGATAAGGTCTCAGTGGAAGTTGGTCGCGTGACTTAACGCAAGGCGAATCGAGGTCCGCCCGTGAATAACGAATTCGTTCTTCTACCAGAGCCGCAGCAGAGCATCCGGCTCGACGGAGTCTTGGAGGTCGGGGCGGGCGGTTTGATAAGCGTCGGCGCCCGGCCTGTGGCTGGCCTCCACCGGGCTGCCCGCATGCTCCAGGAGGCGCTTTCCATGGTCGGTCCGCGATGGCAGTTGACCCCGGCAGGGGCGGAAACGGACGCCGATGTCCGGGCGTCTATCGCGATCAATCCGTACCACGTGCCCCGCGCCCAAGGCTACAGGATCACCATTGAATCGGACTTCCTCGGAATCGTGGCCGCCGACGAAGCCGGGGCTTTCTACGCGGCGGCGACGATGCGGCAAATCGCGGAGCAGTTCCGCGGCACCGGGAGATTGCCTTGCCTTCGAATAAACGACTGGCCGGACTTTCTCACCCGTGGAGTGATGCACGACATCAGCAAGGACAAGATTCCAACGCTCGAAACAATCTTCGGGTTGGTCGACATGCTGGCCGGGCTGAAGGTCAACCAGTTTCAGTTGCACAGCGAAAACGCGTTTGCTTACCGTGACCATAAGACCGTCTGGGCCGACGGCACGCCCGTAACGGGCGACGACATCCTGGCGCTGGACGAGTTCTGCCGGGAGCGCCATATCGATCTCGTCGCGAATCAGAACTCGTTCGGTCACTTCGAGCGCTGGTTCGAACATGCCGAGTATCTGCCGCTCGCCGAGTCGCCGGAGGGCGCGGTGGACCATTGGGGGACCGGCAAGAACGTTCCTTATTCGCTGTGCGCCACCGATCCGAAATGCGTCGACTTCATCCGAAGTCTCTACGATGACCTGCTTCCGCACTTTTCGAGCGACCTGGTCAACGTCGGTTGCGACGAGACCGACGACCTGGGACTGGGGCGCTCCAGGGAGGCCTGTGAGGAGCATGGAAAGGGCCGCGTGTATCTCGAATTCCTCAACGAGGTATCCCGGATCGTCAAATCCCACGGACGGACGATGTTGTTTTGGGACGACATCATCGTGTGGAACTATCCGGAACTGATCCCGGACCTGCCGGCTGACGCTATCGCGCTCGAATGGGGATACCGGGCTAACCATCCGTTTGCCGAAAACGCCGGCAAGCTGGCCGACGCGGGCGTTCCGTTCTACGTGTGTCCGGGAACGGCAAGCTGGAATACGGTCGCGGGTCGGACCGACAATGCCATGGCCAACATGCTCAATGCGGCGGAGACCGGCAGATCGCTCGGAGCCGTCGGATATCTCAACACAGACTGGGGAGACCACGGGCACTGGCAGTATCTCCCGGTCTCGTATCTGGGCCTGGCCTACGGCGCGTCGGTGAGCTGGTCGCTCGACTCCAATCGCGACGTCGACATTTCACGCGCGCTTGACGTCCACGTTTTCAGGGACAGCGCGGGAGTAATGGGCAACCTGGTCCATGCGCTCGGCAACACTGACGAGGTTTCGGGTCTAAGGCGCCCGTCGACCAATGGGTCGCCTCTTGCCGAGTTGCTGCTGTTCCCGGACCCCTCGGACCGGCGGCTGCATCCGGAGACGATAACTAGCCCGGCACTCGATACGGCGCTGGACCACGTCGACAAGGTCATGGCCCCTATTTCGCAAGCCCGTATGGATAGGGACGACGCTTCGTTGGTCGTGGATGAATATCTGAATGCCGCGGCCGTCATGCGTCATTGCATCCACATGGCCAAGGCGCGCATCGATGCCGGCGGCGTGATTGGGTCAGTCCCCGCTTCGACAAAGGCGGAGCTTGCGTCCGACCTTAGGCCGATCATCGAAGAGCATCGCCGCCTGTGGATGGCCAGAAACCGCGCCGGCGGACTGAAGGACAGCGCCTGGCGGATGGAGCGGTGGCTGACAACCTACGGGTCATAGCCGGCTAGTCAGGGATGGAGTCTGCGTCTCACGCGGAGGCGCTGCTGCTCGCGTTGACGGCGGGATAGCCCACCCCGGCTTTAACCGTCGAGCTAGTCTTCGGAGTCGTCCGGATTGAGCGCTTGCTTTAGCTCGCGCCACTCCGCCCGCGACATTCCGCTCGACTTGAAGTCCACCCGCTCTCCCGCGATCATCTTGCGCACGACCGCCCATCCCTTGCTGGATAGCGGCTTTGCGCCTATTCGGTAGTCCATGAACGCGTCGTGGGTCAGCGGGAGCCAGAGCTTTAGCGTTTGCAGCATTGTCTTGGCGTACGCGCGAATCTCGTACTGCGCGTGATCGTCCGAGCGGAGCCACAGGAAGTGCATCAGGTTGTGCAGGTCTACTTTCCAGTACCACTGCGTGTAGAAGTTCAGCGACAGATTCATGCGGGCCAGCTCGCGGGCCAGTCCCGACCGCCCTGCGTCGAGAACGTTGCCCTCGGTGTCTTCATTCAGCATGTCCTCGTAGTGGTCGTAGGCGCGTGAGGCGTCCTCCTGGAGGAGTCTCATTACGCTGGCGGCCTCGTCGCCGGTCAGCACTTCACCGCGTCCCTGCCGGTTGGACTTCGACTGCGCGGCCAGGTGCTCGGGCGCGGGTACATAGAACTCTCTGTCGAGGATCGAATAACGGGCCGAATACTCGTTGACGTTGGCTGTTCGGTGCCGTATCCACTGACGCGCTACGAAGATGGGCAGCTTGACGTGATACTTGATCTCGCACATCTCGAACGGCGTCGTATGCCAGTTTCGCATCAGATAGCGGATCAGCCCCGCGTCCTGGCGCACCCGCTTGGTTCCCCGGCCGTACGAGACCCGCGCCGCCTGGACGATTGCGGAGTCGTCGCCCATGTAGTCGATTACTCGCACGAATCCGTGGTCCAGCACCGGCAGCGGCTTGTACAGGATTTCTTCGAGCGCGGGCACGGTAGCCCGGCGCGTCTGGAAAGACTGAGACCGCAAGGCGTCGATCTCGGCCTGCTGCTCAGGGCGTAGCTTCATTAAAGTCTCGTGCTCTGCGTATAGCGTTAGAAACGCGGTCGTCACCGCGGACGGTTAAGTGTACTTACGACCGGGATCGATTGCCGATGCCGCCTATCGGCGCTGCTCCGGGAGGCGAGTGAGATGCGGACCGATTGGACAATGCCCGCTACCCTTGGACGCTACCGGGGTGTGGGTGGAGTTGATGCAGGATTCAACATACAGTAAGTCGGGTCAGTCATGGTGGTTCGCCGTCACCGACTTTAACACTGGAAGAGAAGACTGCACTATCGGGACCGGTTGACTTCGAGTCGGATCTGGACTTGCCGCGCGGCGACGGGCTTACGTAGTGGTTGAGCAGCTGAACGTCGGCATAGCGGGCGCGCGGAGGGGCCCGGCGTTGATTGCGGGCTTTCGTGCGCACGAGAACGTGGAAGTAACCGCGATCTGCGATATCGATGAAGAGCGGCTGCGACAAGCCGCCGATCGCCATGCCATTCGAAACAGGTTTACCGACTTCGACCGGATGCTGGAATCGGATATCGACCTGGTCTTCGTGGCGACTCCGATGCACCTGCACGTGCCGCAAACGCTCACGGCGTTGAATGCTGGAAAGCACGTCATGAGTGAAGTCACCGCGGCGGTTTCCGTCGAGCAGTGCCGGGAGCTGTTCGATGGCGTGCAACGCGCGAAGAAGTCGGGCCTGAAGTACATGATGGCCGAAAATGTCTGCTTCGAGTGGGACAGCCTGATTATTCGCAACATGGTGCGGAAGGGCCTGTTTGGTGAGCTCTACTTCGGGGAGGGCGAATATCTCCACGAGATCAGGGCGCTCCACTACGACGACGGCGGGACGCCTACCTGGAGAAGCAGGTGGCAGGTTGGAGTCAACGGCTGCACCTACGGCACGCACAGCCTCGGGCCGGTGCTGGAATGGTTCGATGACCGAGTCGATTGGGTCGTGTGCCTGGGCAGCGGGAGACATACCGCCCCCGAGCACGAGGCGGAAGATACGACCACCATGCTTTGCAAGACGACCTCGGGCGCGCTGATCAAGATCCGTGTGGACATGCTCTCGAACAGGCCGCACGGAGGCATTTATTTGGCGTTGCAGGGAACCAAGGGCTGCTACGAGGCATCCCGTGGATTCCGCGGCCGGCCGAAGGTATGGCTGGACGACTTTGAGGAGACCTCCGCCGGTGGGAACGGGCATGACGGCTCCGGCCGCGAGTGGCGGCCCCTCGCCGACTTTGAGGACGAGTTCCTGCCTGACTTCTGGAAGAACGCACCGCCGGAGGCGTTCGCCTCGGCTCACGGCGGGACCGACTTCTTCGTGGTCAATGACATCATCGCCGCCATTCGTGAAGACAAGGAGCCGGAGATCGATGTCTACAGGGCCTTGGACTATACGTTGCCGGGACTGATGTCACAGATTTCGATAGCGCAGCACGGAAGGCCCGTGAAGGTGCCGGATTTCCGGGCCGGTGAATGGACGTAGACGCAGCCGGGATTGCCGGGAAAGACTGGAGTGATGTTTAGTGGACTACGGTGAGTACGAGGTATTCGCAAGCGGATTTGTATTCCCCGAGGGACCGGCGTTCGACCGGGCGGGAAATCTATACATTACCGACGGCAAGGGAGGTCGCATTCCGCGGGTCGACCTGAACGGCAACGTATCGACGTTCGTGGAATCAGAAGGGGGGCCCAACGGCTCGGCTTTTCATCAAAACGGCGATCTCTACGTCGCCGAACCTGAGGCGAAGCGCATAACCTGCGTGTCGCCGAGCGGGCAGACTCGCGTGGTCGCCGACCAATTCGAGGGCGAGCCGTTTTTCGGTCCCAACGACATCACGTTCGACTTGCAGGGTAGGGCCTATTTCACTGACCCCGGCGAATCGAACGTGGAGGATCCTTACGGCCGGGTTTTCCGGATCGATCCGGACGGCACGGTCACCCGAATAGCCGACGGTATGGCCTACCCGAACGGATTGGCCATAACCCCTTGCGGCCAGGGACTGATAGTGGCGGAGACCTTCTCCGAAAAGCTGCACCGGTTCTCGCTGGACGCAAACGGGGACGCGGTCGAGCGCGAGGAGTTTGCGTACGTCGGAACGGGCCGTGAAGGTGAAGTGGGTCCCGACGGAATGGCGTTCGACGAGGACGGCTACATTCACGTTGCGGTTTTTGGAGGTGGCATAGTTTCGGTCGTCTCCCGCGATGGCGAGGTCGTGGAACGGCTGCCGGCCGGCGGATTGCGGCCCACGAACGCCGCGTTCGGCGGACCGGACCGCAAGACGCTATACGTGACCGAGACGGAGAACCGGATAGTGACGGCCATTCACGCCCCGCGAGCGGGCTTGCCGCTGTTCGGAGGACTGGGAGCGGTCCAATAGGTCGGCTGGCGTCCGGCCGAAAGGCCTCCCGTTGGCAGAACGGGGGCTGACTGGCTAATTCGCGCCTGCCTCAGTCCCAGAGCCTCTTCAAAGCCTCTCCGCAGGCCTTCACGAGCATGCTGGCCGCGTCCGGCTGATAGGGCGAGGTCGTAACTTCGTATCCGCCCTTCGCGTATGCGTCGGGCATGGGCATGTATCCAAAATACCCGTTCGAGTACCCGGAAAAGGCGGTGTGGGCGGCGGGTGAATACTGCTTGACCTCCGCGCCTATTTCCGCGAACGGCTCCAGCGGCGTCGCAACGAGCGCCACCGGGCCCAACCGCATTGCCTGGATCCAGATATCGACTTTTCCGCCGCCAAACAGCTTGGCGTGATGCAAGGCTAGCTCGGCTCGCCGCGCGGGCCATGCCGCCTCGTAGATCACTGACTGATCGCCAGTCTTGCGCGCCTCGACGAGAGCTGACTTGCGGCTGTCGAATTCTGCCTCCGCTTCACTGACAGGCGGATATTCCTTTACTGGCAGCTCGAGATTCGTGTTTAAGACCGCGAGGCTGGAGTCGGGCTCGCCCGCCGGTTTGTCCTCGTAGATTCCCAGCTCGGCGCCGGAGGGCAGTATCCTGACCAACTCTTCCTTGCGCGGGACCGGATCGATGTCCAGTCGGACCCTTGCGGCTTCGATACCCAGCCGATGTCCGGCCTGGCGATAGACATTCGCGTCGTCCGTGAAACCGTTGACAGGCCCGACGTTTCCGGTGGCGCCTTGCAGAAAGAGGCAGAGTCCTCCGATGTTTTGCTCGACGGTTTGCCGCATGGGACCCGGAAAGTCCGGGGTAACGGAGCGATTGGGCGGACCGATGGTCGTTCCATGACAACCGTAGTTGACTAGGGTTGCTATAGGCTTTTCGTCGAGATCGTCAACGGCAATCACCACTACTTCGCGGTCGACGAAACCGTCCCAGTTTCTTCCGCAGAAGATGTTGCCTTCCGAGTTTGTCATCCGCCTGTTGACGTTATTGGCGCACTCGCCGGTTCCCGCCCCGATGTGAGCAGGGCGCATGTCATTCTTGGCCCGGTAGACCGCTTCGGCCGCCTTCTCGGGCAGTTCGGCCACGTACGGGGGGATCAGCTCGTCGCCCTCGGTCATCCAGGTGAAGTCGACGATCGGTCCGGAGTGCGTGTGGCTGTACGAAATTCGGATGTTCGCCGGATCGATGGAGCACTTGGCGGAAATCGCTTTGCGGACGGCGGAATCGTTTTCCGGCATAAGCCATATCAGGTCGAGGTCGACTATCGCCAATTCGAGGTCGTCCTTGGCTACGACTAGCGCGGTGCACAAGAGGGGCATATCGACGGCCTCGGCGCGCTGATGGGTTTGAGCGCCCCAACCAGCGTGGGCAATTCCAAGGGGTGGCGTAATGTCCGTTCGGCCGACGCCGGCTTTTAGCTCTATCAAGATGGTTCACTCCTACTTGCGACGCTGAATAGTGGACGGTTAGCGAGATTGTGTCAAAGGTTCCAGGCTGCCTACTTGGATGCTCGCGGGATTAGACCGCCGCCGGCTTGCTAGTATTCGTGGGCGGTTGGCTGGAAGAGGGCCAGTCCGGCCAAAATACAGCTAGACGGTTTTCAGTTAAGAGACGGTTGTGACTTGAAGGGGGAATCCGTGTCGAACGACGACCTCGCCGGCAAGACGAAGCGGATATTTATCGATTTCATGCAGATGAAGGCCTTTGGTGAAGACCCGCTGATTCTCGCCGACGGCGACGGTATCTACGTCACTGACGTAGACGGCAGGCGCTACATCGACGGACTCTCCGGCGTGATGACTTGCAACCTCGGTTACAAGAACCGGACCATCATCGACGCGATAAGCAAGCAGCTTGAACGGCTGCACTTTTCCATGCCGATGTACGCAACCAACGAGCCGGCCCTGGAGCTGGCGGGGCGAATCAACGACATAACGCCGCCGCACTTCAACACGGTCAAGTTGCTCAGCGGCGGTTCCGAGGTGACGGAGGCGGCGATGAAGATCGCCCGCCAATATCACCGGCAGACGGGAAAACCGCACAAGTACAAGATACTTTCCCGCTACTGGTCCTATCACGGCGGAACGATGGGATCGCTCGCGGCTAGCGGCGGTGCGAGCCGCAAGCAGTTCTATGAACCCTATGGAACCGGCTACGTTCACGTCCCGCCGCCGTTTTGCTATCGGTGTCCCTACGGACTCGAATACCCAAGTTGCGAAGTCGCCTGTGCGTCGGCCATTGAGCAGTTCATCAAAGGGGAAGGTCCGGATACGGTCGCCGCGTTCATAGCCGAGCCTGTGATCGTGTCGGGAGACGGGTTCGTGGTCCCTCCGGACGAGTACTTTCCGATCCTGCGCGAAATCTGCGACAAGTACGACATTCTCCTCATTTACGATGAGATCATCACCGGCTTCGGCCGGTTGGGGAAGATGTGGGGCGGCGAGGCCGTGGGCGCGTGGCCGGACATAATCGCGGCGGGCAAGGGGATGAGCGCGGGCTACTATCCGCTTTCAGTCGTCGTGCTTGCCGACAAGGTTGCGTCGGCCTTCTGGGGCGATGCCGAAGAGGAGGTCCAGTATCACGCCGGTCACACTTACGGCGGGAATCCCGTGGCTGGAGCGGCTGGAATCGCGGCGATCGATCAGCTCGTCCAGAACGACTATCCGGCCAGGGTGTATGGGCTGGGCAAGTTGCTGATGGCCAAGCTGGAGGAGTTGCAGGACCGTCACGAGGTGATCGGCCAGGTCAGCGGCAAGGGCCTTTTGTGCGGGATCGAATACGTGCGCGACAGATCGACGCATGAGGCGTTTCCCGAGGAGCTGGCGTTTGCCAAGAAGGTTGATCTGGCATGTAGGAAGCGCGGCCTCGTGACTCGCCCGTCGACGCACGTGCAGGTCCTGGCGCCGCCATTCATTACGACGCCCGATCAGCTCGACGACATCGTTTCGATCATCGACGAGGCGATAGAGGAAACCACGCGGACTTACGCGCCGGAATTTGCGGCCGCGGCGGTGGGCTAGATTCGGCACATTGCCGAACGTCTGCGGCTGCGATTGGTTGTAGGCGCGCCGCCCAGGGACCGTCTCGAGGTGATTTCCGAATGCGGGCACTGATCACGGGAGCCGGCGGTCAGCTCGCGACTTATCTCGTAGAGGCGCTTGCCGGTAACGACTTACTCGTGCTGTCACGTCGTGAACTTGACATAACGGAGTCCGACCAAATCCGTGATGCCCTGGAGCGGGCAAGACCGGACGTCGTGATAAACACCGCGGCGTTTCACAACCTGCCGCAATGCGAAAGAGACGTGCGGACCAGCTTCGAGGTCAATGCCCGTGCGCCGTTTCTTCTTGCAAAGGCATGTCGCGACCTCGGGGCGAAGTTCGTGCACGTGAGCACCGACTATGTGTTCGGCAATGTCGTCGAACCTAGACCGCTGACGGAAGATGATCTCCCGGCTCCGCTAAGCGTTTACGCCGCCTCAAAGCTTGCGGGCGAGCATCTGGTCCGGCAGGCGACCGACTCGCACCTGCTGATCCGGACTTGCGGGTTATACGGCGCGCGCGGGTCGTCGGGAAAGAAGGGCAATTTCGTTCTGACAATGCTGAGGCTGGCGCGCGAGCGGGGCGAAGTCAGGGTCGTGAACGACCAAAGATGCACTCCTACCTACGCCAAATATCCGGCGATGGCGATCGCTGCACTCGTTCATGCCGACTGCAACGGCACCTTTCACGCCGTCAGCGCCGGCGATTGCACGTGGTACGAGTTCGCCGTGCAGATTCTTCGGCTCGCCGGCGTGTCCGCCAAGGCGTTTCCGGTCACGTCGGAAGAGTTCTTCGACGGCGTGCGCCGTCCCCCGTATTCCGCCCTGGATTGTTCAAAATTCGAGCGAGCCACAGGCGAACGTCTTCCGTCGTGGAAGGACGGGCTGCGAGACTATCTGACTGAGATTGGCGAGCGGCGGCAAGACTAACGTGAGCACTGCGGCAACCGGCGGAGGTCAATCGGATCTTCGACGGTAGGCGCCGTGCAACTCTATGGCGTATGCACTGAGATAATCTACGGCTTGATCCGCCGCATTGGACCTATCCAGGCCGTCAAGCGACTGAACCCTATGAGAATCGAATCCACGACACCACACACTGCTCATGAGAACCGCTGAAGCGCTCCCGCTCGTCAGCGTGATAATTCCGTGCCGGACGACCAGTCCGGAGCTAGACCAGTGTCTGGACGCGCTCAAACGCCTCGACTATCCGAACTTCGAAGTCCTGGTGATTACCGACGAACCGATCGATGACTGGCGAGACTCGGTCCGGTACCTTGCATCGGGCGCTGTCGGGCCTGCGGACAAGCGCGATCAGGGCGCGAGGGAATCGAGGGGGACGATTCTCGCCTTCATCGACGACGACGCCTATCCCGACAGTCAGTGGCTTAGGAAGGCAGTCGAGGTCTTTGCCGATCCGCAGGTCGCGGCAGTCGGTGGCCCTGGTGTGACGCCTCCGGAAGACAGTTTCCTTGCGCGGGCCTCTGGCTGGATCTCGTCGTCGTATCTCGGCGGCGGAGTGCAACGCTACCGGTTCATACCCGAGAAGGCGCGCTGGGTGGACGACTATCCGTCGATGAATTTCCTGGTGCGCAGGTCCGCGTTTGAGGATGCGGGCGGCTTCGGCACGCATTTTTTCCCCGGAGAAGATACGAAACTCTGCCTCGCCATAGTAAATGACGGCGGAAAGATCAGGTACGACCCTGGGGTGCTTGTGTACCACCATCGGCGCAATCTGATTGTGCCTCATCTGCAGCAGATCGCCCAATACGGCATCCACCGCGGACACTTCGCCCGAATATACCCACGCACCTCGCGACGGCTGAATTACGCTCTTCCGAGTTTGTGGCTGGTAGGTCTGATCGTCGGGCCTTTGATCGCCCTCGCCTTGCCGCCGCTGTGGTTTGTCTACGTAGCCGCGGTAGCTCTGTACGGAGTCGCGCTGGCGCTGTCGGGGGTCGAGGTCGCCGTCAGGTCGCGCAGTCTGGCAATGGGGATTGTGACGGCACTGGGTATAGCGTTGACGCACGTCGTGTACGGAGGAGCCTTCATCAAGGGGTTCGCTGCCCGAAATTTGGAAAGGTAGCCGTCAGGCGCAATAGCGACGCTAGACGGGCAAATCCGCGGAGGTTGCCTCGGCAGCTGTTTCGACTAGCTTTTCCGCAGGCAGCGGCGCGGTGAATCCGCCGGCGGTGTAGAGCTTGGTCGGAAGCTCCGCGACCCCCGTCATCGGGGCCGCAGCGTCGCCCGTGCCCTTGACCGTGCCATTCTCGACCTGCCCCTTGCGGAAGTCGAGCAGGTGTCCCACCAGATACTTGGAGCCGCGGACGACGTAATAGCGAAAGTGATCGCGGCTTTTGACTGCTGATCGCAGTGTTCGGGCTACGTACTTGGGGGTCAGGAAGCTTGTATAGAGGGACCTTACGAGGCCCATGATTTGTTCGTCGGGAATCGGCGACTTGAGCACCGGCTCGCGCATGTCGAACCGGTGCCAGTTCTCCGGCCCGTCGAATCTCAACCAGTCGTTCTCGCGGGCCTGCGCGTAGAGCTGAGTTCCGGGATAGGGGATGACGATCGTGCCTTGCAGCGTGTTTATCCATCCGCGCTCGAAACACTCTCGTGTGTACTCGACGGTGCGGCGCGCCTCGTCGAATGTTTCCCAGGGATAGCCGACCATGCAGGTCGCGTGAGGTTCCAGGCCGGCCTCGCTCGCCCAGCGGACCGAGTCCCACTGCTGCTGAACGGTCGTACCCTTGTTGAGCAAGTCGAGCGTCCGCTGGCTCGCGGACTCGATTCCATAGAGGATGAAGCGGAAGTTGGCCGAAGCGAGCATCTCGTATTCGGCCTGGTTTAGGGCGTCGGCCCGCATGTTGCAGCCCATCATCAGGACTTTATGCAGACCCCGTTCCCGATATCCTTCGCAGAAGTCGCGCAGCCAGCGGCCGACGGGGAACGTTCCGGTGTCATCGAAGACCTCTTCGACGCCAAGCTCGACCAGATGCTCCAATTCGTCCAGATAGTCGTCAACCGGTCGTACTGAGAAGACCGGTAACATGCTGGTCCACGAGCAGAACGTGCAGCCTCCCGCGCCGCGTCTGGGACCGCCGGGCACCCGCCGCCTCCACCAGCAATCGGCGTCGGTTACGCCGGTCGCCCAGCCGTAGGTTCCGAGCTTGAGAAAGTTGCCGTTGCGGCGGGCGTAGAGCTTCCACTTGACAAGCTCGCGGTCGATGTGAGGTCGTACTTCGACGGGAACCGGAGGACTCGGGTCTATGCCGGAGTTGACGACGTTTTCGCCGTACCGCCAAAAGACTCCGCCGCCAAGTTCGTCGCCGCGCGACAGGTGGTTCGCGAGACCGAGTATCGCAAAGTCAAACTGCCCGCCTCGAATGGTGAAGTCTACGGGGCAATATAGGAACGGCTCCTCCGGAAATGCCGTGATGTGGTCGCCGACCAGGGCGATCCTCATGGTCGGGAATCGCTCTTTGAGGTCGGCGATGCATCGATAGATAGCGAGGGCCGAGGGGGTTTTGGTTTCGATCATCATCAGATCGGGCCGCGCCAGCTCGATCTGGCGGCAGTACTCCTCCCAGGTCCAGCCTTCGGCAATCCCGTCGAGCCAGACGGCCTCGTGACCGGTCTGTTCGAGCAGCGTGGCCGCGAGCGCGGGAAGCACCGGGAAAATCACCGTGGCGTTGTCGCCGACGAAGTTGTTCAGGACACGCAGCAACCCGTTTCCCGCGCTGTCGCGGGTCGTGAAAACCTGATACTGGCGATTCTGGCTTAGAAGCGGAATTCCCTTCTCGGATTCGAAGGGCGGAAAGCTTATAGCGACTTTCACGGGCAGATTCGTCTCATTTCCATATCTTAGGGGCCGCTATTACAAGCATAAGCGTTCCCTACGGCCGGGAGTGTGGCGGTTCTTATTCTAGGCTGCCCGCGCTACTCCTGCCGTTTCTTCACTCATGACCCATTGGTATCTTTTCGGTCGCCGCGTTTGGATCACACCAGGAAGCGCGGGACTCGGCACAATGCCATTCACCCACCCTGCCAACCCTCGGTCTTGGCGATAACATGCCAAGTCCACCGGAAGATACAATTGCCCGGATAGACAGCCGCACGGGCGGATAGTGATAATTCCGTCGATTCCCCGCAGTCGATCGGATAACCGCTTCGGGTTCGCCCGCCCCCAATAAAGCAGAGCCTGGGGGAAGGCTGGCGTTTTTGCGTATGGGATAGATCACGGTGTCGTATTGAAGTGACCGATCAAAGAGTCTCAAAGCGACTCTCGGTGGTGATCCCCGCATTTGCGCAGGAAGGGTCGATCGGTCCTGATCTCGAGCGCATTCAAAAGACTATCCGTAGTATTTCGCGCGACTATCAGATCGTCGTCGTAGTCGATGGTGTGGTCGATAGGACCGCCGAAATCGCCCGAGCCGTCGCTGGCCCGCGTACGAGTGTCGAGGTCATCGAGAAAAATCGAGGCAAGGGCTTTGCGGTTCGGAGGGGAGTCTCGATGACGGATGGGAGAGTCGTCGGATTCATAGACGCGGGCGGCGACATCGATCCCTCCGCGATTCAGACTACCGCGTCGCTCATTGGAGACGGCACTGCGGATATTGCAATCGGATCGAAACGGCACCCGCTGTCCGAGGTCAAGTATCCGCTGGGACGGCGCATTTCCAGCAGGGGTTACCAGTGGCTGTGCCGGCTGCTGTTCGGTCTGAGCGTTCGGGATACCCAGGTAGGCATCAAGTTCATGAGCCGCGCGGTTGCCGATTCCGTCATGCCGAGCCTGGAGACCGACGGATTTTCATTCGACGTGGAGATGCTCGCGCTGGCCCATAGGCGAGGCTTCGTTCGTCTGCGGGAGTGTCCCGTCAAGATTGATCTCGCGTTTCCATCGACAATCAACAGTGGGACAGTGGTTCGGATGCTGCTCGACACCCTGCGCATCTTCTTCAGGATGCGCGTCATGCGGCGTTACGACGATTAGCCGGCCGCGTTGACGGAACTCGGGCCACGGTCGGAGGAGCGAGTCTCCGATCAACTCAAGCGGGCACAATCATCTGGACGACGCGCCCTCAACTTGACATAATCCAGAGCAAGTCATTGGCCGTTGCCTGCTGGCAGACCAATCTCGAACGACCTCGTCTTCCGGTCTCAGGTGAAGATGTTTACGGGCTAGAAACTGGCGAGGAGGACGCTGTCCCGGGCGATTTCGAACAGCCAGTTCGAGAAGATTCCGACTGCAAGACTTCCAATGCCGGCTGCAAAGATGACGGAAGCCATCGAGTCGGAGATTCTGAACGGCGCCGCGTCGGCTCCCTCTTCGGGATTTCGCATGAACATGTAGACCACCACGCGGAGGTAGTAGTAAGCCGAAACGACCGAGCCCACGACGAGGACTACGGCGAGCCATCCTAAGTCGGCTCCAACGAGCGCTTGAATTATGAACAGCTTTCCAAAGAACCCGGCGAGTGGTGGCATACCCAGCAGGGAAAGCATGAATATCGTCATCATCACCGCCGGCATCCAGGAGGTTTGCGCCAGACCTCGGAACGCGCTGATCTCGACGCTATCGGTCCGCCTTTCCATTACGAACACGACCGCAAAGGCGCCGATGTTCATCAGGGCATACGCCACGCCGTAATACAGCAAGGTGTAAAAGGGCCTGTCGCCGGTGCCGGCCACGGTGGCGGCCGCGATTCCCGCCAGCATGTAGCCGCTGTGGGCGATGCTCGAATAGGCCAGCATTCGCTTGATATTCGTTTGCTGGACTGCCCAGATGTTCCCTCCGATGATGCTGGCGGCGGCCAGCACGTACAGCAGAACCTGGATATTCGCCGAAACCGGCTCGAACGCCATGCCCACCATGCGGACCAACATTGCCATCGCCCCGATCTTGGGTCCGACGGACATGAACGCGGACACCGGCGTCGGAGCGCCGTCGTACGCGTCGGGGCTCCAGACGTGGAACGGCACAACGGCGACCTTGAAGGCCATGCCTACCAGCACCAGACCGAGCGCGAGCAGGACCTCGATGTCAGGCGCGTCGACAATGGCGGGAAGCGATTCGGCGATTGCCTTGAGTCCGGTTTGACCGGTCAGCCCGTACGTCCACGCCATTCCGTAAGCCAGCACAGCGGTAGCGAACGCGCCGAGCGTGAAATACTTGATGGCCGCTTCGGTCGAGATTCGCCTGAAACGCGTGAAGGCGGTGAGGACATAGACCGGAATCGCCATCAGCTCAACCGCGATGAAGATCATTATCAGATCGGTGGCCCCGGCCAGCAGCATCATGCCGACCGTTGAGAACAGGACGGTCGCGGCGAACTCCGCGAACGGAATTCGTTCGAGCTGGTCTACCGTCAGCACCAGCGTGGCAACCGCTACGAGCAGGAAGACCAAGCGCAAGAAGACGGTAAAGCGGTCGATCGTAAGCTGGCCGCTGAAGATCGGCGTGGGGTCGATATCGAGATACTGTAACGAGAACGCGCCGGCGGCGAGCGCCCCCGCGATGCCTAGCATGAGCGTTAGCCAGCGATTGTCGCGTTTGCTTACGACCGATACGAGCAGGATCGCCGCGGCCACCGCGACCACGATTATCTCGGGAACCAGCAGGGTCAGTTCGGTTCTAGTCATCATTGGTTACCCGGACGGGTGAGGAAGGCGCATTCAATCATCAGTAAATGAATGGGATGCGGGCTGTGGACTTAGTGATGAAGTCGACGAACGTGCCGGGTGAGACTCCCACGAAGACGACCAGCGCCGCAACGGGGGCCAGAGCCATTACTTCGATCCGGTTCATGTCGGGCAGCCGCAGGAAAGCGACGTTCTTGACCTGCCCGAGCATCACGCGTTGGTACATCCAGAGCATGTAGGCCGCGGCGAGCACGACGCCCGTGAGGGCCAGCACGCCGGACCAGTACTGCCATCCGAATGCAGCGACCAGGACCATGAACTCGCCCGCGAAGCCGCTGAGCATTGGGAGTCCCAGCGAGGCAAGGCTGAAGAACGCCAGCACAACCGCGTAGACGGGCATGGTGCGCGCCATTCCGCCCAGATCGGAGAACATGCGCGTGTGGGTACGTTCGTAGATGATTCCGACGCACAGGAAGAGCGCTCCGGTCACCAGGCCGTGGCTGAACATCTGGATTATCGCGCCGTCAACTCCGACCTGCTCCTGTGAAAATATGCCTAAGGTAACGAATCCCATGTGGCTCACGCTGGAGTAGGCGATCAGCTTCTTGAGATCGCGTTGCATCATCGCGACCAGGGCGCCATAGATGATGGCGATAACCGAAAGCGCCATCATCCAGATCCGGGCGTCGTCAACAGCGTTTGGAGTTAGCGGCAGAACATAGCGAATGAAACCGTATCCGCCCATCTTTAGGAGTACGCCCGCCAGTATGACGCTTCCGCCCGTCGGGGCCTCCACGTGGGCGTCGGGCAGCCACGTGTGGAAAGGAAACATCGGCACCTTGATCGCAAAGGCGAGGAAGAACGCCACGAATACCCATCCTTGCAAGGACTCGGCGAGCGCTCGGTCGGGCAGCACCTGTACGTCGAAGGTCTGCGTGTTGAAGTAAATGGCGAGTATCGCGACCAGCATCAAGACGCTGCCGATAAACGTGAACAGGAAGAACTTGACAGTCGAGTAGACTCTGTTCGGCCCGCCCCAGACGCCGATGATCAGGTACATCGGTATCAGCACGAGCTCCCAGAATACGTAGAACAGGACCAGGTCCAGCGCCAGGAACACCCCAAGCATTCCCGTCTCGAGCACCAGCATCGCGGCCATGTATTCCTTGACGCGCTTGTTGATCGTGAGCCACGACGTGGCGATCACAATCGGAGTCAGCAGTGCGGTCAGAAGCACCATCAGCACGCTTATTCCGTCGATGCCAACCTTGTATTGAACGCCGATTGCCGGGAGCCAGTCGTGCGCCTCGACTAACTGGTATCCGAAAGCGTCTCGGTCGAACCCGGCTATCACCGCGACGGTCGCCGCTAGAGTGACGAGCGAAGCCACCATCGCCACGGCGGTTGCCGAAGAGCGGCTGCGCGTCAGCAGTACCAGCACCGCCCCGATCAGGGGCGCCCAGATGATTATCGAAAGCTCGGCCAAGCTATCAGCGCTCGCTCTTTACAGAGGAAGATGTCCGCATGCTGAGGCCAATCTCCATCAACGGAAAATCACAAACGCACCGACGGATACAACCGCTCCGGCGGCGATCAAGAACAGATAATTCTGCACCTGACCGGTCTGTACGCGCCGGGTGAGGGAGCTTGTGGCTCTGACGGTCCAACCGATCAGATTGACGATTCCGTCAACTATCTTGGCGTCTATCGCCCACAAAATAAGTCCGATCCCTTTGGTGACGCCGACGATCCCGTAGTTGACGATCTCATCGACGTAGTACTTGCGATACAACAGCCCATATACACGCGGCGACAAGGCCGCGACCGCTTCCGGAGATGGTTGACGCCGCGAGTAGACGGCGTAGGCTGCGACGATCCCGAACGCGGCGACAGCCGTCGAGATGATCGCGAGTGATATCACGGCGGTTATCTCGCCGGCTCCGGCGAAGTGAAACACGCCGGGGACTTTATACAAGTAGTCGTGGATGAAGCCGTGCTCGGGCGGGAAGCCCACGGCCCCGCCGAGCGCCACCGCGCCGGCCGCCAGAACCACCAGCGGGGCGACCATGGAGATCGGCGACTCGTGCGAGTGGGAGTGCAGTTCGGCGTTTCGAGGTTTACCGTGGAAGGTAAGAATGATCATCCTGAACGTGTAGACGGCCGTGAGCAGCGACGCTAGCAGTCCCATGATCCAGAACACGGTAAAAGCCCATGAGCCGTCGGAGGCCACGCCCTTGAAGAAGGCGCTCGCCAGCAACTCGTCCTTGCTCCAGAAACCCGCCAGCGGAAACACGCCCGACAGGGCCAGACCGCCCAGCAGGAAGGTGAAATAGGTCCACTTCATCCTGCGCCACAGGCCGCCATACTCGGACATCTCCTGCTGATTCTGCATCGCGTGAATCACGCTGCCGGAGCCGAGGAAGAGCAGGGCCTTGAAGAATGCGTGGGTGGCCAGGTGGAATATCGCGACCGTGTAAGCGCCCGCGCCCAATGCCAGGAACATAAGCCCCAACTGGCTCACAGTGGAATAGGCGAGCACTCGCTTTATGTCTGTCTGGGCCAACCCGATGCTTGCTGCGAACAGAGCGGTAAACGCGCCGATTCCGCCGACGACCAGCAGAGCCTCGTTCGACACTTCAAATATCGGTCTCATGCGGGCGACCATGTAAACGCCTGCGGTGACCATCGTGGCGGCGTGAATCAAGGCGCTGACGGGAGTAGGGCCTTCCATCGCGTCCGGCAGCCAGATGTGCAGCGGAAACTGCGCTGACTTCCCCACCGCTCCGATGAAGAGCAGTAGGGCGATGAGCAACATCAGATCGGGGGACTTGTCGGAGACCGAGGCGAACACGTCGCCGTAATTCAGGCTTCCGAAGTTCCAGAAGATCAGGATTATTCCGATGGCAAATCCGAAGTCGCCGATTCTGTTGACGAGGAAAGCCTTTACCGCCGCGTCAGCCGCGGACTTGCGCTGGTGCCAGAAGCCGATGAGCAGATATGAGCAAACCCCGACCAGTTCCCAAAACACGTAAAGCGACAGGAAGTTGTTGGATAGCACCAGCATGATCATCGCGAACACGAAGAGCGGCAGCCAGGTGAAGAATCTGGCGAACGACTCGTCGTGGGCCATGTAGCCGATGGAGTAGACGTGTACCAGGAAGCTCACGCCCGTTACTACCAGCAGCATCACTACCGTAAGAGGATCGAGCACGAACCCTATGTCGATGCTGAACGAACCGGAGGAGACCCAGCGGTAGAGCGTGAAGTCGGGAGTATCGGAGTGGACTCCCCCGATCCAGAGCGCGACTGTGGCCGCGAAAGCGCCCAGGATGCCCGCCGATCCAATGACACCGGTGGCCTTCTTCAGGTATCTGGGACCGAACGCGCCGTTGATCGCGAACGCCACGAGCGGGAAGAGAGGTATTAGCCAGGGGAAGTCGGTCATCGAGCTATCAGATTGTTAGTGGACTCGATCAAAGCCATTACCAACGCAGAGTGTCGAGCCGGTCGACGTAGAACTCTGTGACGCGTCTGCCAAGAGCAACGAGGATCGCCAGTCCGACGGCTGCCTCGGCGGCGGCGACCGTCAACGAAATCACGACGAACATGCTGCCCGCCATGTCCTCCAGGAACGCCCCGTAGGCCGCGAAGGTCAAATTGACGCCCTGGAGCATCAGCTCGATCGAAATGAAGACTATGAGCACGCTTCGGCGCATGAGAACGCCAAGCGTGCCGAGCGAGAAGAGAATCGCGCCGACCAGCAGATAGGCGTTTAGCGGGATGCTCAAGCCGGGACTCCCCCTTGAAGGTCACCCATGGGTGGCAGGAGTTTCAGAAAGCTCGCCTTCGGGTTGGTCCGATGATCCGTCTGTCCCCGCGGCGTCCTCGATCATGTCCGGAGGCGATGCCAGAGACTCTTCATCGGGATTCCGCGCGAGCACCATCGCGCCTATCGCTGCCGCCAGCAGCAGGACCGAGGCGACCTCGAACGGAAGCAGGTAATCGGTAAACATCACGGTTGCGAGGGCTTGGGCGCTGCCGCCAAGCTCGTCAATCGTCTGAGGTGGGAATGCCCCTTTAAGGTTCTCTGAAATCTCGGGTTTCGAGATGGCGATCCACGCTACTTCGGCGAACAGCAGCACCGCTATGGGAATCGCCAGCCAGATCTGGCGCCGGTGAACGGTCCGCTCGGTTTCGTGCCTGCGTAGATCGAGCAGCATCATGGTGAACAGAAACAGCACGACGATCGCGCCAGCGTAGACGATAACCTGAACCGCCGCCAGGAAGCCGTTTCCAAGCAACACAAACATGCCGGCGACGTGGAAGACCACTACCACCAGCGAGAGTGCGGAGTGGACCGGGCTGCGCACCAATATCGTGGCCAATCCGGCAACGCTGGCGACTATCGACAGGTATGTGAACGCTACGATCTGATCAGTCACGCCACAAATGCTCGAAGAGAGGCTGATCGGGATTCTCGGTCATTCGCATCATGTCGTCGGCCGTGAGTATCAAGTCGGCGCGATTGGGCGTGGAGAGGTGATACGCGCGGGTCATTTGCAGCGCGTCGACGGGACACGCTTCCACGCAGAGATAGCAGAATATGCATCGCCCGAGATCGAACTGATAGCGTTCGACCCAGCGGGTGCCTTCGTCAGTTTCCGACGTGTCGATGCGTATTACGTCGTTGGGACAGGCGGTCTCGCAGAGTCCACAGCCAACGCACGAAAGCTGGCCCGTGACCTCGTCGCGCCTCATGCCCACCATACCCCGGAAGCGTTCCGCGACAGGTCGCGGGCTTTCCGGGTACATGTAAGTAATCGGCTTTCTAAACCCGATGCTGAGCACTCGTATGAGGCCCGAAATGATGCCTGTGCCGAATCCCATCAGCTAACTCCAGCCGAGCCTGAGCACGGCGGTTATCAACAGGTTCACAATTCCAAGCGGAAGCAGGAACTTCCAGCAAAACGCCATAAGCTGGTCATACCTCAGCCGCGGAAGTGTAGCGCGAAGCCAGAAATAGACGAACATCAACGCGAGGGTCTTGAGCATAAACCACAGCACGCTCGTGAGCCCCTCGATACCCGGGATCGTCCATCCGTGCCAGCCGCCGAAAAAGAGAATGACGGCGAGCGCCGAAACAAGGAACATATTGGCGTACTCGGCCAGGAAGAACATCGCGAATCTCATGCCGGAATATTCGACGTGATAGCCGGCCACGATTTCGGTCTCGGCTTCAGGAAGGTCGAAGGGCGCGCGATTGGTTTCGGCAATGCCTGAAACCAGGAAGACGAACAATCCGATCACCTGCGGTATTGCGAACCACATGTCTTTCTGCTTCTCGACGATGTCGACGAGACTGAAGGATCCCGTGTAAACCAGCACGCCTAGCACGGCCACACCCATGGTTATTTCGTAGCTGATGACCTGAGCGGTCGACCTGAGCGAACCAAATAGCGCGTACTTGCTGTTGGAGCTCCATCCCGCCATTACGGGGCCATACACGGCCACCGAGCCAAGCGCCAGTATGTAGAGGATTGCGACATTCAGGTCGGTCACCCAGAGACCGATTTTGCGTCCTATCTCCACTTCGGGACCGATGGGAATGACGGCCCAGGCCATTGCCGCCGGAACGACCATGAACAACGGGGCCAGCCAGAATACGACGCGGTCGCCGGCTGGTGGTATGAAGTCCTCTTTTGCGCCGAGCTTGATGCCGTCTGCGAGCGTCTGCAACAGCCCCCACGGTCCGACCCGGTTGGGCCCGATTCTCGACTGTATTCGGCCGAGGATCTTGCGCTCGGCGAGCACGAACACCAGCGGCGCGACCGGGACGATGATGAAGATCGCGAGAGCCTTGATTACGAGTATTAGGACGTCCCAGCCGTCTACCAAGGTCAGTCCTCTACCTTGCGCAGGGAAACCGGGGTGGCATCGGGAGCCGACCTGCCCAACTCTCTCGCAGGCACTTCGGGCAAGGAGTCGGCCAGATATACGACTCCAGCCGGGACGAACTGCGACAGCTTGGCGGACGCCGTAACAGCGCCTCCCGCGGACGTTACTTCCACGGTCTGACCGTCCTCGATGGCGAGGTTTTCGGCGTCGGCCTCGTTGATCTCCACCTGTGCCGGATACAGGTCGGCGAGTACCGGTCCGTGGCGCGCCGACGAGCCGGCGGTGTAGAGGTTCGTCTCGGTGACGAGCGCGAACGGGTAGTCGCCGCCGGGGGGCGGCACCGTTCCGTTGACCGAAACAGCGGTCATGCTGCCTGACAGCTCCGCGGGCTTGGCCACTTCGTTGATTTCGCTCCAGAGTTCGGAGGCTTCCCTGTAGCCGAAGTCGGCCCCCATTTGAGCGGCTATTCGCGCGGGAATCTCCCAGTCCTCCCGCGAATCCCCTAACGTCGGATTCGATTTCGTTACCGGGCAGGCGCGTCCCTCGAAGTTGATGAAATGACCGCTCTTCTCGGCAAATGTCGCACCGGGCAGCACGACGTCGGCGATGCTGGCGGTCGAATTCATGAAGATGTCCTGAACGATAACCAGCGACGCCGCGTCCATCGCATCCTTCGCCGCCGCCGGGTCCTTGGCGGTCGCAATGATGTCTTCGCCCATAACGTACAGGGCTTTCATTCTTCCGCCGTACAGGAACTCATCCAGGCCAGTTCCCGGCTCTGTCGGCGGCAGTGCGCCCCAGAACTCCCCAAGCCTCGCCCGCGCCGCGGTGTCGTCTATGGCGGCGGGCCCAGGCAGCGCCGCCGGGTCCATACCGACCTCCACCGCGCCGGCCAGGTTACCCTTCTCCGGCAGCGGGAATAGCTTGGTTTTGCCAGTGCTCAACGCCACATTGCAGGCCGCGCCCGCGATGTCGGCGACCCGCCCGGCAGTCCAGAGTCCGGTGTCCCACACGATGGCGGATTTCTCGGCATTTTCCAGAGCGTCGCCAATTGCCGCGATGTCGTCGCCACTGACGCCGACCGAGCTCTCCGGATCGGCGATTTCCTCGCCGGAGATCGCCGCAAGCAATTTGGATTCCGCGCCCGGACGCACCCGCACCGACTTATGCGCGAACACATCGAGTGCCGATCCGATTCGGGTGGCTGCGATGAGTTTCGGTCCGCCCTTTCGAGCGGCGGCCTTTAGGTGCGCCGCCAGAACGTTGTGCGTGCCGTTGATATCGGCGCCGATAACCAATACGACATCCGATTCGAGCAGTTCGTCCTGAGAATGGAAGACCGCTTCGCTGCCGAGCGTGGAGCTGATTACCTGGTGGGTGGCGGCGAAACCGTTTGGCCCAAGGTACACGTTGTTGGTTCCGACCACCGACCGCATCAGCCGCTGCAGAGCGTAGTTGTCCTCGTTGGTGCAACGTCCCGATCCCACCGCGCCGATTGTCTCCGGGCCTTCCATCTCGGCGACGGCCGTCAGCCGGTCGGAGACGAATTCAATAGCTTCACGCCATCCGACCTCTACAAGCTCGCCCGCGCGGCGGATCATGGGACTGGTGATGCGCTCGTCGTCGTTTACGAACGACCATCCGAAGAAGCCCTTGACGCAGACGATGCCCCGGTTAGGTTCGACCGGCTCACCGACCCGAACCCTCAAGACCTCGCCCTTGCGGGACTCGACCTGAATCTTGCAGCCGACGCTGCAATGCGGGCACGTGCTGTCGGCCTGGACCGTCTGCCAGGCGCGGGCTACGTGTTTGAAAGGACGGCTCAGAACGGCGCCGACCGGACAGACCTCGATGCACATCCCGCAGCGTTCGCAATCCATGAACTTGTGCTGCGCGGTCACGATGAAGGAACGCCCGCCGCGGTCGGAAACGTCGAGCGCGTGAACGCCCATCTGCTCATCGCACACCCTCACGCACCGGTAGCAAAGAATGCAGCGGTTGTGGTTGATCATCACCACTTCGTTGAGGTTCTCTTCCGGGTACGCCTTCGAAACAGTCTCGAAGGGGCTCTTCCAGATGTTCAGGTCGAAAGTCTCATCCTGAAGCTCACAGGTGCCCGACTGGTCGCAGTAGGGGCAGTCGAGCGGGTGGTGCTGCAAGAGCATCTCGATAGTCTTGCGCCTGATGCCGACAATCGCTTCGGTGTCGGTTCGGACATCCATTCCTGGCGCTACGAGCGTCGTGCAAGAGGCGCTGGGGCGCGGCGGCCCGGGCTGGATTTCGACCACGCACATTCTGCACGCGCCAACCGACTCGAGCGTCGGATGGTCGCAAAGCGTTGAAACGTGGATTCCCAGCGATCTCGCCGCATTCAGGACGGACGTGCCGCGGGGGACCGAGACCTCGGTCCCGTCGATTGTCAGAGTTACGGTTTCCTGGCTTATTGTGACTTCCCCCCAGGCTGTTCGATCATCTGTCGACTTCGCCGAGAACTATATCGATGCTTCCGATCGTCGCGACCATGTCCGCGAGCATGTTGCCTTCGACTAGATACGGCAACGCTCCCAGATTAACGAATGACGGCGATCTTATGTGGCAGCGATACGGGATGCCGGTGCCGTCGCTTACGAAGTAGTAGGCCAGTTCGCCCTTGGGCGATTCGATGGCCATGTAGCACGCGCCTTCGGGCGGCGAGTATCCCTCGATCCATATCTTGAAATGGTTGATCATCGCTTCCATGTCGCCCGTGACGCCGGAAGGCTCCCAACCCGAGACTCGCTCGATCTCCGGTGGAACTACGTTGGCATTGGCGGCGTTAGCCGGCTCGCCTTGCAACTCACGGGCTCTCGCAACGCATTGCTTGATGATGTAGGTAGATTGATAAAGCTCGTTGAGCCGTACGATGAATCGGGAATAGACATCCCCGTCCTCGCCTACCGGCACCTCGAAATCGACCTGGTCGTAGCGGCAGTAGGGACGGGCTTTTCGAAGGTCCCAGTTGACTCCGGAGCCTCGCAGGCATGGCCCCGTTAGACCGTAGCTGATGGCGTCTTCGGCGGAGATGACGGCGACGCCCTGCGTGCGGACCTTCCAAAGCTCGTTTTCGGTGAGGATGGTGTTGAAGTCGTCAAGGGTAAAGGAATCGGCGAACTCCTCGACGTGGTCCAGCCAGCCGGGCGGATCGTCGTGCCGGCCTGCGCCGCCCACTCGGAAAAAGTTAGTGGTCAGGCGGGCGCCGGTAATCTCTTCGTATAGGCCCGAGACCTTCTCCCGTTCGCGGAACGCGTATAGGAACATCGACATCGCGCCGAGGTCCAGGCCGTGGGTGCCTATCCAGACGAGGTGGCCGGATATACGGCCCAACTCGGCCGCGATCATCCTCAGATAATGCGCGCGTTCGGGAATCTGGTCTTCGATTCCCAGCAGCTTTTCCACCGCGAGGATGTAGCCAACGTTGTTGGCCGGAGCCGACGTGTAGTCGGTCCGGTCGGTGTAGGTCATGCCGTGGTAGTAGAGCTTCGACTCGATCAGCTTCTCGACTCCACGATGCAGGTAGCCGATATCGGGAGTGGCCCTGGTGATCGTCTCGCCCGACAGTTCGGTGAGCACCCGAAGCACTCCATGAGTGCTCGGATGTTGCGGCCCTAGATTCAGGACCATCTCGCGCTCGGTGGCTTCGGCCATCTGCCCTTCGCCGCCCGCGGCGACCGGTTCGTTGCCTATCACGAAGCGTCTCCCCAGAAGTCGTCCGGCTCGACCTTGTTGTGCGCGTCGGTCTGATGGGCGTCGATCGGAAAGTCAGGCCCTTCGAGCGGAAATCCCTTGCGCAGCGGATGCCACTGATAGTCCTCGGGCAGCAAGATCCTGCGCAGATCGGGGTGGTTTTCGAAAGGAATGCCCATCATGTCGTAGACTTCCCGCTCCTGCCAGTCGGCGGATTTCCACAGCGGGGTCATGGAAGCGACGCTCTGACCGTCCGCGACCCTGGTCTTGACGGCCATAAACAGGTTGCCGGACATCGACCGCAGGTGATACACGACCTCGAACTCTAACTCGTCGTCGGGCCAGTGCACCGACGTAATATCCACGAGCATCGCCATGTCCAGGTCGGGATCGCTCTTGAGGCTGTTCAGAACCGAGAAGATCCGGTCCGAGGGCACCTCGACCGCTACGTCGTCTCGGTAGATTTCGCTTCGGGTGATCGAGGAGCCTAGAAGTCCGGACACCTTCCCCAGCAGTTCATCCGGCGTGTACTTCTGTTCGTAGCTGGTTTCGATCATACGGATGGCTTTAGGTTCAATCTCCGCGATTCCATTCGAAGACTCCCTTTTTGAATGCGTACGCGTAGGCCACCAGCAAGATGGCTACAAAGACCAGCATCTCGCCAAACAGGAACAGGCGATCCGAAAATACGCCTTGCTCCGCGTAATGGACGGCCCAAGGGTAAAGGAATACCAGTTCAACGTCGAAAACGACAAACAGCATCGCGACCAGATAGAAGCGGACGACGTGGCGGCCCTTGGCGTCCCCTATGGGCGGCACGCCCGATTCATAAGGATCGAGCTTCGCGCCGACCGGCCGGCGGGGTCGCAGCAGCCACGCGCCAACGAGACTTCCGGCGCAAAATGCGAAGCCGAGCAGGGCGAGAATTACAACTCCTACGTATGCGGGCAAGTCGCCAAAACCTCACATTTCAAAATCGATGCGGCGGCCGACGTGGACATTTTAGGAGAGTCGCCGCTGTGACAGCGAATGCGAAAGATACTCGACCTCGATAGTCAGGTCTACGTTTGAGATTTGTACCCCCTCGGGAGCGCGGAGCCGCCTTGGAGCGAAGTTTAGTACGGCGCGGATTCCGGCGGCGACAAGGCTGTCGATAACTTCCTGCGCGGCCTCCGCCGGAGTCGTCATTATTGCGAGTTGGATGCCGAGTTCCCGAACCCGCGCCGCGAGCTTCGAGACCGGCTCAACGGTGAGTCCCGACAAGGTCGAGCCGACTTTCCGCTGATCGTTGTCGAATGCGGCGGCTATCGTGAACCCCATCTGATTGAAGCCCTTGTATGCCAGCAGAGCCTTGCCTAGGTTTCCGACTCCGATGAGCGCCACGCTCCATTCGATATCGACTCCGAGAATGGCCCGAAGTTCCTGCCGTAGCCCCTCGACCGAATAGCCTACTCCGCGCCTTCCGAAGTGCCCAAAGTTCGCCAGATCGCGTCGTATCTGAGCCGCTGTAAAACCCGTGACTTCGGAAAGTCGAGCCGAGGAAATGCTCTGCGTGCCCGACGCGGCTTCAAGTCCGAGCGTGCGAAGGTATGTGGACAACCTTCGTACGGTTGTTTGTGGGACATTTGGCCTTTCCGCGGTCGGACTTCCCATCGAAGTAAGATTGACCCGCCGTTTCGAGGAACAATCGACTTTTTGAGTACGTGAAATTTATCACATACTCTTGATACATTCGACAAAGAGTTCATGCCGGTGCACGAACCGGACGGAGGAGCAAAGTCACGGACCTACGCGCCGGTGTTGACGTTGGCGGTACCTTTACCGATCTGGTAGTTATCGCCGACGGTAGCGTGTCTATCGGCAAGGTGCCAAGCACCCCCGACGATCCTAGTCGCGGCGTGCTGCGAGGACTCTCTTCCACAGGCGTTGAGCGCGCCGACGCGATAATTCACGGTTCGACGGTCGCCACGAACGCCATCCTGGAGCGCAAGGGCGCCCGGACCGCGCTGATTACGACGGCCGGGTTCCGGGACGTGCTGGAAATCGGCCGTCAGGACAGACCGCAGCTCTACGCGATCGAACCGGTCCGCGAGGCGACGCTGGTCCCGCGAGAGTTGCGCCGCGAGGCCCGCGAACGCGTCGACCATACTGGCAACGTGGTGCTGCCGCTGGACGAAGACGGTCTCCGCGCCGTGATCAGCCGGCTTGCGCGCAATAGGGTCGAGTCGTGCGCGGTATGTCTATTGTTCTCGTTCTTGAATCCCGCGCACGAGCGCCGGATCGGCGAAATGCTGGCGGAAGCCGGCTTCGAGCATGTCAGCCTGTCGAGTGAGATCATCCCTGAATTTCGCGAATATGAGCGAACGAGCACCGTTTGCATCAACGCCTACGTCGCGCCGGTCATGGATGGTTATCTGCGCCGATTGGGCGCTAAGGCCCCCGGCCCGTTGTGGATTGTCCAGTCCAGCGGCGGTGTGTTGAGAGCCGACGAGGCGGCCAGCGAGCCTGTCCGTACCATTCTCAGTGGACCGGCCGGCGGCGTGGTCGGCGCCAGGTATGTGACGTCGCTTTCGGGATTCGATCAAATCGTAACGCTCGACATGGGCGGAACGTCGACCGACGTAACGCTTTGCCCGGGCGAGGCTTTGCAAACAACCCGAGGGACTATCGGCGGCTATCCGGTTTCTATCGGGATGATCGATATTCACACGGTAGGGGCAGGGGGCGGATCGATTGCGCGCGTGGACGAAGGCGGCGCCCTCGTGGTCGGTCCGGAAAGCGCGGGAGCGTTGCCCGGACCTGCCGCCTACGGTCATGGCGGCGACAAGCCTACGGTGACGGATGCCAACGTGGTGCTCGGTCGGCTGCCCGCCGGCCTGCTGTTGGGAGACAGGTTGGCGCTGGACTACGATGCGGCCAAAAGTTCCATTGCGGATCTGGCTCGTCGGATTCCCGAGCTGGCCGATCTGCCGCGTGAGCAAGGCGTCACGCGGACCGCCGAGGCAATCGTCGAGCTTGCCAACACCACCATGGAGGGCGCGCTCCGGGTGATGACCGTGGAACGTGGATTCGACCCGCGGGAGTTTGCGCTTGTGCCGTTCGGTGGCGCGGGGCCTGTTCACGCCTGCGAGCTTGCCGAACGGCTGCATGTAGATACCATCGTGGCGCCTCGCTATCCGGGCGTTCTGTCGGCCCTGGGTTGTCTGGTCGCCGACCGAATGCGCCACTACTCCCGCACCGTTATGGTCCCCGCGAAAGCCGAGTCGCTCCAAGTGCTGGAGGTTGCGGTGGCGGACCTGGAGCGTATCGCAAGGGCGGACTTGCGGGAGGAGTCATCGAACCCTGCGCTCGCGCGATGGCTGGATCTCAGATATGCCGGCCAGTCGTACGAGTTGACAGTGCCCTGGGAAGAAGCGGGACTTGCGCAGGCGGAACGTGCGTTCCACGAGGCGCACGAGCGCCGCTTCACGTATTCGACTCCCGAGTCGGCAGTCGAGGTGGTGGCAGTCAGGGTCGCCGCGACGGTCGCCTCACCGAAGCCTGCCCAGGCGGCTCGGCGAGGAACGCCGCACAGACCCGAGGCCGAGTCGAAAGCCCCGGTGTTCTTCGGCGGAGAGTTCGTCGATACGCAGCTATTCTCTAGGGACGAGCTTGAAGCGTCGGCGGAGGTCGAAGGTCCCGCGATCGTGTCTCAAACAGATTGCACCATCGTGATTCCGCCGGGATGGAGAGGGCGAGTCGATTCCTACATGGCGCTGATACTTACGCGGGCGGAAACAGACTGAGGCGGACCAGGAAGCGGAAACCGCCGTCGATCCGCGGATAGCCAGCTAGCGCCGAATCTTGCCGAACGCTCCGCAATCGCAAACCTCGTTGCGGGACATAATTGCGGATCGCATCGCTCGCGAAGGCCCCATCAGGTTTGCCGATTTCATGGCTGCCGCACTCTACGACCCCGAGCATGGCTACTACATGCGGGAGACTGCCCGAGAGACTGACTATTTCACCAGTGTCACGGCTCATCCCGTCTTTGCCGAGATGCTCGCCCGCCATCTCGACGACGTTTGGGAAGCTCTCGGACGGCCCGATCCCTTCGTCGTTGTGGAAATGGCTTCCGGCGACGGGGAACTCGCAAGAAGCCTCATCCGGCTCGCTCCAGAACATCCATGGGCTTCCTCGCTTGAATACGTGGGAGTCGAAACAAGTCCCGCCAGGCGGCGGGCCGCCGATAGGCTGACCGGGAGCCGGTTCGTGGCTTCGCTTTCCGAAGTCAAAAGGGGCGCCGCCGCGGCGGTGCTAAGCAACGAGCTGTTCGACGCCCTGCCCTTCGACCTCGCTCGCCGGTCGGGCAGCGGCTGGGTCGAGGAACAAGTAGGGCTGGACGGAGACTCGTTCGCTTTCGCAGACGCGCCGGCGACGGATGCGATTCTCGCCTACGGGGAGCGTTACGGAACACGGGTCCCGCAAGGCGGCCGGATCGAAGTACGCCGAGGCGTGCGGCAGTTATACGCCGACCTTGACCGGCTTGCAGATCGAGTCTCAATAATCACCATCGACTACGGCAACATTGCCGAGTTGGTGCACTGCGAGCGGCTGTCGGCGGGGACCGCCATGTCGTTTCGCGCGCACAGAGGCTCCGAGGACTTGCTGGCCCGTCCAGGCGAGCAGGACCTGACCTGCCATGTGAACTTCAGCGAGCTGGCCGATGTTGGCGAGTGTTTCGGATTCAAGGCCGCGCCGCTAGTCCAGCAGGCGGATTTCCTGGCGAGCCTGGGGATTGGCGAATATCTCGTTTATCTGCAGTCGTCGCCCGGTATGACGGAAGGGCGGTACTCGCGTGAACGGGAGTCGATCATGCGGCTTGTGTCGCCGTCGGACCTGGGCAGGTTCAAGGTTCTCGCGCAATCACGGGGCGTCGATATGGAGGGGCTGCGGGGAATACCGGCGGGGAGTTGACGGCGGCGGTACTTAACCCAGGAAGGCCGAATGGAGCGCCCTTCGCTCCCGGGCCAGTGCGCCGGTGTCGTTTCCAGCGGTTTCGATCAGATGGACCGTCCCGGGGTTGCGTCCGAGCGCCCTGAAGATTTTGGCGAGGTCGAGACCTCCCTCGAGATCCAGATGCAACGGAAGGCTGGGCCGGTGCCCCGGAGCGGTGTTGTGCCAGCGAATCTCGGCAAGGTTCTCGCCGAAGCGCCGCATGTAGCTGACGCGGTCTTCAAATCGCGAATGGTCAGTCCCGACCGAGTGAAAGGCAAGTCCGGTATGGAACGAGAATCTCGTGTTCGGAGTGTCGTCGAGAAAGGCCAGCAGAGTATCGAAATCGGCGAGCACGCCCTCCGGATGCCCGTTTTCGATTGCCATCGGAAGTCCTGGGAACAGCGCGTCCAGGGCGGTCAGACTTTCGCGGAAGGACCTGAGATGGCGTTCGATTCCTGCGAACCGCCTTCCCGGATGGATGACGTACATCTCGATTGGATGGTGGTGTTCGAAGAACTCGACGACTTGCACGATCCGGCGTAGAGCGATGCTCCGGGGATACTTTTGGGGATCGGTTAGCGAGCTTTCGGAACGGCCGATCGTGTCGTGAAAGAGGTGCAGGTGAAAGCTGCACGGAGCGTCGTTCATTACGTCCAGGAAGCTGCCCCCGAACACTGTTGAGAGTCCCAACCGGTAGGCGTCGAAACTTAGAGATATTTCGATAACGTCGAATTCCAACCGCCGCGCGTTTTCGATCGCGAGCCTGAGTTGCTCGACGAAGCTCTTCCGGTTGATGGGGGTGAGTCTTGGATTAAATCCGATTCTCATGCGACGTCATCCGCGGGGAGGCCCTGACGCAGCGCTTGGACCGCCCCTCACCGCGCCACCGGACGCAATACGTCCGTCTGCATCAAATGCCGGATAGCGGTCGGAATGATGACCGCGCCATCGGCCTGCTGATAGTTTTCGAGGAGCGCGACGACGAGTCTCGGCAGCGCGACGCCCGAACCGTTTAGCGTGTGGACGAATCGCGGTCTCGAGTCGGCCGCGGCCCGGTAGCGGATGTTGGCGCGTCGCGATTGGTACGACTCGAAATTTGAGACTGACGAGACCTCTAGCCATCGCGCGGAGCCGGGCGCCCACACTTCGATGTCGTAACACTTGGCGGCCGCTCCGCCCAGGTCGCCGGCACTCAAAAGCATCACTCTGTACGGCAGGTTCAGCCGTTTCAGGACGTCTTCGGCGTCTGCGAGGAGCCGTTCGTGTTCATCGTAGGAGGTGTCCGGCTCGACAAACTTCACCAGCTCGACCTTGTCGAACTGGTGTACGCGAAGCAGCCCGCGGGTTTCGGACCCGGCCGCGCCCGCCTCCCGGCGGAAGCAGGGCGTATATGCAACGTAGTGAATCGGTAGAGCGCCCGGCGACAGGATCTCCTCGCGGTGCAGATTGGTGACCGGCACTTCGGCCGTAGGGTCGAGCCACAGCGAGTCCGACTCGATGAAGTAGGAGTCGTTGGCGAACTTCGGCAGCTGGCCTGTGCCGACCATGCATTCCGGTCGAATAAGGGACGGCGGGTAGATCTCGCTGTAACCGTGCTCGGCAACGTGCAGATCGAGCATCCAGTTGATCAGCGAGCGTTGCAGCTTGGCCCCCGCCCCCTTGAAGACCCAAAATCCCGAGCCGGAGATCTTGCCGGCGCGCGCGAAGTCGATTATGTCCAGGCGTCGGGCAAGCTCGACGTGGTCCGCCGGTTCAAAATCAAACTGCGGAGGCTTTGCGAACGAGCGGACTTCGATGTTGTCATCCTGGTCTTGACCGGGAGGAACGTCGCGATGAGGAATATTCGGGATCAAGAGCAGGTAATCCTGCAGGCGGCCGTCAACGTCCTCCAGCGTCGCTTCGAGCGGGCGTATCCCCTGAGAGGCTGACTTCGACTCTTCGATCAGCGCGCTGCGCTCGTCGGGGTTCCTGGCCGCTCCGATCTGACGCGACGCCTGGTTGACCTGACGGCGGAGGTCTTCGAGTTCAACCAGCGTTCTCCGGCGAGCTATGTCCAGCTCGAGGATTTCATCGAGCAGTTCGGTCGGCTCGTTACGTAGTTCGAGAGCCTTGCGCACGATGTCCGGATTCTGCCGGACAAAGCTAAGAGCGAGCATCGGTCTCCTCCCCGATTGCTTGCGGAACTGGCGTTTCCTTGCCTGTCAATTCTTGGTCCGCAATTGCGGAAAGAGTATTACTTCTCGAATGTTGCGGTGACCCGTCAGTAGCATCGTAAGCCGGTCGATTCCGATACCGAGTCCTCCGGTGGGAGGCATTCCGTGCTCCATCGCAAGCAGAAAATCCTCATCCAGGACTTGGGCTTCCTCGTCGCCCGCGGCGCGGGCCTGGGCCTGTTCCTCAAACCGCTTGCGCTGGTCTAAGGGATCGTTCAGCTCCGAAAAGGCATTGGCGAATTTGATGCCCGCTGCCATCGCCTCAAACCGGGCCGCGTAGCGCTCGTCATCGACTCGCCGCTTGGCCAGCGGGGAGGTCTCAACTGGGTAGTCGACTATGAACGTCGGCTCTTCGACCAGCGGGTTTACGAGCTTTTCCAGCAGCGAATCCAACACCTTGCCCCTGCCGAGATCGGGATCGACGATGACTCCAAACTGCGCCGCCGCTTCCGCAATGCCGGCGGCGTCAGGATAGTCGTCGATGTCCAGGCCGGTCTGGTGGCGGATGGCGTCGCTGAACGAGATTCGCCGCCACGGTGGCGTGAAGTCGAGTCGCCATGCTTCGGTATCAACCACGGGGGTGCCGTAGATCTTCGTCGCGACCTGCGCGACGATGGACTCCGTGAGCCTCATGATCTCCTCGTAGTCGACGTAGGCCTCGTAGCATTCGAGCATCGTCAGCTCGGGAGAGTGGGTGCGGTCGATCCCCTCGTTCCGGAAGTCCTTGGAAATCTCGTAGACCTTGTCGAATCCGCCGATTATCAGGCGCTTGAGGTAGAGCTCGTCGGCGATGCGAAGGTAGAAGTCGCGTCCGAGCACGTTGTAATGGGTCACGAACGGGCGCGCCGAGCCTCCGCCATACAGGGGTTGCAGAATTGGAGTCTCGACTTCCAGGTATCCGCGTCCGTCCAGGATGCGGCGGATCTCGCTGATAATCACTGTCCGCATCCGGAACGTGCGTCGAACCTCGGATCCGGCAATCAGATCGAGGTATCGCTGACGGTATCTGGTCTCGTGATCCGACAGGCCGTGAAACTTCTCCGGGAGCGGCCTGAGGCTTTTCGAGAGCATGTGCAGTGATTCGACGCGAACCGTGACCTCGCCGGTCCTTGTCCTGAATAGCGTGCCGCTCGCTCCTAGAAAGTCGCCTATGTCGAAGAGGTCTAGAAAACGCTTGAACTGCTCTTCGCCGAGGACGTTTTTCTGCAGATAGAGCTGTATCCGGCCCGCGCCGTCCTGGATGTGGACGAACGCGCTCTTGCCCATGCGATTGAATCGCACGAGGCGCCCGGCGACGGAGCAGACCGGCGAGTCCTCCTTGCCCTCCTCGAACTCCGAAAGCGCGCCGGCGGAGGTATGCGTTCGCTCAAAGTTGTGGGGAAACGGATCGATGCCGATGTCGCGCAGCCTGTCCAGCTTTGCGAGCCGCGGTGCTACCAGATTTTCCGCGTGACGGGGTGTCTCGGAATCCATCTATTCGAGATGAATCGGAATGCTAGGAGATTTCCAGGATCGTGTAATCGAAATCGCCGCCGGGGGCTTTGACTCGAACCACGTCGCCGACTCGTTTGCCGAGCAATGACCGCGCAATCGGCGACTCGTGGGATATCTTTCCATTCTGAGGAGAAATCTCCGCCGGGCCGACGATGTTGAAGTCAATCTCAACGTTGTTCGCGTTCTGGACCTTTACGAAGCCACCGATCGATACCACGTTGCGATCGTGATCCTTCACTATGCGGGCGTTATTGAGAGTGTCTTCTATCTCGGCTATGCGCCCTTCGATAAAAGCCTGCTCGTTCTTGGCGTCGTCGAACTCGCCGCCTTCAGACATCTCGCCGAACTCTTTTGCCCTGTGAATCTTTGCGGCGATTTCGGGGCGCCGCTCGTACTTGAGCTGCTTCAGCTCTCCTTCGAGTTCCGCTTTGCCTTCTACGGTGAGAAATGTTCGTGTGCCCATTGGTGAGACCCCACCTGACCACTAGTGGAAGGAACGCGCTCCACGATCCTCACGATCCGCGGAGCCGGACGCTCTGCCGCCGTCCTTTATAGCCCCATTGTAATGTCTGTAATGTCGCCGGGGGAAACCTACCATCCAGTCACGGCAAGTCTCGCTGGCCCCCGACTGGCTTAGCGGAGAGCCTGGTAGTTGGGGGCTTCTTTCGTGATGATGATGTCGTGAGGATGGCTTTCCTGGAGGCCGGCGGAAGTCATGGTTACGAAGCGTCCTCCGGCTTTGAGCGCGGCTATGTCGGGCGTTCCGCAGTAACCCATGGCTTGGCGCAGTCCCCCTACGATCTGGGCGATCGTCATGCTCAACGCACCCCGGAACGGAATTTGCCCCTCTATGCCCTCGGCTACAAGCTTGGCCGTGTCGTCGACGGCTTCCTGAGCGTAGCGGTCGCGTGAGTAACCGCGCGCCCGCATAGCGCCGATAGACCCCATGCCCCGGTAATGCTTGTAACGCTCGCCCTGATACAGAATTATCTCGCCGGGACTTGCGTCTGTTCCCGCGAAGAGGCTCCCGATCATTACGCAATCGGCGCCGGCCGCGATTGCCTTTGCGACGTCGCCCGAATAGCGAATCCCGCCGTCGGCTATCAATCCGATGCCGTGTTCGGCGCAAACGCTGGCGCAATCGGTGATCGCGGATATCTGCGGAACCCCAACTCCCGCAACAACTCTGGTGGTGCAAATCGTCGAAGGGCCGACTCCGACCCTGATTGCGTCCGCTCCGGCGGCTATGAGGTCGGAAGCTCCCGCGGCCGTGGCCACGTTGCCCGATACCACGACCACGTCCAGATTGCTCTTGGCCCATTCGGTCATTTCAATGACGCGGTGACTGTGGCCGTGAGCTGTGTCCACGACGATTACGTCGACCTCGCTCTGGACCAGTTCCCTCGCGCGCTCTTTGGCGTCGTCCCCCACTCCTACCGCGGCGCCTACGAGCAGCCGGCCCTTGGAGTCGAAGATCGTGTTTGGATACTGAGCCCGCTTGCTCAGGTCTTTCACCGTAATCAGCCCTCGGACGATATAGTCCTCGTCCACCACGGGCAGCTTTTCCACCCGGTGTTCGTGAAGAACTTGCTCGGCCTGATCGAGCGTGGTGCCAACCGGAACGGTTACCAGTCCCTCCGTCGTCATGAGGTGTGAGACGGGAGTGTTTACGTCCCGACAAAACCTGATATCGCGATTGGTCAAAATGCCCGTCAGCTTGCCGGACGGTTCGGTGATCGGGACGCCGGAGATGTGGTACTTGCGCATGATTTCGAGGGCGTCGCTGAGCAAGGCGTCGGCTCCCATGGTGATGGGATTGATGATCATGCCCGACTGCGTGCGCTTCACCTTGTCGACCTCGGCGGCCTGAACCTCGACGGGAAGATTGCGGTGGATGATGCCCAGACCCCCGTCCCGGGCCAGACCTATCGCCATGTCCGACTCGGTAACCGTGTCCATGGGAGCGGAAATCAGCGGGACCTCCAGCGACAGGGACTCGGTGAGTCGGGTCTGTACGTCGACCTCAGCCGGCATAACGTCCGACTTGAGCGGCGTGAGCAAAACATCGTCGAAAGTGAGGCCGCGCCCCGAAAATTTCTCAGCCGGCATAGTCGATTCCAACCTCCGTGCGTGCCAATCCCTCAACGCGCCCAATACCGGCAACGCCGAGCTGAAACCCGTAATCGCAGTCCAGAGAAGGCCCGAAGGTCGATCGAGAACTTGATTCCCTTGGAGACGAGCGCTCCGAATGTGAAATGACGGCCCATCCTGGCCTTACAGCCGATGACGGTCGTGACCTGCGGGAGCCTAAAAAGAGTCCCCGTCGAGGTGACGGGGAGGTACTGTCAAAGAGACGGCGAAGCAAGACGCCGGCGCGGGTCATGCGCACCCGAACTGCCGGCGATTTTGAAACCGCAGCCGGTCGAGTAGCTCCATCAATTGATTGTAACTGCACAGCCACCTGATTCCAACCAGTTGCGCCGCTCCAGATAGTGCCGCCCAAACATCCATAGCCTCCGTTCCGGGGAGGCAGTCTCCTCGCTCCACTTTGAGGCCCAAAATTCATCGCCAGCCCAGTGACGGGCGTTGCTACAATCAGCTTTGATGCACGCGCCGGCGGAAGAGTCGCCGCTCGTGGTGGCCGTAGCTCATCTGGTTAGAGCGCTTGGTTGTGGCCCAAGAGGTAGCGGGTTCAAGTCCCGTCGGTCACCCCTTACGGGACTGTTCGTCGCAAAACACGGGCGATAGATTGCTCGAAGATCGGATAGAGACCTGAATTACCGGGATCGGATCGCCCGCGGCAGGCGCGCGCCCGAAACCGGCTGTTGCGTGCGGGGCCAACCGGACCGGCTCTCCGCGCCGTCGAATCTGGGCTTCGTCGGAACGCCATCCGGATTTGAACACCCTGCTGACGAGAACATGTCGGCGCTGTCAGCCCTATGACTTCCGGTCGCGCAGTGGCAATCGGGACCGTCGTCTTCGTGCTTTCAGTGATTGTTGGCGGAATCGTGGCAGTGGATATTTACCTGCGCCGGACGAGCTCCGAGCCGGAGATACTGCAACCAAGGCCTACGGCAACCGCTAGCGCAACGGCCCAACCGATGCTCGATCCGCCGCCCACGCCGACGCTGGTCGTGATTCCGATAACTTTGCCTCCGACGACGGTGACCGCGCCGCCCACGCCGACGAAGGCGAGAATCCCGGACGCTGCCAGCGAACCGGAGCCGGAGATTTACAGAGTCACGGCAGGGGACACGCTCCTCGGAATTGCGGATCGCTTTGGGGTTGAGATGGATGAGCTCATAGAGTTGAACCAGATCGAGAATCCGAGCTTGATAAGCGTCGGCCAGGAGCTGTTGATCCCGCCCGAGTGACCGTGGGCGGCTCAGTCGAGCAGAAGCACTCTGACCGGCGAGGACGCTAGTCCTTCCATCGAAAGCGGCAGCGCCATTGCGGCGAAACGTCCGCCGCTGCACTTATCCAGGTTTACGAGATTGCGGATGATCGGTACTCCCGCCTCCAGGAACACTCGGTGGGTCTCATACGATCCGTCCATGTCTACCTTGAAGTGCTCGTCGAATCCGACCATTTTCGCGCCGCGATTCACGATCCACTCGGCGGCCTCGACGGTGAGCGTGGGCGCCATTTCTGGAGTCGACAGGTTCGCCAGCAGGGCTATGTCACCCTCGCGCAGCAAAGCCGACCCGCCCTCGGCAACTTCCGCTTCGCCTATATAGCCGTCGGGGGCCCCCAGCTTGAACCGAATAACCATGCCCTCGCCCAGGAAAGTCGCCACGTCGATATCCCGCACGGTGGCTCCGTTGATATCCAGGTAGTACGGCGCGAGTACGTGCGTGCCGGATTCGCCGGGAATCTCTATCCGGCTAACCCGCACGGTGGGCTGCCTGATGTCTCCCGTTTCGAATATCTGAGTGCGCGGACCGTCAGGGGACCCGTCGGGCACAAGAGGCTTCGATGCGTCGATTATCGTCCTAGGCAATGAATCTCCCCGTGGTCGCCGTGTTTCGCGCGGGATCCTCTAAAGGGTTATCGACAGAAGTCGATGATAGCTTGAAGATCGACGCTGTCTCCCTCGAGCCGGTCATGACTGAGTAACTCCGATCGCCACTCCCGCGCTGGGCGGTTCCACGGCGATCCCTGAGCCATCCAGGCATTCTACGATTCGACGCGGCGATTGAGTGTGTACGGGAATGAGCTTCCGCGGCGATACGTGGCGTACGAAATCCAGGACCTCGTCTTCCGACGCGTGACCGGAGGCGTGAAATCCGTGGTCTTCATCGGAGTTGGAACACGGGTCGCCGACGAACCGCATTCCGAATCTATCGATCCAGGCTCGCATCCTCGCCACGTCGATCTCCTGCTCCTCGGTGTAAGGCTCCGCAGTCGAGTAAATGTAGCAGCCGCCGTCGGGATTGATGTCCAACAGGCGCGGTAAATCATAGAAGCTGAGGCAGATGATGTAAGCCCCAGGCGATCGCGCGACCTCGCGCCAATCGACGATCTTATTCTTGCAGCGCTCCCAGATTCCCTTCTTCCAAGTGGCCGTCTGCCCTTCGCGGTCTTTGTAGACCCATAGGTGGCTGTCGGATTGGGGGGAGGGTGTGTCTGGTTGGACGGTAGCCAGCGCCGCCAGCAAATGCGCGTCTCTGGCGAGGACCACGAGCTTCCTGTCGGTGCTCTCGGCGACGTCCAGAAATGAAGCGAGACGCTCGATGTTTCGGGGACCGAAGTCGGCTACGACCAACCCCTTTTCGCTGCCCACTACCTCGATTGACCGATCCCGAACATCCGCTTCCGTACTCGGCTTGCCGTCGGACATGCCCGCGCGGGTTGCCTCGCAAATGAGTGCCGTCGGACGCAGAGCGCGCATTTCCTCGGCAAATCGGGCAGTCAGCTCACCATGCCGTCCATGGGTGCGGAAGTCCCCGGTGTATGCGACCCATCCCTCGGCAGTCTGAACGGCGTAGGCGGCCGCGCCGGGAATCGAATGGTCGACGGGATAGTGACGCACGGCAAACGGTCCTAGTTCTCCCTGGAACACGGCTGCGGCATGCCCCGCCATGTCTTTGGTGCTTCTGGACGACTCGCCCCAGAAATCGTTTGCGGCGGGCGTCCAGCTTTCGTGATCGACCACAAGCCACGGCCGCCGCTGGAGGTTTCCTCTGCGGTCGGACTTCAACACGTCGTCCACCTCGCGGCGTTCGTTCTGATACACAACTTCGGCGCTCATTCCGCTCATGCCCGAATCTTGAATGGACTTGGCAATCACGGCGGTGGTGCCCGTCGAAACGACGGGCGTATCCGCAGTCAGAAACGAAATCAGGCCGATATGGTCCATGTGCGCGTGACTTGCAAGAACGCCGACCGGATCGATGTCTTCACGGTATCCGTTCGCCTGCCGCGCTCTTTGCAAGGCCGCGTGGTTCAGGACTTCTACCGAGGCGTCTGGCCGGTAGAGACCCGGCAGCGGCGGAAGCAGGTCGATCATCAGATAGTCGTAGATTCCCGAAGTCGAGGCGCGGGGAGAAAGGAAATCCGCAAAGTATTTCCCGGAGTCTTCGAAATTCAGCCCAAAGTCGAAAAATAGCTGACCTTGACCATCTTCGAGCAGGATTTTGTTACCGCCGATCTGGCCGGCCCCGCCGTATACGGTAATGCGTGTTCCGGTCACGAGTGATCCCATATTGCTGTCTTCGAGTTCATCTGTGAACCGCGGTGGGCCTCAAGCAGCAGCGATCCACGACCGTCGGCGGCATCCTCACTAGCAGTGGCGAGATGCCTCAACTTTACATAACACTTAGAACGTCTGATACGGACCTTCAATCGGTCTGGGTATTGCCGGATAGTCGTTGCAGCAAAACATGGCGCGCCTCCGCCGCGCGGCGCAACTGGGCGCGAACTTCGGCCGCCTCCGTCGAGCTTGAGTCCATGGCGGCCAGTTGATTCTCAAGGCCCACTCGTATCCGTGAATGCGCGGCTTCGACTCTGTCGGCGCGGTCGGCTTCCCAGGTTACCAACCCCAATATGCGTAGATGCGCCGGATTGGGCCGTATTCCCAGTGACTCGCCGGCCTGCTGGGGCATGAACTGCGAATGGTCGACTTCGGAGGCGCCGCTCCGGGACAGCCCGGGCAGACGGCGTCCATCGCGCGAAAACGTGATGTTTGCCGCGGCTTCGGTGGCGCGGCGATAGGTTATGCCGAGGGCGATGAGCAGCAGAGCGACGACGGCGATTATTCCGTGCACCAATCCGAATTCGAGTCCCGTCATCCCTATCCTCAGAGCTCAGCCAGCCAGTATCTGCTCCCTATTATCAAGCAGATGCACCCAGCTATGACCGGGCCGCAAGGCGATGGGGCGGCCGGATGAGCTTATGAACCTCGTTCGCGAGTCGAGATCGCGGCGAATCCATCTTCCATCAATTCGATGGCCGTCGTGAAACACCAGGACACGTCCCGCACCAACGGTTTCGATAGCCAGGCTGAGATTGCCGGCTGCATCTTCGACATGTTCGGTTAGTTCCGTTTTCGTGAACTGCACGATCACGTTTTCGACCGAGATCTGACGTCCGTTCAGCGCGTCGATAAGCGGCTGGCCGTCGATCCATCGCTTGTAGCTGCGCGTTTCAGGATCGTACTCGTACTTGGTTTGTGGCGCGCTGTTTGAGACTACAGCGGGGACCTGAATCGAACTCGTGGTGCCATGGTCGGGCGTCTCGTCATAAAAGACCCACGGTGATATGTCGACGAGCGGCGCAAGTCCTATCGATTCCGCGTCGGCCCTCAGTTTGGGCAAGTCGACATAGATGTTGTGGGGCGGATTGCGGTCGTCGGCCCGGAAGTAGGGACCGTCAGGGCCATAGAAAAACTCGTCGCGGTCCAGATCTCCGAGCCGGGTCAGCGCGTCGCGAACGGCGGGACTTCCGCCGACGTGCGCGAAAAGGGCCGAATACTCGCGCACAAGGCCCTCGTCGACAAATCGCGCGCTGCGAATCGGACCAACTTTTTCCAGGTCGCTCAGAACGAAGAAGGCGGTGAACCGGGTGATGCGGCCTTCCGTTTCGTGCTCGTAGACGACCTCCGCCTCGCTGAGTCCGGTGGAAGGACGTGATTCGGAATCGTTTGGAATCTTGACGGCAATCGGTCGCCGTCCGGCGATCTCCGCGGTGGCGGTCAGTCCGCTGAGTGGCGATTTGGGCAACGGTATCGGAGTCGGCGTTGGCGTTGGCGTCGATGTGGGTGTAGGAGTCGGAGTGGGGGTGGAAGTAGGCTCTCGCGTCGGTGATGGGCTAGCGGCGGGTGACACTGTGGTCGTTGGCGGGGGCGTTGGAGATGTTCTTGCGGGCTCTCTTACCGTGGGAAGCCTGACTGTCGGAGTCGCCGCTACGGGAGCGGGACTGCTTGTTTCGACGACTGGAGCGACCGGCGCGGTTGCCTCGGCGGTGGGGGTTGGGGTGACCTCCTCTTCCTCGGCGTCGCAACCCGCCAGGGCGGCCAGCACCGCGCCCGTCGAGGCGATAGTCAAAAGGCGACGCCTGGTCACGCTATATGGTGAATCGAAGCTGTCGGGTGGCAATTTCGAATGTGGTTGGATGCAGCGGCCCTTAAGCGTGACAATCGCGGCGCAAAAAATAGCATAAGTAAAGCGGTTGCCCGGTTGTATCGATCTCTCGCCGCCGGTGAGGGACGTCGGCGTCTCAACCTGGCTTTCCCGCACTACGGCGAGACAAAGTCGGGCCTTGGTCGTTACTTTACATAAATAGTTGCTCCACTAGGTAGTTTCCGGTCGTAGAGCGGTTCGCGGACCCGAGTCGAGCTGGAGTTAGAGAATTGGCGACTTGGCGAACACGCCCGCATGGTGAGCCTGTCGAACCATGCGGGGATGGACAGCTCGCGCCCCCACCGGTCAACCCCGCACGGGATATGACGCATCTCTATTCGGTGGACCCTGGAATCCGGACGAGCTCGATGAAGGCTTTGTCGAAGCGATCCACGCGGACTCGGTCGAACGACCTTCTGTTCGTATTTCGAAATCGAGATCGTTCACCGGGCTTCAGGACGACGGGCCGCGTGCCGATTTGCGCAATGCCGCCATTTAGTTCGCGGGCGACCGGCGGGCTTTGAGGTTCGGCTCATCGATGAGATCACGGTTCGCAATTATCTACTAGATATAATGAATATTATATCTAGTAGCAATCGTATGAACTGGCCGGGGTGATTCGGGACTTCGGACTTCGTTCCCGACTTCGCCCGGCGCAGCGGAAGACGGGCGTCGGTGTCGATCTCCTTCGACGCCTGCTGTCATGACCGATGGCCTAAAATCGAACTACCGTATACGTAGTCGCCCATCCGAGTGCAGCAAATTCGACATTGGTCCCGCTCCTCGTATATCTCGCCACGATCGCAATAACAACCTGGGTTCAGGCGAAGGTCCAGCGGACCGCCGCCAAATTCTCAGCGATTAGCGCCAGCGCGGGACTCGCCGGTCATCAGGCGGCGCGGCGGCTGCTCGACTCCGTTGGTCTGCAAAATGTTCCGGTCGCCCCTTCGACCGGCCCCTTCGGCGACTACTACGATCATGTGAACAGGGAGCTGCGATTGTCGGGAGACGTATACGGCGGGACCTCCATCTACTCCATCGCCGTAGCGGCTCATGAGGCGGGACACGCTGTGCAACACCAGATTCGTTACCCGCTGCTGATGTTCAGGACCGCGGTCATTCCGGTGGCGAAGTACGGACCCGGGCTCGGGTACATCTTGCTGCTGGTGGGTGGGGGCACGCTGTTCGCGGGAGCCGGTTCTATCGGGCTCCGCCTCGTGCTCCTGGGAGCGGCCATCTACGCGCTGACGATGGCGCTGACGTTCGCCAGTTTGCCGGTCGAATTCAACGCCAGCAAAAGAGCGATTGCCCTCCTCGAATCCAACAATCTTGTTTCGCCGGAGGAACGCGCCGACGTCAAATCGGTACTCAATGCCGCGGCGCTCACCTATGTTGCCGCCGCCGCGATGTCGCTGCTAAACATCGCCCGGCTGGTGCGCCCCTTCAGATAGCCTTCCGACTCATCCCTAATATGGGGATTATGTAAAGTTGCGTCTCGACAGCCTCGACTTTCGCGGTCACCGGACGGACAAATGACGATCCCCCGAGATCGCCTGCCGTGAGCTTGCCGGTCCGCCCAGGGCCCCGAAAACGGGGAAATCCGTAGGGCGGTTCGCGAACCGCCCTCCCTCTACTGGCCGTCCCCAACTGTCATTTCGAGCGAAGCCGAGGAATCAAACGCCCCGCCATCCAACCCGTATGCCGTGCACCCTGAGCTTGTCGAAGGGCGCACGGCACACCTCGTCATTCCCCCTACACCCCGTTTCGGCCATCGTCAAATACCCCTTTTCCACCCACCACAGGGTGATTTCCACTTTTCCACTGAACTCACTCGTTTCCAACTCGCCCGAGTGACACACATCGACGTTCTGAACCAGCGCCGGGGGGTTCCTTCGGCGCTGGTTTTATGTCAAGATGGACTTTGCATCACTGAACATCGAGGAGTCGGAGAGTACGACTCTTGGCCCGATATCCAACCCTGAGACGCGCGCTTGAAGACGTCCGTTTGAGCTTTCGCGCCAAGTCGCCCAACACCCGCACGACGTATGCGATGGGATTGCGGACGTTCGCAACGTTTCTCGAAGATTCGGGCGTCGATCCTTCTGACGTAACCACGGACCGGCTTCCGTCCGACTGCCTGGAGCAGTTCTATCTGTGGCTGGCGGACCGTTACGGCCGTGACGCGACCTCGACGATCAATACGCACATGTCCGCCGCCAGATCGGTGTTGCGATACCTTGCCCGGCACGACCTTGCCCCGCAGATTTCCCTGGAGAGATCGACCGAGCAAGTCAGGGCGGTCGCGTCGAGTGCAACCTACAAGGCTCCTCGTATCGACCAAAACCTGGCCTTGATCGTCGATTTTGCCAATAACGTTCCGCTCCCAAAGCCAGGGGACGGAAATAGAGACATCCGGCTGCGAACATTGCGCGACGCGGCGCTTTTGAACACCGCGTTTTGCACGGGCATGAGGCGGCAGGAGATCGTCTCGCTCAATCGGCGCGATGTCTCCGACGGGCGCTCCAGCGAAGCCATAATCCGCGGCAAGGGCGGCAAGGAGAGAGTCGTTTTCTTCGACGACGAGACGCTGTGGCGGATCCGGCGCTACCTCGACGAACGGAACGATTCGTTCGCGCCGCTGTTCATAAAGCACCACGGCGTTGCGAAGAATCCGGGACGAGGCGGCGAAAACCTGCGAATCTCGTCGCAGACTCTATGGGCCGTGGTGAGGCGGTATGCGGAGGCTGCCGGCGTGGACGCTTCTACCCACGACTTTCGCCATTTCAAGGCGACGACCCTGCTTAATCGCGGCGCGAGCCTGTCGGAAGTCCAGGACCTTCTCGGTCACGCCTCGCCGGCTACTACCAAGCTCATCTACGCTCACTACGAAGTTGCCAAGCTGCGCGAGGCGTTCCGCGCGTACAGTCTGTCGGCCAGCGAGGCCGCCGAGCGGCTGGGCCGCCGAAGGGTCGACGGAGTTTGAATCGATCTGACGGCGAGACGGCTCCCTCGGGGTGGGAATCAACCGCCGATGACTAGGGAGGTCCCGGAAGCCGACGTGCGCAATTGGCTCCTGGAGGAGTCTGATGAGTGGGTCGAGGCTGGATTGATTTCAGCCAGGCAGCGAGCCGAAATCGGCGCCCGCTACGACCTTGATATCGAGGTTCCCGAGCGCCCCCAAATCGCCGCGGCGCTATCCATTCGGGTTCTCGTGACGATAGCCGCCTTGGCGTTGCTTTCTGCCGGCATCCTGCTAGTGGTAGCGGCCAACTGGGATGTGCTGAATTACTGGCAGCGCGTGGCTCTGTCTGCAGGCGCCGCTCTGGCGGCGAGCGTGGCCGCGTCGCTGGTCGACCGGCCCGGCCGCCGTCGTTTGATCAGTCAGGTATTGGACGCTGCGGCGGTCGCCGGGACGGTTGGAGTGGCGGCGATAACGTCGCAGCATCTACAGGAGTCGACCGGCGACTGGCTCAAGAACCTCTCAATCGCGTTCATTCCAGCAGGGCTGTACGCCGAGGCGCGCCGCAATCACGCCGTCGCTGCCTTGGTCTGGGCGTGTTTCGCTGGAGTCGGGATAGGCTGGCTCGGCTACCTTGCGCCCCCTGAGAACGTAGGCGGCATTGAGCTCAGGGCGTGGTCCGGACTTGCGGCCGGCCTGGCCCTCGCCATCCGCGCGTGCGGCTGGTGGACCCCGGTGTTCGCGATAGTGGCGGGAATATTGCTCGCGGGCGGACTCGTCGCGGCGGTTACGACGCCGGACGATCCTGACGTAATCGCTCTGACCGCGGCGGGCGTGACCGGAGCGGTAGTCGCGGTGGCGCTCGTTTTTGTCCGGTTCCGAGTCCGACCGAGACCCACGTGGATTCTGGCGTTCATGGCGACGCTCGCATCGGCCATAGCGCTGCTCTGGGCGAATATCTGGGTTGAGTTGGTCGACGTTGCCGATTCCACTGTCGAAGATGCTCTTTTCGAGGCAAACATGTGGATTGCCGCATCCCTCACCGCGATGGCCACCGTCGCTGTTATAAGCCTGACCGAACGCATCCACGGCCTTAAGACGGCATCGAGAGAAGTAGTCCGCTGGGTTATCTACGCGTTCGGCGTTATCGGTGCCTATGTTCATGGATTTCTTGCCGTGGACTATTTGCGCTCGCCTGAATCGGGTATCTCATCGAGCGGCTACTCGGGGCAGGCGACAGTAGTTGATGGAGTCATTCTGGCGATCGGCGTTGCGGTGATTGCGGTCGCCTGGCTCATCACGGATCGGGTCCTGCTGGCCGATATGAAGCAGGCCGCGGATGCCCGCTTGTGGTGGTCGCTGACACCGGGCGCGGCGCTGGCGGCGGGCGGCATCGTCTCCACCTTGTGGATTCCGGCGGCTCGTCTGGTCGGCCAGATCGACGCGGGAACCGGCGCTGAAAGCGCGGTTGCGTGGGCGGTCGGAGCAGGCGGTGTGGTCTGGATAGTGGCGATCCTGGCCGAGCGCGCGCGGCAACTGGAAGGACGTTATTCGTACGTGGTTTGGGGGGTGGCAGGTCTCGTGGCTGTCGTGCTGGCGATACAGCTCTTTGCTCAGCCGGAAGACCTGCTCGTCAGGGGGCTTACCTTCGCGGCGATAGCGAGCTTGCTGCTCGCCGCGGTTGCAAGACAGTGGCTCAAGCCTCGATCCCACAGCGCCGCGCCTTCCGGTGACGGCCCGCCTCCCGGCGCCGATCCGAAACGGAATTGAGTCTGCCATTGCGCCCTCGAGAATTCGCCGCCGGATTGGCCCCCCTCATTCAACGGTTATTGCTGGGGAAACTTGGGGTCGCGATACCCCCGATCGTCGTGCTGGCGGGAATCGGGCTCGTCATCGCCGTGGGACAGGTGAGCGAGTCGGAGTGGAGCACATACCCGATACAGGAGTTCGAAGCCACGCCAGTCGATCCCATTGAGCCGCTTCGCGGCGCGTACGTCGATCTTCTGATAGACGATCCCTCAAAACCCGACGGCCGCACTACGGTGAGGTTCCTGGCGCCGGAGGATGAGGCGCGTCAGATCGAAGCCGCGCTGCGGGATGGGCCGGTAAAGGTGGAAGTGCGGCGCGCGCCTGACGGAAGGATGCGCGCCGTCGCCGTCGTCACCGCCGACGGACGCCGTTTCGACACGCGTTAGGACTCAAGCGGAATAGAACGACGCTTCTATTTCGGGGCAATTGAATCGACCGTCGGAGTTCTTCTAAGGGCTGCCCGACCGCCGGTTCCCGGTCAGTTCGAATGCTCTGAATTGAGCCACCAGACGCGTTGGAATAGCGCCCTTGATGACCGTACCCTCTGGAGCGTATTCGACGCTTTCGACAGTCCCCTCCCTGTGGAATAGGTCTACGAGCCGTCCTTGGCTGAAGGGTATCGCGACGGTCACTTCACGCATGTCCCGAAAGATCCGGGCAGCGATCTGCGTGCGCAGGTCGTCGAGGCCGGTCCCCGTTTTCGTTGAAACCACGACAGCGTCCGGGGAAACTACCTCACCGGGACGGCCCACGAGATCGACTTTGTTGAGAACCGTAATCACCGGTTTGCCAGACACCTCTAGCTCTTCGAGCGTTTCCTCCACGCACAGAATCTGGCCCGGAATGTTTGGTGCGTTCAGGTCGACGACGTGAAGGAGGAGGTCGGCTTCGCGAATTTCCTCCAGGGTCGCGCGAAACGCGGCTATCAGCCGCGTGGGCAGACGCTGCATGAAGCCCACGGTGTCTATCGCCAAGACGGGCTGGGAATCGGGGAGATCGACGCGGCGGGCTAGCGGGTCGAGCGTCGCGAACAGCTTGTCCTCGACGTAGGCTCCTCCTTCGCTCAAGGCGTTCAGCAGACTCGACTTGCCTGCGTTGGTGTAGCCCACGATGGCGATCGTGGGCAGGTCCTTCTTCTTGCGGGACTCCCGAATGAGAGACCGGCGGCTCCGCACGTGTTCGAGCCGCCTGTCGATCTCTGCGAGCCGCGCGCGAAGCTGCTGCCGATCGACCTCGATCTGGGTCTCACCGGGACCCCGCGTCCCGATTCCACCGCCGGTCCGTGAAAACTCGACCCACAAATCGGAAAGCCTGGGGAGCAGGTACTCGATCTGAGCGCGTTCGACCTGTAACTTTCCCTCGGCGGTCGTTGCGCGATGCGCGAATACGTCGAGTATTAGCGCCGTGCGGTCGACGATCTTTACTCCAATAGTCTTTTCCAGGTTTCGTTGCTGGCGGGGCTTGAGGTCCGAATCGAAGACGACGGCGTCGCAGTCGAGCTGCGCAACCTCCACCGCGATATTTTCCGCCTGACCGCGGCCTATCAGGGTCGCGGGATTGATCTTGCGGACTTGCAGCGTGCGTGCCCGGCGCGAACTGGCGCCCACCGTATCCAGCAAAGTCTCAAGTTCGGCCAGCGAAACGGAAGGCGGCCACGCCGCGTCTCGCTCTTTGAAGTCAAGTCCTACGAGATAGACCGATTCACGCCCGGCGTCGCCTTCCCCGTTTTTGCGAGTTTGGGCGGACGCTGCCGCCCTAGAGCTGTAGCTTCGCGAGCCTCTCTAGCCCTTCCGTGAGTCGATCGTCGGGAGTGGTCAGCGAAATGCGAAAGTGGGAGTCGCCGCTCGGCCCGAATCCCAGACCTGGCGTGACTATCACTCCGACCTCGTTGATCGCCTTGGCCGCGAACTCGCTCGAATCGTAGCCCGACGGGACAGGAGTCCAGACGTAGAGGCTGGCTTTCGGGACTTCCGGCTCCAGGTCCATATTTCGCAGGATTTCGACTACCTGATCGCGTCTACGCTCGTAGATCGCGTTTCGGTCATCGATCCAGGACTGCGGCAGCTCTATTGCTTCGATTGCCGCCTCCTGGACGGCGGCGAATATGCCTGAGTCCATGTTGCTCTTCACTCGGTAAAGCGCCTCGACCAGCCGGGCGTTGCCCGCCGCCCAGCCTATCCGCCAGCCTGTCATGTTGTACGTCTTGGAAAGCGAGTGGAACTCGATCGCGCATTCGTCGGCGCCTGGCACTTCCAGAATGCTGGGCGCCCGGTAACCATCGAAAGTCACCTCGGAGTAGGCGGCATCCTGGCATACGGCGAGGCCGTGTTGAAGGCCAAACTCCACGACCCGCTCATAGAAGTCCGGTCCGGCAACCGCGGAAGTCGGGTTATTGGGATAGCAAAGCCAGATAGCCTTGGCTCTCGCCAGCACTTCTGCCGGAATTGCGTCCAGATCCGGCATCCAAGCGAGCTCCGCTTTCAGGGGCATGAAGTGGACCTGCCCGCCTACGAGATTTGCGCCAATGCTGTATACGGGATAGCCCGGATCGGGCACCAGCACGAAGTCGCCCGGATTGATCAGCGCCAGCGGCATGTGAGCTATGCCCTCTTTGGAGCCAATCAGCGGGACTAGCTGGCTGCCGGGATCGACGTCTACCCCGAACCGCCGGGCGTACCAGCCGGAAATCGCCTCTCGAAAGGTGTCGAGGCCGTCCTCACAGTACTGATGAGTGGATGGGTCCTGGGCCCCGGCATAGAGCCTGTCGATCACCGCCTGCGGCGTCGGAAGGTCTGGATCTCCCTTGGCCAGGGTAATCACGTCAACCCCGGAAGCGGCCTTCTCATCCCGCAGCTTGTCAAGGCGGGCAAACAGGTACGGGGGCAGCTCTTCGATCCTGTCTGCGAGCTTAATTTCGGGGTTTGCTTTCATCGTGTCTATCCTGTGGTTTTGCGGAGACCGCTTGATCAGCTTACGACTTGGTAGATTGAAGTCGCGTGCAGTTGGCCTTCGAACACGCGCTCAGCGGGGCCGGTCATAATCACTTCGCTTCCTTCTCCCCGCCATTCCAGTTCCAGAGCGCCGCCGTCGACTTGAAGCTCGATTGCCCCAGGCTCGGCGCGTCCCGTGACCACGGCGGCCGCCGCCGTCGCCGAGGCTCCCGATCCGCAGGCTAGTGTGATGCCGGCGCCGCGTTCCCATACTCGCATTCTCAGGTTTTGAGGACCGATCACCTGGCAAATTTCGAAGTTGACGCGTTGGGGAAAGACGGGGTGGTTTTCCACCTTGGGACCGATGTTCTCCAGGTCGAACGCGTTCACGTCTTCAACGAACGCAACAGCGTGAGGATTGCCCATCGACAAGGCCGTGATTGAAAGTTCAGCGCCATCGACTGACAGCGCGCGATTTACGATTCGGTCTCCTTGCATGTCGATGGGAATCAAGGCCGGGTCGAACTCGGGCACGCCCATTCCAACCGTTACGCGATAGCGATCCGGTTCGGCTTCGGCCACGCGAATCCAGCGGGGTCCGGCGCCGGTCAATACGTCGGTCTTCTCCTCGCCGATTTCTCCGCGCTCATGCAGGAAGCGGGCGAAGCAGCGAATCCCGTTACCGCACATCTCGCCGATTGAGCCGTCCGGGTTGTACATTTTCATTTCGAGTCCGCGGTCGTTGTCGCCGTCGATGAGAATGAGTCCATCGGCGCCGATTCCGAAATGCCGGTCGCACACGTCGACCGCCAGTCGGCTCCAGTCCTCCGATGATTCTCTGCGAGCATCGACCATGACGAAATCGTTGCCCGCGCCGTGCATTTTGCTGAAGTCCATAGGTACGGCTGTCAACACTCCTCGTTTTCTCGAACGTCAATGCGCGCCCGCTCTTGCGAAGCGGTCGGTAACTCAACTATAGGGTACAAAACGAGATAATCTCGGTAGTGTGGCTATGCGCCCTCGCCGGCGAGGAACTCACGGATTCGGCGTGAGACCCCGTCCACCGTGTCCCGACCTCGCGGATACCATTCGACGCGCTCGCGATTGCGGAACCAGGTCATCTGCCTGCGGGCGTATTGCCTGGTCGCGACCGCCGTCGCTTCCCGCGCTTCGGCCAGGGTGCAGCGGCCAAACAGGTAGTCGAAGGCCTGGCTGTAGCCGATCGTCCTGCTCGCCACGGAGTCTTTCCCGTGGCCGCTCGACCAGAGCCTGCGCGCCTCGTCCAGCAGTCCCTGCTCGATCATCATGTCGACGCGGAGCCGGATCCGCTCCGAAAGCTCGGCCCGCGGCAGATGCAATCCCAGGACTAGCGTTCGCCTGGCCGGCTGCCCCCTCTCTTCCAGCTCACGAATCGACTTGCCGGTGGCCAGCTTTACCTCAATCGCGCGCAGCACGCGGCGCGGATTTTTCAGATCGATGGTTCCTGCTCCCACCGGGTCAAGGCTCCGCAGTCTTGCCGCTAGATCGTCGATGCCATACCGGACAAGATCGTCCTCCAGCTTTCGACGGATTTCCGGGTTTGCCGGTGCTGGCGAGACGCCGCGTGTCAGCGCCTCGACGTACTGCCCCGTGCCTCCCACCAAGAACGGAGTTCTCCCACGCGATTCGATCTCGTTGATGGCTTCCAGCGCGCCCCGCAGATAGCTCACGACCGAGAACTCGTCGAATGGATCGGCCACGTCGATCATGTGATGTCTCAGGCGCTTTTGTTCGCACATGGTCGGCTTGGACGTGCCGATGTTCATGCCGCGATAGATTTGCCTGGAGTCCGCCGCGACGACTTCGCCATCGAAAAGCGGCGCTACCTCCAGGGCCAGACCAGTCTTGCCGGAGGCGGTTGGTCCGACTATGCAGATTAGCGGCGAGTCGACGACCGGAGGTCTGAGTTGCAAGTTAAGCCGCCTCGGAGAATCCGCTTGTTTGGACAGGCATGGTCGAGGTCGCTGATAAAATTACCGCCACGCTGGTCGGCGCCGCGAGAACCGCCGTATGGGTGCGGTGACCGGGTTGATCCAGGCGATGACTCATTTCCGAAGATGTGTTTGCTGTGGTGCGGTGACTTGCGGCTTGCCGTTCATACTCTCGTGAGCGGGAGCTTAGCGAATGGCTGTTGAGCGATGACTGAGATTAGCGGATCGACCATCGGCGAGTTTCTCGATTCGCTCGCGTCGAAGTCGTCGACTCCGGGAGGCGGCGCTGCGGCGGCAATGACCGCTGCGCTCGGGGCCGCAATCATCGAGATGGCGTGCAGCTTCGCTATCGGGCGCAGGAAGTACGCCAGTCATCAAGACCAACTCCAGCACGCGTCCGACAGATGTCGAGAAATCCGCGCTCGCGCCATTGAGCTGGCCGATCTCGACAGCCAGGTATTCCAGGAGGTCATGGACGCGTTTCGATTGCCGCGCGACTCCAAAGTGCGGCGTGAGTGTCGTAAGCGCGCAATATCCCGGTCTGCTGAAAACTCGGCGCGAGTTCCCCTGGAGCTTGCGGAGCTTTGCGGGGAGTTGGTCGGTTTGGGAGCCGACGCGGCCGAATTGGGTAATCCGAACTTGGTCGCCGACGCCGTAGGCGGCGCGGCGCTGGCCCGCGGCGCTGTACGAATATGTGAATTGAACGTGAGGTCAAACCTGGCACTGGTAAGCGATGACGAGTTCGTTGCTTCAGCTCGGCGGCGTCTGCGGCATGCTGTGGACGCGTCGCAATCAGCCGATGTCTTGGTCGAGCGCTATCTTTCCAATGACGACTCGCCCGAGGACTCTACAAATGGCTAGACCGACTCTGATGCTCGGTCGTGCGCCCGCGGACAGATTGATCGACGAGTTGCGCCGGGGATTCGCGGAGCTTTCGGCAAGTTCCGGCCCGGTCACCATGCAAACGATCAAGTGCGGAGAATCCCCGGCGGTCGCGGGCTATGAGAAGGCCGTGCGCCGCACCTTTCGCCGCGTTGGCGTCAATTTGCGCGGTGGCACGTTCCCATATGAGGTTAGTGACCAGGCTCTGATCGAGGAGATCGAGCGCGCCAACACCGACGCGAGTGTCCGGGGAGTGCTTCTCTTCGAACCGTTGCCGCCTCACGTGAACGCGGAGCTGGTAAAAGCCGGTCTTTCACCGGATAAGGACGTAGACTGCGTGACGCCGAGACGGCTGGGCGATTTCTATTCGGGTCAGTCGGACGTGGCGCCCGCAACCGCCGCGGCTGTGATCCAGATGCTCGACCATTACGCAATCGCCATCGAAGGCAGGCGGGTGGTCGTGGTCGGACGCAGCAGCGTCGTCGGCAGGCCCGTGGCTTTGCTCCTCACCTTCAGGAACGCAACGGTGACGGTGTGCCATACGCGGACACGGACGCTCGACGAGGAGCTTCGACGGGCGGAGATCATCGTGGCTGCGGCGGGTGCGCCTGAACTGATCACGTCGGACTATGTTTCCGAAGGAGTGGTTGTTGTCGACGTGGGAACCAACTACGTCGAGGGCCGCGTTGTAGGTGACGTACACTTCGAGGGAGTGTCGAAGAAGGCCAAGGCCATTACTCCGGTCCCCAGGGGTGTTGGACCTCTCACGACGGTGATGCTGGCGCGGAATCTCTTTAATCTGGCGTGTGCCGGAGAATAGGATTGCTTACTCGACGTCTTTCACGACCCCCGACGGGGAGCGCGGATTGAAGCCCATAGTCGACGTTGCCAAGTCAGCGGGAATCAGCCTCGACGAGATCGATCTTTATGGTCGTTTCAAGGCCAAGGTCCATCTAAGCCTGCTGGACCGGCTTGCCGACAGGCCGAACGGCAAGCTGGTCCTGGTCACCGGCATCACTCCAACCACCAAGGGCGAAGGTAAGACGACCGTATCTATCGGCCTCTCGCAGTCGCTGCGAAGTTTGGGGCATAACGTAATCGCGTGCCTTCGCGAGCCATCGCTCGGCCCCGTATTTGGAATGAAGGGCGGCGCAACAGGTGGTGGGAAATCCCGAATACACCCCCACACCGATATCAATCTGCACTTCAACGGCGACTTTCACGCCATCACGTCGGCTCACAATCTGCTCTCGGCGGTCATAGATAACCATATTCATCACGGCAATAAGCTGGGGTTGGATCCCCGCCGGATCACCTGGCGGCGGGCCATCGATATGAACGACCGCGCGCTGACGAATATCGTCACCGGTCTTGGCGGACCCCGCCGTGGCGTTCCCAGAGAGAGCGGATTCGACATCACGCCGGCGTCGGAGATCATGGCGATTCTCTGTCTCTCTCGGGACTTGCACGACCTCAAGCGCCGTCTCGGACAGATTGTCGTTGGTCGAACGTTCAGCGGCGAATCGGTCGCCGCCGCCGACCTGAACTGCCATAACGCAATGGCACTGCTGCTGCGCGACGCCATCATGCCGAATCTCGTCCAGAACGATGACGGAGGTCCTGTCATCGTTCACGGCGGCCCCTTCGCCAACATAGCCCACGGGTGCAGTTCGATTCTGGGTACCCGGATGGGGCTGAAGCTCGCCGACTACACGGTCACCGAGGCGGGATTCGGGGCCGATCTGGGAGCGGAGAAGTTCCTCGACATCAAGTGCCGGGCGGGTGGCTTCGCTCCAAGCCTGGCGGTGATCGTCGCAACTGTACGGGCGCTGAAGCGCCACGGCGGAGTACGCGCCTCGGCCCTCGAAGCGGAGAATGTAAACGCGGTCGCAGCGGGTCTCATAAACCTGCAGAAGCACGTCGAGAACATGACGGCGTTCAAGCTGAAGGCGGTCGTCGCGGTCAATCGATTCGAGACCGATACCGACGACGAGATCCACGCGATTCTCGACTATTGTCGCGGCGCGTCTATACCCGCCGCGGTTACTAGTGTCTTCAGCCGAGGAGCCGAGGGAGGGCTGGAGTTGGCCGAGACTGTCGTGGACGCGATTCCGTCTGCTGAGCCGGAATACTGTCCTCTATACGGATTGGACCTGCCTGCTCGAAGGAAGATCGAAGAGATAGCCACCGCAATCTACGGAGCGCGGGAGGTGGTGTTTGCGCCGGGCGTACGTGGGGCGATACGGCGATTTCGGTCCGCCGGCTACGGCGACTTGCCGATATGCGTGGCGAAGACCCAGTATTCGCTCTCCGACAATCCGCGTGCGATTGGCCGTCCGGAGGGATTCACGATTACCGTGCGCGAAGCCCGGCTATCTGCGGGCGCGGGGTTCATTGTGGCGCTTACGGGCGATATGTTGACGATGCCCGGTCTTCCCGAAGTCCCGTCCGCCGAGGGCATGATGCTTCATTCCGACGGAACGGTTACCGGGCTTTTATAACCTGCCGGTTTATCGCTGTTGACAGGGTTGTGGGAAAGGCCGTTTGTCTTGCCACAATATGATCCGATGGAATCTGTTTCAGGGCGCGGCTGATCCCATATGAACCTCAAGCGCCTTGGGGCTTGCCGTCTAACCTCTGCCGAACTGTTGGTCGAGAAGCTCGCGGCTTAGTTTCAGAGTCGTCGGACGCCCGTGAGGGCACGTTCGGCCCAGATCGCATTCAAGCAGTTGTTCAATCAGCGCCTGCATCTCCGGGACCGAAAGCCCGTCGCCCGACTTGACGGCGCTCTTACAGGCTACCCCCCATCGCGCCCGCTCCCTGGGATCGGACCGCCGTCCCTCGACCGTGGACAGGTCTCCCACGAGTTCTTCCAAAAAACCCCCCGCCTGCCGTCCCGCCGCCATGGATGGGACGGCGTTTACGATCCAGGTGGTACCGCCCAGGTTCCGCGCGTCAATACCGAAACCGGATAGCAGCTTGCCGTTCTCTTCGAGCCAGGCTGACGCTAGTGCGCCAAGCTCGACGGATTGACCCTCTAAGAGCTGCTGCCGGTCGGGCGTGTCGTTGGAGCTCAGCAGCTCCTCATACAGCACCCGTTCGTGTGCCGTGTGCTGGTCTATCAGATACAGCCCGTCCGGTCCCGCCGCCACGATGTAGGTTCTGTCGATCTGGCCCAACGCCCGCATGTGAGGCGAAGTGATTTGCCCGTCGCTTATCGAGGACGCGGGTGAATCGGGGGACGGACTTGGCCGCATTTGCGCTGATGTGTTTGCTAGGTTGTTCGGGGGACTTTGGGGGAGCCTCGAAGGAATGAAGAACGAGTCGACCACCGGACGCGTGTCGCCGATCTCGACCGGAACGAAATCGCTCCGTTCGATGAGCGTGCGGCGGATCGCGTTTGAAAGTCGGCTGAACAGCCGCCCGGAGTCGCGAAACCGCACCTCGGCCTTTGCCGGATGAATATTTACGTCGACCTCATCAGGCGGCAGCTCCAGGTGGAGAAAAGCTGCGGGATGCCTTCCGGCTGGCAGAAGACCTCGGTAAGCCTCCGCGAGGGCCGCGGACAGGGTCGGATTGCCGACCCAGCGTCCGTTCACGAAGAATGAAATGTGCCCGCGATTGGCCCAGTCGCGGCCGGGTTTGCTGACAAACCCTTCGATGCCGAGCCATTTCCCAGGCTCGATTGGCAGCAACGTGTCTACAAGTTCAACTCCATACAGGGCGAGCAGGCAGTCCCCCAGCGAGCCAGTGCCCGGGGTGGAAAATGAAGGCCTTCCGTCGGCTGACGCGGCGAATCCGACCGAAGGCCGGGCGAGCGCCAGGCTCCGCGCAACGTTCAGGATGTGAAACGTCTCGGTGCGGTCGGACTTGAGGAACTCCATGCGCACAGGGAAGTTTTCGAACAGTCGGGATACGACGACCTCCGTACCTGCCGCGCCCCCATGCGGCTCGTCGGCGATTACCTGCTCGCCGTGGACGACGATCTTCCGTCCGACAAGGACTTCCTTCGGCCGGGACGCGATGCCGAGCTCGGCTACGGCCGAGATGCTGCACAGAGCCTCGCCTCGAAAGCCGAGAGTCATAATGCTCAAGAGGTCGTTTTCGCTGCGGAGCTTGCTGGTGCAGTGACGTTCGACCGCTTCACGCAGCTCGCCGGGGGGAATGCCGGTACCGTCGTCGACAACCCGAATCAGACGCCTTCCGCCGTCCTCGAAGTCGATCCGGATGGACTTGGCTCCGGCGTCGAGGCTGTTCTCGACGAGCTCTTTGATAACCGATGCCGGTCGCTCGATCACCTCGCCGGCGGCGATTTTGCCAGTCACTTCCGGCGGGAGCCGGCGGATAGTCACGATTCGTCCAACTCGCTGCGCCATTCATAAAGCTTGTTGAGCGCGTCCAGAGGCGAGAGTCCTTCGAGATCGAGCTCCTCGATCTGATCCAGGATCGGATGGCGGTCCGGCGGAAGAAGCGACATCTGGGCCGGTGCGGCCAGGCCGTTTTGAGACTCGAGCTGAGACAGGATTTCCTCCGCGCGCCGTGTCACGACGTCGGGCAGACCCGCAAGCCGCGCCACATGAATGCCGTAGCTACGGTCGGCCGCGCCGGGCACGATCGCGTGCAGAAAGACGATCTTGCCGTGCTGTTCAGCCACGGCAACGTTGTAGTTCACGACTCGCGGCAGCCGCTGCGCCAGCGACGTCAGTTCGTGGTAATGGGTGGCGAATATCGTTTTTGACCGGATGCGGGGATGGTTGTGCAAAAACTCGACGACTGACTTGGCGATTGAAACGCCGTCGTAGGTACTCGTTCCCCTGCCTATTTCATCCAGGACGATCAGGCTGTCGGGCGTCGCCCGGCTGAGGATGGCCGAAAGCTCGTTCATCTCGACCAGAAACGTGCTCTGTCCCGAGGCGATGTCGTCGCGTGACCCCACCCGGGTGAAGATTCTGTCGACTATCGGGAGTCGCGCGGAATCCGCCGGAACGTAGCAGCCGGATTGTGCCATGAGAGCGATCAGCGCAACCTGGCGCAGAAACGTCGACTTGCCCGCCATGTTTGGACCGGTCAGGACCACGATGTGCGGTTCGCCGGCGCCCATGTGACAGTCATTGGGGACGAACCGTTCCGTCTGGATGGCCTCCACGACAGGATGTCGTCCTTGAGTTATGTAAAGTTCACCGTCGTCCGTGAATTGTGGGCGGACGTAACGCCGCTCGATGGCGAGATCCGCGAGCGCTGCGGCGACATCGAGCCTGGCTACCCTATCGGCGGTGGCGCTAAGGCGGTCGGTGTAGGTCTGGATTTCCTTCACCAGGCCGGCGAACAGTGCCTGTTCCATTTCTTCGCCGCGCTCGTCGGCGTCGAGCGCCGCCGCTTCGAACTCCTTCAGCTCGGGGATGGAGTAGCGCTGCGAGTTCGCGAGTGTCTGCCTGATCTCAAAGTGATCGGGTACGTTGAGCGACGCGGCTCGACCTACTTCCAGGTAGTAGCCGAAGACGCGGTTGTAGCCGACTTTCAGCGACTTGATGCCCGTCTCCAGGCGAAGGCGGTTCTGAAGCCCCGCTATGCCTTCTCTGGCTTTGGCCGAAGCAGACCTGATACGGTCGAGCTCGGAGTTGAAGCCGGAGCGGACCGTGAAATCTTGGTCGGCATCGAGCGCCCGTTCGAGGAGTTGACGCAACTCGGCGCACGTGTCCAGCACTCCAAAGGGGGAATGGACGTCTTCTTCTGACTCGGATACCAGCCCGGCGATAGTCTCGATTCGCCGGAGCGAATCGGCCAGCCGGAGCAGCTCGTCGGCTCTGACGCTGGCCCGGCGAATCCGAATGCAGGTCCGTTCGATGTCGCCGACTCGTCTGAGGTCTTCCCGCAGCGAAGTCCGCGTCCGCGCCCGTTCGGTAAGCCATTGGATTTGGTCGAGGCGTGTTTCTATTCGTGTGAGGTCGCGTAGCGGGCTGATCAGTCGGCGGCGGAGCATCCGCGACCCCATGGGCGTGCGCGTCCTGTCGAGTACGCCGAGCAGCGAGCCCTGCTTGACTCCCTCCAATGATGTTGCGTCGATCTCCAGATTCCGGCGCGTGAACTCGTCCAGTTCGACGTGGTCTCCCGTCGCCGGAGAGTGAATTGATGTGAATACGTGGAGCGCGGACTGCTGACCCGATTCGAGGTAGGCCAGCAGCCGAGCCGCCGCGAGGGCAGCACGGACCCCAATCGAGGCGGCGTGGGCCGAAGGGCCGACAATTCGCTCGATTGAGCCGTGCGCGGCTTCGGGGTCGAGCGGCGGTCCGGACTCAGTGGTTACGTGGACACCGTCAGGCGGACTGATTTCCGAATCTTCATCGATAAGCAGCTCAACCGAACTAATGCGCGCAAGCTCGCGATTTACGCGGTCGACGCACGAGTCGCCCTCGAAGTCCAACGCGACGAACTCGCCCGTCGTCACGTCCGCGTAGGCCAGACCGTAGCCTCCGTCGTGCGGTGCGACGGCCGCCAGGTAGTTGTTCCGGTCGGGAGTCAACATCCCGTCGTCGACGACGGTTCCGGGAGTGATGACCCGCGTGACGCGGCGTTCGACCAGTCCGGCTCCCGGCTGGCCGATCTGGTCGCAGACGGCTACCTTGTGGCCCGCCTTAAGCAGCCGCGCGATGTAGTTCTCCGCGGCATGGTGCGGAACTCCGCACATCGGCACTTTCACGCCGCGTCCCATTTCTCTGGACGTGATGACGATGCGCAGCGCCTCGGAGGCTACGAGCGCGTCGTCATCGAACATCTCGTAGAAGTCGCCCAGCCGGAAGAACAGGATGGCGTCCGGATGCAGACGCTTGATATCCAGATACTGGCGCCGCATCGGCGTTAGCTTGGTCAAGGTGGGAGTCCGGCCAGGCTCATTTGCAGAGCCTGGGATTGCGCAATTCCGACGTCTTAGCTGGCGACGGTTTCCTTGGCCCGAGCAGCTTCCCGCTCCTCGACTAAACGGTCTATCCCGGCCTTGAGATGGGGGAGAAACTCATGCTCGTCGAGCGTCTCGAGGATTTCGCCTTTTGCGAAGATAACTCCTCGTCCCCGGCCGCCGGCGAGACCTATGTCGGCGTCCTTCGATTCCCCCGGGCCATTCACGACGCATCCCATGACGGCGACCTTCAGCGGCTCGTCGATCTTCGCCAGGTAGTCTTCCACTTCGCCGACGAGCGGGAAGAGATCGATCTCGCATCGACCGCACGATGGACATGAGACCAGGACAGTACCCTTCTGCCTTACGTCGAGCACCTTGAGAATCTCGTAGGCGACCGGGACCTCTTCAACAGGCTCGGCGGTCAACGAGACTCTGATCGTGTCTCCAATGCCTTCGTATAGAAGGATCCCCAAACCGATCGCCGACCGGATGCTGCCCGACTTGGGAGTTCCGGCTTCGGTGATTCCCAGGTGCAGCGGATACGGCATCATTTCGGCGATCTTCCGGTAGGCCCGAACGGTAGGGTCGATTTCGAACGCCTTTAGCGAGACCTTCATGTGCTCGAAGTTCTCCCGCTCGAGGATGCGAATGTGCTCCATCGCGTGGTCGACCATAGCATCGGCCAGATCCTGGGCCGACGTGGGGCGGCCTTCTTTTGACCTGGTTTCGACAATGGATCCCGCGTTGACGCCGATCCGAATGGGAATGTCGCGCGCCTTGCAGGCTGCCACCACCTGGCGCACGCGATGACGGTCGCCGATGTTTCCAGGGTTGATTCGCAGCCCATGGATGCCGGCCTTGGCGGCAGCCAGCGCCAATCGGTAGTCGTAGTGAATGTCCGCGATGAGCGGTATGGGCGTGCGCTTGAGCAGAGCCGGCAAAGCCTCTGCGGCTTCCTTGTCGGGAACCGCGACCCGCACGATTTCGCAGCCGACTTCGGCAAGCTCGGCGATCTGCCGCGAGGTTGCTTCAACGTCGGCGGTGTTCGTTATCGTCATGGACTGGACCACTACGTCGCCGCCGCCGCCGATACGCACGTCGCCAACGTATACCGGGATCGACGTTCTACGTTTTGAGATTCCCGACATTATCGCTCCACCGCTATCTGCCTGGCTCATTTTAAGCTTAGACAAGCTGGCAAAGGTCAACCAAGACAACCCTCGCGAACGGGACCGGAAGCTGACAAGCACCCGACTCGGCGAAGCGGGCCTTTCTCTAAATATCTCAAACTGAGTCGTCGATCCGGCATCTAGCCGCCCGCGATTCGACGCACGTCCCCAACCGTCACCAGCGCGACCAGCATGAGCAGCAGGAGTATGCCGAGGATGTTAATGGCGCCTTCTTGCGCTGCTGGAAGTCGGCGTCCTCCCCTCAGAGCTTCAACGCCCAGGAGCAGCAGGCGGCCACCGTCAAGTCCCGGCCACGGCAGCAGATTCAGAATCGCAAGCTGCACGGTGATGTAACCTGCCAGCAACAGCACGATTTCGGGCCCTCGCCGGGCGGCCTGTCCGACCGCATCGACGATTCCCACCGGTCCCGAAACCTCTTCCAGACCCACCGAGCCGGAGATCAGATCCAGGATGAAAGCCGGTACGAGCACTACGGCCTCGGCGGTTCGAGTAAAGCCTCGAGCCAGAGCCTTGGTGAAAGGCGCGGGCGCGAGATGAGGTCGTATCGACACGCCAAGCGGTCCCTCGTCGTCTGGATGGGTTCGTCTCGGAACTATAGGGACAGGCAGCTTCGCGCCGTTTCGATCTATTCCAAGCCGAATCTCATTACCCGCGTTCTTCAGAACGATCCTCCCGACATCCGACGGGAGATCGACCTCGTGCCCTGCGACCTGTTCGATTCGGTCGCCAGGACGCAATCCGGCGGCTTCCGCGGGGCTTCCCGGAGCAACACCGGTTATTTCCACGCTATCGAAATCGCTTATCAGCGCCGACACGCTAAACAGCACTGGAGCCAGTAATAGGTTCATGGCCGAGCCGGCGACCAGAATCAGCGCACGGGATCGCTTCGGCTTGGCGGAGAAGCTGTCCGGGTCCTGGGCCTGGTCGTTCTCACCCAGCATTCGGACGAACGCGCCTACCGGTATGGCGTTCAGAGAATAGAGTGTGCCTCGCCACGTCCGGCCGAACAGACGCGGCGGCCATCCTATTCCGAATTCCAGCACCTTGACGCCTGACCGCTTGGCCGCGATGAAGTGGCCCAACTCGTGCAGGATGACCATGACGACCAGAATCACGATCGCGAGCGGGATTGTCAGGGCGAGACCACCCGGAAGCTCGGGAATCTGTGAACTCATGCGGAGCGGATGGAGGCCAGGCTCATCGCCGTCGCGAACCCGGCGCGATGGAATCCCGGGACCGCATCCAGATCGTGCAGCTCCTCGTGCTTGACCTCTTGCAACGTCTCGATCACCAGGTCGGCGATAGCCGGAAACGTGATCTTCCCCGCCAGGAACAGTTCCAGCGCGGCGTCGTCGGCTCCGCAAAGCACCGCCGGGGCGTTCCCTCCTCGACGTCCGGCCTCGATCGCCGTGTTGAGCAGCGGGAAGCGCTCGTGATCGGGAGCGGAGAAGTGAAGGTTGCTGAGACTAGCCAGGTCTACGTGTTTGGCGGCTGAAGGCCGGCGCTCAGGGTATGACAGGGCGTAGGCGATCGGAAGGCGCATGTCCGGGCTGCCAAGCTGCGCCTTGATTGAGCCGTCCACGAACTCCACCATCGAGTGGACGATGCTTTCGGGATGGATCAGTACGTCTATCGATTCGTAGGGAATATCGAAGAGCCAGTGAGCCTCGATCACTTCGAGCCCCTTGTTCATCAAAGTCGCGGAGTCGATGGTTATCTTGGCTCCCATATTCCACGTTGGATGCCTCAGCGCGTCTTCGGGCGTCATCGATTCCAGCCGCTCAGCCGGTGTCTCCCTGAATGGACCGCCCGACGCCGTGAGAATGAGCCTGGATACCTCCGATGGGCTTTCTCCTCGCAGGCATTGCCAAAGCGCGTTGTGCTCGCTGTCGACCGGGAGAATCCTGGCGCCCGACGACTTTGCCAGCTCCGTTATCAGCGAACCGCCCATCACCAGCATCTCTTTGCTCGCTAGGGCTACGGATTTACCGTTTTCCACCGCGGCCACGGTTGGAGCGAATCCTGCGTCTCCCACGGTCGCCACGACGACGACGTCCGCGCCTGTGCCGGCGGCAACTTCGCACATCCCTTCCGGGCCGCGTAAGAGCGTTATACCGTTAGGTTCCGGCGGGGTCGCCGCGTTCTGAATTCCGACGCAGACAGTGCGTACGTTGAATTCGTCGGCCTGTTTGAGGAGTGCATTGGCGTCGGACCCGCAAGCCAGTCCAACGACTTCGTATCGGTCCGGATCGGATCTGATTACATCAAGGGTCTGAGTGCCTACGGATCCGGTGCTGCCCAGGATGGCGACTCTAGTCGTGCTCATTGGTTTTCAGACGGAAGACTGAGCATTGGCAACCAACAAAGCGTAGATATAGACAACCAGTCCAACCGCGAGCAGGCTGTCGACTCGATCAAGAATACCACCGTGACCGGGGATCACCGCCCCCGAATTTTTTACGCCCGCGGTCCGCTTGAGGGCGGATTCGAAGAGATCGCCCATTTGAGCAGCGGCAGCCACCAGCATTGCAAGGACAGGGATGTGCCAGAACTCGATTGTTAGGAAGAATGAGAAGACAGCCACACAGATCAGAACGGAACCCGTGCCGGCGGCGACACCCTCCCAGGTCTTTTTCGGCGAGATTCGTGGAGCAAGCAGGTGTCTGCCGAAGAACTTGCCTCCGAGATATCCGCCGGTGTCATAAACCCACGTTCCGACGAACGCGACCAGAATCCATGTGAAGCCCTCGGAGAGTCCCCGTAGCGATAAGAGCGCGGACGCAAGCCCGGCTACGTAGACGGCCCCGGCAATGCCCGCGAGCCAGGCAATAGCGCGTCGCCGTCGCGGTGGAGTTGCCAGCCAGATAGCGAGCGTCAGTGCGATTACCACCGCCGAGGCCAAATAGAGAGCTGGTTGGTAGGCGTCGGCTAGCTGAGGCCGAACGATGAGAGCTGCTGCGAGAAGCAAAGCGGGAAGAAGAGCGAAGCCCCATCCGGCCGCAATCGATATTCTGCGTAGTTCCAGGATGCCCACTATGGCCGCCATAGCCACGCCGGCCGTCAAATAGACACCGCCCAGCCAGGCTAGTCCGATCGCTGCGGGAGCGAGCACAGCCGCGGAGAGGCTGCGAACCGTGAATTCCCGGCTAGTCTTCGCCAACCGGTTTGGCTACGCCGCTGCGCGAAGTCACGCCGCCGAACCGTCGCAAGCGTCCGGCGTATCCCTCCAACGCCTTGTGGAGCTCGTCGTCGTCGAAGTCCGGCCAGAGAACCGGCGTCGAGTAAAACTCCGCGTATGCGGATTGCCACAGCAGGAAATTGCTCAATCGCATTTCGCCTGCCGTTCGGATCACCAGGTCGGGATCGGGCACGCCCGTCGTGTACAGATATCTCTCGAAGAGGTCTTCGGTGATGTCTTCGGGGTCGATCCGGTCCTGCAATATGGCTTTCGTCGCTCGCACGATTTCGGAGCGCCCGCCGTAGTTGAACGCGATGTTCAGGGTGAGTCGGTCGAAGTTCGCGGTCGCGCGTTCCATTCCGCGCACGGCAAGCCGCAAGGCGGGCGGCAGCGGGGCCATGGACCCCAATACCCTGATCCGAATCCTGTGCTCGAAGATGGCCTTGCGCTCGGCTCGAAGCCGCTCACCCAACAGGCTGAGCAGGAACTCGATCTCCTTTCGCGGTCGCGACCAGTTCTCGGTCGAGAGCGCGTAGATCGTCAGATGCCGTATTCCGGCGTCGATGCACGCTTCGGCTATGGGTCTGACCCTGAACGTGCCCGCGCGATGCCCCTCCGAGCGCGATAAACCGCGGCGCTCCGCCCAACGCCCGTTGCCATCCATGATGATGGCTACGTGATCAGGTGTGGCCGCCGCCGGTACGTGCTCGTCGCTCAATTGCGTGCTCGGGCGTCGCCGGTTCGAATTCGATCAGACCTCAAGTACATCGGCTTCCTTCAGCTTGCCTGTCTGCGTGATCTTCTCGACGAATTCATCGGTGAGAGACTGCAAATCGTCCGAACCCTTTCGGGCTTCGTCTTGCGAGCACAGCTTCTCCTTCTCGGCTTGACGCAGATCGTCCATCGATTCGCGGCGAATGTTGCGGACCGCCACTTTCGCGTCCTCGACGCGCCGCCGGACTACGCGAACGAGGTCTCGGCGGCGCTCCTCGGTCAGCTGCGGAAACGGCAGACGAATCACTGTTCCGTCGTTGGAAGGAGTGATTCCCAGGCTCGAACTCATGATCGCTCGCTCGATATCGAGAATCGTGTTTTTATCGTAAGGCTGAATGACCAGCAGGCGTGCGTCTGGAACGCTGAGACCGGCCAGGCCGATTAGAGGCATGGTTGATCCGTAGGCTTCCACGGGAAGGTTCTCGATCAAGGAAACATGCGCTCTGCCCGTTCGCATTGCCTTCAGGTCACGATCTAGAACGCTTAGCGAGGTTTCCATGTGACGCCGCGCGTCCTCGAGTATGTCGTCGATCATGACTCAGCCCCGACAAGTGTTCCGATACGCTCGCCGCAGAGTATTCGAATCAGGCTCTGGTCGTCTTCAAGCCTGAAAACCATTATGGGCATCTTGTGCTCCATGCATAGGCTGAAGGCCGTAGCGTCCATTATCTTCAGACTCCGGTTCAGCGCCTCGATGTAGGAGATGGTGTCGAACCGGACGGCATCGGGATGTAGACGTGGATCGCGATCGTAAGCTCCGTCCACCTGCGTGGCCTTCAGTACCGCTTCCGCGCCGATTTCCGTGGCTCGAAGGGCGGCGGCGGTGTCGGTTGTAAAGAAGGGATTCCCAGTGCCGGCCGCGAAGATCACGATCCTGTCCGAGTCGAGATGGGCGATCGCCCGGCGCCTTATGTAAGGCTCCGCGACCTCACGCATCTCTATCGCAGACTGCACTCGTGTGGGGACGCCCAGGCTTTCTATCGCCCCTTGCAGCGCCAGGGCGTTCATCACGGTGGCGAGCATCCCCATGTAGTCCGCGGTGGCTCGGTCCATTCCCGACTCGGACGCCGGCTCGCCGCGCCAGAGGTTGCCGGCGCCGACGACTATCGCAAGCTGCGTTCCGAGTTTGTGCGCTTGGACGATCCTGGCCGCCACCGACGAAACTGTGGATGGACTTATGCCGAATCCCGACTCGCCGGCCAGCGCAACGCCGCTGAGCTTGAGCACGACCCGTTGATAACTAGCGGTTTTCAACATTCCCCCTATCGAGGCAGGAGTGGCTAGCTGTCGAGCTCGAACCTGCTAAACCTTAGCACCCGGATATTCTCGCCCGTTCTGGCGACCAGGTCGCCGATGACTTCGCCCACCGTCTTGGAGCCGTCTCGAAAGTACGGCTGATTGACCAGGGCCTCACCGTCGCCCTCGTCGTCGGCATTGACTTTCGATGGATTCATCGCCGCGATATGCATCGCCAGGTCTTTGGCGAGCGCCTTGAAATCGTCGGTTCGTGCTACGAAGTCTGTCTCGCACCCCAGGGCCAGCAACGCCCCAAGGGGGCGGGACACGTGTATGTAGGACTCGACAAGCCCCTGACGCGTCTCGCGCCCGCTTTTGGCCTTGGCGATGGCGATGCCCTCCATCCGGAGGATTTCCTTCGCCTTGTCCACGTCCCCGTCCGCCTGCTCGAGCGCCCGCTTGCTGGCCATGATTCCGGCGCCAGTCGCCTGTCGCAGCTCTTTGATCAGCGTTATGGAAATCTTCTCAGGCATTCGAGGTTATCCGTCCCTTTGCTTAGAGCTGGCGGAAGCTGGCTTGGTGGCGGGCTTTGACGCTTTCGACGGGGCCCGCGACCTCGATTTGGGGGCGGTCTTTGATGCAGGCCGGGCGGATTTTGGCTTCGAGCCCGCTCCAGCCTTGGCCTTGGCCTTGGCCGTTGCAGCCGTTCGCGGCGGCGCCGAAGCCGGCCTTCCGCCGTCGGGCCTGGCGCCTCTGGCGCGGTCGCCACCGGCCGCTCTGCGGAACGCCCGCGCCGGTGTCCCGACCGCTTCCCTACCGCTTTGCTGTCTGAGAGCCATCTCGCGGCGGACTCTCTCCAGCCGTTCACGCTCTGCTCGTTCGATCTCTTCTTGCTCGGCGCGCTGAGATTCGAAGGCTTGGTAGGCATCCGCCACCGTGGACGAAATCGTGCCAAGGACGAGTCTCACCGACCGAATCGAATCGTCGTTGCCCGGAATGATGATGTCGACGTCGTCTGGATCGCAGTTGCTGTCGGTTAGCGCGATAACCGGGATTCCCAGCACTTTGGCTTCGTGCACCGCGATGTGCTCTCGGCGTGGATCGACGACGACAATCGCCTGCGGCAGCGCGGTCATGTTGGCGATGCCGCCCATCTTTCGCTCGAGCCTCGTCTTTTCGATGTTGAGAACCTGAGCGTCGCGTTTTGTCAAACCGTCGAACTCGCCCGCCTCGGCGCGCGATCGAAGCTCCCGGAGGCGCTGCAAGCGGGTCTTTATCGTCTCGAAGTTCGTCAGAGTCCCGCCAAGCCAGCGCTCGGTGACGGCAAACTGACCGCTCTCTTCAGCGCTGGCCAGGATGGTGTCTTTAGCCTGCCGCTTCGTTCCAACGTAGATGATCCGGCCCCCGGCGCCGACGATTTCCGCGAGGAATTCGGTGGCCTCGTCCAGTCCTCTGACCGTGTGCTGAAGATCGAAGATATGGATTTCATTGCGAACGCCGAAGATGAACCGGCGCATCTTGGGATTCCAGCGCTGCGTTTTGTGGCCGAAGTGGACACCGGCTTCCAGCAGCTCTTGCATTGTGACTGACGCCACTGACTCTTCACCCTTTCAAACTTCCGCCGCAATCAACCCAGACGGGGACCGGCTCGTAGATTGGCCGGCAGGGACCGCTGGTCCGGCGACGTGACGATTCTGGCCTTTCAGGCCGCTAACAGAATAACACTCCTGGGGCGGTTACGCGGCGGCGTTCTTGTGTCCGCACTCTTCGCAGACGAGCTTGCCGCGGCCCGCTGCGTACAAGACCTTGCCGCACACCGGACAGGTCTCGCCGGTTGGGCGTTTCCAGCTTGCGTAGTCGCAATCGGGATACCGGCTGCATCCGTAGAATTTTCGGCGTCGTCGCCCTCGCCGCGTGCGCCGCTCGACGACTTCTCCATCGTGACACTCGGGACATTGCACGCCGATGCCAACCGCCCTGGTATAACGACAGTCGGGGTATCCGGAACAGCCCACGAACTTGCCGCTTCGGCCGCTTCGGAGGATCAGCCCCTTGCCGCACTCCGGACAGTCCTCGTCGAGCTTTTCTACCGGCGCCTTGACGCGTTGGATGTTGTCCTTGGCGGTGGCTAGCGTAGGGCTGAACTCCCCCCAAAAATCGCTCAGGAAGTCCACCCGGCCCCGGTCGCCCGAGGCGACCAGGTCGAGGTCCGACTCCATGCGGCTCGTGAACGCCTTGTCCACGATCTCCGGGAAATGCCGCACCATCGCATCGGTAACCGATTCGCCGAGAGGCGTGGGGCGCAGCGCGCGCCTCTCGATCTCGACGTACTCGCGCCTGCGTAGCGTATCGATGGTCGGCGCGTAGGTGCTCGGTCTTCCTATGCCGCATTCCTCCAGTTCCCGAATCAGGCTGGCCTCCGTATATCGCGGCGGGGGCTCGGTGAAGTGCTGGATTCCGTCGATGCTTCGCGCAAGCAGTCCGTCGCGCGGGTTCAGGGAGAGCAGGACTTGTCGGGCGATTTCCTCGGCCTTGTTTGTCTTGGCTCCCGCTCGTGTAACCACGAAATGGCCCTGGAATACGGTCTCGCTCGTACCGGCCCGAAATCGATACGGGATCGACGCGCCGTGTTTCGACCCTTCGATCAGGACGGTCAAGCGTCGAATTCTGGCAGGTTTCATCTGACTGCCGACAAATTGCCGCCAGATCAGCTCGTAGAGACGGTTTTGGCGCCTGTCCAGGTATGGCGCGACGCTTTCGGGGGTTCGGTATACGGACGTGGGCCGGATGGCCTCGTGCGCTTCTTGGGCGCTCCGGCTCTTCGTCCGGTACAGCGGCGGTCTCGCGGGCACTAGGTCCCGGCCGAACGCTTCGGATATGAACGCTCTGGCCTCCTGCTGCGCGCTTCGCGCCACCTGCGTCGAATCGGTGCGCATATAGGTGATGAGACCTACCTGGCCTCCTTCCGCGCCGATGTTGACCCCCTCGTACAGCCGCTGGGCAACGCTCATCGTGGCCGATGGCGACATCCCCAATCTGCTGGAGGCGGCCCGCTGGAGCGCCGCGGTCGTAAACGGCGCCGTCGGTCGCGAGGAGGAGGTCCGCTCCTTGATGTCTGAAACTCTAAAGTCCCCGCCCGCCAGGCCGGCTACGATCTCGTCTGCCTGAGCCTTGCTGGAAATCTCCAGCTTTCCCTTCAGCGGCTCCAGGTCGGCTGGAAAGACTCGCGAGTCATCTGAAGACTTGGAAAACTGCGCACGGATCGACCACCATTCGCGCGGTACGAATGCCTTGATCTCTCGCTCCCTATCCACCACGAATCGAAGGGCCACGCTCTGCACCCGCCCCGCGCTGTTGGCGCCGGGGATACCCTTCGACAGCAGGGGGCTGATCTGGAATCCGACCAGACGGTCGAGAATCCGCCTGGCCTGCTGCGAATCGACGAGCTTCATGTCGATGCCGGTCGGATGGTCCATGGCGTCTCGGATAGCCTCTTTGGTTATCTCGTGAAATGTGACCCGGCGCACCTTGGCGGGATCCAATTCCGCCGCTCCCACGAGATGCCAGGCGATGGCTTCACCCTCGCGGTCGGGATCGGTTGCCAGGATCACCGACTCGGCGTTCCGGGCCGCCTCGCCTATGCGTGAGACGATCTTGCGCTTGTCGCGCGGCACGATGTAGAGCGGATCGAAGTCGTTGACTATATTGACGCCTATCGACCCTTTGGGAAGGTCGCGCACGTGCCCGATCGAAGCCAGCACTTTGTAGTCTCTGCCCAGGAACTTCTGCAGCGTGTCGGCTTTCGCCCTCGATTCCACGACCACAAGGTTGTGTCGTGCGCCCGAGCGGGCAGTCTTGCCCCGAACCGGGGCGGCGCTCTTAGTAGTCAGTTACGGTCTCCTTCGATTTTCCAATGCGAGAGTCCTGCCCGTCCTGGCGGGCGCTCAAACGGTCGCTGCGACCGGCGCTCGCCCGCGCCGAGCCAATAGGGCGTCCAGCAAATCCATCAACGTCTCACGCCAATCCGGATCGCGTTCGAATCCTTGCCAGGACAACCCGATGGTGCCCACTCGGATCCGCGAGCCGGCGGCTTGCCTGATCGAGCTCCTGTCCAGATCGAAGTCTTTCGGAAGCCTGATTAGCAGCTCACCCCCGTAGGCCGTGACGGATTTTAGTCCCAGTTCGGAAGCCTTGGCTTTGACTGTGATCACGTACGCCAGATTCGCCACTGGTTCCGGAAACTCGCCAAATCGGTCGCGCAGACTCTCTATCGCTTCGGCTGTTTCTTCTAAAGTTACCACTTGCGCCAGGCGCTGGTATTCCCGGATTTTGGCCTCGTACCCTCCCATGTATTCGTCAGGCAAGTGCGCGTCGACAGGCAGATCGACCGTCGCCGTCGGTCTGGATTTCGAGCTTGGCTCGAGGCCCCTGGCCTGGTCTACGGCGTCGCCAATCATTCTGGAGTAGAGATCGAATCCAACCGCATTGGCGAATCCGTGCTGATCGGCGCCGAGCAGGTCGCCGGCTCCGCGAATTTCCAGGTCGCGCAACGCCAGCCTGAACCCCGCGCCGAGATTGGAGGCTTCCAGAATGGCCTGTAACCGCTTTTGAGCTTCCTCGGTCAGGCGATGTTCGGACGTGTAAAGGAAATACGCATACGCCTGACTTGCGGCCCTGCCGACACGCCCCCGAAGCTGATAGAGCTGCGACAGCCCGAACATCCAGCACTCGTTCACGATGAGGGTATTCACGTTGGGCAGGTCCATGCCGTTCTCGATAATCGCGCTGGAAACCAGCACGTCGTGGAGGCCCGATGCGAAGTCGACCATCACGTTTTCGAGCTGCGCCGAAGGCATTTGCCCGTGGGCTATTACGAAGCGCGCTTCGGGCACCAGTTCACGCAGCCGGCTTGCGACCAGCTCGATGGTCTGCACCCGATTGTGCACGAAGTAAATCTGGCCGCCGCGGGCGATCTCGCTTCGGATGGCGCGGCGGACCATGTCGTCATTGAATATCGCCACGTAAGTCTTGACCGCCAGCCTGTCCTCCGGCGGCGACTGCATCACGCTTATGTCCCGCACTCCGATCAGTCCCATGTGCAGGGTTCGCGGGATCGGAGTCGCGGTCAGGGTTAGCACGTCCACCGAGGCCCGCAGCTTCTTGAACCGCTCCTTCGCGGCTACGCCGAATCGCTGCTCTTCGTCGATGATCACAACACCGAGATTCTTGAATTTAACGTCGTCCTGCACCAGGCGGTGGGTGCCGATCACGATGTCCACCGATCCGTCGGCCAGACCCTCGACGACCTTGCGCTGGTCTTTCGGCGACCGGAACCGGCTGAGCATCTCAATACGAATCGGGTAGGGTCCCATTCGTTCCTGAAACGTGTCGAAATGCTGCTGCGCCAGGATGGTGGTGGGGACGAGCATTGCGACCTGAGCGCCTTCCGCAGCCGCCTTGAATGCGGCGCGCACGGCCACTTCCGTTTTGCCAAAACCGACGTCGCCGCAGACGAGACGGTCCATCGGCCTGGCGCGCTCCATGTCGGACTTTACGTCGGATATCGCCTGAGCCTGATCGGGAGTCGCCGTAAACGCGAACGCGTCCTCCATCTCGCCCTGCCACACGGTGTCTTTTTCAAACGCGTGTCCCTGCGCCATCTCGCGGGCCGAGTAAATCCGGATCAGGTCGGCCGCGATGTCTCGCGCCGAGCTGCGGGCCTTGGACTTCGCCCTCTCCCACTCGCCGCTTCCGAGTCGGCTGAGCTTGGGTTTGTATTCGCCCATGCCCACGAACCGCTGCACGCGCCAAAGCTGGTCCACGGGTACGTACAGGCGGCTGCCTTTCGCGTATTCCAGCAGCAGGTACTCCCGCTCGCCGCCGACTTCCGCCAGCATGACGATCCCCTCGAAGCGGCCGATCCCGTGTTCGACGTGGACTACGTGATCGCCGACCTGCAAATCTGACAGGAAAGTCCGCTCGACGGTTTTCTTGTGCCGCCGCACCCGGTGAGTTCGGGACCTGCCGAATATCTCTGAATCCGAAAGCACTCGAAGCTGAACGCCGAGGTGGACCCATCCTTCCGAGAGCGTTCCTCGCATGATTCCAACGGCGCCGGTCGGTAACGGCTGCGGGAATTCGTCCAGCATGGCCGCGCCTAGCCCCTGCTCGTTGAGAAGCCGCGCCAGCCTTAGTCCTTGATAGCTGACCAGTACCGTTCGCCAGCCTGACCGGGCCGACGCTTGCAGACGCGAAACGAGGTGCTGCAACCGCCCGGCGTAGCGTTCCGGCGCCTCGAATCCGGTGACGGAATCGACGATCGTGGCACCGGTGACGGGGCTGGGCCGGCTCGTCAACAGAATCTCCGCCGCCCGCGCGGCGTTCTCGATGTCACGAGGCTCGAACAGAGGACTGCCGAAGCGCTCTGGAAGCTCGCCGGACCGTACGAGCCTCTTTCTCGTTTCCACAGACTGACGCCAGTACTCCGTCGCGGCGTCGATCATCATGTCTTTCTCGTCCACAACGACGATGGCCTCGGAACAATAATCCGCCAGGTTGGCCGCGTCCGGCAGCGCGCTCATCGTATAAAAGGCGGCGCTGTCGAAGTATTGGCCTCGCTCCAGGTCCTCTACATGGCCGGACCAAACGTCACGGTCTTCGGGACGAAGTGTGTGGAGATCGAGTTCCTTCAAAGATGATGAAATCTCCGGCCCCATCCAGGTCGGGACTTCGCTGGCGGAGCTCAGCAGGAACTCGGGGCAATCGTCGAGAGATCGCTGAGACTCAGGATCGAAGAAACGGACCGATTCGATCTCGTCGCCGAAGAAATCGATCCTCACCGGACGGTCGAGCTGCGGGGGGAAAGCGTCCACTATGCCCCCGCGCACGGCGAACTCGCCGGGTGCCTCGACTAGAGGATTGCGCCGGTATCCGAGCGCAGCGAGGCGTTTGGTCAGGTCCTCCGGCCGCACTATCTGTCCCGGGGCGATGGCAAGAAAGTGCCGGCAAAATTCCGCTACCGGAGTCAGCCGGCGCATGAAGGCCGTCACCGACGAGACCACGATGGGCGGCGAAGCGTCAGCCGTCGTCGATCTTGTGTCGTGCCCGGCGAGCTCCGCGAGGACCGCGGCCCGCTCTCCCAGCACGCTTTGGCTTATCGACATCGGCGAGTATGCGGGCTGGTCTGGATCGGAGAAGACTCGCACGGTGCGTCCGGTCGCCCATGACTCGATGTCCCGCGCATATTCGCGCGCACGGGCCTCGTCGGATGTCAGGACGATCAGCGGACGCTTGCTGCGACCGGCCAGCGCCGCGATGAAAACCGGCTTGAGCGCATCGCCGATCTCGATGCGTGTTGCCGGGTTCTTTGAGAGAGCGGACGCGAGCGCTCGATTGACTGAGGTAGTCTCGGCTATTTCGGCGAGAATCCCTAAGAGATTCAACAGCGGCTCGACCTTCGGTTGAATTCGTTCATAACGATTTCGAGGGGATGGTTGAGAAGCTGCACGATGGCGGCGGCGGCATCATCAATCATCTCCTCTACGCGTGGAAATTCGGATCGAGAGAAATCATCGAGAAGGAAGTCCACGGGCGTAACTCGCTCCGGGGGCCTTCCGATGCCCATGCGGAGTCGAACGAAATCGGGGCTACTGAGCTTTTCGATTATAGAATTCACCCCCAGGTGGCCGCCGGCCGAGCCGCCGGACCTGATCCTGAGCAGTCCAAATTCGAGGTCCATGTCGTCGTATACGACCACGATGTCCGAAACGTCGACGCGGCCTCGGCGCGCGGCCTTCTCGACCGATTCGCCGGATGCGTTCATGAACGTCCCCGGCAGCAATACCCCCACGTTTGTCGCTCCGATACGCCCTTGCCAGAAGCGGCCCTTGAATTCCCTGCGGAAGCGTGCGCCGGCCTGATGTGCCAGCAGGCGCTCCCCGGCCATGAAACCGAGATTGTGACGAGTTCGCGCGTACTCGGGGCCGGGATTTCCCAGGAAGACCAGCAACCGCTCGATCCCGTCCGGTTCAGTTTTCGGCGCCCGCCGCCGAAGCCGCAGGCTGCCCAATAAATCCTTTATCAAGGGCGGTAGATCCAAGAGTTCGCCACTGATCCAATGAAAGTTCCTGCGCCCGCGCGCCGGGATCTATGCCGGCCAGCTCGCAGAGTTCGGCGACCTCCCTGGATGACCGTTGAAGCCCCCCGGCGAGAGAGTTTTGCACTTTCTTTCTGCGTCCGGCAAAGGCGTGGCGGGCCAGGAATATCGCCGTTTTCGTTAGAACATCCTTACGCGGAACGTTGTTGGTTACAAGGCGCACGACGGCTGAACGCACCTTCGGCCTTGGACGAAACGACTCCGGTTCGACGATAAACAGAAACCGTGGCTCGGCGTAGCTTTGCGCAATCACGCTCAAGAGGCTCATAGACCCCGGCTCGGCGCAGAGCCGTTCGGCGACCTCGAGTTGAAGCATGATCGTCAGCGAGGCGGGTCGAAAGTCGCTTTGCAGGAGGTCGATGGTCAAGGGCGTGCCCACGCTGTACGGCAGGTTGCTTACGACGTGGAAGGCCTCCCCCTCCATGAGTTCTTCCACGTGGACGCGACGCGCGTCGGCGCGGATTATGCGGACGTTCGAGTACCGTGACACGGCTCGTTTGAGCCGCTGCGCCAGGGCGTACTCGATTTCGATGGCGACCAGCCTGCGGGCAACCCGCGCCAGCTCCACCGTCAGCATTCCTGTGCCCGCGCCTATTTCAAGCACGGCGGCGTCGACCGGGAGTTTGGACGCCTTGACGATTCGCCGCGCGACCGACCGGTCAATCAGCAGGTTTTGACCACGCGCGCGCGCCGGACGGCGAAAGCGGACCGGTTGCATGGGTGGTCGTGTCATGGTTGGCGAGTTTTCGGAGTCGAATTCACGCCAGCAGAGCGCCGCCGTCCACGTATAGGGAGGCGCCCGCGACGAATTCCCCGTCATCCGAAGCTAGATACAGACATGCCTTGGCGACGTCCTCGGGTTCGCCTATCCGGCCAAGCGGGACCTCGCTCCCATATCTATCCAGCGTCTCAGTCGAACCGACGGCTCGCACCGCCATCGGAGTACGAGTCAGACCCGGCCCCACACTGTTGACGGCTATCTGGTGGGGTGCAAGCTCCTGGGCGATTGCTGTGGTCATGGTCCTCAAAGCGCCTTTGGACGTTACGTACGCGGCCATGTTCGACTCCGGCGCCTCGGCCGTCGAGGATGTGATGTTTATCACCCGTCCTTTTATGCCCCGGTCCACCATGTGTTTGGCTGCCAGCTTCGTCAATAGAAGCGGCGCGCGCAGATTGACGGCGATAATCTGTTCCCAGTCGTCCTCGGTCGTATCGAGCAGCGATTTGCTCAGATGAATGCCGGCGTTGTTGACGAGGATGTGTATATCACCCAGCTCCGAAATTGCCGTCTGCCCGGCACGCTCGATATCGGCTTCCGACGCTAAATCAGCATGTATCGACACACACTTGCGCCCCGTTTGCTCGATTTGCGCGGCGAGCGACTGGAGACCTGCCTCGTCTACGTCGATAGCCGCGATGTTCGCGCCCTCCTCCGCGAACGCCATCGCGATGGCCCGGCCTATTCCCGAAGCGGGTCCGGTAACGATGGCCGAGCGTCCTGCCAGTCGTTTTGATGCCTTGTCGATCACGCGGTCAGGTGGCCTCCGTCGACGTATAGAGTCGTGCCGGTAATGAAGTCCGATTCGTCCGACGCGAGAAACGCGACTGCGGCCGCAACTTCCTCCGGGAAGGCAAGCCTGCCCCAGGGAACGGTGGCTAACAGTCCGCTCATCACCTGCGGGTCGCCGAGCAGGGTGCGAGTCATGTTCGTCTCGACATAGCCCGGGCCGACCGCATTCACGTTGATATTGTGCTCGGCAAGCTCCAGCGCGGCGGCGCGGGTCAGCATTCGAACGCCCCCCTTGGACCCGCAGTAAGCAATGTTGCCGAGTCCGGCGACTTGCTCCCGTATCGACGAGATATTGACGATCTTCCCTCCGCCCGACTTGATCATCGCCCTGGCCGCCGCCTGTGTTCCAAAGAAGACGCCCTTGAGGTTGACGTCGATCAGCGCCTGCCATTCCGCCGTCACGATGTCGGGCAGCGGGTTTCGCGCGTTGATCCCTGCGTTGTTCACTATTATGTCAAGTTTCCCGCCCCATTCGACCGCGCTATCGACGAGCGAGTTAATGTCCGCCGTGTCCGCGACGTTCACTCGCCGAAACTCTGCCGCGCCGCCGCTCGCGCGAACGGATTGGACAGTCTCGAGTCCGGTGTCTTCATCGATATCGGCAACGATCACGCCGGCGCCTTCAGCCGCGAATCTGAGCGCGATCGCCCGTCCGTTGCCCGACCCCGCGCCGGTGACGATGGCGGTCCTGCCGGACAACCGGCGAGGATGGCTGTCGATAGTCATGGCTTCACACCTTCGGCGGATCTCAATGACGACGGCGGTCCGGCAAGCAACATTCCGGGAATCGCCGCCACGGCACACAGGATAGCGCCGATTGAAGGAAGGTCATTTGACATGCCGTACGCTCGCGCTAATGCACAAACGGCACGTCGTACCAGCCGACGATCCCAAACTTGGCGCCGTCCTCTTACGCTGCGGCTCAGACAATTGACTCAGTCAGGAAGCTGGCGGCGTCGGCAGCCGCCAGGGCGCGATGGCTGATGCGGTTCTTGATCTCGGCGCTCAGCTCGCCGAGCGTGGCGCTATAACCGTCAGGGATGAAGACGGGATCGTAACCGAATCCGCCTTTTCCGCGCGGGGCTGAGGCTATGGTTCCCTCCAGCGAGCGCTCCGTCTCGAACACCACTTTGCCATGGTGGGCCACGGCGATTGCGCAAATGAATCGGGCCGACGTGGACTTGCTTTCCGCCTTATTCATTTCTTGAAGGAGACAGGCCATCCGGCCCTCGTCGTCCGGCATGGAGCCGAACCTGCGGGAGTAGACTCCCGGTCGTCCGCCGAGGCTGTCCACCACCAGGCCCGAGTCGTCGCCCATCACCGGGAAGTCGGCAGCCTTCGAGAACGCGATTGCTTTGGCGCGGGCGTTTTCCAGAAAAGTCGTCCCGTCCTCCGCGACTTCCAGAGCGATGCCCGCGTCGGCGGGCGAGACGATCGAAACACCTGTACCGGCGAGAATCTGGGTGTACTCCCTAAGCTTGTGGGAATTCGCGCTCGCCAGTAGCACTCTGATTGGATGGCCGTCCTCGGTCAAACCATCCTCCCTCCAGGCGGACTTGCGTATCCACACGGCCGAATTTGGTCTGTCAACCGAGTCCGGCCCGGACCGCGTTCTCACCCACCAACGCTCGATATTGGGACTCCGAAAGTCCGGCTTTGCGGACCCGGCCGAGCATTCTCGATTGCTGGGTCAAAGGGTAATCCGACCCAAACAACACCCGTCCGGGCGCGAGCCTGTCCATGATCGAATACACGCGGTCGTCGTAGAGCAGGTGCGATGCGGCGGTGTCGTAGTACCACTCCCCAGATCGCTCCGCGACCTCGGGCATCAGCTCGTAAAAGCCAAATCCGCCGCCCCAATGCGACAGTAGCAGCTTGAGATCGGGCGGCGCTGAGGAGAGAAAGTTCCAGAGCCGCCGCGTGTCGGTGGAGTCCTTTCCGGCATAGTCGTGCCCCACGGGCTCGGTTATGTGAATGCAGAGAAAGAGGTCGGTCTCGACGCAGGCGTTGGTGACCGTGGAGATGGACCCATAGTCCTCCAGGTCGAATCCTTGGCCGTCGGCATAAAGCTCTCCCACCCCACGAACGTCGGTTCCGGCCCAACGTTCGATCTCCCTAACGGCGGTGTCTTCCGACGTTGGACTAACGGCAATAAAGGGGATAAGACGGTTGCCGGACTTGAGCGCCGCTTCCATCGCGTAGTCGTTGCCGGCGGCGCACGCTTCGTCGCTCTTCCAACCGAACGACATCACCACGGATTTGTCGATTCCGGCGCTGTCCATGGATTTGAGAAGGTCATCCGCCGTCGCCATCTTTGCGCCCGATCCGTACAGGAGCTGGAACCACGGCTCCGACCGCGCGTGGAGTTCGCGGTCTTCTATCACGTCGGGAGAGAAGACGTGCGTGTGGCAATCTATTATCAACGTGACGGGTTCCGATGGCTTTTCAAACTCACATCCGAGATTAGCGCGGCTGGCGGCCGGAATGCATGACTCCCCGGGCAAAGCCGGACAGCTAACCGCCGACTACCAGCGTTTGGGTGAGTTGCCGATTCCCGATGGCCCTGTACGACTTCCTGCCTATGTTCACGTCCCGTTTTGTAGCAGGCACTGCTGGTATTGCGACTTCAACGTATACGAACGCATGGGACGTCTCATCGAGCCTTATTGTCGGGCGCTCATCCGTGAGATAGTAGACGCGGCAACGGTCCTGGACGGGCGCGTGCGCGTCGGGTGCGTTTACGTCGGAGGTGGAACTCCGTCGCTCATAGGTGCGAACCTGCTGACGGAGATACTCGACGCCCTATCCGTTCACTTCGGATTCGAGCGAGGCTCCGAGGCCACCGTCGAAGCCAACCCGTCGAATACGACCGCAAGCTCGCTTTCGGCGCTCGTCGAAGCCGGATATGACCGGCTGAGCGTGGGAACGCAGTCGCTTTCAAACGAACGGCTGGCCGAGTTGGACCGGCTTCACACCGCGACCGAGGCCCTTGAAGCCTTGGACCGCGCCAAGGCCGCCGGGTTCCGGTCCGTCAGCGCCGATCTGCTTTATGGCGTTCCGGGTCAGACGGTGCGCGAATTCGAGAATGGTCTCAAGCAGGTCATCGACCGGGATGTCGACCACGTTTCAGCGTATGCGCTCACGCTCCACGGCGAGCGGGCGGTGCGGGCCGGTCGCCGTCTCGGCGGACCGGCTTCCGACGACGCAATGGCGGAGTTCTACGACGGCGCAACTGAGCTCCTGCGCGGCACGGGATTCGAGCACTACGAAGTCTCGAACTGGTCTCGCCCCGGTCACCGCTGTGAGTACAACGGGGCGATTTGGCGCGGAAGCGAGTATCTCGCTTTCGGCTGCGGCGCGCACGGCTACCTGGCGGGCCGCAGGTATTCGCTCGTCCGACAGCCGCAAGCCTATATCGACGCCATCCTCGAAGGGCGATCGACAGTGCAAAGCCTGGAACCTCTCACGGAATCCGACCGGCTTGTCGAGTCGATCGCGTTTCCATTGAGGACGCGAGACGGGATCGACCTGCAATTGTTAGCTCAGGCCTTTCAATTCGACTTGATAAACGAAAAACGTGAGGAAATTGACCGCTTGATCGCTAACAAGCTCGCCGAACTCGACGGTGGCAGGCTGCGGCTGACTGAAAGCGGGATGATCCTCGCCGACGCTGTAGCCCTCAGACTCATACCGGACAACGCTGGCGAGCGTGGCTGTGAGTGACGAGAGACGAGACCGTATACTGCGGCCATGAGACTCTTCGCGGCTATCAATCTGCCGGAGAAAGTGATCGACGGCTTGCGCCGCGAACAGGCGAAGCTGGCGAAGTTTGGAGACCGCCTGCGATTGGTCGACCCCTCCGGATTGCACATGACCCTTTGCTTTGTCGGTGAGGTGCAGGCGCAGGAGGTCGAGGTCGTCGAGCACGGAATGCGCGGCGCCCTGGCCGGGCAGTCTCCCTTTATGCTCGGCTTGGGCGAGGGGGGCAGCTTTCCGAGACCGGACAACGCCAGAGTGGTCTGGGTTGGTGTAGACGGTGAGCTTAGGCGGCTCGAAACCATTCAAAAACTGATCGCCGACGAGATGAGTTCCTTGGGATACCGAATCGACCGCAGGCCGTTCAGCCCTCATGTAACCTTGGCCCGAGCATCACGCAACGCTTCCAGCGAGGACCGTCGGTCGATAGCCGAGTCAACTGTCGAACTTACGGGATACAGATTGGGGTCGTTCGAGGTGCGTTCGGTGGACCTGATGGAGAGCATCATCAGTCGGCAGGGCGCGACGTACTCCACCATCGCGCACATCTCGCTGATTTCTACCGACTAGACCTCACTCCGGCCATTCGTAGACCGCCACGAGGCCCCTGGCCGGTCCGCAACGCCGCTCTGCCATACGGAGCGACCGCCTGTTGGCCGCATCGATTTCCATCGTGATAGGAAACGCGTCGACTTGACGCAAATGCTCGACGGCGCACCCTGTGGCTGCGGCTGCCAGTCTGCCTCGGCGAACTCGCCGGACAAGTCCCGCAAATCCCAGCCAGGCTCCACCTTCGGGATTGGCTAGCGTAAAGAAAAGGGCTATAGGAATACCTGCATCGATTATGGCGAATCCCTCGTGGCTCTCGACTCCCTCGACAGGCTCATTACGCCATAGCGAATTGGCCAGCTTGTTTATGTCAAGTTGGCTTCGCAGCCCCAAACTCTCCAAACACATGACCTCTTGAAAGAGACTCATGAATCGCGCGCGGCCAAGCTCGGATACCGGAAGTAGTTTCAGGTTGTGTTTCCCCGATCTGATGCGGGGTGGCTTGTCGCATACGAATACAGACCGAATATTGGACTGAGCCACTGCACTGCCTTCAACGTGATCGGTCCAACCGGCGGGCATTCGCAGCCTTAGTCGGCTCGCTCCTGCGCAGAGCGGAGCCGATCGGAGCCGGACCAGTAATCTCTCAACGAGCCCCGCGCACGCCCCCGGAGTTGCATACCGATCGATCGATGTCAGATCGACTTCAACGGTGTCTTGGCGCCTCCACGCTCTGGCGAAATGGCGCTGTCCGTCTATCGAGAGCTCTAGCTCCGCGTAACGCGCGCCCGACCGATCATCCCAGCTTCGGACGAATCGGAGCGCTAGCCCGTCTGCTCGCCCCACCCTCCACCGCCGGGGGTGCTGATGGAAATAACGTCGCCGGGCTCCACTGATACCGTTCCCTTGCTCGGCAACGGGCGCCAGCGGCCGTTTACGTGCAGTCGATTGCGACCTAGTCGACCGGGGCCGCCTCCCGCTAGGCCGTATGGGTTGCGGGTCCGGCGCTCCGACAGCAAAGTCACTTGCGCAGGGGCCAGCAGCTTGATGTTGCGCTCCACTCCCTGCCCGCCTCGGTGCGCACCGGCGCCGCCCGACGCGCGGCGAAGCTGGTATCGCTCGATCATCACCGGAAGCGCGAACTCCATCGCTTCCACGGGCGTGTTCCACGTGTTGGTCATAGCCACCTGGATTCCCGAAGCGCCGGGGTGATTTGGGCCGGCTCCGCTTCCGCCGCCGATCGTCTCGTAGTACGCAAACGGCTTGTCCCGGAACGGATCGTACCCGCCGAGGGTCACGTTGTTCATCGTCCCCTGACTCGCCGCGGGAACAAGCTCGGGAATCGCGTCGGCCAGCGCCCCCCATACGACGTCGACGACTCGCTGGGAGGTCTCGACGTTGCCCCCGGCGACCGCATGTGGCGGGCGCGGATTCAGGACGGAACGCTCCGGGATGCGGACGTCGACAGGCTCGAACGTGCCGGCGTTTCCGGGCACGTCATCGCCGATAAGGCATCGAATCACGTAGTAGACCGCCGACTGCGTAACCGCCGCCGGGGCGTTCACCGATCCCTGCACGGCGGGATCTGTCCCGTCGAAGTCGACGGTGAGATGACCGCGGTCGGCGGTTATCTTGACCTTGATCCGCACGGCCCGCGAGTCGATTCCGTCGTCGTCGAGATAGTCTTCGAAGCTGTAGTCGCCGTCGGGTATCACCTGAAGCCGGGCACGGGTTAGGCGCGCCGAGTAATCGAGCAGCTCGGCGGCCATCTTCGCGAGCTGGTCGACGCCGTAGCGATCCGCGAGCTCGGCGACGCGGCGTTCGCCGACCCGATGGGCCGCCATTTGCGATGCCAGATCGCCTCGGCGCTCGTCGGGAGTCCTGACGTTCCGGCAGATGAGGTCGACGAGCGCACTGTCGATCACACCGGCATTGACCAGCTTGATGGGAGGGATGATAAGTCCCTCTTGATAGCACTCGGTCGCGAGCGGCATCGAGCCGGGCGTGATGCCGCCAACGTCGGCATGGTGCGCCCGCGTGGCCACGTAGCCGAAGTGCACTTTCTCGTCCGCGCGGTCAACGAAAACCGGCGAAACGGTGGTTATATCGGGTAGGTGCGTTCCGCCAAGATAAGGGTCGTTGAGTATGACCAGGTCCCCTGGCAGAATTCCGCCTTCCTCGAAGACGTCCATCGCGGCGCGGACCGCCAGCGGCATGGCTCCCAGATGGACCGGAATGTGTGCTGCCTGGGCGATCATGTTGCCCTCGACGTCGAACACCGCGCACGAAAAGTCGCGGCGCTCCTTGATGTTCGGAGAAAAAGCGGTCCGCTGCATCGTCGCGCCCATCTCTTCGGCCACGGACGAGAACATGTGGCGGAACACTTGGAGCGAGAACGCCAGAGGTGATCGAGTGTTCAGGGTCCCCTCTTTCCCTATGGTCTAAAGGCAGTCTGCGGGCGTGCCAATGATATACTCGACTCTGCCGACATAAGCTCGCTTTCGCACAGTTTTACGATCCGCTCGGAGCCTGATATTGGATAAGGGCTGGGAAGACGAAGTCCGGGAAATCCTCGAAAAGGCCGGGGAATTGGAGGGCAAGTCCCCTCGCCGAGGCCGCCGTCCTCAGCGGCCCACACCCAGGATCGGCAACCCCATCACAGCGATTGGGGATCAGGTTTACAAACGCCTTGCCACTCCCAAGGACATGGCTGTGTCGGGAGCTCTGGTAATCGCGGCCGCCCTGCTGCTTAGCATCACCCCCTTGGGCAGGATTCTGAGTCCAGTGCTCGCGGCGGTCGGTGGAGCCTTGCTGCTCGGCGCTTATATTCGGTCGCTTATGGCACGGCGTTCGGTTGCCAAACCGGGTCCGAAGATGTGGCGGGGGCGGGTAATAGACATCGAGCCGCCGCGTCGGCGTGGTTTTTTGGACCGTCTGCGCCGCAGGCGCCAACCCCCCAAATAAACAAGACCTCCCCGCGCCGGACCGACCGCCTGTAGCTTGGAAGGATGCGTTGACTAAGCGCGCATCGCTCACGGAAAGCTATCTATTGGCCGGTCAGCCCAATCCTGAATGAGTCGTGCGAGTCGATTTCGAATCGGAGTAATAGATAGATGAAGGTCTCGGAAATCCAGGCCGGCCGTCCGGTTGGCGGCACGTTTCTTGCTTCGCAGGTTGAAAAGCGCACCGCCAGGAGCGGAAACGACTATCTTTGGACCGTTCTCAAGGACCCCTCCGGAGACTCGATTGTCGCTCTTATGTTCGACGCCCCGCCGTCGACATTCGACGCCGTCGAGTCCGGCACTACCGTCGACGTCCAGGGCGAGGCCGACGAATTCCGCGGCTCGATAAACCTCAAGCTTCGGTCGATCCGGCCCGCCCCCGAGCAGTGGGACGCTACCGACCTGTTGCCCCGGTCCGAGCGGTCCGAGGACGACATGCTGGCCTCACTCGATCAATATGTGCGGCGAATCGAAAACCTGCATGTTCGCGCCGTGACCCAGCGGGTTCTGTCGGATCCGGCGGTGAAGGAGCGGCTCGGCAACTGGCCGGCAGCGATGCGGCGTCATCATGCCCACATCGGCGGTCTGCTGGAGCACATCCTAGAGGTCCTGACCATCGCCGAAACCGTCGGGAGCCTGTATCCCGACGTGGACATGGACCTCGTTTACGCGGGGTGCATTCTGCACGACATAGGCAAGGTAATTGAGCTTGGAATGGCCGCCAATATCGACTACACGCCTGCCGGCGTGATGGTCGGGCACGTGACGCTCGGCGACGAGCTGGTCGCGCGCGCGTGCGCCGAAACGGGATGTCCGGCGGATACGACCTTGAAGCTGCGGAACATCGTGCTCTCGCACCACGGCACTAGGGAATGGGGAGCGCCGGTGCTTCCCAGCACAGCTGAGGCGGTTGCCGTCCATCACATCGACCAGGTCTCGTCGCAGGTCCGGCAGGCGCTCGACGCCGTGGCGAAGTCCAGGGCTCGATCCTCCGGCGATCCGGTCGGGCAATGGGACCGCTCGTGGGGGAGAAACTGGTTTATCGGCACGCAGTCGAGTGAAGCATCGGACGACGGCGCTCCACCGAACCCCTAGCTCGGTAAGCCGTCAACCAGGATCGAAACCGTCTATCGGTCCGATCTAAAGAGCGTCCAGGCGCTCCCGCGTCGTATCCAGTTCGGCGACCGCGGCGGCGCGCGCGTCGCGCCGCTTTTGGACCACGCGCGCCGGAGCCCGCTCGACGAACTTTTCATTGGACAAAAGGTCGTCAGACCGGGCGATCTCGGCTTCCAGCCGCTCGACTTCCCGCTTCAACCGGTCGCGCTCGGCTTCCAGATCGATCATCCCTTCTAGCGGCAGGTAGATTTCCATCCCGCCGGCTATGAGAGATATCGATTTCTCCGGCGGCGACTCGTCTTCGCCTAGCAGCACGAGCGGATCGATACGCGCCAGGCGGGTTAAGAAATCGGTCTCCGTTTCGAGAATCGCCGTTCCGGCACCCTGCCTGACAACCGCCTCGATGCGCCTGCCAGGCTCGACCCCCGATTCACGCCTCGCGTTCCTGATCGCCCGCACGGCTTCCGTCAGTTTGTCTATTTCGAGGACCGCCGGATCGGACTCGCCTTCTTGGGATTCAGGCCAGGCGGCGACGATGATGTGCTCCGGTTCGAGATCAGGCATTGCGGCGTGAAGATGGCTCCACAGCTCCTCTGTCACAAACGGCATGTACGGATGCAGAAGCCGAAGCGCAGTCGTCAACACCTCCGCGAGCGTGGCCGCGGCGCACGAAGCGGCGGCCGGGTCGTCGCCGTGAAGCCGCGTCTTGGAAGCCTCGATGAACCAGTCGCAGAAATCGTTCCAAATGAAGTCGTGGATCCCCCGCCCCGCCTCTCCGAAGTTGTAGGCTTCAAGACGGCGCGAGGTGTCGGAGATGGTTTGATCGAGTCGCCCGGTTATCCAGCGGTCCACCGCCGTCGCCGGAGCAGGTTCGGCATTTCTCGCTTCCTGGGCTTCCACCGTGAACCGCCCGGCATTCCAGAGCTTGTTTGCGAAGTTGCGCGCGGCCTCCAGCCGTTCCCACACGAGCTTGAGGTCGCCGCCGGGACTTCCCCCCGTGGTGACCATGTAGCGGAGCGCGTCGGCCCCGAATTGATCGATGACTTCGATGGGGTCGTCCCCGGGTCGCGGGTTGGACTTGCTCATCCTCATGCCGTCTGCATGGCGCATGATTCCGCTGAGATGGACATGTCGAAATGGAATGTCACCGGTGAGTTCTATTCCCAGCATCACCATCCGCGCCACCCAGAAGAAGATGATGTCGTACCCGGTCTGCATCACCGTGGTCGGATAGAACCTCGCGAAGTCGGGGGTCGCGTCCGGCCAGCCGAGCGTCGAGAATGGCCACAGGCCCGAGCTGAACCAGGTATCCAATACGTCCGGATCCCGCTCGACCGTCCCCTGGCAGTCCGGACAAGACTCGGGCTCGTTCCTGTCGACTATCGTCTCGCCGCAATCCTGGCAGTACCAGACAGGCAGCCGATGCCCCACCCATATCTGGCGCGAGATGCACCAATCGTGGATGTTGTCCATCCATCGCAGGAACTCGTCCGCAAAGCGCTGCGGATGGAATTGAATCCGGCCGTCCCGCACGGCGTCCGCCGCCGCTCGCGCCATTCCCCCAGTGCGAACGAACCACTGCTCCGAGAGCATCGGCTCGACGATAGTCCCTGACCGCTCAGCATGTCCGACCGAGTGCTCATGGTCTTCGATTCGTTCGACTAGGTCCCGCTCTTCGAGCCAGCCGACCAGGTTTGCGCGCGCCTCGAACCGGTCCTGTCCGGCGAACGGACCGGCATTTTGGTTGAGCGTTCCATCCTCGTTCAGGATGTTGATCATTTCCAGGTTCTGGCGGATTCCCATCTGGTAATCGTTGGGGTCGTGCCCCGGAGTCACTTTCACCGCCCCCGACCCGAACGCGGGATCGACGGCGTCGTCGGCGATAACTGGAATCTGACGTTCCAGCGCGGGCACTTGGGCCATCTTCCCGACCAGTCCCGCATACCGTTCGTCGTCCGGATGGATCGCTATGGCCGTGTCTCCCAGAATCGTCTCGGGTCTCGTGGTTGCGACCACGACGTGCCCGCCATCCGCGATGGGATACCGGACGTACCACAGCTTGCCCTTCACGGGTTCGTGCAGGACCTCGAGGTCCGAGATCGCCGTGCGGTCCTGAGGGTCCCAGTTGACCAGGTACGACCCTTTGTAGATCAGTCCTTTTTCGTAAAGACGAATGAACGCCTCGTTGACCGCTCGCGTAAGCCCCTCATCCATCGTGAAGCGCTCGCGGGACCAGTCGCAGCTCGCTCCGGCCCGCCTTAGCTGCGAGCGGATAGCCGTACCGCTCTTTTCAAGCCATTCCCAAAAGAGGCCCTCGAAGCCTTGACGCCCGACTTCCTCCCTGGTGCGCCCCTCTTTGGCGAGATTGTCAAGAAGGACGGCGTTGGTGGCAATCGCCGCGTGGTCGGTACCGGGCAGCCATAGCGTCGGACGACCCTGCATCCGCCGCCACCGGATCATCAGGTCCTCGAACGTCATCACCACCACGTGACCGTGGTGCAGCACGCCTGTCAGGTTGGGCGGCGGCATGGAAATTACAAACGGTTCGCGGCTGTCCTCGCCATTCGGAGCGAAATAGCCCTTCTTCTCCCAGACGTCGTACCACCGCTGCTCGACGGCAGTGGGATCGTAAGGGCGGTTCAGCGCCTCCGGACCGGTTTCCCGTGGTGGTTCCTTCGCTGCCTGCGTCAAGTCGCTGCGCGCTCCGTGTGTTGAGCTTGGTCAAATTCGCCCAATTGTAAGGTGGAGATGGGCATTCTGGGTGTTAACCCACTATCCGCGATTGAACACCAGCAGCGCCAGCAGCGGGCACCGGATCGGAAGATTACCCGAGGTTATAAGTCTTGCCGATAGCCTCCGAAACCTCCGGAGCGACCGAAACTCGCGACTTCGGCAAGTCAAGGTAGTGGACTGGCTCTTGGGATTCACAAGTGTCGGACGGCCTATCTCGTTCTAGCGCCGCCCGAAAACAAGCGGGATCCCCGTTTGTTCCTCGTTACGATAAGTTGGCCGGAGTTGCGGGCCTCGTTCGCGGCAAACATCGTCCGAAATGCGTCCAACCGCGTCCCCTCGAGGTTTGCAGGCTCAGCGGCCCGAACACAGATCAGTTTTCGCACATCGAGAGGGTAGCTTTCTGTCCAAGCCTTGGCTGTTTGGCTGTCTTGGCGCCGCATGTCTTGCCGTCGTCGCGGTTGTTTCCATCGTCTTGATGTTCTCCTTCCTGGGAAGAATCCAGGACAGTCAATCGCTCAATTCGCAACAAGCGACCGTTGTCTTGACGCCTACGCCCACTTCCACGCCCAGGCCGACAAGAACGCCGGCCCCCCTGCCAACCTTGACACCTGCGCCGGTCACGACACCGACCGAGGCTCCGCCGGTGTTCTTTGCCGTTTATCTGGTTCGAGAAGGCGATACCTTGTCTTCGGTTGCGGAGCGCTTTGGCGTCGAAGTCGCCGACATAGTCGCCGCCAATGAGATTGCCGATCCGGACGTGTTGCGAGTCGGGACCATTCTCACCATCTCAAGTCGGATAGTCCTTGAAACGGCGAGTCCAACACCGACTCTTGCCCCAACTTCCACCCCGACGCCTGCTTTGTCGTTTGAACCCGCTATCCTTGAGGGATTGGAGCTTTTGCGGGAGATACAGGATCAGGTGCCAGGTATCTCGGAGATTCTGCCGGTCTTGCTGGAAAGCAGCATCACGTTTGTCGAGCTGCCGGATAACACGCTGGGTGGGTATTGGTTCAAGGATCGTTCAATCACGTTGGACAGCTCGCTGCGCGGCGAGTCTCGCGTGGTGGTTGCGATGGTACTCGCGCACGAAGGGCTGCATGCGCTCGACCATCGCCGGGGCCTTATTTCGACGCGTGACAGTCTGCATAACTGCTTGCAAATAGACATAGACGAATCAGGCATAGATATCGACATCAGTGACTTTGATCATGAGATTCGCGCCTTCGACGTCGAAGCGGCTCTCTGGAAGTCGATTTACGGACCTGAAGGGAAGTTGGGAGATGTGACCGAAATCGAAGAGCACTACAACGCCTTGGTGATCGTGAAGGACTTCAACACCACCATCTACAGCTGGCTGATTCGGCTCCGCTATCTGTTCGAGTGCGTCACCGGATAGCCTGCGCAGCATCGATACGACTCCAAATGAGAAACTCCCGGCGCTGGCTTAGCCCAGCCTAATCCGGTCGGGTGTTTCGAATGTGACCGGGACAGTTTGTCCTTGGACATACCCGCTGTCCTTAAACCAGTCTCTAAGCCGCGCACCGCAATGGATTCGCGCCGTACCGTTCATATTGGCCCTTCGGTTGACTCGCGCCTGAAGCTCTCCAAATCCGCCCAGAATCAAGGTCACCGGCCCGTCGGTTGGTCGTACATACTGATCGTATTCGCGTGTTACGTTGAAGAACCCGTCGTTGTAATACCTTGCGCCAAGTCGGAGATGGAAGATGGGCGGCGCGCAAAGGTCTTTCGCCCTTTCACAGTGAGCCGTGGGAGCTTGGCGTGAAGATGACTGGAGCGATGCTTGACGTGACTTGCTGTCCTGATATGCAGTCGCCGAGATATCCTTCAACCCTTTCTCTGATACCTTTCTGCGCGGCCAAACACGCTTGGACGAAAGGTCCTCCGCATCGAGTTCGTATACTTCCACATCGCCGGGTATAAAGTGCCCATATCGCCTTACGTAATGTTCTGGGAGTGTCTCCGGGTTACGCACTCCTTTCTTCTCAGTTGCTGATATGAAAATCATCTTGCGATACGACTTGGGAGCCGCTACGAAGTACAACATTGCTTCGTTAATCGTCGATATCTTGGCACTCGGGTAATTTCCTCCCGCCGTCCAGTCGTAGGCCTTGCACTCGACCAACAGGGAATCATTGCCAAAATCAAACTTGTGCATCTTTTTGTGTCGGCCGTTTACGCTGACCTCGACGGCGTACTCTGGTTGGACCGACAATCCTATTCGGGCAAGATGATCCTGAACGCGCCGAGTGAATGAGTTCCCCTTTTCTTTGTTCCCACTCACGAAGTCACTCTTTACCTTCGCCCGCCGCCATGGAGGGCTGTCGAACTTTGAGTTTGAAGCTACCACTGACCGAGGTTAGTGTGTCAATACTCCGTGGTGAATAGCATTCTCGCCGTGTTTCCGAATTTCACCTCACTGATCGTCAGCCTGTAACCTGATCCAGGATCAGATTGGATATCGGCGGAGGCGAGTCGGCTACGGAGAGCCCTTCACGAAGCGCGGCGAGCGCCTGCCGGGCGGAGTCCTCGTCGCGGGCGGCGATCCAGCCCCAGTCCTCGTCGGACGCTACCGGGTCGCCGACCTTCTTGGTTATGTAAAGTCCAGCGGCATGATCGATGCTCTCGCCCTTCACTTTTCGCGCGCCGCCGAGCAGGCTGAGCGCTCTTCCCGCCGCGCGGGCGTCGACGCGGGTCACGTAACCGCCCCGACCAAGCTGAATCGGAAGCCTGACCGGCAGCCGCTCGTGCGGCGGCTCCCGCTCGAACGCTTCAAGGTCGCCGCTCTGCGCCCGCATGATCTCCCGGAACTTCGCCTCAGCAGTCCCCGAAGATATGGCTCTTTCGGCGCGTTCTCTTGCTGCGCGGGGCGCGGGACGCAACCCGGAATCGCGGATCAATCCCGAGACGATGGTCAGCGCAAGCTCTGTAACGTCCTGCGGTCCCTTGCCTTGAAGCACGTCCAGCGCTTCCGAAACCTCGACCGAGTGCCCGACGGCAAATCCGAGCGGCTGGTTCATATCTGTCAGGAACGCGCGGACTTTGCGTCCGGCGGATCGACCGATGCCAACCAGCATGTCGGCGAAATCAATCGCGGACTCATAGTCGGGCATGAACGCGCCCGAACCGACCTTGACGTCGATCGCGATTGTTCCCGCCCCGGCGGCCAGCTTCTTGCTCATGATGCTGGCGGCTATCAGTCCTGGAGAGGCGACGGTACCGGTCGCATCCCTCAGCTCGTAAATTGCGCGATCCGCGGGCACCAGATCTGCCGACTGAGCGACGATGGCGGCACCGACTTCTTCGACCTGCCGCTGGAATTCGCGAGCCGTTAGATCGACGCGAAACCCTGGAATCGACTCCAGCTTGTCGATGGTCCCCCCGGTAAAAGCGAGACCGCGCCCCGACACTTTCGGCGCTGCCAACCCGCACGCCGCCGCCAGAGGCACGACCACCAGCGAGGTCTTGTCGCCGACTCCGCCCGTGCTGTGCTTGTCGACGGCGGGCGCCGACAGAGACTCCCACGCCAGTTCCGTCCCGCTCGCGACGAAAATATCGGTGAGGGCGGTTGCCTCGGTCTGGTCCATTCCTCTGAGGCAGACCGCCATCAGCCATGCCGACATCTGGTAGTCAGGTACGTCCCCGGCAAGGTAGCCGCTCACCAGCGCCCCCAGCTCGGAGGCGCTGTTCGCCCGTCCCCGCTTCTTCGCCTCGATGATGTCTAGCATCTCGAAAGTGACTCGCCTCGGAACGGTCTGAAAACACGAACGGGGGACCACGCGGCCCTACTGGTCCGCTCTAACTCAGGCGTACAGGACTGCGGCATTTGCCGATGATAAATCGCGGTTTTGAAGGCACCGGACGAACCAATCCAGGGACTGAGGGTTTTCTGGCCTGGATCCATTAGGTAGGTAGTTTGCGCGTGTCAATGTCTGTTCTAATAAGCGGTGGGGATCATCGAGGAGCCGCCAGCTCGGTCGGGCAAGACTAACAACGGCTCCCGATTTGAATTGGATTCGCAAGCAAATGGCCACTGAACTCAAGGAATTTCGGACCTCGAACGACGCCATCGACGATGCCGAAGAACTACGTAGCCGCATCCGCGAGGATGGCTATCTCTTCTTTCGAAGGCTTCACGATCCGGAAATGCTGCGCACCTTGCGGCTGGAGATTTTGGCGGTGCTTCGCGACCAGGGGTGGATCCGGCGCGACGCTGAGCTGATCGACGGCGTCGCCGACATTTCCCGCCGTTGCGCTGAAGGAGATATCGAATACGCGCAGGGCTACCACCACGCGTACCGTCTGGAGTCGTTTCACCGGTCGGGACACTGGCCCTCGGTCGTGAACGTGATAGAGAAGATCGTCGGGGGCGCGGTATTGCCGCATCCCATGAAGATCGCGCGCCTGTGGTTCCCGAAATTCGTCCAGGACACAACGCCCGTGCATCAGGACTTCGTGCATTTCCAGGGTTCGTATGACACCTATACCTGCTGGTCTCCGGTCGGCGACTGCCCTATAGCGCTGGGCGGGCTGGCCGTTCTGCCGGGTTCGCACAAGCGCAACACGGTCCTGGACCACCATTTCTCTCTAGGGGCCGGCAGCTTGACCGTCGATACCGACGAGCAAGAGGGTGACTGGGTGACCACGGACTACGAAATGGGCGACGCCCTCATATTCCACAGCCTGACGCTGCATCAGGCTCTCCCGAACGTGACCGAGGACCGTCTGCGCGTGTCGTTGGACAATCGTTATCAGGCGTTCGGTATCCCCATCGCCGAGCAGATGCTGACCCCGCATCTCAGCACCCATAGCCCGCTCACCTGGGAGCAGATCTATGAGGGATGGGAGTCGACCGATCTTCAGTATTACTGGAAGAAGCTTGATCTCGAGATAGTCCCGCAGGATACGAGCTACTCCGAAAAGGGTTTCGCCGAGGCGCTTGTGCTTGCCGGCGAGGGCGACGAACGGGCCGAGCTGCATCTCAGGCGCGCGATTCAACGCGACCCCGATTCCGACCAGGCGAAAGCTGCGGATAAGGTGTTGCAAAGCTTGGCCGATAGCGGTTCCTAGAACGCGACAGTGGGCGAATAGTCGACATATCGGCGGGCCGTGACCATCTCGTTTGGACCCAGTTCTTCCCTCGAAACAGTGAACAGCCGTTGGATCTCTGTGGCGGCCACGCGCCGTCTAATCTTGACTCGTTCCAGCGTGACACGCAGGTCGTCGCCGCGGAGAGCCGCTGATCGTTAACGTCGCTGGATTGGACCGCGCGCCGGTCGCTCTCGGAGTCGAACCGGCACATGCGCATCCCTCAACTGGGGCGGGCTAAGAGGAATATCGAAAATGCAATTCAAGCAGCATGAATCCGAAGACGTCATCGAAGATCCCGGTCTGCACGAGGGCGACGGCATCGTCACGCGCCGCAGGTTCTTCAGGAGCGTCACCAGACTCCCCGTTGTCTCGGAGGTCTGGGAGCTCCCGCCGGGTGCAAGCGAAGGATCGCACATTCACGGAGACGAGGGACCTCTGGAGGAGTTCTACTACTTTCTCGAAGGACAAGGAGTCATGTGGATGGATGACGATGAGTTCCCTGTTGGCCCCGGCGACGCGGTGCTCGCTCCCCCGGGCGTTGACCACGGCTTCCGCACTACCGGCGACGTTCCGCTCAAGCTCGTGATCATTTGGGGTAAGCCTGCGGAATAGCGGTCGCCGACTGATTGATAAAATCTCGCCAATGCGGGAATCGGCGAAATGCCTGTCTTAAAGAGAGGACTCGTGTAGTGGCAACTTTGCTTGCACCAACCTCGCATCTCGAGACTGCAAAGCGTGATCTCGCCGAACATGGTTATTGCCTGCTGGAAAACGCCCTAACCGAGGACCAGCGCGCCGAGTTGGTCGAGCGGCTGACCGAACAGGCATCCGTCGAAAAGCGCGACGGGCTGGCGTTCGAGGACGGCGGTCCCCGTCAACAGTGGGGCGATTTTAAGGACGAAGCGGGCCGCGACCGCCGCGAGCTGTTCCGCGCCGAAAGCGGCGGCGTCAACCAGCGCGTGTGGATGCTCGTAAACAAGGGCCGGTGTTTCGTCGATCTTCTCTACCACGAAGACGTGCTTGCGTTGACGCGGTCGGTTATCGGAGAGGAGTTCCAGCTGTCGAGCCACGGCGCCAACATCGCTCGCCAGGGCGGAGTCAAGATGCCGCTTCACACGGACCAGTGGTGGATGCCCGCGCCCGTCGACCCGCAGGCTGACTGGTTGCCGGTGGGAAGTCTCACCCGCACTCGGTTCTCCGCGCCTCCCGCTGCGTCGCCTCAGTTGATCGCGCCCTCCGCCTGCGTAAACGTGCTATGGATGCTCTGCGACGTTTCCGAAGAGAACGGCGGGACCCGGCTGGTGCCCGGCAGTCACCTGAGCGGCCGCCAGCCCACGCCTGAAGACGACAGGCCCGAAGACGTCGTTTCGGCTCAGGCGCCCGCCGGATCGGCGTTGATCATCGACGGCCGGCTTTGGCACGGTACGGGCGCCAACCGGACCGACGGCGACCGGCTGGTAGTACTGACGACCTTTTGCGGACCGCAGTTCAGACCTCAGGAGAACTACACCCTGGGCGTCGCCGAGCATGTCCTCAGTGAGGCCGATTCGTACTTGCGACGAATTCTCGGATTCGGCGTATGGAATGGATATGGCCGGATCGGCGATCCCACGGATCGATTCGCCGGATAACGAAGACACGGCAGCTCATCTCTCCAAACTAGCGCCCCGGGGCGCAGCCAACCAGCGCGCCTAAAGCCTTCGAGAAGCTCTAGCTCCAGCTGCCCGCGCGAAAGTCCGGCATGGGAATCGGCTCGCCGCCGCGTTCTATCGAGATCTGCGAAAGGAGTCCCGGAAGGGTCATATCGACCGCGCGGTACACATCGAGCGCTGGATCCCGCCCCTCGCGTATGGCCTGAAGGAACTCGCCGATCATGTGATATTCCCCCGCGCCGTAGTCGGGGCCATAAACGCCCGCCGGGATTTCCGTCCAGCGAGCCGGGAGATACTCCGCTTCCAGGTCGCTTAGCGGACGCCATTGATAGGGATCGGTATCGATAGTCTCGCGAGTGGTCGACTCCGAGCCAAACCGCTCCAACCAGATCTTGTCCTGATCGCCTAGACCTCGGGGACCTTCGTAGCAGCCGGTCGTACCCTGCAGAGAGCTATAGCCGGAGCCGTGAGGCCGGTTCGACAGCATGTCTACCCTGATGCGGACCAAGGCTCCCGAAACGAGCTTGCACAGCATCGTCGTCGTGTCCTCGGCCTTGTTCTCGGGGCTGGAATGTACGCCGCTGCCGATGCACATGACCGAAGCGACGCGCTCGTCGAACCAGTCCAGGATCGGACCAAGGCTGTGTGTGCCGTAGGTACAACCGTTCACGCCGACCTGCCATACCGTGCGCCAGGTCCCACTGCCGTCCTCCCCATAGTGAATCGGCTTGATGTCGTGGATGTACTCGCCCTCGGCGTAGTAGATATCGCCGAACAAGCCTTCCTGGACGAGGTTCTTTATAAGGATGTTCTTCGGAGAGAAACACGCATTCTCGCCGAGCATGTAAACGACGCCCGCGTCCCGCGCGGCTTCAACACCGTCGACCAGTTCACGGCATTGCTCGACCGACACGGCCGCGGTCACCTCGCTGATGACGTGCTTGCCTGCTTCGAGCGCCTGCAGGCTGTGGGGTACGTGAAGATGCATTGGAGTAGCGACGAAGACGATATCGACCTCGGATTCGAGCATCGCCTGGTAATCGGTGAACCGCTCGGCTACGTCGAACCGGTCCGCCTGGCTGTTTAGGAAGTCCTCGCTTCTCGCGCAGAGAGAAGTGACCTCGGCCCCGTGGGCACGGAAACCCGCGATGAGCGACATTCCACGTTGCGCGCCGACGATTCCCACCTTCGGACGATCGTTCATTTGCACTCCTCAGCTATCGGGGCAACTCTGGAATCTGGTTCCCGTGTCGGCGCGTTCGCCAGCCGCGCTTCGCATACTACTAGCTTGATAACGAGAACCGGCCGCCGGGATCAGGGATTTCGGATCGGAAGCCTCAGCTCCAGGGCCAGACCGACGCCATCCAGTATTTTGTCGGTTGCGCTCTCGAGGTCCTGGCAAAGCCGGTCGAAGACTCGCAAGGCGTTGGCCTCATCATTCGCGCGTCCCGTAAGACGTACGAAATAGCAGCCCGCAAAGGCGCAGGCGAGCGGAAACATCGGGCAAGCTGGCCGCGCCTTGAACCCCATCAGCGTCAGGGCGTTGCCATCGCGAAACCTCACCGACATCCTTCCTGGACGGGTTCCGGGTCTCACGTGGATGAAGTGTTCCGATTGACCTTCTCTATCACGACGGCTAAGGACGATCTCATGGCGCCCGGCGTTTCCGCGTCGAAGCTCGTGGTGGCCCGTTACTCCGTGCGCATCGTCGTCGTCCAACCGTCGCAATTCATCGCTCCCATCAGATCGGATCGCTTGTGGCAGTCAGTCTCGAAAGCAAGTAAACCAGTGGTATACTAGTAAACTTGTTTAAATGGGGGTCTACCCGAACTTTAGCCGCTCGGCCTCTGGAGGTTCACGACATGTCCGAATATGCGAATCCCGACGCTCTAGTTTCCACTCAATGGGTCGCCGATAACCTGGGCAGTCCCGGCCTCGCGATAGTCGAGGTCGACGTGGACACGACCGCTTACGAGTCGGGTCACATCGCTGGAGCGGTGGGATGGAACTGGCAGTCGCAGCTGTCCGACAACATCCGGCGCGACATCGTCGCCCACGCCGAGTGGGAGGAGCTTTTGGGCGACTCCGGTATTTCCAACGACACCAGGGTCATCCTGTACGGTGACAACAACAACTGGTTCGCGGCGTTCGCCTACTGGCAGTTCAAGATTTACGGCCATGACAACGTTCAGCTTATGAACGGCGGGCGAGTCAAGTGGGAGCAGGAGGGCAGGCCGCTTGTCACCGACGCGCCCGACGTCGAGCCGGCGGAGTACGACGCGCCCGAGGCCGATCTCTCCATTCGCTCATTCCAGAATCAGGTGCTCGAAGCGCTGGACCAGAACGTCGAGCTGGTCGACGTGAGGTCCCCGGCCGAGTTCACGGGCGAGATCATGGCGCCTCCCGGTCTGCCTGAAACGGCGCAGCGCACCGGACATATTCCGGGAGCCACCAACATACCGTGGCTCGAAGCGGTGGCCGATGACGGCTCCTTCAAGTCCGCCGACGACCTCGCGCGGATCTACGGATCCCGTGGCATCACGGGCGACAAGGACATCATCGCCTACTGCCGCATCGGCGAGCGCTCGTCCCACACCTGGTTCGTGCTCAAGGAGCTTCTCGGATATCCCAACGTGACCAACTACGACGGTTCATGGACCGAGTGGGGCAGCATGATCGGGATGCCCATCGAGAAGTAAGCCCCGCGAGGGGGCTGGCTTGGCTCGGGGATGGCCCGATTCGTCCCCGTGCGCGCAAGATAGAAACACGCGGCGCGCAGTTCTCGCGAGTCGGGTCGATCCTGCGGTCCAACGCGTCCGGCGTATATCCTGTCGCTTGATAATGTCAATTCATTCCAACAGCGGCGGGAGGAATAACAATGGCGACCCAGCGAATCGGTCTGATCGGCACCGGCGACCAGGCGCGCTCTTACGGTGCGCACATAGCGGCGAATCCGCGGCAGTTCACCTTTGCCGCGGTCGCCAGCAAGAGCCAGGACCGCATGAACTCCTATGCCGACGAGTTCGGCGTTCCGGCCGGAGCGCGGTATGCGAACACCGAAGCCCTCGTGGATTCCGGGGTGCCGCTCGACGGTCTGATAATCACCTCGCCCGACACGACGCACGAAGAAGTGGCGCTCGCTTCGATGAAGCTGCGCGTTCCCATACTGCTCGAAAAACCGATCGCGGACTCCGTGGAGGGCGCCTATCGGGTGGCGCGCGCCGCCGAGTCCGCCGGAGTCGATATCACGGTGGGACTTGTCCTCAGGTACACGCCCTTTTATTCGAAGATAAAGGAGCTGATCGAAGACGGGGCCATCGGCAGGCTAACCCAGATCGATGGCCGTCTGGTCCTCAAGTACACGTTCGCGTCGACCCACTTCATGCGGTCGCACAACCGGCACCGCTCGGACATGGGCAGCTTTGCGCTCAGCATGTGCGGTCACGACTTCGACATCATCAACTGGTACGTCGGCGACCGCGCCACTCACATAGCCTCGTTCGGCGGTCTCGACTACTTTCTTCCCAGGGATGATGCCGCGATGCGCTGCTCCGAATGCGACCGTGCCCCGATCTGTCCGTTCTACGGTCCGCACGCTTTCGCCGACCGGCCGCCCTCGCCATATACCGACCACTGCGTCTATCACATCGACAAGGACATCGTCGACAGCCAGCACTTCATGATCGAATATGCGAATGGCGTGCGAGTCTCGTTTTCGGCGCTGTTTCTGGGCCATCGCACCCGGCGCGAGCTGCTTATCGTCGGGGACGAGGGCGAGATACGCGCTGATCTGGACCGAAACGAGATCGAGGTCGACCGTTTCCGCCCGCAGCAGTCGTGGCGATTCGATCTCAAGGCCGCGTCCAGCGGTCCGCTCGGCATCCCCGGCCTCATGGACGACTTGAGAAACCGCATCGCGGGGATCGAGGGCGAATCGACGGCAACCGCCGAGGCCGGCAGGGAGTCCGTAGTGGTCGGAATCGGCGGAGATGAGGCCCAGCGGGAACGACGGATAGTCGATCTGGATGGACTGCGGGCGAAGGGCGCGGCTGCCGCAGCCTGAGTTTTGGCGGTCTGGCGCGGCGGTCTTCGGTCTATCGCCGCTAGAGATCCTTCAGCACGCGTCGCGCCCAGTCATGCCACTCTTCCCAGGCCGTCCAAACGGATCGCCCCCACGCCCGCACTAGATCAACGTGCTCTGCGGCGCTCGTCGCTCCCGCCACGTCCGCGACTGTCACCGGTCCGGGGCTGCCCGTAAGGTGTATTTCCGGCAACCGGCGGCCCGCTTCCAGCATTTCCCGCCAGCCCTGCGGCTCTCGAGTCCCGATTACCGGACTTGCTCCAAACTCCACGATCGCGCACAGCCGCACGAGATGGAAGGCGTTTGACTGCGGACCGTGGGCGTCTCCGTGTTGAAGCGCGTAGGCATCCACCGTGATCAGGAGTACCTTGCCAAAAGCCGGATCGCTGTATTCCTTTGCCAGCACGCTCTCGAAGATCCTGCGGCAGCCGTCCTCTCCTCCCGCCTCTGGCGCTCCACAAAGCGGGCAATCATCCGCATGGTTCGTAGCCAAGGTATCGGGTCTGCTCAAATCGATTGCTCCAGGTCAAGCCTCATGGCCGCGTCGTTGATCCTGCGCCCGGGAACGCGGCGGATCGAGGCCCCAAATGACGGTAACGCATGAATCCAGGAGGTATATTCTGAACGGTGCGGGAGAGACTGCTCCGCATCGGTCTTCCGGCCTGTGCAATAGTGCTCGCGCTGGTTCCGGAGTTCTTTGGGAGTTCTGCAGATAATGCCGGAAGCTCCCGAGCTTGAGTTTCGGGCAACCATCGTCAAACAGGGGCCTAATCCCTGCGTGGACGTTCCGGAGCGCGTCAGCCGTGCATTCCGGCCGTGGGCGCGGTCGGGCAGGATACACGTCGAGGGCCTGCTGAATGACACGCCAATCCGGGGATCCTTGATCCCAACCGGCGCCGGGCGCCATCGCTTTTTCGTGAACGGAGGCATGAGAAGCGCCGCCCGGGTTGCGGCCGGTGATTCGGTCGTGTTCGCGTTAAGGGCCGTAGTTCCCGACCAGGTGACCATCCCCGCGGACATCTTGGAAATGCTGCGGTGCACGAAGGACGCGGAATCCGCATTCAAGGCTTTGACGCCATCTCATCGCCGCGAGCTGTTGCGTTATGTCGACGACGCCAGAACCCGCCAAAGTCGAATTAAGCGAACGTCCCGCATGATCGATACGGTCCTGAACAAAGGCCGACCGGCCAAACGCAGACGTCCGCGGCGACCGCTCTGGGTCTGTCCCGAGTGCGGCAACGAATTCGTCAACAGGAACCAGTATCACTCTTGCGAGCGCTTCACGCTGGCCCACCCGTTCGCGGGCAAGCCCGAGGAGATACGAGAACTCTTCGATGCGTTCCTGGGTATGGTGGAGGAATGCGGCCCGGTCAAGGTCTTGCCCTCCCGCGATAGCATCGTGTTGATGGTCCGGGTCCGCTTTGCCCGCGCCGTTCCCAGGACGCGATGGCTCGATGTCGGATTTTGGCTGCCACGTCGGTTTGAAGACTCCCGCTTTCATAAAGTCGAAACAATCTCTCCGGGCGCGCACGTTCACGTCTTGCGCATCACCGGCATCGAGCAGCTCGACTCGCAGGTTGCGGAGTGGCTTCGTGATGCCTACTCCGTCGGCTGCCAGGAGCATCTGTCCTAGCTCGAAACGTTCGCGGAACGCCGAAATATGCCAACACGCTCACCTACTCCTGGGATGTTGTCGCGAGAGACGGCCGATCAGCCGACGCGAAGGTCTCCGACAGGATAGGTCCGAAGCGAAGTTCGGCTGGTCCGTCGAAGCAACGCCAGGGCGACGGTAAGCGGTCCCAGCCGTCCTACGAACATCAGAATGCTCATGAAGATTTTGCCCCACAGGCTCAGCGAGGCGGGCACTCCGGTTGAAAGCCCGATGGGTCCCAGGGCTGAAATCGAGTCGAATAGCGATGGAATCAGCTGCGAGGAGAGTGACTGCAAGGCGAAAACAATCGGTACCGCGATTGCGATCCACGCTCCGTAAAGCAGCAGCAGAGTGACCGCAACGTAGATTCGGTCTGGCGAAACGGTTCTGCCGAACGCCTCGGCGTGCGGGCGGCCGAGCAGGCCCGCGCGCATGCCCGCCACGAGCGCGCCCAGGGTGTTCACCTTGAGTCCTCCGCCCATCGAAGCCGAGGCTGCGCCTATGACCATGAAGACCATGAAGAAGACGAGAGTAAGCTGTCCTACCTGTGCGAACGTCACCGTGGAGAATCCGGCGTTGCGCACGGTCACCGCCTGAAAAATCGAGTTGGTGATCTTATGCACCAGTGGCATCTCCCCAAGGGTCTGCGCGTTTGCGAACTCCAGAACGAAGAACCCGAGCGCGGCCAGCGGCCAGAGGACGAAGTTGGCGCTGAGGATGATCTTTGTCTCCATGGTGAGCCGGCTGAACTTTCGCCTGCCAAGCAAGTCCAGGACCACCAGGAAGCCAAGGTCGCCGGGGATAATCATGGCCATCATCGTCAGCAGGAACAGCGGCTTGAGCGCCGCCCCTTGGAGGCTCTGAAAGCCGCCCATCAAGTCGAATCCGGAGCCCGTGTACGCGCTGACGGCATGAAAGGTCGCCGACCACCAGGCCGGGTCCTCCGTTGTGATGGTCGGGTCGTTAGTAATCTGGGCAAACAGAAGCAACGCTCCTATACCCTCCACCAGTAGGGTGAAGATGATCAGCCGCCGCGCCAGCCTTGGCACGCCTCCGATTTTCCTAAGCGATAAGGACTCCTGAAATACACGGCGCTGGTGAATGGTTATGGTCCGGCCCAGGGCCAGAAACAGGACTATCGCCCCTCCCATAAACCCAAGTCCGCCGACTTCCATGAGAACGAGGATCACGACTTGTCCCGCCCGGCTCCAGTGCGTGGCGGTATCGACCACGACCAGACCGACCGTTCCGGTCGCCGAAGTGGCGGTGAACAGCGCATCTGGAAACGACGTGAATTCGCCTGACTCGCTGGAGAACGGGAGCGTGAGCAGGACGGTGCCGATCGCCACGATCATCAGAAATCCCGCGACCAGCGTTAGCTGAGGGTTGATGTTCGTGGTGCGCCTGCGAAACGGCTCGACGACCAGGCGAATGGTCTTCCTGCGCCTGATCGGAACGATTGCTTCACGCATCGATTAGCTGTGTCCCGTGCCGCCGGGCGGCTGTCTCAATTGAGCGAACCCCGAACCCGTTACTTTAACGGGGAACTCTTGAAATCGACCGGATGGAGGCGACGATCTGTCTAGCTGGCCAGTCACCCCGGGCGACGGCCATATAATTCCCGGCATGCTGGTTAGGTATGTGACGGGCATCGAACGTCTGACTTTGAGGGCCGTCGACGCGGTCGCCGTGCGCGGTTATCCATAACCTGCACGGTGCAAGCGTGATGAAAAAGCGCGTCGTTCGTATAGCTCTCAGGATAGGCTGGCTACTGCTCGGCGCCAGTATTCTGGCGACCGTCGGTTATGGCGTCTACCAGCTCGCTGTCGAGGATGTGGCCACAGTCTTCGAGCGGGTTGCCGGCGCCGTCATAGCGACTGTCCTCGCCGGTATGTTCCTAGTTGTCCTGCGCCAGCGGTTGACCGAGCGCAAGACGGACTACAAGGATGTCCCGAATACAAGTGCCGTCATCGTGGTAACGACGCCTAGCATTGAAGGCAAGCGCGTCGTGCGAACGCTCGGTCTGGTTCGAGGCGGTACGATCCGCGCGCGTCACTTCGGCCAGGACATTATGGCGCGGTTGCGGTCGTTAGTCGGTGGTGAGATCCACGAATACGCCGACCTGCTGGGTAAAAGCCGAGATCAAGCACTCGACCGCATGATTCGGCAGGCGGAGGAGTTCGGCGCCAACGCCGTGCTGAACGTGCGGTTTACGACAGTAGTCATGATGCGCGGCGCAGCCGAAATCATGGCCTATGGTACGGCGGTCGTTGTCGAGCCGGAGACTCCCTAAAGCTGGGCGGGACTTGGCTGGCGGCGCGTGTACGCCAAAGGCTCTCCGGTTAGCGAGAGGCGCGCGGTCCTGACCGCTAAACAGCCCGCTTGTTCCCGTAAAGCAAGTACGTCGCTCCGCCCGCCACGGCTCGTTCGTCCTACTTCCCCTCCGCCTCGACGAACTCCTTGAATGCGCGCATCGACTTCATCGTTTGCTTTGGGAACATCGGCCGCAGGACCAACGAAACGAATCTCCAGATGCCCGTGAACTTGAACTCGTTCTCGGTAATCCAGCGAGTGCGATCGGGCCCCTCCTCGACAAAGCGATTCACCATGCCGTTCCAGGCGTGGTCGGCCTCATAGGATCCGGCGAACACGTCGGGCAGATCGCGGACCGCCACCGTTTCGATCATCTCCAGTTCTCCGCTGCCCCGTTCGAACACCAGCCGCGATTTCGCTCCCGGCTGTCCCGGCTCGCCTTCCAGGTGCTCGAAGCTCTTCAACCCCTGCATCCACTTGAACAGGTTGTCGGTGCTGTCGAACAGCTCGACCACTCTGTCGCGCGGCGACTCGATCACGATCTCACAGGTGTACTTCATTCGCTTTCTCCACATTTGTCCAACTACGTCGCGTGGGCGATCCGGGTCTAACCGACTCACGTCAGTAGTCCTGGTAGCTCCGTACCCGACTAGCCCCGTTTAGTCCCATCTAGAATATGCGACCTCAAGGGCGATCATGTGTTTGGATGGGGAGGAGCGGGCCGTGTTCATCGCTTATAAGCCGGATCGAATCTACAAGGACGTCGGAACGCGGCGGCAACTGTTCATCGACGACGACGTCGTCGCGGTCGTCAAGAACGTCACCCGCCGCATGCACGCGCCGCAGAAGCACCCCGCAAACCCTCTACTTAAGCGCGACCGGCCCTGGGAAGTCGTGCCGATGTTCCGGTCGCCGACCTACGGAGTGCAGTTCGACTCCGAGGACAATCTCTACAAGTGTTGGTACGAGGACTACTACGGCGCGTTCTCCACTCCCCGGTCCTGGAACAGGGACCGTGTGTATTACGCGACTTCGGAGGACGGTATTTCGTGGGAAAAGCCCAATCTCGGCAAGCTCGAAGTCGACGGTCGCGATACGAACGCCTGCTTCAGCATTCCGCCGTATGAGTGGGCAAGCTGCATAACAGTCATACAGGACCCGAGCGACCCCGATCCCGCGCGCCGCTACAAGATCGCTTATTACAAGCTGAGCGATTCCGGCAGAGGCTCATCGCAAGGCATGTCGCAGAACCGCGTCGAGGGACTCAGCATCGCGTTCTCGCCCGATGGAGTCGACTGGACCCCTTACGAGGGGAATCCCCTAATTCCGGAGTGGGGAAGCGACGTTGAGGTCTTGACCTACGACCCTATCGACAAGAAATACATTCTCTATGGGCGCTATGGCGGACAGTCGGGCAGCTCGGCGCATCCGGATCACGATGCCTGGTTCGCTCCCGTATACCCCAACGTGCCCGCCGGAATGTGGGGTATCCGCCGCCGCGTGTATCGTCTCGAGAGCCAGGACTGCATCAACTGGGTCGACCCCACCCTCGTTTTCAATCCCGGGCCGGACGACAACGTAGACGACAGCTATTACTGCTTCGTACCGTGGCGGGCAGACGAAGTGCACCTTGGTCTCTTGTGTGTGCTGCATCAGGTGGACAACGACATGGACATCTATCTGCACCACAGCCGCGACGGACTCGATTGGAAGCGGTTCGTCACGCACCGACCGTTTATCCCCCGCGGAGCGGCGGGCAGCTACGACCAACATGGCGTCGAGATGCCGATCCAACCGCTCGAAGTCGGCGACGAGCTTCGTTTCTACTATGGTGGCATGAGCGTCCACCACGACTTTTGGTATCTGGCCGAGCAGCAGGGGCTGGATCTGCCCGAAGCTCACGATCCCGAGCTGGTCATGAATGGGCACACGCTCAACCTCGCCACGTTGCGGCGCGATGGGTACGTATCTTTCGACGCGGGAATCCGGCACGGTTACGTCGAGACCAAGCCGGTGTTCTCGACGGCCCCAAAACTGTTCATCAATGGGAAGTGCGCTCAGGATGGGTACATCGCCGTCGAGATCATGGACGGCTGGGGTAACGTCTGGGCCGGCTACGGCCGGGACGACTGTCGGCCCTTCTCCGGCGACGACGTTCACCACCAGGTCTCGTGGTCGGACGGCGGCGAGGTGAACAAGATCCCCGGCTCCATCAAGCTCCGTTTTCACCTGCGCAATGCGGAGCTGTACGGCTTCCAATTCGCCGAAGGATAATCGCTGGCCGCCAGTTCGTCGCCGGACTCGGAAAGAGGGCGGAGTCGCCGGGCTTCCGGTGCGGCTTTGGCGGACCGCCCTCTAGGCTGATACGACGCGAAACGAGTAGAGGTCCGCGTTCCGCATCAGGAACTTCAGCTTTCTGTAAGGAGTCGCCGACGGCAGCGATTCCTGGTCGGCCGGCATGGGTAGCGACGGATCGTTACGCCAGCTCACCTGATGACGAATTGCGTCGCCAGTGAACATGTCGCAATCATCCCAGCCGCGGCCCGGCAGGGCCGCCCCGGACTCGTCGGTGACCGCGACCTTCACGTAGCCATCGTGTCCGCACGCGGCGTTGACTATGAGCCGGTCGCCCGCCGCGACGAAGGGCTGCGTGTCGAGCATTCCCTCGCGGACGGCATTGGCCCTTAGAGAAACGAAACCGTCCAGGCGAAGGTTCGCGAGTCCGAGTCCGTACCGCACCTCGTCGTCATCCCAGGCTTCCGGAACCTGCAAGCCTTCGTATTGCCCGACGTACCACCAGTCGTGATGACACCACGAGCCGCCGTAGTAGATCCGAAGCTCGTCGCCGACGGGAATCGCATGTACGCCGTAGGCCTGCGTCTGGTCCCACGAGCCGGGCGGACCTGGTTCCAGCCAGGACCAGCCGGGAGCCAGACGCCGCCAGTTGCGGCCGTCGCGGCTGTGCACGAGTTGAACGTCGTTGTAGTTTTCGACCATGTGAAAGACGTAAAGGAAGCCGATCCATTGGCCTCCCAGGTCGTACTGGGTCATGCCATAGAACGAATCGTCGATATTGTCGAGATCGGGATCGGGCGCGATGATGAGGCGCGGCGTGCTCCAATTCACGAAATCGCGGCTCTCGGACTGGAATATCCGCCTTCGGTTGCGGCGGCTGGCCACGCCCTCCATCCTGTCGAAACGAGGGCCGCCCGAAACCTCCCACACGTCTGTCGAGGGCACGCGCGGCGCCCGCCCCTGCCACGGGTGGCGTGTGTTTAAGAGATACGTTTGCGTAGCCTGATCGAAGGCCACGATCGTGACGTCGCTCAGCCGGTTTTTGAGGTTGCCGAAGACTGGCGGCTCTTCCGCCGGCGTCCAATGGACTCCATCCGGCGAGTACGCCAGGCGAATCTCTTGATCGTTCGCTGCTTTCGGCGGCGAATCAGCCGGAATGAAGCTGTGCATCGCTTTGTAGCGCCGCCCGCCATCGGTCTCGAGGGGATCGTCTAGCACGGTCATGTTCCAGACCGACCCGTAGCCCGCGCCTCCGAACACCCCGTTGGTGTCGTGCCCCTCCACCTCTATCAGCCCCATCGCCGGCTTTTCCCAGGTCAGCCCGTCATCCGAGCACGCGTAGAGATGGGTGTCCTGTGTGTAGTCCCAGGCCATGATCGAGCCGCCGTGGGCTGCATGCTTGGCGCGGTCGAATTTCCAGTCGGAGTAAAGGCAGCGAAATTGCCCCGAGTCCGCGTCGCGCCACAGCGCGAAGTCGGCGGTCCCGAAATAGACGAAGTGCTCCCAGGGTCTGTCCTTCTTTATCAGCGGGTTGGCTTCGGACTTTTCCGGCCTGTGGATGACTCGGGTGAGGTTCTGGACCGATTCCACGATGCCGTCGTCAAAGAAGAACTGCGGTTGGTCCTCGATCACCAACGAGGTCGCGTCCAGCGTACCCATGAGAATCTTCTCCTAACACGTATGGCAGACCGCTCGCGGCAGGCCGGTCCTCGCCAAGCCAGCTCCAGCATCGGCCCCTTGACTAACCAAAGGATAGTGCCGTGGCCGTGGGGCAGCGATTGACAGAATCGCTAAGAGTGTATGATGTCGCGGGATTGACAAGGGCATTTCATCGTGTCCATCGCAGTGGTGATGAAGGGGGTTCCCATGCGGAAATCGATATTCCGAGGTAACACGGTCAGCAGGCGCGGCCTGCTGCGCTCAGGTCTTGTGCTCGGCGTCGGAACCGTTGCCGCTATGGCGCTGTCAGGCTGCGGCGAGGAAGAAGAAGTAGCCGCACCGGCCCCCGCCGCCACCGCCGCCCCAACGCAGGTGGTGGCGGCAACGGAAGCCCCTCCGAGCATGGAGAAGGTCACCATCAAGATGTGGACCGCCTCCGTCGAGGACATCAATCCGATACATGAGGAAGAGGTGGCCAATTTCACTTCGATGATGCCGAACGTCTCCATCGACCTCACGCTCGTTCCGTGGTCCGACGTTCAGACCAAGCAGCTGACTTCTCTGGCCGCGGGCGACAAGCCCGATATCGCCTACACCCACTCCGAGCTCAATTCCACCTTCGCGTGGCGCGGTGTGCTTCAGTCTCTCGACGAGTACATGGCCGCCGATGGCGACTTCGACCGGGACGACTTCTTCGCCGGGCCGCTCGAGAATCTCTCTTACCGCGGCAAGGTCAACGGGGTCCCGATGTATTCGGGGCCTGTCATCTTCGTGTACAACCGCGAAATGATCGGCGAGCTCGGCTTTGACGACCCTTGGGAGATGTACCAGGAGGGCAATTGGACGATCGATGCCTACGAACAGATTGTTCGGGCGGCCGCCACCGGCTCGGGCGCGGACAGGATCTACGGTGATAGGGAGTTGCCGAACGCGCTGAAGATCTGGTGGCTCTGGATTCAGGGCTTCGACGGCCAGGTCTGGAACGACAAGGTCTCGGAGAGCCTCATGCACGAGGCAAACGCCTTGAAAACCTGGGACTGGCTGACGACCCTCGTCAAAGACGAGGTGTGGGCCGACTCCACGGTGACCGGCGCATTTTCAGGCGGCGCGGAGGGAATGTTCGTCAGCCGCAAGATGCCCTTCTATACGGCGTCGCGGTGGGTGACCACGAATATCCCCGAGGAGTTCCCGGCAGCTACCGCGCCGATGTACAAGATGCCTAACGGCGACGATAACGGCCGCGACGGCACCGACGGCGTGGGTATGCATGCCGACACCAAACATCCCGACGAGGCGTGGGCGGTGCTCAAGCATTGGGCGACTGACGTGATGGATCGGTTTGTTGAGATTCGCTACACCAATCCGACCCGGCGTTCGGTTCTTAATAGTCCGGCTTGGGCGGCCGCCATGGCGACGTGGGACAACGTCGAGGTGCACAACGCGTCCCTGGAGCAGATTCGGCGCGGTTTCTACCATCCGCCCGGCTACCGCGAGATCAACACCATTTTGAAGAAGGCTTATGACGAGGTGAAGCTCGGACAAAAGAACTCGGCGGACGCCTTCTCAGCGATCAAGCCCGACATCGACGCAATCCTGCAGGAAAGCTCGGAGTAGCCGCTCCGGAGTTCTACCCACGGCCCATGCGCTGTGGCGCGTGGGCCGTGGGTAATGAAAAATCGTGTCACAAGCAGCTGCGAAGGGCCTTGAGCTTGTGACCTATGGTCGGAGAGGTGATGCGTGCGACTATGCCAAATACGCTGCGCCTTGCCCGAGGCGGTTTCGCGCTTGTTCTTGGTAACACCTGACGCTACGTTCCGTCCCTTTCCGGCGCGCCTTGCCGGCCGCCGCTAGACATGCAGGCAAGCCAGGTTTCATCACCCGCGCGGGCCGCGCCGCGTATAAGCCGTCAACGGCTTAAGTACTACGCCCAGGGCTACGCGTTCATCAGCCCGTGGATCATCGGCACCGCCTTGTTCACCGTCTATCCGGTCGCCTACTCGGCGGTGCTGACTTTCACAAAATTCGATCTGCTTACTCCCCCCGAATACATCGGCGCCGGAAACTTCGACCGGATGATCGGCGACTCGCAGTTCCCGACGGCTCTGATCAACACCGCCTACTACACGTTCATCGCGGTCCCGCTACAGCTTTTCGTCGCGCTCATAATGGCTCTTTTCCTGAACCAGCAGCTCAGGTTCATCAACGTCTTCCGCACGCTGTTCTATCTTCCGACGGTGACGCCCACGGTGGCGAGCGTGATCATCTTCATGTATCTCTACAACCCCGACTTTGGGTTCTTCAACGTGGCGCTGGGCTGGTTCGGGATTCCGGGAGTCAAGTGGCTCGGGGACCCCAACTGGGCCAAGCCCGCGCTCATCCTGCTAAGCCTGTGGTACGTCGGCGGTCAGATGGTCATTTTCCTGGCGGGCCTGCAAAGCGTCCCCGATGCTCTCTTGGAAGCTGCGTCGATCGACGGCGCTGGCACGCTGCGGAAATTCTGGCACGTCACGATTCCGATGATTACGCCGACGATATTCTTCAACCTCGTTCTCGGAATCATCGGTTCTTTCCAGGTGTTCACTGTTGCTTTCATCGCCACGAGAGGCGGACCTATCGATTCCACCCTGTTCTACGTGTTGTGGATTTACCGGCACGCCTTCGAGAACCTCAACATGGGGTACGCCGCGGCAATCGGATGGGTATTGCTCGTGATCATCCTTATCTTCACTCTCCTGCAGTTCGCCATCAGCCAGCGGTGGGTCTACTACGAAGCGGAGGGGAGCTAGCCGATGGGGCTCAAAGCCGTCGGACGAGACCCTGCCGCGTCGATAACTCGGTCCCCACGGCCGGTCGACGTGCTGCGCAGTTGGCTGGTAGCGGCCGTCAAGTATGGGAGCCTGGCGGCCATCGCCTTCGTCACCGCAATTCCGCTTCTCTGGATGCTCTCCACTTCCCTGAAGGAAACCGGCAAGGAGTTTCTGTTTCCGCCCCAGTGGATCCCGGTTCCGGCAGTCTGGTCGAACTACGCCAACGTCTGGGGCGTTATCGACAATCTCGCGCTCTACACGTCCAACAGCTTCATCGTCGCCGGTCTTGCAACGCTGGGGACCGTACTGAGTTGCTCGCTCGTCGCGTTCGGATTCGCTCGCATGGAGTTCCCCGGACGCGGGCCGCTGTTCATCGTGCTGCTCGCGTCGTTGATGCTCCCGGGGATCATCACCCTGGTGCCCACTTACATCCTGTTCAAGAACTTCGGCTGGATCGACACGCCGCTTCCTCTAATCGTCCCGTACTGGTTCGGCGGCGGAGCTTTTGGGACCGCGTTCTACACGTTCCTCATCCGCCAGTTCATGCTTCAGCTTCCGAAAGAGCTCGACGAAGCGGCGGTCGTCGACGGCGCGTCCTTTTTCCGCATCTACTGGATGATTCTCATGCCGCTTGCCCGGCCGGCGCTGGCCGCCTCGGCGATCTTCTCCTTCATTCAGCATTGGAACGAGTTCCTCCACCCGCTGATCTTCATAGATACCGAGCGCTGGCGGACTCTCGCGCTGGCCCTGCGGTTTTTCCTTGCCGAGTTCACCGAATGCTGCGCGCGCTCGCCGACTCCCTGGAACATGTTGATGGCGGGTTCGGTGCTCATGCTCACTCCCGTGCTCGTCATATTCTTCGCCGCCCAGCGCTATTTCATCCGCGGCATCGCGCTCTCGGGGCTCGGTGGCCGCTAGAACGAGTCGATTCCGGGATTCGATCGCCGCGGGCCCTCGGCTTTCGGTCAGTGGAGTGATGTGAAGAAGGGCGGGAATAGGATTGCCGCGAGCCAGAGTCAGATCAACACCTGCGACTCACGAAGCTTCTTTGATAGCGCCGCTTGGGACTTTCGTATGACTCACAGATGGCGATAGCCGTTCAGTCGCGGACGCTCGGTCTCGCCAGCTTGTTGACGATGGCCTTTCTCGCTATCGCCTGTCGCGCCGACCCGGACTGTGAAGCCCAGGTCTACTCGGTGTTCGAGGGACTTACCGAACCGCGCGGATTGACCGTGGGAAGCGACGGAGTCGTCTATATCGCCGAAGTCGGACCGCCTGAGGCGGGCGGGCGGATCATCCGAATCGATGACGGGCAGGTCGACACCCTTCTCGCCGGGCTCCCGGTATTCACGCACGCGAACGAGGAGCGCGTCGGGGCCAGCGCTGTCGCGCTGCGGGGCGACCAGGTGTACGTGCTGATCGGCGAAGGCCGGGAATCTCCAAGCTCGTCGCTGCTGCTTACGCGAAGCGGGGGCGAGTTCGATGTAGTCGCAGACCTCCACGCCTATATTCGCGTTGCCCATCCAAAGTACGCGAACCGCCTCGATCCCGGTCCAGTTCCGTCCAATCCCTTCGCGGTCGCATATCACGACGCTCAGGACCTCTTCTACGTGGTCGACAGCGGCGTCAATGCCCTCCTTTCGGTTGAGTCCGACGGAGAGACGAACATCGTGGTCACCTGGGATAACAACCCCGTTCCTACCGGCGTTGCCGTCGGACCCGACGGCAACCTCTACGTGGCCCACTTCAGCCCGCTGCCATATTTGGCAGGCACTGGTTCAGTCGTCCGCGTGACTCCGGCGGGGGAAGTCTCGGAGGTAGTCGCTGACCTGACCACCCCGATCGGCGTGGCCTTCGACGCGGCGGGAGCGATGTACGTTCTCGAATTTTCCGGGGGATTCGACCCGGACGGACCTGAGCTGTTTGGCCGCGAGAGCGGAAGGCTCCTGAGGGTCGGCGATGGCGGCAACGAGGTTGTTATGGATGGACTGGCGTTTCCGACCGGTCTCGCCGTGGCGCCTTCGGGCGCGATCTATCTGACGAACTTTGGCGGACTTTCCGCGCCATATACAGGCGCCGTGCTTCGGCTCGATCCTTGCCCGGCGAGCTGATTCACACCTATGCGACACGCCGTCGACAATGCCATCCACGCTCCGCGGTCTCGGCGATTACGAAGTCGGCAGCCCGGCTATTCGGATGCGCGCGACAAGTAAAATCTATTGACAGTCGCTCATAGATGCATACGTTCGGCTTTGACCCTACGAGACGATCATCCTCCTGAAGGAGGCCCAGATGATTAACGGCTCCGCGTTGCCGAGGCTCCCAAAGGCGGATGTCGAACGCCTTCATGATGCCTCGCTTGAAGTGCTCGCCGACAAGGGTATTGCCATCTACGACGACACGTTGCGTGGGCTTCTCCTGAACGCGGGCGCTATTCCGTCGACCGATCAGCTTCTATGTCTGCCGCGCTCTTTGGTCGAATGGGCGCTCTCGCAAGCCCCGCGAGACATACGCCTTTACGACATGGCCGGAAACAGCATGAGGCTGGAGGCGGGGTCCCGGTTTCTGACGACGCCCGGCGATTCGTTGCATTTCTATGACTCGGCCACTGAAACGTTGCGTGATCCCCAGCTTGCTGACGTGGGTCCCTATGTCCGCCTCGCGGATGCGCTTCCTGAGATCGCCATGACGCGCGGTCAGCCAATGACGCTGGTCCAGCCTGAGGGCATTCTCGGAATTCTGCTGGTGACGGAGCAACTCTTGCTGAATACGACCAAGCACCACTTCATTTCGCCCATCGGTGTCGATATGGTCGATGTCTGGATCGACATGGCCTCGATCGTCAGTCGCGGCGAGGCCATCGGGAAACGACCATTCTTTAGTGCGATGATCTGCCCGGTCAGCCCTCTGCGTATCGGCATCGAGGGCGAGCAAAAGCTGCTCGCCCTGGCGAACCACAAGATCCCCATTGCTGCGACGTGCGCTCCGATCATGGGCGCAACCGCCCCCTACACGCAGGCGGGAACGCTGGCCTTGTTGAACGCCGAGAATCTGGCGGTCCTTGTATCCGCCCAGGTGGTGCAGCCGGGAACTCCGGTGTTCCTGGCGCCCGCGCCCTGCTTGATGGACATGGTCACGGCAGCGATCTGCATGGCGACGCCGGAGTTCTTCCAGATGCACCTGGGCGCGATGAGTCTCGCCGAATATTACGGATTGCCCAGCTATCACCAGCTGGCGCACACTGACTCGCCCTCTCTCGACTATCAGGCTGGACTCGAGCGCGGTCTCAGCATGTTGGCCTGGTGGCTGGCCGGACCGGCGATGATAGGTTCCGCCGGGCAGTTTCACAAAGCAACCGTAGCTTCGCCGGAGCAACTGCTTATGGACGCGGAGTGGTACCGCCACGTTCGGACGCTTTGCTCGTCCTTTGCGGTCAACGACGAGGAGTTGGCGCTCGACGAGATCGCGGAGACCGAGCCCGGCGGCAACTTCCTGATCGGACGGCGCACGCTGGAACACCTTCGTGACGGTAGCGTTTTCAGCACCCAGGTGTTCAACCGCGACTCCCTGCAAGGCACTCCCCGCCCGGCTATCGAGCGCGCCCGCGAGCGAGTCGCCGATATCGTGAACTCCCACTCGCCCAAGGTTCCAGCGGACATCGCGGACGAAATCCGCGGCTATATGGGCGAACGGCTGCGCAGCGCCGGCAAACGCGACGGCTTGGAGCCGCATCAGTTCAGCAGATGAGTCGAATCGAGAGCTAACGGCCAAGGTCTTTTGCTAGAAACTGCCAGCCCCAGCCCCTCGGGACCGTGCCTCCCGGCCGATTACCGCTGAAGATCGCGGCCGGTGCGGCGGCTTATAGAACTGACCGCCTAACCGCCGGCTAACGCCACTCGACGAGTGCCTTCGTGTAGGCCATGTCGATCAGGCGTTTTCCGCCCCCGATCAGCGGCGGACCGTGACCCGGCAGCACCACGTCGCATGACATGGCACTCAGCTTCTTCAACGTTTCCAGGTATTTACCCCGGTCGTAATCGGGGCCGCCGCTCCAGCCCAGTTGGAGGCTTCGGCATTCAGGACCGACCTCCATCAGATCGCCAACGAACCAGAGGACTGCTCCGTTCAACTCAATCTCGAAGACCATCAGTCCATCCGCGTGACCGGGCGCGGCGATGCACCGCACTGCGACGCCGTCGATGTCGATGACGCTCTCGCCTTCCACGATCACGTCGGTTTCGCACGGGTCGAACGGCTTGCTGACCACATACGGAATGCAGCGTTCGTCGCCCGCCGCCATCGCGTCCGCTGTATCCGCGCTCGCGACGATTTTGGTTCCACGTTCCCGAAGCCTCGCCGCGTAGCTGGAGTGATCGTAGTGAGCGTGGGTGACCAGCAAATGCGAGACTTCGTGCGGCGAGAACCCCCAGCTCCTGATATTGCGTTCCACCACGTCGAATGTGTCTTCCAGCATCTGTCCGGCATCGATCATGAACGTCGTCGATTCGGTCTCGATCAGGTACGAGTTTTCGTGAATGCCGTAGGGAAAGCCATTGACCAGGTAAACGCCTCTAACAATCTGCAAGTTTCCCCCTTCGTATTTCCGTGTTCTTGAAACTTGGATGACTATTTCGCGTTGCAATGGGTCGTCAACGGCAACTCCCAGTTCTGCGTTCGAGCGCGCTCGTTGATCCAGAGGCGCTCGCCCCTCGACCTCGTCCTGTAGGGCTACAGTCTGACCGGAGCTGCGGCGTATAGTCTATTGGCCTAGCCAGTCTGGACGGTATTATTGGGATTCACCATAGGAGTTAGCGGGGCAGGCAGGTTTTCTCCCGGATTTATTGCGCTGTTCAAGGCCCACCCGCTAATCGACGATGTCTGCGTCGCCGACATCAGGCGCGACCGCGCCGACCGCGCCGCCGCCGAGCATGGACTCAGCCGCGCGTTCGGCTCCCACGAGGAGCTCTGCAAGAGCGACGTCGACGCCGTAGCCATCTTTTCCCAGCGCCATCTGCACGGTCCGATGACCATCGAGGCGCTGGACGCGGGCAAGCATGTCTACTGCGCGGTGCCCATTTCCCAGTCGATCGAGGAGATCGAAGCGATTGTCGAGCGGGTCGAAAGCTCGCGACTCATCTACATGACGGGCGAGACGAGCTACTACTATCCATCGACCGTGTACTGCCGAAAGCGGTTCGCAGCCGGCGACTTCGGGGAGTTCGTCTACGGCGAGGGGCAGTACCTGCACGACATGATTGATTTCTACAACTCCTTCCAATATTCCGGCGGGAGAGACTGGACGCAAGTCGCCGGCATTCCTCCCATGTACTATCCGACCCACTCGACCAGCATGGTCCTCTCGGTGACAGGCGCGCGCGCCACTCACGTTTCCTGTCTGGGGCAGGTCGACAATCACGACGACGGAATCTTCCGAACAGGCGCGAATCTCTGGGACAACGTTTTCAGCAATGAGTCGGCCCTGATGCGGACTTCGGACGGCGGAGCGCTCCGTGTCAACGAGTTCCGCCGCATAGGCTGGCATGGCCTCGCGTCGGTGCAGTTGAGCTTGTTCGGCACGAAAAGCTGTTTCGAGGAGCAGGCCAACAGCCAGGTCTGGTCGAATCTGGAAAACCTCGAAGTGCTGGACCTGACGGACAAGCTGCGGGTCCGCGGTAGAGGGCCTGATCCGGAAGACGGAGCGGACGCGTTCAACCGTGATCTGGCCGCCGGATTCTCCTCCGTTCATGCGACGGAGCGCCTTCCGGCGGAGTTCGAGGGTATGCCCAACGGGCACCTGGGTTCTCATCAGTTCCTCGTCGACGACTTCGTGCGCAGCGTCGATACGGGGCTGCTTCCCCCGAATCACGTATGGAACGCGGCGCGCTATTGCATTCCCGGACTGGTCGCCCACGAGTCGGCAAATCGCGGCGGAGTACAGATGGAGATTCCCGATCTCGGCGACCCTCCCGCAGATTGGGAAGTGCTGTTTCCGGACGGATAGGCGATATACGTCGCACCCCTGCCAGGGTTCTGGTTGGCCGATCTCGCACTGCCGGAAGTAGTCTCTCGCGAACCTCTATGTCGAAACGGGCTGCGGTCCGTACCTGCGAGGATCTGTGAACCGCATGGGCGAGAAAAACTCCGGCGGATGGTATTGGGGCTCACACTCCTTGCCCAGGATCTGGAACACGATGTACTGCCCGGCGTTGAAGGAGGTGGCGGAACCCGACCCGCAAAACCCGCTGAGGATATAAAGCCGGTCGTCGTCCATCGGTCCCACCACCGGAAACCAGTCTGGCGCGACGCCGACCGAGCCTGTCCACTCGTGGGTGATTCTCATGGGTATCGCTCCCCAAAGCCTGCTGAGCTCCGCGCTCATGAACTTGGTGACGAATCTCGACGGGTCGATCCGCCCCGCCTCGTGAGGCTTGACGGGGCTGTGGTCGGTTCCGAAAACCGTTCCGCCTTTGGGAATCTTGGCGAAGAACCCCAGTCCCGTAATCACGCCGACCCCCATTGGAATGGTCTCCGGCGCCGGCTCCGCGTATATGCCTTGAACTCGGTATGGCCAGACGAGCTTGCCGTCGGGATATATGTCAAGCCAGTCGTCGAAAAGGCGTTGAGTATGCGAGTCGGTGGCATTGACGACGTTCCGAGTCCGAATGTCCCCGCGATCCGTTCGCACGATATAGCCACTACCGTCGCGCTCAACCGCCCGCGCGGCGGTGCGTGTGAAAAGCCGCACTTTCCCGCTCGGGATGGCCGCTCCGAGAATCCCCCAAATCCACTTGGCCGGGTGCCACGTCCCGGCCCCCGCCGAGACGGCTCCGTCTAATTCCGCCTCTACCCCGCTCATGCGCTTGACTTCGTCGGGACGCAGCCGCTGGTAATCGTCGTGGCCGAGTTCGCCGGCCAGGGACAGCGCCGCTTCCACGTCGTCCATATCGGCCTCTTCGCCAACGTGGACTTGCCCCTTGCGGACGTAGTCGCACTCTATGCCTTCGCTCTCGATGGTCTCCAGTATCAGTTCGTGGCTGGCATGTAGCGCGCGCACGTAGACATCCGCGAACCGAGCCGCGATCTCGGAACACTCAGTCTTGGTTAGCTCCGGGCGGACTTCCGGCAGGTATTTCAGCACCGAGCGGTAGACGTAGTAACCGTGGTAAGCGCCGCCCGCCATCACCACGTGACCGGCGTTCCGGCCCGCCGATCCGCTCGCCGGGTCCATCGAGTCGAGTATCACTAAATTGCCGTCGGCGTGCTTCGACCAGTGATACGCGACCGACGAGCCGCCGAATCCCGCCCCGATCACGACTGCGTCGGCCTCGGTTGGCAGAACGCTGTCGGGATCGTCCGCCCAGGGATGGTCGGCCAGAGGATTTGGCGCTGTCTGCCAATACGGTGTCCTGGAGATATCCTTGTCGATGGAAACGTGCCGCAGCGCGTCGGGCATCCTCGACCAGACCAGGTCCAAAGCCCACCCCGCAAACTTGAGACCCTGGACGAGCGGCCGCTCATTTGGATATACGAGCTTCATGAACTCGACCGCGGTCAGCAGGTCTTTGCCGCGAATGTCGGCCATCAGACCGAGCGCCGTCCGGAGCCGTCTGGCAAAGCCGACTCTCTCGTTACCGTCGGTCAATCGTTCCCTCTGCTACCACCGAAACGGGTGAGGTCCGAAGTCCCCGTCGTAGAACGAAACGGCCGCCCGCCCGGGAGGCGCGATCTCGTCAATGCGGCCGAGGTCCTCGTCGCTCAGCTCCACGTCCAGAGCGTCAAGATTCTCGTAAAGCTGCTCGACCGTGCGGGGACCTATGATCGTGCTGCTCACGCCCGGCTGCTGAGCGACCCATGCAAGCGCCAGCTCGCTAATCGAGCAGCCCTTGTCCCTCGCCAGAGCCTCGATCCCCTCCACGACGTCGAATGCGGAGTCTACGAATACGCTTCGCCGCCTCTCCACCGCACGGTCGTCCGCGTGCCCTGCGGGGTGGTATCGGGATCCTTCAGGTCGCTCTTCGCCGCGCCTGTATTTCCCTGTTAGGAATCCGCCGGCCAGCGGCGACCACGGAAGAATGCCGAGTCCGTACGTCTGGGCCATTGGGATCAGTTCGCGCTCTGCCCGGCGGTCGAGCAGGTTGTATGGCGGCTGCTCACTGACAAACCGGTTCAGGCCCAGCTCCCTGGACACCCACAGAGACTCCATGATCTGCCACGCCGCATACGTGCTCGTTCCGATATAGAGCACCTTTCCGGCTCTAATCAGGTCGTCGAGCGCTCGAAGCGTCTCGTCGATCGGCACGTGCGAGACGGGCCGGTGAATCTGATAGATGTCGATGTGGTCGGTCTGCAGCCGCCGCAGTGAAGCTTCGCACTGCTCGACGATGTGGCGGCGATGGACTCCCATCGCGTTGGGATCATCATCCTCCATCGGACCGTAGACCTTCGTCGCCAGCACGACCCGCTGCCGTTTTCCGTTGCGTTTCAGCGCTCTGCCGACGAACTCCTCGCTCAGGCCGCGGCTGTACATGTTTGCTGTATCGAGGAAGTTGATACCGGCTTCGAGAGCGCGGTCGATTATCTCTGCAGACTCGGCTTCGGCGGTGCTTCGCCCAAACATCCAGCAGCCCAGGCACAGCTTGCTCACCTGAACGCCGGTCCGCCCCAGGCTGCGGTACTCCATCACGCCCCCCTCCAATTAACCCTGGCGAGATCCCACCAGATTGGCTTCGCTGTCCAGACCGGCCGCGGCGTAGATTCGCGCGCGGTATTCGTCCATGTCGATCACCGTTCCGGTCATCCGCGCTTCGTCCGCCGCGTAGCCGATCAGATGGCTCTCCAGCGAGTTGCGTGCCGAAGTCTCTTCCGTTCCGTTTCCTCTTATCGTCTCGACGAATGCGTCCAGCAGACCCCAGTCACCGCCGCCGTGTCCACCGACCATCATGGCTGGAGTTATCAGATCGTGCGCGCCGGTCCGGTACTCATCCACCGTTATCTCGTTCGTACCGGTATGTCCGCAAACGGTCGCCCGCGTGCCTGAATACCGCATGATTCGAACGTTATCGTGCGAGTGCGCCTGCATGGTGAACGAGACCGATATGCCGCCCTCGAACTCCATTATCAGCACCTGGTGATCGACGACGTTGTTGTCGCACCGGTAGGCGCAGCGTCCGAACGGACCTTCGGCCAGCTCCCGCCAGCGCCCCTCCTGAGTCGTCTCCGTGAAGATGCTGTTCGCCAGCCCGGTGTCGCCCAGCAAGTCCATGAACACCCAAGGCGCGTAGTGCGGACACGTCGCTTCGACGGGGCATCCGTCGGTGCAGCGCTCGGGAGCGCCTTCAGGAGCGTTCTCCGGTATGAAGTGCCGCAGTCCTCCAAATGACGCCACCTTTGTGCAATTCGCGCCCAGCGCCCAGACCAGCAGGTCCAGATCGTGACAGCATTTCTGGAGCAATGCGGACGCGGAGACGTCCGTGCTGCGCCACGCGCCGCGAACGAACGAGTGCAGAAAGTGCCAGAAGCCGATGTGCTCTGTGTGCTCTACGTTGACGATGTCGCCCATCTGACCGCTGTGAAGAACCCGGTACAGCTCGCTGAAGAACGACGAGTAGCGCAGCTCATGACAGACCAGCAGCTTCCGGCCCGAATCCTCGGCGGCCTTGACGATCCTCACGCACTCCTCGGCCGAGCCGGCCATCGGCTTCTCCATCAGCACGTCATAGCCCGAATCGAGGGCCGCGACGGTCGAATCGAAGTGCTCCAGGTCCATGGTCGCGTTGATGAGCGCCGGGGCCAGTTGCGGCCGCGCCATCATGTCTTCCCAGGTCTCGAAGACGTTCTCTGGTGGAATTGAGTGCGCGGCCGCGAATCGCTGACGTTTTACGGAGTCCGGCTCGGCGACGCCAACTATCTTCATGCGATGCGGTCGGTCGAGCGCGTATGCGCCGAAGGTGCCCGCTCCGCGATTCCCCGCGCCGACCAGCACTACCTCGACGGGCGTTTGCACGTAATCACCCCCGAAATGGTGAAGGTCAGCGACGCATCCTCAAGCTCCGGCGGCGAAAGTGTAACGAACCCGCCTGTTCCTCAACGCAATTGCCTCACATCCTGAGCCTGTCAAAGGAGCCAAGACCGCACGGCGATCACGACGGGTATCTTTCCCTCTCCCCTGCGAGGGAGAGGGTTAGAGCCTGCCCCGTACTCGATACGGGGGTGAGGGGGACTAATCGCGGAAATCGACAGTTCATGATTCAGGCGTGAGCGGAGGCGGTTCGCGAACCACCCTCCCTCCGCTGACCGCCCCCAACTTTCGTACGGACCACCCCAACCGTCATTCCGAGCGAAGTCGAGGAATCTAACTCTCCGCCATCCAACCCATATGCCGTCCACCCTGAGCCTGCCTGCCCTGAGCTTGTCGAAGGATGCACGGAATAAACCACTTACAGCCCACCCGTCATGCCGGACTTGATCCGAAATCCAGTCCCCTCTCCCTTGACGGGAGAGGGCTAGGGTGAGGGTGAAATCTCCCCAGCCCGACGTGCCCAATCCGTCAACCCGGCCCTCCAACCCGTCATTCCCGCGAAAGCCGGAATCCAGCAACACCCTCGCGCCCGAATCCGAACTTTCCTAACGTTATGTCAAGCTGTACCAACTTCAAATGGCAGGTTAGCGCCTACGCGGCGCCCGCCCGCTGCCGCTGCCAGTCCCTCAGTTCCTCCAGGTTTTCGGCCACCTTCCCGAACGCGTCCAGGTACTGATCGACGAGCGCCGATTGATCGCCCCGGAGCGAGGAAGACCATTTGACTTGCAGTTCCGTATCGGCGCAGCGTCTCTCGGCAACCGGACAGTCGCCCCTTTTATAGAGGTCCCCGGAGCCGGGATGCGCCGCCCACGGCATACCCCCTCCGAAGAAGTAGCGTCTGTCCTGGAACCGCTTTCGAAGGTAGATCGGATCGCGCACGTACCCCATTGAAAAGGGCAAGCCCTCGGCCTCGATCGCCGCCACGTAGGTCTCGCGGCTGACTCCTTCGGCTTCCCCTGGGACGAACGAAGGACCGTAGATATGGAAGCAGTGCTCGACGCCGTCCGCCTCGGCCACCGGCGAAATGCACAGAATGTCGGCCAATCCGGCGCTCAGCCGGTGGTGGTTTCTGCGCCGCTCCTGGTGCCACTGCTCCAGGAAGTCGAGCTGCGCATTCACAATCACCGCGGCTATCGGGTGCATCCGAAAGGTGTAGGTCAGGCTGTCGATGTATGGAGTTAGCTCCGGGTCGCTGATGTCGCGCTCTTGCCGCGACGTGTGAGAGCCGATAGCAACCAGCCGCTGGTAAAACAGATCGTTGTCCGTCAGCACGCATCCCCCGTCGCCGCCGATGATTTGCTTGCCGTCGCCGAAGCTGAAGCATGCCAGGTCGCCCAGAGTCCCAACCGCCCGGCCTTTGTATTTCGCGCCCATCGCCTGCGCGCAGTCTTCGATGACCGGCAGATCGTGCTGCCGGGCGATATCCATGATCGGGTCCATGTCCGCCGGATGCCCGAAGATGTGCACCACCAGGATGGCCTTCGTTCGCTCGGTGATGGCGGCTTCTATTGCCGCCGGGTTCATGCAGTACGAGTCTTCGTCGATGTCCGCGAAGACCGGTACCCCAAGCTGATGAAGGATCGGCGAGACCGTCTGTCCCCACGTATACGGAGACGCTATGACCTCGTCGCCCGCCCCGACGCCCGCCGCGTACAGCGCCACTTGCAGAGCCGCCGCGCAGGAGCTTGTGGCGATCGCGTGCTCCCGGCCGTAAAACCGCTCCATGCTCGCCTCGAACTCTGCAACCGGCCCCTCGCCGCTCATCGAATTGAAGTACGTCGAGTCGGTCTGCGAGGCTTCGATGGCCTCGTTGAGCGCCGCGATTTCCGGTTCGCCGATTCGAGGCCATACCGGCTCCTTCAATGACACCGCGCAATCCCCACCCAGCAACGCCAGCCTGCTCATCGAAGGTTCCTTTCCAGCTATGCCGCTTGTCCGAATCCCGGTCTAATCACCGTTCTCCTGCTGAGGGCTTTGCCAATCGACGCCCAGCCGTTCGGCGCACAGTCGGGCCTGCTCGATGAAGTCCACGCCTATCGACTCGACGAAAGCATTCGCCAGCCGGCGATAGACCCGCCCCACGCCGCCATCCCCTATCGACCGGCCGTTGAATCTGGTGGCGGGCATCATGAATATCGAGGTAGTCGTGAAAAACGCTTCGTCCGCCGTCAATATGTCATAAGGCTCCAGGTTCTTCTCGACGAACCCGATGCCCGTCTTGTCAGCCATCTCGATTACCGTTTGCCGCGTCACGCCCCGCAGGATATTGCGAGGCTCCGGCGAGAGCAGCGTCCCGTTTTTCACTAATAGAAAGTTAGCCGCAGTTCCCTCGGTCAGAAATCCGTCCTCGTCGAGCAAGATCGCCCACGCATCCGCGCCCCAGTGCCTCATCTCGAGTTCCGCCATCTGGTAATGCAGCCGCGAACGGCTCTTCACCTTGGGGTCGATGAAGCGCGTCGGCACGTGACGCTGGCGGGGAATCACGGCGTTGACGCCGCTGTCGTACAGCCTGGCCCGGTTGGCGAGAATCCTCGTGAGCGGCCACAGGTATATCCCGATCACCGGCCCCAGGCCCTCCGGAAACACCTCCGCGTAGTACTCGTGCGGCCCTCGGCTAACGTCGTGAATGAAGAAGCAGTCCTCCTCCGGCGCCAGCGTGTGCTCGTTCCGGCTCAGCAGCTCCAGCGTAACTTCTTCCATCTGCTCGATGGTCAGTCCGCAGTCTATTTCCACGGCGGCCATCGAGTAGTACAGCCGCTCCATGTGCTCGCGGAGCTTGAAAGGACGGTGGCCGAACGTGCGCGTGTTCTCGTGGACCATGTCGCCCATGTGGTTCTGCGAATCGAACAGCGTGATCTTCGCTTCGGATTCGGGAACGAAAGCGCCGTTCAGATGCGCCACCCGCCCGCTCGCCATCGTCACTACCTCCCCGCTGTCGTGCTGCGTTCGGCCCTCAACCCGACCCTCCACTCACCAGCGGCGCAAGTATAAGCGGCTACGTGAGAGGGTAGACTGCCCCCCATCTGTCATTCCGAGCGAAGCCGAGGAATCTGACACCCCGCCACCGTCCTCCATCCGTCATTCCCGTGAAAGCGGGAATCCAGAATTTCCAATAAAAGCATCCCGGCCAAGAAACCAAGAAATCCGTTCCTTACTCGATACGGGGCCGGAATCCGGAGCGTCGGCGGGAGGTCGGTCGCAGACTCCGTTCCGAATCAGGCGGCTCGATCCCGCTCCCGCGACTTCATTCTTCTAATCCGCGCCGCCAACCGACCGATCTGTCCCAGGATTTCATCCGGCGTCCCCGCCAGTTCAAGGGTCTCGATCGAGAGGCGCTTTCCCACGTGGACGATCTCGTGCGCGCCGGGATCACGTTCTCCCGCCGCATATATCAGGAGTCCTTGCGGCAGATCGGCGGCGATCGTGTAGGAAAGAAGCTGGTACAGATCGGCATGCTTGATTTCCCCTGCATCCAAACGCTTGTATTTGACATCTCCAACGAACCGGTACCGGCTGGCCTCCCACCAACTCAGATCAGGCCGCACGTCGATCTGGTTCGCCGTGTCCAGGTGCAACGTCGCTCCCTGCCTTAAGGTGTGCATCGTCAATCCGAGCGCTTCTCGCAGCGCCGTCACCACGAAGTCCTCGAATACCCGGTTCATGTCGACCAGAAACGACGTCGACCGCACCCGCCCGTGTCGCAGCTCGAACGAGCACGATTGCAGAATCAATTTCGCCAGCTCCACCGCCGGGCGGTAATGGCTGTTCAAAGGAGTCCAGGTGATGGCGGGCAGCCGGGCGCGATGGTATTCAACGTCGCTGACCGAAGCCAGCGCTCCGTCAAACTCCCTGAGCAGGCTTTGCGTGGACTGCAATCTATGCCGCATCCTGCGCAGCCGCCGTATCGCCGCCTTGATGAGCCGGTTGGGATCGATGTCCTCGGTGAACTCGTCGAATCGGACCTCGATAGGCGGCGCGATGCCAAAGCGGTGGCGAATCTGATCGTCGAATCTGATTCGGCCGCGCACGGTCGCCAAAGCGTCCTCCTCGACCCGGTAGCCTTGCAGGACGCCCCGGCGAAACGCGCGTCGGACTTGCCGCACGAATCCTGGAACGACGGCCTCGACGAGCGAGTCTTGCACTCCGAAGTCGAATCCCGTGTCCCGCCATTTCTTCGGGTCCAGCGCGTAGGAAATCAAGAACATCACCCTGTCGAGTGGAATCTTGGGTCTGATCTCAACTGCCAGGGAACCCGCGCTGAGCGCTCCGATCCACGATCCGGGCGTCAGGTCATATCGGCCTAGTGCGCCTTGGGTTGGAGCCACGTCGATCTTGTTGTCGCGGAGAAAGTCCCTCTCCTCTACCGAAAGCTCGAACGCGGACTCAGTTTTGTATTCAGTCAGTTGGAGATGGCGCATCGCCGCTGCTTTCAGTCGCGGACTCAGGAGTTTCGGCGGGGCCAATCCGTTGGCGGACTTTGTCCAACTCGAAGTCCCGGTAACGGTCGCCCTCGCCTAGGAGTTGATCCTGAATATAGGGCAAGACCGAGTGTTCCCAGACCAAGTCGATCCAGTCCCCATCTAGGTCGTCGCGCAAGAAGTGGCTTGGCCCAACCGCCGTTTGACGGTCGCCGAGTTCTCTGTTGACCTGATCGACAGCCTCAGCGACCCATTCCAGATGGGGCTTCTTCTTACCGAGCCATCGGCGAAGCAGTCCTTCTATAGGCTCTTCGTCCGGGAAGAACGGAAAGAAATGGAACCTCCTCCGCAGGGCCGCGTCCAGTAGCGAAATCGTCCGGTCGGCGGTGTTCATCGTGCCGATGATCCACAGGTTCTTGGGGAGACGAAACTTCTTGTCAGAGTACTGAAGCCTGATGGGCTGGTCGCGGTATTCGAGCAGGAAGTAAAGCTCGCCGAAGACCTTGGCCAGGTTGCCTCGGTTGATCTCGTCGATGATCAGGACGTGTATAGCCTCGGATTCGCTCTCGCGCGCTTGGTCGGCGAGACGCTTCAGAGGCCCCTCGCGTAGCTTGAAGCCCGCCTGACCGCTTTCAAGTTCGGCGGGACGAAACCCCTCAACGAAATCCTCGTAGGCGTACGACGGATGGAACTGGACCAACCGGACCGCCCCGTCGGCTCCTGCGACGGTCTCGGCGAACTTCCTCGCAACGTAGGTTTTGCCAGTCCCCGGCGGCCCGTAGAAGATCACTTGCCGCTTGTCCTCTAGTAGCCGTTCTATTTTCTTAAGGTGCGCTGCGTCTATCAGCAGCCGTGAGGCGAGTTCCTCAAGCGGAGGCGGGTTGGGAGGGGGCACGACCACGATTCCCTCCCGATAACGGTCAAACGCATCTCGTTCGGCGTTGGAGATCGGGAGGTCTTCAGCAGGCCATTTCACCATGAGCCAGAGCAGCGACTGAGCGTCCAGCCTGTCTCGCAGCTTGAGCCCCCGTTTCGAGGACTCCTCCAGAATCCCGTCGAAGAAGCCAAGCGCGTGCTCGTAGGTTTCGGCCTCGTCGGCCTCGTTTGGAGGGCGGGCGTGTCCGGTCAAGTCGAAGCCCTTTTCGAGAGCCGTGACTTGATAGATCGGAAAGTCGACGGCATCAACTCCCATCATGAGAAATGACGCCAGATTCAATCGAGTGCCCCTCCCGTTGACGACATCCCGAGGAAGCCGCTCCGAGAACTCACGCACTCGCTCATTAGCAGAAACGTCTGACGTCCAAATCGCGGCCATCGCTGCTTGAGCTTGCCGTGGTTCTTGCCTGAACCACTTCAGGAAGTTGTCGTAAGTAAAAAACGACACCAAGGGGTATTTGTGCTTGAAGATTGCTGCGAGCGACTCGCCCCACTCCTTGCTTCGCCAATCATCGATCGTCCGCCCCTTCCCTAATCGCTCGGCGATTTTGAGCTTGTAGTCGCGCTCCGTCTTGTCGAATTCTGGCCAGTTGAAAAACCGTCTCGCCCAATGAATGAAGTGTGCCCACGGGTCTGCTCCCCACTTCCACAAGGAGCCAACCGGTCCGTCATAGAAGTCAAAACCATCCGCATATCCATAGTCCACGGTTAGTCGCGAGCGAATCTCGTCGATTGTTCTGTCACCGTCGTCGGTCGGTGATTCGACCAAATAGTCGAAGGCACGGACAAGCGCTCTCTTGTCGCTTTCCGTGACTATGGGCTCGAAGTCGTCGGGAAAGACGAGGTGAAGAAGGGCGTCGCGCTGAGTCTGAGATCCGGGGACGTTTGGCTCATATAGTTCGCCTTTGAAGGTATAAGGATGGCGCAGTGCCTCGACTTGCTCATCATCACTAAGCTGCTTCCACTCTCTCAGGAACTGACCTATAAGCGATATCTGACTATGTCTGGCAGCGATGAACGCCGCTCCAGGATGCACGAGACCATCATTCAGGACTTCAGCGAGGTCTTCGGGAATGGCTATCGGACTGTCGGCCCACCTTTGCCCGCTGACAAGTTCCCGTTTCCTTCGGCCACCCACCGCTCGGGGTACGGGAAGCAAGAAATGGACATATAGAATCTCGGCCGCCAGTTGTATCGTCTCGGACGGAGCGCCGGATAGCAGGCGCTCCAACTTGACCTCGAACGAATCGGACGACTCGTCCTCCACTAACACGAACCGGTCATAGAAGTCGTCGAGATTCGACAGCGACCAGATAGCCGTTCCCGGCGTGAAGAGTGAGTCGTCTTTCCTGAGCGCCGCGTCCACCCATCGACTTGCCGCCCTATAAACAGCTTCTGCTCCACGCCCGGTTTTCTTCGCCATCCCTGCCTCCTAAAGCCATTCGGCTACCCGAGATGCAAGGCCTGTTCGCCCTTCGACAGGGCCCTTGTGAGCTTGCCGAAGTGCTCAGGACGAGCAGCCCCTCTATCTGTCGGTCATTCAGTGGCTAGCCCGACCGTATCGACCCATCCTCGTTATAGCCGTAGGGCGTTGCCCGGTAGACGTCGGTCGGATCGTCGTTGTCGGCCAGCAGCAGCCGGCGCACGGGAGTCAGTCCGCGCTTGAAGTCCTCCCGGTAACGGTGGTTCTTGACCGGTCGGACCCATACAGGCGAGTACATGACGTGGGCGGTGATGCGAGCCGAGTCGGTCTGGTTTGGCATCCCGCCGTGCCAGAGCGCGTTATGGAACGCGAAAACCGAACCGGCCTTTCCGAGAATCGGCACGGTCGCTCCGGGCATTTCGTAGATACCGTCGGGCATCGGCGTTTTGGCTTTGTGCGAACCGGGGATTATGGAGAGTCCGCCGTGACTCGTATCGGGGCAGTCCGTCAGGAAATAGGCGAAACGTAGCTGAACCAGCGGAGTGGGGTAGGCGAGGTCGCGGTACTTGGTCGTTATCGGACCGTCCTGGTGCCAGTCCTGCACGAACTTGCTCTCCCGCTGGTTCGATATCAGCGTCGAGCCGAACACCTGGATGTGCGGGCCCAGCAGCGCGATGGCGATGGGGAAGATAACCGGGTGGTCCATCAGCTCCGTGAATGCGGGATCGGCCTCGATCATTCCCATAACTTGGGACCGCCCCGCCTCGGAGATGACGCGATAGGCGGCCGCCCTGTAGCGCTCGATCTCCTCAGGCCTGAGCACGTCTTCTATCAGCAAATAGCCGTTGACATCGAAAAACCAGCGCATGTTTTCGCTCCACTCCGGGCCGAAGACCGCTGGCGCCGCTCCTTCAACATTAGTCACGGCGGCGGAGCTTTGGTCCGGTTGGTCTGACATGTCTGGCTCCCTGGCAGCTATCGGAGACGGATATTGGGACCGCCGGCCGAATCATCTATGGCGCATCGCATATATGAATGAGCGCATTGCGTGCGAAGTTTCGGTAAATCGGCGCCGCCATTTCTCGGGTTGGATTCTAAGAACGGCTGAGTCAGGATTCAACGCCGATATCAAACTGATGAGTACCCGCGTCCCATAGCTCGGGTGCGTGACGGTCTCCTTGCCGACTAACGGCTGAGCACGCTCCATGCTTGGCGCAGATTCTCAGCGAGTGTTCCTCCATTCACGGCGCTTAAACAGGCCTGCAAGGGGCCGTGCTTCTCGACAATGTATACAGCGTTGATATATCGTCTGCACCGTCTGAACTGCTGGTAGCCTGCGTAAGCTGATTTGCGTGCAGGCGCGAGCATATGAGTCGGTATGATGCGGTGGGCGTCGAGGAGGTGAGGCATAGATAGTTGTTGATTGCTGTGCATTTGGCGTTACTAGGTTCAGATAGGGAAGATAAGGGGCATTGAGGAGAGAACGATGAGGAATTTGACAAGGCGACATTTTCTCCGCGCGGGAGTGGCGGCGGCAGCGGGCATACCCGCGCTGGCGGCGCTGGCCGGTTGTGGAGAAGAAGAAGGCGGAGCGACCGAGGCTGTTGCCACGGCAGCTCCCGTAATGACCAAGGCTGCGACCGAGGCGATGCCGAAGCCGCAGTCCGTCTCCCTGGAGGTCTGGCATTCGCTGATCGAGATCTCTGAGCCGGCTTGGGACAACATATTCACGGCTTATCAGGCCGCGAATCCGAACGTCACGATCGTGCCGGCGGCGGTTCCGCACGGCGACGCGCAAGCCAAGATTTTGACTGCGCTGGCTGGAGGCACGGAGCCCGATCTCGTTTATGTCCACCCCGAGACGAACGCGACGCTGGCGGAGAAGGACGCGATTATCGCGCTTGATCCCTTCATCAAGGCCGACAAGTCGTTCGACTTCGAGGACTTCTACGAAGGCATCGTCCAGTTCTACCAGTGGAAGGGCGTAACCTACGCGCTTCCGCAGTATTCGGGTCCGTTGATCTTCGTCTACAACAGGGACCTCATCGAGCCGCTGGGTCTTGGAGACCCGTGGGAGCTCTATCAGAACGGCGAGTGGACCCTCGACGTGTACCGCCAGATGGCCGAGATGGCCACCACCGGCGAAGGCGACGACAAGATATGGGGCATCCGTGAAGTGCCGCCGGCCCTGAAGATCTTCTGCTGCTGGATCTGGGGTTTCGGCGGCGAGCTCTGGAACCCGGAGGTGACCGAGACGCTTATGGCCGAGCCCAAGGCGATAGATGCTTGGGAGTACATGGCGAGCGAGGTCAAGGCGGGACTCACGCCCAGCCGCGAGTTCGCAAAGAGCTCGGCCGGTGGGGTTGAGGGAATCTTCCTTGGCGGCCGCATGGCGATCTACATGGGTTCGCGGTGGACGACCACCAAGATTCCCGACGGCTTCAACGCGGGCAACGTTCCCATGTTCAGCATGGAGTACGGCGAATACAACCGTGACGGCCCCAACGCTCTCGGTATCTTTGCCGGCAGCGAGAAGCAGGACCCCGCTTGGGACCTCCTCAAGTACATCACCACCAAGGGTGTCGAGGAGCTGATCGCGGTCAAGTTCACCGCCCCGACCCTGAAGTCGCTGTCGACCAGCGACGTTTGGCTCAACGCGGTAGCCGATTGGGATAACCCCGAGGTGCACGCGCTCGCCGCCAAACAGGTCCGAGGCATGATCCACCCGCCGCGCTACTCGGAGATCAACAAGGACTACGTGCTGGCCGCCTACGACGAAGTCGTACTTGGCGACAAGAGCGCCAAGGAGGCGTTCGACGCAGTCGTCCCGAACATCAACGAGATTCTCCAGGAAGGCGTCTAAGGCAGGCACAACCGGTCTAACGCACTGAAACTCGTCCGGCGGGTCGGCTGCCGACCCGCCGGGCGGGTGGGTAGTGCTGGATTCGGAATGGGAGACTACGGCAATGGCGCGAATCGGAGCATTTGCTTTGACATGCGATGAGCTTTATCGCTGCGGCGCCCTTCGCGCGTCGACGGATCGCGCGGAACGGGCTGAGTAATGGTTGACGGTGGCAGACCAGCCGCGAGCAAAACTCCGACGGCAGTTGTGACACGGGTCGGACGATGGGGAGCGAGTAATGGCCACCGCTAGAGCTTTGAATCAACCTCGGCGGCGAGATCGTATTCACTGGCGTCAGCACCTTCGCGGTTACGCCTTCATAAGCCCCTGGATCGTTGGTTTCCTCATGTTCAGCGCTTACCCGGTCTTTTACTCCGCCTTCCTGGCGTTCACGGACTACGATCTGCTGAGCGCGCCGGAATTCGTCGGTACGCGCAACTTTACGAAGATGGCCGGCGACCGGCTGTTCTACACCGCGCTCGGCAATACGGCCTACTTCACGTTCATCTCGGTTCCCTTGCAGCTCGCCCTGGCGCTCGGAATGGCGCTGCTGCTCAATCTCAAGCTGCGCGGAATCAATCTCTTTCGAACGACCTTCTACCTCCCGACCGTCGTCCCCCAGGTCGCCAGCGTGATTCTGTTCGTCTACATGTACAACCCCGAGTTCGGGGTCTTCAATGCCATCCTGGGTTGGTTCGGTCTTCCGAAGCTGGGATGGCTGGCTAATCCCACAATGGCTAAACCGGCCTTCGTCATCATGAGCCTGTGGCACGTCGGCGCCCAGATGGTCATCTTCCTTGCGGGTCTCCAGGCAGTGCCTACGGCATTGCAGGAGGCTGCCTCCATTGACGGCGCGGGCGTCCTCCGCCGGTTTTGGCACGTCACCGTTCCCATGATCAGCCCGGTTATCTTCTTCAACCTCGTCATCGGAATCATCGGATCCTTCCAGGTCTTCACTTCGGCTTACATCGCGACGGACGGAGGCCCCAAGCACGCCACACTGTTCTACGTGCTCTGGCTCTACAGGCACGCTTTCGAGAATTTCCGCATGGGTTACGCATCGGCGCTTGGGTGGATTCTTCTTGGAATCATCCTGATCTTTACGGCCATCAACTTCGCGGCCAGCCGTAGATGGGTTTACTACGAAGGGGCCGGAGCGTGACCGTTCGCGCAAGCTCCGAGCTAATGACGGCCAGGGTGCGTACCTCGACGGCGTACCGCCTGCGAGGCGGGCTCGCGATGATCCTGACCTACGCCGTGCTGATCTTGATCGCGGCCATATCCTCGCTTCCGATGTTCTGGATGATCTCGACCTCGCTCAAGCCCTATGGACGTGAGTTCGTCTTCCCGCCTGAATGGATACCGGTGCCGGTCGTATGGAGCAATTACATCGACGTGTGGGGAGAGTCGAGCATCCACCTGTACACGATCAACAGCTTCTTGGTTGCGGGGCTGGCGACGTTCGGGACGATCCTCTCCTGTTCGATAGTCGCATTCGGATTCGCCCGCTTGCAGTTCTTTGGACGCGACCTGTTGTTCGGAGTCCTGGTCGCTACGTTGATGCTGCCGGGCATAGTCGTCCTCGTTCCGACGTTCATTCTGTTCCACCACCTGAACTGGATCGACACGCCCATGCCGTTGATAGTCCCCTGGTGGTTCGGCGGCGGCGCGTTCGGCGGTGCGTTCTACGTTTTCCTGATGCGGCAGTTCATGTTGCAGCTGCCGCTCGAGCTGGACGAAGCCGCCTTGGTCGACGGCGCGTCACATCTGCGCATCTACTGGCAGATCATCCTGCCGCTGGCGAAACCGGCGCTGGCGGCTACCGGGATATTCTCGTTCATCCATCACTGGAACGACTTTCTCCACCCGCTCATATTCCTTCATGCCGAGACGTGGCGCACGCTGGCGCTCGGACTACGGTTCTTCATGTTCTCGGAGACTTATGGAAACGTAGGCCGGTGGAACCTGATGATGGCGGCTGCGGTGGTGATGCTCTTGCCGGTGCTGATCTTGTTCTTCTCGGCGCAGCGTTATTTCATTCGAGGCATCGCGCTAACGGGCTTGACCGGACGGTAACCCGTCATGCCGGACTTGATCCGGCATCCAGAGACGCGACGCATGCCAAAATAAATGCGGCTAGCGCGTCGTCGATTCCTGCCGGACCGTGCCGCCTAAGCAAGACTCAGAGTCTGATTCCGGTCTCCTGAGCGAAGGCTTTGACCGCCGCCCGAATGCGCGCGTATCCCGCGTGGTTGGTCACCACGTCCTCAGGGCGCTCCTTGCTGCGCGCCAGGAACCCCGGCTCACGCACCGACTTAACTCTCAGCCGCCCGTCCTGATAGCGAATGTCGACGCTCCACCGGACGCCGTTGGAGCGGTTCGGCGGCGAGACGTGCGGCAGATGCTGGTGGATCAATAAGGCGTCGCCTACCTGCATCGGCATCGGCGCCGGCTTGAGACCGTCCAACTCCGGCACGAAATCGCCGGTCCGCCACTGCCAGTCGTAGACCGCCGTGTGATGGTGACCGCCCGGCAGCAGGCTAAGGCAGCCGTTGTTTTCGTCCACGTCGACTAGCGGAATCCAGAACCCCGGTTCGGCCATCTGCGGGGCCGCGACGACGCGTGAGAGGTATAGGTCGCTCTGCCGCGCGTCGGTCGGCCCCAGCCCGTATTGCCTCTGCACGTAGGTTATGCGGCGCGCCTGGTAGAGCGTGTCTTCGTGCCATCTGTAATCGGCGACGCCGTAGTTCGGCAGCTTGGGACGCAGCCGATGGCGGCCCTCGCATTGCACTTCGGGTCCGACGATGTTCTCGGCAATATCCACTAGCTGGGGACTCCTCAGAATCTTGAACAGCTCTGGCCCCATGAGCACCGAGCCGACGAGTTCGTTATATATGTCCCCGCACTCCTCCACCATCTTCATGAAGCGGGTCCCAAACCCGTGGTCTTCGTACAGGGAGCTGAGCCGACCGGCGTCGTAGTACCTTTGCCCCTGCTCCGATATGGCGTCTTTGATTTCATCGATCAGCGGCTGAATTTCAGCCGGAGTGAACAGCTGCTTAAGAAAGACGTATCCCTGCTCTTCGTAATGCCGCTTTTGTTCGTCGGTGAGCCCTGCCATGTCGCTAGTCCCCTCGGAAATCTCCTGCCAGCCCAAAGCGCCTGACATCGCGTCACTTAGTTTATTCCTAACTATGTAAGCCTGACCGTCGTTCCGCCCGTCACTGCCATTCCGAGCGAAGTCGAGGAATCTCCGCCCCGGCCCTCTGTCGTCACGCCCGCGAAGCGCGTCCCCGTACGCCCCTGAGCCTGCCTGCCCTGAGTCTCTCGAAGGGGTCGAAGGCCGTCCGGAAAAGCCCCCTTCAGATGTCAATCCGGCGAAGAGCCTGCCCCGTACCCCGATACGGGGCCGGAATCGAGGGGCGGAGTGGCGCGCACCCGCATGCCCCCACGCAAACTTAAGTGCGCCTCCCACATTATCGATCTATCCGCCCCACCCCCGATCCCCGCCAAATCGTCTATCACCGCCAAGCGCCTTCGTCCACCCCGCGTGTCATTCCCGCAAGAGCGGGAACCCACGCCCGCTCACACCACGTTTCGCCATAGTCGATCAACTCCTTGTTTTTGCCTGGCTCACAGGGATTTGTTGCCGCAACATGATCACTTGCACGTGTTCCAACCCCGCCCATACGTCCCGAATGGGCATCACCCTTGGCGCTCGCTCCGCCCCCTGGCCACCCGCCGCCTGAGGCCGAAAACGGCCGAGTAGAGGAGCTCGAACAATCCCCACCACTGGTCTAAAGTCACCTGTCCGGGCGTCGATGCCAGGACCACGTCGGTTCGCCCGTCGGCAAGACCTGTCCTGAGCTTGCCTGCCCTGAGCCGCCGATGGGTCGACGGGCCTGCCCCCACTTGAAACGGCACCGATAGTCTGGATATCCAGAGCGGCGGGAGTTTGTGCTAGCTTCATTAATCGATTGGACGGAACGGAGCAGGAGGGCCTTGGGTTTGCCTACGCTAGATTTCAAAGGCAAACAGCACATCCACGCCCATCATCTTAGGGTTCCCTGCCGCCCGCCGGTTCCCGACGCCAACCGCTCGCTTAACCCTGGCGCCTACCACATGATCCGCAGCAATTGCTTGAAGTCTGGCCGCAGATGGGTGTACCACAGAGGGCCTATGGCATGACCGTTCGCGCAAGCTCCGAGCTGGTCACTGTCACGGTGCGCCGCTCGACTGCATACCGCGTTCGCGGCTGGCTGACCACAACCCTGGCCTACGCGGCGCTGTTATTCGTCGGAGCTATTTCCTCGCTGCCGATGTTCTGGATGATCTCCACGTCGCTCAAGGCCTACGGGCGCGAGTTCATCCACCCCCCCGAATGGATACCGGTGCCCGTCGTATGGACCAACTACCTCGACGTATGGGGCGAGTCGAGCATCCACCTGTACACGATCAACAGCTTCATGGTGGCGATTCTGGCGACCGTCGGGACACTGCTGTCCTGTTCGCTCGTGGCCTTCGGATTTGCCCGCCTGCAGTTCTTTGGACGCGACCCGTTGTTCGGAATCCTGGTCGCGACGCTGATGCTGCCGAGCATAGTGGTGCTCGTTCCAACCTTCATCCTGTTCCGCCATCTGGCCTGGATAAACACCCCCATGCCGCTGATCGTTCCGTGGTGGTTCGGCGGAGGCGCTTTCGGCGGGGCGTTCTACGTTTTCCTGATGAGGCAATTCATGTTGCAGCTGCCGCTCGAATTGGACGAAGCCGCCTTGGTCGACGGCGCTTCATACCTGCGCATCTACTGGCAGATCCTTCTGCCGTTGGCCAGGCCGGCGCTCGCGGCTACCACGATCTTCTCGTTCATCCACCACTGGAACGACTTCCTCCACCCGCTCATATTCTTGCACTCGGAGACGTGGCGCACGCTGGCGCTGGGGCTGCGGTACTTCATGTCCGCCGAATCCCAAACCGGGTCGGGCGCGCGTTGGAACCTGATGATGGCGGCGGCGGTGGTGATGCTGCTGCCGGTGCTGATCTTGTTCTTCTCGGCTCAGCGTTATTTCATCCGAGGCATCGCTCTCTCAGGATTGACCGGGCGGTAGTGGATTCGGCGTAACGGACACGCCCACCGTCGATCATCCTCCGGGCGATCTCCGTTGGTCGGGTTTCCGGGCCGGCGCTGGCGCGTCCGCTCCGCTCAGATCGGCGTGCCGCCGGGAGCGGGCCAAGGGGGGCACGCGGTAGCGCTCGCGCGCCACGATAAATGGCAGTGCTGCGGCAAACGCCAGCCAACCCGCGAGTTGGTAGTCGAAACCATAGTCAGTCCCGTGCATGTCATAGGGTCTGTAGGCGGCGAAGAGGTCGCCACGAAACGTAAGAAAGGAAGCATCGTCGAGCCGTGCGGGCAGGCTGTATTGCACGTGAAGGAGGTCGGTCCAGAGAAGATAGATTTCGCTCCGCAGCAGGCTTCCACGACCCTGGTTCGCGCAGCCGTCTTCAGCGACTGTTGTGAAGTATCCAAAGGCGCAGACCTCTTCGGCGGTAGCCGTCAGATATGCAAAGGCGCTGACCAACACCACAGCAACCGCGATAGTCAGCGCGTGGGGAATACGGCGCAACCGTGGGAACAGCGGCAGCACCAGGCCCAGCAGAAGCGGCCACGCGTAGGAAATGTGACGGATGGATTCGGTCGGGTCGGCCGTCCGCAGACTGAAGGGATCGAGTAGCAGCAAGAGCGTGCCATGCGCCAGCAACGCAACGGGCAAGCCAACCAGGGCAGGATGTATGCGGATTAGGGAAATGGCCCCAAACACTGCGAGGGACACTCCTGCGACAAGGAGGGCCAGCAGCACAGGCTCGGCGAGGTACAAATGCTGGGCGGCATGTGCCAGTGGCTCGTGCGCGCTCTCGACGTTGGCGAGGATATTGGCTGGATCCAGTTCACGCGGCGCCTGAGGCCACGGTCGCTGCACCGCTGGCCACATGGCGGCCGCGAACCCCCCGACCAACACAGTCGCCGGACCCAGCGCCCACCATAGCGAGCGGCGGGAGCGCCGGTGGAACAGCAGCCCGGCCGGGACTAGCGCCGCATACACGATCCCCTCGGGCCGTATAAGCGCTGTCGCTGCCGCTAGTAGCCCCACCGCCAGACCATGCCAGCGGAGCTTATCCGGCGGGATCGCTGCGTCGCACCGTGCCAGCGCCACGACGCGCCAAACGAGCGCCGCCAGCAAGACAATGAACACGGGATCCGGCTCGCTTGCCCCAAGCGTGTAGATCTGGAAGAACGGCAGGAACAGGATGAGGGACGTGCCTATGAAGGCCCATAGCCGATGTGACGTCAAACGGAGATATAAGGCGTAGAGAACGAAGGGCAGGGCGATGTTCGCGAGCAGCATCGGGACATGCGCGGCAGTAAACGTGTGCCCAAACAGGGTAAAGCTCACCATCAAAAGCATCGGCAATACCGGCAGGTCGGTCCAGTAGCCGGATCCACCACCCTGCGCCGTTCCGACACCGGCTTCCCAGATCCGGTACCCGCCGCCTGTCGCCAGCGCGTCGGCAATGGTCCAGTACCGAACTAAGTCGTCCACGGCGAGGTGGAGGAACGGGGTCGCCTGGATTAGGCCTTGCACAAACAGCGAGACGACGATCACCACTGGTGCGGCTTCGGTCAAGGTGGCCGACCATGCCTCGGCGCGCGATGCGGCCTGGCGCCACGCGGCTCGCTGCGCCAGCCAGATCAGCGCCAGCGCCGCCAGCGCCAGCGCGCCGTAGAGAATCCGGATGCGATTCCATGACGTCACCGCGTGGTGGATGGAGTCGGAACCGTACACAAGCAGCGCTAAGCCGGTGGGGATGGTCAACGGAAGCCAGCGCCAGGCGACGCTCGTGAGATGCGCGTGACTGCTCTTTCGAACATCCCACCAGAGCCAGCTCGTCAGGACTCCAGCCGTGATGGTCCAGATTACGGCCCAGCGAGCCGACATCGTCGTGAGCGCCGTGCGATCGTGAAAGAACACGGCCGCGAAGACGGCCGTTCCGACGATCAGAAGTCCTAAGCCTATGAACAGCAATGCCCGCGAGAGATATGCCGTCCCGCCGATTCGGCTCACCTGGCCGCCGCTAGCCAGGCCGGCGCCGGCGGCCGCGGGTCTATTCTCGTTCATCCATCACTGGAACGACCTCCTCCACCCACTCATATTCCTGCGCTCCGAGACACTGCGCACGCTGGCGCTGCGTTGCTTCATTAGACGCGTCAGTCTCACGGGTTTGACCGGGTGGTAGTGAATTCGGCGTCACGAACACGTCGATCTCTCGTGAACCCATAAGAGACACCCCAACGGCATGTAGGCTGATCGCCGTACTATTTATACTCTTGCCGGATTCTCGAAAACAGGACTGAACGCGAACATGTCAGGAAACCCATTCAGAACCGCGGTTGTGCAGATGCAGCCGAAGTTGGGAGATGTCCAGTCCAATCTGGAGGTAATCGAAGCATCATCCAGGCAAGCGGCGGACCGCGGTGCGACGCTCGTGATAGTCCCGGAGCTTGCGACCACCGGATACCTGCTCGACGAGCGCATCGCCGAGCTGGCCGAGACCATACCCGGAGCGACTTCGGCTCGCCTCCGCGATATCGCTCGCGAGAATTCCGTGTATCTCGTGTGCGGAATCATCGAGCGCGACGGTGGGAGGTTCTTCAACACCTCGGTGCTTTGCTCGCCGGACGGTGAACTGCTCGCCGTGTACCGCAAGCTCCACTTGTTTTCGTCTGAGAAGTCCTGGTATTCGCTGGGCAGCGAGCTCTGCGTGGTCGAGACCGAACTCGGCAAAATCGGGCTGACGGTCTGCTATGACCTCATATTCCCGGAATACATCAGATCGCTGACTCTGGCTGGCGCGGAGCTGATAGTCAACTGCACCAACTGGGTGACCAACGACTATCAGACTAACGAATGGGGTTGGAGCGGCGAGCAGGTCCAGTCGCTGGTGCGAACCCGTGCCCTCGAAAATGGCGTTTACGTCGCCATGGCCGACTGTACGGGCGTTGCGGGCGAGTGGCGAAGCCTCGGGCATTCGTGCATAGCGAGTCCGTCGGGGCGCCTGCTGGCCTGTCTCGGCGAGGAATCAGGCGTTGCAAGCGCGACCGTCGATCTGGACCCGGAATATCTCTCCGGCTGGCGCTCGATCGCGACTTACTTACCCGACCGGCGTCCCGAGCTTTACAAGGGTATTGGTCAGTCTTCTGAATAGAACGCGGCCTGGAGGCTGACCCACCTTGTACACCGAACTCGGGACCGCAACGCTCAAGTCGGGCGAAATTGCGACCATCGCGCGCGTCCAGGGTCCCGACGCTTACTGGGGCGAGCTGATCGAGCCGTTTCTCGGACACAAGGACCGGGCGACACGGTGGCAAATCCGGGAAACCATTATCGAAGACCCGGGTCTGCTGGAATCGTATTACTACATAGCCCATCTCGATGACGAAGTGATATCTAACGTAGCGACGTGGGAATACCGTGGTTCCGGGATATTAGGTCATGTCTACACGGCTCCGGAGCACCGCCGCAAGGGGGCCGCCAAAGCGGTTATGGAGCTGCAGATGCAGGACTTTCAGGAGCGTGACGGGAACGCTCTCTTCCTCGGAACGGGGTACGACACAGTTCCCTATCACATCTACAAAGGCTTCGGTTTCGATTCGGTAACCCTCGGTTCGGGCTTCATGCACTATTACGCAAGCTCGGAGAGCGTCTTTGAGCAGGACTACTTCGCACCGGGCGCGACCACGGTCAGAGACATTGACTGGCACGACTGGGTGGGGCTTATGGCGCTCTTCGCCTGCTCCCGAGGCTCCTGGCTTCGAATGTTCGCGAGCGGCAACATAGGCCGCGGCAGCTTTGAAGGCGAGTTCATCGCTTTCTACCGTGAAATCAAGGAGTTCCGAATCTCCTTGGGCCGTGTGTTGCAGGTGTCCGGCAGCAAGTCCGTGGTGGGTGTGGTCAGGCTGAGCCCCGATCCAAGATTCGACGACGCGGTACACACCCTCGACGTCCATGTCCATCCCGTATTCGAAGGTGACATGGCAAAGCTCATCGACTCGGTGGATTTGCCGGCGTCGACCAAAGTTCAAGCCTACGTGGGATCGGACGATCCGACTAAGCTTGAAGCCCTCAAGGACGCCGGTTTTGCCGTCGAGGCGGTATTCCGAAACCAGCTCCACAAGGGAACCGAGAGCATCGACGTTACAGTTCTCGCGAGGTACGGCGACTAACGGATGTTCTCTGACAGGTTCGATTAGCAGCCAAACCTGAAGTGATCAACCAAACCGGCCAAGCGCTATCGAGTCAATGATCGTGTTCACGACTTGGTGGAACGATCTGGCCCTGAACGCTGCGGTCTTCCTGCTGGCGATAGTGCTGGACCGTCTGCTGCCGGAACCGCCGAACAAAATCCACCCCGTCGTGTGGATGGGGCATGCAATCGCCGCTCTGCAGCGCATCGCGCCGCAGCGTCCGGCGGCCGCGTTCCTTTTCGGTGGTGCCGTCGTCGTGGTGGTCGCGGGCGGGACCGGCGTTCTGGCTTGGCTGCTGGTAACCGCTCTGATGTCGGCGGGGCCACTTGCCTACGCGGTAGGCGCTGCGATCATGCTGCGCACCTCCTTCACGGTCAGGGGACTCTTGTCCGCGGCGGACCAAACCCGGCGGGCGCTCGCCGAAGACAGGTTGAATGATGCGAGGGCAAGCTTGAGGAGCCTGGTCAGCCGCGATCCTACTTCCCTAATGCCCTCTCTAGTCGCCGCATCCGCGGTTGAGTCACTGGCTGAGAACACTACCGATAGCTACGTCGGCCCTTGGCTGGCGTTTGCGGTGTTCGGCGTGCCGGGCGCTATTGCCTACAGGGCGATAAACACGCTCGACAGCATGCTCGGCTATCGCGGAGCATACGAATACTTGGGCAAGGTCCCCGCCCGACTGGACGACGTTGTAAACCTGGTTCCAGCGAGAATCAGCGCTTTGCTGATTCTTGCCGCCGGTGCGCTGGGTCGTCTTTCGGTTCGGCGCGGATGGCGCGTTATGTTGCGAGATCGCGGCCGGACCGCAAGCCCCAATGCCGGATTGACCATGAGCGCTATGGCCGGGCTGCTGGGCATACAGTTGGAAAAGCCGGGGCACTATCGCCTGGGGGAAGGCTTGCGAAAGCCGGTCTCGGGCGACATCGGCCGGGCTATGCGCATCGTCCAGCGAACTGCTCTACTCTCCGCGGTTGCGACCGTGGGACTGCTTTACTTACGCCACGTGATCGCGGGTTGATGGAAGATAGGTGCGTCAGGTGACCACGGTACATGGGGGGTTGGACCCGGCAGAGCTACGCTCGCTGGGAATTCAACCCGATCAAGTCCTGGACTTTAGCGCCAACATCAACCCTCTGGGAGCGTCGCGGCGAGTCATGCGGGCCGCCGCCGAGGCGGATCTATCCGCCTACCCCGACCGCAATAGCCTTGGCCTGCGAGAGGCGCTCGCGGCGCGGCTGAACATCGCGATCGACAAGCTGATGATCGGAAACGGCTCCACGGAGCTCATCCACCTGGTGGCGCGCGCCTGTCTACGGCCCGGAGAGAAGTGCCTGATATTTGCGCCGACATTTGGAGAATATCAAGCCGCCGCCGCTATAGCTGGAGCTGACGTACATACCCTCCGGGCCAGTGGGGCTCGCGGTTTCCGTTGGCCTGTCGACGCGGCGGTCAGGATAATCAGAGAGATGCGACCCGGCGTGGTCTTTCTCTGCAATCCGAACAATCCTACCGGCGTCTATTTTGAGCGGGACACCGTAGAGCAACTCAACACGGCCGTTGGCGAAAGTGGTCTACTGGTGCTCGATAACGCATACGCTGAGCTTTCCAAATGCCGGTGGGACTCTCTCCCGCTCCTGGGTACTGGGAATTTCCTGATTCTGAATTCCATGACCAAGGATCACGCGCTTGCGGGTATAAGACTGGGTTATATGGTCGCCGAGCCGAGCGTTGTCGCGGCGGTACGGCGCCTGCAGCCGGCCTGGAGCGTCAACGCCGTCGCTCAAGCCGTCGGAATCGCGGCCCTGGAAGATGAGGCGCACGTCGCCCGCGCTAGAGAGGTCATACTGGATGCCAAGGCGTATCTATATCGTGAGCTGGAAAAGCTGCGGGTTCCGGTCGCCCATTCGGCCACCAACTTCATCCTGGCGCGCGTAGGCGATGCGGCAAGTGTGCGGAGCGCCCTTCTGCGCCGGCGCATGGCAGTCAGGGATTGCACGTCGTTTGGCCTGCCCGAACATATCCGAATTGCAGCCAGGCGGCCGCAGGAGTGCGCTCGTCTCATAGAGGCGCTCCGGGACGTACTGCACAGATGAGTGGTAGCGGACTAGCGAGAGTCATCATGGTTCAGGGAACTTCATCCCATGCGGGCAAGTCAGTCCTGGCCACCGCGCTCTGCCGCATATTCGCTCAAGATGGTCTCCAAGTCGCTCCGTTCAAAGCGCAGAACATGTCCCTGAATTCCTATGCCACGCCCGACGGCGGCGAGATCGGCCGTTCTCAAGCCGTGCAAGCTGCCGCGGCCATGGTGGCTCCGAAGGTGGAGATGAACCCTATCCTGCTCAAACCGGAAGGCGAGAGTCGCTCTCAGATTGTCGTGATGGGACGTCCCCAGGCTGTTGCCTCCGCCCGCGAGTACTATGAGTTGAAATCGACGATTTGGGAAACGGCGGCCTCCGCTCTCGACCGTTTGCGCACGGACTACGACGTGGTCGTGATGGAGGGGGCCGGCAGCCCGGCGGAGATCAACCTCAAGCAACACGACATCGTCAATATGCGAGTCGCTCGCTACGCCGATGCTCCGGTCCTGCTGGTAGCCGACATCGACCGCGGCGGTGTCTTCGCCCAGCTCGTTGGAACCATGGTCCTGTTGGAGCCGGAGGAGAGGGCCTTGGTCAAGGGGCATGTCATAAACAAATTTCGCGGCGATCCGTCGTTGCTGACACCGGGACTTGATTTCTTGCACGAGCGCACCGGTGTGCCGGTCGCAGGGGTTCTGCCGTATTTCTTCGACATCCATATCCCGGAGGAGGATTCCCTAGGCTTGGCAGACGGACTCACGAGCGACTTGGAAACGGCGGTCGACGTAGCGGTGATGCGACTGCCGCATATCGCCAATTTCGACGACTTCGATCCTTTGCGCCATGAGCAGGCCGTGGGCGTGCGCTACGTCGAGCGGGCGGAGGAGTTTGGCCACCCCGACCTTGTCGTCATCCCTGGCAGCAAGACAACTGTTTCCGATCTTGACTGGCTGCGCGCGCAGGGTCTGGCCGGGCGTATCGTCGACGCGCGCCGGAGCGGGACTCCGGTCGTCGGCATTTGCGCCGGCTATCAGATGCTCGGCGTCGAGCTACTGGACCCTCACAGCGTAGAGTCGCCCAGGGCCACGACTCCCGGCTTGGGACTCTTGCAGGCATCCACCACCTTCTCAAGGGAAAAGGCAACTCACCAGGCCGCGGGACGCGTAATCGAGGGGCGCGGCCTCCTTGGCGGTTGCAAGGGAGCGGAGATTTCCGCATACGAGATTCATATGGGCGTCACGTCCAATCGAGGCATGTCTGCCCCATTCCTCTTGGACTCGCTATCCGGTCGGCGAGTCGGCCTGTCCGACGGTGCTCTGGATGACGAGGGCCTCACCTTGGGTACGTACTTGCACGGACTCTTCCACAACCGCGCCGTGCGCCGCTCGATATTGGAGTACGCCGCGAAACGCAGGGGAGCGAGTCTTCCGCCCGGCGGTGAGGAAATCGACTCGAACGCCGAGTACGACAAGCTGGCGACGCTGGTCCGAAAGCACCTCGATATGGAGCTGGTCTACCGCGTGACAGGATTGAACTAGCGGGCGCGCATAAAGATGCGGCGACTGACAGATTGCAACCCGGAACGTGGCGTCGCATCGGTTCCCGGTACCTGTGGCGAGCTGGCCCAGGGCATGTTGGATGGCACGCTGGTGATGGTCACCTGTCCCATCGATCTCTTCGCTACGGCGACAGTGGAGCTATCGGAGGGCGCCGGACGGGTGCGCGGTCCGGCAGGTTCGCCGAAGGCTGCCCGTGCCGTCGAACTGTCGCTGGCGCGCCTGGGGCGAAACAACGAGGAAGCGCGACTACACCTGGAAAGCCCTCTCCCGCGAGGAAAGGGTATGGCCAGCAGCACCGCCGATATCGTGGCAGCCGTTGGAGCTACAGCTGCCGCGTTGAACACGGAGACCACGGTGAGGCAGCAGGCAGACCTGGCGCTCGCTATCGAACCGAGCGACGGTGTTATGCTGCCCGGCATCGCGCTATTCGATCACAGATACGGCCGGATCGCCCAGTCGCTCGGCAATCCGCCAGGAATGAGGGTCCTCGTGCTGGAGTTTGCCGATGCCCTCGATACCGAGGCGTTCAACGCAGTCGACCGAAAGGCTGAACTCCACCGAAGGGAAGCGCACTTCCGTGAAGCACTCGATCTCATCACCGTTGGACTCAAGAACGGAGACGACGAGATGATCGGTCGGGGAGCGACGCACAATGCGCTGGCATATCAGGAAGTGCTCCCGAAGCCCCAGTTGCCGGACGTTCTCGCCTTGGGGCGGGCTGCTGGCGCCGTGGGTGTCAACGTTGCTCACAGCGGGACCGTATTGGGACTGCTCTTCCCCGAAGATTTCGAGCGAGCGGATTGGGCTGCCGAGGAGGCTTGGAAGCGATTATCGAATCTGACAGCCGTACACAATCGCCGGCTTATCGGCGGCGGTATCGTTCGGCATCATCAACGAGAAACCTGAGAGTGACCTGTTACGAAACGTCTAGACCACGGCCGCCGGTCTTCAACTTCAACGGCAACCCCGCGGCCATGAAGTACACGTCGTCCGCCTTGGCGGCGATGATCTGATTGACACGTCCGAGTTCGTCGGCGTAGACGCGGCCCAGCCGGGTCGCCGGTACTACGCCTAGACCCACCTCATTGCTGACGACGATCCAGGAGGCATTACCCTCGCGGTAGAGACCCAGCAGCGTTCGGGCTTCCGAGGCTATATCAATACACGCCGTCCCCGGCGACTCGGTGCTCAGCATCAGGTTGCTTGTCCAGAGCGTCAGGCAGTCAAGCAATACAGTGTCATAGTGACGCATCCGCGACTTTACTGCCGACACGAGATCGACAGGCTCTTCGAGCGTATCCCAGTCGGCGGGCCGCCCCTTTCGGTGAGCCTGGATGCGCGCCTCCATCTCCCGGTCGCCCGCTTCGGCGGTGGCTACGAAGAGCACCTGTCGGCCGCTCTCCGCAAGCGCCTGAGCGTAGCTGCTCTTGCCTGCCCGGACCCCGCCCAAGACAAGTGTCAGCCTCTTCTTCACGGGGTCTGTCTCACAGGACCTCGGCATCCAGGTGACTCGTGTCGTTCCAAACATCGAGAACTCGGCCACCCGGGTGGTTGCTGACTATGGAGAGACTGCCGCAGTCGACCCGCAATCGCCAGAACCCCTCATCCTCCAAATCAAGCAAGCAAATCAGCAGGGCGCGGATAGTACCACCGTGAGCTACCACCAGCACGTCATCGGCGGCACTATGCCGCCGCACCGCGCTTGAACAGAATGGCCGCACCCGTTTCAGCAATTGAGTCGTATTCTCGCCTCCGGGAGCGGCGAAGGCGTGGTTACGCATTCTCATCCGCTCCGCATATACCTTGGGATTTCGCGCCTCGGCTTCCTCAAGCGTCAGCCCCTCCCACTCTCCAAAGGAGAACTCGCGCAGGTCTGAATCGGCTTCAATGGCGACCTGATCATCTGCGACAATGCCCCGCGCGGTTTCCATAGTGCGTGACAGATCGCTGGCGTAAACAGCCGCAAATCTACGTTCCGCGAGCCTCTTCCCCAGCATCTCGGCCTGCCGCTTGCCGCGCTCGCTGAGCACAACGTCGATATGCCCTTGAACTCGTCCGATGCGGTTCCACAGAGTCTCCCCGTGCCGCACCAGGTACCAGCTACCCATTTTCCATCTCTATCCTCCTGGCGCCCCCTGTATACGTCACTGCTGCCTACCAGAACGGTGTCTGGTACATCCCGGTAGAGACGCCGAACAGGACGATCCCCAGCAGTAGTATGACGACTTCAGCCGCCTCGTTCACGGCGCCATAAGTGTCGCCCGTCATTCCACCGAGCAGCCGCGCGGGCCACCCTCCCAGTCCGCGCGATCCGGCGAGCGCCGCACCGGGCAAGATCAATCCGGCGAACCCGAGAAGCAGTCCAGCCGCGGCCGCGGCCGTGGCGAACCCAAACACGACTTGCCACCAGCCTCGCCCGTCCCTAAACGACGTGCCGAGGCCATGTTCCCTGGCGTACTTGAAGGCGGCCATCGTCGATACCATCCCAAACCGCGACGCGCACGGGAATACCGCCAGCAAGCCGGCGCGTATCTCGTCGGCGATGCTTGCCATCAGAGTCAATTTCAGCAGCAACAGACTCACCCCGCCGGCCACCGCGAACGCTCCCACGCGAGTGTCCCGCAGGATCTTCAGTCGCTCGGTTCGGCTATAGCCTCCGAATAGCCCGTCGCAGGTGTCGAGAAATCCGTCCGTGTGCATGGCTCGCGTCATAACTAGCAATGCCGCCACCAGCAGCGCGCCGACGACGATAGGCGGCAAGGCCAGTCGCGCGACAAAGTCCAGTCCCGCGAGCACACCTCCCAGCGCAAGGCCCACCAACGGGAAATAGGCCCGAGCCGGACCCATCCGCACAGCACCTGCGGGCGCGATCGGCAGCACCGTCAAGAAACCGATCGCCAGCCGCAGGCTCCTCAACTTGTCTCCGTTGTCCCGTCGCCGGGTTCGCGGTCGGAAACTCCAGCCTCCGTGAAGGTTGCCATGTCGGTTAGACAAGCCGCGGCGGCCTCAACCAGGCCCATGGCAAGCACCGCGCCCGTACCCTCCCCCAGTCTCATGTCGAGATTCAGTAGAGGCCGCAATCCCAAGTGCGACAGTACGATTCGATGTCCTTTCTCGGCCGATAGGTGGGCTGCGACAAGATAATCCCTGACAATTGGGCACAGGCTGCACGCGATCAGACCCGCCGCGCCGGAAATGAAGCCGTCGAGCACGACGGCTCGACGGGCGAGCACCCCTCCCAGCACGACACCGGCCAGCACGCCGATCTCGAATCCGCCGACCTTGGACAGCACATCCAACCCGTCGTTGGGATCGGGCCGGTTAACCTCCAGGGCGCGTTCGACTATCGCAATCTTGCGCTCCATTTCCCGGTCGTCTCGACCAGTTCCAGGTCCGGTCGTCTCCGCAGGGGGTCTACGAGTCAGGGCCGCGGCAATTGCGCTTGACGGCGTCGTGTTGCCGATACCCATGTCGCCGGTGCCTATGATGTCGGCTCCGCCATCAGCAGCCTCAACGGCAAGCTCCACTCCCGCGCTCACGCAGGCCACGGCCTGCTGACGCGTCATGGCCGGGCCTTGCGTAATGTCGGCAGTGCCGCATCCCGCACGGACGACTCGAAGCTCGGGATGGTAAGGCAGCGGTTTGGCGATGCCGGCGTCAACGATCATCAGATCGATGCCCATCTTGCGGGCCATAACACTGATTGCCGCCCCGCCAGCCAGGAAGTTCAGCACCATCTGCGCGGTAACTTCCTGGGGATAGCCCGTCACGCCCTGGGCGACCACACCGTGATCGCCTGCGGCCACTATTACTGTCTTACCGCGCGGGACCGGCTGCTCGGTCCCAAAGATGCCGGCCAGCTGGATCGAGAGCTTCTCCAGCCGCCCCAGGCTTCCAGGCGGTTTGGTCAAACGGTTCTGCCGAAGCGTGGCCGCCTGCTCGTGCCGGGTCGAAGCTGGCCTGATTCGTGCAACTACGTCGTCGAGGCTCGGTTCTAAAACTCTATCCCCTGCTGGGCCCTGATACGTTGCTCTTGATATGGATGCTTGATCAGCTTCATCTCGGTCACCAGGTCGGCGCAGTCGATCAGTTCCTGAGGGGCGTATCGGCCGGTGATGATGACGTGCAGCGGCTCGGGCCGCCGTTTCAGCGTGTCGACAACGTCGTCTACGGGGACCCAGCCGTAGTGCATGGAGTAAGTGAACTCGTCCAGGACGATGATGTCCTCCTCCCCTTTCAGGATCGCCTCCTTGCAACGCTTCCATTGCTCCAAGGCGAGAGCCGTGGTCTGATCCATGTCCTTCGATAGCCACGTGAAGCCGTCACCCAGCGCCTCGATCGGTATGCCAAGCCGCGCGGCGGCCCGATGCTCCCCGAACTGGGCCGTCGTGTGCTTGATGAATTGGAACATCTTGACCTGAAAGTCTCGCCCCCACGCGCGGAAGATGACCCCCAGCGCTGCGGTCGTCTTTCCCTTGCCTTCGCCGGTGTTGATGATGATCAGGCCGCGCCGGACGCGACGCCCCTTGACCACTCGCTCGGGTTTTTCTCTGGGGTCCCGCCTGCTCACGTGTCTCTTTCCGGTCTGTGGGTTGCAACACTTCCGTTGCTGCCTGTTCGACCGTTCGAAGTTGCATCTGCCGGGCCAATCAGGCTTATAGCTAGAGACCCTGTTACCGGATCTCGATATACCGCCGACTTGACGCCGAAGGCGGACTCGATCATCTCCGGCGACAAGACAGTCTCGGGCGATCCTTCAGCCAGGACCCGTCCGTTTTGCAGCAATACCAACCGGTCGCAATAGCGAGCCGCCATTTGCAAGTCATGGATGGCGGCTATGGCGGTCAAGCCATCGTCGACCAGCCCCCGCACCACGTCGAGCACCTTCAGTTGATGGAGCACGTCCAGGTTCGAGATTGGCTCGTCCAGCAGCAGGATTCGTGGCTGCTGCGCCAGGGCGCGAGACACGAATACCCGCTGCCTCTCTCCTCCGGAAAGAGTGTCGAGCGTCCTGTCGGCGAACTGCTCGGTTTCGGTTAGACGCATGGCGTCTTTGGCGATTCGGTCGTCCGCCTTGCCCTCAACCTGGAAACGCCCCAGGTGCGGATATCTGCCCATGAGCACAAGTTCGAGTGACGTAAAGCCCTGTGTGTAGGGCGCGATCTGGGGAACGATCGCAAGGCCGGCGGCGATGTCTTTCGTCGATATGGAGTTCAGTTCCCTGCCCTCCACATATACCGCGCCTGCTTGATAACGGAGGATGCCCGATATGGCCCTCAGGAACGTGGATTTCCCCGCCCCATTGGGACCTATGATTCCGACGAGCTGTCCTCTGTCGGCGCGCAGATTCACGCTGTCCAGCAGTGTCTCGGCCTCGATCTTGAAGAAAAGGCCCTGTGCTCTTATCGCTGGTGGTGGCTGGCCGTTCATCTTTCGCTACTCGGCCAGGCTGAAGCTGGCGGCTGGAGGCTCAGTGAACTGATCGGGCCAGAGTATCCGGGCTAGGTCCTCAGCCCCTCGTATGTTCCAGTAGGACAGCGTGGTGAAGTGCTTGCCTTCCACGATGTGAACCTTGCCATCCTTGACTGCCGGAATCTCGGCGAGCGCTTCGTTGTCCAGCAGGCTCTGTCGAAAATCTTCAGCGCCGAACTCGATCGGCTGGGCAATTATGATGATCTCGGGGTTCATCGCTATCACCCCTTCCAGGCTTGTCGTCTGGTTTCCTTCGATGCCCGCCTCTTCCGCCGCATTGATCCCGCCGGCGGCCGCTATCACGGACCCCTCCGTCGAGTTGGCCCCCGCAACCCAGAGCTTGTCCGAGTACTGCGTAAGCGCCAGAACCCGCGGACGCGGCTCCGCAGTGCCGGTCACCGCGATCAGCGACTCGTAGCGATCACGCACTTCCGCGGCAAACTCCAGGGCGCGTTCTTCCTCCCCGAAAATGTAACCCATGAACAGAATATTGTTGATCCGCGCCTCCGGATCGTGTTTCAAGTCTGTCTGGATCACTGCAATGCCGGCCTTCGACAAGGCTTCGACCGCCTCGGCCGGAAAGAACGGACTTGTAACTACAACGTCCGGCGCCTGGGCGATGATTGTCTCCGGGTCTCGTGAGATCTGCGGTTTGTCCTGGACCAGCAAGGCGACGTTCGAGTAGGTCGAGTTCTTCGTGGCGCTCCCGACTGCCACGAGGCGCTCTTCGGGCACCAGCGCGAGCGTCATTTCGTCGTGTCCCACGGAAGCGGTGATGATGCGCAACGGCTTGGCCGGAATGGTGACAAGTCCGTTCAACCCCTCGACCTGGCGCGGCCATTCGCTGTTGGAGGGATCTACTATCCCGGGCACGCCCTCGAACGGCTGCGCCTCCGGCTCGGGCGTCGCGGTCGGCATTGGCGTTGCCGTAGGTGCCGGCGTCGATGTCGGAACTGGGGTCGCCGTGGGTGCCTGAGTCGGCGTCATCGTCGGCGTAGCCGTGGCTACCGCAGTAGGCGCCGTCGCCGGCGTCGGCACTGGAGTCGAGGTAGGCGCCTGAGTCGGCGTCATGGTTGGCGGGGCTGTCGGTGCGGCGGTCGGCGTGGGTGCTTCCGCTTCGGGCGTCTCAGCCGGCGCAAACGGATCGCACGCCGCCAGCGCCAGCGCGAGTATCAGCGGAAAGACAAGGATGCGAAGCTGTCGAATTAACAAGGTGACTCCCTTCAAAAGGCTGCGTTTCATAGCGAATGGACCTGACGTTTGTTACGGATCAGCAGGAAGATGAAGAACGGCGCGCCGACGAATGCCGTCAGGATGCCGATGCGAAATTCGGCCGGCTGGATGATGGTTCTCGCCACCGTATCGGCGACGATGATGAAGACGGCCCCACCCGCGGCGCTCATGGGGATCAGCACCCGATGGTCCGGCCCGAGCAACAGCCGGAGCACATGCGGCGTCACAAGGCCGACAAAGGCGATGGTCCCGCTTACGGCCACGGCGGCTCCGGTCGCCAGTGCCGCCGCGCTCAAGAGAATCACCCGCGCCGCGCCCACTCGAACCCCCATCGAGCGAGCCTCGTCGTCGCCAAGCATCAGGAGATTCAGGTCGCGCGCCATCAGCAGAATCACGGCGGCGCCGCCGAAGATCAACGGCGCTGAGATCCAGACGTGATCCCAGGCTCGCGAATCGAGTCCGCCCGCGAGCCAGAACAGAATCTCCCGGAGCGCCTCGTTATCGGGCAGGATGATGATGATCGCGGAGACGATGGCGCCTAGAAACGCGTTCACCGCGACTCCCGCTAGTAGAAGCGTCGCCATCGAAAAGTGCCCGCCGACCGCCGCGATGCCATAGACCAGGAACGAAGCCGCCACGGCGCCCATGAACGCGAAGCTTGGCAGTGCTAAAAAGAAGAGACCCGCCAGCCCGGTGGCGATTGACACGACCGCGCCGACGGCGGCGCCGGTTGAGACCCCGATGATCCCGGGGTCGGCCATCGGGTTCCGAAACAGCCCTTGCATGGTCGCTCCCGCAATCCCCAGGGCCATACCGACCGAAGCGCCAACGAGGATCCTGGGAAGCCGGATCTGCTCGACGACTAGTTGCTCGGTGCGGCCGAACTCCACGAAGTCGAGTCCGAACGACGACAACACGATTGAAGCCACGTGATCGGCAGGTATGTCGACAGGCCCCATGCTCAGCGAGACAAGGCCGGTTGCCAGAATCAACAGAAGAAGAATCGAGGAACCGATCGTCAGCCGGACTG